>NZ_JBDKWC010000001.1:0-798887 GCF_039749035.1 Flavobacterium olei
TCCAGTTTTATTTCATGACCGCTTCCCATTGCCCACGAATTCCCCGGAGCTGCCTGTTTTAAGATTCTGTTTAACGGTGAAGGTTCAAATTGTTTTTCTGAATATGGATTGGATGTATTATCATAGTTTTGTGTATTGTAGAAAGTTGCTGTATTATCTTTTGCATTGGTTTCGAATGCCATATTGGATGACGAAGAAACATACGGTAGATATTCCATATTCTGTCTCCCAAAATTGTCATAACCAATATGAGTTATAATATCTGTACCTGTAGCTGATTGCCTGTTAGCAATTTGCTGTATAGGCCTTCCCAATCCATCAAAATAAGTTATACTGGTGTGTACCTGTTCCAAAGAAGGAGATTCTATAACGGTATCTGTGGGTTCCTTATATTTTTTTGTAATTATATAATTATAATCTGAAGGAGTTACAATGTTACTACAATCTGAACTGCTCCCTGCCATTTGCGGGCAATTATCAGAGTTATTGCGCACATAATTACCGCTTGGAATTGTACATTGTTCCACATAATTTGAAGCATCACCTAACCCATCTAAATCATTATCAGCATACCATTTCGTATTTGGATTCATACCAGACTCTGAATCATTACAATCTAAATTATTGGAAACATAACCATTAGGCAGTATACTGTAATACACATTTACAGCAGCATTTCCATAACCGTCCCCATCGGCATCGTGATAAAAATATTGAGGTGCAATATTGGTTATATTTGCTGTGCTGTCATTGTAGTCTGATGAATTTCGCACATATCCCACTGGTTGGACACATTGTATTGCAGTTGTCGTTAACGCTCCATAACCATCTCCATCTGTATCTCTGTACCAGATTGTATTTGGACTAAGAGATGTATCACTGTCATTACAATCTAAATTATTTGTAACATAACCTCCAGGCTTAAAGCTGTAGTATACATTTGCAGATTCATTTCCATAACCATCTCCATCGGCATCCTGATAAAAATACTGAGGTGCAACATTAATGATATTTACTGTACCATCATTGTAATCGCCGGCTTGGCTAACATAGCCACTTAGCTGAAAACAGCTTGTCGCCGTTATCGCTGTATTTCCATAACCATCTCCATCGGCATCCTGATACCAAACTGTATTCGGATTTAAAGATGCATCACTATCATTACAATCCAGATTATTGGAAACATAGCCACTAGGCACATAACTATAGTAAACATAAATAGCAGCACTCCCATAACCATCTGCATCTGCATCTCTGTAAAAATATTGCGGTGCAACATTTGTTATGTTAACATTACTATCATCGAAATCACCTGCCTGCCTTATATAACCAATCGGTTTTGTACAACTATTAACTATAATTGCCGAATTTCCATAACCATCTGCGTCAGCATCCTGATACCAAATTGTATTAGGATTTAAAGCACTGTCACCATCGTTACAATCATAATTATTGGCTACATATCCGCCAGGCGCGTAACTATAATACACATAAATCGATGGGTTTCCATACCCGTCACCATCTGCATCAAGATAAAAATATTGCGGCGCAATATTGATTATATTTCCCGTAGTATCATCATAATCTCCTGCTTGTCTGATATAACCATTTGGCTGAGTACAATTGTTTGCAGTCAATGACCCGTTTCCGTACCCATCGGCATCGGCATCTCTGTACCAGACCGTATTTGGGTGTAAAGAACCGTCTGCATCATTACAGTCATAATTATTTGTGACAAAACCAGCTGGCAAATAACTGTAATAAACATAAACAGATGGATTTCCATATCCGTCATTGTCAGTGTCCTGATAGAAATATTGTGGAGCAATGTTGGTGATATTTCCTGTAGAGTCATTATAATCTGCTGCATTACGCACATAACCTGCCGGCTGCGTGCATGACGAAGTCAGTACACCTGCGTTTCCATAACCATCACCATCTGTATCCTGATACCAGGAAGTAGTTGGATTTAAGGAAGCATCTGCATCATTACAATCATTATTAGTTGCAACAAAACCTGCTGGCATATAACTATAGTAAACATAAACAGATGGATTTCCATAACCATCTCCGTCAGAATCCTGATAGAAATAGTTGGGTGCAACATTGGTAATATTTGCAGTAGTATCATTATAATCTGATGCAATACGTACATATCCTGAGGGTTGTGAACAGGAGGCGAGTGAAACACTTCCATTTCCATATCCATCTCCATCAGCGTCCTGATACCAAAATGTGTTAGGATTAGTTGTAAAATCAAAATCATTACAGTCTAAATTGTTGGCCACATAACCATTTGGCAGATTACTATAATAAACATATGCTGATTGGCTTCCATAAGAATCACCGTCGAAATCTTTGTAAAAATATTGGGGCGCTATATTCGTAATATTCGCAGTAGAATCATCATAATCTAATGCATTTCTTACATAACCTGAAGGCCTCGCACAGCTTACAGTTGTAATCCCTCCATTTCCGTACCCATCAGCATCCGCGTCACGGTACCACACTGTATTTGGATTTTGAGTAGCATCATAATCATTACAATCCAAACTGTTGGTCACATACCGTGCTGGCTGTACACTATAATAAACCGTAGTAGCTGGATCGCCAAAACCGTCACCGTCCAGATCTCGGGAATAATACTCCGGAGAAATATTAGTAATATTAACGTTATTATCGTCATAATCTTCAAAATTGAGGACATAACCAGGAAATCCTCCACATTTTTTTATACTAATTAAATCATTTCCATATCCATCTCCATCGGCATCCTTATACCAAGTAGTATTTGGATTAATTCTCGCATCGGAATCATTACAATCAGAACTGTTCGTTACATAGCCGGCTGGCTTATAACTGTAATAAACAGAAGCAGATCCGTTACCATATCCATCTCCATCGGCATCCTGATAAAAATATTGCGGTGCAACATTCATAACATTGGATGTAGAATCATCATAATCTGATGCATTTCGAACATACCCGCTAGGAGCAGTACATTGTTTCGCTGTTATCGACACCGTTCCATAACCATCAGCATCAGCATCGCGATACCAGATTGTATTTGGATTGATTGTGGCATCAGAATCATTACAATCCGTATTATTACCAACTTGATATGCGCGTTTTACACTAATATAAAGTCCTGTAGCCGGATCCCCAAATGTGTCACTATCACGATCGCTATAAAACCAATTGGGAGGAATATTTGTTATATAATAATTTGTGTCATTCAAATCTGTATTATTAGCCACATATCCTGCCGGCTGATTTGTGCTCTTAATTGGAGTCCATTCGAGTCCTTTTTCTCCGAATCCGTCTCCGTCTTCATCCCTATACCAATATGTTGCGACTCCTGCTGCTTGTACTGCTGTTGGCGCTACCATTGGACTAACCTCAGGGGTTTGTGCATGACAAATATTTACAATTATAAATAAAACAGTCGAAAGTAGTTTTGTTTTCATAAATAATAATTAAATGCCTAGTTTTTATAATGATAGATATTTTCTGTGAGCAACTTTCCTCTACTGTCTTTCACCCATTTTAATCTCAACTCTTCATCATATTCATAATATGAAGTCATTCCTTTTGGATCTGTGATACTTGTAACGCCAACTAAAGGATTATAGGTGTATGTTGAAACGAATGCATTTGGCACGGAATCTCTAAATAAATTTAAAGCCTTTCGGAGCTTCTGTTCTGAGCATTCTTGAGACATACAGTTATCTGAATCATTATTTGAAAGTGTCTGCAGATTTGAAATTATTTCAGCAGGAATCGCTGTATAGGCAGCATTATCAATTTTTGCTATTGGCTGGGTTTTATTGTAGCCCCAAATTATTGATGTATTTACACCAATTTTATTATGATACTGAAGAATATTTCCTTTGTTATCTCTTAGATCAATAACATCTTGTTCCTCCAATACTTGTAATCCAACAGATTTAGATAGGCTTTTTGGTAAAACAGTTCCGTTGCCAAAATCTTTATAATTAATCTGTTTTGTAGTTATTAAATTATTATCTCTAAATATTTTTTCTGTTACAACTTCGTTAATTCTATTAGCAGTTACTAAGTTGTTTATAATGGGTTGGGCTGCTATTTGATTTGAAAAATAAGAGTATAGTTTTTCAGTTTTAATATCTGCCAGTCCATTATTGAATATTTCCTTTGTTACAAAAGGAAAGTTTGAGTCGTATTCATAATCTACAGTTGTACTTAAAGTTTTTGTATTAAAGTGTGAAATATTTGTTTTCTTGGTTAAGAGATTTTGAGAAACTGGTAAATTTGATTTAATAGTAAGACTTATTCCTTCACGATGACTTGTAGTGCAAGTTTCTTCTAGACCTCCAAAATAAATTGTTACCTGATATGGAAATGTTTTGAGTTCTCTATAAGAATAATCGTTTATTTCTTGATCCAAAATTTGATTAGCTGAATTATATATAGTTTTATTGATTAGCTTTCCTCTTCTGCTTTCGTTATCTACAAAAGTCATCATTGGATATGAAGTGTTTTTTATAAAAAGACAACTACAAGCTGTGCAATTTGAATCGGTTTGGTTATTAATTCTTACTTCAGGAGTATTTGGGAATTCTAGAGGAGAAGAAAATTCATATTTTGTATAGCCATTGTCTATTTCTGTTTCTGTAATTTTCGAATATCCAACAAAACTTCCAGAAGTCAATTCAATACCTCCTTTGGCCATATCATAAACCGCAAATGATTTTGCCATCATAGTATCGGCGTAAAAGTCGCTTATATTAGCAAATTTTGGAATGTTATTAATATACCCAGAAGATTTACCATATTGATCTAGGTAAGAATAACTTACTTTTTTGAGTTGATTGTTATTATCTGTCAATTTTTGAGACTTTATTCTTGCGCCTCCTGATAAATAAGTTTCACCTTGATACTGGAATTGGTTATTTTCGTATTCAAATTCAGAACTTCCTCCTGAAGGGTAAGTAATCTTTTTTAATAATCCAGTTAAAGAGTAAGCATTTGGAATTAGACTGTAATTTCCTGGAATAATTTGAAAATTATTGTTGTTCGCCAGTTGAAATGGTAAGATAGAATTTATATAGTTGTTTTTATAAAAATAAAGTTCAGGTGTTAAAAGAACATTTGAGTTATTATCGGGAACACCATTGTTATTATAATAGCCTAAAAAATCATGTTCTAAAGACCCTCTTTTTGGCAATTTATTACTATATTCATAATCAAAAGTGTACGAATTAGATTTACTGTCGTTGCCAAAGATTTGAATACTTTCTAGTTTTAATCTTTTGCAATCAGGATCATCACAATTTTCTTTAGAATTAAAATAAGAATAGTTTAATACAAATCGTTTTACAATAATATTGTTATTATTTTTAACAATTATCTCTGTCAATGCATTTTCCCCTAGATAATCTTCTCTTCTTAATCCGTATTGAAAATTAACAGTCCCTTCCTCATAAGAAATGGAGGTCAATCTTTTACGTTTAGGATTCTTAGTCATCGAATTCATCTTTAAATAATTGTAAGGATCATTAGGAGCATACATAGCTATCATACATTTATTTAATGAATTTTCATTTTGAGGAGAACCTATTGTAAGATTTACAGGGGTATCAACTAAGATGTTATTTTCGATATTAGGATTTGCATAAGTTTGATAAAGAAAATCTACTGTTTTGTTGGTTTGGCTATCTTCAATTTGGCTTAAATTCCAAGTATGTATTCTTTTATTGTAATAATTGGCATGATAACTATTTATAATATCCATGCCGTTACTACTGCAAATTGCACCTGGAACGGGAATGATTCCAAAGGGACGATAAAAAGTTTCATTTACTTCTTCTTCATTAAATTTATATTTAACACCATTTGTATTTACAACATTAAATTCGTAGAAATCTTTGATTTTCTTTCCTGCTGTAATTTGATGATATGGGTTTGCATTTAAAAGGCTTAAATTATTCTCACCTAGATTTACATAATTGTAAAATCCATAACCAGGATTAGCTCTTTTATCAATAACTAACGAAGCCATCTTAATACCTGAATTGTCTAAAAAAGTAGTAGTTATACCATTATTATTATTTGGATAAATATCTTTTTCTGTATTATTTGAGGTTATAAATTTAGAACTCAATCCAGGAGCATTTACAATAAAGGTATCTGGTAAATCTGGATGAAAGTAACCTCCTGGATAGGGTATTGCAGAATCGGCCCAATATTTGCCATTTACACCATCAACCTCATTTTCATCTATATCCTCTCTATAAACAAAGCAAGGCGAATCATTAGGAAAATTTGAGTATCTGTAATAAGTTGCAAAAACGGGAATTCTTGCATTTATCTTTCTATTATTCCCTTGTCGGTTAATTATTGGGTAAATATGTATGCCTGTATCTCCACCATCTTGATAGTCCGTTCCGATTTGAGAATCATTATCAGGGATGTCATTAACAATTCTAATAATACTCCCTCCTGCATTTAAAACCCAGCCCATACCAACAGAGGTAGCTCGATCATCAACTTTAATACCCCCTGAGTCATAATTTATACTTATAGGAACATTGATATTTCCTGATTTTATTTCAAAAATTGGAATTTTAACATCTGTTTTGCCCGTATATAAATTTACCTCAGTGATATTATATTTTTGAAAAGCCATTACATCTGGAGAGGCACTAAATATTTTTTCTGGAACTGGGTTTATAATTTGTGAGAAAACACCAAAATTGCTAAATATTAGTATTATTGAGAGCAGGATATGACGTTTTCTTCGAAATATTTTCATAATTCTATTTTCTTTTAATAAATTAATGAGATAAGTTTTATTTTAGAATTTCTTGTAAATTTTATTTAACAGATTTTATTACTTTAACCGATTCGGTCTTAACATCAGTCTGGATTTTAATGATATAAACGCCCTCCGCATAGTGGGTGAGGTCCACCGGAACTGTCCGGCTTGAGATATCAAAATGCTGTAGGGTTCGTCCCAGCATATCAAATAATGACGCCGTTCCTTCTGTAAAGTCATATCCGATAATCACATTTGTATAGGTAGACGCAGGATTTGGAATTGCCTCAATACTGGCTTTAATTTTTTCGACTTTGGTTTTATCCTTTAATTTTACAACCCAGAAATCGTTTGACCCAATATTTGAGTTTTTATCTTTTGAAGATCCATTAGAAGTGCCCGCCATCAAATATCCGCCGTCTCGGGTCTGAACTAATTTTCTAAGAATATCTTCACCACCGCTTCCCACACTTTTACTCCAGATTTCTTCACCTTTATCACTGATTTTTAAAGCCATATAATCATTTATACCGTCTTTTTCGTTGGCAATTAATCCAACTGCTTTAGAAGCCAGACCTGCGCCACCTCGTCTTGGCGCTGAATTTCGCGCATGGCCTCCAATTAAATACGTACTATCATTATTTTCAACTAAAGAAGTTAAGATGTCAACTTTTCCAAAATCAAATGTTTTACTCCAGACCACACTCCCTTCTTCATTCAATTTAAGAATCCAATAATCAGTTCCATTAGCTACAATTCCTCCCTCTGTAGTTAGGGCATTAGAACTATTTGAATTTCCTCCAACTATAAAACCTCCATCTTGAGTCTGATGGATTACATACGGCTGATCATCACCATCACCTCCATATGTTTTCTGCCATTGTATGGCACCTTTGTCATCTATTTTCAAAATCCAATAATCTCCAGCACTTTTTGCTGCCTCGGTTTTTTCTCCCGATACAGGCGAATTCGAATAACCTGCCAAAATATAGCCATTATCTAAAGTCTGTTCTATGCTTCTTAATATATCAGAATACTGACCTCCATAGGTCTTCTGCCATTCTACAGTACCCTGCCTGTCCAGCTTTACAATCCAGTAATCCATATTTCCCCTGCTCTTCTCCGATTTTACGTACGGATCGCTGCTGAAGCTTTTTTCATTCAATTTGGAACTTGAAATTGATTTTGGACTAGAGCTCGATGACCCTCCTAAAATGTACCCCCCGTCCCACGTCTGGAACGCACAAAGCAGTTCTTCCTGACCATCACCACCGATAGTTCGCTGCCATTGTTCATCGCCGGT
Organism: Flavobacterium olei; assembly: GCF_039749035.1. Lineage (NCBI taxonomy): Bacteria > Pseudomonadati > Bacteroidota > Flavobacteriia > Flavobacteriales > Flavobacteriaceae > Flavobacterium > Flavobacterium olei. Next base: position 8,100 of record NZ_JBDKWC010000001.1, read on the forward strand.
GGCATTAAGTTTTATTACCCAGAAATCAGAAAGCCCTTTACAATTTTCTTTTTTCTGAAAACTTTTAGATGAACTGGAAGTCCCGGCAAGAATAAACCCACCGTCACTCGTATTTTTTATACTTTGAAGAAGATCAAAACCGGAACCGCCAAAACTTTTCTGCCATTCAAGTTCACCGTTTTCTTTCATCTTCCAGATCCAGTAATCTAAATCGCCGTGATTTTCCTGCTCTTTATTTCCTGTTTTTTCAGAAAGAGAACTTCCTGCTAAAATAAAACCATAATCAGCAGTGGGCTGGGCATCAAAAAGATAGTCCGCATGTGTGCCTCCATACGATTTCTCCCACAGAATATCCTGTGAATTACTTAAAAATGGCACTAAAAAAGAAATGAGTAGGTAAAGTTTCCGCATAAGCATCTTTATAAAATTGGGTGTTATTATAATTATGCGGCGAATATAATTTAAGAAAAGCTATTTATTTTACGGGATTCCGTAAAGCTTTAATTTTTGTTTAATTTGGTGACATGAAATTTGATGAATAGAAAATATATTACTAAATGTAAATGAGTTAGCAATTTTATTTATTTATATATATATATATATAAAAAGGGAAATAAGCGCTAAATCAGACTTAAAATTTTCAAGTCATCTGTAAAATGGTTCGAAAATTGTCCCGTTACGGCTACAAAGACAAATTAAAAGCCTGATAAATCAAAAATTTATCAGGCTTTTTTGTGGTTCGAAAAATCTTTTTTCAATTTCTTAAAATTTTAAACTCCTGTATTTTCAGGTGAATTGGGTTCGAGTCCCGTTAAGTTAACTGAAAAAAAATCTAATTTGAAAGTTTGTCTTCGATACACCTAAAATGTGTAATCTATTTAAGCTTAATACCCGACTATCTAGGCCCTGCAGTACTCCGGAAAGAAGAAAAACGCCTGCGGGCTGATTAAGGATTTTCCGATTCGCAAAATGTTTTCGGAAAAGCTTGCCATTAGGCCTGTTTATAATCATTTCCCTTTACTAAATATCGCAAAAATACCATCGGTCTTTTCCAAAACTGAAACAGACCCCTTGAGATCCTTCGGATCCTTAAAAAATCCCCTCCAAAAAACAAAGACACCATAGGTACGGCTGCGATATACATAAAATCCTTCGGGAATAGACCCTGTATAATCCGGCGGTAAAATTAGGTACTTCCCGCCTGCACTTTATCTGGTCCCGGCAGACCTACATCACCGCACCATTTCTTACCATTGATCTCAGTTTCAGAGCATATGGGACGTTGCCAGAAATCATCCAAAATCCCCTGAAGACCCGGAGGTGCATCAATGACCATGGGACCATCCTCTTTTAAATCCAGATATCCAAGCGCGTAGATAACATCCGAATTGGGAGTAGTTATAAGGGTTTTGGCATTAAGTCTGTTTTTTCAGATAGGAAGAATATTGTATCCTTTTCCAAAGTCTTTTTCTGAGCCATCCTTCATTCCATACATATTTATTGCAGGAATTGCCCAGAGATATGCTTGTGTTGCCCTCTGGAATAAAAGTTCATCCTTTAGCTGTTGGATTGCCTGCTCGGTTGGGTAACCCTGTTTAAAATCCAGTGAAGCAAGTGCATCATATCTGGCAGCAATTTTGTCTGGCGATTGGGCGTGGCAAAATGCTGCCGCAAAAAATAATAACATACTGCATGAACTAATTGATAGTAATTTTTGTGCTTTCAAAAGATATAGTCTTAGGTTAAATGATTGACAATCTCGATAAAATATCAGGCTGTCTTAAGTAATGGCGCAAACAAAAAAAAACCAAGTTAACATCCTGACTACAAAAAACTTACAAAATAGTTATAAGAATTTCACCCCTACAACTGTTAAATAATTTATTATATCGAAAGTCTGTCCGTAATCTAATGTTATTTTGGCAAGACCTGAAAAGCCCGGCCTTGCTTTGGTTTATGGACACGGACAAGTCTTGCTCCGGAAATAAGACAAAAGCATACAGGGTCTTTGATAAAAGAAAGAGGGAAGCATAGGTATATTATGGATAAAGGGCATTCAGGAAGAAAAGCAGTGCGCTTTGAGATGAATACATAAAGGCTACCCCCTGAACCTACGAAGTATTGTAAAGGACACTGGCTAAAATTTCTTAGTCACAAGCTAAAATGATTTAGTATATATTCTTATATTGGCTTAAAATCTTACTAGGGGCACAAAGCCAATTACAAAAAGCCGTATTAGTGCTGTTTTATGGCTAGTATAAATTTGTTAGCGGCAAGTGTTACGAATGAAAAGACAACCAAAATAAACGACAAATCAAAAACCTACGGTTGACAGAGAAAAAATTATTAAAAACTACATTGAGAGTTTTATGCTTTGTTGGAGAACCAAACAGTGCCGGGGAAGTTGAAATTGGTTACGGAACCTATGAAACGTTTCGAAAAAAAGGCTACATGACGGAAGCCGTTGGTGGAATTATTGACTGGGCGGGCAAACAACCCAATATCAAAACCATTGTTGCATCTACTGATAAAACAAACCAGGCTTCGTCAAGTGTTCTTGAAAAAAACAATTTTCTAAAGATCGGTCAAACCGAAAACTTAAACAACTGGGCGCTAAGATTCCACACAGGAGATGCATTATGAATTAGTATAGCCCTAAAAATTACCAATTATGCAAAATATTTTTTAAACCATCATACGTGTGCTATTATAAGTTATATTTTTTGACGCCTGTCCATTCCGTTCTCTATCCAATACCTTTTTTTTCCGGCTTCCATTGCCCAAAATTATCAAAACATGTGACTAAAAAACACATTCCTATATTTGATCATCACCAGTTAGCCACGCCACTTTCTGCTGCGAATTGTGGGGAGCTCCTATAATATTTTTGTAAAGTTCGGGCCTTCTGGCTTTAATATATCTGCTGCCCCCTGCTGCTGCAAGTTTCTCTTTGGTGATAAGAGCAATAGCAATATCGTCACCCAAAGCAGTACATTCTGCCATTAGGGTCCCGAAAGGATCAACAATCATGGAGCACCCGTTTTTAAGCTGGTCATCATCCATTCCGATTGGATTTGAAAACACGCAATACAGGGCGTTATCATATGCCCTGGCGGGAAGCCATCTCATAAGCCATTCCCTTCCCGTGGTACCATTGAATTCTGCCCGAAGCTGTTGGGTTTGCTTATCTCTATTGTACCACAGCTCCGGATCAACAAATCCGGCACCAGGTCTTGGAGAGGGCGTACACATTGTAACATGAGGCATCAGCAGAATATCGGCTCCCAATAGCTTGGTTGCCCTGACGTTTTCGATTATATTATTGTCATAACAAATAAGGATACCCAGTTTCCATCCATAAAGCGTGAAAACGCAATATTGATTTCCAGGGCTGATGTGCGGATTGATAAAAGGATGCAGCTTCCTGTATTTGGCAACTATTCCTGACTTATCTACACATACATAGGCTTTAAATAAATTGTCATTCTGATCCTTTTCAAATAAGCCGGCACAAACTGCAATATTATTTTTTTCCGCAATTTCTCTAAGTTTCTCTACACTTTTACTTTCTGGCAGGTACTCTGCGGTATCCAGCATCTCCTGCTTGCTTAATTTCATGGCGAATGTATAACCGGTCACCGAACATTCATGAAAAACCGCAATATTGGCCCCTTCCAGCGCTGCCCTTTGCGACAGTTCAGCAATTTTCTGTAAATTATACTCTTTATCGTTACTTTTATTTTCAAATTGTGCCGTGGCAATTTTTATATCATCCATATCTTTTTTTGCACAAATTTATATTCTCATTTTCAACTATAATTGTACATTTTCGTCACGATACAATAGAACATTAACTGCCAGATGATTTTCAATTCTAGTGTAGCTGCCCGGTGTAAGTCCGGTAAATCGGCGAAACTCACGTATAAGATGTGCCTGGTCATAGTAGCCTGCATCATAGGCAAGCGCAGTAAGTTTTCCTTTCGCTTTTAGGTCCCTGACACCGCCAAGATAATGGTGCAGCCTTATAATTCCTCCCAGTTTTTTGGGGCTCAGACCAACAGCATCATTAAAAGCCCTCTCTAGTGAGCGCTGCTGCCAGCCTGTATGGCCCATAAGCTCTGCCGCAGTGAAAATACCATTGCGCCTTAGCATCCAGTGCGTTGTGCAGGACAACATAGCATGAAGCGGTGATTGCATTACTATTTTTCTTTTGAAAAAATGGTCAACCAAATGTGCCATGGCTTCCATGCTATCGGATTGCTCGAGCCTTTCCTGAAGTTCATTTGTTCCCGCTCCGAATATATCCTGGGAATCCGCCAGCATACTCTTTAACAGGTTTGCATTAATGCCCAGCAGACTATGCATTCCGAAGGGATGAAAAACCACAATAGCAAGAGAAATGCTTTTATTGGTACTTAAGGTCTTATAATCAGTAATCTGCCCATATACAAATGTTCTGGGCAATACTTGCTGATCTGTGGACAAAATGGTGGAATTGAGGCAGAAAACAACCCCGGTATTGCCGTCTGCAAATATCCGCAGCGCTCTTGCTATTGGCCCGCCACTGTTTATAAACAGGTAATGCTTTATATAGGGGCGAAGTTCCGGTGATGGAAGGATCTGCATGAGTAAATTGTTTAAAATAACTTAATAAAAAATAGTATTCAAATTGAAAGGTACGGCTCAAATTCCCCTCCTGATTACACACTCGGGGGACACTGCTATCATTATTCCTTGCTTTTATTATCGCTAACCATGTTTACCTTGCGGATTTCCCCCAATTCACTTTCGGAAAGGCCGCATTGTCTTAAAGCACCACTTATAAATTCCGTTTTATCGGAGACATACTGTCCAATGGACTCAGAACTAGCAGCAAGCTGGTATTTTAAATTGGCGTAGCGGGCTGCAGCCTCTGTATTATTCCTAAGATAATTTCTGAAACTGATATGGTTCTTCAGGGCAGTACTTCCCTTAATGCAGACATACAGATTATGTTTCATCCACATCTTGGATGGGTCTGTAAAAGGAATAAAAGGTGAATCAGCTGTAAACACATACCGCTCCGGGATCTCAACTATCCCTTTGCCAGTATAGCCCAGCTTTTCCAGTTTTTCAGTTATAGAGGGCAACGCACTGGCATCATCAATAATGAGGTCGATATCCAGTACAGGTTTGCTGGCAAGCCCCCAAACAGAAGTGCTGCCTATATGTTCTATTCCAGAAAGCAGGCCGCAAAGCTGTTCCTGATACACTTCTGAAAGCTGCTCAAATGCAATGCCCCATTGAGGCGAATAAGGTTCTACCACTATTTTCATGATGTACTGTTGCTGTTTTTTCAAATTTATAAAATTAAGCTGGGTCCAGCCTGGGCTACTATATTCTTTTACTGCTAAAATATGTAACGGTTCCATGGAAAATATACCTGCAAAGAATAAAATTCTACGGCAAAAGTATTATTAATTTTTGCCGTTAATAGCGCTTATGGGCACCAGCAGGAACATTTTTCTAAAATCTCTCTTGCGCCTGAGCTTGTTAAAAGTCATACAAAAATAAAGGTCCTGAATTTTTTTAATTAATTTAGCCGAAATCACAGTCCAGTGCCCAAAATATAAACGGCGCTGGCAATTATATAAGCAAGCTATAGTTTAATACCTGTTTTTTTATGCACACGCCTTTGGCACATCAGCGGTTGGATCAAATCTACGATTCTGAAATCATTAATCTGCGCAATATCAAGATTGTAAGCAACCATGCAACGAATATAGACAATGTCATTTTATATGAAAATGCGGACACATCTCCTTTTAAAAGAAAGGAGGATGTGGTACTTACATTGCTGCTTGATGGCAAAATCAATTCTTTTTATCAGGGGATTAATAATGAATTCCAGGCCAGTTCCCGCAGCTGCACCTTTGTTTATAGCCCCAATGATAACCAATACGAGATACCAGGTTCCCAGCATATTGACAGCATGGCCCTGGGGATCAACAAACTTTTTTTTCAGGAGATCCTAAATAGCGAAGACCGATGGATGAACCGGATGCTTAATCAGATAGAAAAGAATCAACCTTTCAGCCTTTCCAAAACCCCATATAAATTAACCCCTGAAATGTACTCCACCCTTCAAAAGATCAGGAACACCCAATTTTCTGGCAGCTTACGGACCCTTCACCTCCAGGGGCTGATGAGCGAACTGCTGCTGCAGCAGTTCCAGGAGATAAAAACCTCAGAAAACACACTGTACCATTCATCCTTAAAAGAAAGGGACATAAAAAAAATAAAAGACCTTAAAATGTACATTGACATACATTACCTGGACGATTTGACACTGGATTTCCTCGCACGCCTCTGCGGACTCAATACTTTTAAAGTAAAAACGGGCTTTAAGTCAATTTACGGCAAAAGTGTCTTTGAGTACATACGTGGAAAACGAATGGAGCATGCCTCGCTATTATTGCTGGAGGGCGGAAATACTATTTCTGAAGTTGCCTACCTTTTAGGCTATCAATATGTGCAGCACTTTTCAACAGCTTTCAAAAAACATTTTGGCGTACGGCCTGCAAAATTTAAATTCTGATCTGTGAATTATTAATGGAATTCAATTGACCGGATCACCTTTGCCAGAAGCTCTCTTCTCAATAATAAAAACCATCTTTACACCTTTTTAATTAAGTCTCATATGTATCAAGGGATAAGGTTTGCCTAATGCATCTGTTTCAGTACGCCCTGCCGGCTTAAAGCCTAATTTTAAATAAAAAGCCACTGCGCCCAGGTTTTGTTCGTTAACATCCACTGCGTTGCAATCCAGACTGTCCACTGCAAATGTCATTAGGGCTTTTCCTATGCCTTTGGAAAAGTGCGTCGGGCTTACAAAAAGCATTTCCACATTTTCTCGGTCAACACCTATAAACCCGGCAATTTCATCTTCAATATGTATACAGTACAGATCGACTTGTTTTAAATAATTATCCAGCAGAAGCTGCCTGTAGATAAGAAGGTCCTCTGCTACTAGAAAATTATGCGTCGCACGTACTGACTTTTCCCAAAGTGTTATAAGATCATTACGTTGTGCTGTATCTGGCACTTTTTCAATATTATATTTATTCATGTTTGTATAAATTAAATTCTATTAAAATTCCAAATCTCTTAATGACTTAGAAAAAACAGTGAATAGTCGTGATCCTTTAAAATATAAAAATATTAATTTGGTTCCTTTACAAATACTGCTGTTTTATCTGGTCTTAATTGGTAAGATTATTTAACCGCTGTCGCTGGATTTCGTAAAAACTTTCAGTTACTTTAAAATAAAAAACAGATACATTGTCCTTTAATCTGGCATTTTAGATGCTCTTTAAATTTTACTATAATACTGATTTTGCTGATGCAAAATCGGAACTATAAACTAAAGCTCCCCGCCCCATACATTTATAAACTTTTAATTGAGCTTGTTTTTTTAACCACAGCAAATTTATAACTGGATTTTTTACTAAACTACTATAAAAGTATTTTAACTTACCATTAAAGTATTTTACTTCGCCCAATTTCGATTAGGTTCTGCAAATTTAAAATTACACTATTAATATGTGAGAACTCTTTTAAGCAAATGTCAAAATGAATACAGAATTAGAGTATTCACAAACTTTGCATACACATGATTTATCTGCTGGCCCCGGGCACTATCGGTCAATTGCTTAGATCATCAGGTTTTCATTTGTGATGCATAGCTGTTGTGTGTGAGCCAGGTCTGTGCATTTTCTTTTTGTAAAACAACTTCAAAAATTATACTTTTTGCGTAGCTGAAAATACTTTACAGGTAAGTGCGCGTTGAAACGAAATTCTACTTTTGCGTTCAATTTCGAGCCTATTTATTATGGCATTCATTAGTAATACCATAAAACTGAACAAATCTTTAATCTTTTAAATCTGAATTGTTATGAAAAATATTTTTTATATTGTAATCTCAGTGGTATTCTTTGCCAGCTGTGATGATGATTCCCTAGTAGCTAGTGGCAGGAGCGCAACTGAGACTCGTGCTCTTGAAAGTTTTAACAAATTAAACATCAATGCCGCAAGAGACATTAAGGTCGTGTACTCAGATCAAACAGGAATTACCCTTACAGGTAGCGACAACCTGTTAAGTCACTTGCGCTCCAGTGTTAGGAACGAACAGCTTGACCTTTATTATGACCAGGATCAGATCAATCATGACGATCTGGAAATTACCATTACACTTCCTTATTTTAAAGAGTTGCGAATAAATGGCAGGCGTCAACTAACAACGTATGGTTCCTTTGATTATACTGATAATATCAACATAACTAGTAATGGTGAAAATGAAATGGAATCCGTTGATGATTTTGCTGCTGGAAATCTCAATATAAGCCTGACAGGTGCTGGAAAAGCAGACTTCCGGAGATTGTCCGGATCTAATGCGAAGGCTTCGATAATCGGCGGAGGAACTATTTATTTAAAAGCGGAACAATCCCTGACCGCTCAAATACATGGCAGTGGACAGATATACTACGCTGGCCATCCTCAGATAACCTCCGATATCACCGGCACAGGTTCAATCTGGTCATTGTAGCTCGTATTTTACATACTTACGCTTATCGTGCAGCAGCACCTTGGAGCAGATACCTTTCAGTTAAGCTTAAAGCTAAAGAAAGGATTGCTGCGAAGCTTTTCAAGAGAAGTGGGTTAAAGTCCGCATAGGTTCTATACTCTGAAAGGAATTTGCGAAACAATCACCCTACGGAAAGTAACCCGCGAATTAAACTTGCTGAACTGGTATATCTAACAGGGCTTCTATGACCAGGCCCACTTATTAGGATTTAAATAACATACCCATTAAGGCCCAAAGAGTTTTGTACTATAATTTTGAAAAGTTAAATTTCATACAATTTTCGATTGATCCAAAAAACGAAATTTGCCAAAAATTAAATATTTATGAGAAAAGTAATCCTTTATATCGCAACAAGTCTAGACGGCTACATTGCCCAGCCAAATGACGACCTTAGTTTTCTTTCCATTGTAGAACAAGAGGGGCAAGATTATGGCTACGCGGACTTCATAAAAACTGTAGACGCAGTCATTGTTGGACGAAAAACCTACGACAAGGTAATTTCTATGGGCTTTGACTTTCCACATGCCGACAAGGATGCCTACATTATCACAAGAACGTCAAGACCAAATATAGGTAACATAAAGTTTTATACAGGCGGCCTTAAAGCGCTTGTCGAAGAACTTAAATTAAAGAATGGAAAAAATATATTCTGTGACGGTGGAGCAGAAATTGTAAACGAACTCCTGAAATCCGACCTCATTGACGAGTTTATTATTTCTATCATACCAATCCTGGCCGGCAATGGGACAAAACTATTCACGGACGGCAGACCTGAACAAAAAATAGAATTTGTTTCAGTCAAATCCTTCGAGAAAGGTTTAACACAACTTCATTACAAGCGTGCAGTCCAATAACCAAATAAATCTAAGACAAGAATCCCGAACTGCTGACACGGGTTTGGCAAAAGTTGCGGTTCAGTGGTTAGCAGACATATACTAGTTAATCAAAGATTGGCTGTGCATCAACTTCCATGATGAAAACCGCCAAACCGCCACTTTCCCCAAGCCGAAAACCTAAGCAGCAAGCTATGAGACAGAACGACACATAAACCCTGACGACAAACAGCATTAATTTCATTCTTGTTCGGCAGTTTTATGTGGACTTTATCTCTTAATTTCACAGCCAACATGTAGCAATTCAATTGATAAATTAGCATTAAAGACTTATTCCCAGGCTGGCAAGCATCTTGCACGGATACGCAGACAAAATCAATAAAGCATTTCTAAAACAATCACGATGTATTTAACCTAGATATTCTATCGCGCGTATGAAGGCCGAAGGAGATATATTCAAAGGTGCACTGCAGAAAGGCATCGACATGAAAAAAGCGCTGGCTAAAGCACAGAGCATCTTTTTTTGAGAAATTCACAGATTAGCTGCAATTGATAAAAGCAGAACTGGAAATAAATTATAAACGGGAGATTATGAAAACAGCATATTTTTTGACCGGATCCTGTAACGATCAGGATAATGATTTTGAACTCAAAATCACCATAGCTGACAACCCAGAAAATGACAACCAGGATACTTCGAGCTTACTGATATTTCATCTGAAAACAAGCTGCTATGGCAGGCTTTGAAACCCGCTTTATTAGCGGCACTGAATGCGGTGGATGACTTTATAAATGAAAACAAAATTAATGCTGTACAGCAAGATATTGACGTCACCTGTCCGTGATCATGAAGTGGACAAGGAACTGGAAGGATTTATTTTAAACAGGCTGGAATTGATCAGGTCTGCCTGTAATAATGAGCATTTACCGTACTGATGAGAAGGCCTTAAATTAATATAACAGCAGATCGGCAAAACATTGCGCTGCTGTATTTACCCATACCAAAGTCCAGGATGGCTGCAGGCAGCAAAACTCATTCAATGTATTTAATTTTAGCTTTAGCAAACTCGTCCAAAATTTGCTGCACGGATTGTTCCACAGCTCTGGCGATCAAGGTAGACTGCAGCAGGTAATTATAAACGTAATCAAATACGGTTTTTTGAGTTTCATCCAATTTCCTTAGTGGATTTTCCTGAATAGAAGCTGCAAAAGTATCTTCCAAATGTATTTTCAAATCCTTTTCAAATTGTTCTAGTAATTCTTTCATTTTTTTTGAAATTTATTATATGTTACGTTCCAAAGTACAATGGAATTTAAAAAATAGTTTCAATCACCAGGTACTTTAATGGAACTATCGTACCATGTTACTCCAGCATCAGTATCATCAATGTATCTTAAAATTCGCTAAAATGTTAAGTCTGACTCAGCACTAGCCCCGATAGAAGTGGAAATCCTTTTGTGACGGGTTTCGGCACAAAAGAGTGGAACGTATAGCGGGAAAAGCTCCTAAAAAATAATATTTAATGATCTCTAACTGCTTTTTTAGTACCACATACATAATCTAAAAGCGCCTCTTCATTGATAAGGCGCTTTTTTGTAATGCTTTTTACAGAATTTTAAGCCCCTTACTTAAAAATCGATATACTGTCCTCAAGCTTTTCCCTTGCAATATATGCCGTAATGAATTCCCGAACCTCACTGTCAGTTTCGGTCCAAATGTCAAATGAATTGATATGGAAATCCTCGTCCTGATCCACAATGTGGATGATCTCGGTGTAGCCCTTTGAGATCAGACTGCCTTTTAATTTAATAATACTTGACTGCTGTCTGCCGTCCAGCTCTTTTCGAACCTTCAACTTCATCCCCTTTTCCATGGCCTGTAATTTAAAATAGTATGTTTTGGTATTTCCTATTAAATATAAAAATTATAAAATAATATTTAGTTTAAGGTCGGAAATTTAACCTGCCTCAAATATTCAAAGTGACAGTATGGGCTGTGAGTCTAGTTTACTTTTTTTACAGTGAAATATAAATGTAATCCCAAATACATCACAATACTTGGAAAAATACCTGTAAACAAAGACAAAAATAAATTACTAAGATCTGAAAGTCCGGTTTTGGAAACCTGGTAAAATAGCAGGGAGCCGTAGGGTTCTTTCCCTTTAAAGAGAGCCTGGGCCAGATTCCAGCTGAAGTGCATTCCCAGGGCAAGCCATATAGTGCCGGATTTAATAAAAGCACCTGCCCATACATAACCTGCTAATCCGGTAATAATAAAAATATACATCATCGGTACGATACCCGCTCCAAACAATTCATAGGAAAACCAATGATAAAATCCGAAACAAAGTGCTGAAAATATTCTGGCAGTTTTTGCATTTATAGTCTTTGCCAGCAAGTAAAGCAGAAAACCGCGGAAAACAAGTTCTTCCGTTAAAGCCGCAATAAAATAATAACGTGCTGCTGCTCCTAACAGAAAGAAATCAACAGGCTCCTTTATTTTCCATCTTATAAGGCGTATTGCGCTGTCGATCCATATAGTGGAAAAGCATAATACTGCGACCAGCACCATACTGATAATAAAATACAGCATCCTTTTCCTGGCAGGTAAGATGCCCAGTACATCCCACTGTTTTCCATACATAAGAAAAGCAATTACAGAAGATAAAACGAATAAAAGTGCTACTCCCAACATATCGTAATAAATTTATTGAATTAATACGGCAAACTTATATTTTTGTTTAATAAAATAGTGACGTCAAACACAAATGGCGTTTAAATGACATGTACAATTATGCAGTATGATAAAATTAAAATCGGTGAATCTGTTAAATCACAAAGGCTGGCAAAGGGATGGACGCAGCATCATCTCTCGCATATTAGCGGCATAGGCCTGCGGTCAATCCAAAGGATAGAGAATGGAGAGGTCGATGCGCGGATGTACACCCTTAAGATACTGCAGGAAAAACTCAATTTTCAATTCAATGAAACTCATTTAAAACCTTCCCCGTCCCCGCTCGATTACAAAGAAAAAAAAATCGGCCGCAGCCGGGTTGGAAAAATTGTATTATCTTACGCAACCGGCATCATAATAGTAATTTTAGCGGGAATATTTCTGACCCGCTCGGCCGCTTTCCCGGAAACAAACTTTGAATCCTTTATATTTATAAGCAGTATAATAACTTTATTCAGCTTTATGCTATTTTATATTTGGAGAAAATAAGTTTGTAATGGAATTCATTTTTTTTCCAAAAAAATTATAAGTTATTTTTTAAAATAGTTCATAAACGGGTTTTAATGTAGACCGTTTTAACACAGAAAGTAAAGGCTGTCTTTTTTTTAGAATTGAATACAATACCAAACTAACTGCTTTTTGAAATGAAACCCCGAGCGGTACAGCCAAACCAAATTCACAAAGCCGCTAAGGACAAACACTAAATGCAGTAAGCGACTTTTTCAGATCATCCAGAACTTGTTGCGCGACTGAGGCAAAATGCTGATTTATTTCTCATAAAAAACTGATTTGAATTTAAATGCAGTATCGGTGCATTAAGCTTCAAAATTAACTTAAGACACTGTAATAAAATACCGCGTAAAACTTAATGTCGAAACATTACTATGCTTATTATTGCTATATTTGCATGATAGCGCGCCAGCGGCACCATTCGGATTAAAAAGCTGGCCAAACAGTCAAAACCAATATGTCATTTCCTCCGGATGTACAATATACTCAAAAACCATATAGCCAAGTTCGCACAGGTCTCAGACAATGACTTTGAGCAGATCAAAAAATACTTCAACATAAAAGAAACGTGTAAAAAAGAAAATCTGCTAAAGGAGGGACAGATCTGCCGGCATCATTATTTTGTTTTGGAAGGCCTGCTTAGAAAGTTTTATATTAATGAGAAAGGCACCGAGCAGACCACTGATAAATGTTGTTCTTAAAAATTCAAAGTATGGCACATTTACAAATGAAGATGGCTATTTTGAACTTAGCAGAATAAGAGAAAATAATTATACACTTCAAGTATCTTTAACAGGTTATGAAACTTCTGAACAAGAACTTACTGTAGAGAACGGAAAAACAACTACAATAAATGTGCAACTGAAAGTCTCTAATAAAGAGCTGGAAGAAGTGGTCATTAATAATAGAAAAAGTTTAATTTCTAAGAAAACTACTTACGTAGCGAGAATGCCACTTAAAAACATTGAAAATCCACAAGTCTATAATGTTATCCATAAAGAATTGATTCAGGAGCAGGTTGTTATTGATATTGCAGGTGCTGTCTTATAAAACTGCTTTAAAGCCAAATCTGGAAAGAAATGGTTCTCTCATTAGCCATGTCAATCCGAAATAATTCAGGAATCCCAAAATTATGCAACCAATTTACAGAATGATTTGAACATGCTTATTCCTAGGTTAAGCATCTGATTTTTTCTTAACATGTGCAGAACTTCAATTCCTGCCCAGGTTCTTCTGGCAGACGCAAAACTTTTAAAACCCAAACCGTTTTGTATCCGCTACTTTATGAAACGATGGTCCTGTTCCACCATATTGTTGAGATTTTTTTGCACTGCCGGATTTTAATCTTTGAGAATGACCGTTTGTTATAAACCCATATTGCGCTGTTTTAGAGCCGCTTGTGTCTATATCCATTACTGTTGGCTGGTAATTATTTTTTATCGCTTTATCAGGAATGACTGTGCACTCATCCTTTTTCTTCTTCTGGTCAAAAGAAAATCCACCGTATTACCACATTTATCAACAGCCCGATACAAATAAAACCAGATACCTTTTACTTTTATATAAGTATCACGCATTGCCAGCTGGCCCCGACTCTGCTCTTTCCTTTTTTCATCTGAGATTCAACCATTGGAGTAAATTTAAATACCCAACGTTGGATCGTCGCGTGATCAACTGCTATTCCACGCATTTTCATTATTTCCTCAATATCCCTGTAGCTCAATGTAAATCTCAACTTGAAATAAACAGCCTGCAAAATAATGGCTTTGGGATAATAATGACCTCTCGTATTCATAAAATATATTTTGAACGTCTAAAGATATTATTTATTAAACAGATGCGACAGAACCCAGCGAATGACCCAGCCCAGTAAACTATAGTGAATGATACCTAGTTGCAGCACTCCAAAACTTATGCCGGTCCGCATATTTTAAGCTCGCGATAAAACAATTTATATCGCTTATTAGACGAATATCGGATCACAATTGTATCGTCAAAATCTTTATAGGCAAAATCCAACAGGTACTTTCTGAAATCCCCTGGCAGTTCCGGTATAAGAAATACTTTCATAATTTTGCCGCGCGTGTTTGTAAGCTCCGGATAGTTGAGTTTTTCAATAAGTGCCTCTTCATATATCATAAATTAATTTTTAGGTGATAAGAATAGGCGTAAAAAAGAAATAGGATGCCAGGTACCATGATTTGCACACTGGGAGGGAGTAGGTAAAATTAGAGGAGTCGGAACTTCTTCTTGCAATGCTCTGTGAGCTGCCAGTCTATTTCCAGTACTGCTGCTAAAAAGGTTTTCAGTACATCAAAGCTGTTGGGCTTTAGGGCGTAAAAGTTTGCTCCTAGCTCCAGCGCTTTCTCAATATTTTCGGGATCATTACTGGTAGAAAGTATAATAATATTAATTTCCTTGGCACTTCCTTCCTTTTTGCGTATCTCTTCCAGACATTCCAGCCCTGACTTTCCGGGCATATTAA
Organism: Flavobacterium olei; assembly: GCF_039749035.1. Taxonomy (NCBI): domain Bacteria; kingdom Pseudomonadati; phylum Bacteroidota; class Flavobacteriia; order Flavobacteriales; family Flavobacteriaceae; genus Flavobacterium; species Flavobacterium olei. The sequence continues at coordinate 23,285 of NZ_JBDKWC010000001.1, forward strand.
TATCCAGAAACAATATCGCCGGGATAGGATCCGATATGGTGCTGAGTATGTGCATCAGGTGCATGCCGTCCCCTGCTTGGGTAAGGATCACCGAGGGATCAACTTCCCTCAGCGCTTCGACAAAGAGTTCGCGGTCGTCTTCATCGTCGTCGGCCAGGTATATATAACGGGCAGATTTTTGTTTTTCTAGTGACATCGTGCTATTTTTTTTGTAAAACATAAAACAAGAATTTAAAAATGTGCAAATGTTTATACAAGTATATAAGTAACTGAAATCGATAAACAACCGAATTATAACCTTAACGGTTATGAATACTAAAGGTACTCTTTTATTTAAGAAAAGTAGGGTAAAAAAGTTTAAAAAAAAAATTCTTTAGCAAGGTTATCAATAGTACTCCTGATCCGGTTGATACCCATTAACTATAGCCAAACCATACAACCTGACAACGGTCGGTTCTAACTTTTATATTAGGATTGCCTATGCATTCAGTACAAGACGCAATATTTCCCTTAGCGCCTCGAAGCTCCCGGGTTTTGAGATAAACTGATCCGTGTCATTTACCAGTGAGAGCTGTTCGGCTGCGGCCTTCGAATAGGAAGAATACAGTACAACGGGAATATCCCTGAAACGTTCATGGTCTTGCAGTTTTTCGCGAAGATCCTGCCCGTTTATTGACGGCATATTCAAATCAAGGAATATTATCTCGGGCAGACTCTCAGCCCGTTGAAGGAGCTCTAAAGCCTGTAACGGATTGCTTTCAAAGCGGAACCGTATGCCGGCGTTTAGGGATTGCACTGCTTCGGCGAACAATTCGCCGTCATCTTTATCATCATCGATTAACCATATATTTCGGTACATAATAAAACATTTTGACTGTCGTACGACTGTCCGTTGGCGTATAATTTCTCAATAGGAAAGTTAAGAGTAACTTTAAAGTACCGGATCGACAATGGACTTTAGGAACACTCCGGTGTCTGGTGCCTGATTCAGTACGGCATAAAATTAAATATTCTCCATGATGCACTTTTACATAAATCCTGCCAGCAGTTACAAAATATAAACGACTGATTTAAAAATATCTAAGATCTGCCTGCTCAATAATCGAACCCTAAAAATTAAATCGCTGATCAGCTCTTATTTTTAGACTGCAATTTTTACGATCGGCATGCAGTTGCACCGTTTAAAGTCCAAAAATCCTGATAAATTATCCAAAACGGCATTAGATTAATAGATTTACCATTACCTTTATGCTTTCAACAACGTAGAGTATATAAGTGGAACAGACTAATTGCGATCAAGCGAGATTGCAATTCTACTACACGAATGCAGACAACATAAAAAGCAGGTCATGAATAAAAAAGGAGCTATTATCATTATAGAAGACGATCTGGACGATCAGGATCTTTTTAGGACGGTATTTGAAGAACTGGACTATAAAAACCAGATTCTGTTTTTCGGCGACGGCCAAGAGGCGCTTACACATCTCAAAGAAAGCAGGGATGAACCCTTTATTGTTTTTTCGGACATTAATATGCCTAAATTAAACGGTATAGAACTCAGAAATCAGATAATCGAGAATGAGAGCATCCGTTTAAAGACCATACCCTACCTGTTTTTCACCACAAGTGCCGCACAGCAGGATGTTATTAATGCCTACTCTAAATCAATCCAGGGATTCTTTGTAAAGCCGTCGGATTTTGAAGAACTAAAAGATACCGTCCAAACCATTGTAAAGTACTGGCAAAAATGTGTATCACCCAATTATGTATCGTGAAGCATTCTTATTCTTACCTGACCTTTAGCCGGGCAAGCGAACGTTATCGAGACACAAGGACCTGCATTAGAGGGATTGCTGTATTTAAAAAACCAAAGTAAGACCGTAAATACCATTCTAATATAAACTTTTTGAAGCATCGGTTGTGGTGGACATTCTCTGTAGAGTGGACAGAGACGCTAAATCGGCGCCTTTTCTGGAGCTTGCCCCCGCATTTCTGCTCATATGGTTCAGCATATTTTACCTGCAACCTAAAAAAAATTTACTGCACGTTATCGGTATTCTATCCCGACAATTTTTGCCCGATTTCCATTGTATCTCACAAATCGTTCTAATCCTGCGGATTTGATCCAGTCCAGGAGTTCGGACTTTATAAAATAAAGCTTCTTGCCGTGTTTGTTAACCGGGATCTCATTGCGGCATACCTTGGAATAGATGGTCGCCACGGAAAGATCAACCAGTTTGGACGCCTGTAGTATGGTAAGAAACTCCGGATCAGGACAACAAATGGCCACTGGAGAATCCCCATTTACACGATGGACTTCCTATACGGATCACTTACATTATCCGGTCCAGAAAATCTTTAGTAATGGGTTTCACCTGAAAAGAGACCACATTTTTATCCGCATCCGATCGGGCAATGTCCTGCTTATCAATTGTGGAGGACACAATATAAGTCCTGATTTCGTTTTTTAAAGAGGCGTCAAATTTGTCGTACTCTGCCAGAAATTCAAACCCCGACATTAAAGGCATATAGATATCCACAAAGATCACGTCGGGAAGCAAGGCTTTTTCATCCTGATGATCTTTCAGATATTTAAGGGCCTCTTCTGCAGAGGTATAAAGCAAAACATTGCTGCCAAAATTGTTTTTCGAAACCATCCGTGATGTGATATACAAATCGACACTATTGTCATCTATTATCATTACGGTATCAAATTTTGCCCCAGATGCTGCACTCATAGTTTTAAATTTTTTAGTGTGATAGTAAATGTTGTCCCAATGCCTTCTTCAGACTGTATTTCTATGGAACCCTCAAGTAATTCCAAAGCATCCTTTACGATATAAAGTCCAATGCCCGAACCGCTTTTTTTGACTGAAAGGCGAAAAAACATCTCATATATCCTTTGATGGTATTGTGGGGCAATACCCATTCCGTTGTCTGCAATGCTGAACTCAAAGCCTTTATTATCTGAATATCCGGTAATTTTTATAAATCTCCCGGGCTCTTCTTTTCTGTGGTATTTGATGGCATTGGAAATGAGGTTCTCCAAAACCGTGTTCAAACGCAGGCTGTCAGAGTAGAAAGGCTCTTTTTCCGTGATGTCAACTTGATAGTGAATACCTCTTGCGTCGGGCAGATCCTTCATCGAATCCACGATCTCCACTATGGTTTGCTGAAGCGGAATTTTTTCCACTTCAAGGCCTGCACGGTTATTTCGCGAATAGCTTAAAATGTTTTTAATGAACTCATCCAGGCGATTGACGCTAGTGCGTATCAGCCCGACATGAAAAAGCGTGTCATCCTCCTGGCTTTCTGACTCAATGAAAGCCAATAGTCCTAAAATAGAAGTAAGGGGAGAGCGCAGGTCATGGGATACACTGTATACAAATTTATCCAGTTCTGCATTGGTTTTGATCAGGTCGCGGTTTCTTTTTTCGAGATTTACTTCTGCTTTTATGCGGTCGGTGATGTCATGGGATAGGATTAACCTTGCCGGGGATCCTTCGTATTTAATATCGTGCGCCACGATTTCCACAGGAATAATAGTACCGTCTTTTTTCAGGTGGTTCCATTTTCCGCGATTGTAATTCGATCCGTTAATCTTGGAGGGATCGCTCGATTTTATAAAATGATCCCGATCATCAAATGGCCGTATGTCCAGAGCGGTCATAGCAAGGAATTCTTTGCGGCTGTACCCGTACTGAAGTACCGCCATTTTGTTTACATCCAGGAATTTAAAAGTCTTTAAGTCAATCACCCACATCGACATGGGATTGTTATCAAAGAGATGCCGGTATTATTTCTCGCTTTTCCTTAACTCGTGCCGTGCGAGTCTTACCTCTGTAAGGTCAGCCAGTACAATCACAGCTCCTGTTATCTCGCCCTGATCATTACGAAAAGGGACAGGGTAAGGCAGCACATTACGCTTGTCACCGTTAGGACGTTCAATAACTATCTCCCTGCCCAGACTGGGCTGTTCTCCCTCCAGGTCTGCAATGAGCGTACCTAAACTATATGGTTTGTATATGCTCTTATTATTATAAATATTCCACGAATCGTACCATAAATCCTTCCCTATTTCCGGCTCTCTTCCCCAAAGCGCGGCTGCGGCTTTATTATAGGTCAGGATCCGCCCTTCAGCATCACAGGAATAGGTGGCCACGGGTGATTTCTGAATTAGATCCCGGTACATCTTTTCGCGTTCTTCAATTTTTTTTCTCGATATAACCTGCTCTGTTACATCATTGGCAAAGAAAAGGATGCCGTCCACCTGGTTATCAACATCTCGGTGCGCCTGATAGATAAAGTTCAGATAAGCATCCGTTAAGGTACCATTGCCCTGTCGATCCAATTGAATACGCATTTCATTGGCCGAAAAGGGTTCTCCTGTTTTATAGACCTGATCCAATATCTCGAAAATTCCCTGCGAGCCCAGTTCCGGCAATACTTCTCTTACCGTTTTTCCAATAATATCCTTTCTACCGATTAATTGTAAAAAAAGCTCGTTTGCCAGTTCATAAACGTGGTTGGGTCCTTTTATAATCCCCATAGAGGATGGTGCCTGCGAATACAGATTGTGAAAACGCCGCCTTTCTATCTCAAATGCTTTTTCAATGTTTTTTTTCGAGGTAATATCCCTTCCGATACCATAACTCACTTTATACTGTTCGTCATAGCTCACAGACCAGAGCAGGCAGACCGAACTGCCATTTTTATGCAGGAATCTTTTCTCAGGTATATTGGACTGTTCGCTTTTTACCGCACTGTCGGCCATCTCAGGCCCGCAACAATCTTCCTTAAAGAGCAAGTCCTTGTATTGTTTACCGATGAGTTCGTGGATCTTGTAGCCCAAAATGTTCTCAAACGCGCTGTTCACATACAATAACCTGCCCTTTTCATCGAGACAGCAAACCATATCCATCGTCAGGTCCAACATTTTGGCGAAGTCCAATGAAGGCCGCTCAGGAATAATTACCGCATTTGGACTTTCATTATATAAAACAGCTTTAACACTAGCAGGTAAAAGATTCAGGTTCTCTTTTAGAATTACATCATAAGCCCCGATACGGACCAGCGTAATTGCTTTTTCCACCGTAATGGCCTGGGCGATAAAAATAAAAGGGATATGTGGAGCCAATTGCTTTTTGATGCTGAAAAACGATGCACCCTTCGCTCCCTCCAGCGTATAAGTGCAGATAATCAGGTGAGGCTTAAAATGGTGAATGGCTGTTGTAAATTCCTCTACGGAGCCGACAATTTCCGTAATACAGGTCACGCCACCGTTTGATAGTTCCTGGCCAATTAACCCAGCCTGGACGGGATACCGCTCGACAATTAATATTTTTGTTTCCATAGCCATTCCCTTTTAATTCCAGTACTTATCAGCACAATTTATCTCTGTTTTTAATTTTCTGGAGAATCCCCTGGGCCATTTGGCAAGCAGAAAACAACACTTGACAGTTGCCTAAACAGCGGTACAAAAGTGTATTGATGCGCTTAAGATAATACAGACTATCCTCAAAATGACTATTTATCCAGCTTGCCCCTAACCCAGCGCAGTGCTGGTTTTCTCTAAAATCTCGATTCACTAAAAGTAATGGAGTAAGGAGCATCGAGTAAAAAAACATATGGAGGTTCCTAAATTTAAAACTTTTATTTGTTCGTTCCTTAAATATATAAAATTGTATCATATTATCTTTTATATTTTAATTGATTTTTTACAGATTTTGCACTTATAGCGAAGCTGGGGTTGGATTGAAATTGGAATTGGGTACTACAGGTTGCGCAAGTTATATTCCGGATACCGGAGTTTCCAATACATACTTAGGGAACCTTCTATTTCGGACTTAAATGGCAAATCGTTGACCGTAAAAGCACCTTTCTGTTAGTATGAACGAACCGGTGGGCAGCTGTATTGCGGGGACCGGATCGGCAAACCCGCGCAATTATACTGGCTGCTTCCATTGGAAACGCCGAAGTACGCCAATAGTATCAAAGTGTCTTAGCACAGTTCTCACACTGTGGAAACCCTATTTTACAAGCGGGGCTAGACCTAACCTTATCAGATACGAAATGCCACCCTTTGTATGAGTTTTTTTTTACTGCCCCATAAAACATCATCCTAAGGATTCATTAAGCCATTATATAAAATAGGCTGCCAGTGGCAGCCTATCAATTTCCATGAAGATCTTTCCTTATAGTAACTAAAACAAACAAAGCTTAAAATCCCAATCGTCCAAAAAACAATCTTAAACTGAGCCTGTAAAGCAGACATTCATTAATCTGTATAGGACTTCAATACATGCTTAGCAATTTTAAGACGCCTACAAGAAAGGCATTTTTACAATTTTTCAATGCTTGTACATAATTGCCATATCATAATAATGCGCCTCTCGGGTCCGAAATCAATGGTATTGCTAAGATTGCCCTTTACCAACTACACACGGGTATTTCAGTTAAACATACTAAGGGCGGGGATTGGGACAGTCAACGTGAAAGATTCCTTGAAAGATTGGAGATTTAGATTCGGTGCTCAATGTCTGGTCTTCGAGTTCGCCCAGACCGCTAGAAAACGCACAGATATTTTCGCCACGAATTGTGCGGATCTCGCAAATTTCTTTTGGCACTTGCTATATGCAGGGGATAAAGGAAGCAACTCTACTTCTAAATCCCTTTTTGCGAAAATCTTTGCGCCCTTTGCGGTCAAACCCACTCCAACATTGGAATTGGTCCCTAAGCTTGGTTATTTAATTGAAATTTAAAAAAACTTTGTAACATTTTAATAGTTGTCGTATCAAAAGCATGGATCCGATTATTTATAAACTTAAAAACTATTATAATGAAAAAATATATTGTCTTAATTATCGCATTCTTATTTTCCGCATTGTGCTTAAATGTCTTTGGACAGACAAAATCATATCCGTTTGAAGTGGTAAAGACGGGAAACGGAAAACAATCAATCCTTTTTATTCCGGGGTTTGCTTCTTCCGGAGCAGTGTGGAATGAAACCAAAGCTAATTTCGAAAAAGAATTTACCTGTTATACTTTGACAATGGCTGGATTCGCCGGAGTAAAAGCACAGTCAGATCCTTCATTGGAAAACTGGAAAAATGAAATTGCTGCTTATATCAAAGAAAATAAAATTGAAAAGCCCATTGTAATTGGACACAGTATGGGCGGCGGATTGGCTCTTGCCCTGGCTGCAGATTATCCGGAACTAATAGGGAAAATTGTGGTTGTTGATGCGCTTCCATGTCTTGCGGCTTTAAGTGATCCTTCTTTTAAATCGAAAGAAAATATAGATTGTTCTGCAACTGTAAAGCAAATGACAGAACTTACGGAAAGTCAGTTTTATGATATGCAAAAACAAACGATGCCGAGACTTTTGGCAGATCGGTCTAAATTGGAAATGGTTGTTGACTGGAGTGTAAAATCGGACAGAACTACATTTGGGCAAATGTATTGTGACTTTTTTAATGTCGATTTAAGAGAAAGGATTTCTAAAATAAAATGTCCCTCGTTAATTTTATTAGAAGCCTATTTTATAAATTTAAAGCCGGCAATCGACGGACAATATCAAAACCTGAAAACGGGTAATTTTAAATATGCGTCTAAAGGCCTGCATTTTATAATGTATGATGATACAGCTTGGTATGTGGAGCAGTTACATAATTTTATAAAATCTTAAAATGGAATTCGAAGAAATTTACAGGGTTTACTGGGACAGGATTTTCAGGCTTTGTATGGGTTTTGTAAACGATTATGACGCAGCACAGGATTTGGCTCAGGAAACGTTTATTATCGTCTGGCAGAAGTTGGAGACCTTTAGAAATGAATCGGCTATTGGAACCTGGATTTTCAGGATTGCTTCCAATAATTGTTTACGGCAGATTGAAAAACAAAAACGTTTCCCAAAATCAGAATTGCCAGTTCATCTTTCAGAAGAAAAACAAAATTCAACAGAACCTCAGATTCAGTTTTTGTATAAATGTATCGCAGAACTTCCGGAAACGGACCGTATTATTGTTTCATTAGAATTAGAAGATGTCAAACAAGCAGAAATAGCTAGAATAGTCGGGCTTTCTGAAACTAATGTGAGAGTGAAAATTCACCGAATCAAAGAAAAACTGACTCAAAAATTTAAACAAAATGGATAATATAAATTTCAACGATTTATGGAAAAAACAAACCGTAAGTCAACCCAATATAGAAGATTTGAAAAATAGATTGAAGGAGTTTAAAAAAGCGGCTTTAAAAACCATGTGGAAAGTTAATATCCTGCTTTCACTAACATCTGTTTTTATTGTTTTTATCTGGATTTATTTTCAGCCGCAATTTATTTCGACAAAAATCGGAATTGTATTAACGATACTGGCAATGGTAATGTATGTGATCTTGTACAATAGATTATCAGAACATTACAGAAATATAGACACCGATCAAAGCAATCAGGAATATCTTCAAAAATTGATTTTAATTAAAAGGAAACAGCAATTTATGCAGACCAAAGGAATTACCTGGTATTTTTTGCTGTTAATTGCAGGAATCTGTTTGTATATGTATGAATATGCGTCGAGAATGAATATTGAATTCGCAATTTTGACTTATGCCATCACACTATTATGGATTGGCTTTAACTGGTTTTATCTGCGTCCGAAACAAATTAAAAAACAACAGCAGAAAATAAACAGTCTAATTGAAAAGTTTGAAGAAGTTGACCGTCAACTCAGATTATAAAAAAAGCTTCGTTATCAAGCGTGCTACACTCGCAAGGCCATAAAGATCCAAATGAAAATACAGGAAAGGGCGCAACATCGAGCATGAGGTAGACAGCAAGCCCTGACGACAATGAAAACGGAACAGCATATGGCGCAGTAGGCGCAGCAAGCAATTGAAGTGCAGCTATAAAAGCTGATATTTTAAGTCATTATTTCTAAAATAAATAATCAGCAGCGACGATTTAAAAAAATCCCACAGCATAGCTCCCGTACAAATACGAATCGAGATCATTTACTGAGCAGATGATATATGCAATGTCAGAAGGGAAGACTGCAAAGGAACGTTGACCAGGCAGATCATTGTGCCCGGGCCGTTGCGCGGGAGCTTTCAATATTTCCGTTGGCTGGATAGCGCCGCGGGAGTTGGAAAATAGTAGAAATGAAGTACAAAAGCTGGATGTGACGGTTTTCTTCAATATAGCAACGCCACTAAATACCTGTCGCCCAATTCAGAAATAAAGGCCACCTACCTGTCTCATCTGATCCCGATACTCCGGGCCTGTCAAAGAAATAAAAGGAAGTAATCGTACCTAACCAGCAAAATTCAAAGCAGTTCTGTGAGCATTTCTTTGAGCTCCTGAAAAGTATTGGGCTTGGAAATGTAACGCACCTCGGTATTGTTTTTCTCAAACCATCTCACCATTACTTCTTCGGGCGGCGTTGACATCACAATTACCTCGATATTCTTTAATTTCTCGGCATTGCGCATCCGCTTTAAAAACTCAAGCCCGTTTACCACAGGCATATTATAATCCAGAAATATGAGATCAGGCAGATCTTCCGCGGCGGTTAAGTGCTCATACGCTCTGGACGGATCGAGCTCTGTACGGCATATTACATCTTTCTGTGCAGCTTTGGCTGCTTGGAGGAATAACTGCGTATCGTCCTTATCGTCATCAATAAGCAGTATATTTTTATAAGGCATGTTTGGCTCGTTGTTTTTTAATTCAGGGATATATTTAAGGTCAAAGTTACTACTTTTCCACCGGAAGTGCCAAAGTAATCCTGCTTAATTACTTGTAAACAGGGGTCTATTTAAATTACTACTCCATACCTTTTATGGCTGACATCCTATCTGCTTTCTCCTTGGGACCATCAGTTGCTATCCGGTGAAATCTTTGCCGGAAAGGGATGTGCAAGGCAGCACTGGGCAGGTTTGCATCACCAAAGCCATTTAATTGCTTTACAATGATTAAGTGCTACTTTAAACGCGAGGCGATAATAGAATAAACTAAAAACATACAGACATTCATAAAGACAATTGAAAACGGATGTTACAAAAAAAACACCGCCAGTACTTTTTAGTGGCAGTAGGATTATTTATGGAAAAATGTAGCTTAAAATTTCTATATTAGCCAGACGCATTTTCAGAGTAAATCATTTAAAAAAGCAGCAACTTGCTTAGTGTTTAACGCTGCCACGGTTAACATTATGGATTTAGGAATTTTCACGAACTTTTGGGACGGAAGACCCCATCATCTGCCCTTTCTGAGTTTAACAGCACTACCTTGTGATGAAACGCAAAACTGCAATTTACAATGGAGTATTTCAAAACTGGAAGCTATACTGCAATCCAACCCGGATCCAACCATAGCAGAGGGTATCAGACTGTTATTACAACAGGACAACTGGAGGATGCACCTGGTAGGAGCAGTCTCCATGCTATTGATCAAAAAAGCAACGAGAGAAGATTTAATAGGGTTATTTTGGGAACGACTCTCGAAAGGTTCATGGGTTTCTCCACAATTACTGGTAGTACTTTCCATATCGGACAAGTCCTTTAACAGCAAAGGACAAATAATATTAGAGCAGGGCTTTAAGATCCATTATGCAACGCGCTCACCTATGGACCATCCCGGGTCAAGAGCAGGCATACCCACAACGATATCAGAGAATAAAATTATGGCTGTGATAAATTATTTACTGTATGATGTCATTGAAGATAATGATGATAATAATCATGCGGGATCGTTAGCAAAAAACTGGGAAGAAAGGTTATACGATTTAATGGATGCCAACATACTTAAGCATGGAAATTTTTAAATGCCGCCCTTATATAAATTGGCACTAAATCAAGGCAATCATCTAAATAGAAGACCTACTTTTTTTACGATGAAACAAAAGAGCTGCCCCCGGGCAGCTCTTTTTAATCATAAAAGCGCGAGAACATCCAGTCACCGGTTTTTTGGATTATTAGCATTATGATCCCCTTGCAGCCACAAAATACGCTATACTGCCAAAAAGTGGAAATCCCAAAATCAGTATACACCACAGGAGCTTCTTATCTGAAGAAAGTGAAGACCTCCCTAAAGCGTAAAGGGTATAAAGCATAAAACAAATAAGGGACAGTACAAAAAGCTGCCAGTAAAAGCTTGAATCCATATGGCTTAATTTTAAGCAAAATCAACTCCCTAATGCGCAGATAAAAGTACCCACATTATTATTGTTTTTATACGGGGTAAAGTATCCATAAATATCACATTTTCTGGTATATACCGTCCCTACGCCCTCGAGGAAAATATTGTAATGCAGCAGGCCGTAAATTTTTACATAATTAGGAGCTGCACCCCTTTTGTAGGTTGCTTCAATCATTTCATAGGATACCCCCAGGGTATAGCCTAACAGTCCGGCCTGCGCTGATTTAATACCCTGATCACTAGTGGTTTCCATATACAGCCTGTAATACCAAAATGCAAAGTAAATATCAAACAGCGCCCCCCTGACCGGAATCTGCTGTTCAAAACGGGTGATTTCCGGATTATTGTAATAATCCCAATAATCCCAGCTGCCGGCACTTCCCTCACCACTGGCCAATGGATTAAGGGCGGGAATATCTACACCCCCTTTTTTAGCATTTGAGTTAAGCTCAGGGGTAGCATATTGCGGGTCAGGGAATAAGTTTTCCAATTCATCCACTGAATTTAACACAATTTTATTGCTGCTGTCCCTAAGTGTATCGGTAAATTGGACGTCCTTAGGATCAAGCCCCAGGGCGTTGAACTTTTCAAGAATTTTTTTTTGCTTTGCTTCCTGCTGGGATGCCGGTAAAGGTGCGGCCTGTGCTTGCTGGTTTTCATCCATGGTACAGGAATTTCCTGCTAATACTACTGCTATTAATAAACAGGTTCGAAAAAACAATCTCATAATAAGGATTTAAAGTTACAATTTTTTTAAATCGGCTTTTCTTTTTTGTAGTCTAAAGTTTATAAATCAAAAAAAAAACCGGCGCGAAGGTATTTAAAAAAAAACTTACCTTATACCCGTAAAAATACCTGTTTTTTTTAAATGGAATGGTATCCCCACGCTGTTGCTTTGCAGCAGAAGCGGCCCGGGAACAAAGTCCATCTTTTAATAAACAGTCTGGCTTCTTCAGTATATCGGTTATACGAGTGGTGAGGTTGTTGCGGAAAGCTACGAACACCTGCTGTATGTACGGTGTACCGGATTCAAAATTCAGCTATCTCCTGAAGTTTTAAAACAGAGGTTCCCTGAGGTAATGTCCAGGGCGCCTTGGCCAGTTTCATGGCCAGGATTTCGGTGGGAAGAGCCTTATAGCGGTTCAAAAGACCCAACCTGTTGAAAAAGCCAAGGAATTTCAGCACTACTTTCTCAGCGGTTCTATCAGTTCCCTGACGTAAAAGCGGCCCTGGCCGAAAAATGATATATTGTCCGAAACCCAGCTCCGCAATTGTGGTTTCCAGTTCCCCTTTCATCCTGGAATAGAACACCCTGCTTTTGACCGAAGCGTCCGATGAGGAAACCAAAACTACCGAACTGACCCTGTTCAGCCGGGCAATTTTAGCAAAGCCGGCAGGAATCCCATAATCTACCTCCCATTGTTTTTGCCGGGAGCCGGCATCTTTAAGTGTAGTGCCCAGACAGGAAAAAACAACATCCCCCTTAATATATTCCCGATAGGGATTCAGATTGGAAAAGTCAATCACATGTTCGGTCAGTTTAGGATGTAACCTCCCGGTGGGGCGCCGTACAAAAATAGTTACCGCGGTGTAATGGTCGTCCTGTATGAGTTGGTCTAACAGGAATCTACCCGTGGCTCCTGTCGCCCCTATCAATAATGCTTTCATAGATCCCTGATTAAAGTTAACAGTATAAGTGCGGTGAGGAATCGCAAATAGATACCTAGCCTAAGATACGAAAAAAAAGCTTTGAATACGATGTGAAGTAATCCTTTCCATTATATTTCAAAGCGCAGCGTTCACACCGAACTCAATGAAAAACTTGCCCGTCTGGGGGCAGAAAAAAAAAGGTAAAAAGAAAAAAGAAGTGTAAACGGCTTTTCTATTTTGGCATAAAGAACAGCAAAATCCCCCACGCAACCAGACCCACAGGCTGTTATTGCTCTTGTCCCCTATTGGTTTTAGCTTTAATTTCGTGGTATGAATCACGAAGAAATAAAACGTCATTTCGAGAACTATCTCCCCCTGGGGAAGTGGATTGGACCCCTTGGGCCAAAATCAGCGACACCCCGATTTTTCTGAAGAGCTGGTATATCGGCATCCAGAACTTTAACGGCCCTCTGGACCGCTGTCCGGCCTGGTGGCACCTGAGGGATTTCCATATCCTAATCAAAAAAGACAGCATCGTACGCTTCAACTGAAAATAACGTTGAGCAAATTCCCGGACGAGCGTCAGCTGACACAGAAGTTGTGGTTTAAAACGCACTATGGGAGCTAAATTTGAAAACTCACCAGAGCAGGAATTTTGTTTTATTTCTTACAAAAGTACTCCAGTCTATTGCCATTACGTTTGTCAGCAGGCTTTTAAGCTCGGGATATGTACTGGGCTTCACAGCATAAAAATCGGCCCCCAGTTCAAAGCAGCGCTGTATATTGGAAGGGTTACTGCTGGTCGAGAGCATGATTACTTTTATGTCAGTGAACCGCTCGTTCCCACTGCGAATTTCTTCCAGGCATTCAAAACCGTTTTTTACGGGCATGTTGATGTCCAGGAAAATGATTTCCGGTAGCCTCTGTTGTGCCTGATGAAGTAATTTCATGAGCTGGCTTCCGTCCGCAGACGTGTATACCCGTACAGGAATACCCAGGTCCTCCACAGCATCAACAAACACCATCCTGTCGTCTTCATCATCATCTGCCAGATAAATAACTGTATGTGTATTCGGTCGTGTTGACATGGCTTTAAAATTAGGCAGTTACAGAAGACAAAAATCTAAAAATTCACAAATGCCCCTAGAATCTTGGCCTGGCAATTGTAACCGATAAACAATCGAATTATATCCGTGAACGGGTTTAATACTCCTCAAATATAGGCCTTTTTCCTCCATTAAATGACATATTGCGCGATGGAATATAGATTGGCAAAATAAAAACACCAATTACTGCATCATCCTCAATATACACTCTCCAGTATAACATTGTCCTATAGTACTCCTTAATGACGATGCGTAATTTCGAATAACAGGATTTTAACTATAAATACGTCCTTCACAGGGCCTGCAATTGGCAATTAATTTTGTTATCATTTGTAACACCTTAATTACAAAATATTGTCGCCATCTGTGTTAATTTTGATCTTCTAAGATAACAGCTAATGAAGTGCAGTACAATCTATCAGAATTACGACTTTTTGTCTCTTTTAAAACAGAACTATTAAGGGGTTGATGGATTCTTGGATTAGAAAAAAGTGTAGACCGTTGCGGTCAATTCATGACATACTATCGAAATTTTAACATGTCGCCAAAAAAGGGAAAATCTACGTCTAACACAACGCCCGCTATCCGCAGTAGCCTGAAACGGATATCGCGAACATAAAACAAAGAGCGGATGACGAATTCGACCGGGGCCATCAGGGAAAGTAAATTAAGTCCAACTAAATGTGAAAAAAATGATGCTATTTGATGACACTGAACTTTTCTCATCCGGCTGCGCAGGCAGAAGAATATTTGACGCTCCGTATGCCGATCTGCTGCTGATCGATAATTTTTTCCCTAAGGAAGAATCCGATCACTATTATAATTTTTTACTACACACTACCCAATGGCGCCAATACGAGATGCCCATGTATGATAAGGTAGTCACTGCTCCGAGAATGATTGCCTGGTACGGGGACACCAATAGTCCTGAGCGCAAGTCCAATCCCGAATGGCCCCGAGAGCTGCTGCTTATTCGGGAGCGTGTAGAGCTCGCAACCCGCATCAGCTTTAATGCTGTGCTGCTGAACCTTTACCGGAACGGCGGAGACGGGGTGGGATGGCACAGTGATTGGACTTACTCGAGCAATAAAAACATGAATATTGCTTCGGTTACCTTTGGTGAAACGCGTATGTTCCGCCTGCGCCATAAAGTGCTCAAAGGTATCCCACCAATTGAATCCCGCTGCATCACGGCACCTTTCTGCTGATGGCCGGAAACACCAATACCTGGTGGGAGCATCAGGTACCCAAAACGGCAAGACCCGTATTGCCCAGGATCAACCTTACTTTTAGACAGACCAGGGATATCTGATGCCATCAGGCAGATGCTATTCTATTGGTTCTCAAGACCGTCCCATTGGAATAAATTCCCTAAATTTGTGCATCACAGCGCTCTGTCCCTATCGCTGTTTTTAAGGGGTCTGCCTTATAGTCTGCCTTTAATTATTTTAATATTATTCTGTTATGACCGATCCGATTTTAGAGAACCTTAATCCCAAACAGCTTCAGGCAGTTAAAACCACTGAGGGTTATGTGCGTGTTATTGCCGGTGCCGGTTCGGGGAAAACAAAGGCGCTGACCTCCCGTTTTGCCTATATCGTGGACAGGCTCGGCATCAACTCTTCCAATATCCTGTGCGTGACCTTTACCAACAAGGCGGCCCAGGAAATGAAAAAACGCGTCAAGGCGCTTATCGGCGATCTTTATGATGTGAGTTTCATCACCACCTATCACGGTTTTTGCGTTCGCTTTTTGCGGGAGGAAATAAACAAGATCCACTACCCGAAAAACTTTATCATACTGGATGCCGACGACCAGAAAACCATCCTTAGGGAGGTGTTCACCGAACTGGATATCAATTCCAAAAACCTGACTTTCAAACAGGTTCTCCGCTTTATCTCCAAACAGAAAAGCACCTCGGATTACCTGGGATACATGATTGAGAACAAAACCTTTATTGCTGATGAAAAAGACTCGCTTTCCAGTCAGGTCTACCAGAAATACCTCGACAAACAAAAACGCAACTATGCCCTGGATTTTGATGACCTGATCCACTTTACGGCATTCATTTTAGACAGCAATCCCGACGTGCTTTCCAAATGGCAGCAAATGCTGCATTACATACAAGTAGATGAGGCGCAGGACAGCTCCGACAGCCAGTTCCACCTCGTGGAGATGCTCTCGCGCGTACACCAGAACCTTTTTCTGGTAGGCGACCCGGATCAGACTATCTACGAGTGGCGGGGGGCTAAACCTGAATATCTCGTCGACTTCGACCAGATGTTCCCCGATACCCAGACCATCATCATGAACCAAATTACCGCTCCACGCCCAACATCCTGAAAGTCGGCAACCATATTATCAAAAACAACAAGATCAGGGTAGACAAGGATATGGTAACCGAGAATCCCGAAGGGGTTGAAGTGGTGCATTTCCACGGCAAAAATGATTTCGAGGAAACGCTTTGGGTGGCAACAGAGATCAAGGAAATAGTAAAGACCGAAAATGCGTCCTATTCCGATATCACGATACTCTACCGCTCGAACCATCTCTCCCGTAATATTGAGCAGGCACTCATCAAGGACAATATCCCGTATATCATTTTTGGCGGGGTACGCTTTTTTGAACGCAAAGAAATCAAGGATGTACTCTCTTTTTTAAGGCTGATTGTCCAGGGGGACAACTTCTCATTCCTTCGCCTGTTCAACCATCCTACAAGGGGACTGGGCAAAAAGTTCATCGAAAGGCTGAGCCTTCTGGCCGGGGAACAGAACCTCTCGCTGCTTGAGGCATTGGAACGAAATGTACAAGATAAGGAACTCCATAAAAAAGGTGCGCTAGATTTTCTCAGCTTGGTCGCCGAACTAAAAAAAGATGCCGATACGGATTCCATATCAGATCTTGTAAAGATTATACTGGACAAAAGCGGGCTTTCCGAGCTCTATCGCAAGGACGGTGATGAGGACAGGCTCGAGAACATCAAGGAACTGGTAAGCTCTATGCTGCTGCTGGAAAAAGAAAACAACGGTCCGGTGAATATTGTCGAATACCTGCAGGAGGTTGCCCTTTACACCGATCTGGATAAGGATACCGAAAATCAGGACAAGGTGCGCCTAATGACCATTCACATCTCCAAGGGACTGGAATTCCCATACGTATTTTTGTGCGGGTTTACCGAAGGGGTGCTTCCAAGTGCGCTTTCGATCAAAGAAAGAAGAAAACGTGCCATCGAGGAAGAAAGACGGTTGATGTATGTAGCGGTGACAAGGGCCGAAAAAAGGTTCTACATGACCGATTCCGAAGGCTTTAATTTCACAACGGGACTCAACAAATACCCGTCCCGGTTCCTTTTTGAAATCAAAGAGGAATTCTATGTGCGTAAAGGAAAACTCTCTGCTGGGATCCTGCAGAACGCCCAAACTAGCGCTGCTGCAAAAACTTTAGAAGATACTGCCTTTTCCGTCGGGGATCTGGTCCTGCACCCGGTATGGAACACAGGGCAGATACAGCATGTGGACAGGGAAAAAAACCAGTATAGTGTCCACTTTTTTGAGATGGGAAAAGAAAAACCGATTGATTTTGCTTTTCGTTTTCTCACTGCCGCATCCGATGGACATCAGGGTTCCTCCCCTGCTGAACTTTTAAGCTTTCAGGAAAGCCTGAAAACCGCTCCGGATCCTTTTCAGGATGAGGAGCAATCCAGCGCTGAAGCTGATGCTGTTTTCAAAAACGAAGACCGTACTGACAGGTTTGATAACGACACTGAAAAAGAAGATCCGGAAAAAAAGTGGTACAAGCCGTGGAAGTAAACACCCACTGTTACCATGAACTTATTTACCGGGGGATCATTATCATTTTTCAGAATCCGGCTGCTTCTCCATACCGTCTATAATTTTGCCCACTTCGGTCTCGGTTGCCTTTAGCCTGCCCTGGCAGAACGCAATAAGCTCAGAGGCCCTTTTTACCTTAACGGCAAGTTCATCTACTGAAATGGTTTCATTTTCTATTTCCCCGGAAATTGCTGTAAGATCATTCCAGGCCTTCTCATAGGTCAGTGTCTCTTCCATCATAGGTTTCTTTGCTTGTAACGGTGGTTTTAAGTAGGGTATCGTAAAGGATTACTTCTATATGGTCTCCTTCTTTTATCTGCTCTGTACTGCTGGTAATTTTCGCCTGGACCCTCACCACGGCATATCCTTTTTTAAGGATGTTCCGAGGGGACATCATCCGGATGCTTTTCTGCATATGCTCCAGATTCAGCTTCCCGGTTTTCAGGTACCCGGCTGTAAAAAGCTTGAGGTTTGCTGCCATAAATACTATCTCATTCCTGCGGCGCTTCATAAGGTCTGCGAGAGGTTCGCGGTCCTCTGCCCGGTTAAGGCGAGCTGCCGATTGTTCTCATGCAGGATGTCTTTCACATTTCCGGCGAGTTTTTGCCTGGTACCATACAGCTGTTCTTTGTGCCGGGTCAGCAATTCAAATGAACTACGGGAAATATTTTTCTTGAGCACTTCGAGCTCCTTGTATTGGTTTAAGAACAGCTTCTGGGACTTAATTACGATATGCTGCTGAAGCGAAAGCAGTCCCAGTTCAAATTTTCGGTTGTGGGCAATAATAAATTCAGCGGCCTTGGTCGGGGTTTTGGTATGGGTGTGCGCCATTAAATCCGTGATACTTACATTTTTCTGGTGTCCGATCCCCGTGATAATAGGAATGGGAAACTTGGCTGTTGCTCTTCCGATGCTGTAATTGTCAAAAATCAGAAAGTCCGACTGTGCCCCTCCGCCCCTTGTAATGACCAAGGCATCGTACGGGATACCACTGTTATAGACCTCTATGAGTTTATTTAAAAAAAGTTTTGCATTGTTGTCTCCCTGCACTATCGTATAATAAGCATCAATCTGGAAGCTATAACCAAAATCATTGTGCTGCAGGGTATGACGGAAATCCTCATTACCCGCCGAATTGCTCGCTGATATAACGGCAACCCTCTGGATCACCACCGGGAGTTTCAGACGGCTGTTCAGTGTCGAATATCCCTCAGGGGTCTTACTTATATAATCATTTTCGGCTTCCAGTCTTTTAAGGGTGGCATTTCGCTGTTGTTCCAAAACACCCAGCGTGAAATTTACGTCTATATCCAGCACATTTACAGAGAGCCCGTACAGCGGATGGTAATCCACACTGACCTTCACCAGTACATGAAGGTTGTTGCTAAAACGCTGTCCGGTCTTCTTTTCAAAATCAGACAGGTGAACCGAGCCCTCACCCCATGCCTTGCCATAATTTTCGCGGTTATGGCACTGTTCTTTTTCCCTTTCTCCACCAGCTCAAAATAATGGATCTTTTTATCGGCCCTAAAGCTGTGACTGGTCACATCGGCCACTACCTAATAGGTGACACCTTTAAAGCGGTCCTGCACCGCCTGATGGATTTTGTGGTTAAGCGCGGAGAGAGTGATAATGTTTTCAGGTACCATAGCCTTTTGAAAATAGTTTCCTTTCTTTGTATTTCGTTTAAGCAGCTAAGATAGCAATAATCATCCACAAACATCTAATTGTCCCCATCGTTCGATCTATAATTTAACATCTTTTTTATTGGGGTACTACTGCTTTTTATTATTTTTACGTTTCATGTAACGCTATAACATCTTGGCGCAAAAACACGAGAGGAGAAGAGGCTCTCAACAGGTCTAAACTGCGTAAGCACACTAATATAAATATTTCAGCAAGAAGAACACATCAACATCATGCCGAAGACAATACATCTTAGGGTCAAAAAAGAAATGGACAGCCACGGCATGCAAAAAGTGCTCAAATTTAAGGGCGCTCTTATCAAAGGCTGTTACACGGAAATAATCCATATAGCGGATAAGGATGAAATTTTCCACCTGAATTTCTTCACTGTTTCTGCGGAGGATAAAAAACCCGCCGAAGAATTTATACGGCGTTATATCCAGGAAAATAACATCGGAGACCTCGTCTTCCTGATCAACGATAGTATAAAACCTGTCGTTCAACCCAAATAAGATCCGACCGGCCCCATCGCACAATTTTTCACCCTAACATAACTCTCGTCCATCCTGCAACTAAGGCCACCAGCACGTTGCTTTTATATATTTGCATCTCCAGTAACCACGCTGGCGCATATCCCTGCAGATGGTAGTATGATCAACAGAATTCCTCGCACTTTCCTGAGATCTTTTACAGATCCTGAACTTATGAAAAATTATACGGGCCAATGGATCACGAAAAGCACACGTCAAAAGAGCTTGACAAACTTATATTGAGAGGCTATTATTATTATTATTATTATTATTATTATTAACCTAAACATTACAAAATAAATAAACACTTCACAGAAATTAAAAAACAAGTTTTACCGAGGTTCCTTTAGAAATTGCACTGCTAATAAGCAGTCTACAGTTAATTTTTTCCGCAAGATTTAAAACAAGCTGCAAGCCCACCCCTATTCCTTTTTCGTTTGCCGTACCCCGTGTTGTTTTGTAATTGTTATCCATGATTCCATCGACCATATCCCCCGTCATTCCAATGCCATTATCTGACACCACTAATTCGCGGGCCGTGGCATTGATTGAGATCAACCCCCCTTGATGTGAGAACTTTATAGCGTTTGAGATCAGATTCCTGACAATAACAGTAAGGATTTCCGTGTCACATTTGATATCAACGAGCTTCTTCACATTGCAGGTTATTTTGATATTCTTTTTTTCATAAATGCATTTATAAACTTTAAGCACTCCCTCTAATAATACTTCAAAATCGATTAAAGTTACATTGAGCTGAATAGTATTAAAATTATGTCTTGCCCAGGCAAAAGTGGTATCCAGTAGTTTTAAGACCTCTGTGGATTCTTCTTTTATAAGCTGCATTAGTTCGGTAAATTCCTGTGGGGAAATTTCTGAGTTTTCGCCCAGAGTTGATATTGAAATCAGGTTTGCAATTGGACTTTTTAGATCATGCCCCAAAATTGAAAGCATTCTTTCATTATTACCATTATTTTTCTTTAATTTCTGTTGGAGCCTTACCTCGCTGTTAATATTGACAAAGACCGTAATATGTATATCATTTATAATGGAATCTTTTATCTGATACCATTTTTTCTTCCCGGACTTGAGAGTCAACTGTGCTTTGATTTTTACGTTTTTTTTTCTTTTTTTCCTGAAAGTAGTGTCTTTGGATTTCCAAAGATTTAAGACCTCACTGCGATAATTTTCGTCGGGATACAATAACTCGTTAAGCTTTACTGCATTGCCAGCCTCCTTTAAATTATAACCTATTTTATCTATAAAATTCTGGTTGAAGTATAAATAGTAATTTACAGTACCTATCCGTTCTGAAAGAATAATTGGGTAGGGTAAAAAATCAGCCAGTCTCTGTAAATGTGAACCGGCTGTTTCGAAATTCTCCTGCGCGCATACCATATTTGAATCCATTTTCTTTAGTAACTTCCGCCTATGAAATTAATCTCTTTTTGTTTAAACCTGAAAGCACGATGCTGAACAGTAAATTAAATGCTTTAATATGTACATATATCGTTATTTGAATGCTGTTGATGAAAGCCCTCATATAAATAGATATTCCGCAAAAAAGATTCTGTCATTGGAAGATAGCCACCAGCAGTTGGGTTTACATGCTAATGCATTGCCATACGCTAAAGAAACTAATCTTATCTATGACCGGGCCATTACAGCGGTAAATTTAAACTTACGGCAGAACTTCTGCAGATTATAACCTGCTACCTTATCATTCCGCCATACCCTTAAGACACTAATGGTATGAGAAAGGCCTGTACTTGAAGTACAGGCCTGGTATCTTGTTGTAGGCTGGGATAATAGTTAAATTACTGCTGTTTCTGATCTTCTTCATTAGCATCAAAATTAATCGTATTATACGCTGCTTGAGTTAACAATGTATCGGCTTCTTTTTCTTCTGCTAAAGTTTTCTCCAGTAGCAATACAGTGTCATCTTCGCCCAGCGTAGTTGCAAATGCAGCCAGCGTGCCGTATGTAGCAATTTCATAATGCTCTATCTTTTGTGAAGCGGCGATAATTCCGGCATCCCGTACAGGCCCTACTTCGGTTTGCTCCATGATACTTTCCCCTTCTTTGATAAGTCCTTCCATTGCATCACATTTCTTGGCTACAGCTTTCTCCCCGATTAATGAAAAAATTTTTTCCAGTCTTTTCACCTGCTCTTGTGTAATCGCAAGATGGTCGTTTATTGCTGTGATAAGATTTTCCGATGTTGCATTTTTAGCCATTTTAGGCAGTGCTTTGGTCAGTGCTTTCTCAGCCCAGTATATATCTTTTAATGAATCCACAAATAATTCCCTTAGGCCTTCGGCGGCTGATGCTTTCGCTTTTGCAGTGCCACTGGACTTTCCTGCTGCGGCCTTACTGTCCATTTTTGAAGAGACATTTTTCGCCTTACCTGCTGTAGTATTTTTTGCCGTCGTTGCCATACATTTTTTTTCAAAAGATTTATTCAAATATACAAAGGCATTTTAAAGCCCGTATTACATAATACCATCAATTGTATTACAATATTCAAACCTCCAGATGTAATGTTTATAATGCCTTCTTATAATGAACTATACATTAAATGAACATAAAATCAAGGGCTTCGGCTCCATCCTTAAACATGCAGAAGTTGTTGGTGAAGCCGCTTTTGTTAAGCGCGCGTTTAGTAAGCATAGCGTCATCTATAGTGTCCTCTGCAAATAAAATTTCGATATCGCCGTAATTCATTATCTTTAAAATTTAACGGTTTATTTTAGGAAGTGTAAAGTATAAGCTTGCACCGTCATTTAACTTTGACTTTGTCCATACCTTTCCATGATGCCATGTTATTATTTTTTGTACAATTGAAGACCAATACCGGTGCCGTCAAATTCATCTTGGGAGTGCAGCCTTTGGAAAACCCCCAAGATTTTGTCATAATACGTCATGTCAAAGCATGCCCCATTGTCCTACACACAGTAAACTACCCGGTCTTTTTTAAGATTTGATGTAATATTAACAATAGTCTGAGGTTTATATTTGGAATATTTCACTGCATTTGAAATTAAATTGAGCCAGACCTCTCTAATTAAGGAGTGGTCGCTTAGGGTCAGATCTAGCCGTCCACTTCAAATACTGGAATAGTATGTCCTTTTTCAACTTCCATTTCACTGATCAACCCCTCAACTAACGAAACCATGTTGATACTTTCAATGGACCCCCCTTGCGTCCCAACTTACTAAAAGCCAGAAGGTCATCAATAAGAAGTCTCATTTTTTTGAATTTTGAATGACAACCTGCAGCATTTTCTTTCCCTTCTGACCAATTAATCAGCATGATCCTCAAAGAAAGTTTGCATATATCCATTAATGACACGTATAAGAGCCCTTAAGTCGTGTGAAACCATATAAGAAAACGACTCTAATTCTTCCTGCGCTTTTTTTGAGTTCCTTATTAGCAAGCAGCAGCTCACTTGCTTTTTTCTCCTGATAGGCAAGTTCTAAATTAGTAACTACCAGTTGTGCAGCACCCTTTGATTCTCCACCTTTCTTTTTTGCTTCAGGATGTTTTCACGGGCTAGTTTTTTATGGGCAATAATCAATGCAGCTGCCCGTTTTTGTTCTTCCTTACTTAATAGGGTAAGTTGGTAATCTTGTACAAGCTGATATTGAAATAGAAAAACTTACTAAGCACTGTAATAAGGACGAAATACCACAGTGTATTTTTATAGATGTCAATTATTGATTTAAATGTGAGCACAATACTGCATTTCACACGCTGAGGAATATAAAATAAAAACATAAGCAGATTGACCAAAAAAGAGAAATAAAAAAGAGCTGCGTTGCAGCTCTAATCGCTTTTATACAGTCAGAAGGCGTGTAAACGTATAAATAATTATACAGCGGGCTTTATCCAAATTAATGTTCAAAAGTACTAATTTAATTCCTTATAACTATTATTAAGCTCTATTTATTATCAAAAAAAATCTACAAGACATCATTAATAACATTAGTGTTACACGAAGTGAATTTAAGCAGGCAAAATATTCAAATATCTTATAATGTCAAGGAAGTAAATCAGAGCTGCTTTTGTTCTTTTTTATGTGAAGATGATCCCTTCTCCTTTCAATTATAAGTAAAGCTACCCTTTACATCCTCTTTTTCAGTCAGGCACGGCTTAAATTGCTGCATTAATGCAATGTCCCTAATATTTTGGTTTTCGTAAAAAATACCTCGTAAAAATCGCTGATTGCTAATTATTTAAACTACCTTTAAAGAATGAATGATATTTATACCACAATCAATAAAGTAAACGCACTGGCAGACCGGATTGATTCGCGCTGTGATGACCTGCGTAAAATCATTGATTTTATCAGAACTTATACCGATAATATTGATGATTATTTGATAGCCACCTCAAAGTTTACCAGAAAAATAAGTACAGAGAAAACGCTTGGGACAAATCTGGAATAGAGAACAAATACTATAGCAGAGACTTCCCAACTAGGGGTGAGGTAAATTTTGATTACAGCAACTGATTTGATAAGGTTCCTACTCCTAGAAAATGTTTTAGCAGTTAATAATAAATTCAGAACCATAATTCTTGTATATTCCTATTTCTTCTTTTACTTATCAAATAGATGAAAATGGTGTAAAAAATATCGAAAATTATATAAAATAAATGACATTAGATGGTCTTAAATTCGTATCAAGCGAGAAAGCCTAGGCTTTGTAACTGTTCAATAATTCCAGGAGCTCAGCACAATATCTCGTAACTAACATCTAAAAACGTTCGCATTGATTAATTCTGTAATGGGACTTACCGCAGTTGCATTTATATCAATTCTTATCCTGTCAATCTTACCTTGGGCTGTCCACCCATTAGTAGTCGCTAAAAGCTGCTTATTATGTACCGCTCCAATTCAGACCTTACAAACACTAATAACCATGCAGGAGTTCCAAAAAAAAATTATTTTTTTGTGGTTCCACTATATTATTACTCAATGGCGAGGAATTCCACCGAAATTCCAAATCCATAGCACCGATATGATCAGTTTGCGATTTTTTCATCACCCAATGTTCTTTTATGTCTTCCCGAAGGTAAAGCCTGACATTGCTTTAGATCTTGCGACCGTATGAAGCTTAAAAAATTTAAAATCAATTTGTCCATAATATAATTTAAACCCTATGAATATCGAAAACCAGCTGGAACTTTACTTACTAGTTATGAATGCGCCAGTCGGTATCTGTGTTCTGGATGCTCAATCCCTTAAAGCCGAGATCGTAAATGACAGCTATGTAGCGGCAACCGGAAAGCCGCGCGAAGCAATCCTGGGTCATTTCCATTGGGATACCTTTTCGGAAGTACGCCATCTTTATGAAAATACACTGGCTGATGTGGTCACTTCAGGACATCCCTATTCCGTGAGCGAAGCGAAAGTCAGCCTGTTCAAACAGGGCAAGGAAGAAACTATTTACTTAAGTTTTGTTTATGCGCCGCTTAAAGACTCGACCGGAATAGTAAAAAAGGTGGCAGTTTGGGTTATGGATCATACCCAGCAAGTCACCCAAAGGCAGAGGGTGGAAGAAAGCGAAAAGTTTGCGCGTACCGTCTTCTATAATTCTCCCGTAGCAAAACTGGTTTACACCGGACCTTCAATGGTTTTACGGGAGGCCAATGAGAAAATGCTCGAAATATTTGGCAGAGGGGATTCCATTATCGGCATGCCAATCATGGAAGCGGTACCGGAGATGAAAGAAACCCATTTATTCCAGGCATATCATCAGGTATTAAGCACCGGGGAAACTCACAGCGAAACGGCTGTCCGTATTATGTTTGTCAGAAATGGATCACCATATTATGGTTATTATGACTACACATATAAACCTTTACCTGATGCGGAAGGAAAAATCCACGGGGTCATATGTACTGCTATAGATGTAACCGAGCAGGTTATGGCGCGCAACAAGCTACAGGAGGCCGAACAAAGCATGCGTGGCGCAGTGGATCTTGCCCAGCTGGGAACCTGGAGTATTGATGTGGCATCCAATGGACTAACATATTCCGATCGCCTGATAGAATGGTTTGGCTATGATCCTGCTGCCAAGGACTATAATGAAGTCATACCCATCCTGCTGGAAGAAGATCAGGAAAGGGTAGCCAAAGCAGTAGCTTGGGCACTAAACCCTGAGTCGGGCGGGTTGTATGATGAAACTTACACCGTGATCCATCCCAATACCGGAAAAAAAAGAATCCTGCATGCACAAGGCAAAACCGTTTTTGATCCTGAAGGCAACCCCATACGAATGAACGGGACCGCACAAGACGTTACTATCCAGACCGAACTTCAGATCGAACTGGAAAATTTGGTTCAGGAGCGTACCGAAGAGCTTGGCGCCGTAATAGAAGAATTGCGGGCTACTAATGAAGAACTGGAACAGACCAATGTACAATTGCTGCAATTGAATGAGGAACTCGAGCAGTTTGCCTACATTGCCTCCCATGACCTGCAGGAACCACTACGCAAGATCAGCACGTTTACAGGACTGTTACAGGGCAGGATTGAAAGCCATCTTGATGCAAAATCACTGAGCTATATCGATAAAATAAAAGATGCAGCCTCTCGTATGGGTAAACTCATCCGGGATGTTCTCGCCTATTCCGCCCTGCCCAAAGATGAGCAAGTTTTTGTTGAAGTGAACCTGGAAGAAATTGCTCGACAAACCCTCGAAGACTATGAGGTGGTAATAGAGCGCACCGGAGCCCAAATAACCAGGAACGCACTACCGGTTATCACAGGTATTCCCCTTCAGATGTCCCAGTTGTTTTTTAACCTGATCGGTAATGCCCTAAAATTTATACAGCCCGGGACCAAACCTACCATTCATATTCACTGCAGTGTTGCCGCACCTGAGGAGATTCATTTACTTACATTAAATAAAGCGCTGTCCTACTATAAAATTCAATTCACCGATAACGGCATTGGAATGAGGCCAGAAGATACTCATAAAATTTTCAACATCTTCCAAAAACTGCATGGAAGCACTGAATTTGCCGGTACGGGTATCGGGCTTGCAATGTGCAAAAAAATTGTACAGAATCATAATGGCGATATCAATGCTGATGAAAGTACTGCAAATGGCGCGGTGTTTAATGTGTATCTGCCAAAATCTTAAGAATACGTTGGATTAATAATCCACTTATAAATCTGCCTGCTCCATGGACGTCCAAAATTCCACATCATTACAGTTTTATATCAAGCTTGCGGTATCTTTGTAAGTACAGCAGGCAGTATCCCTATTTGATCAACGTGCAAAAAAGACCTTGTTCGAAAATCTTATCCTCTTATTGAAGCGTTCTTAATCAAACTGTGCTATTTCTGATCTTTACGGCCATCGAGCAAACTTAAACGAACGGCAAACCACTTAAAGATCATCTCCACAAGTAGTTAGATTATTAAAATGTTTTATTGACAATGTCCGTACTGGAATAAATTACCAAATCTTTATTTAACATGGTTCGGGAATTGATGAAATAATTTATCTAAATTTTAGCGCCCATTATTTTTAATCAACGCTTTACATCAAAATATCCAAGCTACTGCTTCGTATCAAAGCCTTTCTTTCTTTCTTTCTTTCTTTCTTTCTTTCTTTCTTTCTTTCTTTCTTATATAAGCATTTTCCAAGTCTATGAGAATGGTAAAACGGTCGTTATTAATTATAATACTAAATTGATATGCTATGTGGGATCGCCTTGATTTTTCACTTACTTTTATGGAAATTTTTATAATTCTGACAATTAAATTTGCTGTTCTCATGGCATTTTTAACTTATCGCTGCAAAATAGCCCCCTATGGAACAAAAACTACTCCTGCTTACTGACATGGTCAACCATTCCCCCTTTCCTATGGCGGTGTATTTAGGCGATGATCTAATTATTGAATCAGCTAACCCAGCCATTATACAGGCCTGGGGAAAAGGTGCGGATATTCTGGGCAAAAGGTATATTGATGTGGTACCGGAGATACAGCAGCAACATATCTACGGAGAGGCTGTACAGGTCTATCAAACGGGTGTCCCCTATCATGCGAAGGATAAAAAAGTGGATTTGGAAATAGAGGGAGTAATGACTTCCTATTACTTCAATTACAGCTTTACCCCACTGTTTGACAAGAAGGGCAATGTTTACGGGATAATGAACACCGGCCTTGATGTAACGGACCTGCATCTTGCGCACCAGCAACTCCGGCTCTCCAATGAAAGACTGCGCATTGCAGTTGACGCTTCGGGTATGGGCACCTATGAAATTGACCTTGCTACCAAAGAAATAAAAACATCCGAGAATTTCAACTTAATCTGGGCAGTTAATTCGCAGGAACAACCAATACTCACAAACGAAATGCTCGTTGCCCGTATGCATCCCCAGGACGTGTGTGTCCGCGACCGGGCATTAGCCGAAGGCAACCGCACCGGCCTGATTAATTACGAGATCCGAATCAAAAACGGCACGGACTATAAATGGATTAAGGTCAATGCCAAGATCATTACAGATGAATCCAACAGGCCCTGTACTATTATCGGAATCACACAGGACATTCACCGGCAGAAAGAATTTGCCGAGGAGCTAGAAAAGCAGGTCGTTGCCAATACCCGGGAGCTGACCCGGTCCAACGAGGACCTGCTCCACTTTGCACACGTTGTGAGCCATGATTTGAGAGAACCGGTGCGGAAAATCAACTTTTTCAATGCGCTGCTTCAGACGCAATCCGATGTGCCCCTGAATAATAAACAACTGGGGTATGCAGCCAAAATCACCAGAGCAGCGGACCGTATGCAGAATCTTATCGAAGGGATTTTAGCCTATTCTACGATAAATAACTCCACGCAGCCCATAGCCCCGGTCTCATTGCATCATATCCTGGGCAACATCCGGACAGATCTTGAGCTTGTCATTGAACAAAAAAATGCCCAGATTAGCATCGGAACCCTTCCGGAGGTTGAGGCTGCACCCATACTTATGCATCAATTATTTTACAATCTGGTTCAAAATTCACTGAAGTTTTCTAAAGCCGATATACCGCCTCATATCGTGATCCATACCTCGCCAACGGACAAGGAGGGTTATGTACAAATCGAGGTGGAAGATAATGGTATTGGTATCGAGGAACAGTATACGGAGAAAGTATTCAACGCCTTTGAGCGGCTGCATTCCAAAGACCGCTATGAAGGCAATGGGCTGGGACTATCCTTATGTAGAAAAATCGTAAAGCGCCACAAAGGCGTAATAACGGCTGGTGGAGCAGCGGGTAAAGGGGCAAATTTTACCATTTTACTTCCACTGAAACAAACAGGGCCTTTTATCTGAAAACCGACGCCTACTTGCAACGGACAATCGGAACAGCACTTGTAAAGGAACTCCTTTGAGTGCCTTGGGCGTATCATAGTTAGTATCTGTACAGCAGAATAATTACTGCCAGTGTGTGAGTTTAATTTCCTCTACAGCATCTTCAAGTAAAAGATTAAAGACTACAAAATAGTGAGAGAAAACAAAAAACAATAACTAACTAACTAACTAACTAACTAACTAAGAATCATCGACAACTTACCCATTCCTCCTGTCACTCCAAAAGCTTAGTATTGATGCGCTTACATTTTCTGCAATTGTAGCAGAGGTAAAATGGCAGAATCGGAATTCGCAAAGTATTTATCTAATACCTCTTCCCTGATATTTCCTGAATATGTTTAAAATTAACTTTACACTACTTTAGAAAGATGTTTACTAATGCTGGAGATACTAAAAATTGCGCTCCAAATAACTCCTCTTTGGCATAACTAGCTAATTTTAAACAAATTAATAAGACGAGGTAAATAAATAAACCACATTGTAAAAATAAACTCACAATTACTATATAACCAGTATTTAGCTTATCTAAGCGACTTTAATCCTAAAATTTAATAAAAATAAAACATAATTATCAGAAAAAATTACGCAACATAATCATATTCTATTATTTTTTGTAATAAATTTGATACAATTCAACTCTATTTCCAAGCCTATGATAAAGAATAATACTTTCAACTTAATTTTATAAGAATATTCGTTCTCCAATATAACATAGTTTAAAATTAGCGAATTCTCCTTCATTCATTCTGAAGAAAAAACGCATAAAATATGTTGTATTTGCGATGTCACTTCTAAATCTGATTTGTGGTAGTAACATTTATCACCTTATTTTTTAATTAGTTATTCAAAGGGTACGCCTCGATCTGAACACGCCATTGCTTTTTAAGATCAGTCAGGCACGCAAAAAAGTCTTTGACCCTTTTTGAGTACTTGTATTTATAAATTAATGCACTCCATATTTCATCCCATAACAGGCTCGCGAATTTCTTATGAAATTAAAACTGCGACTGTTAAAGACTTTTACCTACTCACTTAACCTTTATTCTATGAAGAAAATTTTACTTTTATTTATTGTCCTTCTCAGCATATTTGGCCTAAGAGGATATGCTCAGATTGGTTACAAATTTACTGGATCGCAGAATCAAATTGTAACTTCCGGTGATCTAAGCAATTACATCTCCAACCGTAACGCTCTGACGGTTGAATTTTGGGCCAGGTCATCAGCTAATAGTAATCTACTGTTTACAAGCATTTATGTTCCAGGTTCTGCAGGGCAAACTGAATTAGGCGGATTTGGACTTTATCAAAATACATTGATCGTATCCATTGGTTCTGATTTTGCAGGGTTTTCACAATCTGTTGATTTAGGCAGCAGGCTATCACCTGTAGGATGGCACCATTTCGCTTATGTATATAATGGTGCCGATTGGTTTTTTTACGTAGATGGTGCCTTAATAAGCTCAAATCCGGATCAGGAAGCATTAGGCGGCGCCACACCGAACTACAGTACGTAACTTGATTTTAAGATATATGCCTTTCGGGAATCCACCAATGCAAACTCGAAAGTGAATCGGTTGTGAGAGGCCACTGTTTTTCAAAAGAAATTTTTTCCCTAATTTACCAACGAGGAATTGGAGCAAACCAATGTACAATTACTCCAATTGAACCAGGAACTCGAACAGTTTGCCTACATTGCCTCACATGACCTGCAGGAACCCCTACGGAAGATCAGCACGTTCACGGGTTTTTACAGGGCAGGATCGGAAGCCAACTTGACGCAAAATCACTGAGCCATATCGATAAAATAAAAGATGCAACCACTCGTATGGGCAAGCTTATACGCGATGTACTCGCCATTCGGCCCTGCCTAAAGACGATCAGGTCTTTGTGGCTGTAGATCTGGAAGTAATAGCTCAAAATTCACTTGAAGATTATGAGGTGGCAATAGAGAGCACTAGGGCAAATAACCTGGGACGAACTGCCGATCATCAAAGGTAGTCCCCTACAGATGTCCCAGTTGTTTTTTAACCTGATAGGCAATGCCCCTAAAATTTATACAGACAGGGATCAAGCCTACGGTTCATATTCATTGTAGTGTTGCCTCCGATGAAGAAATTCACTCGGTTGGTCTAAGTAAAGCGCTGTCCTATTATTAAATTCAATTCACCGATAACGGCATCGGGATACGGCCGGAGGATGCTCCTAAAATTTTTAACATCTTCCAAAAACTGCATGGAAGCAGTGAATTTGCCGGAACGGGGATTGGGCTTGCAATGTGCAAAAAAATTGTTCAGAATCATAATGACGATATCAATGCTGATGAAAGTACTGAAAATGGCGCAGTATTTAATGTGTATCTGCCTAAATTATGAAAAAATACATTTGCGTCAATAATGCTCATATAAGTCTGCCAGCTCAATGAACATCCATATGACTTGGGATATTATCAGCACTAACAGCAATTACAAATAGTTAAAAACTTACTTAAAAATTAAATTCATTAAAAAACCACCTAAGTCGCGTACTTATGGGGGTTTATATTTACCTAATCACTAATTTGCGTAGAAATCAATCCCCAGCAGGATATCCAAACCCAATTCACAAGGCCAACGAAAGACAGCCTCTAGCTTCAATAAGCCAATCTCTTCAAATCCTCCATTAAAATGATTTGTAATCCGTCCTTTATGGGTCACAAACAAGCCAAACAGCGCCAATTGAAGACAATTGGCGCTGTTTTTTTATATCCTTGCTTATTTTTATTAGTCCAAAAAGCGGGGCTCCTCAGCAGCCCTAGCCCCGATAGCAGTGAAATCCTTTTGTGCCGGGGTTCGGCACAAAAGATTGGAACGAATAGCGGGAAGAGCTGCTAAAAATACCTTCAAAGGAAAGATTTAATTTATAGACCCCACACTGAATTGCGGCATGATCCACAAGCACTCCTCTAATTTTCATTATTTCCTCAACATCACGGTAACTAAGTGTAAATCTTAATTTAAAATCTACTGCCTGAAGGATGATATATTTTGGATAACAATGACCTTTGGTATTCATTTTTTTGACGAGTTTGAAATTATAAAGATAAAGTTATTCCCAAATGCGACAGAATAGATCCAGTAAAGCATATCTTTATTACAGCTGTTTTCTTAAAACTTTGCTTTTTATTTCCAGCAGGGCTATATATTTAGTACCTTCATAGAAATAATATCACATATCATGCAAAAAATGGATATTATGAAGTTTTAGAAATTATTTTAAAACACTAACCATTAAAATTTAGATTATGAAAAGAATCACATTACTTTTAGCTCTTATTTTTACAGTAGTTTCATCTGCCCAGACCATTACATCTAAACTGGAAGATGCAAACACCGCCCAGTATTCCCTGCTTGAAAAAGTAAATAAGTATTACCCGGACATTACGTTGAACAAGGCCATTACAAACTTCTATGCAGATGATAAAATTATAGATTCCCAGCAGTCATTTGATTTAAAGGGAACAAAGTTTTCAAGCTATAAGCTGGGAATCGAACCGGACAATAAAAAATTATTGTTCGAATATGTTACCGATGAAACAGGAAAAGTTTACGGAGATGTTTCGCTTTTCAAAGGAAGTGTCTTAAGAACAACATTTACCGAAAGGACCGGTGTGGCTGAAGTTTCATTAAACGGAAAATCTGTTTATCAGACTAAAATTTAATTTAGAACCTAAAGATTATATTCTAAAAGCATACGCCCAGAGGCGTATGCTTTTTTAATTTATCAGCTTTTTTGGAATAGGAAAATTTAAGTATACTTATTGAATCCTGGGTATAAGCATTGAAACACTTGGAAATACCTTACGGGTCTTAACCCTGAACTACTGCTATAAACTCTTATATGATCAGCATCAAATAAACCCAACTTATCTCTGGAAACAAAAAAAGCCTCTAAAATAATTAATTTAGAGGCTTTGAAATTTTAAAGCGTTTTTGTGGTTGTTTATTTTTTGGCTAAAAAACGCATTTGGTATAAGCAGATGCTGTTAAGAGATAATTATATTATTATTATTATTAAGCTATATCACTACATTTACTTCGTTAGGACCTTTACGGCCTTCCTAGATATCATATCTTAGCGCGTCTTCCTGACGAACGTTTTCTGATAAACCTGAAACATGGATGAAAACTTCGTCACCTCCATTACTTGGAGTAATAAATCCAAAACCTTTTTCTTCGTTGAAGAATTTTACTGAACCTTCTTGCATTTTATAAATTTAATTTTGTTAAAGGTAATCTATTTCATAATACATAATTGAAAAACAGCATTTTATATTTCATTTTAGAGATGAAAAAACAATTCGAAAATACAAAAATCCACATCTGATTTGATTTAAAAGAAAAATCCAATGAAAATTTGGTCTTCTTTCCTGTGAATAATTCACTATGACCTAAACTGAAATTAAAATCATTACGACAGGTCACTCTCTTCTACAGCCGGGATATAAATATCAAAAACCGCCCCTTCATTTAACTTTCCGCTGGCTGTAATAATTCCGTTATGATTCTCCACAATTTTCTTTACAATAGCCAGGCCAATCCCCGTACCTGAATACTGCTCAGGATGATGAAGTCTCTGAAAAATCACAAAAATAATTTCATTGAAATCTGCTTCAAAACCTATTCCGTTATCTTTAAAGCTTAGATGCCAGTAATCACATTTTAGTGAACTGTTATTTAAATTAAGCAGTTTAAAATCATTATTGGTAATTACAGCAGATTCTATGATGATTTGCGGCACAGCACAGGGAGCTGAAAATTTTAGGGCATTACTTAGTAAATTATGAAACAGTTGCCTAAATTGAAATATTCTAACATTTACCGGCACCAATTCTTTAATTTCTATAACGGCTCGTTTTTCTGAAATATCATCTTTTAGCTCCTCTTTAACATCTTCAATAATTGTACGAAGATCATTGATTTCATAAGTATCTTGTACAATACTGACTCTTGAGAAATTTAATAAATCCTCTATAAGCTGCCGCATTCTGGTGGCTGCCACATGTATTCTTTCTATACTGCTTTTTCCTGATTCACTCAGGTTTTCCATCTCTTTTTCCCTAATGACAGAAATAAAAGTCTGGATTTTACGAAGCGGCTCCTGAAGATCATGACTGGATATAAAATTAAAAGCCAAAAGCTCTTTATTTGCATTGAGCAGTTCAATAGTCCTTTTTTCTTTTTCAGTATTTTGAATCTCTAACTCCTGATTGGCAAGCAGCAGTTCGGCAGTTTGTGTTTTTAATTTTTCAAGCAATTCCTCTTTTTCATGTCTTTCTTCTGCTTCTTTTAAGGCGCGGATTACTTTTTGCGGCAGAGCTTCCAGATTCTCTTTTGAGGAAAAATCAGTCACTCCTTTTTTCATCAGCATCACCGCATTGTGCTCTCCTACTGTCCCGGAAACAATAATAAAAGGTATTTTTAGATTCCTGTTTTGTACTATTTCAAAAGCCGTTACGGCATCAAACGCAGGTAAAGAATAGTCTGACAATACAATATCAGGATTAAATAAATCTAAAGACTTTTCAAATTCTTTTCTTGCGTCCACCACCTCTGATGTAAAGGTTATACCTGATTTTTGTAAATAACGGACAAGTAAACCAGCATCATCTATATTATCCTCAATGATAAGAATTTTGATTTTACTCATTTATTTTCAAGGTTGTTTAGCATTATTAAAAAATTGAAAAAGTTCTTAAAGTGGCGGCTGGCTCAGTATCATCCAATACATCCCCATTTCCTTTATAGCATTAAAAAAATTATTACTGTCTACAGGTTTAACTATATAACTGTTAGCACCAAGACTATAACACTTAGCAATATCAGGATCTTCCTGAGAAGAAGTTAGTATTACAACTGGGATAGACTTAAAGTCCGGATCGTTTTTTACTTTTTCAAGTACCTGTAAACCCGAAATCTTAGGCATTTTTAAGTCTAAAAGAAGAAGTTTGGGATGTGCTTTAGCATTTCTTACTGAGTACATGCCCCTGCAGTACATAAAATCTAAGGCTTCAGCGCCATCCTTTACATGTAAAAGTTTGTTCGTAAAACCGCTTTTGTTAAGTGCACGTATGGTAAGCATAGCGTCATCCATACTGTCCTCTGCAAATAAAATTTCTATATCGTCGTAATTCTTCATTTATTTTTTTGTTTAACTGTCTATATTAGGAAGCGAAAAGTAAAAACTGGCACCAGCATTTAATTTTGACTTTGCCCAAACCTTACCATGGTGCCGGTTTATTATTTTATGCACTATGGCAAGACCAATACCTGTTCCGTCAAATTCATCCTGTGAATGAAGCCGTTGAAAAACGCCAAAGATTTTATCATAGTAAGTCATATCAAAGCCCGCTCCATTGTCTTTGACACAATAAATTACTTTATCTTTTTTAAGGATCGAAGTGATCTTAATGAGGGTCTGCGGTTTATATTTTGAATATTTTACAGCATTTGAAATTAAATTCAGCCAAACCTGTTTCATTAATGACTGGTCTCCGACAGCCGGTTCAAGTTCCTTAATTTCAAATGTGGGTATATTATCCCCTTTTTCAACCATAATTTCATTGATCAATCCTTCTACCAACGCAGCCATATCTATCTTGGCCGTGGATACTTGTTTGCGTCCCAGCTTACTAAAAGCAAGCAGATCATCAATAAGCAACCCCATTTTTTTAGAATTTTGAATTACAACATCTAAAATTTTCCTTCCCTCATGACCAATTGAACCGGCATGATCTTCAATAAAAATCTGTGTATATCCATTAATGGCACGTATTGGAGCTCTTAAATCGTGGGAAACCGAATATGAAAATGACTCTAGTTCTTCCTGTGCTTTTTTGAGCTCATTATTGGCAAGAGTTAGTTCCTTCGCTCTTTTCTCCTGATAGGCAAGCTCTAAATTGGTAACAACTAATTCTGCTGCTCGCTTTTCCTTCTCAACTTTTCTTTTTTGTTTGAGGATATTTTCACTGGCCAATTTCTTATTGGCTATAATTAATGCAGCCGCTCTCTTTTCTTTTTCCTTACTTAGTACGGCAAGCTCCTTATAAGCAGCTACCAGTTCTATTGCCCGCTTTTCTTTCTGTTCGTTCTGAAATTCAAGTTCTTTATTGGCAATAATAAGTTCTGCTGCCCTCTTTTCTTTTTCTTCATTTTGAAATGCAAGTTCTTTATTGGCAGCAATGAGTTTTTCTACCAGTTTTTCTTTTTCATTATTTTGAATAGAAAGTCTTTTGTTGGCAATAATCAACTGCGCTGCATTATTTTCTGCGTTATCCTGCTTAGAAGTTTTTTGAATAGAAGATACTGCCGCTGTTTTTTTTTGATTATCAGTATTTCCGCTTTTCGAAGACTTACCGGTAAGAAATATATTCCTATTTTGTTCTTTGCTTTTTTCTTGAAAGATGCGTTCTTCCGTAGAAGAAACGGTTTGATCTTCATCTTTTTTTTCTTGCCTGCCCATAATAATACGCATTGTATTTTAAAAATAAGGGCAATGATTTGCTGGAAAACAACCTATATTTTATGTTGCTAAATTAATCTTACCAAAGTTTGTGTAAGATCTTATAATTACTGCTGACTCTTTTCGTCTACAGCAATTTATAATATTGAAAGTATACATGACGAATATAGTCAAAATTAGAGACCGAAACTAATTTCTGAACTAGTAATAAATTATAAACCTTTAAATTTCCATTTAAACACTATTTTTTGAGATTTAAAATTTTTTTTTAAACTTAAAACTATATATTAGTATAAATCCTTCTGCGTATATCACTTTACAAATGTTTTTTATAAAGCCGTCAGTAGTTTTGTAGTTGCTATTTATCTACATGAGAATAAACATATTGCACTTAAATACATTTGCCACAATTGGACATTATAAATTAAATTTAACAACATTAAATGCTTGACAATTTTCCTTTTTATTTAGGCTTACTAATCGTTATCCTGCTTTTGATTATGCTTGCGCATAAAATTAAAGTAGCGTATCCTATACTTTTAATTTTGGCAGGACTGGCTATCAGCTTTATTCCCGGAGTTCCTGTTATTATTATTGAGCCTGAACTTATCTTTTTTATATTCCTGCCGCCATTGTTATATGAAGCAGCATGGACCGTTTCATGGAAAGAAATGTGGCGCTGGCGCCGTATTATTACCAGTTTTGCTTTTATAGTTGTTTTTCTCTCAGCTCTTTCTGTAGCGTTAGTTGCTAATTATATTTTCCCTGGCTTTTCGTTAGCATTAGGATTTTTACTTGGAGGAATTGTTTCTCCTCCAGACGCAGTCAGTGCAGGAGCTATTTTAAAATTTGTAAAAGTTCCTAAAACAATATCATCCATATTAGAAGGAGAAAGTTTATTGAATGATGCTTCATCCTTAATTATTTTCAGGTTTGCCATGATTGCTGTTGCAACAGAGCAGTTTCTATTTTATAAGGCAGCGATAAGTTTCAGCTGGATGATCTTTGGAGGTGTTGGAATTGGATTATTGATAGGATGGCTCTTTATGAAAGCCCACAAATACCTGCCAACTGATGCCAACGTTGATATTGTACTTTCTTTACTAACTCCATATATTATTTATCTTGCTGCCGAAAAAATGCACAGCTCAGGAGTTTTGGCTGTAGTAAGCGGCGGTTTACTGCTGGCCAATAACAGGCATCTTTTTCTGACCAGTAAATCCCGTCTGCAGGGAATAAATGTTTGGAAAAGTTTTTGTTTTATATTGAATGGATTAGTTTTCATGCTGATCGGTTTGGACTTACCAGAAATTACCAAAGGACTTGAAGATGTAAGCCTTACCACAGCAATTGGTTATGGCATATTAATAACACTTGTTTTGATAGTGAGCAGAATTCTGTCATCTTATTTTACAGTATTTGTTAAACTGTTTGCAAGTAAATTTGTAAAAACTGACCCGAGTGAAAATCCCGATTTTAAAACCCCTTTTATTCTTGGCTGGACCGGCATGAGAGGTGTCGTATCTTTAGCGGCCGCCTTATCAATACCTGTGTATTTAAATAACGGAAATGGATTCCCACAGCGTAACCTTATTTTGTTTATCACCTTTGTTGTTATTCTTCTAACACTTGTTATTCAAGGGCTTACACTTCCTTATTTTGTTCGAAAAATGCAATTTGACAGTAATGACGATACTTCATCTCATGAGCAGGCCCGCATCCTCTTACGCCAGGAATTAGGTGAATATGCTTTACACTATTTAAAAACCACATACTCTGACCAGATTGAAGATAATATACCGCTACAACAGCTTATAGAAAAATGGGAACATCGAAATACCACACTCGATGACGAATCAATAGCTGTCGACCTTAAAATTATATACATTGATCTGCTGGATCAGCAGCGAAAATGGCTTCGAAATAAAAATAAAGAAGATCAATCTTTAGATGAGTCCATAATTAAAAGACAGATGCACTATCTTGATGTGGAAGAGGAGAAATTACGATATTTTTAATATCATGGAGAAACTATTAAAAATGCGATAATAAAACTTTTTAAAGTAATTACTAAACGACGCAATGTTGTACTAACGAATAGTGAATTCTATTTTAAAGTCCTTAACACTGTGACGAAAAAAGCTTCAGATCTCATGAGACTTTTATTTTAATCTATTCATTACGCACATCTCGATTAGTCAAATAAAAATTTAAAATCTTTATACTTATAAATTTATCTTGGTAATATAATAGCAACTATTAATTTTATAAAATAATAACAAGCAATATGTCCGAAGACATTCGATAGTTATTTTATTGATCTTCCGAAAAAAAATATATCGAGTGCTAGATTGACTATTGTTGTTGACCTAATCGTGTTTCATCGAGATTTCAACCGTATATGGAAGCTAATTAACAAAAAATTCCACTTTCCTAGGGCAATTAGATATATCTTGAATGACGGCTCAAGTTGGATCCTGACATGAAGTTAATGCAGAAGAAAAGATTACAGATGCCTTTTTAAAAGTAGTGTCAACACTCGTCTGAGAATTAAGATGCGAATCAATGCAAAAGTAGAAAAGCAATTAATAAAGTAAAACAATATTATTTTATTATACTACTTTTGAAAATTATTTTGAGTTCATTTTACAATGCGCACCACCAGCATTTGCTGCCCACATAAATAGAACGCCCACTTTGCACAATAAATCAACACTTATGCATAATAAATCCGAAAGTCTCTCTTTAAAAACTATGTCTGACAGGTTCAATTCAGGTATAGCCGTTGGAAGAGCTACAATTAAATTTTTACGCACTTTTGAAGAAGCAGCACATCCACACCGGGATGATTATCATCTATTTTTCATTCAGGAAAAAGGATCTACTCCAATCGAAATTGACTTTCAAAAATATGAAATGCAGCCATCTTCAATCATCTATGTCACCCCATATCAAGTACATCGAATGGGGCCATTTGAAAATATAACTGCAAGCTTTTTAGCAATTAGCAATGAAAACCTGAATTCAGAATACCTGATACTCCTGAAAGATATTGCACCTGCAAAACCGTTAATATTAAACGGCGAAACGTTTTCTGTAATCTCTCAAGCTATATTACTTGCAGTAAGATTATCGGAAAGACATTATGATAAATTATATCATTCACTGCTAAAAGACAGCTGCAATACATTAGTTGCTCTACTTGCCTCACAGTATTTAGAACTCTCCAAGTCTATGGATGCACCGTCAAGATTTGAGACGATCACAAAAGCTTTTAGAGTATTATTGGAGCGTAATTATTTATTAAATAAAAAACCTACTGAGTACGCTCAAATGCTTAATATATCCACTGCCTATTTAAATGAGTGCGTCAAAAACATTACAGGCCATTCTGTTTCGTATCATATACAGCAACGCGTTGTTTTAGAGAGTAAACGATTATTATATTATACAGATAAATCTGTAAAAGAAATTGCCTCAAATTTAGGTTATGACGACTACCCATATTTTTCCCGTTTGTTCACTAAGGTTACTGGAATGACAGCTTTAGCTTTTCGACGTACACACCGCGATTAATCCAATACTTACCCTTTTTCATGCATAGTTTATCCTACTTAGGAGATGTTCCTTTGTAAAACATAAACTTCATATAAAATGGAAACAGAAAAAAAAATAAAGGTGTTAATCTCTGGTGCGAGTGTTGCAGGACTAACCACAGCCTATTGGCTTTTAGAATACGGCTTTAATGTGACTATTGTTGAACGTGCCCCATACATCCGGGCAGGTGGCCAGGCACTTGATGTACGTGGACCAGCATTAGAAGTGGCTGAACGCATGGGGATCTTAGAAGACATTCACGTCAACAGCACACACCTAAACGGAATGATCATTGTCGACGCTTCCAGCGGTAAAGAACTTTCCAGAACTACCGAACACACTATTACTCGAGGAAAACATGACAGCCCGGATGTTGAAGTGTTGCGTGATGACCTTTTACGCGTGTTACTTAAAGCGGTTGGCAGTAAAGCGGAATATATTTTCAATGACACTATAGTATCAATCAGTTCGGAAAAAGAAGGTGTCGATGTAACTTTTTCTAATGCTTCTGCCAAACAGTTCGACCTTGTAATTGGCGCAGACGGACTGCATTCAAATGTACGAAAAAAAGTGTTCGGAGATGAAAAACAATATATGCGTTATCTTGGACATTACGTTGCCATCTTTACCATTCCTAATATATTGGACCTAGACCATTGGGAAGTTATATATCAACATAATGACGCACCCGTTGCTGCGTACATTGTTAAGGAGCGAGAAAGTGCAGCAAGAGTATATCTAGGTTTTAGCAACGATACGCCATTGGAGTATGACTACCACGATATTAACATTCAAAAACGAATGATTACTGAGCGTACTGCAAATGTTGGCAAGGATATACCGAAAATACTCGAATATATGCAGGAGTCTAAAAATTTCTACTTCGATTCCATGAATCAAATATTAATGGACACTTGGTCCAAAGGAAAAGTTACACTTGTAGGCGATGCAGGTTATAGCGTATCGGTTTCACTCGGCCAGGGAACGACAGTCGCAATGGTCGGCGCCTATGTGTTGGCGGGAGAATTGGCCACTCACAAAAATGATTTGCAAAAAGGATTAAATAGCTATGAAGTCGCACTGAGAGATTATGTTGAACTTAATCAGAAACTTGCGTATAATTCTAATGATGAAATACAGCAAGAAAGCATGGCAGATCCTAATCATATTCCTGACTTTACACAATCTATAGTTCCATTTAAACTAAAAGAATATTTATTATGATTTCCAGCGTTCCGAAGTGGGTCAGTACTTTATTTGGAGATTCGATGCGTCCAAATGTAATTGTCTTTCAAACTCATTACATCACTGCATACATAAAACGTATCCGGTTTCAAGGTGATATATCTAAATGGAATTTCCACATTGGCTATGCGAGCGTCATTCGTGTAAGCGAATCAGAATTTAGGAATTATACAATTGAGTATCACGACAAGGAACTAGGTTTTTTTGATATTATTTTTCACATTCATGGCAATGGAGTAGGAAGCCACTATATCGACAGCTTAAATATAGGTGATGAAATTTTTATTGGTCCTCCACGGGGAAAGTCCCTGTATGTACCCAGTAGAAAGCAATATTATATTTTTGGCGATGAAACTTCATTGGGGCTTGCCTGTACTTTTCTTCCCGTTTTAAAACAAAATGGGCATCATTTCCATTTCTGCTTTGAATTAGATGACGCTAATAAAAATGTTCCCAAGTTATTGAACCTTGAAAACTATTCAGTATTTGCCAAAACTAACTTATTTAATAATGAAAAATGGATTGATGAATTGTCCTTTTTCAAAACTTCTGGCTTAATGACTACAATTTTTGTATTGACAGGCAATGCGCGATCCGTTCAAACTTTCAGGTACATGTTGAAAAAAAATAAGGGGGTAGAAATTTCATCTCAAGGTTACTGGTTGGCAGGAAAAAAAGGTTTGTGATCAGCCACCCTTATGGATATGATTTATGAAATCATAAGGTTTCAAATAACTTCAAAATTCAAACTCTACCGGCGTGTATAATTGTAGTATAAACCTGAATGATTGCGCTAATATTTATAATTGACAGTCGAAAAGAATCGCTAGAGCCATAACAACGCTGTTCAACGACTAAAGTTTTTGCATGCAACTTTATTGTGATTAAAAAAAAGTTACAATAGAATGTCCGCATTTGCTCATAGCAGGTACATTAGCGTCAACTAAAACTGATACACCTGCTTTTATTGACCATAATTAAAGGCTGGTAGCCGTTTTTGGGGTAAAAAACTGCAACATTTTACCCCATTTAATGGGCAAACTTATTTTTATAAGTTCAAGTTCTCTAGTTAACAATATCCAGTTTTTGGCGTAATAATTGCCCCAAAGATCATATCTCTGTAAGCCAAATCTGATTCATCTGTTTTTTCATGACAAAGATAGAAGTATAAAAAATAACAAAAATATATGAGCTTTCAGTTTTAGTTATCTATATAAAGTGGATTTATTTGGGTTTTAAGATTTTGGATTTAATACTTTCTGTAACAAAACCTAAGGAGAAGTCATAGCATTTATGTTGCAGATTATGGAACATAGATATTTAAATATCAAAAAGCAGCAAAACCACTTTTTGCCAAAGTAACTTTGAATCGGATGTACCATTCTTAATTTCAACCTTAATTTTTTTTAAACAACAAATGATCTACTCCATTTAAGTTATACTAGAGTTGAATTTGATCTCTAAGGACTACTTTTAAAACATTGGATAACACTGGATGATGTTCATTAGCACGCCAATTAATATATAAATCTGTTTTAAAAGGCAAAGAAATAAAACGGATACCCGGAATTTCATGGTAAATATATGAATCGGGCAAAATTGCAATTCCAAAACCTTTTTTTACTAATGCGATAATGGCTGAGCCAAATTCTGATTGGAGCGCTGCATTAGGCACCAAATCAAATGATCGAAATAGCTGATTGATAATTTCACTATAACTACTATGGCCATCTTTAATAGGTAATATAATTTTTTCTTCCTGAAGATTTTGTTTTGTTATATCCTCGAATGAACGGAAATGATGTTTTTCCTGTACAACAATTGCTATAGAATCTGTATGAATTTTTTCAGACCTTATATCTTCAGATTTATTAATGTCTCTCGTAATAGCAATATCAATTTTATAATTTCTTAAAAAATCCTGCTGATCTTCATATCGTACCTGCACTAATTCTATCTTAAGATCTGGAAATGCGGATAATATACGACTAAGAAGC
This sequence comes from Flavobacterium olei, assembly GCF_039749035.1. Classification (NCBI taxonomy): domain Bacteria; kingdom Pseudomonadati; phylum Bacteroidota; class Flavobacteriia; order Flavobacteriales; family Flavobacteriaceae; genus Flavobacterium; species Flavobacterium olei. The sequence continues at coordinate 66,995 of NZ_JBDKWC010000001.1, forward strand.
TCGGGTATTAGTGAGGCTGATATGGAATCTGGATGCGACACGGTTACGGTTCCGCTTTCTCCCAACTGAATTTGTCTGGCGTGCTCGTGAAGAAAGGCCAATTCGCTTATTTTTACTTCCCACTTTTTTTGCAAAAATTCCCCCGCAGCTGTAAGTTTAACATTCCTTTTGTTTCTATCAAAAAGTCTGATGTCCAACTCTGCTTCCAAAGATTGAATCTGTCTAGAAAGGGCAGACTGTGTAATATTCATTTTGCCTGCGGTGTTCCAAAAGTGCAGTTCTTTGGCTAAAGCGAGAAAATATTTAATCTGTTGTAAGTCCATTGATGCAATTTAAGCATTAATAAATAAAAAATCAGCATTTTATAGAACTGCTAATTAACATAATTTTGCAGGATAAATAATTGTATAAAGTAATTCTGTTAAGATTTAATTTTTGAAACATTTCAAATTGAATAGTGACAGTTGAAATTTTACACTGCACACTCTACTAATTAAAATAACAACAAATTATGGAAAACATAGAAATCAAACGGGTAAGTACGAAAGACATTATCAGTTTACAAGAAATTGGACGAAAAACTTTTGCAGAAACTTTTTCTGAGAGCAACACAGCAGAAAACATGACAAAATATTTAGAGGAAGGTTTTGCAGCAAATAAACTTCTTGAAGAAATTAAACAAACTGATTCGGAATTTTATTTTGCAAACGTTAACGGTAATGTAGTAGGTTATTTGAAGTTAAACACCGGACAATCGCAAACAGAAATGCAGGATCACAAAGCATTAGAAATAGAACGTATTTATGTACTTGCTGCCTACCATGGAAAAAAGATTGGACAATTGCTATATGAAAAAGCAATGGAGGTCTCTACCAAGGTTAAATCAAATTACGTATGGCTTGGAGTATGGGAAAAAAACGTACGTGCAATTCGGTTTTACGAAAAAAATGGATTTATTGCTTTTGATAAACATATTTTCAAATTAGGAGATGACGACCAAGTAGACATTATGATGAAAAAAATATTGTAATGGGAAAAAAATATTTTTTACTGTTAATTGTAATTGGAGTTGATACCTCTTTTGCGACTAAATTCTTAGGCAGTGTTTTTCTGAAGCAATAAAAAATGAAGATATAGCCTAAAATTTCTGACTGGAGTTGATACCTTTTTTGCGACTAAAAGCTTAGGCAGTGTTTATCTGAAGCAGTAAAAAATGATGATATATTGCCTAAAATTTGTGACTGGCAGCTAATTTTATTTCTGCTAATTTTAACAGCATGAAAAATACGAGGAGAACCTTTACTTTAAGCTTTAAGATTCTGGCCGCTTCCATGAGCATCCACTGCGGAAGAGTCTGTGACGTGGCAAGAGAACTCAACATTAGTACAAGTACCCTTCAGCACTGGAAGAAGCTTTACCAAGAAGGAAGATTTACCATAAAGAAAACTCCCACCGAAATATCCTATAAAAATGAGCTGTAGAAGCTTCGAAAGGGACATCCTAAAAAAAGGCTCAAAATATCTTCTCCAAGAGCGGCGGGTGAAATATGAATTCATTAGAGAAAATGCTGAAGTATTTCCTGTCGACAAGATGTGCCGGATTTTTCAGATTCACAAAAGCAGTTTCTTCCGATGGAGGAAAAGAGCACCCACTGCAAAGTCAGTTCGGAAAGCCTATATAATAAAAGAAATTATAAGAATTTACCACTGGAGCCAATGCCGATACGGAAGCCCTAGAATTGCTAAAGAATTAGATTCCATCGGGATAAAAGTTTCCAGAAAATTTATTGGGCAGATTAAGAAGGAAAACCATCTGAGAAGCATTGCAAAATCATATAAAAAAACTACAAGCCCACCCCGCAATAACAGATCATCAGAAAACAGATTAGAACAGAATTTTAAGGCAGCCAGAAGAAACGAAATCTGGGTTTCTGATATAACGTACATCGAAATAGATGTAGGCTGGATCAATCTCACTGTGGTGATAGCCTTTTTGACCGCAAAGTGATCGGCTGGTCAATCAGCGAAACAATGAGAGCAAAAGATACCAGCATCACCTCTTTAACAAAAGCTCTTTTAACGTACATTGTAGAACAATAAGGAACTACTCTTTCAATCTGACAAAGAAAAGCAATATGCCCGCCGTGAGTTTATTGCTTTATTAGTCTCAAATAAAATAACCCAAAGCATGAGCCGAAAAGGAAACTGCTATGATAACGCAATGGCAGAAAGCTACTTCAAGACATTAGAGGTAGAACTGGTACCAAAATAAATATAAGACTAAGCGAAAGCAGAAAATCAATAACCGATTATATCGAGAACTTTTACAACACCTGCAGAAGACATTCTGCACTCGGAAACTTAACGATCGAAGAATTTCAGAATCAGCAGGCAATCAAATAATAGCTTTTCTTATGATGCTAGAATTAAACTGGGAGCACAATCGATGCATGTATATTTACAAGAACTTATAATACTGTATTAAAACAATTTAAAGGCTCAAGTTCGAAACATTACTAAACATCAAAAATGTTATAAAAATCATTGATCTGAGTTTTGTGGCAGAATTGTGGCACTTCCAATTTTAGAAAAGTAAAAGCCCAATAAAATCAATACTTACGTTTTTAGGTTCGAAACTGTATATTAAAATAATTTGTTTTAAAGTGGAAATCGTTGTGCCGGGGTTCGGCACAAAAGATTGGAACGCATGGAGGGAGAAAGCATAAAATAATTGTACTTATATGAATTTACCACAATTTGACATTATAAATTAATTCACGAACACACACATATATGCTTGATCATTTCCCTTTTTATTTAGGCTTACTAATCGTTATCCTGCTTTTGATTATGCTTGCGCATAAAATTAAAGTAGCATATCCTATACTTTTAATTTTGGCAGGACTGGCTATCAGCTTTATTCCCGGAGTTCCTGTTATTATTATTGAGCCTGAATTGATATTTTTTATATTTCTGCCGCCACTGTTATATGAAGCAGCATGGACCGTTTCCTGGAAAGAAATGTGGCGCTGGCGTCGTATCATTACGAGTTTTGCTTTTTTAGTCGTTTTTTTCTCGGCACTGTCCGTAGCTTTAGTAGCCAATTATATATTGCCAGGCTTCTCGTTATCATTAGGATTTTTACTTGGTGGTATTGTTTCTCCTCCAGACGCAGTCAGTGCAGGAGCTATTTTAAAATTTGTAAAAGTTCCCAAAACAATATCATCCATATTAGAAGGAGAAAGTCTATTGAATGATGCTTCATCCTTAATTATTTTCAGGTTTGCCATGATTGCCGTTGCCACGGAGCAGTTTTTATTTTATAAAGCAGCAGTAAGTTTCAGCTGGATGATTTTTGGAGGTGTTGGAATTGGATTATTGATAGGATGGCTCTTTATGAAAGCACACAAATACCTGCCAACGGATGCTAATGTAGACATTGTACTCTCATTACTTACTCCATATATTATTGATCTTGCTGCCGAAAAAATGCACAGCTCAGGAGTATTGGCTGTGGTAAGCGGCGGTTTACTGCTGGCTAATAACAGGCATCGTTTTTTGACCAGTAAATCCCGTCTGCAGGGAATAAACTTTAAATATGAAATTTTAAAAAATAAGGGCGTATTATTGCGCCCTTAACATTATCCTCATTTTTTCGTTAGCAAATCAATTTACCCTCAAACAGTAATTCATAGAGCCAAAGAAATACAATTTCTACTTAGACATTAAAATCATTTCAAATCCTCTATAATATTTGTAGAATTGTATATTAATTTAATGCCATAAACCAATTGTGTTTTTATATTTTTTGCATCATCCCCAGCAGGACATCTAAACCAAATTTACATAGCAAATGGAAGACAGACACTACATGTAGTAAGCCAATTGCTTCAAATCATCCAAAAAAGATTTTGAAATTTGTCCTGTTCCTGTCACTCTAATTAACAAATAAACCATACTTATTCGTAATAAATAATTGATTACATTTGAGTTAAAAATAACCAGAAGATGATTAATCAAAATGAAAACTGGAAAATTACTCCTGAGAAGGCACTTAAAATGCTAGCCGACGAGGGCATGAATGTTACCCTTGATCAAGCTGCGGAAATACTATCTTTTTTAAGACTTATGGCAGAAATTACAGTGAAGAAATTTTTAAAAGGTCCAGAAAGTGTGGAAGCGGCAGAAGATCTTGTTTTATATAAAAAATATGAAAAACCAACTAAAAGCCAAGAGAGAAAAAATGACACTGCCGAAGGAAAAATTTACTGCGGTACCTGTAATTTTTTAAACAATAATTTTTAAGCAGAGATTTTGGCCTCGTATTATTGAATTAAATTTGATATTAGCTAAATAAAGAATTTTTAACAATGTAAACCATCATAATTTTGTAGCAGAATCGTGGCACATTGAATTTGGAGGCTACTTTTTTACAACAAAAAGCTAAGGAATTCTCAAAGGACTTTCCATCTGAGAAGCATCAAAAATTAAATTTATCAATAATAAAAAAAATATTCATATATTTACAATCAAATTCGGAATAATTTCACTGAATATCAATTAGTTAAAGATCTATAAAAGCAACAATTAAAATTCAGGTGCAGAATCGGTGCAATTAGGTTTAAGACATCATAAAAACGTAGCATAGATGCGGTTTTGCGCGATATCGTTCGAATCCTGCTCTCCCCACAAAAAGTCCTAATCTTAGATTAGGACTTTTTTTATGATTAAATTCATAAAATAAAAAACCTGCAAAATCATATGATTGGCAGGTTTTTTATTTTTAGGGCATTTCAGTTTTATAAAATACTCTAAAATTCTATGACAGAATCGTGGAACATTCAGATCATCAAAAATGTGCCACAGAATTTGAGATGTATAATTATATTTTGCGTCATATTAATTACCACATTAAACAACTATTCTTCTCCTTTTGGAATCCGGAACGTCTTGACATTCGCATTTCGAATTTGTTCTCCGTAAAAAAAGACATAATTTTTATCTTTTGAATAATTTTTATCGCCATATGAATTTTTGTTTACGAAATCTATAATTTCAAATGTTTAAGGATCGGCATTCTTTATTATTATACCTTTTAGATAGACATATCTCTTATCTTTACCATAACCCGCTTCAAGTTCTTCAAAACTATCAGGGTCGGCATTTTTAGCTAAAATCTTATGTCCGTGCCCGCCGTGTTCTGCAAAAGATGTGGGTTGTATTACATAATAAATATTGTTTTTATCTGTAATATAACCGTCACTACAGCTGGCTAGAATAAATGACGTAATTAGAATTAACAGTGATTTTTTCATTATTCAATATTAAGTGCTTAAAAGATGGCTATTTTAGTGTTTTAGAAGTATTTTTATATTGATTAGACTCAAAGCACCTGCGTTATATGCGATAGCAATAGAGTTAACATACTTAGTTAAAACTGTAGCCAGAATTACTTTTCCATAGTTGACCTTCACTTGTTGTCCATAAGGAACAGCTGCCTTACGTACTGCTTCACCTGTAAAAGAAGAATCTATAACAGGGATATAACATGGAGATTTATTATGAGCTTTGGTTGGTCTCTTTTCATACTTATAACTGTGCGGGATTCTAACATTAAAATCAATAGGCCTTGCTGCCGGAGATGGTTAGGATATGCTGGGTTTCAATCGAAGGACAACAGTGCCCGTCATTTTCTGCATACTCCAATTTTTGCACATAAATTTTACCGTTATTGATTTTGTCAAACCGGAACATGGTCTCGGGTTCATATCCCGCTATAACTTTAACATCAAACCCACTGTTCTGATACAGGGTCAAACCTTGTCCTACAATGGCATTTCCCCCATCTTTTGGGACAAGGACAAAGTATATCGCAACATCCTCGATGCCGTCACCGGTAAAATCCCCTGTATAGGATTCCTGACCGTCGAGTACCGCATCGTGGGACGCCATGATTTTGGGCAGGTATTTTTGAAATTTACTTTCAGCGAGTCGAACCGCTTCGTTGGTAGTTATTTTTGGCCTGTTGCCCTGAACTTCCTTAAGGGACAGTTCTCTTTCTTTTAACAATAACTCCTTCTCCTTGAGTTCTAATTCTTTCTCACTTTTTGAAGTATTACAGCTTGTAAAAAATAGTGATAAAAGTACTATAACAGTTATTTTGGTCTTGATGTTCATCTGGATATAATTTTTTTAGGATTTACACTCACCAAATATAGGATTGTATTATTTTGAAATAAGAAAAACTTCCGAAATATTTTGAAGAATATTAAACAACCGTATTAAATTTTCAATTAATGAGGACTACAAATCCAATTACTGATTTTGTGATGGATTTGAATTACCACTTAATCTGTGTGATCGAATTTGCTATAAAATAAGTCATGTGTTGTCCTGAAAAAGCCTCTAAAATCAATAATTTTAGAGGCTTTGAAATTTTAAAGCTTTTTTTTAGTTGTTTAATTTTTGGCAAAAAAAAGCATCTGTTATTAGCAGATGCTGTTAAGAGATAATTATAGTATATTAAGCTATCACTACATTTACTGCGTTAGGACCTTTACGGCCTTCTTGGATATCGTATCTTACCGCGTCATCCTGACGAACGTTTTCTGATAAACCTGAAACATGGACGAAAACTTCGTCACCTCCATTACTTGGAGTAATAAATCCAAAACCTTTTTCTTCGTTGAAGAATTTTACTGTACCTTCTTGCATTTTATAAATTTAATTTTGTTAAAGGTAATCTATTTTATAATACATAATTGAAAAACAGCATTTTATATTTTTTTTTATTTCAGAGATGAAAAAACTATTCGAAAATGGAAAAATCACATCTGATTTGATTGAAAAGTAAAATCCCGTAAAGATTTAAACTTCATAGTTTATTTCACACAAATAGCTAAGATGAATTTTACTGCTTAGCAGTTTTCATTTTGTGACATAATCTTGGCGCATTATATTCTTACCAATACTTTTGACTAAGCAGGTTTTAATCATCAAACGATCTGTAAAATATTTTTCAGAATTGCATTTTGGTAAATATTACAGTAATCCTCACAAAATTTTTACAGGCAGGGTTGAGTTTTTGTTAAATATTAAGGTTGTAGTTGTTTGTAATTTTTACTAAAATTTAGGTACTACTTTTAAAAAAAAGGCCTTCAAAAATTGAAGGCCAAATAAAAAAACACAAAACCTGAAAAAACTTTTACAGTTTTCTCAAAACTCTTTCCGGATAATCCGTTATAATTCCGTCAACCTTTAGCTTAAACATAGCATCGATATCCTGCTCATCATTAACCGTCCATGGAATAACTTTTATTTGCATAGATCGCAGGGAATTTACCGCTTCTTTATTCAGTAATTTATAATTCGGACTATAAATTTCAGGTTTAAAATCAAGCTGTGAAAGATTTTTACTAACAGCACCTTCTCCCACCAAATACGCGATTTTTATTTTTGGATATTCTTTATGCATCACATTTAATACAACAGGATCAAAAGACTGAATGTTAATTTTCTCCTCCATCCTCTTTTCCTTAATGATTTGCATCACCATCTTAACAAAAGCCTCCGGTTGCGGCTGACTTTTACCATATTCTAATTTTTCAGATTTGATTTCGATATTGTATCTCACAGGTCTTAGATTATTTTTGGCGATATATTGCTCCACATTATCCATTATCTCAGACAATAAAGGTTTGTACGTTTTTTGTCTTTGTTGCTGTGGAAAAGCAGTATTTCCACGGGAACCGCTGTCAAACTTTCTAATGCTGTCATACGTCATTTCATAGAGATTGTAACTCTTTTGCTTTTCCTTAGAAACTGGTTTTCCATCAAGATCCAGCATATATTGAGAAGACATAAAAGGTTCGTGAGAAACAACAACTTTTTGATCTTTAGAAATTACAACGTCAAGCTCCAGAACATCAACTCCTTTTTTGATAGCACTAATAAACGCAGGAATGGAATTTTCCGGAAAATTACCGCGATCGCCACGATGTCCCTGAACTTCTGTTTTACTTTTTGAAGTGACGGTTTTTTGAATTCCGCAGGAACAGATTGCCATAACAGCAATTACAATACTTATATTTTTGATTTCTAGCATTTTACTAAACCAATTATTTTACTTTATCAATCCTGTAGCTGCTGGTAGATGTATGAGTTTTACCAAACATATCTGTAGCTTTTATCTCGATTTTGTGTTCCCCAATCGCAAGATCAGAAGGTATATTTCCTCTCCAGACGTGTGTGCTTTTTTCCGGATCTGATGAACGTTTTCCAGGCATCAGCACTTCCGATAATTCCCATTCGTAAACCAATTCTACATACGACGGATCCTGTACTTCGACATACTCCATTTCTTTCCATTCGCCCTGATCGACACGATATAGCACTTTATCTTTTTTACTTCCCATAAAGAAATTAGCAAAAACCCCAGATTTGGTACGCTTTCCTTTTGCCACTACTTTTGGGACGAAAACTTTCATTTGATAATTATCCGGTTTGCCTGCGACTTTATAATCTACCGTGTATTTATTGCCATTAAAATGTATAAAAGCATAACCTTTTGGAGTTCCGTCTCTCATAACAGAGATTGGAATTCCTTTTTCATCCAGTTTTCCCGAATACCAGTCACCTGAGGTTGTACCAATATTATAATGATGATGTGGATTTTCCTGTAACCATCCGTCTTTTTTATCGAAAAAATCCTGTCGCTGTAAATGTGTATGGGCTGAAAGTGAAAGCGTATTTGGAAAATCTTTCAACAATTCAAATAATTTCTGGCGGTCTGAATCTCTAAAAGAATCATCTTTACTGTCCGGCTCACTAATTGGAATATGAAACGCCATTACGATTAAATTGTCTTTTGGAACCGTCTTTAAATCGTTTTCTATAAACTGCATTTGCTCCTCTGTAAAACCTCCCCAATATCCCTGATGGTCTCTCGGGTCAGGATATAAAACATCATCAAGAATAATAAAATGCGCTTTGCCATAATTAAAAGCATAATTGGCTGGTCCAAAATGTGCTTCATACGTTTCATCGGCCAGATTATCTGCTTTAGCATCAAAATTTAAATCATGATTTCCGAGAAGATTGTACCACGGAATTCCGATTTTTTTAACGGCCTGAATATATGGATTGAATAAACTGAGATCGTTTCCGACCAAATCTCCCATACTTAATCCGAACGGAATGTTTTTAATTCCTTCTACTTCAGAAACAATGCCTCTTGTAAAAAAATCTACTTCTTCCAGCGTATACGGCTGTGGATCTCCAAAAACCAGCGCTGTAAAATCAGTATCTTCTTTTTGCGGTATCAATCCAAAATCTAAGGATTCGGGAAGTTTTCCTGTTGGAGCAACACCTTCGAACTTTCCTTTGGGAGAACCAGCAGGTTTATGATTGTAGAAAAATTGAGGCAGATTGTCTTTATTGACCTGAATCCCGTAACCAGAAGGTTTGATTACCGCAACTATATTATCATTTTGAACCGGAAGTTCATAATTTCCCTTCTTATCGGTCAGAACCACTTCGCGCCCGTTTGTTATGGCAACATTGGCGATTCCTTTTTCCTTCTTTTCTTTTTTACCGTTTTGATTTAAATCTTCAAATACGATTCCCTTTACAGTTGTTTGTGCTGTCAGAATACTGCAAAACAATGCTGCACTAAATATAAATGTCTTTTTCATCTTTAAAATTTATTTATCCCACCAAACTTTAGTATTAATATTGTCTCCTCCTACCATTTCAACTGCTTCCAGATAGTTTGCATTATTTTTAATCTGCTGATTATCCGGATACGTAAATCTTGACGGCATAACTGCGCCATTCAGCATCGCTGTTGTTTTAGGAAGTACAGGAAATCCGGTACGGCGGTATTCAAACCATTGCTGGTAATCTGTAAAATACAATGCATAATATTTTTGCAGCATGATTCTTTCTAAAGTTCCGTCGTATTTCGCTTCCGGTTTATCAAAATAAGTTGCAGGAGTTACCGCTTTTAATTGTTCAATTCCAGCTCTGACGCCTTTTTCGTAATGTGAAGCAGCGTCAGCAATAAGACCTCTTTGAGCCAATTCTGCTTTGATAAATTCAACCTCGGCAAACGTCAGAATGAAAATCTGCATTGGATTTTGTACCTGCACATTATAAAGTGTTGAAGCATTGTACTTAAACTGCGAATCTGCACCAGCATACCCGCTGTCAATTCCTTTAAATCCTATCGGTGCATTGGTAACCAAAGCTGTCGCACCAGTTGCAATTACCGCTCTTCTTGGATCTTCAAGTATGTTTAAATTGTCAATGAAAAAAGAAGCCATTTTGATACTCAGATTAAAATCCTGAGGTCTTCCCCATGGAGAAACATTTGGAGAAACACCTGTTATCTTCAAAATCGCACTTTCAGCGGTATTGGTAAAAACAGGATAAATTTCAGGATGATTGGCCATATACGTCAGTTTCTCAAAAGCACCGGTTTCGGTTCTGTTCGAAACCCTTAACAACAATCTCATTTTGAGAGAATTGGTGAATTTCTTCCATTTCAGCACATTATTCTGAAACAAAATATCCTCTGTATAAATCATCGGTTTGCTTACATCATAAAGTGTATTCGCTTTTTCTAAATCTGATAATAGTGTTTCATAAATAAACTCCTGCGTATCATACTTTGGATACAAAATAGCATCTTCCCCACGAACTGCTTCCGTCATCGGAACCGGTCCAAAAAGATCCGTAAGATTTGCATAAACCAGTGCATTTAAAGTTAATGCCACAGCTTCATAATTTCCGTCTCCGGCTTTTACTGAAGCGATACGCATTTCTCTGATATTGGACAACCATTTGTAATAATTATTCCAGGCTGAGTTTCCAATATTATTACTCACATCATAACGGTGCAAACCTCCGGTAATACTTGGAAAAGGAAGTGAAACCTGCATTAAATTGAATGTTACATCTGCACTTTGAGTCGCATTTTGCGAAGCTATTCCGTAAATAATCGGATTCAGTAAAGTGCCCGGACTTATTTCGGTGATAAGATTTGGGTTTTCGTTTAGTTCTTCAAAACCTCCCGAACAGGAAATACTAAAGCCCGTAAGCAAGAGTAGTATTGCAGTAATTTTTATCTTTTTCATTTTATAATTATAAAGTCAAACTTAAATTGAAACCATAAGTAGCCGGAGAAGGCATCTGCCCCATTTCTATACCCGGCAAAATTGTATCTCCGTTTAATGCAGCGGTTTCCGGATCGTATATTGGAAAATCTGAAACTGTTGCTAAATCTCTGCCGAAAACTGAAAACTGAACCGATTGTAATCCCGTATTTCTCAGCCATCTTTTTGGCATATTATATTGAAAACTGATTTCGCGAAGTTTTCCAAAAGAAGCATCAAAAGAGTTTGATTCAATATTGGCTCTTCGATAATAACGTACGTACCAGTCTGCTGTTGCTGCCTTTTTGGTATTGGGAGAAAAAGATCCATCTGCATTCTGGACCACGCCATCACCAATGATAAAGCCATCTGCCCTGCCCATTTCATTAGAGTTCAATTTTCCTTGTTCGGCAAGTTTGTGATGCGTCTGCGAATATATAATACCGCCGTACTGACCGTCTACTGTAACATTCATGGTAAAATTTCCAATTGAAAAACTATTGGTAAAACCTGCTTTCCATTTTGGGCTCGCATCGCCAATATATTGTATTTCTTCAGGATATGCCGGAAGCCCCGCATTATCGTATACAATTTTACCTTCGGGAGATCTCACAAATCCGAAACCGTAAATAGCACTTGTCGTACCGCCCACTTTAGCGATAATGGAAGCCGTTCCTCCGGTACCGATTATCTGCTGTCCGTCGATTCCTTCGGGTAATTCCATTACCTTATTCCAGTTACGGGACCAGTTTACAGTTGAATTCCATCTGAAATTCTCATTATCAATAATTTTTCCGCCAAGGACAAGTTCAATACCGCGGTTTTTAACTTTACCTCCATTCAAAACTGCACCGCTGTAACCGGTAGAAAAGTCCATCGGAATATCAATTATCTGATTTTTGGTCACACTTTCGTATACTGTCGCATCAGCTGTAAGTCTGTTTTTAAGCATTCTGATTTCAAACCCTGTTTCGAAACTGGTGGTGATTTCAGGTTTGAAATGATCATTATATAAAACAGTCAGCGTCTGTGCAGAACTTGGAAAAGCACTTTGTCCGTAATATTTCTGCGTTTTATAAGGTTCCGTATCATTTCCTACCTGTGCAAAAGACAGTCGGTATTTTAAGAAATCAATAGATTTTGGAAGTGCAAACATTTCAGAAACCACGGCACTGGTATTAATTGACGGATAGAAGAACGAATTGTTCTCTACCGGAAGTGTACTTGTCCAGTCATTTCTCCCCGTTACGTCAACAAAAAGCATATCGCGGTACGACAATGAAACTAGACCGTATAAACTGTTCATTTTTTTATTTGCATCGCCCAAAGTCAGAATTGGCGCACTTGAACCGTTGGATAATTTATAAACACCCGGTACAACTAAACCTGTAACTTCTGCCTCTGTTCTTCTGTACTTATAACTCATCGCGTTTCCTCCTGCTGAAGCTGCAAGTGAGAATTTACCTCCAAAGTCTTTTTTATAAGAAAGCAAAAAGTCTGAGTTGATTTCCTGTTTGAAAACATCCTGTCTTTCATAAAATCCTTTTGCATATCTGTTGATACTGTAAGGTCTTTTTTGTTCTCTGGTCTGATTATAAGTGTTCATAGAAGAACGCAGCATCAAATCTAAATTTGGAGACAAAGTAATATTGGCAAAAATATTTCCAACGATCTGATCACTATCCAACGTATTAGTTGCTTCATAAGCAATCAGATACGGATTATCGATAAATGAACTAAAAGGATGCAGCTGCTGAATCTGTTCTTTACCTTTCTCCCAAATTGGCCGGTACCAGTCTAAATCAATATTGGGTTGTTGAAAAATCATGAAATAGGCAATTGAGCCGTTATTGTATCCCGTAGATGGAAGATTGTCACTGTTCCTGGTATTGTAATTTACAGTTGAACCTAATTTTATCTTGTCTGAAACCTGATAATTAGCGTTAACCGCTGCTGTAACTCTGTCAAAACCAGTATTGGGCATGATCCATTCATTTTTTTGATTCCCCAAAGAAAGTCGCATGGATCCTTTAGTGTCACCGCCCTGAATGGAAATATTATTATTTAAAGTGACACCTGTTCTCCAGAAATCTTTACGGTTATCTCTGTACGATTGCCACGGAAGTCTTTCTGCCGATTGTCCCTGCAGCACAGGATCATACTGGTAAAAATTCTGACCTGTAAAAGCAGGTCCCCACGCACTGCTTGTGCCACTGGTTGAAGTTCCGTCAGCAGAATTTCCGTACGAATAATACTGATTACCGGCAGCATCTGGTGAATTTCCTGTTCCCTGTCCGTATTTATATTGGTAATCCGGCCATCTCTGGATGACATCGAAAGTTGCTCCGGTATTAAAAGAAATTCCCAAACCTTTATTTTTCTTACCCGATTTTGTAGTAATAATGAGGGCACCGTTTGCCGCACGGCTGCCGTAAAGCGCAGTTGCACCTGCACCTTTAAGAACTGTTACCGCATCAATATCATCGAGATTAAGATCTGAGATTCCGTTTCCGTAATCAATTGGAGAATCTTCTCCCATATAGGCACTTGTAGACCCGGATGTTGTCATCTCTGCATTGACCGGAACTCCGTCTACCACTATCAATGCATAATTTCCTTTTGGACTTAACGATCTGTTTCCTCTAAGCGTGATTTGTTGTGAATTTAAAGGTCCGGAACCTGTAGAAGTTATACTTAATCCTGCCACTTTACCTTTAAGTCCGGAAGACCAGTTATTAGGTCTTCCCTGAGATAAATTTTCAGATTTAATAGTCTGCTGCGAAAATCCCAGTCGTTTTTCTTCTCTTTTAATTCCTAAAGCCGTTACTACCACTTCATTTAGTTCGCTGGTGCTTAATTTCATAGTCACGGTAATCAGACCGGTACCGGCAGCAACTTCCTGCGAAACATATCCCATATAAGAAACGACAAGAATAGCAGATGAACCAACCGCAAAACTGAAATTCCCTTCCATATCTGTCATCGTGCTGGTTCGGGTTCCTTTTTCAAGAATTGTAACGCCTGGCATCGGCATACCACTTTCGTCCAGAACTTTTCCGCGGACGTTTAGCTGCGCGCGAAGATTACTGGTAACCGTAATGGTATTATTGAGTTTTCTAAAAGACAGTCCTGTTTTAGCTGCTATTTTTGTCAGCACGCCGTCCAGACTTTCCTTTTCTGCATAGATCGAAATACGTTGTGAAGTACCCGATATTTTTTCATCAAAAACAAAAGTAAAAGTCGTTTTCTGTTCTACTGCTTTAAAAAACTCGGTAATGGTCGCGTCTTTTAGATTAAGACTTATTTGTACGTCTTTCCCGGACTGACCTGAGGCAAATCCGTTAAGGGAAAAAATGAATAAAATCATTAAATAAAGATTTTTCATCTTTATATACTTATTGAAAAAAAATTGTAGTTTCGTGTTCATTACTATTAGGCTATAAATTTTATTTTTAGTCTGTTTTAAATCGCCCGTTTCCGTTGCACCGGAGGCGGGTTTTGTTTTTCTTTTAAGGCGTCTTTTTTCTTATAATGATTTGGTTTTTAGTTGTGTAATTTATTTGCAGCTGTTTTAAATAGGCAATACTTTCCAGTACATTTTCAAGTTTCTCATCCTTAAATTTTCCTGAAATTGTAAGATTATTCAGCTCCGGATCTTCAATTGTAATAGAGACATTGTACCAGTTTTCTATGATTTTAACCGTTTCAGAAAGTTTGGTGTTTTTAAGAATAATGGTATTGCTGATCCACGCAATTTTATCGTCGCTGTTTTCTGTAGAAATTTGTAAATCAAAATTTTTAATTAAATCGGCCTGTTGGTTTTTTGTGATCTGTACTTTTTTACCTGTTGGTGAAGTAACCTCTACTTTACCTGTAATCACACTGACTTTCGTATCATGATGATTATAAGAATTAATATCGAATGAAGTTCCTAAAACCCTGACTTTAACGTCATGTGTCTGTACGACAAATGGTCGTTTTACATCTCTGAATACTTTAAAATAAGCTTGTCCGGCAAGTTCTATATTTCTAATATTTTCAAATTCCTCAGGATAAGTGACGCTGCTGTTAGAGTTTAATACAATGACACTGCCGTCTTCAAGAAAAATTTCTTTCTTTTCTCCTTTGGCTGTAATTTGGGTAATTAATGCTGGTTTAAAAGCAAATTTTGCAGCAGTAAAAGCGATTGTAAGTCCGATAACTAAAACCGCGGCCACTTTTAATGCTTTTCGTATTGTGTATTTTTTCGGTTTAACCTGTAATTCTAAAAGTATTTTATTTAGCATTACAGTACCTTTTTCATCAGACAGCTGATTTTCTGCAGTTGCTGATTGTTCCTGCATCTTATCAAAAAATGTTTCAACGGCCATTTTCTCTTCAGGTGTGCAGGTACCTTGTTCATATTTTTTTGCCAGAAGCAAAAAGTTTTCTTTTTTCAAAATAGGTGCTTTTATAAACAAGTCACATTTTTTGAGTAGAACAAGTAGTCGAAAATACAGGCTTAACGTTTTCTTAAAACGTGTACTTTTTAGTTAACATAAAAGAACGCTGCCCAGTAAAAAAGAAGATAATTATACGATGTCGAATTTAAACGAAGCTGCTTAAGTGCATTGCTGATATGTTTCTCTACGGTATGAATTGACAAATTGAGTTTTGCCGCAATTTCAGCATTTGTAAAATGGTCCATTCTGCTGAGTAAAAAAACTTCCCGGCATTTAGGAGTCAGTTTGTCGATTTGATCCGTTATATTTTTTTCAAAATCAATATATTCCAGGTCATTTAACGATAAACCCGGATCCGGAATTGTTTCTAAAACTTCAATATGCTGCTGATCGAATTTTAGGTTTCTAATTTGATTGGCAATTTTATATTTCACCGATTTAAAAAGGTACGCTTCAAGATTTAAGATTACGGTATTGGATGCATTTTTCCAAAGACTTATAAAGATTTCCTGAACAATGTCATCGCAGACTGCCTCATCTTTATAAATCTTAAAAGCGTACGAATACAGCTTTTTCCAATATCGGTTAAAAACAATTGAAAAAGCAGCATCATTCCCCTCAAAAATTAATTTCTGAAGCTCCTCATCTGTCATTTTCAAAAGGTCTTTTTTCATAATTCGCAAAAAGCAAATGAAAAACAACCTGTATAAAATACCTAAAAAGTCAATTTAACTTTGTGTTAAATTAAACAGAAGCTTTAAAATGAAATCCCGACCTTGATTAGCAAGTTTATAAAGAGAATAAAGTTACTGAAGCATTTTTAAAATTAGACTATGGCTTATTTGGTAAATGATTGGAGCGTTATTAAAAAATGGCGCTTATCAGGCGCCACTTTTTTTTATATAGAGGAATAGAAAATTTCCCCGTAAGAGTTAATTTTTTATTTTTTTTTTAATTGTTAACGCCATCCTAACCCGGGTGCGACATGTTTGAGGATAGACGACAACACATGCACATTATAATCTACTCCCAGTGTATTGGGTATGGTCAGCAGTACGGTGTCCGCTTCCTGAATCGCTTCATCCTGAGCCAACTCTGCAATTAGCTTATCGGGTTCGGCGGCATAACTTTTTCCAAAGATGGCGCGTTTGTCTGCTTCAATATTACCAAAGCTATCCGATCCTTTACCCTGATTGCCAAAATAATAACGGTCCTGATCGTTAACCAGTGCAAAAATAGACCGGCTTACCGACACCCGTGGTTCGCGCTCATGTCCGGCATTTTTCCAGGCTTCTTTGTAGAGCCTGATCTGTTCGGCCTGTTGAATGTGAAAAGGTTTTCCGTTTTCATCAAACTTAAGAGTAGAGCTCTGCAGATGCATGCCGTTTTCTGCTGCCCAAACAGCAGTTGCATTAGAAGCGGCTCCCCACCAGATTCGATCTGCAAGTCCTTCTGAATACGGTTCAATTCGCAATAAGCCCGGTGGATTTGGAAACATCGGATTCGGGTTTGGCTGTGCAAATCCTTCTCCATTCAGCATTTTTAAAAATGTTAAGGCTTTTCTGCGCCCCATATCTGCGTCGGTTTCCCCTTCCATAGGTTCATAACCAAAAGAGCGCCAGCCTTCCATAACCTGTTCCGGTGATCCCCTGCTGATTCCCAATTGCAGGCGTCCTTCGGAAATCAGGTCCGCGGCACCCGCATCTTCCGCCATGTAAAGCGGATTTTCATAGCGCATATCAATTACACCAGTACCGATTTCGATCTTACTGGTTTTGGCTCCTATAGCAGAAAGCAAAGGAAAAGGCGAAGCAAGCTGTCTTGCAAAGTGATGTACCCTGAAATAAGCACCATCGATCCCTATCTCCTCAGCAGCGACTGCCAGATCAATAGACTGCAGCAGTGTGTCTGCTGCAGTACGGGCTTTATAAGAAGGATGATCGGCCCAGTGTCCAAAAGATAAAAATCCTATTTTCTTCATAAAAAATGCCTTTATTTACTCTCTCAAATATACGAAATCATTTCTGAAGATCTTGGGGAACTATTTCGCAATAACAATTCTTTTAGATCGTAACTTCCAAATCTCATATATTTTATTTTCACAACTTCTTTATAATCTATAAATTAGTGTTTAGAAAGTTTTTAAAATCTTTACTTTCTCGCTCTAAATATAAAACTATAATGATGATGAAATACGGTATTTTTTTATTAGCAATTCTATTTATAGCAATGAATGGCTGCGAATCTTCAAAGGTGGCCGATTTTAATAAATCGCTCGAACGATCGGAACGTAAAGCTTTTCAAATCATTGTGGGTAAAGAAGGTTCGGAAAACAAAAAGCTTAAATGTCTCGGAAAAGGGGATTATAAAGGTGCTATAGCGGCTGTGGAGCAACAGGCTGTAGAGTTTGACAGTTTGATTGCGAATATTAGGAAGCTTTCTACTGAGGGCATCCCGGACGGAGAGCCATTAAAAACTGCTTCCATTGCCTATTATCAGTCTCTTAAAGAACTTCATTTCTTTGATCGCAAAGAAATAGAGCAACAAGCACTTATTCAAACCTTAAAAAACGAGGAACGAAATACTTCCCAAAATACTCTTATTTCGCTCGCACGTAAAAAGAAAATGCTTTACAATAAGGTGTACGAGAAAGAGGCGCTTCTGCAAACCGCAACCGAAAACTTTAATGCTTCAAATGGCTTTTGATATCAGTAAAATTATAATTATCTTTAATAAGCAATAAAATTAAATTTCATATACAATGTCCCAAAACCACGAAGAAATATTATTAAAAGCAAACGCAGCAGTTCAGGAAGGAAATCATGAAGGATTTCTGGCTTTCTGCTCAGATGATATTAAATGGACCTTTGTTGGCGATCAGGTGCTCGAAGGAAAAGAGGCCATACGTGAATATATGGCCCAAACTTATCTTACACCTCCTGAATTTAATATTGAGACGACCATCGCTGAAGGTGATTTTCTTACTGTCATTGGCACTATCAACCTAAAAGATGAAAATGGTAAAACCACTTATTATGAATACTGTGATATCTGGAAGTTCAAAGACGGCCTGATGACAGATTTAAAAGCTTTTGTGATCGAAAGTAAAGGATAATTTTCTCATTTCAAACTCATATTAAAACGGTTACTGCAACTGCACTTCATTATATTTATATTGGATTTTATGCATTGAAAGCTGAACCTGACTATTACATCGAAGCCGGTAATCTGTCAGCTTCTGATTTGTTACGGTTAAAACGGTACATTACGGTCAGGTTTACATATCTACCCTGAGATTTATACTCTGAATCTATATAATAAGCTGCTGTTTTGGTTTCGCTTTTTCTGATTTGGGAATCGAAAAGGTTGTTTACATTTAAGGTTACGGACATTTTTTCGCCAAGAAAATCTTTACTCAAACCTAGATTGGCGCTGTATTGTGCTTCGGTAGCCGTTTGCACGCCCTGATTTTTACCACGGTATCTGAAACTAAAATCTCCTGAGATAATTTTCGGAAATTTGATAACCGAGCGAAAATTAGACAACCACGTCTGATCTTCGGCATTATAACTTACCTCCTTATAATTTCCTTCTTGTGTAAAATGGTAATAATTAAAATCTAATGACAAGCGAAGCCAGCTAGCAGGACTATAAGTTGTAGAAACTTCGGCACCATAACGATTTTCTGTTCCCAGATTTACAGGAGTATTAATAAAATAATTCTCATCGGTACGTTCTACAATATATTCGAAAAAATTAGTCGTATGCTTGTAATATAGTGATGGATTAATGCTGAACTTTCCTGGTTTTGCCAAAACGGTAAACTCAAAAGAATCGGTATACATTGGATTTAAATCCGGATTTCCAACTGTAAGGTTTCTCAGGTCTGAAAGTCCTGCAAACGGATTTAGCTGCCAGAATCTTGGTCGGTTAATACGCTTACTGTAACTAAACTGCAAATCTGTTTTGGATGTTAAATTGTAAACTAAATGCACTGTCGGAAATAAATTGATGTAATTTTTACTATTATTAAAAGTGTTTTTTTGATCCGAAATTTTGATGTCTGATAATTCAGATCGTAAACCTAATAAGTAATTAAATCTTTTTATTTTGCTTCCAAATTGAAAATAAGCACTGTATAGATTTTCATCATAGTTTAATTTATTGGTAAACTGATTTTGTAACACGTCATCTAAAATGGTGTAATAATCACTTCTTATAGCTCTTAAATCACTTCTGATTCCCATTTCGATTTTTGAATTTTCACTAATCGGATTAACAAAATCAGATTTTAAAAAAATATCATTACTGTGCTCAATATCATTAGTATATAAATTAGAAACAGGCGACTGATCGGGAAACATTCGCTGTTGGTCAATGTATTGATTTTCATTATCATTCCAGAAAACATATTGCAGGCTCGAAGTCCATTTTTTATCTTTTTTATCAAATGTTTTTGCATAATTTAACTCTAAAACATTGTAAATCTGAGGTTCCACATATTCTTGAGATCTGGAAACGATACTATCTGTTACATTATTTGCGTCTGCATAGTTGTAATTGTATTTGCTGTTTTCTCTGTTAATATTTCTGGAACGATAGTAACTTCCTGTCAATGTGTTTTTATCATTTATATAATAATCACCTCCAATGTAAATACTGGCAGTCTCATTGCTCCTTTTAATGTCATTATATTGATTTAAAAAACTCGTAATGCCGTTATTTAGGTTTCTTTGAAATTGTTTTTCATAACCATAGATGTTCATCTCACGATAACCCAGATTGGAGAAAAGATTTATTTTTTCTGTCTTGTAACTCACATTGGCATTGACATTATAATTTTCAGGATTTCCAATTCCCGCCTGCAGCGAACCATTAAACCCTTTGAGGCTGTTCTTTTTCAAAATAATATTGATGATTCCTCCGCCGCCCTGCGCTTCATAAGCAGCAGACGGATTTGTAATAACTTCTACCTTTTCAATATTGGCTGCCGAAATTTGCGACAGACCGTTATTTGCGGCTAAAATGGAAGGTTTTCCGTTAATTAAAACCGTTACGCTGCTGTTACCTCTAAGACTGACAACTCCGGCAACGTCTACATTTACAGATGGAACATTGTTTAAAATATCATTGGCAGATCCGCCTCGTGCCAAAATATCTTTTCCGACATTAAATACTTTTTTATCCAATTTAAGTTCAACAGCCGACTTTTCGGCAACAACACTTACTTCTTCTAATTGGTTCACTTCCTCATCCAGCGAAATATTCTGAACCAAATCGTTATTCAGTTGAAAGGTTTCAGAAGTAAAATTTTTATAAGACATGAATTCGGCTTTTAACTGATAAGTTCCCGAAACAGATTTTAAAATGTAATTTCCATTTTCATCAGAAACTGCTTGTTTTGTTTTTTGAGATGACGACAGCAAAGTGACGGTTACGTATGGCAACGGTTGTTTTGTTTTAGCATCTGTGATTTTTCCTTTGATGGTAAATTCGGCTGATTGTGCAAAAGTTGTAAATCCGAATAGTAATGCGATTAATAACAGGAATTGTTTCATTTTTGATTGATTTAAGAATTTGAAGCAAAACTCAGGATTAATTACAGTCAAAATTCTCACGCATGACAGAAGCATCATTATAGGCGATAAATGATGCAAAAAAGGTTTTATATTGCGTTTATAGGCTATTTCTATTTGTTGGTATCTTTTTTTTACATGTTCATCGACAACTTATATCTGTTTGCAAATAAATTGTAATTTTGACTGCATGACACCATTTGAAAAGATAATAAACTCCGCTACAGCCCATAGAATAAGTACGCACATACTTTTTTGGATTCTTATTTTTATAATGTTTTTTAGTAAAAACACGTCTTCCAATCCCGAAGAATTAAAGATTGATCTCTTGTACACCATATATTATGAGATTTTTTCGATCATTGGCGCTTATTTTTTATCGTACCGAATTTTGCCCCGTTTGATGGCCTCTCAAAAACATAACTGGGTTTGGGCAGAGCTTATTTTTGGAAGTTATGTTGTTTGCGTTATTGCCCGATTAACAATGGTTTATGTATTGGAGCCAATTACGCGAACACCGCCTTTTGGCCAGGAACCTGTAGCAGAAATCCTGACTGATCTGCCTACTTTGTTTGCTTCTTATTTTTTGCACATACTTTCCTTATCTGTCTTTTTTATTTTTATAAAATTGATAAAAGACCAGTATATCATTCAGAAAAGATCTTTATTGCTGGAAAAACAAAAAGCTGAAACCGAATTGAAAATTCTGAAAGCGCAATTAAATCCTCATTTTTTATTCAATACGCTCAATAACATTTATTCACTTTCTGTGACAAATTCTCCTATTACCTCACAATCAATCGCTGTATTATCAGAAATATTAGATTGCATTTTATACCGCTGCAGCAGTACTTATGTACCTCTTTCGCAGGAAATTAATTTACTTGAAAATTATATTTCACTTGAAAAATTGCGATATGACGACCGTCTCAGCGTAGTTTTTAATCATGAAATGGATCATAACGGCCAGATTGCACCTCTTATATTACTTTCTTTGGTCGAAAATGCATTTAAACACGGCGCCGGAGAAGATATTGGAAGTGCTCCGAAAATCGAAATTGATTTAAAATTACAAAACGACACTTTTAATTTTACGATTCGAAATACGATCAGTAAAGTGGAATCTAAAACCGAAAGCGGTAAAATCGGACTCAGTAATATCGTGCAGCAGCTTGATAAAATTTATCCGGAAAATTATACTTTTAACGTAACCAAAACCGATTACGATTTTACTGCTCAGTTAAAAATAAATCTGGCATCACAATATATAATTTAATCCAAATGAAAATAAAATGTTTATTAGTCGACGACGAACCTTTAGCAATCAGCTTGTTACAAAACCACATCAGTAAATTAGATTATTTAGAAGTGGTTGCTACATGTCCGAATGCGTTAAAGGCCGCAGAAGTTTTAAGAACTACCGCTGTCGATCTGATGTTTTTAGATATTAAGATGCCGCAGATTACAGGAATTGATTTCTTAAAGACTTTACGAAATCCTCCTTCTGTTATTTTTACTACTGCTTATCGCGAATATGCACTCGAAAGTTATGAGCTTGAGATTGTGGATTATCTTCTAAAACCCATAACTTTTGACCGCTTTTTTAAGGCGACTGATCGTTATTTACGAATAAGCGCCCCTGTAAATAATAAAGTTGTTGCGCCATTGCAGGAAGATTTTATTTACATTAAAAACGGAGCAAAATTTAATAAAATCAATGTGGAGTCTGTTTTATATATCGAAAGTGTAAAGGATTATATTATTGTACATCAGAAAGACGGCATAAAACTCAATGCTAAATATAAAATCAGCGATATTGAAATGGAATTACAGGATAAAAATTTCCTTCGTATACACCGCTCTTTTATCATTAATTTGAAAAATATTACAGCCTTTACAGCGTATGATGTTGAAATTGGCCAGATTGAAATACCGATTGGCGCCAGTTATAAGGAATATGTTTTTAAAATGCTTAAAAAGAATTAGATGCAGAAGGTCTTTTGAAAGTGAATCAGCTAAATATTTACTATTTACTACTGCAATTCGTGCAAATAAAAAGTTTAAAAATGAGTCATCAATCAGGATACAATGATTTTAGGATAGAAGTTCCAAAGGAGTACGAAAACTTTTTTACTCATTTTTATTTTGCTGAAAACAATTCGTCTGAAGAAATTACAAAAACATTATTACCAAGCTATCAGACCATTTGCGTTTTTAGTTTTGATGCGAAAGTTTTTTTTCATTCTAAACAAAATACGAAAATCGAAGTTGCGCAATGTCTTATTCTGGGTCCGATAAAGCAGGCTTTTGATTATTCTCTGGCAAGCGGTGCAAAAATAATGGTCGCCAATTTTAAGGATGATGCCTTTTACCGCTTCTTTGGCGATGCTTCTGTTGCAGAGCATGTTCCGCTGAACCCTGATGATGTATTAAATGAGAATTGCTTTTCTGTATTGTGGAATGAACTCAATACCATAAGTGACAAACAACGTAAAGCAAATCATATTCTACAATTCTGCACTCCTTATTTACGACAACAAAACAGCATTTCTGAACAGCTTTTAAATTTTAAGGATCAGGCATTAAATCCGATAAAATCAGTAGCCGGATCAAACAACCTGACTGAAAGAAATGTACAGCTCATTCATAAAAAACATCTGGGGTTATTCTGCTAAAGAGATAAGCCGCCATCAGCGTTTTTTAAAAGCTGTAGAACTCGTACAAAATATGGCTTTGTCCAATTCTAAGGCGGACTGGTTTGATGTGGTTAACAAATGCGGTTATTACGACCAAAGTCAGTTGATACATGATTTTAAACATTATACCCATTTGAGTCCTTCAAAATATCTCAAATTTCAACAGGATATTTGTTATCCAAAAAGCTGATTTCGTTTCGTTACAATTTTAGCAGATCCTTGTATTGTAGTTTTGTCTCATCAAATCATTTAAAAAATTAGAAACGATGAAACATTTAATCATTTATGCGCACCCAAATCCTGGCAGTTTAAGCAGTTATTTTAAAAACACACTGACTGCACATCTTCAAAATAATAATCATGAAGTTGTAGTAAGGGATTTATATCAGTTAAATTTTGACTGTACACTTTCTCTCGAAGACATGAATGGCCAGCGAAAAGGACAAGTGGCAGCTGATGTGGCGGCAGAACAGGAATTTATTACATGGGCAGACTGCATTTCCTTTGTACATCCTATTTGGTGGACCGGAATGCCTGCCATAATGAAAGGCTATATCGACAGGGTTTTCAGTTATGGGTTTGCTTATCGTTATGATCAGGGAATACAAAAAGGACTTCTTACCGGTAAACAGGCATTTATTATAAACACCCACGGAAAATCTCATGAAGAGTACGCTGCCATTGGCATGGATAAAGCGCTTTCACTAACTTCAGATAAAGGCATTTACACCTACTGCGGCTTAGAGATTAAAAAGCATTTTTTTTTCGATAAAGCAGACAGAGCGGCAAAGGAAGATGTTGAGAAGTGGACCAAGCAAATTATTTCCGCTTTATAGTCTGAAATTAACCCTGATTTAAATATAAAACTGACTAAGATTTTGTTGCAACTAATGGAAACAGCGCTAAAACAAAAAACCTAAAAAGTAAACGATGCAAGCCTGTTATACAGACTTACCCACCGCGGCTCTTTATATAATGTTTTAAAAGCATTTTGCTTAGCCAATTGTGCTTTTGTTAAACTTTTTCTGAGATCGTTTAGTTCTAAAAAATCTAAGGCTATACTTTTGTACTGCGGTTCGTTATTTTCAGCGGCTATTTTTGAAAAAATAATGGCCGCTTCAAAATGATTTTCATTGCTCATTCCGCCTAAGTAGGTTGACGCAGTGTTGTAATAATCATATGTTTTCTGAAACTGTTTTTTTGTATAGAAATATTTTGCGCTGTCAATTAAAATTCTGACATGATCTTGGTAAAGTGAATCCTTAATCTTTGATTCTTTAGCATCCAAATTATCATAAGAGAATCCATAGTTAAGTGCATAAACAGCAAGAGGTTTTAATCCTAATTCTTTTCTTCTCACATCTGCCAAATATTCCTCACTAATAGGTCTGAAGGCAGAAGCTTCTCCATTATTCGTCCAGACCACTTGTGTTCCAAATAGTTGCTTGTAATTTAAATTACATTGAACTCTATCATACAGAAAAGCGTAATTTTCCATATCGATTTCTGTACTTGCTTTTAATTTCTTCATTTCTGACAATACCTCTTGTTGAAATAAAACATCATTGTCAGCATGTTGCACAATTAACCATAAATTATTCTGTCCGTCTTTCCCTATTTGAGATTTTTTGAGCCATCCATATTGCTTTATAATTTCTTTTGCCCGTATTAGATTTTTTATATCCGACTCCTGAATTGCCTTATCCAGTATTTCAGTCCGGTTATCTTCTTTATTTTGTATCTTTTCGTACCGAAGCTTTTGATCATTAAGCGTCATAAAATTAATTTCTCTTCGTAAAGAGGGCAATACAATTCTTTTCTCCAATTGTTGCTCGACAACATAAGACTGTTGTTTTATCACATTCCATCTTTCGCTGTAGTTTTCTCTTAAATAATCAAAATAGGGATCAAATGACAGCCAGTCTGCTTCTGTCCATCCCGCGGATAAGGCAAGATTGAGATAATGAAAAGCTTTTTCAGCATTACCATCCAGTGAATAAACGCCCGCAATTTTGTAAGCAGTTAATGCATCGGGTTGTTTTATCTTTAGCGCTTCCTCATACAATCTAATCGCATTTTTTGGGTTTTTCTGTAGATGAAACAAACCTGCTTTTGCCAATAAGATTTCATAATCATGTTCTGACTGTGCCTTTACAGGCAACATAAATAAAAGACAGAAAGAAAGTATTATTAATGATTTCATACAGGTCGAATCAAAGGTCATTTAAAACTCATAAAAGACACAAACTTTTTATAAAAAAACATGAGATAACACATTGATTACTAAATAATCAACAAAGATTTAAAGATAATACATTTTACAAAAAATACCACTGAAATATTTCATCTAAAAATAAATGAGCCCTATACAATACCGGGCTCATTTATTATCAAATTAAATTAAAATTCATTTACAGTTTTACTGCAATCTGTTTTTAAGGATTCTGACTTATAAGGATAAGATTAAAAACTCACTTCTTCTGTTGGCAAGATGCTCGTCTTCTGTGCACTTTACGCCGTCTTTGCAACGGTTAAGCAGTTTGCTTTCGCCATATCCTTTTCCTCTTAGACGGTTTGCATCGACACTGTTTTTAACCAGCCATGCAATAATAGCTTTTGCTCTTTTATCTGATAAAACTAAATTATATTGAACTGAAGCTCTACTATCTGTGTGTGAACGGATGTCTATTCTCATTTTTGGATATTCCTGCATTACTGCTAAAATTTTATTCAGTTCAACCGTTGCTTTGTCTGTAATTAGCGCTTTGCCCAAATCAAAATAGATTAATGAAATGTCTAATGTTTTAGCTAAATCTGTTCCTACTTTAATCGTGCTAAGAGCAGGCATATTTGGTATTATTTCTTTTTCCAAAATAAAATCCAGCTTATTTTCCGGGTTGGTAGAAATTGCAAGACGATTTTCTTTGACCGGATATCCTGATTTTTCCACTCTTACCGTATAGTTTTTATTGCAATTTACCTTAAAACTATATTTTCCGTCTTTTCCTGATACTGTTTCTGCCACAACCTGATTTTTTTCATCAAGTAAAATTAATTTGGCTTCTGCTATAACAGCATTCGTTTTACTGTCAAAAACAGTTCCTGCTAAGGTTCTCTCGCAAACTAATTTTTTGGTTTCTGTAAATTTGTAAATATCATCGTTCCCCTTTTTATTCGAAGAAAAATAACCTTTTCTGGTATTACTGTCGATTATAAAAGCAAAATCATCAAAATTGGTATTTACAGGTTCCCCGATATTCTGAACCTGATCGAAAGTTCCGTTCTCTAAAATTTTCGAAACAAAAATATCCAGTCCGCCAAGTCCCGGGCGGCCGTCTGTAGCAAAATACAATTCGTTATCGCCAGATATAAAAGGAAAAGTTTCTCTTCCTTCTGTATTAATTCCGGATCCAAGATTCTCCGGTTTTCCAAATGTGCCATCGGCATTAATATTTACGCTGAACAAATCTGACTGACCTAAAGTTCCGGGCATATCTGATGCAAAATACAGTTTCTTTTCATCTGCACTTAAAGCCGGATGCGCTGTACTGTAACTATCACTGTTAAATGGAAGTTCTTTCACGTTTTCCCATTTACCATCTACAAGCTGTGCTTTGTATAATTTCAGAAGAGTGATGTTTTTATCATCTTTACCTCTAACGCCATTTAGAAAGTTGTTTCTTGTAAAATACATGGCTTTTCCATCTTTTGTAAAAATCGGAGAAGACTCATTAAATTTTGAATTTACTTCTTTATTTAATAAAACGGGATTAATGAGATTTCCGTCGGGTTTGATCTCTGCGATATATAAATTTGCAAAAGATTTATTCGTCCATTTAAATACTTTTAAATCCTTTTTACCCAATTGACGGGTCGAACTAAAAACAATGTTATGATTTAAAAAGGCACTTCCAAAATCGGACTGATCCGAATTTATACTGGTAAAAGATATATCAAACCTTCCTGAGTTAAATCTGATCTGCTCGATATAGTTTTTATTATTTTCGAACAAAACTCCTCTGCTGTCTGTATTTATTTTTTTATTGAATTCGTCCAGCATCTTATCCGATTTCACATAATTCCCCACCGCTTTAAGAGACTGAGCATATCTGTAAAAATATTCCGGTTCCTGCTGTGCATTCATCACAAAAAGCTTATCGTACCAGACTACTGCATTTATTAAGTCGGCATTAAAATAATAAGCATTTCCAAGCCTCTGAAACATTTTTTCATCCTGATACCCTTTAGCGGCAAGCTTCTCATAAATTGCAATTGCATCCGCGTAAGCGTACTCATTATATTCTTTTTCTGCTTTATTCAAAAGTGCTTTCTGGGCTATTCCGCTAAAGAAAAAAAGCAATAAAAACAGGGTGTATATTATTTTTTTCATTTTCATAATTAAAAGAATCTTGGTGAAGTTATACGGCTGTAATTATTCAAAAACTCATAACGCAGGAAGATCTCATGTGAACCTGAATTGTAGTGGTTTAAATTTGTTGTTTCATGATCATAAGCATAGCCGATATACATGTTTTTGTTGATCTGGAAACCAGCCATTGCACTCAGAGCAGCGCTCCATCTGTACGATACACCGGCAACAAATTTATCATTAAACATAAAGTTTGCAGAAACATCAACCTGTAATGGAGAACCTTCAACCATTTTGGCCAGAGCGGCAGGTTTGAATTTTATCATTTCGTATCGGTCTAAATTAAATACATACCCGGCGATTAAGTAGTAATTAATTTTATCTTTAAATATTGCTGTTTCATTATCATCGTAACGGTTTGTCTCGATAAAATTGGGCACAGATAAACCGATATAACCTTTGTCTGAGTGCCAATACACGCCTGCTCCAACATTAGGCGTAAATTTATTTTTAAAATTTGAAAACTGCTCATCACCCTGATCTTCGGGAGTTAATTTACTCGGATCAAGATTAAAAATGTTTCCCGATCCTTTAATTCCGAATGAAAGTTTCGTTGTAGCAGAGGTCGGTATTGAATAGGAGAAATCTACTGAAAAGTTATTTTCGTTTGTAGGTCCTATTTTATCATTTATTAAAGAAAAACCTAATCCTATCTTATCATTTACAGGTGTATTCAATGATAAGGTACTGGTTTCAGGCGCACCATCAAGTCCAACCCATTGGGTGCGATACAGACCAAAAACACTCATTACTCCTCTCGAACCGGCGTAGGCGGGATTTATAGTAATGGTATTGTGCATATATTGTGTAAACTGTGCGTCCTGTTGGGCAAAACCTGCCACAGAACAAAACAATAAAACTAAAGCTAATTTTTTCATCTTTTTATTTTTAAAATAATGGCTTAACCTATGGCTAAGCCATTTTTATTACTATGGAAATATTATCTGGTCAGATATAAGTAGCCCGCTTCCTGTTGAGGTTTAGACTGATTGTCTTTGTATCTCAATATGTAATAATATGTTCCTTCCGGCAACCCGTTTGATTCTTTTACTGTTGTTCTTCCTTCTGAGAAACCTTTAAACACGATATCATTGTTGTTATAGTGATCTCTTTCAAAAACCAACACGCCCCAACGGTTGTAAATCTGAACTGTATTGTCCGGGTAACACTCGATTCCTCTAATGTAAAATCTTGTGTTTTTTTCGTCACCGTTTAAAGAAACCGCATTAAAGATTTTTATACTACAACCATCCTTTAATTCAATGACAGTCGGAGTATCACCGTCGATATTCTCAGAATCTGAAATATCAGAAGTACTAACACCTTTTTGAGTAAATCCGGAAACTGTTGCCTGATTACTTACTAAACCGGCAATTATGTCTGCCTGAGTCAGCACATATTTTCCTGTAAATGTCATGGTATCGCTTTCTCCTACCGCTAAATTGACTGGTCCGCCGTTGATTACTACTCCAGGTAAGAGATCAGCAATTGTAATGTTTTGAAGTGCGGTATTACCTGTATTTTTAACTGTAAAAGTATAGGTTATCGTCTCTCCTGCTTCGGCAGTTCCATTTCCGTTAGTATCATTCAATGACGCTTTCATGATAAGCGATATTGCAGGAACCTCAACAAAAATGTGAACGGTTGCCGTAGTACAATTTGATGCATTGGCTTTTTCGCAGATTTGATAAGTCAGATCGTAATTTCCGCCCGGAGTTCCCGGTGCAACATCAATTGTTCCGTCTGCATTAAGAGTTATTCCGGTTGGGAAATTTTGTCCTTTTATAGTA
The DNA here is from genome assembly GCF_039749035.1 of Flavobacterium olei. Classification (NCBI taxonomy): domain Bacteria; kingdom Pseudomonadati; phylum Bacteroidota; class Flavobacteriia; order Flavobacteriales; family Flavobacteriaceae; genus Flavobacterium; species Flavobacterium olei. The sequence continues at coordinate 97,080 of NZ_JBDKWC010000001.1, forward strand.
ACATCTGCAGGATTAACCGGAACACCATTTAATTTGTCATTATCTAAAACATTGACTACTTCTAATGAACCGTTAATTCCGTCTGCAATACTATTGTCATTATCATTTCCTGCTTCGATTCCGAATTGAGGTCTTGCGCTGCATCCCGATAAAGCAGAAGGATAGTTTACACTAACAGATTTAGTAGGGTTTAATGAAAACTGCATGTTAACCGCCGGTCTTGTTAATTCAAATCCGTCATTACCTTCTGTCCATTGTCCTTTAACCAATACCCATCCTGGCCAGTCGGTTGGTTTGTTATTTGCGTTTAAAATTGTTCCGGGCCACAATACCGTTCCATTTAGAGGCATATTAGTTTGTGTGGCCACAATATTGTTTGCGCTGTCAATCCAGTTGATTGTAACTAATCCTTTTGGTGTAAAGTTATCTGCTGCAACATTATAAGTGACATAAGCAGCGTTGTCTGAACAAAAACTGGTTGCAGTTACTGTGATTTCCGGTGCAACAACTGTCACAGAAACAGTTGCAGAAGAACAGTTGCTGTTATTAGCCTTTTCGCAAATCTCGTACGTAAGTGTATACGTACCTGCCGGAGCATTTGGTGCTAAGTCAGCAGTTCCGTCCGGGTTAAGCGTCAATATTCCTTTAGGATCCGGAGTTACTGTTTTAATAGTAACATCTGTAACTACAATTGGATTGTTATCTAAAGTATCGTTGTCTAAAATATTGATAACTTTAACCACTTCATTGATACCTACAACTGAACCAGCTTCATCTTTAACTGCGTTCAATTGTGATTTTACCACCGGTATTGTAACGATTGCAGGTGTTGCATCAATTGATCCGTTATTGTCGGTTGCAGTAAAAGTAAAAGTATCGTTCCCTGCAAATGCACCGCTTGGATCATAAGTCAATATTGCGGCTTCTGCTGGTGTTAAAACCTGATTAGCTACAACAGGAATACCGTTTAAAGCTAATATTCCGTTGGCTGGTAAGGTCAATACGATATAATTTACAATAGTTCCGTCGCCGTCTGAAGCTGTTAACGCATCGATTACCGTCGCACCAGCTTTAGAAGGAATAACAGAATTAGTTTGGTCATTGGCAACAGGCGCGTTATTTACAACCGGAATTGTTATAACTGCTGATGTGGAAACTGCTCCAAGATTATCTGTTGCTGTAAAAGTAAACGTGTCATTTCCTGTAAATGCTCCGTTTGGCTCATAAGTTAATTGAGCTGCCTCAGAAGGTGTCAATACTTGTCCTGCCGTTACAATTGTTCCATTTAATTTTAAAATTCCGCCTGCCGGCAACGTAATAATGGTATAATTAGTAATTGTACCATCAATATCTGTTGCAGAAAGCGCATTAATCGGAGTTTCTCCCGCATTTGACGACATGCTGTTATTACTATCAGCATTTGCAACCGGATTATCATTAACAGCCGTAACTGTTATAACCTGATTAGCCGTAGCAGTCCCTGCTTTTCCATCGCTGATTTCATAAGGGAACTGGATTGCTGTAGCTGAATTAAAATTAGCATCTGGTGTAAAAGTAATCAAGCCGGTAGCCGAGATATTTACTTTTCCGTTAGGAACGGTGATTTCCTGAACCCCGCCAGTTAAAGTGGTTCCGTTGATTGAGGTAATAGTTAAAGTGTCACCGTCAACATCTGTATCTGAGTTTAACGGATTTAATGTTACAGAACTATCTTCTGAAACCGTATAAGAATCGTCAACCGCAACCGGATTATCATTAACAGCTGTAACCGCTATGATCTGATTGGCCGTAGCAGTCCCTCCTTTTCCATCGCTGATTTCATAAGGAAACTGGATTGCTGTAGCGGAATTAAAATTAGCATCCGCTATGAAAGTAATTACGCCAGCCGCCGAGATATTTACTTTTCCGTTAGGAACGGTGATTTCCTGAACGCCTCCAGTTAAGGCAATTCCATTAATTGAAGTGATTGTTAAAGTATCACCATCAACATCTGTATCTGCATTTAACGGATTTAATGGTATTGAAGAATCTTCTGCAACGGTATACGAATCGTCAACCGCAACAGGATTATCGTTAACAGCCGTAACCGCTATGATCTGATTGGCCGTCGAAGTCCCGCCTTTTCCGTCGCTGATTTCGTAAGGGAACTGGATTGCCGTTGTCGAATTAAAATTAGCATCTGGTGTAAAAGTAATTACACCGGTAGCCGAGATATTTACTTTTCCGTTAGGAACGGTGATTTCCTGAACGCCTCCAGTTAAGGCAATTCCATTAATTGAAGTGATTGTTAAAGTATCACCGTCAACATCTGTATCTGAATGTAACGGATTTAATATTACAGAACTATCTTCTGAAACCGTATAAGAATCGTCAACCGCAACTGGTTTATCATTTACTGCCGTAACTGTTATGATCTGATTTGCCGTAGCAGTACCGCCTTTTCCGTCGCTGATTTCGTAAGGGAACTGGATGGCTGTAGCTGAATTAAAATTAGCATCCGCTATGAAAGTAATTACACCTGTAGCTGAGATATTTACTTTTCCGTTTGGAACGGTAATTTCCTGAACGCCTCCAGTTAAGGCAATTCCATTAATTGAAGTGATTGTTAAAGTATCACCATCAACATCTGTATCTGCATTTAACGGATTTAATGGTATTGAAGAATCTTCTGAAACCGTATAAGAATCGTCAACCGCAACTGGGTTATCATTTACTGCCGTAACTATTATGATCTGATTTGCCGTGGCAGTTCCTCCTTTTCCGTCGCTGATTTCGTAAGGGAACTGGATGGCTGTAGCTGAATTAAAATTAGCATCTGGTGTAAAAGTAATTACGCCAGTAGCTGAGATATTTACTTTTCCGTTTGGAACGGTAATTTCCTGAACGCCTCCAGTTAAGGCAATTCCATTAATTGAAGTGATTGTTAAAGTATCACCATCAACATCTGTATCTGCATTTAACGGATTTAATGGTATTGAAGAATCTTCTGCAACCGTATAAGTATCGTCAACTGCAACTGGGTTATCATTTACTGCCGTAACTGTTATAACCTGATTGGCTGTAGCAGTCCCTCCTTTTCCATCGCTGATTTCGTAAGGGAACTGGATTGCTGTAGCAGAATTAAAATTGGCATCTGCTATGAAAGTAATTACACCTGTAGCTGAGATATTTACTTTTCCGTTTGGAACGGTGATTTCCTGAACTCCGCCCGTTACAGTGGTTCCGTTGATTGAGGTAATAGTTAAAGTATCACCGTCAACATCTGCATCTAAATTTAACGGATTTAATGTTACAGTACTATCTTCTGCAACGGTATAAGAATCGTCAACTGCCACCGGATTATCATTTACTGCCGTAACTGTAATAATCTGATTGGCCGTAGCAGTACCGCCTTTTCCGTCGCTGATTTCGTAAGGAAACTGGATTGCTGTAGCAGAATTAAAATTAGCATCTGGTGTAAAAGTAATCAAGCCGGTAGCCGAGATATTTACTTTTCCGTTAGGAACGGTGATTTCCTGAACGCCTCCAGTTAAGGCCATTCCATTAATTGAAATGATTGTTAACGTATCACCGTCAACATCTGTATCTAAATTTAACGGATTTAATGCTACAGAAGTATCTTCTGAAACCGTATAAGAATCGTCAACGGCAACTGGGTTATCATTTACTGCCGTAACTGTTATGATCTGATTTGCCGTGGCAGTTCCTCCTTTTCCGTCGCTGATTTCGTAAGGGAACTGGATTGCTGTAGCAGAATTAAAATTGGCATCTGCTATGAAAGTAATTACACCTGTAGCTGAGATATTTACTTTTCCGTTTGAAACGGTAATTTCCTGAATCCCGCCCGTTAAAGTGGTTCCGTTGATTGAGGTAATAGTTAAAGTATCACCGTCAACATCTGTATCTAAATTTAACGGATTTAATGCTACAGAACTATCTTCTGAAACGGTATACGAATCGTCAATTGCAACCGGATTATCATTAACAGCATTCACCAAAAATGTAATATCCGCAGAATCACACAGTCCTAATGCATCACATAAAGTATACGTGATTTTTGCTGTACCATTATAGTTATTTGCCGGATTAAAAGTTACAATTCCTGTAGTGGTATTTAAAGTCCAAACTCCTTTAGCATCAGAAAATGTAGTCTGAATACCAGCGGTTAAAGGATCTAAATCTATTGTAAACTGATTTGCTCCATTTACTGGCGCAGTTGGATTTCCGTCAGAGTCGGTATCATTAACAAGTATCGCAACAGAACCGTCTGCTCCGTCTTCAGTTAAAGGAAAGGCAGTACGATCATCGTCATTTGCTACCGGCGCGTGATTCACAACAGGAGTTACTGATCCGGAATTATTAACCGGAGTTGGATCATTCTGCACTCCAGTGATCGTAGCGGTATTAATATACGAACCTGTTGCATTTACCGTCGCAGTAATGATAAGTGTTTCACTTACGCCATTAGCTAGAGAACCAACTGTCCAATCGGGCGCAAGCCAAGTTCCCGCTGATGGCGTTGCACTTACAAAAGTATATCCTGAAGGAAGAGAATCGGTAACAACAACTCCTGTAGCCGCACTTGGCCCTGAATTCGATGCTGTTATCGTAAATTTAACCGTGTCTCCCACATTAGGAGTACTCTTATCTACTGATTTAGTAACCGAAAGATTCGTTTGAATTATTGGCGTAGCTGTAGCAGAATTATTGGTAGTGCCCGTTTCAGGATTATTTCCGGAAATCGTAGCTGTATTTGCGTATGATCCTGTAGGATTTACTGTGGCAGTTACCGTTAGGGTAGCACTTGCCGCGTTTGCAAGATTACCAATTGTCCAGTCTGGTGCTGTCCATGTTCCTGCTGAAGGTACTGCACTGACAAAAGTATATCCTGAAGGAAGTGCATCATTAATTACAACTCCTGTTGCTTTGTAAGGACCATTATTTATAGCAGTAATTGTAAATACACTATTGCTTCCTACACTGGCATTTGTATTATCGACCACTTTTGTAACCTGAAGATCTACCGGACAAAGCGCGGCGTCAAAGTTTCGTGTCGTAACGGATGTTCCTCCACAAGCAGTTGTTACAGAATATTGAACAGAAACTGTACCGACTCCGGTAAAACTTAAAGTATTTCCCGATAATGTCCCGGGACCGCTTAGTATACTTAATGTACCTCCGGTTGGTGTTGGATTTAATAATACAGGATCATCCACACAATATTTAGAATTAGGTCCTCCTCCCGTTGAAATGGGCTGAATTGCAGGATTGGATTCTGCTCCGCAAATTTGTACATTAGCTGTAGCAAAAGTATAACTTTTTTCTGTTGCACTAGTACTATTACCATCACCCATACTACCGCTAATTCTATGACCAACGTAACCGAATTTAGTTTGGCAATTTTTAACAATCATCGAAGTATGACCTCCTGTTTCAACTGCAAGAATATCATCTGTTGGACTGAGACCATTTGGCATAATAGGATCTGACGGATTATTTGTAGTTCCAAGTAAGGAGCCGTTATTATTTCCAAACGCATAAATGTTCTTGCTGTCATTAATTACATTTACACTACCGTATTGGGAATCATGCTCTTGGGAGCTAAACCATTTAATATTGTTCATAACAGGACCTGTTGCAGAAGTATATCTGGGCTGTACCCAGGACAACCTGTCAGTAACTGTCCAATCTCCAAGTTCTCTGTTAGAATTTTCACCCACTCCGTACAAGTTTCCATCTGTGGCTAAAATATAATAAGATCTCGAAGTTCCATTTCCTGATGAACCAATCATTTTTGGAGTTATTCCGGAAGGAATTGTCATTTGGACTGCTGTGGTCTGATCCGCAATTACAGCAGAATTATTACCTAAATATACATTTTTTCCCCAGACATAAACAGTTCCATCTGACCTCAAAGCCATAAGTCCTTCATAGGATCCTCTACAAGCTACGACATCGGTAAGAAATGGATTCCCGTTCGCAGAAGTAGTAACTCTATACCATTTAGTTGCCGAAGTTGCACCAGTTCCGTTTCCTCTCATATTCAAACTTTGCGAAATTACCCAGACATCTCCACTACAAGTAGTTATTGCTAATGTCTTATAAGTCGCAAACAACATTTTTACATCTCCTGGACTTACACCTGCTGGTAAACCATTCGTATTTCCATCAATTGTTAGTTTTTGAAAGGCTGCACTACTGGTAATTGACTCATCAAGAACAGAACCTTCAGTAGCCCACGCATATAAACCGTCTGTGGCTAAAAGAATTCCCTGCACAGTATTTGACGAAAAACTTCCAAGTCCCGCCTTTAAAGGAGTAGCAGTAGTCAAAGCTGGAAAATTGGCGACATTCACTGTTAACGGAGTCAGTTGGTTTGATGTGCCATTATTTGCAATTTTTTCTCCCCATACCTGAAAGGAACCGTTAGAGGTTCTCACCACTGTAGTATGAAAACTCGAAACAAAATTATCATACTCTATAGTTGCAGCATTATTGTTTGAAGCAGTACCAAAGTTCGATAGATCGGTATTGGGACATCCCAAAACAGGAGTCGCACATTGTCCATGTGAAATCTGAATGAATATAAAAAATACAAAAAGAAGACAAATTGCCTTTTTTATATTTAATCCTCTATTTAAATTAAAGTAGTTTTTTATCATAATTGATCCTGTTATTTTATTATCTGAGGAAGATTGTACGTTTGTACCTGATTGCTGAAATCATAAAAATCAAACATCAGATACGTTTCCTCATTAATGATTCCTGACACTTTATATTTTAATAATTGAGTTTTATTCAGGCTGACTGCTTTTTCCATAGGCTCAGCAGTCATTGAAACTCCCAATCCGGCTATAAAAAGACCCGGCGCAGGTAATTTCGCAATAGAATTATCTGTATTGTTAATTATCACAGGAACTGTGATAATTAAATTGGTGTAGTTTTTCCCTTTGGAAATCTTTTCAGAAAAGGAAATTTTTGAAAAATCAAAAGATAATTTTACAGCTGCAACTTTTATTTTGAATCTGTCTGCAAACACTGGATGATCACATTCGCCTTCATGCTTTTTATTTTCCTGATAATTTATCTCATATTCACCAGGCTCAGCAAATACGTAATCGTTAATTTCATTTCCACGAATGGTTTTGAAAATACTTTTATTAGAATTAGCGATGCTCCATGTTACAGATTCATCGATAGTTCCAAAATCAATTTTTTCACCAAAAGAAATGGTTTTGTAAAACTGCTCAGAATTAAGGTTGAAGTTGTTCTGGGCTGTCGATTTGTAGCTAATAAACAAGATCGAAAAGAAAATGTAAATTAGGACTTTTTCATTTTTTAAACTGAAATGTTTCCAGTAAATAGTCTTAGTCATAATTGAAAATTTAGTTGAACACAGCTTTCGCTAATTGTGCGCGAAATTAATATTTACATAAAGTTTCCTGAGACCGTTACTTGTTCTATTACGCAAAAAGACAAATATTTATTGCATAATAAATCCGTATAATACTAGTTTACAGATTTTTACAAAAAACAGCTTTTCTACTGCCATTTGTAAATTTTGATCCGAAATATTTTGGTTACACCCAAAAGTCGTTATCCAACGACGATTTTTATTTCTGATTTAATGATACTTGATAAAATTCTTACCTAGTGTCGAAAACGTATTTCTATTTAAATCAATTAACTACACCGATTTCGTAATTTATATAATGTCATCACCACAAAATACAAATACACATTATAATTGTTTTATTTTTGCATGGCTTTATAAACTTCCAATTTCAGGGATTTCCAAAATTTATGCGAAGCCGATCTAATTATTTCAGTTGTATTTTATAACTTAAGAATTTGATGTTGTTAAGAAAATCCGGAAGTTTCTGTCTTTTAAAAAAATTCTGTAAATTAGAATGTCATTTTAGTTTTAATACCTTAACAAAAAACACCACCTACTTGCCATTAATTTAAATTTTACGACCTATATGCACTTCAAATCATTTTTACTGCTGATTGCCCTTGTTGTTTCTAATCAATTTAATTATTCTCAAAATTCAAAATACGACAAGGTTTTTGCCGAAACTGCTCAGGTTCTGTTAAGTTCTGATCCAAAAAAAGCGTTAAGCAATACCGATTATCTTTATAAAATTTCGCAAAATAATGCTGAAAAAATTAAAGCCTTTATGCTTAGGGCTACACTATTGCGCCAGTATGGTTTACGTAATGAAGCCATTACATCTCTAAAACGGGCAGACAGCATAGCAATTGTTGACAAAAATTATACACAGCAGGCAAGAATAAATGGTTTTCTCTCTACGCTGCATCGTGAAAACGAAATTTACAGCTTAGGAAAAATTTATTTGCAGAAAGCTTTGGCGGTAAGTAAGAAAATAGAAGATAAAAATGAAATGTACAGATTTCAGGGAAACCTCTCTCAGGAAATCGCATATTACGAAATGTACGCTTCTAATTATGCTAAAGCAATTGCACATCTTAAAAGTGGAAATATACTATTTAAAAAAGCCGGATCCAGTATCGATATCAACTTTCAAACGGCTGTAAATGATGAGCTGATCGCCAAAAATTATCTGTCCTTGCATCAGGTTGATTCTGCATTATTCTATTTTGAAAAAGCTTACGACGAGCTCGAAGATTCCCAATCTGCCAATAGTCCGTTAAAAGGTTTTATACTGAATGGCCTGGCAAACGTATACGCCCAAATGGGGGATAATCAAAAAGCGCAACTTCATTATAACAAAGCAGAACAGATAGCAGATGAATCAAATTTCTTTACTTTAAAGCAGGAAGTTTATACCTCTTTATTAGAGTTTTATAAAAAGACCGATAATAAAAAATACATTTTATATAATGAAAAAAATTCTAAACTAACCAAAGACGACGAGCAGAGCAGAAAAATTATTGCAGATGATTTAATCAAAACACTTCATAAAAACCAGATTAAAAGTAAATCGCAATACGAAAAAAGCAAATTTATTATTGTAGGTTGCAGCATTCTGGTCATTTTGATTTTGATAGCGTTTTTTACTTATAAAAGACGTCAGGATTATAAAAAATTTAAAACTTTTATCAGCAAAAACGAAACAGTTTACGATAAAGCAGAAACAGCTCCGAAGAAAGAAACTACCAAAGAATACATGTCGGAAGCCACTGAAAACACCATCTTAAATAGTATAAAGGAGTTTGAAAAATCGCACTTTTACCTGAACAAAGATATTTCGTTAAATACCGTAGCAGCCGACCTGGGAATAAATCACCGCTATTTATCTTATGTGATAAATAAAAACACCTCTAAGGATTTTGCTGGTTATATCAATGAGTTAAGGATCAATTACATTGTAGACCGCTTAAAAAATGATCCTAATTATTTGAAGTATAAAATTAGTTACCTTGCTGATCAGGCAGGCTTTTCGTCTCACAGTCGATTTACCATTACCTTCAAAAAAATAACCGGAGTTTCACCATTAGATTTTATACGATATCTGCAAAATGAACAACCTGATGTGTCATAAGTGATTATCAAAACATTATATAAAAAGCTTTGAGATTTCAAATCAACAAATTTCATTAACAGATCAACAATAGGCGATATTCACCCTCATTTTCTATTGGTGCTCTGTGAATACAGGGCAACACTTGTTGCTTAGGATGATCGACAGCCAGGCGCCAAAGATGCATTTTACCTAAGTTAACGGGTTTTGCATCTTCGTTTGCCTGATAATGCAAATCAAAAAAATTATCTTTTAAAAAGTTTTCAAATTCCTCCTCTGTTCCATTATGCAGCTCTTTTAGTTGTGCGCGGACTTCCGGAATCCTAATTTTCTGCCTTGCCTGTGAATTGGAAATAATATCACTTGCCGCTCCGTGATAGGTACACAAAAATGTATCTGTTGCAATGGGAGACCGATCAACATGAAAAGAGTAGACATCGGTTGATATAAAGTCAAATTCATCATCCCGTTCATAGCATTTTAGCAGATTAAGCGAGGGCGAAGCTCCAAAATCAGTCAGCAGTTGTAAATCATTTAAAATTATTTGCCTTGCCGTATTTCCCTTTTCTGAGAGTTGGAGCGCTATTAAATCTTTGGCATAAATTTCTGTTATATTTTCCCGTACATCTAATTGTATAAAGAGTTGGTTTACAATTTCGTTAAAATCGCCATCTGGATTTCTGTACCAGCATAACGCATTTGTTTCTCCTTTGAAATCGGTATCAACGAGCTCAGAAAAAGTGGAAACAATACCAATTTGATTACTAGAAAATGTATTGATCATCGAAAAAAATATTTAAAAATAAGTGATTTATGCATCACAAAAATAAGTAATACTAAGTTGCATGTCCTATTTATACCTCTAAACTTAAAATTTAAAATTGAACATTTAGACATTAAAACAGCAAGCTGGTCTTCTACTCGTGTACTAATAATGTATCTGTTTATTAAATATTTAATAAAATAACGAAATGTCGTAAAACAAATTCATAGTATTCATTCCTTATTAACTCACAATGAGAGATTTATATAATTGGCGTAATCATAGCATTACTATTTTAAATAGTAAAAACTTAAAGTATGTTAAACTTAAAAAAAGAGCTGGGCACCTTAAATATGCCCTGGGAAAAAGAATATGGTTATGCGCAAGCCGTAAAAAATGGAGATACGCTATGGATTTCAGGACAATTGGGTCATGACAGTGAGGGCAATCTTGGAGTTGGAATGGAAGATCAGTTCATTAAAACTTACGAAAACATTAAAATTCTTTTAAATAATTTTGATATGAATGAGGATGATATTGTAGAAGAAGTTATTTACGTGACAGATATGGCATCTGCATTTCAGGCAAGGAAAAAATTAGGAAGGTCCTTTTATCCGGATCCCCAAAGAGTTGCCAGCAGTATTGTTGCGGTAACCGAACTGGCACTACCGGGACAAATGGTAGAAATAAAAATTGTAGCTAAAAGTTAAAGCCTGATTTAATCTCAATACTAAATCATAAAAAAAGTATTTCAGTATTTTCAAAGATGTCAACTAAATAGCTAAAGATTTTAGAACCTGAAAAAAGAAAAACCGGCGTAAATTCCGGTTTTCTTTTTTTTACATTTAGATATATCATAAGGGCAAATTTTATTTTATTTAGGATCTCAGTTTTACAAATTCCAATCTTAAAACAGCAGTCCGTAAAATAAGGTCCAAAAATGCAGTCTTTTTTTTGCATTATTAAAATTCACCAAAAGTCTTTAAATCTTATTTATACTCCTGAGGAATAATCTTTGGAAGTCCCTCGCCAAATGGAATATATTCTTTATTGGGCACTTTTTTCATTTCCTCAAATAATTGTATAACATGCGGTGCCATATACATTCCGGCCCATCCATTGTCACTGCCGCTAAAATGTCCGGGAGAATTTCCGTTATCAGGGGCTGCACCGTTAAAAGTCATATCATAATGTTCTGCAGGATCCCATTGCAAATCGTAAGTAGCGACAACCTTTAGAGGTTTATCTGTCCCCAGCCAGCTGTCTTTGGCGGTAAACAGAAATTTAAAATTTTTAACCCTTACAGCACCGAATGTCTGTCCTGCAAAATAAATAAAGCTATCTCTTATTCCGGGTCCTGTACCTAGTAAAGATGCGCTTAAATCGAGACCGTCAAAAATTATTGTTTTACCTGAATTGTCTTTCCATTCATGAGTTGGAACCGGCTGTCCAATAATAGATGCTATAGTAGGCCACCAGTCCATATGAGAAAACATATCCATATTAACAGTACCGTTTTTAATATGTCCGGGCCACCATGCAAGTGCAGGACAACGGAAACCGCCTTCGTAAACAGAACCTTTCATCCCTCTAAAAGGAGTATATCCTGCATCTGGCCACGCATCTATCCACGCTCCATTATCTGTAGTCCAGATTACTAACGTATTTTCTGCAATTCCTGCATCCCGTACAGCCTGTAATATCTGCCCGCAATTATCGTCCATTTCCATCAAAGCATCTAGGTAGATTCCTCCACCGGGAGATTTACCTTTCCATCTTGGTGATGGATTATTTGGATTGTGCACTTTTTCAAAACATACTGTAGCAAAAAAAGGTTTATCATCTTTGGCGTGTTTCTTTATATATTCAACTGTTGATTCACGCATTTCGTCATCGACCGTAGCTAAATCATCAAAGCCCACTTTCTTCTTTACCACTTTTGCAGGCTGACCGGCTTTACCTTCAAATTCGCCAAGATTTATACTTTCCCAGACTTTCATAAATGCTGCATCATCTGATGGAAAATTAGGGTGAAGCGGTTTGTAATCGTATGCATATACACCTGCATAATAAGGAAGCATATGGTACATCTCATCAAAACCATGTTCTGTTGGGTAGTTTGCCTGTTTATCGCCTAAATGCCACTTACCAACAAATACGGTCGAATAACCAGCCTTCTTCATCGCTTGTGCTATGGTAGGCGTTTCTTTTGAAAGTCCGTTTGGATCGCCCGGAACCAAAACAGCAGAAAGTGCAGTACGCACCGGAATACGACCGGTAATAAAGGACGCACGACCAGCAGTGCAGCTTGCCTGTCCGTAGTAATTCACAAATCTGGCACCTTCATTAGCCATTCTGTCAAGATTGGGTGTGGGTGCGCCACGCATAACTCCCCCGCCATAACTTCCAAGGTCGCCCCAACCAACATCATCTGTCATTATCATAATAACATTCGGCTTATCCTTTTTTTGCGCAGCTAGTGGCAGCGACAAAAGTAAGCTTGCAATTAGCACCACATTTAAAATCATTCTTTTGTTTTTGTATTTTAAAATCATATGCTTATAAATTAATAGTTAAGTAGCAAAAAATCGGATTAGCGTATCTAGAATAAATAGCAGACAGATTATTATTGAGAAATAGCTGTATTTATATTATCTGCGAAGTTATCCATCCGAAGTAATTATAATTTTTCAATGAGCAGATTGACGTTTTTGACTATTCTGAAGAAACATCACAAGTGTCTGGATGTAATTAAGCACTATTGCTTTACTATTAAACTTTCAGCAGTAGATGTTTTATATATCAAAATTTAGTAAATAAAAATTAATAATTACTAAACCCATAAAGCTATATAAAACAGATAATTACACAATCAAAGATAAATTATTTTATTTAAAACAACAAAATATAAACATTAAATTTCTTACACGTTGTCATTTATTTAAAAGTAGGGAACGCCTATGTAAAAAAATAAAGTTTCTGGTATAAAAATCATTACAAAGTCAGCTTCGAATTTTAAAATTTAATAACGGTCTATTCATATTAAAAGAGAAATTATTCTGAAACAGCATAGCTTATTTTATTGATTTTAAATTGATACTAAAAAGCGGTCTTTTATTTGGGCTACTATTTAATTTACTACATTTACACACAATCAGAAACATATTGACAACAGTCCCCCCCGACTGTCTCTAAAAACAACATCACTTGAATAATACCGATAATAACTCCGATTACTTTTTTCTTCAAAACGGCGGAGAAGCAGCAGAAATCATTCGGAATATTGACTGGTCGTCTAACGTACTTGGAACACCCGATAATTGGCCTGAAAGCCTTAAAAACACTGTCGCTACCATTTTATCATCCAAATTCCCTATGTTTCTTTGGTGGGGAGAAGAGCTGATTCAATTTTACAACGATTCGTACAGACCAAGCCTTGGAACTGCCGGAAAGCATCCAAAAGCTATGGGACAAAAAGGCGCGGATTCCTGGCAGGAAATCTGGTATTTTATTCATCCGCTTATTACTAAAGTGCTTTCTACAGGTGAAAGTGTCTGGTATGAAGACCTGCTGCTGCCCATTTACCGAAATGGACAACTTGAAGACGTCTACTGGACTTTCAGTTACAGTCCTGTTCGCGATGACAACAGGAATATTAAAGGCGTACTGGTAGTCTGCAATGAAACTACTGAAAAAGTAAATTACAACCGAAAACTTAAAGAAAATAAAGAAGAGCTGGAGTTTGCAATTAATGCTGCGGAATTCGGAACTTTTGATCTTAATCCTGAAACCAACAGGTTTTCTGCCAACGCCAGATTAAAAGAATGGTTTGGTCTTAAGGCAGATGATGAAATCCTCCTTAGCAGCGCTACAGCAGCTATAGCAGAATATGACAGGGATAATGTTAACACTGCCATTAACAGGGCGTTGCAATATGAATCTGGCGGAAAATTTGACATTCAATATACAATTATTAATCCGCGAACAAAAAAGGACCGCATCGTACACGCACTAGGCAAGGCCTGGTTTGATGATGATAAAAAAGCATACCGTTTTAACGGCACTTTACAGGATATAACTGCACATCGTAAAACCGCCGAAGATCTTGTAAAATCACGACAGCTTACCGACCTGACTATTAAAAGTATGGGGCTCGGCCTTTTTAATGTTGACTTTTCAAACAACACCATAGATTATTCGCCGGAATTTGCTAAGATAATTTCCGGATCGGATAAAAAGCATCTTAGCCGCAAAGATTTTCTAAAATATGTACATCCGGATGATCTGGCACTTCGTGCTCAGGCCATTGACAACGGCATTCAGAATGGTACTTTTTATTATACGCCAAGGGTAATTTGGGATGATGGGAGCATTCACCGCGTTGCAATTTCTGCAGCAAGGATGATCAACTCAAACGGAGCCGTCACCGCTTTTTCCGGTACTGTAGCCGATGTTACCGAACAGGAGCAAAACCGTATTGCGCTGGAACAGGCTGAGTCTATATTGCAGCAGACCAAACGGGATGCCGACACACTTTTTCAAAACGTTACAGACAGTTCCCCAACCGGTTTATGGCTCTCTAATCAGGAAGGTACTCTTACCTATTTTAATAAAACACTAATTGAATTTACAGGACTAACTACTCAGGAGCTTCTAAAGGGCGGATGGTCTTCTGTTATTATCGAGGAAGATTTTAAAAATGCTGTGAAAGCTTATCAGGAAGCCATTGCCAAAAGAAGCCACTTTGATGTACTTTTCAGAGCGAGAAAAAACAATGGCGAGGTAATCTGGTGCCGTGCAGCTGGTGATCCCTTTTATGATGCAGACGGAAGTTATGCCGGTTATGCCGGTTTCTGCATGGATATGGACGAAATTATTTCTGGCCGTAAAGCAATTAGTGAAAGTCAGGAACGTATCAGCCTTATGATCGAGCAGTCTCCTGTTGCCATTTGCCTTTTCACCGGCAGTGATATGAAAATTGAGATTGCAAATGATATCATGATCAGTTATTGGGGCAAGGACAAATCAGTAATCGGTCAGCCGATGGAAGTTGCCGTACCGGAATTGAAAAGCCAGCCCTTCCTGGATATCCTGAATCAGGTATACATTACAGGAGAAACCTATTACGGTCGCGCTATGCCGGCCGACCTTAAAATAAACGGCGTGTTGAGCACCTATTATTTTGATTTTACCTACACTCCTATCCGTGACTCCAAAGGGGAAATTTATGGAATAATGGATATTGCCATTGATATTACCGATCAGGTAATTGCATCTAAAAAACTGGATGAAACACGTATAGCCCTAGCGGGTGCCATTGAACTTGCAGAACTTGCTACCTGGCGTCTCGATCTTGCAGCAAACAGCATTTTATGCTCTACGCGATTCAAGAACTGGCTAGGACTCTCCAATCATGTCGCACCTGTAGAAGAACTTTTTGAACTTATCGCTGAAACACACAGGCACAAAGTCATTCATTCGATTAATGAGGCATTAAAGCCCGGTTCATCAGATTTTTATGATTACGAATTTCCGATTACGAATAAACGTACCGGACAAGTTCGTATCATTCATGCCAACGCACAGGTACTTTATAATAAAGACGGCAGTGCGGAATGCCTGAGCGGAACAGCCCAGGATGTTACCAAGGAACGTGAGTTGCAGGAAGAACTGAAATTTAAGGTTAAGGAGCGCACCGCAGAACTGGATGCCGCCAATGCAGAACTGCTAACCAGTAATCAGGAGCTTAAACAATTTGCTTATATTGCCTCGCATGATTTGCAGGAACCTGTTCGTAAAATAAGTGTTTTTACAGAAATGCTTAAAAACAGTCTCGAAAAAAATCCGTCAAAAGCCGCTGTTTATCTTGAAAAAATTACAAACTCCACCAAAAGGATGGAAACGCTTATTAAGGACGTATTGGGATTCTCACAATTATCGAGTGCTGTTAAGAAATTTGAATCTGTTGATCTCAACACCGTACTGCAGGATATTATAAATGAATTTGACCTTACAATTGAGCAGAAAAACGCTGTTATAACGAGTCAAGATCTTCCTGTCATTGAAGCCATACCACTTCAAATGTCGCAACTTTTTGGTAACCTGATATCCAATGCATTGAAATACAGTAAAGCAGAGATCACACCTAATATTCATGTTAGTTCTGAAATACTTTCAGACACGCAGAACAAAATCGACAGTACTTATTTTCGTATTGGAAAATATGCTAAAATTATAGTGAGAGATAACGGGATCGGATTCAGTCAGGCGTATGCGGAACAGATATTTAATATATTTCAGCGTTTGCACGGAAGAGATGAATTTGCAGGAACCGGGATCGGACTGGCAATGTGCCGCAGGATACTTCAGAACCATAATGGGAGCATCACTGCAGAATCGGAAGAAGGCATTGGTACATCTTTTATCATTATTATACCTTTAAAACAACATTTATATTAAAAAAACGGACATCCGTATGAAATGACGTATATTTGTCGGCAGATGCCGAACTTCCATATGAAAACAGTACTTTTAATTGACGATGATGCCGATGACCGTGAAATATTTCAGGAAATACTTTTTTCTCTAAATCTGAATATAAGATATGAAGAAGCCCGAAACGGTGCTCACGCAGTTGAAAAATTAAACACACAATCTTTCCAAAAACCGGATTTGATTTTTCTGGATCTCAATATGCCCGTAATGGATGGCAGGCAATTTCTATTACATATCAAACAGGAAGACACTTACAGCGATATCCCGGTCATTATTTATTCTACTTCTTCAAGTGAAGAAGACAAAGCTTTTGCCCTTAAAAATAATGCTGCGCTATTTATGACCAAACATTATTCTATGACACAGCTTGAAAAAGATCTTAGAAAAACCATTACTGCGTTTTTAGGATTTTAATCTCTTCATTATAATTAAAAAAAACAACATATCTCCTTTAATTATTGTAAATTAGAGTAAGTATTAACATGCACTAATTAAACATTAATGAAAGAAGTTTTTTTTCGGGACTGGCAAAGTCTGGGAATTGTTGCCCTGACAGCTATTATAGCCTTTATTACACTTTTTCTTTTTGTGCGGATTTCCGGCAAAAGAACGCTTGCCAAACTTAATGCCTTTGATTTCGTTGTTTCGATTGCACTTGGTTCTACACTTTCAGATATGATGCTTGCCACTGTACCTGTTGTTGAGGGAGCTGTAGTTCTTTTTCTTATCATTTTAATGCAATACACCTTTGCTTGGCTCGCAAGATCTTCGGCTACGATGGAAAAAATAATCAATACAGAACCACATGTTGTTTTCTACGATAATCATTTTCTGGAAAAAACAATGCTTCGTGAAGGCATCACTCAGGAAGAGATTTATGCAGCCATCAGATCGTCAGGAACCGATCAGATTGATGATGTCAAAGCAGTAATAATGGAACTCAATGGTACAATGACAGTTGTAAAAAAATCAACAGTTGCAGGTCCAAGCTCAATGGATGATTTGAAAATCCCGCTGTAATGTTTTTAAATATTTTCCTTTAGCTGTTTAAGCGGCAAGATGACGATAAATTCAGCACCATCATCTTTTTGACTTTTAACACTAATTTTACCGGAATGTCTTTTTACAATTTTTTTACAAAGAGAAAGTCCGAGACCATTTCCCTCATACTGATCTTTAGAATGCAGTCTTTCAAAATTATTAAATATGCGTTCTGAAAAAGCTTCATCAAATCCGATTCCGTTATCTTTTATTGTAATTTCTACGCAAGATATTGCATTATATTCTATTGTTTTACATGAGATTATAATTCTTGGTGGCACATCTGCCTTAGAAAATTTAAGCGCATTTTGAATCAGATTATAAAACAGCTGTGTAATAAGAATTGGCGCTCCTTCGATTACGGGAAATGTACTGAGCACTAAAACAGCTCCTTTTTCTTCAATGATAAGTTCAAGATCAGCTTTTATATTTTCAATTACCTCATCAAGATTTACTTTTTCAATTTGCTGAGTAGTATTATCAATTGTAGAATAAGCGAGAATTCCTTCTATAATATTCTCCATTCTCTGTGTAGATTTCTCGATCTTACTAAGATATTTTTTTACGTTATCTGTAAAGACAGCTTTTTTCTCATCTCGCAAAAGTGCCTCAAATATCTTAATTTTTCTGATGGGTTCACGCAAGTCGTGACTTACTATACTGGCAAAGTGAAGAAGGTCATCATTAGATCGTCGCAGCTCCTGAGTCTGCTGCAGTTCTTCCTCAACTTTTTGTCTGGCAAAATTTACATCTGTCACATCTACACCCGTATTCATTACGGCATATACTTCTCCGTTTTCGTTATAAAGTGGTGTAAAACTATAATTAAAATAATGAAGTCTGCTGATGCCATCAATTACCAAATTCACTTTTTTATTTGTTTCATGAAAAGGAATTCCGGTTTTAAGTACTCCAACTGCCTCTTCAAAAAAAGCATCGTTTTTAACTTCAGGAAGTACTTCCAGATAATTTTTTCCGATTATCTGACTGCCTTTACCCCACGCCTCCATCATTGCCTGATTGGCAAGTATTATTTTTAACTGATATCCTTCTAACACTGCTATAGGTATAGGAGCCATTTGAATTATATCTTCTAAAAGCTTAATATGTTGATTCATAATAGTATAATTATATCAGATTAAATGCAATTGTTGTTTAAAAGGAATTTACTTGATTCCTCCAAACAAAATATGCAGATCCGGTTGTCGAAGATAAAAATAATTACGCATATTTTGTTTAATATTTTCGTAAAATAGTTAAACAATTACTACCTTTAATTTAGAATAAGAATATTTGACATCAGAACATTCGAAAATCATTTACTTTATAAGGAATTAAAAATCGTGCGATATGAAAAAAGTGGTAATAATTGGAGGCAGTAAAGGAATTGGTAATGCACTCCTGATCGAAAAACTAAAAGATAGTGTAGTATATAATCTAAGCCGCACCACGCCCGATATTGCGGATAAAAACCTGATTCATTTTTCTGTAGATATTTTAAAGGACGAACTTCCAGAAATAGAGAGTATTGACTCTCTAATCTACTGCCCGGGCTCCATCAACCTGAAACCAATTCAGAGTCTGAGTGTTGATGATTTTAGAAATGATTATGAAATAAATGTTATAGGAGCCGTCAAAGTAATTCAGAAATATCTTCCCGTTTTAAAAAAAGGAAATGATCCTTCTATAGTATTGTTTAGTACTGTGGCCGTAAAATTAGGAATGCCCTTTCATGCCAGCATCGCAGCTTCAAAATCTGCTGTAGAAGGACTTGTAAAATCCCTTGCTGCCGAACTGGCGGGTTCAGTGCGGATCAACGCTATAGCACCCACCATAACTGAGACATCCCTTTCAGTATCAATATTAAGAAATGACAGAATGAAAGAAGCCATGAAGGAACGCCATCCGCTTAAAAATTACCTTCAGCCCAAAGAAGTAGCAAAAATGGCAGATTATCTTATTTCTGAGAATGCATCATCAATTTCCGGTCAGATCTTTACGATGGATTACGGATTGGTGAGTTTTAAATTATAACAAACACAGACATGAAAATTCTTTTAACAGGCGCAACAGGATATATAGGAAAACGGCTTTTACCGATGCTACTCAAAGATGGTCACGAAGTAGTTTGCTGTGTCAGAGACAAAAGCAGATTTAATTATTCCGTAACATTATCTGATAATCTAAAAGTAATTGAAACGGATTTTCTAAATCCCGATACTCTTGCCCATATTCCTGAGGATATCGATGCAGCCTATTATTTAATTCACTCCATGTCTGATACTGCAGGAAATTATGACGAGATGGAAAGCGAATCGGCTCACAACTTTATAAAAAGACTCAATGCAACAGCCGCCCGTCAGATTATTTACCTCAGCGGAATTGTGAATGATACATCCTTATCCAAACATTTGTCATCCCGAAAAGCTGTCGAAGATATTTTAAACAGCGGAAATGTTCCTCTTACTACTTTGAGAGCGGGAATTATTGTTGGATCCGGCAGTGCCTCATTTGAAATAATTCGTGATCTCGTAGACAAACTTCCGGTCATGATTACACCAAAATGGCTCAATACCAAATGCCAGCCAATAGCTATTACAGATGTACTCGAAATTTTATTACGATCACTTTTAAATCCGCAAACTTACAATCAGAATTTTGATATTGGAGGTCCGGACATCCTTACATACAAAGAAATGCTTTTGCGTTTTGCAAAAGCCAAAAAATTAAAACGTTACATCTTTACAATTCCAGTAATGACTCCTAAATTGTCCTCATACTGGCTTTATTTTGTAACCTCTACTTCTTATAAACTGGCTTCCTCCTTAGTCAGCAGTATGAAGGTAGAAGTCATTTGCAGCGACAATCGCATTAATGCTGTTTTAGGAATTAGCCCCATTACATACGAAAAGGCATTGGAGCGTGCGCTGCAGAAAATACAGGAAGACGATATCGTATCGAGCTGGAAAGATTCCCTGGCTAACGGTCGTTTTAAAGGAAGCCTCAGCCAATATCTCAAAGTTCCAAAAAAGGATTGTTATATAGACCGCAGAAAAATGAAAATTGTAAATCGTGACTATACAATTGACAGAATCTGGTCAATTGGCGGCGAAACAGGTTGGTATTACGGAGACTGGCTTTGGAGTTTACGCGGTTTTATTGATAAAATTTTTGGTGGTGTTGGCACCAGAAGAGGACGAACTCATAAAAATGCACTGTTTCCAGGTGATGCACTTGATTTTTGGCGTGTCGTTTACGCTGATCGTCAGCAGGGAAAATTAGTTTTGTATGCCGAAATGAAATTACCAGGCGAAGCATGGCTGGAGTTTAAGATCATTAATAATACTTTATATCAGGCAGCTACTTTTAGACCAAAAGGTATTTTAGGAAAATTGTACTGGTATTCGGTTCTGCCTTTTCATGGTTTTATTTTTAAAGGAATGCTTAACAGGCTGATCATGTAACGTAATCTTGTAAATACTTTAAATGATCCCATGCAGAAGACTTTATAAATCAATTTTAAAAATTAGAAACAAAAAGTTACAGTTTTATCAAAATTAAATTACCGATTTTGGAGTGTCTTGTGAAACAGATCATAAAAGGAATGATAAAGTAATTTTTAAATGTTAAATTATTTGTTTAAATTAGAGAAACATTAAATCAAAAAGAAATGAATTTATCAAAAATACTAGGTATTGTACTAATTGCGATTAGTTTATCGGTTGGTTATATAGGAGCAAATAAAATTGCAGACAGCACAAAGGAAATTAATTTTTTAGGACTAAAAATTGACGCTTCAAATGAGTCCGGACAACAGCAAGGCTATATTTATTTAGGGCTTGCAGTTCTGCTTTTTGCCGGAGGATTGTATACCATACAAAAATCTGGAAAATAAAAGATTGATCCTTATTGATATTATAATATGCGTAACAGCAAAAAACCCGCATTAAAATAATGCGGGTTTTGCTTTTAATATTTGTTAATGTAAACCGTCTTCTTATTTACAAATTCCTGAATACCGTCCTGCGAAAGTTCACGTCCATATCCTGAGTTTTTGGTTCCTCCAAAAGGCAGCCTCTGATCGCTTTTTACCAGTTCGTTTACAAACACAGCACCTTCATCCAATTTCGGTATTAATCTGGATGCTTTTTCAAAATCCTCAGTAAAAATGGTAACTCCGAGTCCAAAAGGACTATTATTCGAGAGTGCAACCGCTTCATCTTCATTCTTAAAAGTTGTAATTCCGATTACCGGACCAAAAATTTCTTCTTTAAAAACAGACATATCAGCAGTAACATTTCCTACCACGGTGGGTTCGAAATACGCTTTATTTCTTTTACCACCCAGCAATACTTCTGCTCCTTTATCCAAAGCATTCTGGAGTTGTTTTTCTAATTCTTCGGCAAGGTCAACGCGTGCCATTGTGCCTATTGTGGTTTCCTTAAGTAATGGATCTCCCGGTTGAAGTTCTTTTACAGCTTCTAGAAAAGCCTTTGTAAATTCTTCTGCGATCGGCTCTTCTACCAGCAGCCGCTTTCCGGCAATACAACTTTGTCCTGCATTTTGAAAACGGGCCTGTACACAGGTTTTCACCGTTTGCTCAAGATTACAGTCTGCAAAAACAATCAGAGCATTGCTGCCACCAAGTTCGAGTACTGTTTTTTTAATTTCACTTCCGGCTGTGGCTGCTACAGATCTTCCTGCTGCCTCGCTTCCTGTTAATGTAACCGCTTTAACTTTCGGATTTCTAATGATTTCTTCAATCATCTTGCTCCCGATAGGCAAATTAGTAAAACAGCCTTGAGGAAAACCTGCTTTTTCGAATATTTTCTGAATACTGTCTGCGCATTGCATTACATTACTGGCATGTTTTAATAGTCCGACATTACCAGCCATGAGCGCCGGTACTGCAAAACGCATAACCTGCCAGAACGGATAATTCCATGGCATAATTGCTAAAACAATTCCTATTGGTTCAAAACTAACATAACTCTTATACGCTTCTGTATCTATTACTTTATCCGCAAGATGTTTAGAGGCATTATCTGCATAATAATCACATAAATTGGCGCACTTTTCTATTTCTGCTATAGATTGAGTAATAGGTTTTCCCATCTCCTGAGTAATAATGCGGGCATATTCCTGGGCATTGGTCCGCAATTCATTTCCTGCAGCTTTCATCAATACGGCACGTTCTGAAAAGGAAACTTCTCTCCAGTACTTGAACTGCTCATCTGCCCTGTTAATGGCAACCTCAATATCTTTCTTATCGAATTCGGCTACCTCGTACACTACCTCCTGTGTATAAGGATTTATAGACTTTATCATAACTTATTATTTTATCCTGTATCTTTTTTAAAATCTTATAAAAGGTACAATTTATTTTGATTTTTATAATATAAAAAAAAGAGTTCTTTAGCAGAACTCTTTTTCAGTAAGGAATGTCATTTTAGAATATTGAATACATTAAAACCTTTTTTATTCCGGCAAATCTTCAATACTTAATGGCTCTTTTCTTGGCTGTGCGTTCATATGATGTCTGTATTGACTTGAAGTTTCGTATGCCAGCTTACGAATGCGCATAATATTTCCCAAAGGGCGATGCTCCGGCAGACAATGAAAAGGATTAAAACTTAAAACATCATCAGCGTACACACGTCTTTCCGGACTAAAGGTTTGCTGAGGTTTAAAAGTAAGCTTTGCAATGGGCTGATAAGGACTTTTATCCTCAGGCCACTGTATCGAACCATCTTCAACAGGCATTATGCCCAGATCGGTACAAAGCTGGGCACTCATTTCATATTCTGCTGTACCATTCTCAAAAAAATCTGAGATGATTTTAGTTAAAAAAGCATTTTCATCAGCCTCGATAATTTCGTCATCAAGCTTTTTTCCGGCCAGCTCCTTAACATTTTCAGATAATGGCCGTACATTTATTTTGGCGATATAATCTCCAAATCGCAAAGCAGCCATACTGAAATAAGTGTCTCCAAGAATATGCGGGCCAGGCGCGCTTAAGTTGTTTGTATCATCTGCAAGACCTACTGCTGCCAAAACATTCTGAACTCCTACAGCCGCCTTTTGTGCTACCTTCTGAAACAGTTCTCCACTGTTAGCCTGACTTTCCAGGCCTTCCTGCATTTTAAGATATTCCCGAATAGTTCCGGTCGGTATAACTGGATAGTTAACCAGTAGAAAATCCTGTGTAACAGCATCAGATAATTCCGGAAGAAGTTTCGCTCCTTCTACCCCAATTATTTTTATAGCCATACCTCTAAACGCCGACATTTTATCGGGTACAATAGATCCCTGAGCAGTAGAAAAACGAACAATAACCGGATACGTTTTAGGAGTACGAAATAAACCCTGAGCCAGATGTGACGGAAGATTATCATAAACCTGAAGTTCGCCTTTTAGTATCCCATGACTTTTTGAATGAGCATCTCTGATGGCATGACGGTATTTCTCGTACATCAAACGGTTTACTCTGGCCATAGAGTCTACAATTTTTCGGCTAATTTCCT
Source organism: Flavobacterium olei (assembly GCF_039749035.1). Taxonomy (NCBI): domain Bacteria; kingdom Pseudomonadati; phylum Bacteroidota; class Flavobacteriia; order Flavobacteriales; family Flavobacteriaceae; genus Flavobacterium; species Flavobacterium olei. The sequence goes on from NZ_JBDKWC010000001.1 coordinate 121,409, forward strand.
GTTCATCAGGCTGTATGGTTTCTATACTATCATTATATAGAATATATGGATTAGAATCTGTCATAAGGCTATTTTAATTTGTTTAATTAAATTTTAATTTACGGTCGTAGTTGATCGTCTTTAATCAGATTTCTTAAGAAAAAATAAGTCTACAAAAGCTGATCAAAATGTATGGGAAGATTATTGATACGCTTTCCCGTGGCATGAAAAATAGCATTCGCTACCGCTGCCGGAATAGCCGTAAGCCCGATCTCCCCTACTCCTTTAACGCCAAGCTCATTGATTAATGCATCTTTTTCTTCCACAAAAATCACATCCATTTCCGGGATATCGGCGTGCACCGGAATATGATATTCAGCCAGATTGGCATTCATATATTTACCAAACTGTTGGTCAATTATGGTTTCTTCGTGCAGCGCTTTACTTATTCCCCAAATCATGGAACCCAATATCTGGCTCTTTGCTGTCTTGGGATTTATAATTTTTCCGGCTGCAACTGCGGTTACCACCTTTGTAACGGTTATCGTGCCCAAATCTTTATCAACTTCGACTTCTACAAAGGAAGCGCTATGAGTTGCCTTCGTGAATTTTCGTAGTTTTAGAAGATCAGGACCGCCCATTTTGGTGACTTTAATTGCTTTTCCATTATTTGCCGCAATTATCTCGGCAAACGAAATGCTAAACCCGGAATTATTTTTCACGCCGATTTTACCGTTCTTAAAAAGAATCTCATCATTTTTCAGATTCTTAAAAGGCAAGTCAGGCTGGTCTTTTAATACTTTGATAATTTTTTCTTTTAATTCTTTTACTGCAACTACAATAGCTGCTCCGGTTGAAGCCGTTATTGCAGAACCTCCCTGAAACATAGAAAAAGGTTTTTTACTGTCGCCATAAGAAAAAGTAACATCATCGAGGGAAAGTCCCAGCTCATCTGCAGCAATCTGAGTCATTACGGTAAAAGTTCCTGTACCAATGTCGGTTGTTGCGTTGCTTATTTCCAGTTTTCCTTCTTTGGTTAAGATAGCCTGAACCCGGGCAGGAAATTGATATGCATCCCAGATTCCTGTTGCCATTCCCCATCCTACCAGTCGGTTTCCTCTTGTGGTACTGCACGGTTCCGGATTTCGCAAATGCCATCCAAATTTTTCTGCACCCTTTTCATAGCATTGTTTTAACTCTTTACTGGTAAAAGGTTTTTGCGTAGAAGGATCTATTTCTGAATAATTTTTTAAACGAAATTCCAACGGATCCATTTTTAGTTTATAAGCCAGTTCATCCATAATACATTCTATCGCATGCATACCCGAAACACCTCCCGGCGCTCTCATATCTATAGGAGTGGCCAGATCAAGAGGAGCAAGTTTGTATTCGTATAATGTATTGGCGGCAGGATAAAGCTTATGACTCCAGGTAACCAGTATTTCATTGTAATCTTCATATCTGGAAGTCTCTCCAATGGCTTTATGATTCATGGCTGTGACTTTCCCTGCCTCATCAGTGGCAAATTTAAGAGATTGTATCACCTGCGGACGATGGCCAAAAGAGAACATTTGTTTTCTTTCTAAAACAACGCGTACATTTCTTTTTAATTCAAGAGAAGCCATAACACAAAGAAATAACTGATATTGTGGTCGTAACCCTGATCCAAAAGCACCACCGACAAACGGAGCAAGCACTCGCACATCTTTGTATTTTAGTCCAAACACATTGGCCACATACAATTGATTATTTATGGTTCCCTGAGTTTTGTCGTATATTAAAAGTTTGCCTTCACCCTCGTAAACGGTAGTCGTAGCAAATAATTCTAATGGATTGTGATGTTCGGTACCATGAAAGTAAACTGCTTCCGATTTAAAAGGAGCTTTTTCGTATGCTTCAAAAAAATCTCCTGTCGGTTTTGGCGGAGGTGGTTTTAATGGCGTTGACAACCCTTTTTTAGGTTCTCTCGCCCGATCGGTGTTTTCCTGGAGCAAAGTTTCAAAAGCTTCTTGTTCATAAGTAAATCTGATTAGCTGTGCCGCATATCGCGCTGTTTCAAAATCTTCTGCTACAACCAATGCAATGGGCTGGCCATTGTACCTGATTTTATTATCGCTCAGTGGTTTAAAAACGGTTCCCGGCGGCGCGTCCATATCGGCATACTGTAAATCAAACCATGCCAGACCCGGACGGTTTTCATGGGTAAATATTTTGATAACCCCATTCACTTTTAATGCGTCGGCAGGATCTACACTTAAAATCTTACCTTTTGTTATAGTACTGCTTACCACGTACCCATATAATAAATCGGGTACGTGATATTCTGCGGCATATTTAGCGCCGCCTGTTACTTTTTCAAATCCTTCGATCCGGCTGACCGGTTGTCCTACTAAAGGTTTATTTTCCATTTCATTTATCATTTAGGATTAAAGGGACGGGCGGGCGCCGGGTCTTTGTGTTTTCGGATTGAGTGCCATAAAACAAGCTCGGATAATAGCACGTTTCGCCAGTGGAATCTTGAAATTATTTTCTCCTCTTCCCTGCGCGCCATCCAGAATTATATCGGCTGCATGGGCAAAGTTCTGTTCTGTTGCCTGCTTATCCTGTAAAAAATCTTCTGCTTCTGTTACACGCCATGGTTTATGCGCTACTCCTCCTAAAGCTATTCGCGCTTTTGCGATATGTTTTCCGTTTACTTCAAAACCAACACCCACCGATACTAGTGCAAATGCATACGAATGACGGTCGCGAAGTTTTAAATAGGTATAATTTTCTGAAAATTTATTGGGAGGAAGATCTATCGAAATAATTATCTCTCCTTTTTGTAAAGTATTATCCAAGTGAGGTCTATCATCCGGAAGGCGATGAAAGTCTGCAAAGGCAATACTTCTCTCGCCATCAGGACCTTTCACATTCACAACCGCCTCCAGAGCAGCCAGTGCCACACACATGTCGGACGGAAAAACTGCAATACAATCTTCACTTGTACCTACTATAGCGTGCATGCGATTGAAACCTTTTATAGCAGGACATCCTGATCCCGGAACCCGTTTATTGCAGGGAACATCGGGATCATAATAGTAATAACAACGCGTTTTTTGCAATAGATTTCCGCCGTTGCTGGCCATATTTCTAATTTGTGCAGAAGCTCCCGCTAAAATTGCTTTAGACAATAAGGGATAGCGTTCTTCAATTAAAGGATGATAAGCGGTAGTGGCATTTCTAACTAACGCACCCAGACGAATACCGCCATTTTCCAGTTCACGGATCTCATTTAAATCTGCTATATCATTTATATCAACAAGTGTCTCCGGATTTGTTAAGTTATATTTCCAAAGATCCAGAATGTTTGTACCTCCGGCTATAAATATGGCTCCATCCTGCAAAACACTCTGGATTGCGTCATTTACGGTCACTTCTTTTTTGTACTGAAAATTATTCATGATTACCTCCCTTCATAACCTGCATAATAGCATCTATTATACCGGCATTTGCACCACATCGGCAGAGATTTCCACTCATTAATTCTTTTACATCTTCACGGTCCTCTGCTTTTCCTTCCTGCATCATACCAATTGCACTGCAAATTTGTCCGGGCGTACAATAGCCGCATTGAAATGCATCATTCTCAATAAAAGCTTTTTGTAATGGATGAAGTTCGGAGTTTTCTGCTACTCCTTCTATAGTCGTAATTTCACTTCCGTTTTTCATCACGGCAAGTGTCATACAGCTCAGGATTCTTTTTCCGTCGCATAAAACTGTGCAGGCGCCGCATTGTCCGTGGTCGCATCCTTTTTTGGTTCCGGTTAAATGGAGTCTGTCCCGAAGTGTATCCAGTAATGATACCCAGGGAAGTATATCGAGTGTATAATCTTTATGATTAACAGTTAGTGTGGTTTTCATTAAAGGCTTATCCTTCATAATCATTTGATTTATAGCGTATATGCTCAAACAAATCTATTCAAACAATTTGCATTTCATCTTATATTATAGTGTTTGATATTTATATAATTTCCGTAAGATTATTTAGATAATGCTATTTAGTATAAGTGAAGCAGTATTTTTAAATAAAATCTAAAAATATCCATATCGGATGACCTTCACTAAATGCAAAATTCCTTGCTATATTTCATTAATAAATTATCGTAACTCTTTAAATTATATAAACATGCCAGAGAATCCTATAAATGAAAATGTTGACATAGCACATACTTTTGGATAAATATTAAGAGATAAATAATTCAGCAATATAAATATCACATGAAATCACAATCACATACTTTCCAAAATTCTAATTTGCGTACTTCATTTAACGCACAATCTTCGACTCTTTTCGTTGATGCAGAATTTAGTCCTGAAATGCAAAGCACAACCGAATTAATCGACTTACATTATAAATATGATGATGAACCGGATTTTGACTGCGAATTCCTGCACAGTTCGGCTCTACATTATGACGACAATGAAAGCACCATTGATCCCGATCAGGAAGAAGATTTAACAGATCATTATAATGACAGAACCTGGGATATGGATATGTACGATCCTTATTTAGAATCTACTTATTATTAAGACTTCGAGAAATTAGAACAAGTAAAAATGAACTTAAAAACGATGGATTAATTGTTATTTGATAATCTGTTTGTTTACAAATTTTCATCTTTATTTTTAAATTAGTTTAAATATGCTTTGATGCTCTAAAGTCAATAGTTATCTTTGAAATATGGACAATACCAGTGATAAAATTTTTGACATACGAAAACAAAGTTTTCCTATAGTTGGCGTTGCAGCATCATTAGAAAATCATGAAGACGTTATTAAGCTTGTAAAAAATCTCCCTTCTGTAAGTGGTATGTCCTTTATTTTATATTTGGAGAACAGACAGGAATCGGAAACTGAGCTAATTAAGCAACTTACTGAAAATACAAAATCGGAGGTCGTTGTTATTGAGCCCGGAAATTTTTTAGAACCTGATAAACTGTATATCTTTAAGCATGATCAGACTCTGTCGCACAGTCATGGCACTTTATCTGTAACAAGCAGAAAAAACAGCGTTGATTCACTATCTTCGATAGATCATTTTTTTGTGTCTCTTGCACTGGCATGCAAAGAATTTTCGCGCGCCATATTACTTTCCGAAAACAAAACAGATGGTTTTATTGGTTTAAATTATATAAAGGAACAAGGCGGAACTGCATTTGCCCGACTTTCTGAAGCTACTCATGAGTACAGCCGAAATTATAATGACTCTTTATCTGAAACAGCCGACTTTGTATTAAAAGTTGAAGATATTCCTTCACAATTAATGCTTTTAGAATCGGTTTATGATTCTAATTATTCTATGAATCCGGATAAGGATAAAAATATACTTCAGGGCGATGATGATATTTATATTGCGATATTAAATCTCCTGCGCCAAAATACCGGTAATGATTTTTCAAATTACAGACAGCCGACAATTCGAAGAAGAATTGCGCGCAGAATGGTAATTGCCAAAATCAGTAATTCAATAGAATATCTTGAATTTATTAAAGATAACCCGGTTGAACTGGATTTACTTTTTAACGATCTGCTAATTCCTGTTACTGATTTTTTCAGGGACTCTCAGGTTTTTAAAATGCTTCCGGAAGTGGTATTTCCTAAGATTTTGGAAAACAAAAAAAATCAGGAAGGAATCAGAATTTGGGTTGCAGGCTGCTCGACCGGACAAGAGGCTTATTCCATAGCAATCTCATTGCACGAATATCTTGCTTCGAAAAATATTTCTTTAAAAGTACAGATTTTTGCTTCAGACATATCTGAAAAATCTATCTCAAAAGCACGTGCCGGGATTTACTCCCGTCAGGATATAAGACGTGTATCCGAGAATCGCCTTGCAAGATATTTTACAAAAATCGAAAGTTCCTATCATATCAATAAGGAAATTCGTGATCTCTGTATTTTTGCATCACATAACTTTATTAAAGATCCGCCTTTTGCCAAACTCGACCTTGTCTCTTGTCGCAACGCGCTTATTTATCTGGATTCTTATCTTCAGAAAAAAGCATTTAAAACCTTCCACTACGGATTGTTGTCAACCGGTATGCTTTTACTGGGCAAATCTGAATCTACCAGTTACACACCCGGATTATTTGAACCTTTATCTAAAAATTTAAAGCTTTTTAATCGTCTTAACGGTGTCAACGCTAAAATTCCAATTTCGAGAGAAAGACTTGATACTGTTTCTTCTTCCCGTTCAAAGGCAGTAAAAAAAGAACTTTCTCAGCCCAATTATCAGGAAGCAGCACAGAACATTCTTTATAATCACTATACACCCGCAGCGGTTATTGTGAATGAAAAAAAGGAGATTATTCATTTTCATGGTGATACCGGCGCTTTCCTGCTTTCCCCGCAAGGGAAACCAAATTTCAATATTCTGGAAATGGTGCGTGAAGGACTTGCATTTGAGGTTCGTTCTGCGCTGCTGGACGCCCGAACCACACAGCAAAAAGCCATCAAAACTTCTATCCCGTTGAAAGACAGGAAATATATGGCCGATATTGAAGTGGTTCCGTTAACCTCTGACATTGAAGAAAAACACTATCTGGTTTTATTTCGTAAGAGCGTTAAAATAGTCGGAGAGGATTTGGATAATGAAGGTGTTAAAGGCAAAGCGGAGAAAAGAATTAAAACCCTGGAAAAGGAAATTGAGCAGTTAAGGGAAGATATTAAAAAAGTTACCGAAGACCAGGAATTATCAAACGAGGAACTGCAGAGTGCCAACGAGGAATTACTAAGCACCAGTGAAGAACTCCAGACTTTAAATGAAGAGCTTGAAACTTCTGCAGAACAGCTTCAGTCTAACAACGAAGAGTTGCTGGCTATGAATGAAGAACTGGTGGACCGACAGGAACAACTTGTTTTTTCACGTCTTTATGCCGAAGCTATTATTGAAAATATTAGAGAACCATTAATAATTATTAATAAGGAGCTGCGTGTAAAAAGTGCCAATGCTTCTTTTTATAATCATTTTTCAACGAATGAAGAAGCAATTGAAGGCCGCGTCATTTTTGATACCATTATTGGTGTCGGAACTCTCGCCGATTTACGTCATCAAATAGAACTCTCACTTTCCAAAGGCATAAAACTGGATAATGTAGAGGTTAAAATAGTGATGAACAACGGCAATGAGATGACAATGATTATGAATGTAAGACCTATAAGCGACAATAAGCTTGGAGAGCCTTTAGCATTGCTTGCTTTTGAAGATATTACTGACCTGCTTCGTACCAATAAAGTATTGGAATTTACCAACCATGACCTGGAAGATAAAAACAAACAGCTGGCTTCGTTTACTGCTGTTGCCAGTCATGATTTGCAGGAACCTTTAAGAAAAATCAGTATTTTTTCGGGCATGATCATTAAGAATAAAAACAATATTCTTTCAGAAGAATCAACCGGGCACCTTAACCGTATACTGGTAAGTGCCGGCCGAATGCAGCATCTTATTGATGATCTGCTGATGTATTCTAAGGTTACAAGTGTAAATCAGGGTGATTTTGTGGAGACCGATTTATCACAGCTTATTAATGATGCCTGCGATGAAATTGATGACATGATCCTGAATAAAAAAGGTATCGTTAAAGTGGGAGAAATACCTGCTTTGAAAACAATTCCGGCTTTAATTCGTCAGGTATTTATCAATTTAATATCCAATTCGCTAAAATACAGTAAAGAAAATGAGTCGCCTATTATCACCATTACGGCTTCTGCAGGCGGACCACCGTCAGGTTTTTTAACTGCTGCTAAAACCAATTTTATTAATATAAGTGTTAAAGATAATGGTATTGGTTTTCCGGAAACAGTTGGAGCACGATTGTTCGACCCATTTTTCAGACTGCATACTAAGGAAGAATATGAAGGAACAGGGATTGGCCTTGCATTATGTAAAAAAATAATGGACCTGCATTCTGGTTTTATAACATGTATAGGAGAAAGTGGAAAAGGTTCTGAGTTTAACCTCTATTTCCCTATTTTTACATGATAAAACTATAAAACAAATTGTATGTCAAAATCGGGACCCATAATTATACTTGAAGACGATCAGGATGACAAGCACCTGATGGAAAGAATTTTAAATGAGATTGGAGTTAAAAACGAGCTGGTTTACCTCAGCAATGGTGATGAAGCACTGGAATATTTGTACAAAGCTACTAAATCTTTGTTCCTCATTTTTTGCGATATCAACTTACATGGAATGAACGGGTTGGAGCTCAAAAGAAAAATAGATAATGATCCGTATTTGAGATTAAAGAGTATTCCTTTTGTATTTTATTCTACTTCTGTGCGTCAGGAACAGGTTATCGAAGCTTATTCTGAACTTACTATTCAGGGCTTTTTTAAGAAAGAAAATGATATTACTGATGCCAGAAATACGATTACCACAATTATAGAATACTGGAAACTTTGCAGACATCCTAACAAATAATATTTTGATTTTCTAAATAGTATTCGTTTCGATTATCTACAATTAGTTATATGTGAGTCGGTTCAAACTTTATTATTTAAATTTTAAAAATTGATATAATAATATCCGATACTGAAATTTTGTTCAGCCAATAAAAATTGATTTATACAATTACAGTTTGTATTTTTGCCGGCATGAATGATAATTTTATAAATGAATATTTTGGTATCGGAATACAAAATGGTAAAACGCCTGAAAATTTGGGTGTATTATGGCGATCGGCTCAAAATTTAGGCGCTACTTTTATATTTACCATAGGCAATCGCTACGCCAAACAGGCCTCTGATACTCACGATGCGGTAAAATCAATTCCGTATTTTCATTATGATACTTTTGAAGCTTTTTTTGAAAACTTACCAAAAGGAGCGCGATTGGTTGGCGTTGAACTAAATGAAAAAGCTGTTTCCCTGGAGACCTTTGAACATCCGCGTCGCTGTGTTTATCTCTTAGGCGCAGAAGATCATGGTTTATCTAAAAAAGTAATGGAAAAGTGTCATCATTTAGTGCAGTTTAAATCTGAAAAAAGTTTAAATGTGGCAGTCGCGGGAACCATTATTATGTACGACAGAAACTTATCTAAACCGCGATCATAGCAATTATTGATTGATCTAATATTGCTATGGATTTCTGTTAAGTTGTTATTTATAAAAAAGAAATCTTTAGCTTTAGTTCCAGCCTCCGCCAAGAGCTTTATACAGCTGCATTGTTGAGCTGAGTTGATACTGGGTCAACGATGAAAGACTTAATTCTGCTTCAAATAACGAACGCTGCACTTCTAAAACTTCCAGATAAGAAGTATATCCGTTATAATATCTGGCTTCAGATAATTCGAGGTTCTTTTTTGCAGCAAGCACTTGTTTGTTTTTTGCAATCCATTCTTCTTTGTATTTTTTCACATTTTGTAAAGACTGCTCTACTTCTGCTACAGCAATTATACAGGTTTTTTGATAGTTTAATTTGGATTCTTCGGCAATTTGTCTGTAAATTTCGACCCTTCTTTTATTTTTTCCGAAATTAAAAACGGGGCCTGCTAAAGAGGCACTTGCATTTTGCAGGTAAGAAGAGCTATTGAATAAATCGCTGACATGATTATTGGCAAAACCCGCAAAAGCTGCAATATTAAATGATGGAAAACGCATGGCCTGAGCCACTCCAATTCTCTCGTTGGCCGCTCTGTAAGTCATTTCGGCCTGATTTACATCGGGTCTGTTACGTAATAAAACTGACGGAATAGAAACAGGAATTGTATTAGCAACCTGAAGTTCCGTATTTGTTTTTCCGCGCGGAATCGCTCCAGGCATCTGACCGGTTAAAATCGATATGGTGTTTTCTAAATATGTTATTTGTCTTTCGGCAGCCGGGATCTCGGCTTCGGCAATAGCTACTTGTTGTTCTATCTGTGCTTTGTCAACTTCAGAAACATATCCGCCTTTAAATCTTTCATTAATAATATCAAAAGCTTTTTGTCTGGTGAGCAAGGTGTTCTGCGCGATTAATAACTGGTTATCATAGTCCCGAAGCTGAAAATATGCCACTGCTATATCATTTACCAAATTTGACAAGATAACTTTTCTGCCCTCATCACTGGCAATTAATTCATCTCTTACCGCTCTGTTTTCATGACGAATTTTACCCCAAAAATCCAATTCCCACGAAAGCGTTGCAGAAGCGTTAGAAGGCAGAAAAGCATTTTCATTACTATTTACAGTTGCATTATAACCTATATTAGGTAGTAAATCTGCTTTGGTATAACCCAATTCGGCACGTGTGCGCTCGATACGGGTCAGAGCAATTTTTAAATCATAATTATTTTCTAATCCTTTGCGTATCAAGCCAACCAAAACCTCATCATTAAAAAGTTCAAACCATTTTATATTGACTACAGATGCCAGAGTGTCGGCATTTGCAGTTCCATATTTAAAAGAGGCCGCTTTTTCGGTTTCGGGTTTTGAGTATTTAGGTCCAACCAGACAGCCTGCAGGCAGCAATGCAAGAAAAAGAATAACAACGATTATTTTAAATTTATTCTTCATGATCTGCAGTTTTTGAATCCATATTAGTCTCTGTTTCTACAACGTCATTTTTCTTTTTGCCAAAGTTCTCGATCATAACAAACAGTCCCGGAACAATTAAAACTCCAAGAATTGTCGCAATCAGCATTCCGCTAAAAACGGCCATTCCCATTACAATACGGGCTTGTGAACCGGCACCTGTTGCGGTAAGTAAAGGGACAACACCGAGAATAAAAGCAAATGCAGTCATAAGAATAGGACGGAAACGCAGTTTTGCAGCGACCATCGCCGATTCGTACAGCGGTTTTCCTTTCTCGTATTCTTCTTTTGCAAATTCCACAATCAGGATGGCATTTTTAGCTACCAGTCCGATTAATAATACTAGTCCGATTTGTGCAAACACATTATTGACATACGCATCGCTTCCTATTCTCGCGAGGAGCAATCCTAAGAAAGCGCCGAAGACCGCAAATGGCGCACCAAGCAATACGCTAAAAGGTAATTTCCAACTTTCGTATTGCGCCGCCAGAATTAAAAAAACAAAAATCAAAGCCATTAAAAATACCGTGCCGCCGCCCGGAGAATGTTTTTCCTGATAGGATAAGTTGATATAATCATAACTCATATCTGCGGGAAGCGTTTCTTTGGCAACTTGCTCTAAGGCATCTAAAGCCTGTGCACTGCTGTAACCATCATTTGGGCTACCTCCGATCTCAGCAGAACGGAATAAATTCAGACGGTTTGTAAAATCAGGTCCGGTCACTTTGGTTGTAGTTACCAAAGTAGAAATGGGCAGCATGTCGCCATTATTGTTTTTGACATAAATCAGGTTTAAATTTTCGGGTCTTACCCTGTCAATTGCTTCTCCCTGCAGATAGACTTTATACTGACGTCCAAAACGGTTGAAATCATTCACGTACGATCCGCCTAAAAAAGCGCCCAGTGCTTCGGTAACTTTGGAAACCGGTACACCTAATTTCATGGCTTTATCGTTATCTATTTCTAATTTAATCTGTGGAGTTCCGGCATTAAAAGTGGTATAAATTCTTTTTATCTCCGGTCGCTTTTGAGCAGCCGCAATAAATGCCTGAGTTTGTTCTGCGAGATACTGCGGGGTATTTCCACCTCTGTCCTGCAGCATCAGACTAAAACCTGCCGATGCGCCCAGACCCTGAATTGCGGGCGGGCCAAAAGAAAAAGCAGTTGCTGTCGTAATTTGTGTGGCCAGTCTTTTATTTAACCTGTCGACAAATTGTTTTGCGGTTTCGTCTCTTTCTTCCCATGGTTTGAGGGATATAAAAATAAATGCATTGTTGGGCTGATAGGAATTAGTCAGCATACTAAAACCGTTTATGGTAGTATAAGAAAGTATCGATTTTTCTTCTTTTAAAAAACTATCGACTTTTTTTGAAATTTCATCGGTGCGCTGTATCGAAGAAGCCGGCGGTAATGCAATATTCACCAACACATAACCCTGATCTTCTTCTGGTATAAATCCTAATGGGATTTTTTTCCCCAAGACAACTACTGCCAGTATGATTATCACTAATAAACCAATTATGCAAAATGATTTTTTAGCAAAAAATGTCGCTCCCTTAATATAGCCGCCTGTAACTTTTTCGAAAATTCTATTGAATCCCGTGAAAAATCTGGCAAGCCATCCTGTTTGTTCTTCTACAGGTTTTGTGGGTTTTAAAAGCATCGCACACAGAGCCGGACTCAGCGACAAAGCACTAAAAGCCGAAAAAGCAACTGAGACTGCAATGGTAATAGCAAACTGCTGATAAAAACGTCCTGTAATTCCGGGTGTCATCGCTACCGGAACGAAAACCGCAATTAAGATCAGGGCAATGGCAATTACAGGACCCGATACTTCACGCATGGCCTGAATTGTGGCCTCCCTAGGAGTTTTGCCTTTTTCGATATGATGTATCACGGCTTCTACCACGACAATTGCATCATCGACTACAATACCGATGGCCAGCACCAATCCTAATAATGAAAGTGTATTGATCGAAAATCCCAATAAGGGAAATACAGCAATAGTACCAATTAATGAAACGGGAACGGTGATTAACGGAATTAAAGTAGCCCGCCAGTTTTGAAGAAAAATGAACACTACGAGGATAACCAGTAAAACAGCTTCAAATAAAGTATGAACAATGTCATCAACTCCAGCCGTAATTGCTAATGTGGTGTCTAATGATTCCTGATACACAATGTCTTTCGGAAATTTTGCAGACATCGATTTCATGGCACTTTTGGCCAGTTCTGCAACTTCGAGAGCATTACTTCCCGGCATCTGGTATACAGCAATTACAGCACTTGGCGAACTATTTCTGCGGGCGGTTGAACTGTAATTTTCTGTCCCCAGCTCGATTCTTGAAATGTCATGTAAAAGAACCTGAGAGCCGTCTTCCTTACTTCTGACTACTATATTATTAAATTGTTTTTCTGTTATCAAACGATCCTGCAATGTAACTCCATAAGTAAATTCGGTACCCAGAGGAGCAGGTTCTGCACCAAATTTTCCACCCGGACTAATCATGTTCTGCGCATTCAGTGCATTTTTCACATCGTCTACCGTTATGCCTAATTTACTCATGATGTCAGCATTAAGCCAGATTCTCATCGAGTAATCACTTCCCCCAAAGAGGGAAACCTCTCCCACTCCTTTTATACGGGCCAACTGATCTACAATATTAATACTCGCATAATTATTTAGAAACTTAGCATCGTATTTTGGATTGGATGATGTCACGGTAAATAACATCATGGGGAATGACAATGATTTTTTTACCACCACACCTTGTTGTTTTACACTTGCCGGCATAAAAGGTGACGATTGGTTCTGTCTGTTTTGAGTGAGCATATTGGCATTATCCAGATTGGTACCCACATCAAACGTTACTTCTATCGTACACGCACCGTCTGAAGTATTAGTCGATTTCATGTACAGCATATTCTCTACTCCGTTCACTTTTTGCTCGATTGGCGTGGCAACGGCCTGTTCTACATTTAAGGCATTTGCTCCTGTAAAACTGGTTGTAATTTTTACTACAGGCGGATTGATATCCGGATATTGTGATACCGGCGTTTTTTGTAGTGCCAGCAATCCCAGGATTACGATTATGATACTAATAACCATCGCGACGATTGGTCTTCTAACGAAAAATTCTCCCATAATGTATTTTTTAAGTTAGCGCTGATTATTTTCTGTTTTGTCAGGATTCCAGTCTAATAGCTTTGGTGTTATTACACTTCCGCTTTTTAACAGAGAAGTACCTCCAAAAGCTACTTTATCATTTGCAGTTAAGCCTTTTGTAACAATGTAAGCATCTTTATAAGCAGGTCCTACCTCTATTATTTTCATTTCAACTTTATTGTCATTTCCCACAACATAAACTTGCGAAACACCCTGCATTTCGATAACAGAACGTTGCGGAACTATCACAGCGTCTTTTCTTACGTCTGTTACTACAGCTACTTTTACAAATTGTCCGGGACGAATTAATCTGTCCGGATTTGCAAATGATGCTTCTAGTGTTACGGCCCCTGTAGTAGGATCTATCTGTCGGTCTGAAAAGCTGATTTTTCCTTTTTCAGGATAAACAGAGCGGTCTGATAATATGAGCGAAATTGATTTTCCGGCGCCAATCAAACTTGAATTTTTCTTAGATATTTCTCTAAAAATCCTTAGGTATTCCTGTTCACTCAAAGTAAACCGGACTCTTACATCTCCTAAATCTGAAACTGTATTTAAAACAGATGCTGCGCCAGGACGCACATAATCACCTACTCTGACTTTTGAAATGCCGATTAATCCTGTTATTGGAGAGAGAATTCTGGTGTATCCCAATTCTATTCTCGAATTGGAAAGACCGGCTCTTGAAGCTTTTAGTGAAGCGACTGAAGCATTATAAGACGCTTTGGCAGCTATTAGTTCCCTTTGGCTTACTGCATTCATCTTAGCCAGCGGTATCATCATATCATAATCTGATTTTGTTTTGGCCAAACGCGCTTCAACCTCAGCAACAGATCCTTCTGCCTCGTTTACTTTAGCTTTAAATGGTAAAGGATCGATCGTATATAATAATTGGCCTTTTTTTACAACAGTTCCTTCATTAAAATTAAGGCTTTCTATAACCCCGTCTATTCTCGGATTGATTTGAATATCAGACTGGCCAAATGTCTGTCCGGTAAATTCAGATTCTAAACGGACATCCTGCTGAACTACTTTCACTACTGCAATTTCCAAAGGTTTTGGGGCCGGCGGTACTTCTTTTTTACAAGCAGCCAAAAAAACAGTGAAACTGGCAATAGAAACTATTCTTATTCTCTTCAAAGCATCCATACAATTATTTTTAAATTAATAGACTACGAAAAATGTTCTGCTGACTATTTTAAATTTTTATTCTCCAAAAGGTTTTCTGCTTCCAAATGCGTATGAAACGGTAAATAAAGGACCATTATATCCCCATTTAATATGACCATCCAGTTTGTCTTTTACAACATCTATAGTAAAGTTCATTCCGCTGTATCCCAAAGCCAGATCGAGATCCGGAAGCAACTGGTACATCACCGACAGATTATAACTAATAATTTTTCCTTTGAAATCATTTACTTTAAGAGAGAAATAATTCAGGTTTCCGTTGATGACAAATTTGTCTGTAAATGCATAACCTCCCCAGATTCCCAGATCGGGCAGCGGCGCCGTAAAATTAAATTTATCATTATAGTTCAGTTCAGCATTTTGTGCGGTAAGACCAATTCCGATATCCGTTGCAAGGGTATGCGTTCCAATCATAAGACCTAATTCGTATTTAGGTTTCAGAAAAAAAGCATAGCCATAAGAAAATAAATACATATTGATCTTAAAATAAGAATCTACAGTAGCATTTACAGGATAAGTATGATCGCCAAATTCTAATGTTTTTTGTAATTGATGGGTGGTGGAGCGATCGAGATGAAAATACCCCAAATCAAATCTGGATCTTCTTGAAGCGCGCCATTGTAAATTACCTAAAAAAGTAGTTGTCGCTTTTTTAAATCCCAGATTGTCTTCAAAATCAATTTCGGTCCCTTCAGAATTGGCGTCACTACCGACTCTTACATTGGTTCCGTTTACCGGAATAAACACTCCTGCTGTTATTTTAAAACGTCTGACAAACCAGGGTGGTGTAGGCTTCGGTTTTTTATAAAATTCAAGATCGTCTGTCTCGATGTTTAACGAGTCGGTTTGAATACTGTTATTTTGAATAGCTGCAGGAATACTGGCGGTGGTACTCTCTCTCAAATCCTGTGAAAAAGTTTTTACTGACAATAAAATTGTTGCAAGAATCAAAGCGTTGGTAATGGTAACTTTATAATTCATAGCTTACTTTTTATGTGTGAATGAATAATTTATTTATACCGGCTTAGAAATTTTAGTATTTCCTCTTCTAATTCTACAGACAAAGACTCGTAATCAGCCTTTGATTGTCGATCTTCTTCTGACTTCTTCTTGTACTTTTCAATATTAATTTTACTCGTACAATAATCATCGCATATTGCCTTAAATTCATCATCCGTTAAATACAGGATTATGATAGACTCCATGAAATTCTCAAACTTATCTATATAGAGAGCTTTGGGAACAGCCATACTTTTTAAATCATTTAAACTAGTACTAACTTTTTTTCAGAACAGATTATGAAGATTTAATCTTATCATAATCAAATGGTTATAAAACATCATAAAATTAAATAATTACATTGATCAATTTCTGTTATTAACTGTTAAACGACGTTAAATAGATAGATTAAAATACTGATTATCAGTAATTTAAGGAATTAAAATGTGCTTTAGAAACGATATACTTCACTATTTTTTTGAGCAAAAGAATCGCTTTAGTGTATAATAAAATTATACTTCAAAACAGGGATACAGATAACTGCACCGCAATTATTAGTTGCAGTGACAAGTAAATCAATATAAATGGAAGAAAAATTAAAGAGGAGAATTAAAACGGGGGGTATTGTCTTTTCTCAGCAGATTGACCCATGTCAAATTATGAAGTGCATGCCGGCAGTTCGGATCTATTTTAAGTGCATTTGCAGAACATTCATAACCCGCTTTTAGTGGATCCGGAACTGTTTCTATGGCCAGTAAAATACCATCAAGATATAATTCTCCGAGCATGGCCAATGCTAGTGCACGTTTTGGGTGTGTGTTCACGGTTTCCTGCAATGCTGTAACGGCGCCCTTAAAATTTTCTACAGAAAAAGACCGCTGGTATCGGTAATAACTATAAACTCCGTCCCTGATTTTTGCATTTGGTAACTTGTTCATCGAAGATTCCCGGGCTATTTCCTGAAAAATGCTGCCGTAATATCCTCCCAATGCACCGAGAAAACTTTGTACAATTTCATCGCATATTTCAAACATTCCATATTTGAGCACTTTATCAATTAACTTCGTCATCATCACTTCGCCGGTTGCTGTGGATAAAAGATTAATTCTGATACGCACTCTTTTTTCTATAAACTGAAGGCAGCCATTGATAATATAATCTGCATTTAGCAACTTTCCTGCTTCCAGAATATTATGATTAATGTTGGAAGTCATTTCTTTGGAAAAATAGCCAATTACCGAAATATCCTGAAACCGGGACAATTCGGCACTGACTTCTTCTGCTAAAAGAAGGGAAAAAGAAGCATGATCTTTTTTTTCAGATAAAGATTTAAAAGGAAATATCGCTACGATTGGTTTTTTGTCCGGGGAGGGATCCGGAGTTAATCTGCCCTTTTTAACTGGAACTTTTGATCGCCTTGTAAAATGAGGAATATACGAACCTTTTGGAATTTCAATATATATCGGATTGTTTTTTCCTTCACCATTATAATATTGGTCTAATGCTCTTCTAAGCCTTCCAGCGTGAATGCGTACGACTGCATCATCATTACAATTAAACCCCGGCGGGCGCTTAAGGACGTCTACGGCGATATTATATTCTTTAATACTTTGAAATCTGTTTTGGACAGTTTCAGTTACAATGTATTCTAAAAATTTAGAAAGGGTTGGAGAACTTTTAAAGCCAGCGAAACCAAGTACACGCTGCAGTTCGTAATCAATTTCTTCAGAAGAGAACATTTCAGGATTTTGCATACAACTATTTCTATTTTAGTTAACACTTTTATAAAAACTTGCTATGTGCGTATATAAATGTAAATGTACGTGATTGACTACAACAAAAATATATAAAAAGCTTTTATAAAAATTAACTTATGTAAAGAAATAGATTAAATGCAGGAAAAAAGTGCTAAATGAACAAAAAGAAAGATTTTTCATTCATATTTTTAAACTAAGAAGTGATAATATCAGTAATATTTAAGAAGCCGTCCACCTTCTGACCGTGTGTAGGAGGCATTTCATCATTCCTACTCTGTTTTCGGCTTCTTATTTATGATAAATAATTATTTTTTTGAAGTGTGTTTAAGTTCATCTATAAATGGAATTGCATCCTGCATTTCGGCCCTGATGATAACCTGCAGGTATTGCTCTAATTGAACAAACTTTGCAGCGCTGGTTCCGCCAATTTCTTTTTTTAATTTAGAATGTGTTTTTGATAATAATTTATCAAAATCAATAATATTCTTCAAATTGGCCTCTGTTAATTCTGAAGCTTTTGCATCACTCAGGACATCATAATTGGCGGCATACTCATCGAGGATTTTTAACTTTGTTGCTCCGAGCGCTTTTCGCTCCACTTCATAAGCATCATAAATTTTTTGAAAGGCAGTAGCTTTCGGTTCTGTAAGCGGGATATATTCTTTTATTACCTCCTGCTTACTTTTACCATAAATCTGCTGGATCAATGCCAGATCATCAGACATGGAAGATTGTGCTGATAAGTTTGCTGTAAAAGCAAGTACTACTAGTATTATTATCTTTTTCATATTACAGGTTTTAATTATTTACTGAAATCATAACTTAACGAAGCACCAAGACCAAACTGAAACGTAGAAACATAATCTGAAACTCCCACTAAACCGTAGTATGTCCAGTAATAATCGTTACCTACTGCTGCTGACATCGATTCGAGATAGGCATGCAGGTTTATTGAAAGCGGAGAATTGGTTTTGATTTTTACACCTGCTTTAATATCCCATGCAAAATAAGTTCCGTTGCCGCTTTGTGGAGTTTCCAGAATTCCCAGACCTCCACCTGCACCAAGAAAAGGCATTACAGTATCGGAGCTTAATTTGAAATAATGTGTATAATCCAGCAGTATATAATTTAATGCGCTTTTATCATCATCGCTGTTGATCTGCTCATTATTTAGTCCGTATACAGGTAAATTGCTGTCGAGTCTTTTATATTTTAATTCGATTGAACTGTTTTCCATAAAAAAATATTCCAGTCCGGCTCCATATTCAAATCCGTCTTCCACAGTGGCGTGGGAAACATCAAAATCTACTCTGTCCGAAAAGGTATAACCTCCGTATAAATTAAGCAGAAAAGAGTTTGAACTTTGGGCTGAAGCTCCTATAGAGCTTAAAATAAAGATGAGTAATAAATGTGCACTTTTCATAATGTTGATTTTTTAGTTAAATGAAATAATGTTTGACCGGGTATTCTAACTTATCTTCTTCGTCCGCCTCCGCCCATGCCGCCTCCCATTCCACCACCTGATCGTCCGGAACTAAAACTGCTTGCGTTTGTGGTACGTCCTGATCCCTGAGAAAAATTATTACTGGAGGAACGTGTGGCAGATCCTGATGAAGAACGGTTTGAAGTTCCTGCGGATGGCGCTTTTGAATCGCGTCCTGTGTTGTTTCTAGTGCCGGCCGACGTATTTGAGCCCCGATTTGAAGTTCCTGCAGAAGGTTTTGCAGAGGCACGGTTGGCAGCAGTATTTCCCGTATTGTATTTACCATTCGCCCTGTTGTTGGTTACGGTGTTTGACCTCATTTTGTTATTGTTGTAATTGTTGTAATTATTTCTGTTATTAATAATTACGGTATTTCCTCCTCCATAATGTCCACCATGATAACCTCCGTGATGGTGATAGTGATTGTGCCTGTAAATTCCCACTGCCATAACTGTAAAAGCAGCAAAATAAGGAGGATAAAATCCATAATAATAAGGAGGATAATACGGAACATAAGCTGGAGAATACACATATTGAACAATCGGAACGGTCTCTACAACTACTGTTGTTGTTGCAGGAGCGCTCTTTACAGGTTCTGTGCCCGTATAGGCAGGATTTGAAGTAACAGCAGGACTCCCTTTCTTTGATGGCTCTATAACATAATTTTTGCCATACAGATTTTCGTCCCCTACAATCTGCAGACTTACTTTTCCTTTTTTATCTTTATCAACCAGAATAACAGCGACATCCTGAGTTTCTTTTTTACTAACGGCGACCTGTAGAATAAACGTAAAAGACGATTCCTTTTGTTTGGTAACCACTTTTATAAAGTCAACCTTTTTATCCAGATCCAGATCCAGGTTATTTACACCTGATTTCTGTTCATTTAACTTTTTTTCAAAATCTTCAATCGTCTTGGATTTTTGAAAAAGATCCAGAACGGCATACAGATCCAGGTTATCACCAGGAAGTCCCAGCGCAGGCTGATCATCGGATTGGCAAAATACGTTTTGCGCTAAAAGGCAAAATACTGCCAGAAGAGAAATTCTTATATTGTTTTTCATATTGTTTTTGATTAAATAAAAACGAATACCTAAGCTTAAAGCTATTATTTAGAAACCGGAACGCTTTTCAGTTTCTGGTCCTGCAACGCCGTCGAATCTGCCATACTATATTCTCTTTCCTGAATAGACATATTTGAAGTACTCATATCCCGTACGCAGAAGTAGGTCCCGTTTCTTTTTTGAAACAGGCTCATATAATTACCCTGATTTACTACCATGTCCGTATTGTCCATCACTTTAAACAACCCTATTTCTACAACCTGATTGGCATCATCAGAAATAAAAACTTCCTGAGTTGTGTAAGAAATAGTATTGTGGTCTTTCGATATATTATCCCTTAAAAAAATCACAATAGAATCTTTTCCTACTAACGGTGGCATATTTTGGTAGTAACTAATTGCATCATCAGCATAATAGCCAATGCTTTTAATTATTCTGGCATTATATGTATTGGCAAATTCGGTTTCCTTTTCCTGAATTTCTTTTTTGATTTTTTCCTTATCAATGACAGGAGCATCCTCTTTTTTATTGCAGCTGTTAACCAATATAAGTACGCCGGCAATTACGAGTATTTTAATTTTTTCAGTTATCATATTCTAACAATTTAAGTTTAACGATTTACGAATGCAGCCTTTTTAGTAATTCAATTCGACATTGAGCATTCCGATTATTCCTTTTGAGCCTACCTGCGTAGGATAACTTAAATACCCAACGGGAGAGTGACTTTCGTACATGATTTCGGGATTGATCCTGAAAAATTTGGTTTTAAAAGGAAACCAGTTAAAACCGCCGGTTATTTCATACGGCTTTCCATAATCGCCATTTATGTAAGAGTATGTGGTATAAAACTGAAGTGTTTTATCAACCAGCATGGCAGATCCCTGGAGTGAATAACCTGTATCCGTTAGCTCAGTAACCGGGATTGGACCAGTTGATTCGAAATCTGAAATCCATCGGACATAAAATTCCGCATCCAGCGAAAAACCATTGTATTTAATTCCGGTATTGAAAGACGTCATTTGATACTTTGCGTTGATTACCTGAGTGTTTGGAGCAAATGCATTTAGGGCGAAAATCCCTGTACCGTCAGACAATCGTATTTGTGAATTCTCCGGTGCATCGGCATCTGGCTGCGACTGGCGGTTTTCTGTACTTCTGGTGTAAGCGCCTCCAAGAAGTGTTGCGATTTTCTTGTGCTTTTCGTAATCTCCATAAGTAGGGATTCTTCCAAAATTTCCGGTTGTCCACCAGAGAGCACCACTCCAGGTATCAATTTTATTATCCAATTGACCCGCATCTACACCCAACTGACTCAGGTTGTTACCAAGCATTGTTTTGTAAAATAGATTATCTGTGATTTGTCCCTGTGCATAAATACCGGTCGTAAAAGATCCCCTGAAGTATTCTTCGGCAATTGGTCTTGCGTCGCTTCTGAGCCATTCCGGCCATTGTCCCAGGATAGAGCGAACAGAAGGAAGTCCGTTAATTCCAAGTCCTATTTCAAAATATTTATTGAATTTATATTGAAGATTCCCCGCAACAACAACCTGTGCGCCTTGTCCTAAAGTGGCATTAGAAGTCCAGACAAAAACGGTATATCTTATTTTAGGATCGGCAACCCAGCCTCTAAAATAAAGATTCGCTTTTTGAAACATGATATCATTTCGTCTGTCGATTGGAATTACCTCGCCATTATGATTGGTGTAACTGTCGTCGATTCCCATTTGATTTAAATAGCGCGCCAGTGTATAGAAGGAAAGCGTCATAGATCCGAATTTGCTGTCTACGAGTTTAAAACCGCTTCCGCCACGATGTACTTCTTCGGGTAATTCCTGCAGCGTGCTGTCGGCTGGTGCATTGTTTATCTGAGCCCATGAAGAGCAGGTGCAGATCAAGGATAGTATTATATATTTTACTCGCATATCGATGAGATTTTTTTGTTAAAGAGCATATAAATCATTGGGTAATAACTACTGTTTTATGTTGGCTGACTCCCATTTCCTTACTTTCCGGCGTGCATCGTCAAAGAGTCTTATGTAATTTTGTTTCCTGATTTTTTCGCTTGTTTCGGGTTTCAAAACTTTAAATAAAGGGGCATACATTTCATACACCGCCATATAAAATTTCTGATCCGGCGGCGCCACTACATCAGTTCCAAATAAGAACCGGTCCGGATATTTATCCATTAAGGTGGCACATCTCTGTGTTACTTCCGGCGACGAAATAATATATTTGGCCACCTCATCCCAGGAAATATCAAAATAAACATTTGAAAAAGCCGGATCTTCCAGAATATCCATTACGATATCTATATGGTTTGGTGCTCTTTTATCAGAGGATTCATTTCCATAACCTGCGGGATATACAATTCGTCCCAGCCCTATATGTGCCCAGATAATGGTAGTTTTTTGATGGCGTTTTAATAACTCCTTCATTTCATTAAGATATACAGGCTCTGTTATTTGTTTTGCCATTGGTATATCCATATCATTATGAAGTATCACCACTAATCCTGTTTTTCCTGCAAAATCAAGAATGCTGTCCAAAGCAGGATTGGTAAGACTTGCCACTTCTCCGGCCACTTTTGCAGAAACGAATTCCTTATGTACAGAGAATTCTCCAATACCTGTAAATACTCCCGGAAAAGTTCGCAGTACGCGCTCAATATGTTTGTACGCATACATATCTGACGGATTAAATCCTGTAATCATAGGGTCAAAACGTGCTTGCTGTTCTTTGGTGAGTGATTTAAACTGCATGGCAATAAATGCATCTGTAAAAGAGTAATAATACAAAGGAGCATCAGTTTGCAGATAATAGGTCGGACTGTATTTGCCTGAATTCTGGTACGACCACTGCTGCTGCAGCGGAATACCAAATAAGGTTGATCGCCCGGCCTTATCGCCCATTATGTCCAGAAATTTAGTAACTGTAATTCCTTCCTGAATATAATTTGTTAAATGAAAGTGGCTGTCATTAAATAAATACGCTTCTTGTGAAGTCGCTTTTTGCCCAAATAACATCGAAACAGGCACTATTAAAGCAAATATTCCGATAAGCAACCTTGTTTTTTTTCGTACCTGATTCATATATTATGCTTTAATTATGTGAACTGATTATTTTAAAGGCTGTACAACAAAAGGATTGGCTTTAAGTTCTTTGACGATTTCAAAAATCGCCCTTTGTGCTTTAATACTGTTTCCGACCTCATTTAGTGGCGGGGAAATAACTGCAATTCCGAATTTTCCGGGGCAAACCGCTATAATGCCGCCTCCTACTCCACTTTTTCCGGGTAAACCAACTGCATAAAGCCATTGTCCGGAATCATCATATAATCCCGCCGTTGACATGATTCCCATCGTGAAAGCACAAGTTTCAGGAGATACCACTTTTTCTTTCGTCACCGGATTTAATCCTCCGTTTGCCAATGTTGAGGCCATAACCGCAAGATCTTTGGCATTTACATTAATAGCGCATTGTTTAGTATAAACATCTGTAGACTGAACAGGATCAAAATACATACGCCCATACGCATATAGTAAATGCGCAATAGCCTGATTTCTAAGATTATCTCCGGCCTCACTTATATAAACTGGCATATTTAATTTTAATTTTGTTCCTGCAAATGCATTATGTGTATCCAGAATGTTTTTCCATTTGGCTACAGAATCATTTCCTTTTACCATACTTACTGCAGCTATCGCTCCGGGATTTACAAGCGGATTTATTTCTTTTCCTTTTTGAAGTTCAATTGCGACAATAGAATTAAATCGTAGTCCGGTTGCGTCTACACCAATTTTGTCTGCCAGGACTTTTGGCCCCTGCTCCTCAATCACTCTTGCCAGAGTAAAAACTTTTGAAATGGACTGAATGGAAATACGCTGATTAAGATCACCTTTGCTGTACACTTTTCCATCTACAGTGACGATCGCAATACCAAAAATAGAAGGATCAACATTGGCGAGTTCTTTAATATAATCTGCATTTTTCCCTTCTTTGACATCCTTAAATTTATCGTATGCATGATCGATGGCCGCTTGATAATCAACCGATTTCTGAGCCTGGATCTGAGGAATAAAAATGAGAAGTATTAACGCTGTGAGCATAATACTCAATCGTAAATTTGTTTTCATATTGTACTAATTATGTTTTTATTTATTTGAATTTTATCTGTAGTGCCTCTAACTATTACTGATTTTTTTTGTAAAACACTTCCGAGAAATTATACTTAAAAGAGAATTGTATTTTAGAGATCGAAGTACTCCATCCATCTCTGAAGTTCTCACGATCTCCCCATTGGAACTCGGCTCCCATCATACAATTTTTTACAGGTGTATAAAGAAGATTGACTATTGCATATTGTCCTTTCTTAAACGAATTGTCTGTCTGAGCGTCCGAATTGTCGATATCAATCATCGAATATCCCAGTGCCGTGCTAAATTTATTACTCCAGTTATGGTCAATAAAGGCAACAATACCCATAAGAGGTAATGCCACTCCTTTGACAGGTTTTACCGCATTTCCGGGATTGTTTTGCAGACCAATATCTACAGGAGCATCATTCATATAGTTTTGAATTCCCTCTCCATAAACGATTTGACCTCTAAAAACATCAT
Source organism: Flavobacterium olei (assembly GCF_039749035.1). Taxonomy (NCBI): domain Bacteria; kingdom Pseudomonadati; phylum Bacteroidota; class Flavobacteriia; order Flavobacteriales; family Flavobacteriaceae; genus Flavobacterium; species Flavobacterium olei. The sequence goes on from NZ_JBDKWC010000001.1 coordinate 146,218, forward strand.
TTTTGGTAAACTTTAAATTGGTGCTTAAATTTAATCCCCAGCCAAGGGCATCTCCGGACAAATCAAACTGATCGTTGTTTTGGTCTTTCCATTCGATTTTTCTGAGCATTCCTGCTAATTCCACATAGCCCCAACTACTGCCGTATCGGTATTCTGCAGAAAGATCGGGTAATGAAAATCTTGGATAAACGCCCTGCAACTCTACACGATTGGCATATTCGCCCTGATCTGCACTCGCCCCAGGTCGCTCTAATGCAATTGTTAAACGTGTATCACCCTGAATAGGCATATAACGAATCTGGATATTCCTAAAAAATACCATTCCGGTTGGTCCCCAGTATTCAAGCGTATTAGGGAACACGTCAATATCCATAAAAGGACTCCAGGTCTGGCCGGCGCCGAATTTTCCTAATTCCGCGTAAGCGTGACGCAGACGAAAAGTAGTCTGACCTGCATCTGCGCCTGTCCCGAATAATTCAAATTCAAATTGGGTTTTCAATTCACCAATTCCGGTATCAAAGTAATTTTTAAAACCTAATCTGGTCTGTCGGACTGATGCATAATAATTTCCGTCAACTCCATATTCATTCTCATAGGATGGTAATTTAGTAGGTCTTACTACATCGTACCAATCGCTTTGTATCTGGTTAAAATTATAACCAACATCCGTCATAATAAACCCATAAATTTCCATGCTTTTCTCTTGTTCCTGAGCCTGCACTACATTTATGAAAACAAAATAAATTAAAGTGGCCGAATGGAGTATCCGCACCATTTGTACAAATTTTTCTTTCATTGTCGATTGTTATTTAATTTAGTGTTGGTTTTAATGCTGATAAATAATTTTCTTAAAGTTGTTTCTATAACGACTTAAATTCTATTGAAACCTTTATTTATCGCCTGCTATTAACCTGATAGCTAAACAAATGTATTTACATAATCGCCGTCATTTAAGTTATTAACGGTTACATTTAACAGTTAAATCAGAAAATAACTACTTAAAATGTTAAAGAAATTCTAATGCTATATTTAAATAATTTAACTTTGAGAAGTTTTAAAAAGTTTATAACTACTTTATTACCAAAAAGATAAATAGATATGGAAGCTTTAAATACAATTTCTCACGACAAGATTTACAGTGAACTGGATAACGTTTTGAAGTTTAGCTCATTTAAAAGTTCTACCACATTAAGTAAGTTTATCAAATACATTGTTACCGAAACTTTAGAAGGACGGAGACAGTACATAAAAGAATATACAATAGCCGTTAACGTGCTGAATAAGTCTGTAGACTTTAATTCTAATGACGATGCAGTAGTTCGCATACATGCCGGAAGGCTGAGAAGAATTCTTCTCGATTATTATCATACAGAAGGAAAAGAGAATTTGGTTGTAATTCATGTTCCAAAAGGCTGTTACGTTCCTGAGTTTACTTATAAGAATAAAGAAACTCCGCGCGAAGCGAATATTGATAATACTAATCCGATTGTTGCCGTTTTCCCTTTTAAATTAATGACGCAAAAGCCGAATTTAGAAATCCTGCCAGAAATTTTGTGTGAAGAGATTTGTGCCGAACTTTCACTTTTTGAAGAGATTGCAGTTATCGGACATTTTTCTCCGGATATCATTGGGAAAATTGATGAAAATATTTTAGAAGCGGCACAATTAGCCGGAGCAGATTTTATTATTACCGGTCTTATTAAATGTGTAGCCAAAAAACTTCAGATTAGAATTAGTCTTTTAAATTCGAAAACCGGACGTTACATTATGACGCGATCATTTGAGGACGATAATGTGAAAAATATTGCCAAGATCCAAAACAATATCGTACATGCGACCGCTTGTCTTATTGGCGGTTATTATGGCATTATCTTCAAAGAAATCATCAAAACTTCGTCTTCCGGAAAATCTAATAATATAGTATTATGGAATGCGATTTTCAATTATTATAAGTATCAGTGTTCGTTTACTGTAGAAAATTATACTACTGCCTTCAATAGTGTCAATGATGCGGTTAAACTATATCCCGACCACGCCGGTCTGTGGGCAATGCTTGGTGAATTGTATATAAATTCGCTTGCACACGGCATTGATAATGATAAAATGCAAATTGAGGAAGCATATCGCTGTGTAATAAAATCACTTAAAGCAGATCCAAATTGCCAGCACGCCTGGCATACACTTACGTGGATTAACTGCTTTAAGAAGGATTATGATGGCTGCCTGGAAACTGCTAGCCAATGTATCAAAATAAATCCCAATGCATCGGGAATGGTTTGTGGTGTAGGCTGCATCCTAATTTTTGCAGGTCATTACGAAAAAGGATTTTTAATAATGAATAATGCAATTGAGACTAATCCATCCTATCCGTGGTGGATACATATTGGTTATTGCTGTTATTACATTAATAAACAAGACTTTAACAAAGCATATTACTGGGTATATAAACTGGAATCTGAAGAAAATATTTGGGATCCACTTCTTAAAGCAGCTTGTTTATCGCTGTTGGATGAAGAAGAAAAAGCTAAAAAATATTTGGCAAAGCTGCTTGAGATACAACCCAATACAAATGAAATTCAATACATGCTCTCTAATTTCATTATCTGCACAAATTCTGTCTCACAAATTCTTTTCAGTATGGAAAAAATTGGATTTGAGATTGCAGTTTAGCATCCTTCTCAATTTAATTTTAAGGAGTGATGACATACTTTTTATCAGTAATACTTCTAATGGCAAATCTATAATGTTTTGGTTAAATTTTATAAAATGAAATAAAATCTAAACAACACTTTTGTAGGAATTAAATAGGTAATAAATGTTAAGACAGCTTTTTTATTTATACTTACTATTTCCCATTTTTTGTTCTGGACAGAAGGACGCATATAATCCTAAAATTATATGGGCTATCGAAACCTATGCTTATTTAAAAGGTCAGACCGCCGCGCTGCAAAAAATCGCCACAGAATTTCCTTCTTTACGAAATGATGTAGCAGCTACTGAATCAAATCTCAATAAAACATTTGGCAATGCAGAGCATAATATAAAACAATATCTTAAAGAAGAACTCGACAGTGCACAGCTCTTGAAATTTCATAATCAACTGGATTCACTTTTACATGAACAGTTGTTACATCCTGTTGAAAAAGAACAATACGCCCGTGATTTCATGCTGAGTGCTACAGAAAGATCAAAAAAGATTTCTAATACGGCCTTGTCAAGAGGGATTCTGGCGTTTAAATACCATCATAATCCTCATCAGGAAATTACAGACGGACATGTGCACTTTTTTGAGACCAGAAATCATCCCAAAGCAGATGACGTAGATGTAAAAATTCCGATCCCAAAAAGCTGGCTTGCGGAAGAAGCTGAAATGCCGCAAACAATTCAGCAGTTTACGAGCTGTAACGGAAACGGAATTGAAAAAATACTGCTGGTTGTTCATGATCTCCCAGCTGAACTGAATAAAATTACGCTGAACGAAAAATCAATTTTAACTTTTATTTCTCCCGAAACCAATGTGATTCGTATAGAAAAATTTAAAATGGATGATAGTACGGCTTTTATGGTCGAGGTTGAGGAATTAGTGGAAACTGAAGCTGACATGAAAATAAGAATGCTTCAGTTTATGCTGCTAAAAGACGAAAAATTATATTGTCTTCAGGGAAGTATTGGACCAACTGATCGCAGCGAAGATCTTGGGAAAGAAATTAAGAAATACGAACCGTTATTCCGTCTTGTAGCATCTCAGACACGCTTTGATTAACTTGGAATCGTATAGTTTCAAAGCATTTTCGTGACTTTACAAACCAAAAAAGACCACAATTCAGGCAAAATCAACTATTGTTTCTCAATGTAAATTATGCTATCTTGGAGTAAGCAATCAGATGTAAAAAAAATAAAACTTACTTTCTAAAACAGCTGCTTACATGAGAAAAACCATTCTCCTACTTTTATTATTTATGTTCGGAAGAGCGGCAGCACAAAATCTGACTGCAGCAGATAGTACAACTACGTTTCAAGATTCTGTATCTAACATTAGATTTAACTATAAGCAGCTTATAATTCCCGCCGTGCTGATTGGCTACGGATTCTGGGGAAACGAGAGCGGGCAGATAAAAAGTTTTAACCATCAGATTCGGGATGAGTTTACAGAAGATATTGACCGAAAAGTATCAATAGATGATTTTTCGCGGTACGTACCTGCAATTTCTGTTTACGCATTAAATGCATTTGGTGAAAAAGGAAAAAATACGATGCGGGACCGTTCTGTTATTTTGGCGACCTCAACAATTTTGACTGTCGGATCGGTTTTAGCATTAAAGTCAACTACAAATGTCGAAAGACCGGACGGAACTTCAAATAACTCTTTTCCTTCCGGTCATACCGCAATTGCATTTGCCGGCGCCGAGTTTCTCTATCAGGAATATAAAGATAAATCGGTCTGGTACGGAGTTGCCGGTTATACAGTCGCAATAGGCACAGGTGTATTTCGAATGTACAATAACAGACACTGGCTCACAGATGTAGCCGCAGGTGCCGGTATCGGAATTCTAAGCACAAAGATCGCTTACTGGACGAATCCTTATATTACCCGAAAATTATTCGGAAATAAAACCGAAAAATCAACTTCCTTACTCGTTCCATCCTATAACGGAAGAGACTTTACGGTATGCTTTGTAAAAACATTTTAAATAACTCGCTGCTAATTTTTTAAGCTTAGTACTGGAATCCTTTTCCGTTTTTCCATCTAAAGAAATACATAAAAAAAAGCTGCCCTATTAAGGCAGCTTTATATCTGAAAGATGTAAAATTAAAAGATGTCGATCATCCTTGGAGCTTTTTGTTTTGCCTGCTCCATTTTTGGAATGGATAATAATAAGAGTCCGTTTTCGTAACGGGCACTGATTTTCTCCTCATCGACTACATTTTTTGGTAGTACAAAACTTCGTTGAAAAGACTGATAACTAAACTCCCTGCGGATGTAATTTTCTTCCTCAGTGTTTAATTCGTTCTCTTTAACCGAAGAAATAATCAATTGTCCGTTATCCAGCGTAATCTTAAAGTCTTCTTTGTTCATACCCGGAGCGGCAACTTCAACTTCATAATTGTCGGCAGTTTCTTTAATGTTTACTGACGGCAGCGTAGTACTTGTTGTAGAAAAATTGTTGTTTTCCCAATTGAAAAGATCGCGGCCAAAAACATCATCAAAAAACAAACGCTGGAATGCAGGTACGCGGTTTCCATTTCTTTTAATAAGATTCATAACTGTAATTTTTAAAATTGTTATACAATAAATTTTTGAACGTACATCTATAGATGCAATACTAAAAAAACAAATAATATGCCAGTAGAAAATTATGACATTTTTTCAGAATCTGATTCTGAAAAAATGTCATAAAAAGCTTTTAATAGCATTATAATTTTAGTAAGAACTAATTTCCATTTCAGAGCTTTATAAAATAAAAAAAACCTTGATTGAAAATTACAATCAAGGTTTACAGGACGTTAGTAACTCTAAAATACTATTTTACATCCCAGAAAATTTTAGCGCCTAAATTATCATTTGCTTTAACAGCATTGTAATTATCAGCATTATAAACACTTTCTGAATTTGGATATGTCCAGCGTGTAGGAGGAGTTTTTCTAATTGTACTTGTTTCATCTTCCTGGAATGTTAAAACCGGAAGTTTTAGTCTTCTTTGTTCTGCCCATGCTTCATCTGCCTGCATTATATTGTAGTGAATGTACTTTTGAAAAGCGATTAATGCCAATTGATCTGAGGTTGTCGTTGCACCTGCAAAATTGATTGCGGTAATATATGCATTGATCTGCGTAGCTGTTGGCTCAACAGTTGGTTTCCAGTCCAAAATATCTGCCTTATCTCCTAATCTTACATAATATTCTACAGATTGTCCAATTGCTTTTTCATAATAAGTTTTTGCTGTTGCCGCATTTCCATTTCTTGTATAATATTCTGCCAGAAGTAAGTTTACCTCGGCCGCATTTATTAATGTTCCCGGAAGCCATTTATTTCTACTGATAACAGATCTGTTGTACACTGCTATTTTACCATCAACAATTGACTTTTCCTGAACACCTGATGTTAAGGTTGGGTCTAGTCCGGTAAAAACTGTCGCCGTTGTCCCTTTTTCAAAAAGCCATGGCAAACGTGGATCTGCATTTGCATTCATGTGGTCGATCATTAACTTAGGAGCTACATTATTATAACCTGTTTCTAATGCATCGATAAAGCCAGATGTATCTAAATCTATATCCTGGGTATAAACTTTAAACGCGATATTCTCTGCATTCTCATCTACCAGTTTTCCTTCATTGATTATTTCTGCTATTTCACTATTTGCTCTTGCACTAAAAGACGGAACTGCAGAAACCCTGTTCAGGATTCGCAATCTCAATGAGTTACAATAATTTTTCCATGCTGCCAGATCTCCCTTATTGATAAGATCCTGGTTTTTAAATTCTAAACCTACTTTAGTCGATAAAGTAATTGAATTTAACTCCCCTGAAAAAGTTTTTAATTCGTCCAGCATTTTGGTATAAAGCTCCGTCTGATTGTCATACTTTGCTGATGCGTTTGCATAATTACCTCCTGTCGAGCTGATTTTACCAGCTTCAGAAAAAGGAATATCACCAAAATTATCAATCATTTTTTGTGTATGATCGTACAAATAAATCGTCGAAGTAATGGTATAAATCCTATTCTCTGCCTGTTCTCCTGCAGGTAAAGCAGCCATTACTTTTTCTAATTCTCTGTATTGGGTAATAAACCTGTAATATCTGTTCCATCTGTCGTTAACTGCTGCTCCCGGTATGTAACGTCCGGTTGAGTTTAGAAATCCGTGAGCTTGAGTATAGTTCAGAGAAGTCGTTCTTAATACTGTAAAATAATTCCAATAAGATGGAATAACATCCTCAAAATTAACTTTCATAAAACCAGCATACTGTTTAGGTACAGTGGTCGATGTAACTGTAGAAGGATCTCGGTAGGCATTTTCAAAATCATTCTGCGTACATGAAGCTAAGAGAAGTGCTGTTACAGCGAGTGATGTATAAAATAATTTTCTCATGTCGTATTTTTTTAATTATAAATTATCAATTAGAAAGAAGCTCGCAGCATTGCCCCAAAACTTCTGGTAGATGGAGTAAGTCCGGCATTATTAACATTCTGCGACCATCTTGAACCTGATGTAGTAGCCTCAGCATCCATATCCTTAATTGTTCTGTACAGGTAAAATAAATTACGTCCGAATACAGAAAAACTTAATTTGGAAGCGCCTATTTTTTCAGCCCATGCAGATGGCATATTGAAGCCCAATGATACCTCTCTAAGTTTTACATAATTGTTTTTCTGAATATATAAATCATAACGGGAACTACTGTATTGAGGACCACCCCAGTTATACGTCATATTATAATAACCTGCCTGAGAAATAACGTTTGTATTTGGTGAGCCATCTGTAGTAACACCATCCATTAACATTCCATCACGATATAATGTTTGTCCGGCAGGTCCTGTAGTTGCGCTGTTAGGTACCTGAACCCCTCTACCATTTTCCATATAATATGTTAAACCACCGCGATCATTCGTGCTGTAATTTAAACTTTCTTCAGTAAGACCTCTGGAGTGCATCCAGTTAATACCTGTTGGCATTAAGTATCCTCCGTAAGAATAATCAATATTCACATCTAATGTTACAAATTTATAGGTAAATGTGTTCAACAAACCTCCTACACCCTGAGGAGTTGCGGTTCCGTATTTCTCCCATTTATCTCCGTCGATCATGTAATATCCGTCAGAATCAACCATTTTGTTGCCATTTGCATCTGTCTTTAATGGATGTGCATAAATTCCGCCCATCGGCTGTCCTACTACAGATTTCAACTGCGCTGCAGATCCATCATAGTCTGCATGAAGTAATTCTGTTGCTCCATTTGCCAGCTTAATAATTTTATTGATATTTTTTGCCCAGTTTACTGTAACATCCCACGAAAAACTTTCGGTTCTAAAAGGAGATGCAGTAAGTGAAACTTCGAATCCTTTATTGCTGAGTTCTCCCACATTGGCTAAAATCGAGGTTGCCCCTGTCGTTGGAGCCAAAGTCAAATCAAGAATTTGATCTTTAATAGTGGCGTTATAATACGAAACATCCAGACCTAATCTTCTGTCAAAGAATTTCGTTTCAAAACCAAATTCATATTCTGTTTTCATTTCCGGTTTAATGCCTTCATTTCCATATTTTGACGGAGAAGTCGTAATTAGTACCGGAGTTGCTGTTCCCTGATTACCTAAAGAAGTCTGCGAAAACGCAATATTGGCAGCATAACGATCAGGATAATTACCTACAATACCCCAGGACCCACGCATTTTTGCATAGCTAATGAATTCTGGCAGCGGCACAGCATCAGAAAGTACGAAACTTGAGTTTACAGATGGATAGGTAAAAGCGTTATTATTAGGATTCATAGTCGAAGTTCTGTCTCTTCTCACCGTACCTTCAACAAATAAATAATTTTTATAGCTTAAATTTAAAGTTCCAAATACTGCATCTTTTATAATTTCATATTTAGATGATGTACTTGTAGGAGTGTTAACAGATGAATTCATATCGTACCACCCTTCAACACTCAAACCTCCATTAGTAGAACGGGAAAGAAATTTACCGGTTTCCTGTGATCCTGAATATCCAAGAACGGCACTTAAATTAAAATTATCTGTAATTTTTTTATTGTACGTTAGCAGCAAATCCCCGTATAAAATGTTGTAATCATTCGAATCAATTAAATAAGAACCAGGTCCAAATCCGTAGATTATTGGTTTATCAACAGGGTTTCTCGATTCAATATTAACAGATGTTAAATCGGTAGAAACACGGCCACGCAATGATAGCTCTTTTGTAATAGTAAGTGTTTCTGTAATACTGGCAATCAGACGATTTGTAATTTCATCCTGCTGATTCGCATTTACATTCCAGAAAAAATCACCAATATCTGCTTTAAAACCATTACGAATAATGTTTTCATTTGGTGTTAGACTTTGATTTGTTCCTGTCACATACTTATAGCCCAAACTTGTTTTGTATCTTGCTTTGTACCAGTCCCCATTATCAAAAGGGCTCAACATTCCTGTAAAATTATTAACCAGACGATCCAAGGCAAAAGTACGATTGGCAATATTTTGGTTCATGTAACTTACAATTACATCAGTTTTAGAATGGGAGCCCGTTTTGAATGAAGCATTTAAGTTGAAAGTATTTTTCTTATTGGTATTTCCCATACTTAATCCTTCAGATTCTGTATGTGTATAGGAAAAACGCAAATTGGAGTTTTCCGTATTATTGGTAAGGGCAAAATTTGTTGTTCCATCCCAGGCATTTTGGAATAAATTTTTATATCCATTTTTCTGAGCAGAGTACGGACGAATTACTCCATCCCAGGACATAATTGGCTGTCCGTCAAACCACGGCCCAAAATTATTTGAGCTAGCTGATACTCCTCTGGTATCATTTATACCGTCGCCATTTGTATCATAATGAGCAAAACCGTCCGGAGCCAGATAACCGGTTGAATAATTTGCGTTGGTCCATCCTGGTCCTCTTTCATATTGAAATCTGGGCAGATAAGCAATTGAATTATTAGAATAACTAGTGCTAAAATCTACACCCAATCCTTTTTTTCCTTTTCCTGATTTAGAAGTAATCAATACAACACCGTTTACAGCTTCGGAGCCATATAATGCAGCAGCTGAAGCTCCTTTAAGAATAGAAATATTCTCTATATCTTCTGGATTTATATCTGCCAGACCATTACTCTTTACACGTTGTTGGTTCCAGTAATCACTATTATTTACCTCTCCATCGCGAATCGGAACACCATCCAAAACAATTAAAGGCTGATTTTTACCGGTTATAGAGTTTAATCCACGAATCTGTATATTAATTGCTCCGGCTCCTCCGGGAGTAGATGAAACCCGAACGCCAGGCGCCTTTCCATACAAAGAGTTAGCAATTGTTGGAGACGCAGTTTTTACAATCGCATCTGCTTTAATTGTACTTGTAGCATATCCGATTGATTTATTCCTTTTAGATTGTCCTAATGCCGTAACGGTAAGACCATCTAATTCGTTAGTGGCACCTGCCAGTTTTACTACTATTCCTTCTGCCGCTTTTACTTCTGTGGTTTTAAATCCTACGGAGCTTATAATTAGAGTGGCTCCGGGTTTTACTGCTATTTTAAAAGCACCATTTTCATCTGTAATAGTTTCCTGATTTGTGCCTTTCTCTTTGACATTGACAGAAGGTACAGGAATATTTGCATTATCTCTGATTACACCAGATATAGTATTGTTCTGAGCATGTGTTTCATGAAAACACATCAACGTTAGAAAAACTAACAACACTTCATACAACAGTTTTTTCATATTAATTTGGTTTGATTGGAAATTGGTTTGTTTGGTTTTTTAGCTTTCGAAATTATCTTAGAGAGAAAAAATCAAAAACAGTCTTAATTACTTTCCTTTTAGTGGAAGTCATAATTATTTGAACTTGCATACTTTTATCTTTTTTTCATAAGCATTTTTTTTGGTGATTAATAATTAACTGGCGGATAATAAATATTTGATAAATCGATTTAGTAAATCGATTTAGCGATTGCATTAAAAAATTTCCTAAAAAGATTCTATTGTAAGATTTGTATTTTTTGCAACGTTGACTGCTTAATAAATAGTTGAATTCTTCTTTGCATCTGACTAATTTCGAGAGACAGTTTTTAGATTAATTCAACGACTCTAAAATGTTAATTTTATATTAAAATCAACCCCACGTTGTTAAACAAATATAAATATTTTATTGATTTATAAATATCATTTAAACTGTTTTAACCTTATAAAAATGTTTATTTTTAACTTTAAAATTTAACATTTACTTGCTATACCGCATTATTACTGACATTTATTCATTTTTTAATGAAGAAAATTTATCACAAAAAAAACACAATTTAACAATTTGAAGAGCGTGGAGATTTTTTTAGATTTGAAATTCTACAGCCTCTTTTTGATGCAAAAAAACACCTTAAACAGGAACTAAATGTTATTCATAGTTTGACATTTGTCATTCGTCTAAATTTTATATTAAAAAATATTTCAATTGAAAATTGAGTCTTCGAAGAGTGCATTTCGACATTTTTTATCAAAAAAAGCGAGGGACTGAAAAAATTTAATGAAATATCACTTTTAATTTTTTCCACCAACATCTATTTTTAACAAGATCGGATATAAAAATATTACCTTGATTTTTTAGTTTTTAATTACAACGAGTATTTGTCAAGGTGATAATTAAATAATAAATGCTTTTTTTTCTGTAAGTATATTTTAATCTATCAAATTAATTTTAGTTGATTAATCTTAAAAAAAAGTAATTATGGAAAATACATCAAATTTCAGTGCCGAGGATTTGCAAAAATGTCCTTATCACAGTCAGCTTTTAAATATGCAGGGGAATAACGATTCGAAAGAAAATACAGGTGACTGGGATGACCTAGATAGCAATGATGATGCAGGAACAGATCCTGATCGTAATGAACAGGGCGGAAACGATAATTCGGGAGGTGCCGGAAGCACTGGAAGCGCAGCAACAAACAGTTAAAAAAACTTTCTAACCTTAAATACAAATATCATGAGCGACGATTTAAACAAAAAAGGATCACAAGACAGGTCACGAATCAATATGAATGAAGACCATGAAGTAGCATACTGGACCGAAAAATTCAATGTTACAAGAGAAGAACTCCAGCAGGCAGTTGATCAGGCAGGCAGTTCTGCAGATGCCGTAGAACAGGCACTTCGCAGTAAATAACACACTAAAATATCCCCGTCATGACTATGCCGGGGATTTTTATCTTTATTGATTTCTGTTAAGCTTTCCTGACCAATCTTCTAATACTTATTAAGAAAGTCTCATTTACTAATAACCATCAGATGAAAAAGAAAAATGTGAATTCCGAAAATGATGAAAGCCTGAATATTCTTCTTGAAAAAGGCATTAATACTTCTATTCCAAAAGGGGTTAAACCTATGTTGGCCTCACTTGTTAATGCACCTTTCGATGATCCGCTTTGGAACTTTGAAGTGAAATGGGACGGTTACAGATCAATTGCTTATATAGAAAAAGGAAAAGCGGAGCTTGCTTCACGAAATAACAAATCATTTACCGGCAAGTATTATCCCATAACAGAAGCTTTAGAAAAATGGTCAAATGATACCGTTTTAGATGGGGAAATTCTGGTAATTCAGGATGATGGAAAAGCCGATTTTAGCGCACTACAAAACTGGCGAAGTGAAGCAGACGGACATTTAGTATATTATGTTTTTGATATTTTATGGTATAATGGTATAAATCTTACGGAGCTTCCATTATCAGAACGACAGGAAATCCTAAAAAAGATAATGCCTACAAATGATGACCGTGTACGCCTAAGTCAAAGTTTTAGCGGAGGTATCGATTTTTTTGAAGCAGCAAAAAAAATGGGACTGGAAGGCATAATGGCTAAAAGAAAAGATTCAACTTACATTCAGGACAGTAGAAATAAACAGTGGCTTAAAATTAAAGTCAATAAACGACAGGAAGTTGTAATTGCCGGTTACACTAAGAATGACACTTCTTCAAAACTATTCAGTTCACTACTTTTAGGAATTTATCAAAATGGAGAACTTCGCTACACCGGAAAAGTTGGTACAGGATTTACCGATAAAATGCAGAAAGAAATGATGCAGCAATTTACACCGCTCATCACCACAAAAATTCCTTTTGCTACCGAGCCGGATATTAACAAGCCTTCGCGCTTTCGTCCTAACCCTCCGCATGCGCAGGCCGTCTGGTTAAAGCCATCGCTTATCTGTGAGGTGAGCTTCGCCGAGATTACCTCAGACGGAGTATTCCGCCATGCTTCTTTTGAAGGAATGCGAAATGACAAAAAGGCAACAGATGTGGTATTGGAAACAGCGGAGTCATCGTCTTCTGCCCTTCAAAAAAACAAATCGAATGACAACGCAAAAAATAAATCCCCTTTAACTGCGCCTGAAACTACTGGACGCAAAACTCTTTTAAATCCAACAGAAGAGACACAGTCTAAAAAAATTAAAGGAGAAGTTATTAAATTTTCAAACCTCAGCAAAGTTTACTGGCCCGAAGACGGTTTCACTAAACGTGATCTGTTTAATTACTATTATCAGGCCGCAGAGTTTATTTTGCCTTATCTTAAAGATCGTCCTTTATCACTTAACCGATTTCCCGGAGGTATTCACGGAAAAAGCTTCTATCAGAAAGATGTTAAAGGGAAAGCTCCGGATTGGGCAGAAACTTTTCCTTATACAACTAGTGACGGAGAAGCCAAAGAATTTCTGGTTGGTGGCGATGAGAAAACACTTTTATATATGGCGACACTTGGCTGTATTGAAATGAATCCGTGGTTTAGCCGGACGCAGCATCCCGATAATCCCGATTACTGCGTAATCGATTTAGATCCTGACCAGAATAGTTTTGAGCAGGTTATTGAGGCCGCCTGCGAAGTAAAAAACATACTCGATGCACTGGAAATTACCGGCTATGTTAAAACGTCAGGTTCAACAGGAATTCACATCTATATTCCACTTGGTGCAAAATATGATTATGATCAGTCGCAAATGTTCGGAAAACTCATTGTTTCGATTGTTCACGAGCAACTCCCTGATTTTACCAGTATGGAGCGCCAGATCAAAAACCGGGATGGTAAGATGTATCTCGATTTTCTTCAGAACCGTCCGGGCGCAACCATTGCATGCCCCTACTCACTTCGTCCTAAAATCGGTGCAACAGTTTCGATGCCGCTGCATTGGGAAGAAGTAAAAAAAGGTCTGACAATGAAAGATTTTACAATAGAAAATTCCATAGCCCGCATGCGAGCTGAAGGCGATATTTTTAAGGGTTCGCTTCAGAAAGGAATCGATATGAAAAAAGCTTTAGCGAAGGCGCAGTCATTATTTTTTAAATAAGAGACCAAGCCATAATATAAAAAACAGTTTAAATCATTAAACTTTTAGTACAGAAATTTAGAGATGCTGCCTGTAGCTTTATCATTGATAGTTAAAGGAAGATAGATATTGAAATTTGCGCCATTCTCAGAACTTCCTTCAGCCGTTATGACGCCCTGATGATTGTATACAATTTTTTTACAAATAGACAATCCTATTCCGGTTCCCTCAAACTGCGATTTATTGTGCAATCTCTCGAATATTCCGAAGATTTTATCAGCCTCTTCTGGTCTAAAACCTATTCCATTATCGCTAACCGTTATTTTTACATATTCCTGATCATCAAAAAGTTCCAGTCGTTCTAATTCGTTTCTGTCAGCCTGAAAAGTCTGAATGCTAATGTGAGGTGAACTTCCCTCATGGTGAAATTTTAAAGCGTTCCCAATTAAATTACTAAAAAGCTGGGTTAACTGGAGTGCCTGTCCCGGAATGAACGGCAACTCTGAAAAAGAAATCACAGCCTGCTTTTGCTCTATAAGAAGCTCAAAGTCAGATAAGATTCCGTCAAGAACTTCATTAAGGTTAACCGGTAAAAATTCGCTTACTTGCTTATTAAGCTGCGCATATCCCAGAACATCTTTCACCAAAGCCTGCATTCTGCCAGCCGACTGACCGATTTTTTTAAGCTGTTCCTGCGATTTTTGATCAATCGTTTGTCCGATCTTACCCTCCAGCAGCTGTGTAAAAATACTAATCTTACGCAACGGTTCCTGCAGGTCATGAGATGCTATATAGGCAAATTGCGCCAATTCTGAGTTAGAACGTGCTAAATCTTCGTTTGCCGCTACCAGCTGCACTGTTCTTAATTTAACGAGTTCTTCAACCCTTTGACGCGCAAGTACCTGTTCTGTTACATCATTTGCTATTGCAATTACACCAAGAACTTCACCTGCACCGTCTTTGTACGGTGAGTAAATAAAATTAAGATATACTATTTCTGGTTTGCCATAACGTATCAGTTTTACAGGTCTCTCATTAGAAATAGAGGCTTCTCCGGTTCTGTAAACGCTATCCAGAAGCGCTTCAAGTCCTTGCTCACGTGCATCTGGAAGCCCTTCGAATATGGGTTTGTCCATTACCTCCTCTTTGGCTTTGCCCCACAAATCGATAATAGAATCATTAGCTACCTCTACTGTATGAAGTGGTCCCGTCAAAAGACACATCGATACAGGAGACTGTAATATCAGATTAACAAAATTGGTATGGCTTTGCTCAACTTTAAGTTTTGCGAGATTTAATGCTGTTACATCTGCGGCAGTATTCATTACACCATACACTTTTCCCTGCTCATCAAAAAGCGGAGTAAAACTATAATTGAAATAGAATGTCTGCAGCTCATTCTGAAACATAAGATCAACCGGCTGATTGTAAGCATGAAAAGGAATTCCGGCATGAAAAACATTTAAGAGCTTAGGATAAATTTCCTGATCTGCCAATTCGGGAAGAACATCAAAGTAAGTTTTCCCAACTATGTCTGACCCTTTATCCCAAACATCGATAATAGACTGGTTTGCCAGTGTAATTCGCATTTCAGGACCTTCATAAACACCAATTGGAAAAGGGACATTTTCCAGCAGGGTTTGAAGTCTCCATACTGTTTCGCTGATTTCAGAACAAATAATTAATACTCCATCTGCATTTTCCGTATCTCCATAAATCGGACTGTAGTTACAACTGTAAAATTTATTTCGAAACTTTGTTTGATTTTTGAAGTAAGACTGTTTATCCTCTGCATCATTTACTTCCCGGGATTGCATTATTTCTTTTACTAAAGGTCCGAAGATATTCCATGTTTCAGGATTTTCAGAACCACTATTTCCAATGGTGCTTTTAGCATTACTATCTTCATGAAAATTACAGAAAAAAGCATCATTAAAAAACTGTATGTTTTCCTGACCCCAATAAAGCATCATCGGGATTTCAGATGTCATCAAAATCCCAAGAGATGTTCTTAAACCCGAAGGCCATTTATCCGGTTGTTGTAAAGAATTAAGACTCCAGTCAAAGTCACGTATTACAGCGCTCATCTGGGCACGATTCGGGAGAAAATAAAAATTATTATAGTTTGCAGGTTGGTAATTGTTCATGTGATCTATCAAAGTCAGATTGATAAGGCGCATTGTATGTTCTACGCTATGCTCAAAGGTAATTTTTTTTTACACAATTGCGATAACTATTGTTGTATTACATTATAGATTGTCCGGAATTTCGGCGATTCTGAAAATAAAAAATAAAAATTAGCGGATTAATCCTATGCATTTCCAGTTCTTAATCAAATGTATAAGCACAAAAAAAAAGATCAAACCGTAAATGGTTTGATCTTTTTTTGTGATGATAAAATAATCCGGTTAGTGATTATCAAATTCCCTGCGATTGTAAAAAGTATCATCTTCGCTGTCATAGCCAAATTGTGACTCATCTTCAGGATAGTACGATCTCATTACTCTTCTTTCATAATTTCTGTCAAAATTATGTTGCTGATTATATCTGCTTGTTTTTCTAAAAGTATCATATCCGATACTGTTAGCCATAACAATTTTGGTGTCTTTATTTATGCTCACAGATCCAATTGGGATAATGATATGACTGTCTCCGTCTTTATAGACAAATTCTCTTCCATTATCATTAACTATTGCATCATGCACTTCATTTTTGCTGTCGTCAATTAAACCTTTATCTACATTTACATCCAGATAGACAACGCGTTGCATATCTTTATTTACCCATAGATTGTCAATTTTACCAATTGTTCGGTTATCAGCATCAACTATTTTCCATCCGCGTACGTCAGAATAGTTGGAAGCTATTTTATAATCAGAAAGTTCATCCAGTCTGTATAAATTTCTATGTTTATTTTCCATACATTCAATTTTAATATTATATTTTCCCTAAATCTAATTGCAGTAAACCTAAAATGATTTTTATTCTGCAGTTGTAGTATTTTCAACTTCTACTCTGTTTTCAACCTGTGAATCAGTATCTCTTAAAAACACATAATATACCAATGCTGCGATTAACAGAACAGCAACGATCCACGGCCATACGGGTTTCTTTTTTTCGATTTTAATTTCT
This sequence comes from Flavobacterium olei, assembly GCF_039749035.1. NCBI lineage: Bacteria > Pseudomonadati > Bacteroidota > Flavobacteriia > Flavobacteriales > Flavobacteriaceae > Flavobacterium > Flavobacterium olei. The sequence goes on from NZ_JBDKWC010000001.1 coordinate 163,373, forward strand.
GCCATAACTTTTTTTTTTAGTATTATACTTTTAATAGTATCCTAAAGGTACAAAGGAGAACAGAGTATGTTGTACTTAATTTCAGACAGAAGTTATACAATTCCCAGTAGTGTAAAAGTCTAATATTATGCATATTATAGAAAATAATAGCATCAAAAATTGAGAATCAATTCTGCAAAAGAGATTATTAATAACAATAATTATATGTAAACAGTTTATTTTCTGATTTTTACCGCGATGCATTCTATTTCTATAGCTGCTTGTTTTGGTAATGCTGCTATTTGAATAGTACTTCGCGCAGGAAAGTGATTTTGAAAATAACCCGCGTAGATCTTATTCACGACAGCGAACTGTTGCATGTCGGTAATAAAAATAGTCACTTTTGTTATATGATTTAAATCGGACTCGTTGTCTTTAAGTATGATCTTTAAATTTTCAAATATTTGTATGGTCTGTTCCTGTAAACCGTCTTTTAGCATAGTTGATTTTGGGTCAATACCAATCTGTCCCGAAACAAAAATTAAATCCCCGTAATTTATTGAAGTGCTGTAGGGTCCAATTGGGGCAGGCAGCGTAGAATGATTTACTGTCCTGATTGTTTTTGCAGTATTGCAGGACGATATAGTTAGTACAAGTATAATTAAAATTATTCTTTTCATTGCCATTGTTTTTATTTAACAGATAAAAAAAAAGGGACTGACTTCTGATCAATCCCATTTTATTTTAATTGCTATTACTTATTTTTTAATGAATTTTAATAATTCTGAATTAAATTTTTCCAACTCTTCAATAAATAAAGCATGACCACTTTTTTCTAAAGGAACCAATGTAGAATTAGAAAGAAGTCCGTGCATTTGTTCTGCCAAGTCATAAGAACAGATTTTATCCAGTTTACCATGAAGAATCAATGTTGGAATTTTAATTTTTTTCAAATCATCACGTAAGTCTGTGTCTCTAAGTGTTTTTAAACCTTCAGCCATTGCATAAGGCGAAGCCTGCGCCTGAATTGTTCCCAACCATGCACCATATCCGGCAGAAACACTAGTTGCGTTGGCAGGAAATATTTGACCGAAATTCTCCAATAGCTGTGGTCGGTTTGTGTTATTTAACTGAATTAATCCGTCAACATCTGCTTTTGTCCAGTTGCCATAGTTAAAATCGGCTCTTTTTGTCCAGATTGGTGCTGCTGCGCCAAATAAGGCTAATTTAGAAATGTGTGCTGCATTGTATTTTGCCGCATAATGAATTACTGTTGCACCTCCCATAGAAAAACCTCCTAATGTTGCATTTTCTATTTTCAGTTTATCCAGAACCACTTTGATATCATCTGCAAAAACATCATAATTATATTTTCCGCCCGGTTTATCAGATTGTCCAAAACCTCTAAGGCTTATTCCGATCACACGATATCCTTTTTCAACAAAATAAGCATATTGATATTCGTACATGGCATCGCTCAATGGCCATCCGTGGATTAAAACTATTGGTTGTCCGTCCCCAAGATCTGTAACATGAAGTTTTACATTTTTCTCTACTTCGATAAATTCTTCCCTTCCATAAGAAGCAGGTGCTCTTTTTGTTTGCGCAAAAGATTGCATAGTAATTAATAGTGCAGTAAATAGTCCGATTGATAAGATTAAATTTTTCATTTTTGTAAATTTTAAAATTGATTATTTTTATATTGTTAATTTGATATTGCAAAGTTGCATCAATTGTAACCCCACAACAATGGACGGTTTTCTCTTTGAACTGCACTTTTTTCCCCTTTCTACAGAAATAGCTCTTATATTCCCATTAAAGTTCTTTTTGTGACTTTTTTTAAAACAAAAAAGCATGACTTTTCAGCCATGCTTTTTCAATATAGAGTTATTTATTTTAAAACTGCTTTCGGAAAGAAAGCGGAGAAATTCCGGTACTTTTTGTAAAAAACCTGATGAAGTAAGCATCATCATCATAGTTTAAACTGAAAGCAATTTCTTTGACAGAAAGTGCTGTATGAGCCAAAAGTCGTTTGCTTTCCAGAATAATCCTGTTTTTAATAATGTCGTTTGGGGTATCCTTGCTTACCAGTCCTATTTTCTTACTGAGATTTTTCGGAGTTAAAAACAACATTTCGGCGTAATCTGAAACCGTATGATGTGTTTTATAATGCTGCTCGACTAACTTACTGAACTTTCTTAGAAACTGAACATCCGACTGTTGGTCTTTTTCTGATAAAAGATGCTGCTGTTTCCATATTCGTGTTGATTTTAAAATGATGAGTTTTAATAAGATTCGCAGCATTTCTTCTGTATTTGAATCTTCATCTTCCATTTCAGCTTTTATCTCTCCGATTATTTTCTGAATGTCGGCTGACTGGCTTTCATTTAATTTAATAAATGGAATTTCAAAAACATTATTATATAGGATGCCATCACATGCCACTTCCTGGTCATGAATTTCAATACAATAAAAATCCCGGTTAAAATGCAGCAAAAGTTCACCACCAAATTCTGCTCCTATCGGTTTTACAATCACTTTGGGATTTATAAAAAGCAATGAATCGGTTTCAATCTGAAATTCCTGAAAATCAACATGTACTTTAATATTCTTTGGGAGAAAAAGTACTTTTATATGATCATCAATTTTAATTAATGTTGTCGGATCAAGATCCTGAGAAGTAAAATTAAGATTGCCAAATTGTTTGAACGAGAATTCTTTAAGCATATTTATATTTGATTTTAGGCAGTTGTATAGAAGAGAAAAGTATTAGACGAATACTCTGCTCCAGCCACAAATATAAATTATAAAGGCTTATTTTTTTAAAGATAGCTTAGAATTACCCTTAAGAAAACACTAATTAATAGTAAACAGAAAGCATGATTTTAGAATTTGAACTTTCAATGATCTTTTCCAATCTTTTGAAAAATAATTCGCTAACCATTGGGCAACCGTGACTATTGATGATGTAGTATTCTTTTTCCTCATCTGGTACTTCTTTGTAACAGTGCAGGACTACAGCTCTTTTCATTGCATTGTTATTACTTGCATCAAGACCAGAAAGTCTGAAAGCTTTTCCGAAAACGCCTTTATAAGATTTTTCAATGGCATATCTCCCAAGTGAAGTGCAGTTAGAATTGGGAAGATTACTAAATTGCAGTATATCGCCTTTGATTCCGGTTTCAGAACCCGATCCGTGTGCTACTAAACCTTGATCAATGATTTCATTTTTCTCCAAATCATAAACAAAAAAACGGTTTTTACCGGATTTGATTTTCATATCAACCAGAAAAGCAATTTTCTTATTATAATTTTTATCACTTGCAGTAAACGATTTGATTTCGTTAACATGTTCGTTGAGTCTTGCAAATTCAAGCTCAGATAAAATTTCTTTTTTATTTGCTACATTAAAAGTAGTAAAAGAACTTAAAGAGAAAAGAAGCGTCGCTATAATAAGTATTCTCATAAATAATTAGAAGTAAGTTAAACAGATTTGGGATCTTTTATTATTCACTAATTGTTGGTTGCAAAATTATATACAAATCTTATACAATTCCCATGTCGAATGTTAAAGATATGATAAATATTTTAAAATCAAAATGTTATAGTAAAAAAAAAAATTCCAGCCGTAATAACCCGTTAATTAAATGAGAAGAAAATAAAATTAATTTTAGAAAACGCTTAAAAACAGTTCTAAAATGAAGTCTGTTCATTTATAGCCATAAAAAAAGGCAGAATATATCTGCCTTTTTGCTCATTATAAAATATAAACCTGGGTAAATTTATTAAAATCTACTAAGACTATTATTTTGTGTTTTTGTTCCAAGACTTATAATTATGGTCATAACTCCAAAAAAAAGATGTGGGAAAAATACTTTTCCTGCAAAACCAAATATCCATGGTGAGAGAGCAAAAAACAATCCGGTTACTACCTCAATAACCACATGTACTTCTACCGGTAACAGTTTATAAAGTCCAGCTTCGTAATCTGTATGCAGCGCTAAAAACAGTGTAAAGATTCCGAAGATATAAAATATAAGGCTTTGTGCGGTGTGCGCTTCCAAATGCATTACTGAAGGTATAAAAAGAAGAAGTATTCCTATTGTGTAGTCCAGATAGCCATGGAACTTTGTGTCTAAAAATTTCATATTATAATTATTTTTTAAAATGTAAAGCAAATTTACAAACCCGATACCCAAAACACTTTACATTTCAAAGCTTCGGGTTTATATAATTTCATGGGAAACGCCCATTACTGTACATTCTAATTTTAATATAAGTTTTCTAATCTAACGTGAAGCCAAAACTGCAGTTTGCAGCGCTTCGAAAGCATCTTCAATAGTGATCGTCAAAACGTGTTCTTTATTTTCTATTTTTTGAATGATATCAGAAAGTATGAGCTGTACGCAGCTTCCATAGACTTCTCCTTTGCTTTTTTGAATTTCAAAAGTTCCGGAAACCGTCTCATCAACATCGTATGCAATACCTCCGGCCGTAATACCTGTTTTCTTTTGTTCTTCTGTTTCTGCAGAACCCCAGCCTTCAGGTCTTGATTCATCGCCCACTTTAGAAAAAATTTCCGAAGCAGATTCGCTCCACCCTGGCAAATTGTTAAGTTGCTGTTTGGTCTGTGAATTAACCAGCGCCTTTACTTTTCCTTTCATCGGCATCCAGCCTTCAATTTCTATCCTTGCCAGATCAAATGCAAGCTGAATGGTAGTCTGCTCAAAGAATCCCGGACCAGAAAAAGCATGGTAATAAGATGCTATCAGCCCTTCGTTATATAGTACCATTGCAGAAACGCGGTCACGTTGGTTCTCATTTCGTTTATGGGAAACGCCGCAAACTTCCTGGCGTTGCTGGCCACTCAATGCATTAATGATATCAAAAAAATGCACACCATGTTCTACCATAATTCCACCTGACATTTCTTTATTCCAAAACCAATGTTCGACAGGCAGCGCTTCATCCTGTGCATAATTATTAACCACCGCGTGACGCATTTGACCAAATACTCCACTTTGGGATAATTCTTTTATGGTCTGAATAATAGGATTATAACGAATCATGTGATCAACGGTGATAACACTGCCGGTTTCTTTTTGTACAGCCAAAATCTGTTCGGCCTCTTCTATCGTTATGGCAATTGGTTTTTCAAGCAAAACATGTTTCCCTGCCTTCATCGCTGCACAGGCCATTTCAGCATGCATTCCGGGCGGAGTGACAATACTTACAATATCAATTTCCGGATTTTTAATAAGATCTTCCCAGTTTTTATACAGCCTAAATTTATCATTCTCTTCGTTGCTTGATCCATGATCTGCAATGGCTATTATTTCGGCATTTTCGAGTTTAGACCACCAATGATGCAGAAATTTACCGAAACCTCCATATCCAATTATTCCAATTTTATATTTTTTCATAGTTTTTTAATTTCTTTTAAAGTCAGGGACTAATTGAGTCGGGCTATCGTTTAGCGTATTAATTTTTATTTTATTTTCTATCGGAGATTTTTTCTCCTGCCCGTAAATGGTAAGACTTATACAGCTGATAATTAATATCAACAGTAATAATAATTTGATTTTCATAGTACAAAGTATATAAGGTTATTGATCTTTTTTAGTTTCGGGTTTCAATTTTCTTTTTTTATAAAGCTTCATTCTTTCGGCAGCACCGTCAGACACACCTTTACCTTCCGGCATAGGTTGGTACAATGAACCTTTGGTGTCCGGCGCTTCAGGTCCGGTTTCGATCTGATATTTTTGAGAGAGGTTTCCGCTGAGCCATTCACTAAATCTCGGAAAAACATTGGCACTAAACGATGCGCCTTTAGCCTTCCAGCCCACCGGTACAACTTTAGAAGGACGGAGCGATTTGCGAAGAACAGCATTTACTACTTTATCCGGCTGATCCATCATGGCCATTTTGGGTTCTACCCCGGTATAGTTGGCAGAATGTCGCCAAATCGGAGTATCAACAGCCCACGGCTCTATAACAACAACTTTAATTTTATCGTAGCCATTTAGCCTGAGCTCCTGCGAAATAGAAAGACTGAGACTTCTTACACCAGCTTTTGAAGCGGCATAACCTGTTTGGTAAGCCAGCGGGATTTCACTCTCTACCGATCCCATATTGATTAGTACGCCTTCTTTTTGTTTTATAAATTGGTCAATAGCAACCCTGCTTCCGTAGAAAAAACCTTTTAAATTTACATCTACAACACGCGCCTGATCCTCAACAGGTACTTCCCAAAAGCGACCCATTGCCGCAACGCCTGCCATATTAATCCAGACATCAATTTTATTGAATTGTTTTACTGCAGCTTCAGAGACACTTTTAACCTCATCGAGTTTGCTGATATCTGCTGTAACAACAATAGCCTTTCCGCCGGAATTCCTAATGATATCGGCAATTTCCTCGAGCAATTCTGTTCTTCTCGCAACTAGTACAACATTGGCTTTATACCTTCCTAACTCCTGCGCAACACCACGTCCCATTCCGCTCGAGGCACCAATAATGACGTACGTTTTTCCGGCAATTTTCTCTTGACCTGATTGGCCCATTTTCCAGGTTGTGCAGCCCTGCAATAAGAGCAAACAGAACATAAATGCGCATAGTCTGAAAAATTGATTATATCTATATAACTTCATATAATTATTATTATTCTTTTAAAAGAAAATCACATAATCTCTCTTTTGACTTTCATTTGTTTTAAACCAAACAATAAAATTGCAGATTTTCGATAGTATAAAGTTGAACTGATTTTTTCGAAAACACTTATAAGATTTTTAAACCTATTTGTATAATTATCACGATATCAATAATTTGAATATAACATTATTATCTTTGGAAAAAAGGTTAGAAGTTCTATGTTCTACTTACATATCATAATCATTCTGCTAATTATATAATGTAGCTTTCAAATTATATAAAATGACACCATTTAAAGCTTGTAGTTTTAAACTTATAACTATAAACTAAACTACACGTATGGAAAATTTAATTAGCCCGGAGAACCTTGAGGAAATAAGAGAAGCGATAGAAAGTAAGATTGCCAATGTTCCAGGTCATTATATATTATGTGGCGCATTGGGATCGCTGCTGCTGTCGACTTACCTTGATAAATTCGGCAAAAAAGATGCCGCCTCAGCTATTGGCAAACTTGCAATTCCTTTTATCGGAATCGGATTGACAAAATATAAAGACTTTATTAAAGAGGGTGTTGAACAGCTGGAATCTGTAGCAAACGTTTCAGAGAATGAGAATTCCTCAAACCAACTGCAGAGTACTTCTGCAATCGGATAAAAAATTAATTAATCTATTAAATACTAAAGCTATGAGAACAAATAATTATCAAAATTACAATCAGGACGAGGGTAATTTTACTGAAAACAATCACGATTATCAAAGTGATTATGAGCAATATGTTGGAGACGAAAATAATTTAGAAGAACCAATGCTGCTAAATGACAATAGTTACCTGGACAGCGAATTCTCTAACGAACTTGACAGCAATGATTCTGATCAGGATTTTGACGAAAGCAGTCTTGAAGAGGAAGATCTGGAAGAAGGAAATCCTGATGATGAGCTAGAAGAAGAAGAGGATGATTGGGAAGATAATAACGATGACGATTGGGAAGATGATGAAGAAAATGGTGATGAACCTGATACTTTTGCTGACGACAGCTTAAAAGTAGATTAGTCATGAAACACAATCGAATCTTATTTCAAAATTAATGGCAGGCTACAAGAGTATCCTGCCATTTTTTTAAGAATATTTTATAACGAATAATAAGTTTTTCTTTCCTCTTTTCTCTTTCCACTTTCCTCTTTCCTCTTTCCTCTTTCCTCTTTCCTCTTTCCTCTTTCCACTTTCCACTTTCCTCTTTCCTCTTTCTTCTTTCCTCTTTCCTCTTTTCTCTTCTTTCTTTCCTACTCCTTAAATTCGAATTGAAAACCCCACTGCTTCAAAAAAGTGATGGTATTCGCCGTCTTTTTTAGTGCATTCCCAGCCGAGTGCCAAATCGAGCTGCACATCGGGATTAAGCCGCAGCGACAAACCACCGTCTATCCATTGTTCACCCCTATGGGCGACAGAAAAATTTCCAAAACTTTCTGCAAAGGCCTGAAGTTTATCCGTGATTTTTAAATTGGGAGCAATCGTATAAAAGTATTGAGGCTGAGTCGAAATTCCGTCCCATTTCACACCTGCATTATATCCTAAATCACTTTTCTCAGATAATTTATTTCGCATCACCAATCGCAATTCCGGCGCAATATGTTGAGATTTAAAACCCTTCGCCTCCACTTTCGGAATCTGGAATTGTGCAATAAAAGATACAGCCGGAATGACACCTTTTTCGTCATTAATCTTAATTTTAGTTCCAATTTTCAGTTCCTGTAATCCATAACTTTCCGGCTCCTCCGTTTTAGTATAGGCAAATTCTGTTATAAGCCTAAGTTCTATATTTTCATGAAGTCCGTATTTACTTAGAATTTCGGGAGCTGTTAACTCCATTTGATTTGAGGCGGTCTGTTCATGTTTCAAACCGGTTTCAAACTGGAATCGTCCTTTTGGTACCAAAGCAGAGTTTTCGGTCTGGTCGGGACGATCTGTTTCAATTTCTTCCTGTGCGGCAGCGGCAAAAGAAATAAGAAAGGCAAAAAGTGTTATCGCATTTAATAATTTCATTTTTCAATATGTTTGATGAGACAAATTTCTACATTCATTCCTCCATCTTTATTATATTATAATATGTACTGTTTATATAATTTATGATACAGATATTTCTTCTGGATCAGCTTATAAATTGTGAGGCTTATAATGAGGGGCAGTAATATATTTATTTTCATCTATTGCGGCATCAAAATTTATAGTGTTCTGTGACGCGTCTGTGAGCAAAATATCTATTTTTCTGCTATTGGCTACAGCACTTTCAAAATCTCCGATTATAGCATCTTCACCTAACATTCTGCCAACAATTTCCAGAGACCGATAAGTTGCAATATGATAATGCAGTATTTTTTGTAAAGCAGAAATTATGGCAGCATCTCTTACAGGTCCTTTTTTTCTTTTTTCGAAAAGAATCGTAAATTCATTGATAAGTGATTGCATTCCGGGAGATTTCTTACCCCGAGCAGTGATTCCTGCATCATTTAGTATTTTAACTGTTTTGGCTGCATGTAATTTTGTAAGCTTTTTATAATCCTTAATTACAAAGGATAGATTTGGCGAGCCAACGTTGTATATAATTTTAGAAAGTACTGTGGCAGATAATTCCCTTTCTGCCCACAAAACTTCTTTTAGTCTGTGTATAAAAAATTTATGCAGCGACCAGAAAAGAGGAACATCTTCATTTAATCTAGGCTTTTTAAAATTAATTTTCATACCTGTAAGTGTTTAAAATTATAACTAAACTTAAAATCAATTTTAAGTTCCTGTTTACATATATAAAATTATGCGTTACATAATTCACGATAATATTTCAGTAAACAGTATTGTGAAAAGATTTTTTTTAAAGAAAAAAGACCAAGCTCAACAAATCTCCAAAAGATTCACATTTAGGGATATTTTGTCATTATAAAAAAGTTGATTTCTTTAAAATCTATAAATTCTGACGGAAATTCTGTAAGAAAAACACAAACTGTAGTTTGAAATTTGATAATCAACAACTTGTCAATTTTAATCATTCAACTATAAACACTTTTATTATGCAGGCAGTTTCACCTTGGGCTACAACAGCTCAAACCGATATTGAGATTAATGTACCGTTATTAACAAAAGAAATTTCAGGTTATACGTTTGAAGTTTTCAATTCAGGAGATTCCATTTGGATTGTAAGCAAAGGACCAAAAAATGAAAGATTTGGTTTTCGCGTTGCATTTGCCTTAAATAGCTTTTTTGAGGTGGAAGATATTGTGGATGACGAAAATAAAATCACAATTAATTTAAAAAGCGGACATGGAAAGTATGAGGTGTATATCGATTTTCCCAAAACCGATATTCCTCCGCTTTTACATTATAAGACAACATTTACCGCAAATCAGGCACTTCTTATTCCGTATTGGCCTAAAGATGTAATACCCTTGACCGACAATGGTATTATCGAAAATACAATTGGTAAAATTCATGTCCATCAGGTGGGTACCAGAACAGGTCTCATTTTTGCCAGTGTGCAGAAACCAAAAAAATGTACGTTGTTTTACTTCCAAAACCTCAGCTCGATGTCTGAGTATTGCGAAGCTACCAAAACTTCCCTGGGAGAAACCGTTGGCGGAACATGGCCCGAGATTGGGTTTAATTTACCGAAAACAATGGAAAATCCTATTCCGGCAGGAAAAAAATTCGTAATTTCTGATGCGTATGTTTTATTGGGAGATGAACTAAAAGAAGACCCTTCAAAACTCTGCGCAGAATATTTAGAAAACCTTGCACAGATTTATATGGTTATCCCGCATCCGGAAACCGAATATCACGAATGGACAGACATTGTGCAGAAAACCAGCGAACATCTCTACAATAATAAAGGTTGCTGGACACAAACCAAAGGATTCCCTTATCTAAATGCCTACCTGACTGATTATGAAACACCCGCTGAAAGTATGGTGCAGCTTGCCGTTTTAATACCGCTGAAGGAATACGAAAAGTGGGATGGCGCACAAAGCCCGATATCGAGAGATTTGGCAGGCGGTATAAGTGCTTTTTACGATCCAAAAATCAATTGTATTACACGCTGGCATCCCGCACTTCAGGATAAACTGGATCAGTCTGAAGAGCAAAAAAAAGATACTACCATGGATTCCTGGTATTTACATCATCCCTTAATTAATCTGACCAGACTTGCATTAGACGGAAATAAGGAAGCAAAAGAACTGGTAGTAAACTCAATTGACTTTGTGATTAAAGCGGCGCATCATTTTAAATATGAATGGCCTGTCTTTTACAATGTTGAAACTTTTGAAGTTATAAAAGAAGAAACAGAGCCCGGAAAAGGCGGAGAAAAAGATGTACCCGGTGCTTATGCACACTTAATGCTGTTGGTGTACAAACTTACAAAGGATAAAAAATTCCTTAACGAAGCTGAAAAAGCCGCTAAACAACTTACACAATGCGGATTCGATATTTTTTATCAGGCAAATAATACGGCTTTTGCCGCTAATGCCTTACTCGAACTGTATAAAATTACAGGGGAAAAAATTTATTTGGATACCAGTTATATGTGTCTTGCAGGAGTTTTTAAAAACGTTCAGGTATGGGATTGTCAGTATGGCTTTGGAAAGAATTACGCTAATTATTTTTCTGTCTTTCCCCTTAATGACGCACCTTACTGTGCTGCTTACGAAGAAATGGAAGTTTATGCAGCGCTTACAGAATACATGATCCAGGCCAAAGATGTAGAAATCCTGCCTGCACTGCGCGTGCTGATACCGGAGTTTGTAAAGTATGCCGTTAACCGAATTCCTTATTATTTTCCTTCTCTGCTTCCCGAAGATATGTTGTCTGAAGAAGTTAAAACAGGAGAAATTCAAAAAGATCTGTGGATTCCGCTTGAAGATCTTTACACAGGCTGGGAACAAAGTGGACAGGTAGGTCAGGAAGTTTACGGTGTCGGTTCTGCCTTTGCTATCGTTCCGCGGCAATACATTAAAGCAAATGATGATTTTATGATTTTCATTGACTATCCTGTGACTAATTATACCAAAAGAAAAGACACAGTAACCATTAGAATCGATGGAAACGAAAACATGAATTGCGATTTGAAAATCATAAAAAGGGGTACTAAAAAAATAAATGCAGAAGTAACCCAAAAAAGAAAAGCTGTAAGCCCATTTAAGAAAAGCGCTGATATGCACGAATATAAAATAAGTGGGCAAGGCACCATCACAGTAAAATTTTAAATAATAAAACTAAATAAAACAACAGTTTATGGAAAACTTATCTAATTATTTTGGACAGAATATTGACAGAAAACGTATTGTTATAACAGGCGGCACTACCGGAATTGGAAAAGCCACTGCCGAACTGCTGGCTTCATTGGGAGGCCATGTTTTTATTTTTGGAAGAGATAAAGATGACTTTGATAAAGCAATCGGCGATATTAAACAACACGCCGAAGGAGAGGTTTACGGCATAACCGCCGATATATCCAAAAAAGAAGATATTGAATTAGTCTGGAAAGAAATTGACAATACACTGGGCGGCATAGATATTTTAATAAACAATGCTGCCGTACCTGCCGACGGAATTGTCGAGGAAGAATACGAAAGCATTAAATACATTCTTGAAACAAACATTTTGGGTTACATCGCTTTTACTAAAGAAGCGGTTTCCAGAATGACGGAAGAAAAAGCCGGTCACATTGTTAACATCGGATCAATGAGCGCAGAAACACGCGAAGAGACGGGAACGATCTACGTAGCAACAAAAGCTTCTATACAAGGATTTACCGCGGCACTTCGTAAAGAAATAAATCCGCTTGGAATAAAAGTTTCACTTATTGAACCCGGTTCTGTTATGAGTGACCTTCAGCCTGCACCAAAAGAAGAACAGCGGGAAAATATAAAGAAATTAGAAATGATGAAACCCGAAGATATTGCAATGAACATTTTATTCTGCTTATCACAGCCAAAAAGATGCGATGTAGTAACAATTCAGGTCAGACCACATCTCCAGCTTATTTAAACGCAAAATCTATTTGCCAAGATTCTCAATATAGAAATTACAAATAATTTATGACGGTGCAATAGGAACTATTCCTGCATGTTGGTGCCCGATACAATAACAATAAAGATTACTGAAGTTTAATTTAAATAAATAAAAATATGTTAGCAATGAACTATCGCGGGCCACACAGAGTCCGTATTGACAAGGATAGACCTATTCCTGAAATTTTACATCCCGATGATGCCATTGTAAAGGTACTGCGTTCCTGCATCTGCGGATCTGACCTTCACCTCTATCATGGTCTTGTACCGGATACCCGAATCGGATCTACATTTGGTCATGAATTTATTGGAGAAATTGTAGAAGTAGGTTCCGGAGTAGATAAAGTAAAAATAGGAGATCGTGTAATGGTCCCGTTTAATATTGCCTGCGGAAAATGTGCTTTCTGCCGTCAGGAATTATATGGGAATTGCCATGAATCAAATCCGGAAGCAACTGCAGTTGGCGGAATATTTGGTTATTCTCATACTGCCGGAGGTTATGATGGCGGTCAGGCCGAATATGTACGTGTTCCTTACGCGAATGTAGGTCCTGTTGTAATACCAGACTGGATGGATCCTGATGATGCAGTGCTTCTAACAGATGTTGTACCAACAGGTTATCAGGCAGCAGAAATGGGTGGTATTCAACCTGGAGATACAGTGGTAGTTTTTGGGGCCGGACCAATTGGAATTATGGCTGCAAAATGCTCCTGGCTTTTTGGAGCAGGACGTGTGATCATAATAGATCATATAGATTATCGTCTGGAATTTGCCGAGAAATATGCCCAATGTGAAGCTTTTAATTTTAATTCGATCGGCGATCCGGTGGTGTTTTTAAAAACTATAACAGATTCTCTTGGTGCAGATGTCTGTATTGATGCCGTCGGATGCGAAGCGGCCGGGAACGCAATTAATACCCTTACCGGCAGAAGACTTCTCCTTCAGGGCGGGTCGACAACAGCATTGCACTGGGCAATAAATGGTGTTAAAAAAGGCGGTATCGTTTCGATTGTTGGTGTTTATGGTCCGATCGACAGTTTGATCCCGATTGGAAATGTCGTGAACAAAGGAATTACTATTCGCGCCAATCAGGCTTCTGTTAAACGATTACTACCAAGACTTATCGATCACGTACAATCTGGAGTTCTAAATCCAAAAGGATTAATTACCCATCGCATTCCTCTTGAAGAAGTGGGTGAAGCGTATCATATATTTTCATCCAAATTAGATAACTGTATAAAAACTGTTTTAGTACCGCCATCTGCGGGCTAATATTTAAACTTTACAATTATGATAACAGATCAGACAAACCCGGAAGATTTTACAAATAAAAGACGAGGCAATCACAACCATATAAAAGGTTGGGGAGTTGACATTAATACAGAAAATGACCCTACATATCCTATCAAAAAGCGAAATGACGATGAGCACAAAGGCTATGCCTGGGAGCGTCCGGAGTTACAGGAGGAAACCGTAGAAATACTTCAATCTGTAGAAAGACCGAACCTTACAGCAGTTTACGGCACATCAAAACCGCCATCCGGATTAAGCGGCATGATAAGAAGAATTGCTTATATGTACAGCGAATCCAGTTACGGACGCTGGCTGCCGCTCATGCTTGCGGACCGAATAGATATGATGGAAGGTATTCTGGAAGATTTTACAAAAGGACATGTTCCTAATATTCCAAAAGAAATAGGCTTAAAATCGGAGTGGAAATACAACAGGGAAAAATTCCTTATCAAAACTGCTGTAAAAGTCCTGATCGTGGGAGCTGCATTAGCGGTAATTTTTTCCTCTTCTAAAAAATCGCGCCAGACACAACTGTAGGTTTTTATTAATCAAAATTTTATATCATGAAACCAATTGATACTAAGACCCATGGATATTTAGATTATATTATGGGTATATTTCTTGTTGCAGCGCCTTCGCTGTTTAGTTTTGAAATGAATGCGATGCAAAGCTATGTTTTTTACATTGCAGGTATTGCTGCTATAGTTTACAGCCTTCTCACTAGTTATGAATTGGGACTGATTAAAATAATTCCGATGAAAATCCATTTGGTACTGGATCTTATGTCTGGTATTTTTCTGGCGCTTTCGCCATGGATTTTTCACTTTTCAGATCAGGTTTATGTACCTCATCTGATTTTAGGAATAATTGAAATTCTGGCTGCGGTTCTTACTAATTCCAGACCTGCAGTAGCAATTAAAGCTTAGATAAAATTATAATAAAAAAAATAAAGCTGCTTCTTTTAATATAAGAAGCAGCTTTATTGCTTTAAAGAAAAATATTTAAATAAAATTAGTTTCCAGGTTTATCCTGAGCGTCATGGCCGTCTTGTTTTACAAGCTTATTATAAATACCCAAAAGTAAAAACGGAGAAGCCCATTGTCCTACAAATAAGGCATTGTGTTTGCTTCCCATACATTTTAATGCCAGTGAAGTTCCCATAGCCGCTAATGAAGCGTACAAAAATAAATCAGAAGGGATTTTTGAAGTTTGTTCCTCAATTGCTTTAGCCGTGCGGCCTTCGGTGTTTTCATTTTCTAATAACATAACATTTAGTTTTTATAATTAATATGATTGCAAAGTATAACATCATACTGTTGTCTGCTTACAGAATTAAACTTCAATGTTACAATATCCAAATTATTGAGAATCAATTAAATTCATACTTTTAAAAATTGAAATTCATAAATTAGACAAGCTTATACAATAGTATATCGCCCACACCAACATGTGAATTATAAAAAAATCGATTAAAATTATATAAATACAATTTGAGGTGTTCCTCTATATTTACCTCCCGCTCAAATTATAATCATTATGAAATAATCAATCATATATAAGAATAATCTCAGTATAAATTAATAAGGTAACAAAAAGGAGAAAGTGATATTCAGCATTCACTATAGATCCCTCCACGTATGCTTTTAAGTGTGCAATACTTATTTTCTCCAGCAAAACTGCAGGGAGGATTTTTTTTGTTTATTAGTATATGATTACTGTATTTTATTTTGTAATTTGCTATATAATAAATAGTTAACAACTTATATTATCGGTTCGGGACATTATTTTTTAAGCAGTATTAAAAACTGCACATTTAAAATTGAAGGATATGAACATCGCTGAACTAAATAACAACATTACCTCTATATTTCCGGTTGTAGGAATTGCTTCTGCAGCGTCTGAAATTAAGGCGTTACAAGAAATTATATCAAATCTGCCTGAAGATTCGGGAATGGCATATATCATTATTGAAAATCTTGCCATTCCGCAGCACGAAGATTTGACTGATTTACTTTTGGACTCTGCCAAATTGCCCGTACACGAAATCGTAAGCACGGTAGAACTTCACCCAAATAATATTTATATTATTCCGCAAGGTAATTTTCTGGTGTGGGAAAACGAAACTTTACAGCTAAAACCATCGACCAGAAGTACTAAACCAACCAATAGCCTTGACCTGTTTTTCGAAGCTCTGGCAGAAAAATACGGTTCTTATGCGGTTGGTATGCTATTGTCATGGTCATCCCTTGACGGAGCGGCAGGTCTTAAGAAATTAAAAGAGCTTGGCGGAGCGGCAGTTTCTGCTGTTAATAAAGCCGGTTTCTCTCATAATGATAAGATAGCAGAATTTATAGATTATTTTACAACTGCAGATAATGCGGCGTTACAGCTTCTTGAGATCAAAAATAGTTATCAGACGAATCACGCATATGTCGAAGAAGACATTTCACAATTTGATGAAAAGATTTTTGAGGATATTCTGGAGGTAATTTCTTTAAGAACCCAAACCAATTTTCATAAATACAAACCGCAGACACTTCGCAGGAGAATCGCCAAAAGAATGGTGCTGACTAAACAGGAGTCTGCAGAAAAGTACCTTAATCTTCTAAAAGAAAACAAAAAGGAACAAGATTTATTGTTTAATGATTTTCTGATTTCGGTAACATACTTTTTCAGGGATCCCGTATTTTTTGAAAGTCTGCAGACAAATGTTTTTCCTGCTTTAATAGATAGTATCAAAGGAAAAGAATTAAGAATCTGGTCGGCTGGCTGCTCTACCGGTGAGGAAGTATATTCGCTGGCAATATGTCTGGACGAATATTTACAGAAGACCGATAACACAGATATCGCAGTTAAGATTTTTGCTTCAGATATATCTGAGAAATGCGTTGAAAAAGCCCGAACTGGCGTATACGCAGCTCAGGATTTGAAAAATGTGAGCGAAAAAAGACTTTCGTCGTATTTTACTAAAAGAGACAGTGGTTATTACATTAATAAAGCGATACGTGATACCTGTATTTTTGCTGTACATGATTTAACCAAAGATTTTCCTTTCTCTAAAATCGACTTTATAGTATGCCGCAATGTTCTTATTTATTTTAATACAGAACTGCAGGGACAAGTATTATCAGCATTTCATTATGCACTTCGGGAAAATGGCTTTTTATTTCTCGGAAAGGCAGAGACAGCACTTACAATTCCGAATTTATTTTCTGCTGTTGAAAAGCAGGAGAAAATTTTCATGCGCCAGGATGCAGCTGTCCGCTTAACACCGAATCTGCTTTTAAAAGAAGAAAGTAAAGTAAAAACCGCAGCTCCTCCCGCTCGTTCTGTTGAAAAAGATTACAGAACCATAACGGCAGACATAATTTTAGAAAACTATTCTCCGGCAGCAGTTTTAGTAAACGAAGATCTGGAAATTGTCCATTTTCATGGCGATACCAGTCCATTTTTACAGCCGCCCGCGGGGACGCCAAGTTTTAATGTTATAAATATGCTGCATCAGGAGGTGCGCAATGAATTGAAAAATGCAATCGTAAAAGTTCAAAGCGAGAAAAAAAATATTGAAGTCCTTAATATTGCAGTAAAAAACCAATCGTTTCTTACTTCATTTGAGGTTGTTTATCTTCCTTCTTACAAGGATTTACTTCTGGTTATTTTCTACAGAAAGTCAATTTTGGATCGTACTGATAATAAAAAAGGAGAAAGCTCCGGAGAATTCTTATCGCTTCAGGATGATTACAGACAATTAAACGAGGAACAGCAGATTTATTTTGAAGAACTTCAAACCACTAATGAAGAATTACTAAGAAGAACAGAAGAACTGCAGTTGTTAAATGAGCAGCTTGAGACTACAGCTGAAGAACTTTTATCCAATAATGAGGAATTATCCTGTACGAACGATGAACTTCAAAATCGCCGAAACGAGCTTTCTTCGATGCGAAATTTTTATGAATCGATTGTAAAAACTATCAGGGAACCCTTGCTTATAATAGACCAGAATTTTATTGTGCGCAGTGCAAATCCTGCATTCTATCATTATTTTAGAACTCAGGAAGAACACACAGAAGGAATTTCGATATTTGAACTGGAAAATTCGCAATGGAATTCACCCGAGATCAAGGAATCCATTCTTAACAAAATCAGAAAAAAAGAGACGGTTGAAAATGTTAAAATTGAATTTGACCTGGGTCAGGGAAGAAAAAAAATCATGCTGGTTAATACCGCTAACATTCTGGATTCCATTCCTGAAGGTATGATTTTGATTGCACTGGAAGACATTACAGATCTGGAACAAAGCAATGAAATCTTAAAAAATAAAAATGCAGAATTAGAAAACAGAACCCGACAGCTTGAATCTTTTACACTTGCCGCCAGTCATAATTTACTGGAGCCAATTCGAAAAATTCACATGTTTGGAAAAAAAATCATAGACAGCGACTCATCATTGCCTGAATCTGTTCAGCATAATGTGAACCGACTCCTGAATACTGCTGTTAATATGAATCAGCTTATTGAAGATCTCATTAACTTCTCTAAGATCAATTTTGCAGAAAAAAAATTCAAAAAAACCGATTTGAATATTGTATTAAAAAAAGCGCTTAACGATCTTAAATACATTATAAATGAGCGAAAAGCGATTATATCAGCAGATCCTCTTCCGCCCATGAATATTATTCCGTGGCAGATGCACCTGCTTTTTACGCATCTCATTTCAAATGCAATAAAATATGCTAAACAAGATACGCAGCCTCAAATAAAAATAGAGTTGAACTTTACCGATATTGAAGAAATTAACAATATAGATATGAGGCCTCATACAGAGTATATTAAATTATCTATTATCGATAACGGTATTGGTTTCAGCAAAAATTTTGAAACTTTAATCTTTAACCCGTTTTACAAACTTGAAAGTAATGATATGCAGTACGGAACCGGACTTGGACTAACATTGGTGCAGAAAATTGTATGGAACCACAAAGGTTTTATTAAAGCGTCAAGTTCGCCGGGAGAAGGTACCGCTATCTATATTTTTCTGCCTTTAGAAAATTCACTGATTGAAAATTATAGTCAGAACTAATTTAAATCCTTATAATTGACGGATCAATACTCCATTGATTCGTCAATTTCATATTCATTTATAAGAGACTGCCATTACTTAGAATAAAGTGTACTAATTAAATGAATTGTTTTTGGATTAGGAAACTGCTGCGTTAATAAAATTAGAAATGGCTAAAAACTCCAATCAGATAACTGTTAAAAGGTCTGAAACAAAAACGAGCAGAGCAAAACTCTCCGATCATCCTATTATCGTAATCGGCGCATCTGCAGGCGGATTTGATGTTATAAAGACAATAATCCGAAATCTCCCTGCAAATTTTCAGCCTCCCATATTTATCGTCTGGCATACAGGAGCAGAAATTCAGGGAGTTATGCCAGGTGTACTTAGTAAACTTAATAATATACCGGCGGCCTATGCCGAAGATAATGAAGAAATCCGGTTAAACCGGATTTACATAGCGCCTCCGGATTATCATCTGCTTCTGCAGAACGATAGTATACGTCTGACACACGGTCCTAAAGAAAATCACTTTCGCCCTGCTATAGATCCGTTATTTCGATCTGCAGCTTATAATTTCGGAAACCGTGTTATCGGAGTTATTTTATCAGGAGCATTAGATGATGGAACCGTGGGATTGTGGCGGATAAAAAACAGTGGCGGAATAGCTGTGGTACAAAGTCCCGGTGATGCAGAAGTACCCTCTATGCCTCAAAGTGTTATAAGAGAAGTTGCCGTTGATTATTGTGCTCCTGCGGCAGATATTGCCGGTATTCTGGCCAGAGTCTCCAAAAGTAGAAATGAAAATCAAAATCCGATAATCCGAGATAAGAGAACAGAAACAGAATTGCTTTCTGCCGCTGGTGATAAAAATGCAGCCCGGGAATCTTTTGCCATGGGCGAACTTTCTCCTCTGACATGCCCGGAATGCAACGGCGTACTGGCCAAAATAACAGAAGGAGGATTTTCCCGATACCGCTGCCACACGGGTCATGCTTTTTCTGCCGACACGCTGCTGGCGACGCTTCACGAAAGAGTGGAAAATGATTTATTTACTGCCTTAGCCGGAATTGATGAAAGCATATTTCTCCTGAATCATATTGGCGATCATCTTGCCGAAATCAACAAGTCGCAGATGGCCGCACTTTATTTTTTAAAAGCAAAAGAAACCGAAGCACATGCAGACGCATTGCGAATTACAGTAAAAAATTACGAACAGTTAAGCAATGCCAAATTACAGTTTGATATAAAAAATCTGAAAGATGTGAAAAATGAAACTAAATGTTAACTTTGTTTCATTGTTAAAAATACTATGAAAAAAAACGACGCTGACAACAATAGCAAAGATGTAAGACAGTTACAGCAGAAACCCAAACAGAATGAATTCCTAATTGTAGGAATTGGTGCTTCTGCAGGCGGTATCCAGGCACTTCAGGAATTTTTCAGGTACGTGCCTGAAGACAGTGGTATTGCCTATGTCGTAATATTGCATCTTTCGCCAGATCATGACAGCGCACTAACTGCTGTTTTACAGCGTGAAACCAAACTCGAGGTCACAAAGGTTACAGATAAACAACGGGTTTATCCAAATCATATTTATGTCGTATCGCCCAACAAACATCTCAAAATAGAGGGTGATGTTCTTATGGCAAGCACTAATGTACTGATGGAAGAGCGTCGCGCGCCTGTAGATATCTTTTTCCGTACTATGGCAGATGAATTTGGACCGCGTTCTATTGCCGTGGTTTTATCCGGTACGGGTGCAAACGGATCTATGGGATTAAAACGTGTTAAAGAACGAGGCGGCGCGTGTTTTGTTCAAAATCCACGCGAGGCAGAATTCAACGAAATGCCCCGCAGTGCGATTTCTACTCAAATGGTTGACGAAGTATTGCCGGTTGCAAAGATTCCGGAAAAGATTATTTCGTATAAAAACAGCATCAGCAAAGTAGAAATTATAGACGAGCCCGAAAGAAGAACAAACGATCAACAACAGGCACTACGTGAAATTTTTACGCATCTAAGATTGCGTACCGGTCATGATTTTACAAATTATAAACGTCCGACATTACTGAGAAGAATTGAAAGAAGAATAAACATCAGCGGTCTTCCCGACCTTCCCTCCTATGCTTCCTATCTTCACAGTAATCCTGATGAGCCGGCTTCACTGCTCAAAGACCTTTTAATTTCGGTTACTAATTTTTTCAGGGACAAAAAGCCTTTTGAACTTATTGAAGCTGAAGTCCTGCCTTTGCTTTTTAAAAACAAAACCAGCGAAGATCAGGTACGTATATGGATTCCTGGCTGTGCTACAGGAGAAGAAGCGTATTCTCTGGCTATTTTATGTGCCGAAATTACGCTGGGTGCGATAGATGCTCCAAAAGTGCAGATATTTGCAACCGATATTGATGAAGCAGCAATTGCACATGCCCGTGAAGGATTATATAGTTTAAATGATACAGCAGATGTAACCAACGAAAGACTTCGCCGATTCTTTAACAAAGAAGGTGATATGTACAGAATTCGTCGTGAGATACGCGAAACTATAATGTTTGCAGCGCACAATGTTCTCAAAGATCCGCCGTTTTCTCATCTGGATATGGTAAGCTGTCGAAATGTGATGATCTACCTTAATCAGGTAGCGCAGGAAAGAGTTATAGAAACTTTTCATTTTGCATTAAAACCGGGAGCCTTTTTATTTCTTGGCACATCTGAATCTGTAGACGGTGCTAGCGATTTATATTCTGTACATAACCGTGAAAACCATATCTTTCAAAGAAGACAGGTTACGCCACGCTCTTACCCTATTCCGGAATCTACACCAACACTTCATTTTGAAAAATTCAAAAATGACGATACCTCACAGGAAAAAGAAAAAAAGATACTCGACCGCATTTCTTTCGGAGATCTGCACCAGCAGCTACTAGAAGAATATGCACCGCCCTCTCTGGTAATAAATGAAGAATTTGAAATCCTCCATCTGACGGAGCGCGCAGGTCAGTTTTTGCAGATTTCAGGAGGAGAACCTTCAAAAAATCTTCTGAAATTAATACGATCAGAGCTGCGACTGGAACTAAGATCTGCCTTATATCAGTCGGCACAAAGACAGTCGGCCGTAGAAGCACGCGGATTAAAAGTTAATATTGGAGACAAAACCGAAATCATTAATATTAAGGTCCGCCCTGTCCTGCGTTCGGGAGATACAGCCAAAGGTTTTATATTGATTATTTTTGAACCCGGCAGCAATGAAAGCGGTCATGAGATTCTATTATCCTCTGATGAGCCTTTGGCCAAACAAATGGAAGAAGAATTAATAAGGGTCAAAATCCAGCTTCGCACGGCAAACGAACAGCATGATTTTCAGGCGGAAGAAATGAAAGCTTCCAATGAGGAACTTCAGGCGATGAATGAAGAATTACGTTCTGCTGCAGAAGAACTCGAAACCAGTAAAGAAGAACTTCAATCTATTAATGAAGAGCTCAGAACGGTTAATCAGGAGTTAAAGGTTAAAATTGAGGAAACGAGTATTGCCAGCAATAATCTGCAGAACATCATTAATTCTACAGATATCGGGACTATATTTCTGGACAGAAGTTTCAGGGTAGCCCTATACACTCCTGCTGCAGGAGGTATTTTTAACTTAATACCTGCCGATTACGGACGTCCGCTGAGCGATATCACACACAAACTCGAATATAAAGAATTACAACGAGATGCAGAAAGCGTACTCGATAAACTCAATGTAATTGAGAAGGAAGTCAGAACTATTGACGGCAATGTTTATTTGATGCGTTTAACGCCTTATCGTACAGATGAAGACCGTATTAATGGTATAATTATCACGTTTGTAAACATAACAGAACTAAAACTAGCAGAAGAAGCGCTGCGCTCCGCAGAAGAAAAATACAGACTGCAACTCGAACATCAGGTTGAAGAACGTACTGCTGAACTTAAAATAAGCAGGGACCAGTATAGAACTGCGGCAGAAGAAATTCAACAAAAACAAGAATTGTTACAAGCCACAATGGACAGTTCACCGGATATGATACAGGTTTTTGAGGCAGTAAGAGACAGCAAAGGCGAAATTGTAGATTTCCGTTGGATCTTGAACAATCATGCGGCAGAAGAAACATACGGTGATGTAATTGGCCAAAGTCTGCTGACACTTAATCCGGGTGTGGTGAAAGAAGGCATTTTCGATACCCTGAAGCAAGTAGTAGAAACCGGAATGGCAAATCAGTCAGAGCACCATTATGCTCATGAACAGTTTAATGACTGGTTTCAGCAATCTGCCGTTAAGCTGAATGATGGCGTAGTAACAACAACAATAAAAATTACGGAACTTAAAAAAGCAGAACAGGAAATTAAATCCGGCAGAGAATTTTTAAGATCCATACTTGATAATTCATTAGATGTAATCCAGGTATTTAAAGCCGTAAGAGATAAGGACGGCAAAATCATAGATTTTATCTGGCTGGTACAGAATATTAAAGGAGTCGAAGAAAATGAGAATGTGGTGGGCGAAAGACTTCTGACCAAAAATCCTGGTATTATAGACTCTGGTATTTTTGACAAACTCGTTCAGGTTACCGAAACAGGAATACCACTGGAACATGAACAATATTACTCCTCTGAACAGTTTAACGACAATTGGTTTTATCAGGCAATGGTTAAACAGGATGACGGAGTGGTCATGACCAGCCGAAACATTACCGAACAAATTAAAGCAGAAAGAGAACTTCTTGGACTAAAAGACGAATTAGCTCAAAAAGCCAATGATCGTTATCTCGAACTTTTTAATTCGATAGATGAAGGTTTCTGTATAGTAAAAATGCTGTTTGATGAAAATGGAAAACCGTATGATTATCGTTTTATCGAAGCCAACAAAGCTTTTAACAGACATACCGGCATAGATGATGCTGTAGGTCATACAATGCTGGAAATTCATCCGGACCACGAACCTATCTGGTTTGAGATTTACGGCAGAATTGCTAAAACATTACAGCCCGAACGATTTGAGAATGAAGCAAAAGCACTGGGATGCTTTTACGAAGTGTATGCATTTCCTACCGGCAATCCCGAAGATTACATGGTTGGTGTCTTATTTAATGATATCACGCAGCGTAAAAAAGAGGAAAACAAACAGCGGGCACTTCTTGAACTGAGTGATACACTGCGTCCTCTTACCGATTCGCTGGAGATAAAAAAGGCCGCAATGAGATTGAGCGCTTCAGTACTGCAGGCTGACAGTGCCTGCTATTATGAAGTCGAAAATGAACAGTGGAACGGAGCGCCTCATGGGTATACCATTGACGGAATTTGTGCGCTGGAAAAATTTCCAACAGCTGAATTTGACAAGCACTGGCTCGATTATTTTTCGAAAAATGAATTTCTTGCGATCGAAAATATAAATTCTGATGGACGATTTACCGAAAAGGAAAGAAGTTTCTGGAAAAAAAGCGGGATCAAAAGCGGAATTGGAGTTCCGTTTATAAAAACAGGACAGCTTGCTGCGATTTTGGTTGTTAATACAATCGAACCGCGTCATTGGACTACCGACGAAATAACACTGCTGCGAGACATTGCCCAAAGAACCTGGACAGCAGTAGACAGAGCGCATGCAGCAGAAGCCCTGCAATTATCAAAAGAAAAATACCATCATTTATTTGATGCTATAGATGAAGGCTACTGTATTATAGAAGTGCATTTTGATGAAAATGAACGACCTTACAACTGGACCTTTATAGAAGTAAATCCTGCTTTCGAAAAAAACAACGGATTGGTAAATGCAACCGGAAAAACGATTCTTGAAATGGCTCCGGATATTGAACATAAATGGTTTGAGATCTACGGACGTATAGCCAAAACCGGCGAACCACTTCGTTTCAAAGAAAATTCTACAGCACTCAAACGCCACTTCGATCTCTATGCATTTCCTGTCGGAAGAGCGGGCGAAAACTTAGTAGCTGTAATTTTTACCGATATATCTAAACGTGTATTAGCAGAAGAGGCTTTAAGACATTCAGAAGAGCGCTTACGTGTGACGATGAAAAGTGCTATAGATTTTGTAATCATTACCATCGATGGAGACGGCAATATTGACCAATGGAATACCGGTGCAGAGCAAATTTTAGGCTATACCGCAGAGGAAGTTCATGGTAAGCCTTTCGCTATTATTTTTACAGAGGAAGATCAGGCAGATAATATTCCACACAAAGAATTACAGATCGCACGCGAGCGAGGCATTGCAGAAGACGGTCGCTGGCATCGCCATAAAGATGGTACTCATTTTTTTATGAGTGGTATTGTAAGGCCAATTTACAATCCGGAATTAACCGGATATGTAAAGGTAGCGCGTGATATGACCGGACAGCAACAGGCACAAGAGCAGCTTCGCATTTATGAGGAACGCTCTCGAATTGCATTGGAATCTGCCGGAATGGCTTCCTGGGACTGGAATATTCAGCAGGACCTTATAAGCTGGAATGAAAATCATTATAGTATATTGGGTATTAAAGCCGAAGATCAGAAAATAGATACTCATTTTTTTATTCAGTTTGTACATCCGGAAGATCAGGCCCGTGTTATGACTATGTTGCAGGAAGCGGTTGAAAATGCAGGAGAGTTCCGCGATGAATTCCGCATTATCAAGGCAGACAACCAGGCAGAATTATGGATGAAAGGTTATGGAAGCACCGTAAACAGCGAAGACGGACGTGCAGTACGAATGGTTGGTGTTATGTTTGACATTACCGAACAAAAACAGTTTACCGAAGAATTAACCCGTCAGGTAAAAGAAAGAACAATAGAACTGGAGCGCTCAAATGATGATTTACGACAATTTGCGCATGTAGCCAGTCATGATTTAAAAGAACCTGTTAGAAAAATCAGAACATTTAATAACAGAATTTTAGAAGAGTTTAGCGATGTAATTCCGGAAGACGTCAGATCTTATTTAATGCGAATAGAAATTGCAGCTGCAAGGATGTACGCAATGATAGATGGCGTATTGCATTATTCAAAACTGGGCAGCGAAGAGGAAGAACTTGAAGTAATCGATCTTAACGAAATTATAATGGCTATCCGCACCGATCTTGAAATACTGATTGAAAGTAAATCGGCAACCATTGTCAGTGAAAAATTGCCATTTATTAAAGCGCATTCGACTCTAATATATCAGCTTTTTTATAATATTATACTTAATTCATTAAAATTCGCAAAAACCAGCGAGCCTTCACAAATTAAAATTGTAGCTTTGATAGAGAATCAACAAAAAGGCAGGTTTTGCAAGATTAAAATTCAGGACAATGGTATCGGATTTAGGCCAGAGCAGTCTCAAACTATCTTTAATACTTTTACCCGATTAAATGCTGCTGATAAATATGAAGGTTCCGGAATTGGACTGGCATTATGCAAAAAAATAATTGAACGTTACCATGGTACTATTTCAGCAGAAGGAGTACCGGGAGTTGGAGCGACATTTACAATTTTACTGCCTATAGATTAAAAAAGTATATAAATTTCACCCAAAAAATTATGCCTTATCATATATTATTAATAGACGATGATCAGGATGATCGGGATTTTTTTCTTGATGCTGCTGCCGTTGTATCAAACGAATTGATAGTTACGGCATTGCAAAATGGTGTTAATTTAATATCAGATTTAATCAGTGGTGAATTACAGTTTCCTGACCTTATTTTTCTGGATATCAATGTTCCGGAAATGGATGGATGGACCTGTCTTTCAAACCTAAAAGAAAATGTAGACTATGCCCATATACCGGTTATTATGTATTCTACCTCTAACTATCAGGAAGATGCCAAAAGAGCAAATGCAGGCGGCGCATTAAGTTTTTTAAGCAAGCCGTTTGATTTTAAAGATTTAAAAGAGGCTTTGAATGAAGTTCTGAAAATGCTCCAAACAGGAAATATTAGTAATCTTCCCGTAAATTCTAAATGGTTTAAATAATAATCTCATTCTCTTTTAAGCTGATTAGTATAGCATTTATTTAATTTTAAATTCTACAGCGATGAAAAAATCACCTACATCTTTCGCAGGGAAAACAAAACTCCTGAATACGGCTTTGAGTATTGTATTTATTCTATTTACCATAAATGGATATTCCTGTGTAAACTGTAACCAGGAAGTACAGGACGGCATTCAACAAAGCTTGTATGAGAATCATTTTTCTATGTTTACAGCTTTTATCGTGCTGGCAATTGTAGTTATACTTTTAGTATATCTTACAATTAAAAATTTAAAAATTATCCGTGATAGTGACCATCATACATTATCGGCATTACCGCTTAAATACACGGCCATGGTTTTGGGAATTGGCCTGGGTGGATTTGCAGATGGCATCGTGCTTCATCAGATTTTACAGTGGCACGAAATGCTGACTAATAAACTTCCATCAACTACTATAGTTTCTAAAAGCGTCAATATGTTTTGGGACGGAATTTTTCATCTTTTTACATTTTTGATTACGCTAACCGGAATTTATTTATTTTGGAATTTACTTCAGCATTTCCACATTAATAAATCCAGGAATCTTCTAACCGGAGGTTTACTTTGCGGATGGGGAATTTTTAATGTGATTGAAGGCGTTATCAATCACCAGATATTAAAACTGCACAATGTTAGAGAGTTCAGCAGTCATACAGATTTATGGAATTATGGTTTCCTGTCTTTTGGACTTCTTTTAATAATTGGCGGATGGCTTCTTATGCGTAAAACAAATAATCAGCTAAAATCTTAAAGTTATTATTGCTATTTACTTTTAATATATTTTAAATAAAGAAGCCTGTTGTGAAATATCACAACAGGCTTCGGGGTTTAAATAATAAGTAAGTAAGAATGATTGCTTTTTACTTGGCATTATCAGTTCCGGATCCCGAGCCTGAACTTCCTCCGGTTCCCGTTCCATCTGTTCCGGTACCACTCGTTCCTGTTCCGTCTGTACCTGTTCCTGTTCCATTCGCGTCTTGTCCGCTTGCAGCAGGATCTGTTACGTGCGTTGTATCAGTAGCAGTTGCCATAGTATCAGTTGTTTGCTGTGTTTCTGTTTCATTGCTATAGCCGCTTCCTTCTTCAGGAGTAGTACTATTATTATTTTTGCATGAAAATAATAAACCCGTGAATCCTGCAAGTAATACGATTTTGTAATTAAAGAATGTTTTCATAATAATAAATTTTAGTTTTTAATTTTATTGAATTGGAAATTGTATCCATTGCAGACCCAGCATTATTAAGGTCTTGTAGTTCCGCCTACAGAATCTTTTCTTTGTGGAACAGTCTCTGTACTACCTGATTTTGTTGTTCCTTTTTTGTGTTTATGATTACTGTTTACCGTATCTGTCTTACGTGTAGTACTTGTACTTTTTTGAGTTGTAGTCTTACTTTTTTTACTGTAAACCGTATCAGATTTTGTTTTAGACTGTTTGGTCTTCTGTGGTGTGTCCTGAGCAGATGCAAATGCAAAGCATAATAACATACTGCAGGTTAAAATTAAATTTTTCATAATTAATTTTTTAGTTAATAAATTGACTGTTAAATAAATGCATTATTGTATTTGACAAATTTTAGAAGAAATAAAAGTTGATTTTTACAATAAAACCTTTAAAATTTATAGGATTGCCATAATTGATTGAAGGATCCTATATATTATTTTATCATTTTTTAGCTAGTAATCTCAGATTTTCGTTTTATAAGAATTTGACTTTATGGTAATCCTATAATCATATTGATTAATTATATAAAAATGGTGTGTATCAGCAAATTAAATTTGAGATGCTGAAAAAATATACTTTCCTATTTTGTAATCCAGCATTTTTATTTTGACTGTAAAATCCTCAAAATAGTTAACTAATAAGATTATTTTTTATGAAAAACTTGCAAAACGAAAAACAACGCGATTTATCGACAAACAAATCAGATGGCACAAATAAAGTCCTGACTACCAATCAGGGTGTGAGCATCAATGATGACAACAATTCGCTGAAAGCCGGCGAAAGAGGCCCTTCCTTACTGGAAGATTTTATACTCCGTGAAAAGATTACCCATTTTGACCACGAGAGAATTCCGGAACGAGTTGTACACGCCAGAGGTTCCGGAGCACACGGATTTTTTGAAGTAACCAATCCGATTCCAGAGTTAACAAAAGCTGGATTTCTGCAGGAAGCTGGTCAGAAAACACCTGTTTTTGCAAGATTTTCAACAGTAGCAGGTTCCCGAGGTTCTACCGATCTTGCAAGAGATGTAAGAGGATTTGCTGTTAAGTTTTACACTCAGGAAGGTGTTTATGATCTAGTGGCAAATAATATTCCTGTATTTTTTATTCAGGATGCATCAAAATTTCCAGATTTAGTACATGCCGTAAAACCAGAGCCTCATAACGAAATGCCTCAGGCGTCTTCTGCACACGATACATTTTGGGATTTTATTTCGCTTATGCCAGAATCTATGCACATGATTATGTGGGTAATGTCAGATCGTGCGATTCCGAGAAGTTACAGAATGATGGAAGGATTTGGTGTACACACTTTCCGTTTGGTAAATGCTGAAGAACAATCTGTGTTTGTAAAATTTCACTGGAAACCAAAATTAGGAACCCACGCAGTTGCCTGGGATGAAGCTCAGAAAATCTCAGGAAAAAATCCTGATTATCACAGAGAAGATTTATGGGATGCAATTGAAATGGGGAATTTCCCGGAATGGGAATTAGGAGTGCAAGTTATTCCGACGGAAGACGAACACAAATATGATTTTGATCTTCTGGACCCGACAAAAATAGTTCCAGAAGAATTAGTTCCTGTAACTATTGTGGGAAGAATGGTACTGAATAAAAATCCTGATAATTTCTTCTCAGAGACAGAGCAAATCGCTTTTCACCCAGGGCATGTTGTTCCGGGAATCGATTTTACAAATGATCCGTTACTTCAGGGAAGATTATTTTCTTATACCGATACACAGTTAACAAGATTAGGCGGACCTAATTTCCATGAAATACCAATCAACAGAAGTATCGCACCGACTCATAACAACCAACGTGATGGATTTATGCGTCAGGAAGTGAATGTTGGAAGAGTAAGTTATCATCCAAATTCACTTGGCGGAGGATGTCCTTATCAGGCTAAAATTGCCGAGGGAGGATTTTCTAGCTTCAACGAAAGAATCGAAGCGCATAAAGTTAGAGAAAGAAGCGAAAGCTTTGCAGATCATTTTGGTCAGGCAAAATTATTCTTTAACAGCCAGACACCCGAAGAAAAAAGCCACATTGTAAAAGCGCTTCGTTTTGAGCTTGGTAAAGTAGAAACCACAGCGATCCGGGTAAGAATGCTTGGCTTATTATCTCAGGTTGATGCAACCCTTGCAGAAAAAGTAGCAATTGGTCTTGGAGCAACTGTACCTCCTACATTAGAGTTTCCTGTTAACAAAGGAGTTTCTCCGGAAAACGAAGGTGGTGATCAGGAGCCAAAAACTGTCGAGCAAGAAGTTTCTTCGTCTGATGCGTTGAGTATGATAAAAAACCCAACCAACTCTCCTACTATAGAATCACGTAAAGTAGCAATTCTTTGTTCTGATGGTGTTTCTGAAAGTGCAGTGATGAATATGAAAGACGCGTTGAAAAAAGAAGGCGCAAAAGGTTTTGTAGTAGCACCTCACTTAGGATCAGTATTAACAGATTCTGATGGAGCACTTTCTGCAGAATTTAGTTTCCTTACCGCATCATCTGTTTTATTTGATGCTGTTTATATTCCTCACGGAATTGGATTAAATGTTCTTGCAGAAAATGACGATGTAATGGAATACTTAAACGATGCTTACAAACATTGTAAAGTGATCGGCGCAGACGGCGATGCTTCTGCAATTGTTAGTGCAGCACCTTTTGCTTCCAAAATAACAAACGAGGACTCAGGAATTATTTTAACCAACGAGACGGGATCTCAGGAATTTGCCCAGGATTTTATAAACGCAATGTATCTGCACCGTTTTTGGGACCGTGAACCAAACTTATACCTTTAATATAAAAAAATACAACAATGAAAAATTCAGAAAAACCAAATCAAACGAATACTACGCAGCCAAAAACTGCCAAAAATAATGCAAAAAGTAACATCAGCATGGTAGAACCATCATCTGACGCTGCTTCAGAATTAAAAGAATTATTTATTGACAGCTTAAAAGATATTTACTGGGCAGAAAATGCACTTGTCGGTGCACTTCCTAAGATGGCTGCAAATGCAACATCTGCCGGACTTTCGAGCACAATATTAGAACATCTGGCTGTAACGCAGCTTCAGGTTTCAAGACTGGAACAAATTTTTGAACTTCTGGGAGAAAAAGCCGAAGGAAAAAAATGCGAAGCTATGGCAGGTTTATTAAAAGAAGGCGATACTATCCTTGAAGAAACAATGCCGGGCGCCGTAAGAGATGCCGGAATCATTGCCGCTTCACAAAAAATCGAGCACTATGAAATTGCTACGTACGGTACATTATGTGCTTTTGCAAAAACTTTAGGCGAAAATGACGCTGCAAAATTATTAACACAAACACTTGCAGAAGAAAAAGAAGCAGACTGTTTATTGAATGATGTTGCACTAAATAGTGTAAATGTTGTGGCAGCAGAATAACACAAAAATTAAATCATTTCTTTGTTTTTTTCCAAAAGCATCTGTACTTCGGTCCAGGTGCTTTTTTTTTAAAATGATAAATAATACAAAATAAGTTTCAACTGTTAATTATGTAACTCTTGCGCATTTATTTGTAAGAAATGACCGAACTGCCCCTATACATTTGTTTTCACTCTTTACAAACAATATGAGTTAAATAACTAATAATTAAACATTATGATAAACAATTTAAAAAAAACAATAGCAGGCAGAGAGGCACAGAAAAGTGCGGCAGATGAACAAGCTCAGTATTATGATATGATAGTTTTTTGTCATTTAAGATGGCAGTTTGTTTATCAAAGACCTCAGCATATCATTAGCCGTATGGCCGAAACTATGAAAGTTCTGTTTATTGAAGAACCGGTGAGAAATCATGAAAATAAAGCTTCCGGTAATTTATTTGCTGTTAGTGAAAACATTAATGTATTACAGCCAAATGTAGATGATATTGCTTCTATCGCAAACATAATTCCCGAGTATGTAAAAAACAAAAATGTTTCTGTAGGATGGTTTTATTCGGCATCATTCTGCCCGCTTATAGAATCCTTTCAGTTTGATACAACAGTATATGACTGTATGGATGAACTTTCTTTATTTAAAGGAGCACCAGCGCATTTAATCGATCAGGAAAAATATTTAATGGCGAATGCAGATATCATTTTTACCGGCGGAAAATCATTATACGAATCAAAAAAACAATTCCATAACAATGTGCATTGTTTTCCAAGTTCTGTAGATCAGGATCATTTTGCACAGGCATTAAAAAATATTTCGATTCCTGGAGATATTGGAGATATTAAAGGTCCAATTGTGGGTTATTATGGTGTCATAGATGAAAGAATAGATTTAGCATTAATTGAGGAAACGGCTAAAAATCTGCCAAATGTTTCTTTTGTTATGGTTGGGCCGCTTGCTAAAATTAGTGACAATGACCTGCCTAAAGCTGCAAATATTCATTATTTAGGAATGAAATGTTATAACGAACTGCCTTTTTACCTAAAAGCCTTTGATCTTGCCATGATGCCTTTTGCATTAAACGACGCTACAAAATACATCAGCCCGACGAAAACGCTGGAATATATGGCGGCAAGAAAACCAATTATTTCAACCAAAATTATGGATGTTGTTCGTGATTACAGCGATTGCATAGAGTTAATCGAAAATGCGGATGACTTTACCAATGTAATTACGTTTTTATGCGAAGATCACGATTGTGAAGATATGGAAGTGAGATATGATAAAATACTTCAGGATACTTCATGGGATCAGACAGCTTCTAAAATGAAATCAATCATTAAATCTTTTGCCAAATGAAACCAATCGACATTTTAATTATTGGAGCCGGTATATCTGGCTCCGTATTAGCAGAACGTTACGCTTCTATTGGAAAAAAAGTTCTGATTATTGAAAAAAGAAATCATATCGCAGGAAACTGCTATGACTATATAGACGAAAACGGAATCCTGGTTTCTAAATACGGTGCGCACTTATTTCATACCAATGAAGAATCGGTTTGGAAATATGTAAATAAATTTTCAGACTGGTACCCGTGGGAACATAAAGTCGTGGCCAGAGTCGATGATAAAACAGTGCCTATTCCTGTCAATATAACGACGGTAAATCAATTATTTGGCAGTAGTATTACTACCGAGGAAGAGATGAAGAACTGGCTGGAAAGCAACAGAACTCCTATAGAAAAACCATCCAACGGAGAAGAAGCGGTTTTAAATCGTGTGGGACCGGTTTTATACGAGAAAATGTTCAAGCATTATACCAAAAAACAATGGGACAAATATCCGGCAGAACTTGATGCTTCTGTATTGGATCGTATTCCTGTACGAACCAATTACGACGACCGTTATTTTTCTGATTCCTTTCAGGCACTTCCAACCGGGGGTTACACGCAGTTGTTCGAAAATATTCTGGATCATCCGAATATTGAAGTTCTCTTAGAAACGGATTATTTTGATGTAAAAGACCAGTACAAAGGTTATGAAAAACTGTTTTACACCGGTCCGGTTGACCGTTTTTTCGAATTCAAACACAGCATGCTCGATAAACTCGAATATCGTTCTATCAACTTTGTGAGTGAAACCGTAGATGACGAGTTCTTTCAGGAAAACTCAGTTGTCAACTATCCGGGAACCGAAGTAGACTTTACCAGAATTATCGAATACAAACATTTTGGAAATCAGAAATCTGACAAAACTACGGTAGTTAGAGAATATACGGTAGATGAAGGAGAACCTTATTATCCGGTTCCGAATCCGAAAAATCAGGAAATATATTCGCGTTACAAACAAGAAGCAGATAAATTAATTGACATCCACTTTGTAGGAAGACTGGCCAATTATAAATACTTTAATATGGATCAGGCTTTTAAAAATGCTCTGGATTTGTTTGAAGAGCTGGAAAAAGACAACCAATTTAAAACAGCTGGATAATGGCGATATTCAATACTTTTTTTATGGGCGGATTTGAATGTGCCGACCACATTAACCGCTCGGGCGAAAGAGTAAATCTACTCAGGGAAACACAGCATGATAGTCGCTTTTATGAAGATTATAAAGCTCTGGTTTCAATTGGTATTAAAACAGTCCGCGAAGGCATCTGCTGGAGCGATGTCGAAAGTGCTCCGGGAGTTTTTGATTTTTCGGAAATCCTTAAGCGAATAAGAATTGCCGAAGAACTTGGCGTACAACAGATTTGGGATTTGATTCATTTTGGATATGCTGACGGAATATATCCAACCCATCCCCTGTTCTGCCAGCGTTTTGAGCAGTTGTGCGAAGCTTTTGCCGTATTTCATAAACAGCATTCGAAACAGCCGCTTTTGGTTGTACCCATTAATGAAATCAGCTTTTTGTCCTGGCATTCGGGTGATGTTCGCGGTACAGTTCCTTTTGCAGTAAACAGCGGTTGGGATATTAAATATCATCTTTGTAAAGCTGCGATTCTGGGTATAAAAAAACTTAAAAGTACCAATCCCGACTGCACAATTATATTGGTAGAACCTTTGGTTAAGATTCATCCCACAGACGAATATCAGGATGTCTCTGCCAGTAATGAACATCAGTTTCAGGCCATGGATATTATTGCCGGAAGAATTTGCCCGGAACTCGGTGGATCTGAGGATTTTCTCGAAATTCTGGGTTTTAATTATTATTGGAATTGTCAATGGAAAGGAAACGGGCAATCGCTGGACTGGCCAGATACAGAGAAAAAAAGAGCCCCATTCTCAGAATTACTGCAAAATGCGTACGAAAGATATAAGAAACCTGTAATTATTTCTGAAACCGGACACTTCGGTATCGGACGTGTCGAATGGATCGAAGAAATTACGGCCGAATGTGTGATAGCAAGAGACAATGGGGTCGATCTACTGGGTATTTGCATTTATCCGGTTACCGACAGGCCAGACTGGGATAATCTCACTAAATATTGTGATTGCGGAATTTGGGATCTGGATCATGAAAAAAACAGAATTCCGGATTTACAATACATTGACGCTATTTTAAAAGCGCAGCATTCCATAAAGAAAAAGAAAAATATACTGGGTGAGATAGTAGATTTTTTTAGTTAATGTTTAATGAAAAACTGAAGTGATGGAACTAATAAAAACGATAACCGGAATTACATTTAGTGCATTTGATTTATTGCATGCCGGACACGTTAAAATGCTGGAAGAAGCAAAAGCACACTGTGATTATTTAATTGTCGGATTACAAACAGATCCAACAATAGACAGACCCGAGAAAAACAAACCAACACAAACTGTTGTAGAAAGATATATTCAGCTAAAAGCCTGCAAATTTGTTGACGAAATTATACCCTACGCTACCGAGCAGGACCTGCAGGATATTCTTCAGGCGTTTCCGATCGATGTACGCATTCTGGGAGACGAATATAAAGATCAGAATTTTACCGGCCGCGAATACTGCGAAAAGATGGGCATCAAACTAATTTATAATCAACGCAATCATCGTTTCTCCAGCAGCGGACTTAGAAGAGAGGTATATGAATGTGAATGTTTAAAAAAAGTATAATGATACATCCAGATACAGAAGTACGATTTATAAGTCCTGAAAAAGGATACGGACTTGTGGCTACAAAATTAATTCCGAAAGGCACAATAACCTGGGTACAGTGCGAACTGGATCAGATTTTTGCAAGGGATAAGGTGGAGAATTTAAATCCCATTATAAAAAAATATCTCGAAACCTATTCTTTTACTAACAAAGATGGAGATCTGGTATTGTGTTCAGATAATGGCAAATTTGTAAATCACAGTTTTAAGCCAAGTTGTTTTAGCACCGCCTATGATTTTGAAATAGCAATTAGAGACATTCATCCGGGCGAAGAACTTACAGATGATTATGGTTATTTAAATGTAGAAGAACCTTTTGATGTTATTGATGAAGGAACCGTGAGAAAAACGGTATATCCGGATGACATTCTTACTTTTTATAAAGAATGGGACGAACTAATCCGAATAAATGCTCCAAAAGTCCTGGAAACAAAACAAGTATTATTGGATTTAATACCAAAATATACCTGGAAGGAATTCTGTAACGGAATCGATAACCCGTCTCAGATGAAATCTATTAAAGAATGCTATTACGACCAAAAAAGAACTCTTAACAGCGTTTCTCATCAAATTTAATAACAAATTTAAATCGCAATTATATGCCATCAGAAATTGTTAAAAAATGTAGTAAAGCCATAAAAGCAAAAGGATGGAATATTGCTTTTGCAGAAAGTGTAACGGCAGGACGAATGTCAGCAGAATTCTCTATGACAGAATTTTCAGGCTCGATACTCAGAGGAGGAATCGTGTGTTATGAAGTCTGGGTAAAGGAACAGATCTTAAAAGTTCCGCATGCCGCGATCGAAAAACATACTCCCGAATCTGCTGAAGTAACACAAATACTGGCACAGCAGGCATCTCAAATTTTCAATTCAAAAATCACGGTTGCCATAACCGGATTAGCTTCTCCGGGAGGAAGTGAAACGGAAGAGAAACCCGTTGGCACCATATTTTTTCACATCATCATGCCGAATGAAAAAATAAAACACCGGGAAGTTTTCAGTGGTTCACCGGAAGAAATTGTGATGCAGGCGATCGATAAAACCGCTGAGCTTATTTTTCTTAATCTTTCCAATTTATAAAATAAATCCTATTGGCGTTTTTAGTTTGATACAGGGTTTAGCTTCAAACGATCAAAATGATACTCTTTCTCACTGGAAATCTGTGAATTATACAATTACAATAGTTTTACTTATAAAAATTATATGCTAAATGCCTCTACTTTTACCATATAAGATTTTAAACCCTTTAGAAAACAGGCAAGACGCCTTATCTCTATACAATCACTAACTTAAATAATTATATTATGAATACCACACAAAACAACAGCGAAGATCAATTTTATCAGTTTGATAACGAACAATATGAAACCAATAACAAGATGTCTGCAGCAGACCATTCTATTAGCGACAATGCAGAACCGGATTATGGCGATGACCTTGTAAACGAAGAACTGGATCAAAATTTCGATAACGAAAATCTGGGTTCTGACAACTACCAGGAAAATTTAGGAAACGACGACGATATCGATAACGAATTTGATATTGAAGAATCTACCGAATTTGATAACGATGAGTTTGACGAGGAAAGTACAGATTTTGACAGCGATGATGAAGATTCATTTGAGGATGAAGATGACGATACTTTTGAAGCAAAATATGATTCTTTTGATGACGAAGAAAATGATACAAATTCAAATCGTAACTTATAAAAAGTTCGTACAAAGCCCTTCTAACAGAAGGGTTTTGTATGTTATTTAATTTATGAAAAAGCATACTATTCATATTGGGACCTCGGGCTGGTCATACAAGCACTGGCGTGGCACTTTTTATCCCAACGAAATAAAAGTTAAAGACCATTTTGCTTATTATGTCAGGATGTTTAATACAGTTGAAATCAACAATACCTTTTATGGAATGCCCGCTGATGAAACTTTTTTAAACTGGCAAAAAAATGTTCCTGACGATTTTGTTTATGTAATAAAAGCCAATCGATTTATTACACACATGAAAAAACTTCATGATCCTGCAGAAAGTATCCTTTCGTTTATGCAGAAGATCGAAATTCTGGGCAAGAAATTGGGTGCAGTTTTATTTCAGCTCCCTCCTTTTCTGAAAGTTGATACAAGATTATTAGAAAATTTTCTTCTCGCACTTCCTCCTCAACATCGATATATTTTTGAATTTCGCAATACAGAATGGTACATTCCTGAAGTTTATGAGATTCTTAAAAAACACAACATCGCATTCTGCATTTATGAACTGGCCGGGCACACTTCACCATTAGAAATAACCGCAGATTTTGTTTATTTACGGTTACATGGTCCCGGTGCCAACAAATATCAGGGAAGTTATTCTGACGAGACTTTAATGAAATGGGCAAAAGAATGCAAAACATGGTTAATAACCAAAGACGTATTTGTTTACTTTGATAATGATGAACAGGGTTTTGCAGCATTTAATGCCTTGCGATTGCGGGAATTAATTTCCGATATTTCTACATAACAAACATGGAAATTATATAACATCTGAGATTAATTATGAAAGATTGAAATTTCCGTCAAATTTATTTTCGGATACTATAAAATCATAATTATGAAAATCCCTTACATACCATTTGTACTATTAATTTTTATATCCGTTTTATTGTACAGCTGCTCTGAGCATTGCGATGATGAAGATTACACAAGAGATCAAAAAGATCAGGCCGCACGAGTGATTATTGACTCATTGAAAGTTAATAGTGTGGACTAGTTAATACATACTTTTGAGAGAATTAATATTTTTGAAAATCGTCATTGTCATAACTCTATAATGACAAAGAAATGATAAATTTGATCATACAAATTTAATCTGCGATAAATCTAAATATGAAAACCTATTTTGTTGATTCTTTCACCAATCAAAAATTTAAAGGGAATCCGGCCGCTGTCTGTCTTGCAGAAACAGATCTGGATAATGCTACAATGCAAAATATTGCAACTGAAATTGGTTTTTCTGAAACCGCTTTCATTAAAAAAATCCAGGAAAGTAATTATAGCATTAGATTTTTCACTCCAAAAATGGAAATTTCCTTATGCGGACATGCAACACTGGCAGCATCCAAAATAATTTTTGATACCATAAAACCGGAGAATATAACTTTTATCAATTGCGACGGTATTGAATTAAAAATCGAAAAATTTAATGATAAAATTGTCATGGAATTTCCTGTGTACGAAACAATTGAATTTGATGTTTCAACAGCAGTACTTAAAGCAATTGGAATAGACAGCACCATTAACATTCGATTCTGCGAAGACCGAAAAATCGTTTTAATTGAAATTGATGGTTCTGAAAAACTTGCCCAACTGCAACCAGATTTTGCGACTTTATTCCATTCAATTACCGGCATTAACGGAATATTGGTAACAGCAAAATCAAACACCCCTGAATTTGATTTCCACTACCGCTATTTTTGGCCTTGGGCGGGTACAAATGAAGATCCCGTTACAGGTGGTGTACAAACTTTTCTAACGAAATATTGGGCAGATAAACTTCAAAAAAATAAATTTAAGGCTTTCCAGTCTTCTTCCCGAACCGGTAAAATGGATACTGAATTACTTGGAAACAAAGTCCTGATTTATGGAGAAGCCGTTACCGTTTTGGAAGGAATTTTGAAATAGAACTTGATTTTATTACAAAATTCAGGTAATATTATGTAACAAAATATTTGAGTGAAAAATTTAAATTTGAGTACTAATAAAAATATTATTATGAAAAATTTCTCCATACTATTATTCTCTATTCTCTTTTTTTCATGCCAGCAAAAAGAAAATAAGCATGAAAATCCAGAAGCAAATCCAGAGATAGAAAACAAGGAAATAATCACTGAAAAAGCACCAAGAGAGAACACTCAAACGGGCGATACCATTTTCATGAATTATCAGGACGATAAAGGCATGTACACTGCAGAAGGTTCAGTAGACTCTGTGCGCACCAGAATATATATTAAATTTAAAAATGAAAATCCGGGTCAATTAAACGGACAAATTATTCCTGCTGCAGGCAAAGGAAACATTCGGTTTAACCAAATTATTTTTCCGGATAAAAGCTCAGATGGGCCTTTTGGAATGGATTTAAAATTGGATCTTCCACAAAAAGGAAATCATATACTTGTAATTGGACACTCGCAAATGGCAGACAATCCTTATTTTGGAACATTTAAGGTTGAATTAGAAGTTAAGAAATAAGTAATTAATCTTGCTGCCTCTTAAGAAAATAAACATGAAATTATTATTCCTAAAACGCAAAATAGGTGTTGAACTATTTGAAGTATTATTGATTTGTGAAAAAGAATCACTTAACTGATTTGGTGATGTAGATATTCTCTATCTCATCAATTATCTTTAACCCGTCTTCGATTTCCTTCGCGGTCTGGGTCTTTTTTAAATTTGTTTGTGAAGACAAAAATTCTATTTTACTTTTGTAAAAATCTATCTGCTCCAATAAGAATTCAAGTTTTTCTTTTAATAAACTATTCTCAGAAACAAGCATTTTATATTCTAAATCCTTATTATGAGAAGAATTCTGTTCGTTTAAACTTATATATCTCCCAATTTCAATTTTATCAGAAAGCAAATAGTCAAAACTTATTTCAAGCAAATCATGCAGTTTAACAATAAAATCAAGTTTGGGCGTTGTGTCTTTCCTATAATTACGAATATTTGCCTCGCTCGTATTCATCGCTTTTGCGAAGGAACTATTGTTTCCTTTAAATTCCTTAACTGCTATGTCGTCAATCTTTTCATTTATCGTACTCATATAACCAATGTTAAGAAATAATACCAAATGGGTTTGGTACTGGTTTCGAATTTAAGTACAAATTTAAAAAAAATTATGGAATCTCTATAAGGTTTCGAAGTCAGTAAAGACAAAAAAGGAATTTCAAATAATTGAAATTCCTTTTTTTTATCTAAATTCTGGGCAACAGAAATCACTTTACATCATAGTGTTTATACGAATACTAGCTTTTATAAGTGCCAGTGCTGATATTTTTGAAATATGAATATCTTTTGGCTGATGATGTGAATTTTGACTTACCAATTTTACAAATTCTTTTCCCTGTTCTGATTTCTGAACATACTTTACAGTAATATATTCCTCCCAATCGTTAAGTTTAACACTTAAAAGATACATTTCACCAAAAAATACATTTTCAAATTCTGTTTCTTTATACAAAATTATATCTCCTGATTTTAACAGAGGATACATACTATCTCCTGTGACAGAAATAGCTCCGTCACACTTTGGCAGATTCGGAATTTTAATCGTATCTAAAATTCGCTGGGGCTTTCCGCTATTAAATAATTCTTTAAGACCTGCAACAGCTTCAAGATCATACAATGGTATTTCCTGGCTTAAATGCAATGAGTCGATCGTTTTTCTGTCATTATTCATAATTACAATATCTGTTTTATTTTCTTTCAACATTGATCCGTTTCCAGTCAATAGCCATTCGGAATTTATATCCGGAAAGTGATGTAATATTTTACATGCTTTGTCCGTTCCCATATTACTGCTGTTATCTAAAAACTTATTGGAGAATCCTAAATCATTACAGAATTTATATTTACTAATTCCCATATAATCAATGTATTCCTTTATTCTTTCAGTTGATCCCATTGGAAGTGTAATTTTTTACGTTAAAAATTTGTTTTGATGTATTATTTTACATTATATTTGCAAAGTAAAGAAATTAAAACGGAAAAATGAAATATTTTTTCAGATAAAATAACCACTATTAAGTACCAAAAAACATTAATCCTAAATATATAAAAAATGAAAATTAATAAAATTGAAGAAAAAATCGGTGAACTCGAAAACTGGCTGCTCAAAAACCCAAATAGCTCCGAAAGAAATTTAGTTGATTCTGATTTAAAAGAATTAGAAACACTATTAGACGAAAAAAGAAAAACCAGAAGACAAATCCAACAACGTATTGCATTACTTTATTTAGCACTTCAGTTTTGTTCTGAAAAATCGAAAACGTTTACATCCGGGGAAAGAATATGCATCAACCAGGAGCGTTTTCAATGGATGCACATTCTGGAAAACGAAACAGCATCACCCCGACCGGTTTCATCTGTCATAGAAAATAAAATTATAGACATTTCCAAACTGGCTTTGCTATACAACTTCAAACCTTATTACGAAGACCCTCTTAAAGAAGAAACTGAAATCACACTATAATAATTAAAAACAAATACCATGAACACTTCAATTACAAACATTCCGGCTATCGATTTATCTCAGTTTTCTGCACAACAGCTTAAAGAAGCTTTAAGTCAGATAGAAAGTAAAAAAACAGAGGAGAGAGAAACGTATAAAAAGCTGGTTGCAGAAACAATTCCCAAAGCCCTTTCAAAACTTCAAAAAACATCAGAAATGATCCGTAACGTGAAAACAGAAACATTTCAATTATTTGAAACTATCTTAGATTTAAAAAACCAGGTTTATGGTTTTAAAGAAAAACAAATGTCGCACACTTTCTCTAATGATAATGAAGAAATCACAATTGGATACCGCATTAATGAAGGCTGGGACGACACTGTAACGATCGGTATTGAAAAAGTCCAGAATTTCATCTCCTCTCTTTCAACTAGTAAGGAAACTGCTTCATTGGTTAAAATTGTATTTAATCTTCTAAAAAAAGATGCGAAAGGAAACCTAAAAGGCTCAAGAGTTTTGGAATTACAAAAACTAACAAAAGAATTTAATAATGCTGAATTTTCAGATGGTGTGGAAATTATCGCATCATCCTTTAGACCAATTCGTTCAAGCTGGTTTATTGAAGCAAGCACTATTAATAAAAACGGAACCAGAACCAGTATTCCACTTTCTATGTCTTCTGTAGATTTTTTACACGGTTATGCTTTTAATTTTTTTAACCAACAAAACCAACATACAAATGCAGCCTAGTCACGACATCTACACATCGGTACTTTTGGCAATTTTATTAGTTGCAACCAATTTAAAAC
Source organism: Flavobacterium olei (assembly GCF_039749035.1). Lineage (NCBI taxonomy): Bacteria > Pseudomonadati > Bacteroidota > Flavobacteriia > Flavobacteriales > Flavobacteriaceae > Flavobacterium > Flavobacterium olei. The sequence continues at coordinate 206,188 of NZ_JBDKWC010000001.1, forward strand.
CTATTTTAATGTTTCAGGAATGGCTGAGCTTTAAAATAAATACAACTTACAAACAATATATAAATGAGCGTAAAAACAAGGCTCATAATTAATCAGGTAAGCAAAATAACACAAAACCACGATTAAACATATCATACCAATTTATAAAGAACAGCTTACTGCAACACTAACATGAAACATTTTAACTTTTAAATAAAAATCAATCCTATGGCAACAACTTAAATACCACAAAAACTTCATCCCATTCTCTAATCATTTATACTTTATCATTATGCCTATCTCAAGTCAAAGAAGTCTCGGAATTCAGAAAAACAAATTACTTAGATATAAACTTATCAAAGAATTATATCAAAAACACAAAACGGAAGACATTCCTACCACCGTTGTGTGGCGTAAATATGTATACCCCGTTTATCCAATATCACGAACTACATTGTATGAAATTCTATGTACTCCAATTACAATAGAATTAAAAAAAATTGAAGAATTAATAGTTAGTCAAAAACTATTATCATAATTCAATATCTAAAAACCAGATTATAAAATCTGAACTCACTTTACCTTACAATACTGTAAACACTTCGTACATTATTGTTTAAAAACCTTGCACTTACTTTTTTAAAATATTATATAATCTCATCTTTACCTTCTCTACCATTTTTAGAAAATGGCAATTTAATCTGAGAAAGATTCGTCTGAAAATTTCACAATGCAAAAAGCCTGTACATTTTACAGGCTTTTGCTATAGTGTAGATTATTTTAAATTTTGAATATATTTTACAAAATGTTAAATAAATAATAATTGAAATATAAAATTCATTGTTGTTCATTTAAAATCTCAAATAATCCATTCGTTAAATTTTAGCTATTTCTCAGAAATCCATTTGAGTGATAATCCATTTTGTGAAAAAATCAAAATTTAGCTTGAGTAAAGCAAAAAAATTTAATAATGAAATTTTTATTAAATGTTAATTTTGAACGGATGTTTTCTAATAGAAAAGAGCATTACGTGAAACCTCAAATTTAGCACCCACAATATTGCGAATTTTACTACTTAACCTATAAACAACATAATCATGCTTACCAAAAAATTAGAGTACATAAAATTATTACGCAAATTATTTCTCGAAGGAAAAATAAGTATTGAATTACTTGAAGCCTTACTTATATCTGAAAAAGAATCATTTAACTAATTACTTTGATTTGAAATTTCGAATAAAGCCCAGTCCCAATCCTGCGTTCAGGGCTTTTTTTACTACTTCTTTAACTTATAAGGAAGTTGTCATCGATCTTGACTCTCTGAAAATTATATCTCTTCTAGCGCATCAATAACACGAAACTAATTTCGAATATTAAATTATACGATTCTGAACTACACATGGTAATTTCGAATTGATAACTGTGCAACATACCTACAATATCTTATATCTCTATTGTTATAAAATTAAATAGTTTCTTAAAGCTACAATCAATATTTATCGAAATATTTTTCGTTTTTATTTGTTTATTCGAAATAACTTTCGATATTTGTTCCGGATCCAAAAATAATTCTTTTAATAATTATTGAACTTAAGAAAAATAAATATTAACAAACCTAAACTGAATTAAATGACAATTTCACAAATAAATGAAAAAATACAAAAGCTCGAAACATGGCTTATTAAAAATCCTGACAGCCAGGAAAGAAGCCTAATTGAATATGACCTGAAAAAATTACGAACTATTTTACAATTAAGAAAAAATGAATAGATCTCAAATTATTGAACGTATCGCGCAACTTTATATCGCTCTTCAATTTTGCTCTGAAAAAATTAAAACGTTTACATCCGGGGAAAGAATATGCATTAATCAGGAACGATTTCAATGGTTACATATTTTGGATAATCCGGAATCAGAGCCACGCAGAATATCGCCTCTATTAGAAAATAAAGTTAAAGATGTTTCAAGACTTGTTATGAAATATGACTTTAAACCCTATTACGCTGATCCCTTTACAGAAGAAAATGAAGATAGAACTATAATAGAAAATTAAAGTTCAAATCAATTACTCATTTACTAATAAATAAAACCAAAAAAACTATGCAACCTAATAATGATATTTACGCTTCTTTGCTTTTGGGCGCTCTTTTAATTGCGACCAATTTAAAACCGATCATAATCTTTCGCGAATGGATCAATTTCAAAATTCATTCCAGCTTTAAACAATATCAAAGTCAGCGCAAAAATAAGCCTAATACATAAATTAGGTTATACAAAGATTTGCATACCCTATACAACACAAGCTTTACCACTAGCTATCAAATAAAAATTCCTGTTTTCATCTAAGCGAGAGAAAACAGGAACTACAAAACGGGCGCTTTCTGCCCTGTTCAAATAACACAAAACCATTTTTTTCCTGAAGTCCCAGCTTTTTAAGCATTGGGAACAGTATTGTCGTGGAAACTGCAGACTTAACTAGACATTGCAGCATAACTTCAGAACGAAGTTCCGGACAGTTGCGACTTTAGGAGAACAGCCATTGATATATTAGGATCAAATGGTTTTGATTATCTGTTATAGTATTAATTATCTAAAACAATTCTTTAATCTTTTACAAATTTATTATGCCAATATCCAATAACAGAAGCCTCGGAATTCAAAAAAATAAACTTTTACGTTACAAGCTCATCAAAGAGTTGTATCAAAAACATAAAACGGAAGATATTCCGACAACTGTGGTCTGGCGTAAATATGTTTATCCTGTCTATCCGATTTCACGCACAACATTGTACGAGATCCTGTGCACTCCCATCACTTCTGAACTAAAAAAAATAGACGAAATGATTCTGAACCAGAATAAAGCTTCATAGCAGAATTGTTCTGCAAAGATGTGCCTTTTTCTATAGTAAAAAAGACTGTTGTTCGTTGTCTGAACAACTGTGTAAAGCTCCAGACTATAAGTGTTTAAGTACCTTGCATTCATTTTTTTTACCTCTTTTTTAAGCTAATCTTTGTACTCTCAAAAGGAAACAACTACAGCAATAAAACAGAAAATTAAGGCCATATTTCTTCAAAAAAATACTTCTCTAAGCTGTTTCCTGAAAACATATTTAACCTAACAACTATTTTTTAAACATTCAAAATGGAACAGTTTCTATACCCCACTCTTACCGCATTTTTTGCGGCATTTATAACCTGGTTTTTCTCGATGAGAAAATCTTTGGCTCAGGACAGAGCCGCCGAACTTGACAACGCAGTAAGCGCCGTAAAATATTACCGCGATCTGCTGGACGATCTTACTGCCAGATTAACCGCTGCTACCAATACGATCAAAAAAATGGAAATACAACATAGAGAGCTCATGTTGGTTAACCAACAATTGGTAGATGAATTACAAAAATTTAAACAACTAAATGGAAAACAGCAATGACACTAGCCGAAAAAACTTTAGAAATTGCCACTGCACAGGTTGGTGTGGAAGAGATGCCAAGAAATAGTAACGCTGGTCCCGAAGTCGAAATTTATCTAAGAAGTGTCGGACTTGCAAAAGGATATCCGTGGTGCATGGCTTTTGTTTACTGGTGTTCTCAGAAAGCCGCATTGCAGTTAGGACTTAAAAATCCTTTAAAGAAAACCGGAGGTGTATTAGATCAGTACAATTCCAGTAAAAGTCTTGTAAAAAAAGAACCTCAGCCCGGAGATGTCTTTATCATCGATTTTAAAAACGGAACAGGACACGCCGGAATTGTTGATAAAGTTGCAGGATCTCTTATCTATACCATCGAAGGAAATACTACTGACATGGGCGGCCGTGAAGGTTACAAAGTTGCCCGAAGAAAAAGAGAGATTAAAAGCATTAAAAGCTTTTTAAGACTCTAAAAAACATACTATAAATCCAATTATAACTTATGATGAATCATCTAAAACGTCTTGTTTTTTTGTTTTTTTCAGTCTTAGTTCTGGTTTCGTGTAAAAGCCCGAAGCCGGTTCTAAGCGAAGAAAAAACCAAAACGATTACTATCAAAGAAACGGTACATGATACTGTTTTTAAAATTCAGAAAGACAGCAGTTCTTTCAAAGCATTATTAGAATGTCAAAACGGAAAAGTAGTTGTTAAGAATGTTACTCAGGCCGAACCAGGGCGTAAATTAAAAAGCCCAAAGGTTCGTCTTGAGAACAACAAACTTAACGTCGACTGCGAACTCAAAGAACAGGAACTCTACGCCCGCTGGAAATCGCAACAGAAAAATGAAACCGAAGTAAAAACGATCAACACCACAAAATTTGTCAATTATTTGACTTTCTGGCAAAAGGTGCAGATCTGGCTGGGGAGGATTTTTCTGGTGGTGCTGGTTTATTATGCTGCCAAACCAATTGCGAGATTCTATAGGCTATTCTAAGTGGCTTGCCATTTTATACAATAATTCATTCTAAAACTTCAATTGAATTTTAGATCTAAAAAACAAACATATGTCAAAAATATTTTTTTTTACGAAGGAAAGTTCAATCCAAACTGATCAGTTAGCTGAGTTAGCCTTTGGACAACTTCCTGATGTGGATAATGTTGAAAAATACAATTTAGATAATAAGTTTTCTGTTACAGAAGGCGCACCAGCTTATGCCATTACAAAATCATTAGTACTAGCAATGCCAACTGCCAATTCATCATTACTAAACATTGCACTGCTGCCACTAAATACTTATGTCAGCGGCTTCCCAATTAAGATGTTCATTTACAGAGGAATTCAAAAGTCTTCTTTGGTTGACAATCTTGAAAATATACCAGAGTCAGATGGCTCCTGGAGTTCAGACAATATTCTTAAAGTAATAAAAGATGTTCAGACCAAGTTAAACACTAAAAACGGTACCAATTTAACTGCTAAGTCCGATTGCTTAGGATTGAATTTTTCATCGCTTCCAGACAGCACTTTTATCGAAAAAATATTTTTTGATGATACGGATAGTTTTCATCCTTTGATTGTTGAGGGAGGATGTCAAATCGGAAAATTTGCCGGAGGATCTAATCTTGCCGGAATTGAGGTAATACTTGATATGATTGGTTATGAACCAACATTAAAACTCTTAATGGCTTCAAGCCATAGTCTTGAAATTCCAAAACTAGTAATTGACAGCGGTTTGAACGAAGTAGAAAAACTCAAATTAAAATTCAATAACCGATTTAAGAAAGAAGAAATTCTAAGCTATCTGGATATTACGGCTTTTTATGGTGCAACAAAAAATCAAGGGCTAAGGGTAAAAGGTGCTGATAACGGAAATGACTTTTTAAGTAGGTTCTATAACAAGAACACTGTTTATATTGACATCAGAGACGATTGGGGCTTTTCATACAATCACTTCTTTAAATTCAAAGATGAGTTAAATGTTGGTTTTTATTCTGCAGACAGTAATGTTAAAGATCCTGTATATTCCCCAATGAATTATTATACCAATTGGCCAATTCTTAAAATTACCAATCAGGTTTATAATAACAGTAAAAAATGGTTTCATATCAAAATACCTATTGGAATTGGCAGCCCTGTAAACGCAAACTTCTTATCATCTTATGTGGGCAAAATTTCAACAGAAGTTGATACGACGCAAAAAAAACATTTTATAATTGCAGATGGTGACGGCAGTAATTCTATACAATTTGAAGAATCTGAAGCAATTAAACTAAAGAACTGGAAATATGGAGATAATAAATTAGGGGCAAATTACTTCCTTCTAAAAAAATCTACAAAAGGAAATGGTAATAATAATGAGTTTCAAAATTTACCATCGATATGGGATAATCTTTTCTCGTTAAAGATGAATAATATTTTTGGGTTTGATGATTTAATTGATGGCGACTTTAGAGTATACAATTACTCCTCTATTAACTCTCCAATAGTTATAGATTCTAAAAGAGGTGAAGCTTACTTACCTGCTTCAGGAATCGCTATCGATAAAAATCATGTGACATTTTTTTCTTATAAAGACGAGGTTGTACATAAAGAAACAACAAGTAAAGCAGATAATCCTGTTGCATTGATTGGTAAAGGCAAATTTAATTTAAAATTTGATACTGCTGATTACGATTACGAAAATACAACACATCCACACATTGGCTTTTTGAATCAAATTGTAAAAACTTCTAAAATTGGAAACTTTGAGCTGAATAAATTCTCAGTTACTGATTCAGAAAGCAACAATACTGTTAGATTTCTTTCATACTCAAGATCTGGAGATTATAGTGAGAATGATATTGTTTTTGAGACTTTTGAAACCATTACTTTCACTCATGAAGAGTATAATGCATTAAAAACATATCAGCAAAATCAAAATAATGAATTTCCTAATCATCCAGCATATGTAAAATGTAAGGAGTATAACTTCACCGAATATTCAAAATTTGCAGTAGAAGAATATACTCTAACATTAGGAGTGCCATTACTAATTGAAAACGAAGACACTTCTCTACTTTATGTTGATATCATTGATTCAATTGATGATATCACATACAATAATTTACCCATTAGCTTCACTAGTGCAGCTGTAGACTAAAATTAAATAATAAAGATTATTAATTATGCCAATATACACATCCAAAAACGCTATAAACAACGTTCCTCTAGCTGAAAAAAATCAAACTAACAATGATGGCGGAGGTAAACTTCACTGTTTACTTTTCCAAGACAATTCCCGTTTAGTAGATATAGCTAGAGGCGGTATAAAAACATCTCCATTAAAAATTGGAGATGAAAATGAAGCTGTTAGATTAGTTAAGGTTGCATTAAATTTTATTGATGAAAGGGATGATCTATACCCTGCATATAATATTTCTGAACTAGATGTGAACTCATATAAATTTGACTTAAATCTAAAAGATGCAATTACTCTCTTTCAAGAAAAGTTTAATATTCCGATTACAAGTGTGATCGATTGTATAACAATACTAAAAATAGATAGTAAATTTCTAGGAGATGAATTTTTCGATGCTCAAAGAAAAAAATATATCGGAAGGTCAAGTAATAAGGAATTTAGTTTCGTACAACAATCTCTTACAAATAATAAATATGAATATACAATCTCATTTCGTGAAAATGACCAACCTATTAAAATTGAATTAGATACAGTTCTTAAAGGAAAAATAGTTCGAAAAGATATTCTTGTTAATGATAAAATAAATATCGATTTATCAAATAAGACCAAAAATGAAATTCTAAATAAACCTGAAGTACAGCAAATATTTTCAAGTTATAATATTGACGGTCAGAATTTTATCGCAATTCTTAATCCCGCAGAAACTAAAGTGCAATACAGTACCGCAAATAGTTATACTAATACTTATATATTAGATTACCCAGAAGAAGAAGAAAACACCCCTCCGTTATTATTTGATGACGAAGATGCCAAATTACATAAAATAGAAGATGGTGACTCTCCTGAAAAAATAATTCTTGATAATTATTATGGAGGTGGCGGTTCCCCAATTATGGATCCGTATAATAACACGGTAATATTTACTCTCCCCGAAAGAAAGGCATTTCCTGCCGCGAAAAGAAAATATGATTCCCGCTTTCAATTTTATCTTAATTTGTTATATTACTATAATTCAGAAGAAAAAGGTTCAAGCGTAAAAGAATGGGGATTAGTAAAAGCTAATGATTATCAAAGGTATCCGGTTAACCATCTAAATGATATAAATATTTTTGAAAATGAATTTTATGAAGATGAGCCAAAAACTGCATTACCCAATTATTATCGTTTTTTAAAAGAAATGGAAAGGTTGAATCCTAATAGTAAAATTGAGTTTGACAGCAATGGGAATACAACTTCGTTTTCAACCATAAAAGGGAAAAACATTAGAATTCCTTCAAGAAAGTTTGCTGATTCTATGTATTATTTTCTAAACTTCAGGCCAAACGAAATGTTAACGCCTGTAACTGTTCCGCCTACTACTCCTAATACTCAACCTACATCGGTTATGGACTATGTTATTGATGAAGTTTTAGATCTTTTTGTTAACAGAGCGGGTACATCTCTTGAGAATATTGTTGAGACTGGTCTAGATTATGTTGACGAAATGGTAGATGACGCAATTGCATTGTATCAGGAAGCTGCAGAGTTTTTTAAAAAAGCATATAATTTTGCTATTGACGTTTTGACTAAATATTGGCCAAGAGGTCTTGGAGGTACTATTGCAATTGGAGGAAGCATCACCTGGGGTATTCCAATTCAAACAAAAGGGAATGTAGAAAGAAGTCTTTCTCGAAAAATGTCCAAAGAAAAAGAATTAATAATTGTCTATAGTACTCAATCAACATTTGGAGTCGGAGCTGATGTAGCAGCCGGAACAAGTCTAGGATTCCATACAGGAGGGCACGGTACCTCCCAGAAAAAATTCGGATTAAATGTAGGTGCAGGTGCAGGAAAATCATATGATATTAAAATTGGTAATGAATATGAATTTCCAGTTAGAAAAGAGGAAACAGCATTATTAACTATGATTATTAATGTTTTCGGAGGAGCAATGGTAAATGCTACAGCTGATGTATTAGAATACTTTGATGTCATAAACTTAAATCCAAGGCAATACTTAACAAAATTTGAAGTTTCCTTCGAAAAAAGCCTTACTGGCTGGGCAGGCGCACAAGTAGGAGTTGATACAGGAAATGGTATAAGTACACCAACACAAAACCAAGATACACCAGCTCAACAAGATAACAATAGAGGTTATGGATTTATAGATAATATTTTCAATAAATTACCCGGTATGGGCGCTACAGGTGAAGCAGCTTTTAAAAGTGGCGTTGCTTTTAGTTATCAGGTAGACTATGGAGACAACCCTTTAACTAAAGATCATTCAGGCAGAGTTTTTAAGACTATCGAGATTGATACAAACTATTATTCCCAAAATACTTTAAGTTTTGGACTATTGGGTGGCTTTCTAAAAAAATTATTTATAAAATTACTTCCTGGAGCAGACTTGGTAGGAGCCTTTTTTAATGCAATCTCATTTGATAAGGGAACGATGTTTGGCGTCAAATATAAATTAGATAGAATTGACTCTGCTGATTCTCTAGGTCCTGGTGATTTCGATTTTACTGGTCAAAATGTCATTGTCGATACCCTTAGTGGTCATTCTATAAAATATTCTAGCCCAGGAGAAAAGGTAATCAAACAAATTTCATTGTACTATAGCACTTTTACAGGGGATGTTAATTCTCTTTGTCAGCCTGGTACCGAAATAAAATACAACTTTAATGTCGGTACTCTTTATCAGATGATTAAAGATAGGGAAACTTACGATTATAACTTTGAAAACGTTTTATCATTATTTAGAAGTATAGAATTTCACAAAAAAGTTGGTGCTTTAAATATTAACACAGGACAAACCAAACTTGTCCGAGTAAAAATGCCTGACAAAAGCCTTACTGGTCAAATTGTGGGTGCGCATAGAGGTACTGCAAAACCTGAAGCCGAATTAATCTCTAGAATGTTAGAACAATCTTTAAAATTAAGCAAATCAAATACATTTTTTGAAGGAGGATTAGCAATTGATGTAAAAATGGAACTAGAAACAAATCTAGTAGCTAAAGCAATAAAATTTTATCTAAAAAAACTCAATTATAAGTATGTCACTTTAAACACTCCTGCTCAAAGAAAAACATTCGAAGATAAACTAGAAGAAAAAAGACGTCAAATTCATAATATAATTAAAGAAAAAGAGAAAGAGAAAGTTAATCCAAATGCCACCGAAAATCAAACAGTAGCTGCATTAGGAGCTGATTATTATGAAAAACTTTTTGATGATAATAAATCAGGAATCTATCCAGGCACTAGTATTGTAGGTTTAAATGCTGAAATGGATAAATATATAAAATTGGCACCTCCAGTAAATTATGTTACTGCCTTACTAAGATTTTTAAAGGGTCTTAATCATTTTGACCTCTATCTTAATAATAAAAAACCATCACGTGGGACAGATCTTGATTATGGAATAACTAAAATTATCGATTATTTTAATTTTATTGCTACTTTAGCACAACTTGATGTAACATTAGAAGCAAAAGCTGGTGCCAGCTTTGGAGGAACCGTAAAAGCAGGGGAAGGAGCAACTATCGGTGCAACACTTGAAGCATTGGCTGAAATAAACTATCAAGCCCAATTATATAAAAATGGAAATTTAACATTTTTAGACCCGGAAGATCCTTTACGAATTACTTACGAAAAAATACGTGGTTTGTTAGGTTATCAAAAAGAAAGCAAACGTATTGCAGCAAAAACAGTATTGCAGACCTTAAAATAATAATTATGAAGAAAACATTTTATTTTATTTTCATTTATTTAACATTATTCTCAACAACATTTTTAAACGGGCAGAATTCAAACAGGTATAATCTATTTTATTCTGAAAAAAATGAAATAAATTTAAAAGGTTCTGTAAAATCAGCTCATACATTCTACTCCAAAATCAATGAAAATCTTCCAAAAAATATTAAAAATGCTATCCAATTAAATAATGGTGCTCCTTGGGTTTACCCATATTTAGAGCTTTATAAAAATGGCTCTCAAAAAATCGCTGTAAATGGGATTCCAAATTTTGGCTTAACAAATCTTTCTTTGAAGGAGGTTAATGTTAATTATTCTAATTATGATAGCAAAGACCTTGAAAAAAAAGAAAGCAAAAAAACGGTTTATAAAAAGTATCCCCAAAATAGTGATTATTATTTACTATTAAAGCCAAATGTTGATAAGTATACCTTTTCTAAGTATTTAGATTCTACAGGAACAAATGAAGTATATCAGAAAGATTTAATCCAAAGTCTATATGTTTATCAATATGATAATAAAGGAAGAATAAAAGAAGAATTAGAATATGTTTTAGACCCTATAGATTCTGTACCCCTAAAAAAATATAATGTTCAATACTTTGATATTAAAATATTATTCTTTTACAACGAAAAAGACCAGGTTATAAGCCAAAAAATTGTTTCCGGCCCAGAGAATGAGGAACAAATAAAATCTTATTCTTTTAATGCATTAAATACCGAATATGAATTTTGTAGTGATTTACAATTGAAGTATAAATACGATAACCAAGGTCGTATGACTCAAGCATTGTTTTATGGAGATGGCGAAACTATATCTAAAGAAGATTATATCTATCATTCTACAAAAGATTATGTAGAAAAAGTAAAATATTATGTCACAGGGCCAGGAGAAATTTCTAGTCCTACAAGGAACTTTCTAAAAACATTTAACGAACAAGGTGATATAATTGAAAAAGAATTTATTCCTAATTATCCTGAACAAAATCTTGATGTTAAAAAACTCTACTATACCTACGAATACGACAGCCATAACAACTGGATAAAATGCAACATGTTTCTTGAAGGAACCCCAGATGGAGAACCCACTTTGGTTGCCGAAAGAAAAATCGAATACTACAATTAGTTTTTTTACAAAACACTATCTCAATTACTGCGCTTACGTTTTAGGCGCAGTAAAAGATAGTTTTATACTTCATTAAACAGACATATTATCTGACAATTCATTCTACATAAGTAGATTCCTAAAATCTCATCCGTTGAGATCAAATTGATATTGGAAGTTCTCCAAAAATCAAACCATTTCCTACTCTCAATATTTTTATTGTTGAGTAAAAAATCGCTTTTGCTCTTCTTCAAGGGCTCTCTTTTTACTTTGCAAAAGGTAAGTTGTCCACTTTCTGTACAACTTTGTCAAGTATCAAAATACAAGTGTTCAACGACCTTGCAGTTGTTTTTTTTAGCACTTTTTTTTGTAAATCTTTGCAATGTCAAAAAGTAATAAGACTCTAATAAAGAGCATCCTGCATTCAAAAACTACTTCTAAACAGAGTAGTGAAAAATTCAAAAAATACTTTTCGAAATTATTATTGTCCTCTTTTTTAAGTAAGGAATACAGAGTATTCATGTCTTTTCAAAAAGAAAATTATCCTGCTGAGACAGAAGACAAATTTTGAATAGTGATCTACAAACCACTAACAAAGAAATAAATTTAAAAATATGTCAAATCAAATAATGCACCCGTCATTAAGCCAGTTATTACCATTGGACAAGATTCCAAATGAGTTAGAGGCGATTAGAGATGCACTTGCCAGTCTTTTTGATTCTGTTTATGTCAAAAATCTTATTGCTAGTCAGAGTTACGATAACTCTTCTGGTTTTTACAGCATGACATTGACCACATACAATTCACTTGGGCTGGATATTCCGCTTGCTCAGGATTTAAAACTGGTTTTAAATCCTACTGTAGATGGTAATACCGAAATTCCTATCAGCTTTGATTACTCCTGGATTATTCTAAAATATATTAATGACTTCAATTTTGAATCATTTGATAATGCTGTCGAATCTGTATTGCGCATCCTTTTTGAATTGGCAGAAATAAATGAAAAAACATTTTTAAATGAGGTTATCAATACCTTCTATCCGGGAGCAAATGCACTTGTAGACTTTGTTAATCAATTTAATAGTGTTCATACAGACGCATTAACAACTTTAAGCGACAGTAATGCCTCATTTGATAATCAGTTAGAACATTTGTCTCAGCAGATAGGAAGTTTAGACATTGACTTGCTAAAATTTGCTTATGATAGTCTTCTAAATGTAGGAAATGAAGGATTAGATCGTTTGAAAATATTATTTGCCCGCTATTTCGACAATATTGAAAAAAACATCAAAGAAGCCCTGACTCTTCAGTTTAGAATGGCTATAAATGAAATAAGCGTTGGATTGCAATTTCCTCATAAATGGTTACAGCCTGTTTACACCGGAACTGAAAGTGTTGATGGACTGGAACTTGATGAACCATTACCGGAAAACTATTTTAGCTACCTAAAATTTGATGTAGGAAGTTTAGAATATTCCTCGAATCGCGGATTTATCTTTAATAATATTTCAAGTTTTAGTTTAAACAGATCTATGATCGGAAACACTGGATTAATCGCAGAGTTTTCAGGATTAAAAGTAGATTTAAGCAGAGATAAAAATATAGCCGAAGCCGATGCAGATGGCAGAGGTTCAGCATTTAGAGGTGTGTACGCTGAAAAGGCCGCAATAAAATTACCTGAAAAATGGTTTAACAAAGAGAATGATGCCACATTACAAATTACCGGTAAACAATTATTAATTGGTACTGAAGGTGGAATCTCAGGAACAATCGGATTAGAATCTCTAATTGTTGGTAATCCCGTTGGAGAAACAGATTACATGTGGTTTAAATTGGCAAAAAGTTTCAGGGTTGGTTTTAACAAATTTGATATTTCTTTTAAACAAAATAGAGTAATCTCATCAAACATCAAGGGTGCAATAGAAATTAATAAACTAAAATTTCCTGAAGACCATCCATTAAAAGGAAAACCTTTTCATGTTGATATCGAAGGCCACTTATACGACGACGGAGATTTTAACTTAACCGCTTCTTTTGATAAAGCAAATGAACCAAAAGCGAACTTATTTGATTTAGTAAACTTCGACTTCCACAGTTTTGAACTAGGCAAACAAGATGAAGATTATTATATAGGAACTTCTTGTTACGTTTCTTTCCCTGAAGGAACATTAATAAACCGATTAACCAAAGGCCAAGGTTTTGACGTAGAAAAACTACGTATTTACAGCGATGGAAATATTGAAGTTGAGGGTGGTTCTATACCGATTCCGATTAGTTTATCTGTAAATCTTGGACCTGTCCAGATGGCCGTAAGCAATATCAACTTTGGTTCTACTCAAATTAACGGACGTAAATATAATTTCTGGGGATTTGATGGCGCGATCAGTGTCAATCCTTTAGGGTTAGATGCACGTGGTGAAGGAGTTAAATACTACTACTCTACAGATGATGGCCCAAAAGATTCATTCTTAAGAATTCAGACTATTGAAGTCGATTTGATGATTCCGGGAACGGCTACAGAAGAATCGGCTATGGCGATTATTCATGGTATGATTTCACTTCCTCAGCCTGGAGTTTCACCGGAATTTATGGGTGAGGTTTCCTTAAAATTACCGAAAGCAAAAATCACAGGAAGTGTAGGAATGCGTTTTGCGCCTAAATACCCAGCATTCTTAGTAGATGCAAGTATTGAATTACCAACTGGTATTCCGCTTGGATTTATTTCTATTACCGGTTTTAGAGGTTTATTAGGATTCAGATATGTGGCAACTAAACAGGCTGCCGGATTAACAACAGATAATTCCTGGTACGAATTCTACAAACATCCTAAAGCGGGTATTAATATTCGTAAATTCAGCGGTCCGCCCGACTCTATGCAGTATAAATCACCATTTTCTATTGGTGCGGGTGCAACTTTTGAAACAACGGGAGGAACTATTCTGACACTTCGGGCGATGTTGTTACTTTCTCTTCCGACCTTATTTTACATCGAAGCCGGATTAAGCGTTCTGAGTGATCGTTTAGGACCAATTGAAAAAGATCAGAGTACTCCCCCATTCTTTGCCATGGTTGCCTTTGGTGATGATTCGCTTGAAATGGCTGCAGGAGCCGATTTCCAGATGCCTAAAACAGGTGGCGAAATAATTCAGTTACATGCTTTATTAGAAGCTGGTTTCTTTTTCAAAAATCAGAAACCATGGTATATCAATCTTGGATCTAAAAAAGATCCTATTGTGGCGAGAATCCTGACTTTATTTACTGCTAAAGCATTCCTTATGCTTTCTGCCCAGGGAATTGAAGCCGGTGCCAGATTAGACTTTAAACTGCAAAAAAGTTTTGGACCTGCTAAAGTCAAATTATGGGCTTACTTAGAAATGGGTGGGAAAATTTCATTCAAACGTCCTCAAATGGGTGGTTATATTGCTGCAGGAGGAGGAATTCAGATTAAAATCTGGATCATCAATGTCGAAATTGTTCTCGATACTATCTTCTCTGTCGAATCTTTCAAACCATTCCTTATTTATGCAAAACTGGAATTAAGTGTTCGTGTAAAAATTGCCTTTGTAAGAGTTCGTAAAACATTTCTGATTGAGCTTCAGTGGGACATTAACAGAATTGTTGACCGTACGCCTTACAGTCCTCTTCCTATGGGAACATTCGGAGATGTTAACGACAACAGAACAGCTGAGTCTGTAAAAGGGGTACACATGCTTACGAATGAAGCATATTTGCTTAATTATTTTTCAAATGAACCTCTTAATGCAGATGGAATTTCCAGCGTAATTCCTTTAGATACGTTTATCGATATTAAAATGGCTAAGGGGGTTTTACCTAACAAAAGTCTGAATAAAGTAATCGGCGGTTATACCGCAGATGCTAAAAACTACACGGATATGATGCCTCCTGAAGGAATATCTAAAGCAGGCAGAAAACTTCGTCAGGTAAAACATGAATATGCAATTGAATCGATTGGATTAAAATCCTGGAACGAAAAGACAAATAAATGGGTACCCTATCATCCTTTTGAAGCGGTTACTCCAGAAGATTCCAGAGGACTCGTAAGTAATTTACCCTGGGCACAATGGCAAAAAGTAATTGATCAGTATGATAGTATTCGAGTACTGGCAACCAATCCGTTCTCTTATTTGAGCGCGGGTGAACCTGGCTGGCATGTTCCGGAACAATTCGGAATTACTCCTTCAAAATTATTCTGTATCTCAGATCAAATTGAAGAGGAATCTGTGAATTTCTTAAATAAAAAAATTGGAAAACGTTATTACGTACCAACGCAATATGGAGCAGATAAAATCAATGGCTTGTTTTTTAAACTGGTTGGAGAAGCTCCGGAAATTGTAGACGGAAAACTTATTGATGGTGATTTTATGAGCATCACGGGCGAAAGGAATCCGTTTGGTTTTAGAAGATCTTAATCATTCAAAAACTATGATAAGTTAGAAATTATCTTCCCTGAAGGAGCTATTGAACCTTCTTTAAAAATTACAACGCATGCAAAAACAGTTAAAGTTAGTGCTTACACATCCTATTTTGAGAAGGGCGACAAGTTACCTAAATATAAATTTGTCCAAATTCGTAAATCTAATAGTGGTTCAGTTTCAGATGAAGTAACTTATACCAAAGCTGAGTTAAATTCTTGTATCAAATTATTCGATAATGTTACTGATCTAGCACTAAAAGATAAAATCGATAAAATTGTTATTAGTCCGGTTGCTGCATATGCAGAGGCTATTTTAGATGTTCGTAATAAGATCGCTGCATTATTTGATGCAACTTACGCTTCTGAAGATGGAGAATTTACTGTTCTTGAACCAAGTGATTTGGAAGAGTTTGACAGATTGATGGCACTATTAGCGCAATTAAAAGCAGATGCTGGTAACGACAATCCAACTGGAACTTCTGCTCCATTAACTTTTACCCGTTTTTACGGATACAACGGAAAAGCGGTTTATAATTTTGATAAAGTTTTCAAATATAATGACACTTATTTAGTTTCATTTCATCCGCAGCCCAATACTACTGTTATTGCTCAAATTGATGCCAAAGGTAATCTTATAAGAGAACGTTTATTGAATGGTGTAGTAACATCAATGCAGGTTATAAATGATAATTTATTAATTACTCAAGCTTTAGATGCAACACAGTGCAAAGGAATCGGAGAAGCAGTAATCAATGATGATTTTATTGTAGGTTGTGTAACTCCTGCCCGCACTACAGCTATCATTGAACTTGATCCTGAGTTAAATAAAAACTTTGGAATGCAATATTTGAACACGTATTCTACAGGTTACAATAAAGTAGTGCCTCTTTCAAATAATGAATTGTTTTGGGTGAACACTTTAGACAATGCAACTCAAATTAACTGGGTTAACGGTACGGATCGTTCAATCATTAAACGTCTAAAAATTGACGAAATCGCCATTAAAGTTCTTCAACATAATGCTACTGATTTTAGTTTAATTACCAATAATAAAAAAATCATTCGCTTCAGTATTAATACAAGTACAAAAGCGATTTCGGTTACAGATACTAAAGTAATTTCTGAGGCATCTGTTTCAGAAATTAAAGATGCAGTGATTGCAAACGGAAAAGTTTTACTTACTGTTAAATTGACGAACGGAAAATTTGGATTAGCACAAATTAACGGAACAAATATCGACATCGTGAAAAACGATACCATTTTTGATTCTGCCGTTTATTTGTCTAATAAAACTTTAGCAGACAATTCGGTTCTTGCTTATAATCAAAAATATCTGTTTGTATTTAATACTTCATTGACTCTGACAAGATTAATTGAAAGAGGAAGCGAAGATGATAATGCAACTATTGTCAACATTCAAAACGAGCCATCAGTTAATGAAATTTTGATGCTTTCGTCTAAAGCAAATGAAAAAGGAATTTATTTCTCTCTGTTTAATGATCAATTTGACAACTGTTCTTTACATCCTGCAACCACTGTTTCTGTAATTTCGTCTGCTTCTGCCCTGACAATTGGCACTGCAAATTCCACGGCACTTGATATTGTTGAAAAATTGGAGTACAGTAAAGGTACAAGATCTTCAAAACTGCTTACTATCAATAATGTAATTTGTACCGCAGGAGGAAATTCTGATGATGATCCTGAATTAGATTACACTACTTACATTCAACAAATTAATTGGTTAAGTAAAGAAAGTATAATGCATAATTTAACTATTCCGAGTTCTCAGGAAGTCATGGAAGATAACCAGGCAATGGAAGCGGCAATTCAGAATACGGTTCAGCCTATCTGGAGACCCAATACTAAGTACTGTCTTAGTTTTACTTTAACCGATAGGGTTGATGATAAAGACACGACCAAATTTAATTACCATTATGGTTTCAGGACTTTAGGACCTGTTGGACACTTCCCTGTTCCAGATCCGGTTCTTCTGCCTAGCCCGGATGCACCGCCGAAAAATGAGTTAACAAACTTGTCAAAATCACCTTTGACTTCTTTGAGACAATATTTAGATTACAACCGTTCTTACCCTAATGCTGATGGAAGTTTATTATTATCTAAACCTTCATTCTACGGAAATGAACAATGCAAAATCTCGTTGTTCTTTAAAAATCCTTATGTCTCTCACATGCTTAGAGATTGGGAAGCCTATGGCGGAAAAGGTGCAATTGATGGCGCATTAAATCTTATTATCAAAGATCCTTTAAACGATGTTGTTATTCCATATCCTTTACCAACTGAAGTAACATCATATCCTAAAGCTGAAGAAAAAAATGCGGACTGGGTTGACGATAATGATCCCAGAATTCCTTTAAACATTAAAATGTTGCAAAACATGATTAAAGGAAGTACTGATTTACAATGTACGATTCAAATTGGATCGGCTCTAAAACCAAAATCTTTTGGATATGAAGTAAAACTTACAGATTTAAAACCTTCAAAGTTATACACCATTTTAGCTAAAAATTATTTTGATGATAACGAAGATAAAATTGCAACCGATAATGAAAACGTATTAATACATCAATTTGGCTTCCAGACTTCCCGCTACAGAGATTTTGCCGAACAGGTAAATAGTTTTGAGATTGATGCAACAACGTCAAGAAAAGCTCTATTTGATATTCCTTTAAGTTTAACTGAAGATCAGATTACTTCTTTAAACAATGTGATTTTTGGTCACACCGATACATTTAGCAAATCGATTGCTCTGAAATACCAGCATTTATTTGATCGTGCAGTAGAAGGTATTTTAAAATTGTCGCCTTTAGATCCTGCTCAGTCAACAGAGGTTAACCGAATTATTAATACTGATACTGATGAGATTGTAGCACTTTTAATTCGTAATCCGGAACCGTTCAATATTCCTAAAATTCCATTAGAAGAAATTCAGAATACAGTTTCTGTTGTCGACGATGCCGGAACAAAAATGTCAAACTATAAAGTATTGCATTCTAAAGATTATTCTCAAATTCTGATTATGAATAACAGTAAAAAAATTACTGATCCAACTTTAAACATCAAGTTTGAATACAGAATGTGGAATAATAACGGAACAGTTGGCGCAAATGCTACTGCATTAACAGTTCGTGTTGATCAGCCTGTAATCTTAGCTGTAGAAATATAAATCCTTAAAAAAACAATAAAAAATGAGTTCTATAAATCTTCAAGAAAGCCAATCCTCAGGTTGCGAAACGTATATCGCTATCGTAGTCGATGAGTCGGGTTCGATAAATGGAAACGAAGCGCAGCAAATACGTGATGGGCTGACTTCATTTATCAATTCTCAGCCTCAGAGTAAAATTACGCTTTCGTTAATCGGAATGTCAAATAGCGACAGTAATACAAGATCAGAGCATGTTATTCAAAAAAGAATTTTAGGTAATGCCGCTGCTTTTCAAAGCTGGATAAATGCTTTTGGTTTAAGATCTGCCGATCCTCAATCCGATCACTGGGCATCTGGTCTGGAAGTCGTAAATAGCTTAACTGTAGTTCCGGACATTGTTGTGGTAGTTACAGATGGTTTGCAGGTAAATGATAATGATTTACTGAAAAATTTATACAATAATCTAAATGATAAATCGCATGTTTTTGTTTACGGTGTTACAAGCACCGTAGACAATGCTGTCGAACTTATAACTCCGCTTACTACCTTTTTAGGAAAAGCCCCGGTTGCAAAAACCAGCGGACTTACGATCCTAAATACTGATTACATCAGAGTTCCGGATTTTAGCACTTTAGGATCTGAATTAAATCAACTTGCAGGTGCTTTGTCTGGTGCACAAATCGGATGTTTACCAAATGTCAGCATTGTGCAAAACAAAATGGTTTATCCTGCATTAAAAAAAGGTTTTGCCGTGCATCAAAGTGCCGGAACTTTAGTCCTTAGAAATAAAAGCCGCGTGGCTCTTACACTTCCTGCGGGGACAAGGATTCACAATGCTAGTAGTATTGATGGTCTGGTTTTTAAACTTCAGGATACTGTTGTGATTCCAGGTTTAGCAAATTTAGAAGTGGCAATCCGAATTGACGGAAGTCCGGTTGTAATGGGTACTTTCAATGCTGCTATTTCTTTAGTAAATGTTAGCAATCCCGGTAATGCGTTTCAGATTAGTTTTAATGTAAGCAAAGAGGTTCAAATTGTTGAAATGACTTCTGGAAAAACAGCTTTACAATCGACTAGTTTACAAATTACTGCTGCCGGTTCTAAAGGTATTGACAGTACAAAGGGAATTCATCTTCGTTGGCTTTTGGCTGGAGAATTGGGTGAAAACCATCTTCCGAAAGGAGATTTATTTACAGGAGTTAATTCTAATTACAATAAAAAAGATGATTTCGTAAAAGTTTACAGAGCTCCTTATACCAAAGTTAAGCACACAATTGATTTAGCCCAAAAACCTAAGTCAACAGATACTATCAATGCATTATGGGTTTATAAAACATCAGATCCGCAAAGATCGATCTATGTTTATTTTAGAAACAAAGCAAAATACCTTTCAACCAAAGCAAGTATTAACCCTGCTCAAAATCCGTCAGGTTTTATTCAGGCTTACGGAAACAATATTATTGAGATTGAGAATAAAAGTGATTTGTTCTTTGCTGCAGAATTAACTTTCAATTCTACTGTTAGTTCAAGCGTTGTTAAAATAGAAACTTTATCTGTTGCAGAAAATAAAATTGCAGCACCAAAAAGACTTACTAACAGGAAAACTTATACCTCAGCTCAGGCAGGAAATGTGCGTGTCATTGCAGAAAACGGAAGAAGTATTCGACTTAAAGCCAACAATTGTATAGTAAATAAAATCGAATTTGAATTCTATTCTGATTTTATCCAAAATGCAAATGAAAATGCGCTTTGGGACCTAAAAGGGAAGTATGCTTTAACTCTTGATGACAATAAAGCATTTGAACAATTAGAGCCGAAATTGAATACTGTTCACGGAAAGTGGTTAAAGTTTAATGATGAAGAATATGTAAACGTAAACAATTATAAAGATAAATGGAAACGCGCGACAGCCGAAGATGATAAGAACATCAAAGAAGTTGTACAAAGTTACATTGATTTGAGTGTTAACGATCTAAATCCGAAAGCTGAAGAACTTGTAAAGTTCAATGACAATATTCCGACCAACGATCCTAAACCAGGAGAAACAGCAGAATTTGCAGAGAATTCTACAAAAATCTCCAATCTGGACTTGTTGAACATTGCTGCCAATGATTATCATATTGCCAGAATGTTAGGTTTGGGATGTATCGATATTGATGAAACGGTTCTTTCCGGAGAGTTTATTTATCTGACAGAATATGTTACACTTAAAAACTTAGAAGGAGGTTCGACACCAAAAGAAGTACAGCATCTTTCTATGAGTATTCCAACTTCTGTAAACACAGAACGTTTGCCTCTTCCGGTGCAATTAAGCAAATTTTTACCAGGATTAAATGCAGGTTCAGAGGAAGAAGAACAGGCAAAAATTACCGATCCGGATGGTTATAGCTTTGACGGCAAGAAAAGATACATCAGTTTGTTTATGAATGATATTAAAGATTACAGTGTAAATACTGCATTCTTTGATGCTACTGAAGAATTTGACGGAAGTTCTTTCACCTTCCCAATTTATGCTGGTGTTGATTACAAATTTAAAGGGGAGACAGGCTGGCAAAAACCAGAATTAGCCTCCGACACAGCCTACTCAAACGTTAAAAAAGATTTATCTATCGGTTCTTATGAGCCAGCGCCGATTATTATTCCGGAATCAGGAAAATCATTTTTGAATGTTCGTCAGGAAAAAACCGGTCAGCAAACGTATGTTTATCAAGGGTATGGAATTAATATCTTTTCGAGAGCAACATCTGGAAGACAATTAGAGGTTAAATCACATATTAAACCCAAAAACACGTTGTTGCCTCCGACAGGTATAAATCCGTTACTAATTACGGAAGAAAACCCTTTGATGTTTACATCAATTAATGAACAGATCAAATTTAAAGAACTTAATGATAACACGGCTATAACAGATAAAACATACATTCGACTTTTATTTGAGTATGGTGCAATTCAGGAATTACAAAATTATCCGATTCCTGATGATATGAGTACCGAAAATGCTTTGCTTGCCGATACTATTTTCCCTGATAATGAAGAACTTTTTGCTGACTATTTTAATGTGTATTACAGAGATAGTCTGCCTCAGGTTGAGCATGCCAAAATTTTGAACATCACAAATAGTCCCACAAATGAGCTTACTTCAATTATTAGAATTCAGGAATACACAATTCTGAGTAGTGGCGAAGAAATTAAAATCAACCTAACTAATACTAATAAAAACAGATTTGTTGGAGGTATTCTGACAGTTGGAGAGTTAAATTATATTATTCAGAATATTACTATTGTAAATTCAGCAGGAAAATTTAACTATGCAGATGTTGAAGTACTTAAAAAAGAAGTAAGCGATAGTCTTGTTTCTGATGGAGATGCTACAATAGATTCTGAACAAATTAAAGATGTCAAAAAACCTGTTAATGGATTATGCACTTTAGTGGAGAATATGCTAACGAGTGAAAACTGGAATCAGCCAAGCCCGCTTAATTTTCAGGTTCAGTTGCCACAAGCTCTGAAAAATGTTAACCGAGAGATTATTTCGCAAAAAGACAGTCAGGGAAGTGACTCTTTACAGATTGAAAAGACTAGAGGAATTTGGCATGATGAGGTATTGATTGAAGAAGTTTTAGAAAAAGCCTATCAGGTAGATGCAAACGGAGAATATGTATTGGATAATAATGAAAGTCCAATTCTCTTACCTGAAACAGAAAATAAACATTTTGGTTTGTACAAACTGACTTTTAACGGATATCAACTCGCACAACATCCACAGTATAACTCTGAAAACGGACACTCTGTTGAATGGATGAATGGCTCGGTTCGCTTATTTACAGATAGCTGTTTTAATGGTTCAAATCCGATTCCGGTAAAATCCAGAAAAGAATTTAAAGTCGTTAGAACTGAATCTAAAACAACCGGAGAATTAGTGGTTTACATTAATGATCCAAACTTTAAAATTAAAAAAGACGGAAGCCAATTGGTGGATCCAACTTATGATAAAATTATTGTTGGAACAAAAAAAGTAAATTACTCTCCAGGTTACAAAATATATCTTTTTGCAGATGCGGCAAACGGAATTACAGCGGCAAACATTCAGCCAAGAGCAGGAGAAAATACCCATTATTCCATTTTCGGAATCAGCAGTCATTCTAATTATTTAAATTATGATTCCAGAATTAGTGTTCCAAGTCCGATGTATGCCGTAAGGATTGAAAAACCAGTTAAACCCGAAGATGTACAAGGTCCTTTGTATGCAACAAGACCCGATTTCTTTAACCGATCAACTTATACTCTGACCACCAGATACACACATCAACCTTACGGAATGTTGCATTACAGAGCTAGCGATCAGGCATTATTAAATGCTTTGTACAAAACTGCGACAATGGCAAATATTCGCGAAGAACTGGGTAAACTCGGCGGTAATAATGAAGTTTATTTCACCAACAGATGGCAAAATTTCTTAGATCTTGAAGGTCTAATTACAAAGAACAATGTTATGAATCCGACTGATTTACTTGGACCTGAGGAAAAACCTAATGTATTGCCTCTGAGAGAACCGCTACATTATACAGAATATCCCGTTAATGGTGATCCATTGCTTAGATATCGTTTTCCAGTTCCGGACAGTGAATTCTTTATTAAGTCTATTAATGACTTTATTAAATGGCATAATGAGTCACATCCTCCGGCATTACATGCTCCAGAAATTGAGTCGCTTAATACTTTAAACGATATCATAATTTCGACAAAACATGGAATTGAAAGAAATCTGCTAGCGATTCATTTTATCGAACAAGTCATTCATGCCACATTTGTACCACTTACTGAAGTACCTGTTATTTATGAATATATTAAAGGGAATGATTACGTTCCTGTTAATAAGAAACAAACGATTAAAGACAAAAATGGAAATGTTTTAAAATATCCGGATCCGGAACTTGACATTGCACCTATGATGAAAATCACAGACGCAACCAATTTTAAAACTCAATTTACTGATTTCACTCTGGACGGAAATTCACAAGACGTTTATTTCTATGGTGTTCGTGAGATGGATATTAAGCTAAACTTTAGTGATTTCAGTACATTTTGGGGGCCTGTAAAATTAGTAGCTTCAAATCCGCCACAGACTCCGGAGATTAAACGAATCATGCCAGTTCTGGAAAATGAAGTTTTAGGAATTAAACCTGCTATTCAGATAGAACTAAACGCTTACAAACCAGAATATAACATTAAAAAAATTAATATCTATCGTGCAAAAAACATGCTGGATGCGCAATCCATCAGAATGATGACAGCTGTCAAAGAGATTTTGATTACCGAAGATACGTTATCTACTGATTTTAATAGCGTCTGGACCGTTTATGATGAATTTGAAGACTTAGAAAATGTCCCTTACGGAGAAGGTATCTTTTACAGAATTACAGTTTCAAGAGAAATTGAATATGCAGATCCAAGTTCAACAGAACTTAATCCAATTATCAATATTGATTACACACCATCTCAACCCTCAAAAATCACGGCTACGGTGATTGCTGATACTGTTTCGCCAGAATCTCCGGTTTTAACAGCTTCGGGAGATGTAATGGGAGAAAATGAATCGATTCTAAAACCTGTTGTTTTCAGTTGGGGAAAAACGGTTCATAATGGTAAATATCATTTGTATAAAATGAATAATCAAGGAAACTGGGATAAGATTCAGGAGAAAGTTTCAAATGAAGAAACCGTTACATTGACTTTACTGGAAACTAAATTAACCACGGATGAATTGATTATCAAAAACGCTGATGACGAAAGAATCTACCATCATTTCAAAGTAATTGCCGAAAACTCATCGGGAATGTACAGCAGCGAAGAAAAAATTCTAACTCTTTAAAATCCAAATTAAAAATACCAATGAAGTAAAATTCATTGGTATTTTAAATCAGTGATCAAATAAATATTTACAGCAAGAAAATAAAATTAAATAACATGGCAACAAGCAGAATTAACATTGGCAATAAATTCAAAAATGCTGATATCCCTTCAGAAAATGACTTTGAAGAAATCTTTGACAGTTTTGTTCATAAAGACGAAGACAAGGCCAATTTTCAAATGGTCGAAACAGGAACAGATAATGAGCATTATGTAACTCCTGCCCTTTTGCGTACAGGTTTACAAAATATCGGAATCATCACCGGAAACAGTTACATGCCTGTTAAAGAGCATTTTGACAGCTTTATCGGCAGTACTTTACCCTTAGAAAAACTACCTGTAAAATTTAGTGTTCAGGCATTTAAAAATGGCCAATTATTATTAGAAAAGGAAAATCCGGGAGATGAAGGAGATTACACGATTAATTACGATACCGCAGTAATCACTTTTTCTTCTAATATTGACAACAGAAATATTGAAGTAGATTATTGGTACAAAAACCTAACACCAAATCCAGGTGGAGGTTCTGGTCAACAAATTGATTTTGGCAGTTTTTTACATACATCTGGAAACGAAACCAAAAACGGAATCCTGACTTTCAACAATACTACTCCAACCTCAACAAGCGGAATTGTATTAACTAATAGCGGTGCAGATGCAAATGCAAAAGTACTGGATGTCACAGTTACCGGAGCAGGAAGTGGAGTTTCTGTTCAGAATACAGCAGCTGGAACAGGTATTAAATTATCAAATACCGGAACCGGTGTAGGAATTTCTTTGAACTCAACGGCCACTGCTTCGGGAGATCTTTTACAAGTATCGAAAGATAATGTTGTAAAAGCTAAAATTGATAAAGACGGAAATGTAACTGCTGCTAAATTTGTTACTTCTGGAGGAACAGAAGACAAATTTGTAAAGGGAGACGGTTCTCTTGATCCTAAAACTTATGCTGAAGACACTAAAGTAATTCACACTACTGGAAACGAATCCAAAGACGGGGCTTTAAATCTAACACATAATGATGCTGTTCAGGATGTTTTAACAATTACAAAAAACAATAGTGCAAACTGTTTAAAATTAGTTCAAAACTCTAGTTCAAATGCTACCACTTCTACTTTTGATACAGGAAGTGAGGATGTCAACAGAAAAGCAATCAGCATTCAGAAAATAACAGTAGAAAAAGCCTTTATTACACATGATGGAAATGTCTCAGGAACTTCATTTACAACCTTAAACGAAAAAGCCGACATTACCGATGGATTCTTGACTTTAGCGAATTCTGCTTCTCCAGCTGCAATGACAGATCATGCAAAATTATATGCCAAAAAAGACGGTGCTAATACCGACATGTATGTAATGGGTAGTGATGGTGTTGAGAAGAAGATTGGTGCAAGTGGTGACCTGAGTAATGTATTACATAAAACAGGTTATGCTACAGAAACCAAAACTGGAGAGTTAGTAATTGATAGTGGAATAAATGGTGATAGCGGATTTATGTTAAGTAAATTACCTACTTTTATAAATAGTGCCCCACATTCTACAGGACTTGATAATGATTATAATCTATGTAGACTTCCAAATGGTGATTTATTAACTCAATCATCAAGAGCTCCTTACAATGTTAGCATAAGCCCATCGGGTGGAGGTACTCCCTCGTCATATAATGTGACATCATACAGCTCTACTGCTTATATGAAGTCTTTCCCTAATGGAGATGTTTTACTTTCTAATTCAAATGGAACAAATGTTGAAAAAATACCATTTGGAGGTGGAAGCAAAGTTGTATATTCAAATGAAAGAAAGTATGATGATATAGTTATACTAGCAAATGGTGACTTCTTGGGTGTTTTTAACACTAACGTTTATAAGGTTCCTTTTGGAGGTGGAGCTTCAACTATATTTGCTACAGGATTTATTGCACTTAGATCAATTACTGAGCTCCCGAACGGAGATATTATAGTTGCAGATGGCTACAATGATAATATGACTCTTTATAAAATACCTCCTGGCGGCGGATCAAAAACAGTATATCTAAGCGGTAATTACTCATTTAGAAGATTACTTTCATTTTCTAATGGTGATATTTTGTTCCACTATCTTAATGTTGTATACAAAGTTCCCTTTGGAGGAGGATCTCCGATTATATATGCCTCTGGATTTGAATATTCAATCACAGGCCTTATCATTTTAAATTCAAATGAGATTCTCGTAGGTCAACTATATAGTATTGTTAAAGTAAGTGGTTCAATCTCTAAAAATGTTCTTACAACAGATTCTGCAGGAAAAGTAATAAAAACAACTTACTTAGAAGATGTTCAATATGTAAAATCTTCTGAACTGAATAATTATATTGATAAAACAAGTAATCAAACTATAACAGGAATTAAGACTTTTAATAGTAGCAGCACAGATCTCGGTATGATATCTATGACCTCTACTAGAGGTTCTATACCTCTAATAAAACTTGCAAATTCTGGGCTAGGTAGTACATGTATTAATTCAATTCAAAATGATACTGTAGGACGAAACCTTGTATTGACTGCCGGTCCAGAATCAACAGGATTTGCTATTGAATCAGTAAATAATGGTTTATCTACATTTTCATTAAATAAAGAAGGAAATGTAACTGCAAATTCTTATATCAAAAAAAACGGTACATCGATACAATATCTTATGGCAGATGGATCTGTAACGACTTCTTCTCCTCAAGCATTGCCTTATAAGGTTTATACTGCTATATTAACTCAAACATCTACAAATGATCCCGTTGCGAATGTTTTGGAAAACACTTTGGGAGGAACAGTTGTGTGGACTCGTACAGGAATTGGCAATTACTTGGGAACGCTAGCAAATGCATTTACGATGAGCAAAACTATTGCATTTATAACACTTGGCGGGTCTGTTAGCTCTCAACCACATAACATTGCATGTTTTGCTAATTCATCAAATACAGTACTAATTCAAGCAGCTAGAGCCGGAGTAAATTCAGATAGTGATATGGCTCCCGCATCAATAGAGATAAGAGTTTATAACTAATAAAAGAAGTCTATAATTTTTTTCTAAATTAATCAATTTAGAAAAAGATACGACTTATAACAACAAAACGAAAAACAATTAAAATAATAAAGATGAAAACACAAGAAATGAAAAAAGAAGAAGCAAAAACAATTAACGTAGAGCAATTAAAGAAATTACAAGACTTTAATGTCTTTATGGATAAAGCGAGATTATCGCTGGGAGAATTATCGATTCAGTATGAGTTTCAAAAAGCCGATATTTTGAGTCAGATTGCCGTTCAGCAGCAAAATTTTAATGAGTTGGAAAAAGCAATCAAAGACGAATACGGAGATATTCGTGTGAATATCGAAACCGGCGAAATTGTAAAACAGGAAGCAGAATAAATTCTTGAAAACAGTTTTAGAACAGCTATCAGGAGCCACCAATTTGTTCGTTTTTTTAACGTGGTTCCTTTTAGCTTTTATCGGGGCTTTTACGGCCGTGGTAATTCGGGCGAAATTTAAATACAAGTATAGTATCGATACTCCATATCGTTGGTCCTGGTCGTTTTTACTTCAGGATAATCTTGTCAATCTGACCATTGGATTTTTCATTTCGCTTCTCTTCTTCAGATTTACCAGTCAGTGTTTGCAGGCAAATCTAAACATTTGGCTTGCATTTATTCTTGGCGGAACTTCTAACGAATTAGCATTGCAATTCGTAAAATTTAGCCTTAGCGCTAGAAAATAACTTCATGTCCGGCGAAGCAGTTTAAAATTTCTTCTTAAAATTTTACTCAATATTCTTCATTCAAACTATTTCATTCGAAATAGTAATGGACAAACTATAATCATTTATTAGATAAAATATGGAATACTATAACATTGCAAAGTCACTGACTGCAGCAAAAAATGACTGCGCTGCCGGAGTCAAAGGAAGTTCCGTAACTCTTACCGCAAATCCGAATCAGTTTGTATCTACAGTAAGTGTAGCAGATGCCAATGCAAAAGCCGATGCATGGTTAGCCGCAAATGTTCAGGCTTATGCAAACAATGCAGGAACCTGCAGGGTTACGGCATGGAGAGGTGCAAATCCTTCTTGTGTTATTGAGCCTACAGTAACATTGTCGCCTTTTAACTATATGGTCATCCGATACAAATGGGCATTAGGAGCCGGACAGGATTTTGACACCTACACCGGAATCGTAAACTCTGGAACTTCTTTGGACAACAAATGGATGGGATGGGGCCACGGATTCAACAACGAAATTCCCGAAAATGCTCAGGCTGCGAACTCCTACCTCATTTGGGCAGGTGATAATACCCAGGCAAATGGCGTAGAGAGCTGTCTTGTAAATTTTAGTAAAATAACAACTGACTACCCTACTCTAAATACTGTTCAGGTAAGAATGGCCGGATCATGGTACAGAACATTAGGTACCGGAAACATCGATGTTGAAATAGTTACCTATCAGGGCGGGACAATGGTAAAATCAGGTTATGACATTATTAATGTTGGCGGTACTATGGTAGATCAAAAGAATTTTTCTAAAAAAGTATCTATACAGGGTACCAATTTGTCAAAAAATATTGAAGCTGTCACTAACCTTGGGTTCATTACCTACATCAAAGATTCTGCTACAGGGCAAATTGTAATTAAATACTAAAAAAACAAAAATATGGGAAATACAGGATATAAATCTTTTGCGGAACTTGAGCTATATTATGTTGATGACGGAAGTTCTGCAGGTCAAAAAAAACCAAATGTAGTGACAGATCCGGATTATATTGCACCTGTTTTAGATACTGTTACATGTGCGCCTAGCACAAGATATTACAGCGTAGAAAAAAAATTAAGTGCGAAAAAAAATAACTGTGGAACGGGATATAGCGGAAGTACCGTAACACTTACTTCTTATCCAAATCAATTTTTTTCGACAGTAAGTCAGGCAGATGCCAATGCACAGGCAGATGTGTGGCTGGCTGCCAACGTTCAAACTTATGCAAACAATTCCGGAACGTGCGAGAAAACGTATACACCTCCAACAGGTGGCGGTGGTAGTGGATGTTTTGTTGAAGGAACTTTGATCACATTGCCGGACGGAACAACAAAAGCAATTGAAGAACTTACACTTGATCAATTATTGCTTTCTACTGAAATTCATACACTTAACGATACCAATAATGCCGATGAATTGTATAAATGGTCATGTGCTTATTTAGCTGAAAACAGGATTACA
The DNA here is from genome assembly GCF_039749035.1 of Flavobacterium olei. Lineage (NCBI taxonomy): Bacteria > Pseudomonadati > Bacteroidota > Flavobacteriia > Flavobacteriales > Flavobacteriaceae > Flavobacterium > Flavobacterium olei. Next base: position 236,329 of record NZ_JBDKWC010000001.1, read on the forward strand.
TCGCCTATCACAAAAATTACAAAACAAACAGCTGACAGAACTATTATCGTAAATAATGGATTGTTTGAGGCCACTCCTACTCACTTGCAGTTAATTCAGCGAAATGGACATTGGAGATTTATTCCTTTAGACGATATTTTGGTTGGAGACAATTTGTACACCATTGATGAAAAAATTATACCAGTGACTTCAGTAGTAATTAATTTGGAAAAACGAAACATCTATCCAATGACATTAAATCCTTTTCATACCTATTTTGCAAATGGAATTTTAACACATAATTATAAACAACCATTGGCTAATGATGATTAAATAAAGCATCAACTTAATCAATAAAAATAGTCTCTTCGTTTAAAAACGTTATAAATATTTAATCCAAATTCTACAGAAAAATTCTTTTGAAATTGATCCTCAATAATCTTAGTCAAAAAAGAATGTAGAATTTGGATTTGCGTTTATATCATTTTAAACAAAAAATTTTAAAAGCATGTAATTACATAAAATAAAAATGGATACCAATCACAACAGAATAAAAGTCTCTGACTTAGAAATAAATGAAGCAAACAAAATTTTAACTACAAACGATAATGGTGAATTAGAATTTAGCGACATAAGTGATATTAAAATCGACAGTTATAACTCACTTGATTACATTATTCCCGGCAAGGCTTTAGACGCAAGGCAGGGAAAGGTTTTAAAAGATTTAATCGATAACGCAAATCAGTTGCTTGCTTCTGATAATATTGATTTGAATACACTTCAGAAATTAGGCGACGCAATTGAAGTAGTAAATACTTCATTAAATACAATATCTCATGATATAAATGAAGTAAAAACGAGTAGTTATAACGCTTTAGATTGTATCATTCCCGGAAAAATCTTAGATGCAAGACAAGGAAAAATTTTAAAGGATTTAATTGATGATGCAAATGAATTACTCGTTTCTGACAATATCGATTTAAATACACTTCAGAAATTGGGTGATGCAATTGAAGTTGTCCGCAATTCTTTAAGCAACATTTTGGTAAATGATTTAGCCACTGGAGGTTCTGCAAAAGCATTAACAGCTGAAATGGGCAAAAATCTGCAAAACAATAAAGTAGATAAAATTGCCGGTAAAAGTTTAATTTCTGATAGCGAAATTAGCCGTTTGTCAACACTTTCAAATTATACACATCCGGCAAATCATCCGGCATCTATCATTACTCAGGACAGTAGTAACAGATTTGTAACCGACTCTGAAAAAGCTTCATGGAATGCTAAACAATCATCTCTTGGTTATACCGCAGAAAATAGTATCAATAAAAATGCCGCAAATGGTTACGCCGGACTTGGCGCAGACGGGAAATTGATTTCTTCCCAACTTCCTTCAATTACTGTTAATGATACATTTGTGATTGCTACCCATGCTGAAATGCTGGCGTTAACAGTTCAAACCGGAGACGTTGCAGTGAGAACTGATTTGAATAAATCTTTTATTTTAAAAGGTACAAATCCAGCCGTTTTAAGCGATTGGCAGGAATTATTAACGCCAACCAGTGATGTTACTACTGTTTTTGGTCGTAACGGAGCAATAATTTCTCAGGCCGGAGATTATTCAGCAGATCAGATTACAGAAACTTCAGGTAGAAAGTTTCAATCTGCAAATCAGCAGGCATTTAACGATGCTACTTCCAGTATTCAAAATCAATTAAATTCAAAAGCTTCTGTGGATGGTTCAAATGTTTATGGTAACTGGCCAATTAATATTTCAGGTAATTCCAATTCCTCGGCATACTCTAGTCTTTTATCGAGAAACAATGACACTGGAAATTTAATTACATCTTTTAGAAACACAACTGCTGGTAACAAAAGCTGGCACGATGGAAATAGTGAGATTGATGCTCCGATAGGTGGTCAATGGTTCAATGTTGAATCTATGAGACATTCGAATGCATCAAACGTGTATGGAACTCAGCAGGCATATTTATGGGGAGGAGGAAACCCCGACATGTATTTACGTCAAGTAAATAACGACAGTTTTGGTGCATGGGCACGAGTCTTAAACTCTACCAACTATTCTTCTTATTCAAGCTTTTCAGATGTTGTTTCTTCTGGAAATGGTTTTCAAACATCAGCATTTGCAGTTAATACAAGAAACAGAATTTGGTCTTTTGGTAATGCAGATGGATTTGGTTTAAGTTATTTCCAAGGAACTTCTGGTCTATATAGCACAGATTCTATAGGAATCCATTTTGGAGACCCTACAAATAATGGATCCCAATTTATTTTTGCCAGTAATGGTGATTTGCTTACGGGCGGATTAACAACCAGTAATGCTTTGGGTGTAAACCAAACAAACGGAGGCGGACAAGGAATTTCGTTGTATTCCGGAGCTGTAAATGGTATGCCTTCTTATGGATTGATGTTTGCCACAACATCAAATTTTGGTGGTCACGGATCAGTTGGCGGCGATTGGGCGACTTATTTTACAATGGCCGGCGCTAATAACCGAGGCTGGATTTTCCGTTCCGAAAGCAATAATGTAGCGAGTATAAGTGCAACTGGAGTGTTTACGGGATCAAACTTTGTTGGATCATTGTCAGGAAATGCCAGCACTGCAACTATAGCAAATCAGATGAATTGGACCAATTATGGAGCAGGCCATATAATTTTCGATGCTTCATCTTCATTATCTCCGTCAGGCAGATCAATAAATAATCTTAATTCTGAAATTCCCTGGACAACAACTTTTCCAACTCTAATGGGCTGGAACGGAAGTAATACTTACGGAGTAAGAGTTGATACATCCAGAATTTCAGACAGATCGCTACGTGCCAATGGCAATTTTTATATTGATGACAACTATGGTAATGGGGTTGTTGGTGTATACTCTTCAACAAGATATCAGGGTGTTTTCGCCATGGGTGATGCTTATAAATTATCTGATGATGGTACTGCTACTAATAATTGTTACGGCCTGGCATGGACACATTCTAATGTCGGCGGTCAGTCAATAGCAGGACTTGAACATCAACTTTTAGTTTTAAACGCCGGAGTAACTAAAACATCAATTGGTAACGGGATTTGGACTTCAGGAGCTGTGACAGGATCAAGATTTGCTGCTGGTTATGACGCTGGTGTTGCGAATTCATTTTCTTGCGATGGATGGTTTAGATCTGGAGGACCTTCTGGTTGGTTCAACGGAAGTTATGGCGGTGGTATATGGATGCAAAATACTACAAACGTTGAAATTTATGGCAACAAACAACTTTTAGTTAACAATAATATTACTGCTACAGGAGATGTAATTGCATACTATTCTGATGAACGTTTGAAAACCAGAAAAGGCAATATTACTAATGCGATCGATAAAGTTAAGACTCTGAATGGCTTTTATTATAAAAACAATGGTTTGGCAAAAAGCTTTGGTTATAAATCCGAGGATTTACAAGTTGGACTTTCTGCCCAGGAAGTACAAGCAATCCTGCCAGAGGTAGTTACTATGGCTCCTTTTGACAGAGAAATTGCAGAAGACGGAACTGAAGTTTCTAAAACAGGAGAAGACTACTTAACTGTAAATTATGCAAAAATAGTTCCGCTTTTGGTTGAGGCTATCAAGGAACAACAGATACAAATAGAATATTTATTAACTCAAATTAATCAATAAATGGCAATAGGTTCTAATGGTCCGTTATCAATAAGTACTATTTGTGTAGAGAAAAGCATTTCTTCGACAAATGCCTCTCTGGCTACATTATCAACAACTAATATTAATACTGCGAGTCTCTCAAAACCAAATGGTAATGCACCGTATAATATTAGTGAATTTTACAGTTACAATCATACGGCAACTGCTCCATCATTAACTATTACAGGATACAATTCTGGCTATATTTATTTTATTGTTAGCGGGACAGGTTATTCACCTTCCGTATTGACGTTGAAATATAGTACGACTTCTGCTAACGGACCTTGGACCTCCGGTACAGCCGGATCTACTTCTCCCAGAAATGTAAGTATTCCCTCGGTAACTACCTGGTATCAATTACAGGATACAAATACACCATCCATACTTTCAAATGTCTATCAATATACTATTTCAGATACAACCCCTCCCCCTGCACCAATCTTAACAGGAACTTTTAACAACACTCAGAGAGCACTTACTTTATCATGGAGTGCTGTAAGTGATCCATCAGGTCCTGTCTCTTACAAGGTATATTCCAGCAATGTCCAAAGGACAGTGGTTTCATCTGGAACATCTATAACATTATATGGAGCATGGATATCTACAGGATATAACTCGTGGACAGTCCGGTCTGTAGATGCAGCCGGAAATACTTCTGCAAACAGTAACGCTTACATATTCACAGCTTCTTAAAAGCAATTGACAACTAAAAAAATAAAAAATGACAAAACTAATTAAACACAGTAAAGAAAATATAGGCGTAAAACATAATGCGACTAATTATACTGCAACAAGCAATGATTTAAAAGGTCATCTTCAGGGAATTGATCATGCTTTGGGAAACAATCCAGGAGGATCCGGATCTGCTCAGAATAATTTTGCCAGAAATTTGTATATCAATCTATATGATTTACATGAATTTGGGGCTGAAGAAGACATGTTAACAGCAATTAACAGTTACATTTTGACGTTACCGGCTTCTCAAAAAACAATATTAGATACTGACAGCAAAGTTAATATTGTCTTATATGAAGGAAGATATAGCTAATAAAAAAAGAGTATACATCTGTTCTTATTTTAAAGAAAAAACTATTCGGAAATCCTATTTCAATATAAATATAGCATTATATACTAAGCTAGGTTACGATATAATAGTTTTATGGATGAATAACGAAAAAGACAAAATCATTCAGGAAAACATACAATATATACATTCAGATATTGTAAACGCGTCTACTGCAAGAAATAAATTACTACAGCTATTTTATAATTCACAATGTACCGAAGCAGTATTTAGCGATGATGATACAATCATTCTTAATCCAGAAATATTAGAAAAAAAGATTGATGATTTTGACATATTAAGTTACATAATAAATCTAAACAGCAAAATATTAGATCGTCCAATATTTTTATCCGGAATATTTAAAATAAAAAACCTGAAACTTAGTAATAAAAAGATGATTTTTTTTGACGAAAACTTAGAATCAAATCAGGATGTAGATTTTGGGTATAATGCGAATCATAACGGTATTAAGATTAAGAATGTATTCACAAAGGATATTCTCAATGATCAGAAAAACTCTGTTATGTTTCAAGATAAAAAAGATCGAAATAGAAAAAAAGAAGAAAGTATAAAAACTATAATAAAAAAATGGAATAACCATGGAAAACACATATCCACAATATCCTATAATGGAAGTTAAATTTATTTATGAGTTAACAAATATTGGCAAAGGAATAATACCAACTCTCGAAGCTCAAAACTTAACTTTAATATATTCATATATAGAGATCCCGGGCACACCTTCGTGGCAAGAAACTTTAGGGGATTATCCGATTCTTTACGGATCAGTTGAAATCCAAACATTTCATAGCATTTTCAAACATTTCGCAGCAAATAATGGTTCTTTTGATTCTAATTATAATCGTGGCTTTTACATGATTGATGGAACTGATGAAGCATTTTTCAACAATAAGGATTTAGTCGGAATTGGAACAGAAACTAACGATAGCAGTTTACAAAAAGGGATGTTTTTTTCGAAAACAAAATCAAGAGTAGTTGACAATTATACTCAAAAAGGACTTGAAAACGAGGGCGATTACGAGGCAAATTTTACTTCCAGAAGTTTAGTGACAAAACAATATGTAGATAACCGAACTGTAGCTAATAATACTACAACTGCATTGAGTAAATCTCAGTTAAACACATCTTATCCGTTAGCGATTACAGGCTTCAAAGTTCAGTGTCTAAACATAACTCAGGGAGCATTAATGTATGAAAAAACAGCTACCGGCTGGTTACAATATGCTGTACAAGTAGTTGCTTAGAATGCATAGAAAAATCAGTAAACAAATTTTTCAAAAATTAAAAATTAATTCAAATGAGTACAAATCATAACAGAATAAAAGTATCCGACTTAGAAACAAGCGCACCAAATAAAATTTTGGTAACTAATCAGGATGGAGAACTATCATTTAGTGATGCTGGGAATCTTGGCTTAGGAGCCAGTAATTTCAAAAAAGAAAATTTTGAGTTTCAGGGCTCAAAAATATTTATATTATCAGAACCTGCATTAAATATATTATCAGTAGTTGTAGATGGTATCATTTTAAATGGGACTGCCGGTGCCCCTTTGCAGTATAGAATGAACAATTCCACTACATTAGAGATCCTTGACGAAATGCTTTTAGGCGAGGATTTTTGGGTAAGTATCACCTATAATTACACAGGCTCGGTTGATGGTGAACCCGCTCCAGGAAGTTATAACTCAGATCAAATTGCAGAGACAGAAAACAGAAAATTCCAATCTGCTAATCAAAAATTATTCAACGACGCTACCTCCAGTATTCAGACACAATTAGATACAAAAGAACCGGCAATTCCATCTGGTGTGAGTTCTCAATATTTTAGAGGTGATAAAACGTGGCAAACTCTTGACAAAACCAAAATTGGTTTAGCAAGTGTTGATAATACTGCAGATGCGGCTAAAAATGTTTTGTCTGCCACTAAACTAGCTACAGCAAGAACAATCAACGGAGTTGCTTTTGATGGTTCTTCAAATATTACTATTAATGCTACAGACGCAACTTCAAGAATTGCCTCTAGCGAAAAAGGTGCAGCAAATGGTGTTGCAACCCTTGATGCAAGCGGAATTATTCCTACAGCACAATTACCAAGTTATGTTGATGATGTTTTAGAATTTACAAATCTCGCAGGCTTTCCTGCAGCTGGAGAGACAGGAAAAATTTTTGTTGCAAAAGATACAAACAAAACGTATCGTTGGAGCGGAACTGCCTATGTTTATATCACAAGCGGTGCAGTAGACAGCGTGGCAGGTAAAACTGGCGTGGTAACTTTGGCAAAAACCGACGTAGGTTTGGCAAGTGTCGACAATACTGCCGATGCAGCTAAAAATGTCTTATCAGCAACTAAGTTAACAACTTCAAGAACGATTAATGGCGTTGCTTTTGATGGCTCTGCGAATATTACAATTGTTGACGCTACAAAAGAAAACAGTATTGGTCTTGGTACAACAACTCAATACTTCAGAGGTGACAAAACCTGGCAATCACATGATAAAACATCTGTTGGGCTTGCAAATGTTGATAATACTGCTGATGCAGCTAAAAATGTATTATCCTCAGCTAAATTAACTACAGCAAGAACAATTAATGGCGTTGCTTTTGACGGTTCTGCTAATATAACAATAAATGCAACAGACTCAACTTCAAGAATTGCCGCCAGCGAAAAAGGTGCAGCAAATGGCGTTGCAACTCTTGACGCAAATGGAACGATTACTGCATCGCAATTGCCAGGTTCTGTTGATGATGTATTAGAATTTTCAAATTTAGCTGGGTTTCCTGCAACTGGCGAATCCAGAAAAATTTATGTTGCAAATGACAGCAATAAAATTTATCGCTGGAGCGGAAGTGCTTATATCCTGATTACAAGTGGGGCAGTTGATAGTGTTGCAGGAAAAATAGGTATAGTAACACTTTCTAAGGCCGATGTAGGATTAGCAAGTGTTGATAATATTGCCGATGTTGCAAAAAGTGTTTTGTCAGCTACTAAACTAACAACAGCAAGAACAATTAACGGAATTGCTTTCGATGGTTCTGCTAATATCACCATTACAGATACAACTAAAGAAAATAGTATTAGTGCAGGTACACCAACTCAATATCTAAGAGGAGATAAAACATGGCAACAACTAAATACTGCTAATGTTGTTGAATCGGATAATCTATATTTTACTAATGCCAGAAGTATTGCTTCAGCCTTAACTGGTTATACATCTTCGACGGGAACAATTGCAGCAACTGACACCATTTTATCAGCCATCGGCAAATTAAATGGAAATGACGCATTAAAAGCGCCAATTGCTTCACCAACATTTACAGGAACAGTTACTGCTCCGACTTTTGTTGGAACATTGACCGGAAATGCAGCTTCTGCCACAAAATTGTCTAATCCAAGAACAATTAATGGCATTTCTTTTGACGGTTCTACTAATATTACAATAAATGCAACAGATACAACTGCAAGAATTGCATCCAGTGAAAAAGGTGTTGCCAACGGAGTTGCAACCCTTGACTCAAGCGGAATTATTCCGGCATTACAATTACCAAGTTATGTCGATGATGTTTTGGAATTTACAAATTTAGCAGGTTTTCCTGTAACTGGTGAAACCGGAAAAATCTATGTCTCAAAAGATACGAATAAAACGTATCGCTGGAGCGGAACTGCTTATGTCTACATTACCAGTGGAGCAGTCGACAGTGTGGCAGGCAAAACTGGCGTAGTAACACTAACTAAGGCTGACGTGGGATTAGCAAGTGTTGACAACACTTCGGACGCAGCAAAAAGTGTTTTGTCGGCAACAAAATTAACGACAGCAAGGACAATTAACGGAGTAGGTTTTGATGGTTCAGTAAATATCACCATTACTGATTCTACAAAGGAAAATAATATCACTGCGGGTACAACTTCCCAATATTGGAGAGGTGATAAAACCTGGCAATCTCATGATAAAATTTCTGTTGGTCTTGGCAATATTGATAATACAGCGGATGCGGCTAAAAATGTTTTATCTGCTACAAAGCTTACTACAGCAAGAACAATCAATGGAGTATTGTTCGATGGCTCTGCAAATATTACAATGAAAGTAGTGCCTCATCAGGATGATACACGTTCTGGTCTAAATTATAACACTGCCTTAACATCGGGATTTTATAATGTTGATTCTGTGGGAACAAATGGTCCCGGCACTTCGTACAATAATCTTATTGTAGCAAAAGGAATCGATACTGGTCTACAAATTGCGGGTGGTCATAACAATGATACATTATGGTTTAGAGGATGGAGTTCATCGGGATCATCTTTTACCCCTTGGAGAAGAATAGTACACGACGGCAATTTCAACTTATATTCTCCGTCTTTAAATGGAGCCGGAGCAAATGGAACATGGGGAATAAACATTAACGGTAGTGCGAATGGCTCAGCAAGATATGTAGACTTATTACCTAACAGAACCGATGCTGCAGCTTATCCAATATTATGGGGTGTTAATCAAGCTACCAATCCAGTAACTGGCAATGCCTCAACTTATGCTTTTTCATGTGATGCTGTAAAAATTCAATCTAGTACAGGTACAGTAATAGCCAATAACTTTAGTGGCACTGGAACAAATTTAACTGGCACCGCCGGATCATTAAATATCGGGGGAAATGCCGAAACTTCAACTTCTTCAAAAAGAATATCATTCCTGGATGGTCCGAGAACACTGTCCGATAGATTACCAAACACATTTGCAAGATCCGTAAATTTTGACTTTGTCAATGCTGCGACAGTTGGCGGATCTGGTAATTATGGAGGTGTTATGACATTTGCTCCATGGGATGGTCTTTCATCATCCACCGGAGATTCGTCGTATCAATTGGCCTTCAGAAATGAATCTGGAGTGAATGGTTCAGGATTACCAGGACTTAGGATTCGTAAAGGTATTGACACTACATGGGGAGGTTGGTATGATATTTTACATTCTGGTAATTATACCTCGTTTTCAGCTTTTTCAGGAGCGATTACCGGAGCATCATTAACAGTTTCCGGAGATGTTACAGCATTTTCTGATGTTAGAGTTAAAGAAAACATCAGACCTATTGAAAATGTTATTGAAAAAATAAAAGCTTCCCGTGGAGTAATTTATGATAGAATTGATACCAAAGAAAAAAATAATATTGGCTTTATAGCTCAGGAGCTTGAACAATCTTTTCCTGAATTAGTAATAACTCAAAAAAACGGAACAAAAGCGGTTAAATATCAAAATGCTGCTGCTGTACTATTTGAAGCTGTTAAAGAACAACAGAAACAAATTGAAAATCAAGATAAAAAATTGAAATTTATTCTAGAACATTTAAATTTAAAATTATAATGGCACTTTCTACAAACGGTTCTATTTCTATGGGAGATATAAATCAGGAAATAGGCAGAGCCAGAACAGCATCCATATCTTTGGATGCCGCCGAAAATGGTTCTTATGCAACTATTAATCAAAGTAGTCCTAACAAGCCTTCAAGTACAAATCCTGCGACAATAAGTGAGTGGCGTGGTTATAATCATACTGCAACCGCTCCTTCTATTGTTTTAAACAGCTATAGTAATGGTTATCTTTACTTTACAGTAAGTGGAACTGGATATTCTCCTTCAGCTTTGACTGTAAAAAAGAGTATAACTTCTGCAACAGGGCCCTGGACTAACGAAACTGCAGGACCCAATTCGCCAAGAACTGTTGCAGTTCCGACAGTAACTACATGGTATATGATTGAAGATGCAAGTAATCCTTCGATATACTCTAATGTATATCAGCATATAAGCGCTTTAGACACAACTCCTCCAAGTATTCCGGATAGTTTGGCTTGCGATCAGGGAAGCGGAGTAAGATCAATGTATGTTTCCTGGAATCCTTCTACAGATAATAAAGGGGTTACAGGCTACGAATTACAAAGAAGAACAGGCGCAGGCGTATGGTCTACCAAATATGTGGGTCCAAATATATTTTACCAAGATGAGGGAAGTTATAGTACCACATACTCATTTCAAGTCAGAGCATTTGACGCAGCAGGGAATTATTCCGCCTATTCAGCCATAGCAACCTGGAAAACAGGAGCAACTAGTTGCTTTGTCGAGGGAACATTAATAAGCTTACCAGATGGTACACAAAGAGCTATTGAGACATTACAAGTTGATAACTTAGTACTTTCTGCTGAAATTCGTACTCTAACTGATACTAACAATGTAAAAGAACTTTACAAGTGGTATAGCAGTCATTTATCAGAAAACAGAGTTACAGCCCCAATTACCTACATTGAACAAAAAATAGCTTACGAAACTATCATTATTAATAATGGTTTATTAGAAGCTACTCCTCTACATTCTCAATTAATTCAAAGAGATGAGGTATGGAAATTCATTCCAATCGGTGAAGTTATTGTTGGAGATAATTTATATGGAATTGACAAAAAAATCATTCCTGTAACTTCTATAGCTATTAATCGTGAAAAACGAAGTATTTATCCGATGTCTTTAAGTCCTTCTCATATTTATTTCGCGAATGGGATTTTGACACATAATATCAAACCTAAAGATCCGGTTTAAAATGAAATACAAAATCAATAGAGAAGATTTAACAAATATTAAAATAACTGCTATTGAAGATATTCTTCCTAATGAATCGATTGGTATCTGGGTAAGTACTATACCAATGGGTAATAAATCCAGATACCTTTTTCAATGTAACATGCCAAAAAAATGGTATGAGACAGATGATTTAGGAAGATATTGTAATCATTCTCCAACACCTAATACAGTGGTAGATAAAATCCACGACAATCTAGAGCTCACAGCGAGAATAACTATACTATCCGGAATGGAAATATTTGTCGATTACAAGCAAATAACTGAACACACAGGATATATTCCCGACATTAATTTTTAGAAAAAGCTTTGTTTAAAACATTAAAAATAAATAAATGGTCATTCGCAATTTTAATGAATATGTTAAGTCTACATATCCACAGTATTATAACGCAATAAATATCCTACTTAAATAACAAAATTTTCTTTTTAATAAATTATAGATTACTAATCTATTACGATTAAGTCCTGATGAATTCAGGACTTTTTTATTATAAAAAATTTAAAATCAATTAGGTAGTGCTCGTTAATCTTATCAATTTAACATTCTAATAAAATTTAATAAACAGCACATATTATGTAACAAGTCAAAATAATTATATAAAATACTGATAATCAAGTTCATTAGTTTAGTAATATAAAAGATTTACTAATTCAAAGTTTTTAATTATGGACAATAAAAACAAAATATCAAGACGAACGGCATTAACAAGTATGGGGGCAATATGTCTTACGACTGCTTTTACTCCTGTTTTAGGTGCTGATTTTTCTTTAGATGAAAAAAATGCTTCGACACTTCCTGAAGATCCCACAACAAAATATCCCCGTCCTCCTTTTAAGGAACAGAAACAGCCATGGCCCGGACTGGTAAGTAAAATGGATCCACGTCCTGATCATGGCGAAAAAAGTTATAAAGGTTCCGGACGACTGAAAGGCCGTAAAGCATTAATAACAGGTGGCGATTCTGGTATGGGAAGAGCTGCTGCAATTGCTTATGCACGTGAAGGTGCCGATGTGGCTATTAATTATTATCCTAATGAAGAGGAAGATGCTCAGGAAGTAATTCAGCTTATAAAGGCAGAAGGCAGAAAAGCAGTTGCGATTCCGGGAGATTTAAGAGATGAAAGTTTTTGTACGTCATTGGTAAATCAGGCAGCAAAGGCACTTGGCGGACTCGACATTGTGGTTAATAATGCTGCAAGACAACAAACTCATGCATCTATTCTGGATATTTCAACAGACGATTTTGATGCTACAATGAAAACTAATATTTATGCTCCATTCTGGATTATAAAAGCGGCTTTACCGTATTTAAAACCAGGTTCTTCTATTATCGGTACCAGTTCTGTACAGGCTTATGCGCCTACCGAAGATTTATATGATTATGCACAGACCAAAGCTGCAACTACCAATTATATCAAATCACTGGCAAAACAACTGGCGCCAAAAGGTATCAGAGTAAATGGTGTTGCACCGGGACCAATCTGGACACCTCTTCAGGTTAGTGGCGGAGCAACAATGGAAAAACTAAAACAATTTGGTTCTCAAACACCAATGGGCAGACCGGGACAGCCGGCAGAACTTGCTTCTATTTATGTACAGCTAGCTGCCGAAGACGCGAGTTATGCAACGGGACAAATATACGGGTCAAGTGGTGGTGAAGGTAATCCTTAATCACTGAGAAGTGTATAGAATAGCTTAAAATTAATTTAAAAAGTAAAAATTATGCCTTGGTACAACGGAGACTATCCTCCATCCTATAAAAATCAACCGGATGAACTGAGAGAAAAAGCTGTTGAAATAGCCAACGCTCTCCTTCAGGACGGTACAGAAGAAGGGATCGCAATTGCAACAGGATTAAAACAAGCGCGGGAACTTCTTAAAAATCACGGAGTACATAACGATAAAAACAAACATCATGGAAAATAACAATCAGGATTCTGAAAATAGAAACGAAGAAACCAATCAAAATGCCAATAGTGCTTACAGCGGATCAGGAAGTATGCAGCCCGGCGGTAACGAGGGCCAGGCAGGTCGCTTAAATGATTACTCTGAAGAAGCCGAAGTGGAAGATGAAAAACAAGCGAACGGAAAAAATGATCAAAACAATCCGGAAGGAAAAAGTATCGATGAAGCAACAGATCCTTCAAAGCTTTCTAAACTTTAATTATTAACTCACTAAATTAAATATTATGTCAAGAGAAAACTATGATAACTACGATCAGGAAGATTTTGGTTATTACGCAGCCGACGATTCTATCAATTCTGAAACAATGGAAAATAAAGATCCTGCTATCAATCAGCACCAGAATGATTCAGACAGACACACTCATACCTCAACTCATTATGAGAGCGAAAACAGTCATTCTTATCAATCAGATGACCAGGAAAATGACCCTTCAGATCCATTCTTTCAAAAAAACGCACCAATAGCACAGGATTTGGATAATGATCTGAGAGGCGAAGACGATGATTTTGATAATGATGCCGACAGAAGAACTTTGGATGAAGAAAAGGCAGATGAAGATGAGGATGAAGATTATTAAATCTCAAATAATTGAATTTGTTATTCAAAAGTAAATCCTGAAATGAATTTCGTAAAATTCGTTTCAGGATTTATTTTTTATGTGAATATTAAAAGTAGCTATTTAATCGGCTGCGTATTTATTGTTCCAATACAACATCAGTAAAAGAGTTACAATAATGCAGGATGCGCTTCCTTCAAAAAATAAAGAAATACAATACGATGCAACTGACGGTTCTCCACCAAACATAAATGCTTCAGAAAGAGAGGTTACATAACGATCTCCGCCTTTGGCATAACTGTAAATAAGAAGTGCCACAATACTTATAACTACAGCTGTAAATGAAGTAACCATAGCCGATATAGCATTGGGAACAAAACCGTTTTTTCCTTCCGCAAGATTCATTTTCAGAGTTCTGTTTACTCCGTAGAAAATAAATAATACATTAAGAAGTCTCAGATAAAACAGATTGGAGAGATTTAGAAGTTCCATTACTAAAAAGAACAATCCAATTCCGACAAAGATCAGAATTCCGTTAATAATTTCTTTAGGTAGTTTCATAATTGCTAATTTAATTTGTCAAATATTTAATAAACAGTGATTTACAAAATAACTAAAGAATTCGTGAAGATGATTTTAGGATTTATTCTATTAATTACAAAATGCCCATTAAGTAAAAAGGCTTTTTTATTTGCTAATGTGCCAATTGCACCTTAAATTTAATACGATCAATATTTGCCTTTAAAAGAAAAATGAAAAACTCGTCAACATTTAAACCTGCCAAATTAACATTTCCCTATTATCAGAATTTGGATGTGCTTTTTCTTGCCCGGGATTTACTGGGAAAAGTGCTCTGCACCATGATAGACGGAAAATTATCCTCAGGGATTATAGTCGAGACTGAAGCTTATATGGGCGCCATCGATAAGGCATCTCACGCTTATGGCGGAAGAAGAACTAACAGAACTGAAACTCTTTATAGCCAAGGAGGTATTTCGTATGTTTATTTGTGTTACGGCATTCATTACTTATTCAATATTGTGACTGCATCAGAAGGTGAACCTCATGCGGTTTTGATACGTGCAGTTGAACCGCTGGAAGGTATTGATCTGATTGAGAGCAGACGAAATATGAATGCCGCAAATGCGCGAATTTCGTCCGGGCCGGGTTCTGCAGCAAAAGCGTTGGGAATTGATTCTACTTTTAATAAAAAAGCATTAGACGGCGAAGAAATTTGGGTAGAAGATCACGGAATTAAATACGATAGTAATGCTATTGCAAGCGTTCCCCGCGTAGGTGTTTACTACGCGGAGGACCATGCACTTCTTCCCTGGCGTTTTTTTGTTAAGGAAAATAAATATGTCAGCAAACCCAACAAATTATAAAAGAACTATAAAAGTAATTTCTTTTACAATCTCAAAAAAGATTTATTTAACTGAATCTCTTCTAATATTTTCATTTCCTTTTTCAGTAGAACCGGCGGTTCCGGATCCTGTACTGCCTTCGCCAGTCGCTCCGGTTGTACCCTGCTTACCGCTTTGATCGATTTCTGGCGTTGCTGTTGAATCCATTGCCGGACTAATCGTATCTACAGACATATCCATAGAGTCTGTTTGGGTTGCGTCTGAATTTGCATTTTCGTTATTATCGTTTTTCTTGCACGAAACTACGAATGCTGCTGCTAAAAGCAACATTGCGATTTTTGTTTTCAATTGTGTTTTCATAATGTCAAAATTTCATTTGTAAATTTTCTAAACTCAAATATAAAATACTGATTAGCAAACATTTTACATAATTTCCAAAAGGATTTATAGATGCAACAAACTATAAATGTAAAATCTGTAAATGAAATATTTAATCGTGTAAATAAAATCTGTTTAAATATCGGAAATTTGAGTGAATTGAAATGTCTTCAAAATCAAACCTTTATAAAATATTGATCTGAAGCAAAAATTAAATTAGTACAATTATGAAAGCTGTTATCTTATTAGCCACATTAAAAAAAACCGGTATATCCAACACAGAAATCCTAGTAGACTTTTTTAGCTCCTTCCTTTCCAAACAAAATATTGATTTTGAAATTATCAAGTTGATGGATCACAATATTCTTCCGGGAAGTTATACGCATCTTGATGTGGAGGATGACTGGCCGGGAATTTATGATAAAATAATAGCGGCTGATATTATATTGTTTGCCACTCCAATTTGGTGGAACAATCATTCCTCTGAATTGCAGAAATGCATCGAACGTCTTGATGAGGTTTATGATATTATAAATTCTGGTGAAGATTCTCCGCTTGACGGAAAACTGGGCGGCGTTATTATAACAGGAGATTCTGACGGAGTTGAGCATGTAACCGGAAATATTGCCAACTTTTTCTCCTGCCTGGGAGTAACAGTTCCGGCTTACACATCTTTGGGTGTAATCTGGGAAGGACACGGTAAAGACTCGAAAAAGACAAAAGCACAAATAAAACAATATTATACAAAAAACTACAGCGAAGACGCAAGTGCTATGGCAGAATCGCTTGCCAAAGCTGCAAAATAAATTGATGTACCGCAAAAAGTCATCTAAATACTAATATTCAAAAACTTAAAGCTATGAACACAACGACATTAAAACGAAATCTGACATCAAAACCTTTATTAAAGACTAATGTGTCAACTTTAGAGAGAATCTTAATGGTTACCAGCGGAGCTTATCTTTTATACAATGGATTATCTAAACAAAATAAAAATATTGCCAAAGCCGGAACTGGCGGTGCAATGCTTTTAAGAGGAATTTCAGGATATTGTCCGATATACGATGCTGCAGGTCATTTGATGAATGACAAAGCTTCTAATGTTAATATCAGAATCAACAGTGTGATCAACAAACCGGTAAGTGAGGTGTATGCTTTTTGGAGAAATCTGGAAAATCTGCCGAAATTCATGAATCACCTGGATTCTGTAAGATCTGTGAGCTCCACTATTTCAGAATGGACTGCAAAAGGTCCGGCTGGTCTTGGAAAAATTTCATGGAATGCAGAAATCGTAAGAGATGAAAAAGAACAGCTTTTAAGCTGGAATTCAATTGAAGGATCTACGATTAAAAATGCAGGAAAAGTAACTTTCAAATCCAAAGGAAATGCAACCGAAATAGATGTTACCATCTCTTACCATGCTCCACTAGGAGTAGCCGGAGAAAGTGCCGCTAAATTACTGAATCCTTATTTTGAAAAAATGGTGAAAGATGATATCTCTAACCTGAAATTATATCTGGAATCTGGTCAGAATTAATTATATTCAATTATAAAACGTCTCTTATTAAGAGGCGTTTTTTTTATAAAATCAAAACATCAATGCGAAAACTATAAACAGACAAGTAAATCATGTAATATTTTATTTGTTATTTATTTGAAATTTGAGTTAAATAATAAGATACAAAATGAAAACATTTCTTAAAAATAACGGATTATGCATTTGCTTTCTGACATTATTTATTGTGTCGTTTGCAGGCCAGGTAATTTTAGGTTACAAAGAACACAATAAGGAACTTGTTGACGAAGGAGCGGCAATTATTGGGCTTGCTTCTTATCTCACTTCCGGACATTTTTTTCAATCTACTTTTGAAAACTGGGAAAGCGAATTTCTCCAGATGGCCTTACTGGTTATATTTACCATTTTCTTAAAACAAAAGGGATCTTCGGAATCTAAAAAAATTGATGAACCCGAAGAAGTGGACCGTCAGCCGGATCCTAATAAAAAAGATGCACCCTGGCCGGTAAAAAAAGGCGGTTTTATTTTAAAAATATACAAACATTCACTTACAATTGTGCTTTTGTTATTGTTTGTAATCTCTTTTGTAATTCACTTTTATGGAAGTTTAAAAGATGAAAATGAACAGCTTTTGAGAAAGGGCCAACAACTGGAAACAGTTTCTTCTTATATGGGAAATTCAAGATTCTGGTTTGAATCTTTTCAGAACTGGCAAAGCGAATTCTTATCTGTTTTTGCTATTGTCATGTTATCAATTTATTTCCGTCAAATTGGTTCTTCACAATCCAAACCTGTAGACGCACCACATATGGAAACGGGGGAATAATATTAAAAAATACTGGTTTTCAGATAAAAAAAATTAAAGGTGGAGTTCCGTAAATAGGGAACTTCACCTTTAATTTTTATTTCTTAACTTTTATTTCCATGGATCTAAAACAACTTTGACACAATTATCTTCTTTCTTTTTAAATATTTCATAGGCATGAGCTATTTCAGACAGCGGCAATCTGTGCGTAATAATATCATCCAGTTTCACTTTTCCCTGTACTACATATTCCATTAGTTTATCTATATGTTTGTGGGCAGGCGCTTGTCCTCCTTTCAGAACAATTCCTTTATCAAAAAATTGTCCTAACGGAAAATTATCATAATTCACAGGATAAACTCCCAATACAGAAACAATACCATTTCTTCTAACGGCGCTCATACAAGCCTCGAGTACTTTGATAGACCCTTTTTCAAAATTAATTGTAGCCTTAATGCGATCGCCTATATTTCTGTCGGGTTCAAAACCAACGGCATCTATACAGACGTCAGCACCACGCCCATTTGTCATCGCTCTGATTTGCTCAATTACATCCTTAGGACCATCTTCCCATAACAATGTTACAGAATCTGTTGTCGCTTTTGCCTTATCAAGTCTGTACTGTACGGTATCGACAATAATAACCAGACCAGCGCCTCTTAGCCACGCACTTTTTGCAGCCATAATTCCGACAGGACCTGCTCCAAAAATAGCAACCGTTTCGCCCCCTTTAACTTCTCCCCAGTCAACACCTGTATAACCGGTTGGAAAAATATCTGTTAAAAAAAGCAATTGTTCATCAGATAAATCTTCGGGCACAACTCTTGGTCCGTAGTTTGCATATGGAACCCTTACATATTGCGCCTGTCCACCGTCATAACCACCATATAAATCTGTATAACCAAAAAGTGCTCCTCCTTTTTCTGTAGCTATCCCTCCTTCAGGGCCATAATTCTCGGGATTACTGTGCTCGCAATTTCCAGGCGAATCATGATTACAAAAAAAACAATTTCCGCAAGCGATAGGAAAAGGAACTACCACACGGTCACCTCGTTTTAAATGAGTAACGCTCGAACCTGTTTCTTCAACAATTCCCATAAATTCGTGCCCTAAAACCATCGGTCTGGGCTGCGGAAATCCACCTGAATAAATATGCAGATCTGAGCCACAAATGGCTGTCGAAGTTACCTTTAAAATAATATCATCTTTTTCTTTTAAGATCGGATCGTCGACCGTGTCATATTTGATAGAACCCGGTCCGTGAATAACAGCTGCTTTCATAATAATATCTTTAAAATTAGAATCACTAAGTAACTATAAATAAAATAGTTAAGATTACATTATTTAAACACATTTTTACATAACCTCAAACTTAATTGAAAATTTGTGATGCTTTAAATCCTATAAAATCTGCGCTTAAAAATGTAATCGGAATAGTTAATTATTTTTAAAATTTGTTTTATAAAAATCATAGTTATTATGGAAGCAAAATTTAAAAAAGGTCAGGATGTAAAACAGGAATTTGGCGGGCCAGTTATGAAAGTAATTGGTTTTGAACCTGAATTAATAGAAAATATTATTACACAATGGGAAGATGAGGAAGGAACTATAATTACCGGAAAATTTATGGACTCTGTTTTGGTTCCTGCCGAATAATTTTATAAAGTAAAATTTATTAAAAAGAAGAGCGGGCAGTCTACTATAGACTGCCCGCTCTTCTTTTTAATATTAACTATTAGTGGATTCGCTTCCCGTGCTTCCTGCACCTCCACTGTTATCATTACCGAGATTTTCTTCATTATCCTTCTCGTTTTCATTCTCATCCCAGTCACCTTCGTCGCCCCAGTCTCCTGTATTTGGTTTTTGGGCAGGATCTCTGAATGTTTCTCCTTTTTCTTCTTCGCTATCGGGGAATGACATCTGGTATGCAGGATTTATTCCCATCTCTTCCTGATGGTTACTTTCGCGGATCCAATCAGCATTATTAACATTATTTTCCATGATATTAATTTTAAACGATCATAAATGTGTTTTTTATTTAAAAAAAACCTGTAATCAAACAACTTGGTTACGATTACAGGTTTTTTTCAAATTCTGATGAGAATTATTTTTCGTTTTCATCTTCTTCAGAAGCATCAAAATTGATTGTGTTGTAAGCTGCCTCAGTTAAGATTGTATCAGCTTCTTTTTCTTCTTCCAGAGTTTGTTGCAATAAAGCGGCTGCATCCTCTTCTTCCAAAGTAAGTGCAAAAGCAGCTAATGTACCGTAAGATGCAATTTCGTAATGTTCAATTTTTTGAGAAGCACTAATGATTCCCGCATCGCGCACCGGCCCTTGCTGCGTTTCTTCCATAATGCTTTCGCCTTCTTTAATCAAACCTTCCATAGCATCACATTTCTTT
The DNA here is from genome assembly GCF_039749035.1 of Flavobacterium olei. NCBI lineage: Bacteria > Pseudomonadati > Bacteroidota > Flavobacteriia > Flavobacteriales > Flavobacteriaceae > Flavobacterium > Flavobacterium olei. The sequence continues at coordinate 256,685 of NZ_JBDKWC010000001.1, forward strand.
GCTGTAGCTTTCTCTCCTAAGATTTCAAAAACCTGCTCTAATCGTTCTACCTGACCCTGAGTTACTGTAAGGTGTTCATTGATTGCAGTAATAAGGTTTTCTGAAGTTGCATTTTTCGCCATTTTAGGAAGTGCTTTTGTTAAAGCTTTTTCTGCCCAGTATATATCTTTTAAAGAGTCTATAAATAATTCTCTTAAGCCTTCAGCAGCGTTAGATTTTGCTTTTACTGCTCTACCTTTAGATTGTGTTTGTTTTGCGGGAGCTTTTTTTGTACTTGTTTTTTTAGTTTCTGTAGTTTTCATAATAATATTTTTTTTGATAATTAAACTATTCCAAATTTAGATTTCAATACCATACTCTTTTTACAGAATTACGCCAGTTAATTATAAAATAAACATTTTTAATTAATTGTTATTCAAATAGATATTCTATAAATTCTAAATTTTATTTTATAAAAAACTATTATCATCAATATTTACTTTTAAATAAAATCAAAAATTATTACTATGATACAGATAATTGAAGCACCAGAAAACGTCGCTGCTTTCAGAGCTATTGGTGAAGTTACGGCAGATGATTACAAAAATGTTCTTATTCCGGAAGTGACCAGACTTGTGGAGAAAATAAACGAAATTAACTTTTTATTTCTGATTGATACAGAAATCAAAAATTTTACGGCAGCTGCCTGGATGGAAGATGCTTTGCTGGGTTTAAAAAATCTAGGGAAATGGAATCGCGCTGCAATCGTAACCGATTCTGATAAAGCTATAACTTTTACAAACGGATTTAGCTATTTTGTTCCGGGCGAGTTTAAAGGCTTTGCTAAAGATAAATACAATGAGGCGCTGAATTGGGTAGCAAACGGTGATACAAAGTAATATGGCTTCGATAAAAGAAATACTGAACTTTACCAGAAACAGGCAATATCCCTTACCTCAGAGAAAATGGAAATTTTATCAGGAATGGCATAAAACCTTGTTTTTTCATTGGGAAGTTCCGGTTTCTTTTTTAGAACAATATATTCCTGAAGATTTAGAACTCGATACGTACCAAAATAGGGCATGGATTTCTCATGTTTCTTTTGAAGTAAAGAATATGAGAATTCGAAACCTTCCTCCTTTTCCGTATGTATCAAATTTTGAGGAAATCAATATCCGGACATACGTTATTAAAGATGGTATTCCCGGAATCTTCATGCTTTCTATAGAAACCAATAAATTAATTGAGGTTCTCCTTACACGAACATTTATGGGACTTCCTTATCAAAAAGCCATAATTAAACGCCAGAAGAATCAACTGTTTTCAAGAAGTGAAAAATTAGATCATCATCTTGACATCAAAATAGGAAAAACCACTTCTCTCCGAAAAAAAACCGAATTAGACATCTGGCTAACCGAAAGACTTTCGCTTTATGATGTCTGCAATAAGAAGATTTGCCGTTTTGACATTCATCATATGGAATGGAACCTGACAGATCCGGAAGTTACTATAAACGAAATCAGATACGAAACTGAAAAATACAGCTTACATACTTATCCTGATAAAATTCATTATGCAGATAAGATCCAGGTGCTGTTGTGGGGGAAAATCAAGGCATGAAGGGTTCCGTAAAATGTAAATTTAGTAACGCGTAGCTTTAAATTGTATAATTTATTTTTTTTGTAAAGTTCTACTTTTAAATACTCTAATTAGAATTAGAATTAGACCAACTCTCGCTATTAATTAAAATTTATATATTATGACACCTGAAAACTACTTTAATTCGAATCAGCACTATGATGGTGATTTGACATCATACGAAGAACAGCTTCTTTTGAATTACGATAATTATCTGGAAGCTCCACTTACAGGTTTTATGGCTTCTCATAATCATTATGCAATTAACCTTGATAGTCTTCAGGACGAAGAACTCGAAGACGATATGGAATCAGAATATGATGAGAACGACTGGGAAGAGGTAGAAAATGATCTTGACGACGACTTAGTAGAACACTATGATGAAAATGAGCGCGATGTCGACACATTTTCTGAAGATGGATATAAAGTCGATTAAATAAAATATTAAAAAAGCTGATGATTATTTCATCAGCTTTTTTGTTATGGAGCTTATTATAAATTATAATTCATTTTTAAAACTTCCCTCTCCGGGATATTGTATGGATCCTTTTAATTCTTCAATTCTTTTTGGATCAAATTTTGGAAGTTGCAATTCGTTTTGTTCTTTCCATTTTTTCACAGTTTCAGAGACTTCGGCCGATTTTTCTTCCGATATCGGAGTTTCTCTTGCCATATAAATTGTCTGTGAAGGATACGCCAAAGATGTTCCGCTTTTTTCAATAATATCCATCATTCGTAACAATATATCTTCCTGCACTTCTTGTGAAATTTCAAAAGTTACTGCTTCAATGTAGGCTGTTATTTCTACTTTTAAGGCATCAGTTGTTATTCCTGTAAAGCGGACAACAGGAGACGAATTTAAAATCTCCGGATGCGAATACAGCAGCGTCCTCAACTCTATTAACAAAAAGCGCATTTGATCCGGAGTAGTATCCATTCTGAAATTAAAAATCGGATTAAAGAAATAGCGATCCCTGTGCGCAAAATTTTCTATTTTACTGGCAGATAATTGTCCGTTCGGAATGGTCACAATTGTGCGCGCAGACGTACGCAACGTAGTAGAACGCATCCCGATAGATTCGACGGTTCCTTTAATATCGTCGACTCTGCAGAAATCTCCCACTCGTAGCGGCTGGTCGGCAATAAGGCTTACACTGCCCACAAAATTTTCAATTGTTTTTTGCGCACCCAATGCCAATGCTATACCTCCAATTCCAAGGGCGGCCAATCCGGCTGTAACATCTACACCAATGATTCCGAGTATCGCTATAATTCCGATAAAGACTATAGCCACTTTGGTGGTGCGGCTCAAAAATAATATAGCTGAAACCGCAGAAATTCGTCCGCGTCTGTTCATTCTGCTGCGGGCGTACAAACTGACGAAATCGGTCATTCTCCACAGTAATAATAAAAAAGCAACGATTCCGATGGTGATTATAATAATGCTAAATCGCTGCCGCACTACAATAGAAATCCCGATACGCTGCGTAAATGCAACAAACAAAATGACAGCCAGATACATTTCTACCGGCAACGAAAAAGCATCTATTATTGCCAGTCCTTTTTCGCTGTTGGCTTTTTTCCATAATTTCTGAGTCAGAAAAACGGTCAGAAAAATTAGTAATCGCGCAAGAAAATAAGATACAACCGTCATAATTACAATAACAGCCCAATGTCCAATTGGAACATTTCCTAATTTTGTTTCTTTTAAAACTTTCGGAAGAATTTTATCTAAAAATGTTTTCTCGCCTTTAATATCAGCCGACAATATTGCATCTACAGTTTCAGAAGAAAACAGCCATATTGCGGGCTCACTATCATCGGACTGATTTTCGACATATATCGGAATAGAATTTTTATCTGTCGCTATATTTCCAACAAAATCCACTCCTGTCGCTAAATCATCATCTATACGGCCCAGTTCTTTATTACTGATAATTGATGAGGGTGAAAAATTTCCTCCCTGATCTAAAAGCTGCTGAAAAGTCTTTACAATCCTTATTCTTTCGGCATTTTTTCTGTAAGAGCGTTTGCTTAGCACAAAATATTGACTTGCGCGCAGATAATTCTGGTCTCCAATGGCTTTAATAAACCCATTTACTGTTCCCTGCGGCGATCTTCTGCCGAGAGAATCATCCGGAATTTTAGCCTCTTCTTCGGCAGGTTTAACTGAACCCAGAAGCTGTGCCTGCATCAGATCTGGCTTTATCAGTAAGGCCAGAAACAAAAAAGACAACAGCAAACGCTTTATACCTAAAATCATGTTTTACTTATTAGTAGTTCAATTACTAAAATAAGAATTATTAAAGAAAAAAGAAAGCTGAAACTTCCTTCTAACCATTAAAATTTCATTAAAAAGTTATTTAGAAATTCTTTTAAACAAAAAATCCAAATTCCGGAGAGATCCGAAATTTGGATTATATCCCGAAGTTCCGGGATTGAAATTTTATAAGGTTTAGTCTAAAACAAAACTTACGCTCACATTTGCTGTAATTTCTATTTCTCCAATTGCAAGGGTTTCATTAGAAGCGCCTCCCATAGAATCTGCTTCTTTCATTCTCATCGCAGCATACATTGGTTGCGGATGGTAAACCTGAGAATTGTCAGAAATTGTAAATGCTTTACCTACTTTTTGCCCTAAAACAGAAACGTATTCTTCGGCTTTAACTTTTGCATCTTTCATCGCCAGTTTTCTTGCTTCAGACTGGTATTGTGCTAACTTAGAAGATTCAAAAGAAACTCTGTCAATACGGTTAATACCTTGCTGAACAAGACCTTCCATTAATTCATCATACTTAGACAAATCTTTAACTACAATTTCAACAGTTTGGGTAGCATTATAAGAAGTTTTCTTTTTCTCATAATCGTACTGCGGATTAAGAGCTACTTGTTTTGTTTTAAAATCTGCTGTTGGAATATTCATTTTTTTGATGAATTTCAGAACCGCATCCATTTTTTCGTCGTTTTGTTTTTTAACGTCTTTAGCATTATTCCCTTTTGTTTCAACCGAAGCAGAAATACAAACCTGATCCGGAGCAACTTTTACTTTTCCCTCTCCATTAACATTAATTAGAGGTATTTGTTTGATTTCCTGGCCGTAAGACATAGTCATAAACATGATTGTTAAAAATAATACTAGTTTTTTCATTTTTGTTAAATTTTAATATTTAGTTATAGCATTCCAAAAGTTGTGCCAGCATTACAGTTTTCCTAATTTTGCCATTCCAAAAAGTATCAAAATCGGAATCGCCAATAGTATCACCATCAATGTATTGTCTGTAAGCAGGGAGGGCTGTTTGATCAATGTAATTAAATATCCGCCAATAGCACCTCCAAAATGTGCTGTATGGCCAATATTGTCATTTTTAGCCTTCATTCCGTAGATGGAATATAATAAATATAAAATTCCGAAAATATAGGCTGGCATCGGGATAATAAAAAATACTCCAAGCATCATATCAGGCTGTAATAATATCGCCGAATACAAAACCCCTGTTACTGCACCCGAAGCTCCAACGGCACGATAACTGTAATCATTTTTATGCAATAACATGGTAAGAAGGTTTCCGAAAATCAAACTTCCGAAATAAATTAAAACAAAAGAAAAGTTACCAAGCCAGTTTAAAACTACGGGAGCAAAAAAGTAAAGTGTCAGCATATTGAAAATCAAATGCATCATATCTACATGTAAAAAACCCGATGATAACATTCTGATTTGTTCGCCGGAACGAATACTTCCTACATGAAATTCGTATTTCCTAAAAAAATAAAGATCATTAAAACCTTTGTAACTTATAACAGCGTTTGCAATGATAATCGCCACTAAAATGATATTCATAAATAATAATTATTGTGAATTGTAAATATAATCATTCTTAAAGATAAGTTAGCAAGATTGCAAAATATCCATCGTTAATCATTTTTCATTTATCTTTGTAAAAAAAAATTAGATGCAGTTTCTCGTTTACATTTTAGCCTACCCTTTACTTTGGCTGATTTCTATACTTCCTTTTCCTATATTTTATTTGTTCTCCGATTTTGTATACTTTCTGGTTTACAGAGTTATAGGATATCGTAAAAAAGTCGTGCGCGAAAACCTGGCGCTTACTTTACCACATCTTACTATTTCTGAAAGAAAGGAAATTGAAAAGAAATTCTACAAACATATGTGTGATATGTTTTTGGAGATGATTAAAACCATGAGTATCTCAGCCGAAGAAATGGAAAAGAGATTTCATGTAACTAATATAGATCTGGTACTGGATTATGCAAAAAAAGGAAAAAGTGTCATCCTGGTAGCTTCGCATTATGCGAGTTACGAATGGTTACTGACTATAAATAAAAAAATTGGCTTTCAGGGAGTTGCCATTTATAAAAAACTTGCAAATCCGTATTTTGATAAATTAATTCGAAAAATCCGGACAAAATATGACACTGAGCTAATTGAAACCCGAAAAGCAATCCCAACCATGGCGCAAAACCAGCGTGACGGAATTTTAAGCATGTACGGACTCGCAAGCGATCAGTCGCCCAAACTGGACCGAATTTTTCATTCTATGCCCTTTCTTGGTATTGAAGTACCTGTGCATACGGGAGCAGAAATGCTGGCAAAAAAATATGATCTTGCTGTTATAATGGTAAAAGTAACAAAAGTAAAAAGAGGATATTATGAAGCTACATTTTTGACTCTTGCAGATGATTCGAAACAATTTGAAGATTTTGAAATTACCGAAATGTATTTACAGGAATTAGAAAAACAAATCCTTGAAGCTCCTGAATTTTATTTATGGACGCACAAAAGATGGAAGCACCGCATTAAATAATCTACCAAACAAATCAACAAAAAGTCTGAAAAGCAAAACTGTTTTTCGGGCTTTTGTTTTTTATGAAAGTCTTAGATCTCCAAATTATATCCTGTATAGCTTATTTGATGTGTTTTTGTAATGATTTTTAAAATGGATAAAAAAGAGAAACAATTTAAATTTGAATTCTCTAATCTATCTAATAAAACAAAAATTAGTAACCATGATCAAAAAATTACTTCTTTGCATTTCAATATCGTTTTGTTTTTGGACAGTTTCCGCACAAAGTCCGAAAAGAGGAATCGCTTACGGAAATCATTCCAAAAATGATATTCTGGCTTTACAGCCAGGCATTTCCTGGTGGTACAACTGGTCACCAGAACCGGAAACTGCTATTAATCCTGATTATCAATCCTTATCAGTTGAATTTGTACCAATGGCGTGGGGCAAAATCAGTGATGCGGATCTGCAGGCCTTTATCGATAAAATAAAACCGGGCGCAAAATACCTTCTTGCGTTTAACGAACCTAATTTTAATGACGGTGCACGTTTAACACCTCAGGAAGCGGTAAATGCCTGGGGAAATATTGAAAAAATAGCGGCAGCAAAAAACCTGGAGATTGTGAGTGCTTCACCAGCTTATAACGGTCCTGCGAACTATGGCGGAATTTCAGATCCGGTGGTATGGCACAATCAGTTCTTTCAATTATGCCCAAACTGCAAGGTAGATTATATCGCATTTCATACTTATGATGATACCGCGGGATCTGTAATTGGCGTTACCGGACTTCTTAAAAAATTCAACCGCCCTATCTGGGTTACCGAATTTGCAAACCGGGTGATACAAAGCGCTGCAGATAAAACTGCATTTATGAAACAGATTCTTACCAGTTTTGAAAACGATCCGGATATTTACCGTTACTCGTGGTTTACGGGAAGAGTTCCTTCTAACTGGACCGATATGCAGGAAGGCCAACTTTTGGGAGCAGATGGTGTTTTGAGACCAATTGGAACCGAATATATCAATGTACCGTACAATTCTAAAAAAATGACGGTTCCCGGCAGAATTACGGCAAACAAACACTATAGAAGAAAAGGAACAGGACTACAAGCTACAACTGACTCAGGAACAGGTCAGAATGTTTGTTTTAGCAATGCAGGTGACTGGAATGAATTTATGCTTAATGTTGCTCAAGCCGGAACTTATAATATGACTTTTAGAATGGCGGCATTTGCCGATGGTAAATTTGACATTAGCGTAAACGGCATCAAAGTAAAAACAGACGAAACTTTTACCGCGACAGGAGACTACCAGACATGGGGGAATAAAACCGTTAATGGAATTGCACTTACTCAGGGTGAAGTTTATTTGAGAATTCATTTTAAAACAAACGATTTAAATTTCAATTTTATTGATGTCGCAGCCGCAAATTTGGGAGGTGAGGATCATAGTTTAGACCAGGATAGTTTTACGATTTATCCAAATCCGGTTAAAAACCAATCGACTTTGCATATAAAATCTAAAGTGATTGAGCCTCTAACCTTAAAAGTAATTGATATGAAAGGTGACATCTGCTTTTCTTCCAGCGATTATTTTACGAATGAAGATATTAAAATCGGCGAAAAACTCGCGCCTGGCGTTTATATTGTAAATGCTTCTTATGGCAACATTAAAAAGTCTGTCAAAATAATTAAAAACTAAATTAATTATTCAATAAAAAAATCCTCTTTCTGAAATTTCAAAAAGAGGATATTATTTATAGCCGAAGTATTAAATTCCGGCAATTACTTTTATTTCATCAATAATTCTCAATGCCAATTTATCTGCAGCATCCTGAGAAGGCGCTTCGGTATAAATACGGATAATTGGCTCTGTATTTGATTTTCTTAAATGAACCCATTCTGTAGCAAAATCAATTTTTACACCATCAATTGTAGAAATATCTTCGTTTTTGTATTTTTCTGTCATTTGAGTCAGAATCGCATCGACATCGATTTGAGGTGTCAGTTCGATTTTATTTTTGCTCATATAATATTCAGGATATGAAGCTCTCAACGCAGAAACTGACATTTTTTTGTTTGCTAAATGTGTCAAGAATAACGCCACTCCAACCAAACTGTCACGTCCGTAATGCAATTCCGGATAAATGATTCCGCCATTACCTTCACCACCAATTACCGCATTATTTTTCTTCATTAATTCTACCACATTTACCTCTCCTACTGCACTTGCTTCATAGCTGCCGCCGTTAGAATTGGTAACGTCTCTCAAAGCTCTAGAAGAAGACATATTCGAAACTGTATTTCCCGGAGTTTTACTCAAAACGTAATCTGCACAGGCAACTAAAGTATATTCTTCACCAAACATTTCTCCATCCTCAGAAATAAAAGCCAGACGGTCAACATCCGGGTCAACCACAATTCCTAAGTCTGCCTTTTCCTTTACAACCAATTCAGAAATATCCGTTAAATGCTCTTTTAACGGCTCCGGATTATGTGGGAAATGTCCGTTTGGTTCGCAGTATAATTCGACAACTTCAACTCCCATTAATTTTAAAATTTTCGGGATGATAATTCCTCCCGAAGAATTTACACCGTCCACAACCACTTTAAATTTAGCCGCTTTAACCGCTTCGATATCTACTAATGGAAGATTCAGGACTTCATCAATATGAATATCCATGTAGGCATCATTAATTGTAATTTCGCCTAAACTATCTACATCCGAGAAATCGAAAGCTTCTGCATCGGCAATTTCAAGAATTTTTGCTCCGTCTGCACCGCTTAAAAATTCTCCTTTTGCATTTAATAATTTTAACGCATTCCATTGTTTTGGATTATGCGATGCCGTTAAAATAATTCCGCCATCTGCTTTTTCAAGTGGTACGGCAACTTCAACTGTTGGTGTTGTGGAAAGTCCAAGGTCAATAACATTAATTCCTAAACCAATTAAAGTATTCACAACTAAATTATGAATCATTGGTCCCGAAATTCTTGCGTCACGGCCAATTACAACAGTCAATTTATCTTTAGCAATATTATTTTTTAAGAAAGTTCCGTATGCAGATGCAAACTTCACAGCATCTACAGGAGTAAGATTGTCTCCGACTTTTCCTCCGATCGTTCCACGGATTCCGGAAATAGATTTTATTAAAGTCATTTTTATGAGTTAGGGTTATTTTTTTACAAATATAACAAAGTTGCCGGGTTACTGAGGCGCTAAGTTTGCAAGAATTCACATAAAACTATAAGAAAGTACTTTCAGAAGACTATTTTTATAACAAAACCATTTAAAAAAGTTTTTATACATTTACTAAATAACTTAGAAACTTAGTCGCTAAGTATCTCAGAAACTTTAAGAAAAATGAATTTCCTAGCCCATATATATCTTTCCGGAGAAAACGATCTGATTAAAATTGGGAATTTTATGGCCGATGGAATTCGCGGTAAACAATTCGCGCATTTTCCAGAAGATGTTCAAAAAGGCATTTTACTGCATCGGTTTATTGATACTTATACCGATTCCCACGATATTTTCAGAACGAGCACCAAACGCTTACATGACCGATACCATCATTACGCCGGTGTTATTGTAGATATTGTATATGATCATTTTCTGGCAAAAAACTGGGCAAAATATTCTGATGAAAAACTGGAAGATTTTATCCATAGATTTTATAATTCATTACATGAGAATTATGATATTCTAACTGAGAAAACACAGGGTTTAATGCCGTATATGATTGAAAGAAACTGGTTATTGAGTTATCGTACAGTCGAAGGAATTCATCAAATCCTTACTCAAATGGACCGTCGCTCTAAGAACATTTCTAAAATGCAGTTTGCCGTTGAAGAACTAAGAGAATTTTACGACGAATTTGAACAGGAATTTACATTATTCTTCGAAGAAATTAAAGTGAAAGCTAAAGAAAAATTAAACGCTCTTTAATTGCTTTATTTCAATTAAATCTCATTATAATATGAAAAAAATTACGCTTTTACTGGCATTTATTTTTATATCTAATATTCAGGCACAGCAGGCAAACCCCCATCCAACAGGTTTAGTTGTCACTAAAGCGATGGTGGTTTCTGCCCGTGAGGAAGCTTCAAAAATCGGAGCCGACATTATGAAAAGAGGCGGTAATGCTTTTGACGCAATGGTCGGGACAGAACTGGCGCTGGCAGTTTCTTTCCCGTTTGCCGGAAACATTGGCGGAGGCGGTTTTATGGTATACAGAAAAGCAAATGGCGAAACAGGTTCCCTGGATTATCGCGAAAAAGCGCCTTTAGCAGCATCGAAAGACATGTTTCTGGATGAAAATGGAAATGTAATAAAAGGCAAAAGTACCGAAACCGCTTTGGCTATTGGCGTTCCGGGAACTATTGCAGGCGTTTTTGCTGTTCATAAAAAATATGGCACAATGCCAATTGCAAAGATTCTTGAACCTGTAATCGCACTGGCAGAAAGAGGTGTTGTGGTGACAAAGAAACAAGAAAAAAGCTTAAAGGATTATCACGAAAGTATTGTAAAAATAAACGGAGAAAACTCGCTGCTTTCAGGAAATTTCAAAGAAAATGATACTATAAAATATCCGGCGCTTGCAAAGACTTTAAAAAGAATTCAGAAAAAAGGAAGAAATGAATTCTACAAAGGTGAAACTGCAAAAATACTGGTAAAATACCTGAAACAAAAAGGCGGTATTATTACGCTGGAAGATTTAGCAAAATACGAAGCCAAATGGAGAAAACCTTTACAGTTTACTTATAAAGATTTAAAAATTACGTCAATGGCGCCTCCAAGCAGCGGAGGAATTTGTCTGGCCCAGATTCTAAAAATGCTGGAACCGTATGATTTATCCAAAATGGGACACAATACAGCCGAGGCTATTCAGTTCATTATTGAAGCTGAGAGAAGAGCTTATGCCGACAGAAGTTTCTTTTTGGGTGATCCTGATTTTGTCAAAATCCCGGTAAAAGAATTATTGGCAAAAGAATATTTAACCAACCGAATGGTAAGTTTTAATCCTGAAAAAGCAACTCTTTCTTCTGAAATAAAAGAAGGAACTGTAAATTATGCTGAAAGTACCGAAACCACACATTATTCTATCGTAGACCAGTTCGGAAATGCAATTGCCGCGACTACGACATTAAATGATGGGTACGGTTCTAAATATTATTGTGACGAATTGGGTTTTTTCCTTAATAATGAGATGGACGATTTTAGTGCCAAACCAGGTTCTCCAAATATGTTTGGTTTAGTGGGTAACGAAGCCAATAGTATTGCACCTCAAAAAAGAATGCTGAGTTCGATGACGCCAACAATTGTCGAGAAAAACGGAAAATTATTTATGGTGGTAGGAACACCGGGCGGTTCGACGATTATAACTTCTGTTTTGCAGACAATTTTAAATGTTTACGAATATAATCTAAGCATGCAGGAAGCTGTAAATGCACCTCGTTTTCATCATCAATGGCTTCCAGATTTAATAACTTTCGAACCCAATACTTTTGAATCCGGAACAATTGACAAACTCAAATCCAAAAATTACCTGATCAATGAAAAGCCAACTCCTATAATAGGAAAAGTAGATGCTATTTTAGTTTTACCGGATAAAAAACTCGAAGGAGGAGCCGATTTTAGAGGCGATGATAAGGCTGTTGGATTTTAATAGTTCCCCTATTTGTTTTTTTATCTAAGATTATAACCTAATTTTGTAAAACCGATAATTTAAAAACCCAAATGTTAAAAAAATATTTCAGAAGACTCGAAAGCATAATTGCTTTGGCACAATCCTTAATGACCCCAAAGCAGTTTATTTTTTTATCAAGTGTTTTAATTGGTATATCGTGTTCCCTTGCGGTAATTGTTCTGAAAACCTTTGCGCACAGTGTTTTTTCATTCGCAACATACATTAACGAAATTTTAAAATTAAGCTTCATCAATAGTATTTTGCCAATCGTAGGTATTTTATTAACTGTTTTTGTGGTTAAAAAAGTGCTGAATGGAACCATTCAAAAAGGAACTTCTCAAATATTATATGCCGTAGCAAAAAAAGCAAGTATAATTCCGAAAAAGCAAATGTACGCCCAAATTGTTACCAGTTCCTTGACTGTTGGCCTTGGAGGTTCTGCAGGTTTAGAAAGTCCGATTGTGATTACCGGTGCTGCATTTGGTTCTAATTTTGCGCAAAATTATAAATTACAATATAAAGACAGAACGTTATTAATTGGATGTGGAGTTGCAGCAGGAATTGCAGCCGCTTTTAACGCGCCAATAGCGGGAGTGCTTTTTGCAATCGAAGTTTTATTGGTCGATGTAAGTATTTCTGCCTTTACTCCTATTATGATTTCTGCTGCAACTGGTGCTTTGGTTTCTGCTATTGTCCTGGACGAAACCATTTTATTGAGTTTTAAAAAGCAAGAAACATTCGACTTTCATAACATTCCTTTTTACGTACTTTTGGGAGTACTGACGGGATTAGCGGCGATTTATTATTCCCGTAACTTTCAACGTGTCGAACATTATTTTTCGAAACAGCAGATCGATCCGTATAAAAAAGCTTTGATCGGTTCTTCGCTGTTAGCCTTATTAATTTTTATTTTTCCGACACTTTTTGGTGAAGGATATGAAAGTATAAAAACGCTTTCTGAAGCAGATCCGGGGAAAATTTTGGATAATACATTGTTTGCCGATTTTAGAAACAATCAGTGGGTTTTACTGCTTTTTGTTGGTGCGACGATGATGATGAAAGTTTTTGCTTCCGGACTAACACTTGGAAGTGGAGGAAACGGAGGAAACTTTGCCCCTTCTTTATTTTTAGGTTCTTATTTGGGCTATTTCTTTTCTAAATTTATTTCCTTAATCGGATTATCAAAACTTCCGATTTCTAATTTTACAATGGTCGGAATGGCCGGAATCTTAAGCGGTCTTTTCCACGCGCCACTTACGGCCATATTCTTAATTGCAGAAATTACAGGAGGTTACGGTTTGATGATTCCGCTTATGATAGTTTCCTCTATAAGTTTTGCGATCTCAAAACGTTTCGAAAAATATTCGCTTGACGTAAAAGGCCTTGCCAAGAAAGGCCACGCATTTACCAGTAATAAGGATTCTAACATATTATCGACTTTGGATATTGACGCAATCATTCAATGTGACTATTTAACCGTGCATCCGGAGGAGAATCTAAGCAAATTAGTCGACTTGATTTCACATTCTAATCAGGTTGTTTTTGCTGTTGTAAATCATGACAAAGATCTCGTTGGTGTCGTGCATTTTAACGATATCAGAGAAATTATTTTTAATGCGTATCGTGTAAAATATACTTTGATTAAGGATGTAATGAAAACACCACTGGCTACAATTTCATCTCACGATAGTATGGAAATTGTAATGCGTAAATTCGAAACCACAAAATCGGCTTTTCTTCCGGTTTTAAGAGATGGAAAATATCACGGCTTTATCTCCAAATCCATAGCGCTTGAAGCTTACAGAACCAAACTACGTTCTATGACAATTGAATAGCTTAATATCGGATAAGTTAAAAATTTTATTTATCCGATATTAAAAATTATCTTTGTCGGATGTGGAACATCGATTTAACATATCGCTCAGAATTTGAATCAACCTTTGAAAGATTGTATCAAAAAAGACAGGATCTGCAGAACAGCAGACCGCTGCCTAACATCGCCTTGAATAAAATCCGCGAAAGCTTATCTTTAGAATGGACTTATAACTCCAATAGTATCGAAGGAAATACAATGAGTTTAAGAGAAACTCAAATGGTTATTCAGGAAGGAATTACCATTAAAGGAAAATCGCTTAGAGAACATTTTGAAACTCACAATCACGATAAAGCGATTGATTATCTGTATGCGATTGTTGGCGAAGATTATAAACTTAGAAGTATCGATATACTTTCAATACATGGTTTAGTGTTAAGATCTATTGAAGATAATTTTGCAGGAAGAATTCGCAATGGAGGCGTTCGCATTTCCGGCGCTAATTTTATGCCTCCAAATGCTAATAAGGTTTCAGATTTTTTGGATGAACTGATTGATTTTGTTAATACAAATCCTTTGGGTTTAAATGATGTAGAATTAGCCACTCTTTACCATCATAAACTAGTCTGGATTCATCCTTTTTTTGATGGAAATGGACGCACAGTCCGTTTGAGTATGAATTTACTTTTAATGCGTTGTGGTTTTCCCCCGGCTATTATTTTAAAAAATGACCAAAAAAAATACTACGAAGCTCTAAATCAAGCCAATAATGGCAATTATCATAAACTTATACTTCTAATGTGTCAGGCTTTAGAAAGAACATTAAATATTTATTTGAATTCGATGCCAGGTTACGATAATGATTTTCAGAAAATTTCTGACATCGTACGTGAACCGCAGACGCCATACGGACAAGAATATATAAGTTTATTGGCCAGAACAGGTAAAATTGACGCATATAAAGAAGGCAGAAATTGGTACACAACCAAGGAAGCAATTGAAAATTATATGCAAAACAGGCAAAGAAAACGCTAATCAATAATAGCTTATTTTGTTATTAATTGTAACATAAAGTTTTGCTATCGAGCACAAAAAGACCAAATCAAAGTGGTAACTTTGCGTTTTGCTCAAAATTATGTTAGAAAAAGACAATACTATAGAAGTTCTTGGTGCAAGAGTTCACAATCTAAAAAACATTGATATTTCTATTCCGCGCGAAAAACTGGTTGTAATAACCGGTTTATCAGGCTCAGGAAAATCATCATTGGCATTTGACACTATTTATGCCGAAGGTCAGCGTCGATACGTTGAAACTTTTTCGGCCTATGCCAGACAATTCCTTGGCGGACTGGAACGTCCGGACGTTGACAAGATTGACGGACTTTCTCCTGTTATTGCAATTGAACAAAAAACAACCAGTAAAAGTCCGCGTTCTACCGTTGGAACTATTACCGAAATTTACGATTTCCTTAGGCTTTTATACGCTCGTGGAGCTGATGCATACAGTTACAATACCGGCGAAAAAATGGTTTCCTATTCTGATGAACAGATAAAAGATCTGATTATTGAAGATTATAATGGAAAACGAATCAATATCCTTGCGCCGGTCATTAAAGCCAGAAAGGGACATTATGCAGAATTATTCCAGCAGATCACCAAACAGGGATTTCTGAAAGTTCGTGTAAATGGCGATGTTCAGGATTTGGTTTCAGGAATGAAACTGGATCGTTATAAAACCCATGATATTGAAATTGTAGTAGACAGAATGGTTATTGAAGATAACCCAGACACCCAAAAAAGACTGGCAGAAAGTATAAATACTGCCATGCACCACGGCGAAGATGTCTTGATGATTTTAGATCAGGATTCGAATGAAGTGCGCTATTTCAGTAGAAATTTAATGTGCCCATCAACCGGAATTTCTTATCAAAATCCGGAGCCAAATTTGTTTTCATTCAACTCACCAAAAGGTGCCTGTCCACACTGTAACGGATTAGGAACTGTGAATGAAATCAATGTAAAAAAGATTATCCCAAATCCGAAATTATCTATTAAAGGCGGTGGATTTGCTCCATTGGGTGAATACAAATCTTCGTGGATCTTCAAACAACTGGAAACCATTGGAGAAAAATACGGTTTTAAAATAACCGATGCCATTGAGAAAATTCCGGAAGAAGCCATGACGATGATTTTGTATGGCGGAAAAGATAAATTTGCGGTAAATTCAAAAGATCTTGGTGTAACCCGTGAATACAAAATTGATTTTGAAGGAATTTCTAATTTCATCAAAAATCAATATGACGAAAGCGCCACAACCAGCATTAAACGTTGGGCAAAAGATTTTATGGATGAAATTCCATGTCCGGTTTGTGAAGGTTCACGTTTGAAAAAAGAAGCACAATTTTTTAGAGTGAATGGCAAAAATATCACCGAATTGTGTGATATGGACATCTCGGATTTAACAGCCTGGTTTCAGGATTTAAATAGTCATTTATCTGACAAACAGCTTTTAATTGCTTCTGAAGTAGTTAAAGAAATTAAAGACCGACTGAACTTTTTAATGAATGTTGGACTTAATTATCTGGCTTTAAGCCGAAGTTCAAAATCACTTTCGGGTGGTGAAGCACAGCGTATTCGTCTCGCTACACAAATTGGTTCACAATTGGTTGGAGTTTTATATATTTTAGATGAGCCAAGTATTGGTTTACATCAAAGAGATAACGAAAAACTGATTAAATCACTGGAACAATTACGTGATATTGGTAACTCGGTTATTGTTGTCGAGCACGACAAAGACATGATCGAAACAGCAGATTATGTAATTGACATCGGGCCAAAAGCAGGAAAATATGGTGGTGAAATCATTAGTATTGGAACACCGGAGGAAACTTTAAAATCGGATACTATTACCGCTCAATACCTGAATGGTAAAATGAAGTTGGAGATTCCGAAAGAAAGAAGAAAAGGAAACGGCAAATTCTTAAAACTAACCGGAGCGACCGGAAACAACCTGAAAAATGTTTCAATTGAGATTCCGCTTGGTCAATTAATCTGTGTTACGGGAGTTTCTGGAAGTGGGAAATCGACTTTAATTAACGAAACCCTCTACCCGATTCTGAATGCGTATTATTTTAACGGAGTTAAAAAACCACAACCTTATAAAAAAATTGAAGGTTTAGAACATATAGATAAAGTTATCGATATTGACCAAAGTCCGATTGGAAGAACGCCACGTTCCAATCCAGCAACTTATACAGAGGTTTTCACCGAAATCAGAAATCTGTTTACGATGACTTCTGAAAGTATGATTCGCGGTTACAAAGCCGGGCGTTTTAGTTTTAACGTAAAAGGCGGACGTTGTGAAACCTGTGAAGGTTCTGGTGTACGAACTATTGAAATGAACTTTCTGCCAGATGTATATGTTGAATGCGAAACCTGTCAGGGAAAACGTTTTAACAGAGAAACCCTGGAAATTCGTTACAAAGGAAAATCCATTTCTGATGTTTTGGATATGACAGTTGATGAAGCAGTTCCGTTTTTTGAAAATATTCCGAAGATTTACAGAAAAATCAAAACGATCCAGGATGTAGGTTTAGGTTATATCACACTTGGTCAGCAAAGTACAACACTTTCTGGTGGAGAAGCGCAACGTATTAAACTTGCAGGAGAATTATCTAAAAAAGATACCGGAAATACATTTTATATTTTAGATGAGCCTACAACCGGGCTGCATTTCGAAGACATTCGCGTTTTAATGGAAGTCATCAATAAACTGGTTGATAAAGGAAATACGATTCTGGTTATTGAACATAATATGGACGTTATTAAACTTGCCGATTATATTATTGATATTGGCCCCGAAGGCGGAAAAGGCGGTGGGCAGCTGATCGCGAAAGGAACTCCGGAACAAGTAGCTAAGAATAAAAATAGTTACACGGCTAAGTTTTTGAAAAAAGAATTATCTTAGTATTTAATATTTACAAAATATTTTTGATTATGAACGGTTTAAGTTTAAAAGTAGATTTGGATTTTAAAGAATTACTAAAAGTAGTTAAACAATTATCTCCTGCTGAAAAATTAAAACTCAATGATGTAATTTGGAAAGACAATGATTTTGAAATACCTGAAGAACATCAGAGGATTGTTTTAAGCAGAATTGAAAAAAGTAAAAATTCACCTGAAAGAATGCTTGATTGGGATGAAGTTTCAGATTTACCTATTCAATAAAAATGTACCAGATAGATAGATGAGAACGCCTTAAAAGATTTGAGGGAAATTGTTAAGTGGTATAGTGAGCAATCGCAAAATTTAGGGACTAGATTTCATAAACAAGTCAAATCTCAGATTAACTATTTAAAAACATATCCCTTTGTATGTACCATTCGTTATCAGAATATTCGATGCATGCTTGTTAAGAAATTTCCATTTATGATTCATTATATAGTAAATGAAGAATTAAATGTTGTAGAGATTTATTCTATATTCCACACCAGCAGAAATCCAGAAATTTGGAATTCCGAAAAGAGATAAAGCAAAAAAATATTTAGCGCCAAAAAGTAACATAATTCACTGATAATGAATCAAAAGTCTCAAATTGATTATTATCATAAGATTACTTTTGGATTATAATTTGTGTTTTCTGTAACAATTCTGGAAAAAAGAGTTAATTTAGTGTCCGCTTTTTCTGAAAAATGTAAAGTTTAAAGAAAGATTTTTCAATTAAACCAATTGTTTATTTTGAACCAACTGCCCTAGCCCTGATGGGAGCGGCATCCTTTTGTGGTGGGGTTCACCACAAAAGATACAGCGGACAGCAGGAAATAGCTTCTTCCTCTGACTACGCTCAGGATGAAAAAAAACATAAATAAAATAATAAACTAAAATACCTAAAATGAGATTAGAAGATTTTGATAATGACGAAGATAGAGTAATTCAGGACCGTTTGAAACAAAAAACGTGGAATGAGATCCGAACCAATGACAGCTGGGCGATTTTTAAAATTATGTCGGAGTTTGTAAATGGTTACGAAGCAATGGGTCGTATTGGTCCGTGTGTTTCTATTTTTGGATCGGCCAGAACAAAACCGGACGACAAATATTATTTACTGGCTGAAAAAATAGCTTTCAAAATTAGTAAGGCAGGTTACGGTGTAATTACAGGTGGAGGACCCGGAATTATGGAAGCCGGAAATAAAGGTGCACATTTAGGCGGCGGAATTTCGGTTGGACTGAATATTGAACTTCCTTTTGAGCAGCATTTTAACCCTTATATTGATCACGATAAAAACCTGAATTTTGACTATTTCTTTGTGAGAAAAGTTATGTTTGTCAAATATTCACAAGGTTTTGTTGTTATGCCGGGTGGTTTCGGAACTTTAGACGAAATGTTTGAGGCCATAACATTAATTCAAACCAAGAAAATTGGAAAATTCCCAATTATTTTAGTCGGAGTTGAATTTTGGTCTGGACTAATCGAATGGGTAAAAACAGTTTTGGTTGAAAAAATGCAAACCGTAAGCCCAGACGATTTGAATTTGTTTAAGATTGTAGACACTGAAGATGAGGTTGTTGAGGCTTTAGATAAGTTCTACAAAAAATACGATCTTAGTCCGAATTTCTAAAATTTTTTTTTTCAGCAGAAAATATTTCATAATAAATATATTCGCCGTTTGGGGCTCAAATACCTAAAGTATCGTAAAAATTGAAAGCTGTTTTATAAACAGCTTTTTTTATGTTATTTTTACAAAAACCAAAGTTACGATAAGTCCGTAACTTAGATATATCCTGTAATTTTTAAGCCAGTTTTTTTTTGAAAGTATTTTATAAAATTATCTGCCCATTATTAGTTTTATTCTTTTCGATGAAACTATCTGCACAACATCAGTCGAAGATGGAAGTGGCGGTAAATCTTGAACTTAAAACACTAAATATCAAACAGGATATTACGTATTATAATACTTCAAACGACTCACTGACTTCGATTGTTTTAAATGACTGGAATAATGCTTTTGAAAATAAAAATACGCCTTTAGCCAAACGTTTTTCAGATGAATTTTACAGAGGATTTCATTTGGCAAAAGCAGCCGACAGAGGAAAGACGACTATTATCAATCTTACAGGTAACGATTTAACTGCACTTGAATGGGAAAGAACTGCGGAAAATCCTGATTATATAATTGTAAAGCTGAATCGTAAGCTTCTTCCGAACGAAAAAATCGATATTCATCTTAATTATATTTCAAAAATACCGAATGATAAATTTACCCGTTTTGGCTTTGATCAGAACGGCGGAATGGCTTTAAAAAACTGGTTTTTAAGTCCGGCGCGGTTTGAAAACAGCAGTTTTATTAAATATAACAATTTTAATCTGGATGACATTGCAAATGCTGCAACCGATTATGAACTTGAAATTAAAATTCCAAATCCATATTCATTAACCACAGATTTAAATTCGGTTTCAAAAAATGTCACTAATCCGGAGTATAGCATTTATAAATTTACAGGAAAAAACAGAACCGATTTTAATCTCTATATTGAAAAACAAAATCACTTTAAAACTTTTGATAACGGATTAATTGAAGTTTCTACCGATTTAAAAAGTAAGCGAATTGATGACATTCAGAAAGCTGTAATTATAGATCGTATTGTTTCTTTTGCAGAAAGTTTTATTGGCGAATATCCACATGAAAAAATAGTAGTTTCCCAAATCGATTATGACCGAAATCCTTTTTACGGATTAAATCAGCTGCCGTCATTTATCAGTCCGTTTTCAGATGATTTTATATTTGAAATTCAGTTTTTAAAAACATTCTTAAACAATTACCTCAAGAACAGTCTCCGTTTAGATCCACGAAAAGACAATTGGGTTTACGACGGAATCCAGATTTATGCGATGATGCATTATATGGATGAACATCATAAAGATCAAAAAATGCTCGGAAGGCTTTCGGATATGAAACTTTTTAAAAGCTACCATATTACCAATCTCACATTTAATGAGCAGTACAGCTATTATTATATGCTGATGGCACGTAAAAATCTGGATCAGCCATTGGGAGATTCCAAAAATACACTAATCAAATTCAACGAACAAATTGCAGGTAAATATCGAGCTGGTCTTAGTCTTAGATATTTAGATGATTATTTAAACCACAACATTGTACCCGAAAGTTTAAAAGAATTTTACAATCTGAATAAAGTTGGACAATCAAACCGTTATGACTTAGAGAAAATCTTAACCAAAAAAAGTCCAAAGAATATAGAGTGGTTTTTTAATACCATAATTGATTCCCGAGATATTATTGATTATAAATTTTCTCATGTTTCCAGAACGGCTGACAGTGTAAAATTTTCAATTAATAATAAAACCGGAATTTATGCTCCGATTCCTGTTTACGGAATCAGGAAAAATCAAATTGTCTTTAAAGAATGGATTGAGCCCAAAACCAGGGATTCTGTTTATGAATTTGACAGAAAAAATGCAGATAAAATTGTCATCAACTACGATAATGAAGTTCCAGAATTCAATCAAAGAAACAACTGGCGATCTCTAAAGAGTATTTCTTTCAACCGTCCTGTCAAATTTAATTTTGCCAAAGATTTAGAAGATCCATATTACAACCAAATCCTATATTTGCCGACTCTATATTATAATTATTACGACGGATTTACACCCGGAATTCGCTTTAGTAACAAAACCATTCTGGACAAACCTTTTAATTTTGACATAAATCCTGCGTATTCGCTAAAAGCCGGAACATTGTCTGGATCTTCGGCATTTTCATGGAGTCAATATTACAGAAACAGTACTTTATATAATGTTCGCTATTCGATAAGTCAGAACTTTTTTCATTATGCACCAGATGCTACTTACCTGAGATTAAACCCGATGGTACAGTTTCGTATTCGCGAAAAAGATCTCAGGGACAATAGAAAACAAATGTTTTTATTCCGCCAGGTTATTGTAAATCGGGAAGCAAGTGAATATATCACAGACAATTCAGAACCTAATTATTCGATTTTTAATGCCCGATATTCCAATACCAAAACAGAATTAATAAATCATTTTAATTTCATGACCGATTTACAATTTGCCGGAGAATTTGGCAAGGTGTCGGGGGAAATTGAATACAGAAGATTATTTCAAAATAACCGAAAATTAAATTTGCGACTATTTGCCGGAAGCTTTTTATACAATACCACAAATTCAGATTATTTCAGTTTTGGTTTAGACCGTCCGACCGATTATTTGTTCGATTATAATCTTTTTGGAAGATCTGAAAGTACCGGCTTTTTTAGTCAGCAATATGTCAATGCAGAGGGAGGTTTTAAATCACTGATAGAACCCTCCTACGCCAATCAATGGATGACCACTTTCAACGCCAGTTATGCCGTATGGAACTGGATAGAATTGTATGGTGATGTTGGTTTTCTAAAAAATAAACATCAAAATCCGTTCTTTGCTTATGATACCGGAGTGCGTTTAAATCTGGTTCCGGATTATTTTGAGCTTTATTTTCCGGTGTACAGCAATAACGGCTGGGAAATAACACAAACAAAATACAACGAAAAAGTTAGATTTATAATTACTTTCTCTCCTAAAACATTACTTACTCTTTTTACCCGAAAATGGTTTTAATTAAATAAATTTTAATCAAAAACATAAATTATTATCAATAATTATAGATTAAAAATAAATATAACATAAATAAAATACGTAGTTTTTTCATTTTAAATAGAAATAATTAAATTATATTTATTTTAAAGAATTATGATTATTGATTGTTTTTAAGTAATTTCGCGTCATAAACATGAGCCTTCCAGATTATGATAAAAGAAAAAAACAATACTACGCTGACATTTGAAGATTTCAAAACTGAGGTATTGAATGATTACAGAATCGCTGTTACAAGCCGTGAATGTAGCCTTTTAGGTCGAAAAGAAGTTTTAACAGGAAAAGCTAAATTTGGAATTTTCGGAGACGGAAAAGAAGTTCCTCAGCTTGCAATGGCAAAGGCTTTTAAAAACGGAGACTTTCGTTCCGGATATTATCGCGATCAGACTTTTATGATGGCTATTGGCGAATTAACTGCCAAACAGTTTTTTGCCGGTTTATATGGTCACACCGATCTGGACTTTGATCCCATGTCTGCAGGAAGACAAATGGGCGGACATTTTGTAACGCACAGTTTAAACGAAGACGGTTCCTGGAAAGATTTAACCAAACAGAAAAACTCAAGCGCAGACATATCTCCAACAGCCGGGCAAATGCCCCGTTTATTGGGATTGGCACAAGCCTCTAAAATTTATAGAAATGTTGACGGAATAACCATTAAGGAGAAATTTTCTGTTGATGGAAACGAAGTTGCCTGGGGAACTATTGGTAATGCCAGTACTTCTGAAGGTTTGTTTTTTGAAACTATAAATGCCGCGGGAGTTTTACAGGTTCCGATGGTAATGAGCGTCTGGGATGATGAATACGGAATTTCCGTTCATGCTAAACATCAGACAACTAAAGAAAATATTTCTGAAATATTAAAAGGATACCAACGTGATGAGGATTCTAAAGGTTATGAAATCTTCAGAGTTAAAGGCTGGGATTACGCCGAATTGGTTTCGACTTATGAAAGAGCCGGAGCAATTGCACGCGAACAGCATATTCCGGTTTTAATACACGTTAACGAATTAACGCAACCACAAGGACACTCTACTTCGGGTTCGCACGAGCGCTACAAAAGTGGAGACAGACTTGCCTGGGAGAGAGATTTTGACTGTATTCGTCAAATGCGTTTATGGATGATTGCCATAAATATTGCTTCTCCGGAAGAATTAGCCGAGCTGGATTTTGAATTAAAGAAAGAGGTTCTGGAAGCTAAAAAACAAGCCTGGAACGATTTTATCAATCCAATTATAGAAGATCAAAAAAATCTTCTTGCTTTGCTGGAACAAATTGCAGAGGCAAGTATCAACCACAAAGACAAAATAAAAAAATATATTGCTGAATTAAGCGCTATAAAATCGCCTTTAAAGAAAGAAATGCTTTCTATTACAAGAAAGATTTTGCGTTTTATTGAAGTCCCAAACAGCAGAAAATTATTATCGGACTGGATCACTAATTATATTAGTGCGACACAGGGTAGATTCAGCAGTAATCTTTATTCTGAATCGGACAAAAATGTTTTTTCTGTTGAAAAGGTTCTTCCAAAATATGCTGAAAATGCAAAACCGGATTCTGACGGAAGAATGATTATTCGGGATAATTTTGACGCTTTGTTTACTAAATATCCGGAGACTTTAATTTTTGGTGAAGACGTTGGGAATATCGGAGACGTTAATCAAGGTCTTGAAGGAATGCAGGAAAAATACGGTGAACTTCGTGTTGCCGATGTTGGTATTCGTGAAGCTACGATTATTGGTCAGGGAATCGGGATGGCATTGAGAGGATTACGCCCAATTGCTGAAATTCAGTATTTGGATTATCTATTGTATGCAATTCAGATCATGAGTGACGATTTGGCTACACTTCAATACAGAACCGTTGGAAAACAAAAAGCGCCGTTAATCATCAGAACCCGCGGACATCGTCTGGAAGGAATCTGGCATTCGGGATCTCCTATGGGAATGATTATTAATGCGATTCGTGGAATACACGTTTTGGTTCCGAGAGATATGACTCAGGCAGCAGGGTTTTACAATACACTTCTGGAGTGCGATGAACCAGCTTTAGTGATTGAATGTTTAAACGGATACCGTCTAAAAGAAAAAACGCCACTTAATTTTGGTGAATTTAAAACACCAATTGGAGTTGTTGAGACTTTAAGAGAAGGTACTGACATTACTTTGGTTTCTTACGGATCTACTTTAAGATTGGTTCAGCAGGCTGCCGGAGAATTAGCAGAAATCGGAATTAATTGCGAAGTAATCGATATTCAGTCTTTACTTCCATTCGATATTAATAAAGATATTGTAAAAAGTATTGCAAAAACAAATCGTGTTTTGGTAATTGACGAAGATGTTCCCGGTGGAGCTTCGGCGTATATTTTACAACAAATTCTGGAGGAACAGGATGCTTATAAATACCTGGACAGCAAACCACAGACTTTGGCTGCAAAAGCACACAGACCTGCTTACGGAACTGATGGAGATTATTTCTCTAAACCTTCTGCAGAAGATATTTATGAGAAAGTTTACGGAATGATGAATGAAGTTAATCCTTCTAAGTTTCCTGAATTGTATTAATTAGATTTTAAATTTTAGTCTCGATCCCGAAGCCTCGGGACGGGATAGATTTTAGATTTTATAATAGAAAAAGCTCCATTCGGAGCTTTTCTTGTTTAATCCATCTTATGCCACAATCTTGTCATCCTGACGAAGGAAGGATCTCCGCGACGTGAGTAACCAACGAAGATCCTTCCTTCGTCAGGATGACATACATTATCGAAATCTTTATTTTAATATTCATTTTTTTATCTAGAAGCCAAAATACCCCTCGCCTTTTCCAAATCTTCAGCAGTATCAATTCCAATACTTATATGAGTCGTTTCAACCATTTTAATACGTTTTCCGAATTCTAAATAGCGAAGTTGTTCCAGTTTCTCTGATGCTTCAAGAGATTTCATCGGAAGGCTGTAAAAATCTAATAATGCCTGTTTTCTAAAAGCATAAATTCCTATATGCTGAAAGTAACGAACTCCTGCGCTTATATCTCGCGGATACGGAATTACAGATCTTGAAAAATACAACGCAAACTGCGACTGATCAACGACAACTTTCACATTATTGGGATTATTGATTTCATCCTCATTTTTAATTTCGCGCATCAGCGAAGCGAGATCAACTTTATTCTCAGCATCATTTTTAAAAACCGATAAAACTTGTTCCAAAGGTTCTGCTTCTGTAAAAGGTTCATCACCCTGAACATTTACTACAATATCAACATCTAAATCCGAAATCGCTTCGGCAATTCGGTCGCTACCGGATTCGTGTTCCTTGATACTCATAATCGCTTTTCCGCCATTTGAAATAATTTCATCAAAAATCAAATTGGAATCTGTAACCACAAAAACATCCTGAAATAAGTTTGTAGAAACTGCAGCTTCATACGTTCTTAAAATTACTGTCTTGCCTCCTAAATCCTGCATTAGTTTTGCAGGAAAACGTGTTGAAGCATATCTCGCCGGAATTACCGCTATTATTTTCATTTTATATCTTTAAAATTATTTATCTACATTATTTTTACTGAAGTCATACTTAAAGAACCCGCTAATAATTTATCGTTGAACAAACTCAAATCATCGGTTTTATCTTTTAATCCTAATGAGTATAACAAAGGAAGATAATGTTCCGGCGTTGGAATTGCTAGTTGCAGGGCTTTATTCAATCTCTCAAAATTAATTAAAGGATCAAAATTTCCCTCCAACAAATAATTGTTTACCGTTTCCCTTGCTTCTATCGCCCAATCGTAACCATAATTGTCCTTATCGAAATTCCTGAAATCAACCATCCTGAGATTATGTACAATGTTTCCGCTTCCAATTATTAAAACGCCTTTATAACGTAAAGACTGAAGTTTCTGGGCCAGTTCAAAATGATATTGTCCCGATTTGGTATAATCGATACTTAACTGAATTACCGGAACATTTGCTTTGGGATATAAATGTTTGATCACACTCCAGGCACCATGATCTAATCCCCAGTGTTCGTCTAACTCGACCAAAACCGGATCCAGGATTTTTTGTGTTTCAACAGCCAGTTCCGGACTTCCTTTAGCCGGATATTCTACATCAAAAAGTGCTTGTGGGAAACCTCCAAAATCATGAATCGTTCTGGGCATTTCCATCGCCGTAACTTTTGTTCCTTTGGTAAACCAGTGTGCAGAAACGCACAAAATAGCATTTGGCTGAGGTAAAGTCTTAGCCAAATCCCGAAAACCGGCCACAAACTGATTTTCCTCAATAGCGTTCATAGGGCTGCCGTGTCCTAAAAAAAGAACCGGCATTTTATCGGTATTCGAAAACGAAGAAGAAATCGAATGTAAATCCTGTAGTGTTGTCATCGTTTAGACTTTTTTTTGCCACGAATTCACGATTTTTAATCTTTAGAATAATTTAATTCGTGAATTCGTGGCCAATCAACTATTCTTCAAAACTTTCGTCTTTAAAGCCAATCAAATATAACTTATTTTTGGCACGTGTCATGGCCGTATAAAGCCATCTGATATAATCGCGGTCAATTCCGTTTGGAAGATACGGCTGTTCGATAAAAACTGTATTCCACTGCCCTCCCTGCGATTTATGACATGTAATGGCATAAGAGAATTTAACCTGTAAGCCATTAAAGTATTCGTTTTCTTTTACTTTTTGAAATCTTTTATATTTAGTCGGTTCGTCTTCGTAATCTTTCATCACTTCTTCGTACAAACGATTCGATTCTTCATACGTTAGAGATGGAGATTCACTTTTTAAAGTATCTAAAATTAAAACCGTTTCGAACGGAATTTGATTGGGATAATCGACCATTCTGATTTTGACTTTCGCAAAAGTAAATCCGTATAATTCTTTGATTCCGAAAAGTTCCAAAACTTCAATAATATCTCCATTGGCGATAAATCCCGCTTCATCGGTTTCTTTTAGCCAGAAATAATTATTTTTTACGACCATCAGGAAATCACCAACAGAAAGCTCACTTTCTTTAAATAAAATCCGGCTGCGAATTTGTTCATTGTATTGATTGGCTCTTTTATTAGACCTTACAATAAAAGCAGTGTCTTCGATACTCCAGTTACTGTACGCGGTATTTATTGCATCCTGAATATCATAACCATCTGTTAATCTCACAATATCCTTAAATCGCTTAACATTGAATTTAAACTCTGTAAGAAAACTTTCTTTTAGCAGTTCACGAAGTTCTGTGGCATTGTATAAAATACCCGAACTTTCTTCCTGACGCATTACTTCGTCGAGTTCGATATGTTCGATTTCCTTATCATAATGCACGCCCAAAGTTTGTATATCCAGGGCGGGACTAATATCTAAATTCACCGGAGGCAGCTGGGCAGTATCTCCCAGAAGAATCATTTTACAATTATTTCCTGAATAGACATAATGTATTAAATCGTCTAAAAGTGAACCGCTGTCCAGCGTACTGTCTGAAATCATAGAAGCTTCATCGACTATAAAAATGGTATTTTTATGTTTGTTGACCTGTTTGGTAAAAGCGATTCCTCCACCTGAAGATTTCTTCGGAAAATATATTTTTTTATGAATAGTAAATGCCGGTGTATTCGAGTAGTTGGCGATTACTTTTGCAGCCCGACCCGTTGGTGCCAACAGCACGTATTTTTTATTTATATCCTGAAGATTATTGACAATAGTAGATATAACAGTTGTTTTTCCGGTTCCGGCATATCCTTTCAAAACGAAAATGGTGTCGTTTTGCGGTTCGGTTAGGAAAATAGCAATCTTTTGAAAAAAAATATCCTGCTTATGAGTCGGAGCAAATGGAAATCGTTTTTGTAAAATACCGTAAAACAGTGCAGAATTCATAAAATAATATTGAAATACAAAGTTCGCCTTTTTTAATGGCAATTTCAACTTTAAATTTTTAAACACATTAACCATGTCTTCAGAATAGCAAATCAGCGTCATCAGCGTTAAACAACTTCTCATTAACTTTAATGAACTTAAATCACTAATATGTGTTCAAAAAATCTAATAAACCTTTTTCTTAACCTTGTTTTAAAACGCAATTGAAATTGTTTTTTGAAATTGCAATTATTATTGTTCCTTTTTAATTTGTAAGTTTGTGACGCCTAAAATTCTTTCTTGACTTAAAACAGGTAACGAATTGTAAATCAACTATGTCATTACAAAACACCAACATCACTTCAAAAATTTATAAAAAACTTTCAATTCAGGTTTCCCTGACCGGATTTTCATATTGCTGTTTTGATACTTTAAATAATATTATTACTTCTTTTAAAGAGGTTCAGTTTGAAACCACTAATAAAACTACCAGAATTGAAGAATTGTACAGTGATGCATTTAAAAACAATCCTGACTTAAAAGCAAGTTACGATGAAATAATGGTGATTCATGAAAATAATCTTTCCACGTTTGTGCCGACAGCCTTATTTGATGAAAATTATCTGGGAAGTTACCTTCAGTATACTACCAAAGTCTTTGAAACAGATTTTTTTACTTACGATACGATTTCAAACTATCAGATGAATGCGGTTTATATTCCGTACGTGAATATCAATAATTTCCTGATTGACAACGTTGGTTCTTTCGACTACAAACACGCTAACAGCATTTTGGTAGAAAAAATTCTGGACAATTCACGAAATAATGACGACAAGAAAATGGTCGTAAATTTTAATCCCGGGAATTTTGAAATTATTGTGGTACAGAATCAGAAACTGCTGTTGTTTAATTCATTTGAATATCAGACACCCGAAGATTTTATTTATTATATTCTTTTTACAGCAGAACAACTAAGTCTGAATCCGGAAAGTTTTAAATTAGAATTACTGGGTACTATTACAGAAAATGATGCTTTTTATGCTATTGCATACAAATATATCCGCCATATTTCTTTTATGGATGTTAGTACGCTGAAAGAGAAAAACAGCTTTACAACTGCTCAAAATCAAAAACATTATATCTTATTTCAATCATGAGAATCATTTCAGGAAAATACAAAGGACGCAGAATTTTTCCGCCAAAAAATCTACCTGTACGCCCCACTACTGATATGAGTAAGGAAGCATTATTTAATGTTTTAAACAACCATTTTAGTTTTGACGGCTTAAAGGTTTTGGATTTATTTGCGGGAACGGGAAATATCAGTTTTGAGTTCGCTTCACGCGGAAGTGCTCCAATTACCTCTGTAGACGGAGATTTTGGCTGTGTTAAATTCATAAAACAAATTTCATCAGAATTTGATTTTGATATCGCTGCAACCAAAAGTGATGTTTTTAAATTTCTGGAAAATGCCAAAACTACTTACGACATCATTTTTGCCGATCCACCTTACGGACTGGATCAGGCCACTTTTGAGAAAATTGTTTTAACGGTTTTTGAAAGAGATTTACTAGAGGAAGACGGAATGATGATAATCGAACATTCTAAATATACCAAAATGGACCATTTGAGTAATTTTTCCTTTCAGAAAAGTTATGGTGGATCTTTCTTTAGTTTTTTCGAATTAAATTCTACCGATGACGATGAGGAATTGCCAAATGAGAGTTCGAAAAAAGAAACAGAAGAAGACGAAGGATAATAGTCTTTGTAAAGTATAAAAAATCCCTTAGTTATAAGGGATTTTTATTTTTATTTAATTCGATTCTCGTTTTCATCTACCGTTTTCTTTTTAAACTCCGATTCCGTTATTTTTCCAAAAGAGTATCGAAGCGTAATGGAAATCTCATTAGCATCAACCAGATACCGTCCTCTCGAACTTACATTATTGACCGTAAATCGATCGATATAAATAGTATTTTTAAAAATATCATTATAATTTAAAGTCAGATTCCAGTTTTTACCTAAAGCTTTCGCCAAAGACAAATCAAAAATCAACTTTGCATTTCGCTCAAAAACGCCTTCTTTTTGCTTGGTTGTACCCCAAAATGATAAAACAAATGCAAAATTCTTTGGCAGTTTAAAAGTGTTATTAGAATAGTAATATAAATAGGTTCTGGAAGAATTAAAAACTGCCGATTCATCTTCAATTTTGTTAGTTGCAAAAACTAATGAATTTATGTTTGTCCATATTTTATAAGTAAAAGGCAACGCAAATTCGATATTATAACCTGATTCCTTCTGAAAATTTTTCTCCGTAAAAGTCAATATGTTATTTTGATTATCAAACACAAAATCCTGATAAGTTGGATTTTTATTCTGATAAAAAGTAAGCTTTACAGATTTGTCATGATACTGGAAGACACCCGAAATCACATCGGCAAAAGTTGGTCCTAAATTAATATTGCTCCCATAAACAAAATAAGGATTTATATACGTTGCAATCATACTTA
Organism: Flavobacterium olei; assembly: GCF_039749035.1. NCBI lineage: Bacteria > Pseudomonadati > Bacteroidota > Flavobacteriia > Flavobacteriales > Flavobacteriaceae > Flavobacterium > Flavobacterium olei. Next base: position 287,638 of record NZ_JBDKWC010000001.1, read on the forward strand.
ATGAAGAATAATTGGGTCGCGAAATACTTCTTGAGTAATCGACACTTACACTTTTTGTGCTGTCAATTGCAAATGAAACCTGGGCCTTCGGAAAAACATTGGCGTAGTTTTTATCAATTAAAAGAAAATTATCTGTACTGTATTTTCCCCTTACATTTGTATTTTCAATTCGTAATCCAACGGAGAAATCCAGTTTATTAATTTTCCCTGAAAGTTGTGTGTAAGCTGCAAGATTATATTCTTTAAAATTATAGTTAAAAGCAGTATCTTCCTTTTTCTCATAATCAAAAACATCATAATCCGATTTCGATTTTGCCAATGAATAAAGTCCGCCGTATTCCCAGTTCATTCCATTTTTAAACTTTTTTTTCAAATCAATCCGGCCGGAAAATACATTTACATTAAATTTTTGGTCACGATTTTGAGATAATTCAAGTTCTGTTTCATTAAAATTATTTTGAACCAAACTCCACAAATGCTGATTAAAATTTGAAGCCTGAAAACCAGCAAATAATTTAGTATCTATTGCTTTTATTTTCCTGGAATAATTTACAAATGAATTAATGAAATTTTTTGAACTTGAATTCTCACTCCACGTAAAAACATTATTTATCTCGCCCTGATTGTTATTGAATGTAAACGTGTTAATATCAAAAACATCTCTTTTCAATTTATCATTTACATTTATTGAAAAATAATCTTCATCGTTAATTTTATAAAACAGCCCTGCTCCAAAAATATATTCATTTACATCAGAAATTGCGGTTACATCATAATTGGAGATAATATTTGCCTGAGGAATTTGATAAGCAATACCATGGTTTTCCCAGGGATTCCGTCGATTGTAGTTTAGATTGGCTTTCCATTCTAATTTGTCTTTTTTAAAACTGGAATTAAACCCGAAATAATTATTATAATTCTTTTTAAACGAAGCTGTTTCAGAAGCATCGGTTTTAAAACCATCTTTCTTACTTAATTTTCTTGCAATTAAAATTACGGCGCGGCCCTCGGCTTCATATTTAGAAGACGGATTCTGTATAATTTCGATAGTTTTGATATCAGAAACACTTAAAGCGTTTAAATCATTCATTCCGACTCTTTGATTGTCGATATAAATTAACGGAGTTCCTTTACCCACAATTGAAATACTTTCCCGATTGGAACCTATCTGAACCAAAGGAAGTTTTGCGAGTAAGTCGACGGGATTTGGAATCGAATTATAAACCGAATTGGCTACATCTACCTTTATATTGCCGTTATTATTTGTAAATGTTTTTTTATTCTGAGTAACTACGACTTCTTTCAGTTCTTTAGAAATGGAATCTTTTTTTATTTCATTCTGAGCATTTCCGAGCAGCGAAAACAAAAAGAAATATACTATTATGAAAATCTTTAAAGGCAAATAAATATTCATTCTTAAAAATAGTTTGGGTTATGATGATACAAAAGTGAATCAGAAAAGAGTTTTTGAAAGTTAATTGGAGGTTAATGCAGGGTTAATCTGTGCATTGTGTGATAAAAGCACTATTTTTGAAACAGATTTAATAATGATATGAAGCAAAGAATCAACCTCTTAATAACATTTTCTGCTGTGGCGCTTATTGTCCTCACAATGGTGCAATGTTATTTGGTTAAAACCACTTATGATTATAAAGTGGCGCAGTTTCATACTCAAATCAAAAATGAAATTGCACAGATTACCAATAATTACAGTGATATAGATTCTGCCTTTATTTCTAAAAAAGAGATTTTATATAAAGAACTATCAGAGCGTTATATTGAAGGAAAAAATAACAAATTTCAAATCCGAAAAAGTATTATTGAAAATGAATTCAGAGACTCTGTAACTCAGAAAATTCAACGCAAACTGGAGCGTGACCTTCCTAATTTTAAAATTGATTTTGCAATCGTTCTTAACAAATTTATATTGTATAAAAGCACTCAGAAATCTGATACTATTTTTTCTGAAAAACCATTTATACAAAATAAACTGTATGGTAATCTTAACTCTTTAAATCAGGCTTTTCTGGTGCGAAATTATGTCGGAACCACCAATGCCAATCTTGCCGGAGTAGATTATAAATTACTGACGGAGGATTCTATGTACGTTTCTGTTGTCGATTGGGAAATGATTATTTTAAGACGAATGACGTTAATTCTGGTTTTGTCTTTGCTATCTGTTATAACCTTGATCAGTCTTTTTGTAATTGCTATTAAAGCTTTAATCAAACAGAAAAAAGTTAGTGATGTTAAAACCGATTTTATTAATAATATTACACACGAACTTAAAACTCCTTTGGCCACTCTGGGAATTTCGACTAAAATTCTGGAGCAGAAAAACATTCGTGACAACGACGAAAATTTCAACATGATTGTGAATACTATTTCACGTCAGAACAATCGTCTTCAGAATTTAATCGATCAGGTGATGGCCAATTCTTTGGCTGAAAATGAGATTGAACTTCAGAAAGAAAAAATCGAAACAGAAGATTTCCTTTTGTCAATAGTGAATGATTTCAAAATCACATTTCCAAAAATCCATCTTAAAACTGATTTTCAAACACAAAAAACAATTTTGATTCTGGATAAATTTCATGTAACAACTGCGTTTTTAAATGTTTTGGAAAATGCTGTAAAATATGGTTCAGATACCATTACTGTTAAAACCAGTATTATTGAGAACCACTTTTCTATCAGTTTTGAAGACAACGGAATAGGCATTTCAAAAAGCAAACAATCGCTTCTTTTCGATAAGTTTTATCGTGTAGAACAAGGAAATCTGCATAATACAAAAGGCTTAGGTTTAGGGCTTTATTATGTCGATCAAATTATTAAAGCGCATCAGGGTTCTATTGCCGTTATGAGTGATTTAGGAAAAGGTGCCATTTTTACCATTAATTTTAAAGTTTAAATTCTTCCTCTTGAAAAAAATACTTTTAGCCGAAGACGATTCTGATTTTGCTGTAATTCTGAAACAATATTTAGAACTGCACGAATACGAAGTTATCTGGGCAGCAAATGGTGAAATAGCTTTAGATTATTTTAAAAACCAAACTTTTGATATTTGTGTTTTTGATGTGATGATGCCCAAACTCGACGGATTTTCGCTGGCAGAAAAAATAATCAAAATCAACCCCGAAACTCCTTTTATTTTTCTGACAGCCAGAAAACTAAAAGAAGATAAAATTATTGGTCTTAAACTCGGCGCCGACGATTATATTGTAAAACCTTTTGAAGCCGATGAACTTATTCTTCGTCTGCAAAATATATTAAAGCGGGTAGAGCAAAAAAGAAGCCTTAACGGAAATAATATTATCGAAATCGGTTCGTATATTTTTGATAATGAACGTCTAACGCTCAATAGTCAAAATCATATACAGCAGCTTACCGAGAAAGAAGCTTCTCTTATTGAGTATTTATTCCTCAACCACAATCAATTATTAAAAAGGGAACAAATCTTAATGTCGGTATGGAAAAATGACGATTATTTCTCGGGCCGCAGTATGGATGTTTTTATTAGCCGACTACGAAAATATTTTAATTCTGATCCAAAAATCAGCATCGAAAGCGTGCGGAATGTGGGGTTAGAATTTAAAATAAAGAAGGATTGATCATAGAGTGCTTTTATTATTAAAGGAGTATTAAAGAAAAACTTCATAATTCCCAATTATATCAGATGCAAAAGATATAATTTTCGTAATCAATTGTATAATAAACAAATAACAAATCCATTATACATTTGATTAACATTAAACTAAAAGTCATGAACCTAAAACGCTTTTTTGGAGGCTTATTGACGATTCTGGGAATCGTAGGCCTTATTTATACTGCTGTTATTTTCGCCGGAACTTCCGGCGAAACACGCGATGTAAAATCACTTATTATATATGGAATTCTTGGAATAGTTTTCTTCATGTCGGGCATTAGTCTGGTTAGAGCTACTAAGGACGAAGCTTAATATCTTGTGGGTGCTAATAGGCTAAGTTACTAACGTGCTAAGTTTCTTCCACATCCTAAAACTTCTTTTTCTCTCGCAGATTTTGTAAATTTTGGAGATTTAATTAAAATCTGCTTAATCTGCGGGAAAAAGACTTTGTGACTTAACGTCTTCGTGGCAAATCTTCCCTAAAAACCTTATTCTCTAACCGGATCAAGATTCAACTCTGTAAAATCCCGTTCTGTTTTTGAGATTATAATAGTAGCCACTGTATTTCCTATAAGATTGGTAATGGCTCTGGCTTCGCTCATAAATTTATCTACGCCCAATAAAAATGCCAAGCCTTCAACCGGAATTTTATGAAGTGCTGTCAGTGTTGAGGCTAAAACAATAAATCCGCTTCCGGTTACGCCGGCTGCTCCTTTTGATGTAATCATTAAAATGCCAATCACGGTCAGAATCTCAAAAAAGCTCAGATGTACATCATACAATTGTGCAATAAATAAAACCGCCATTGACAAATAGATAGAGGTTCCGTCAAGATTGAAGGAATAACCAGTTGGAATTACTAATCCCACAACTGATTTACTACAACCCATTTTTTCCAGTTTTACCATAATACTCGGCAAAGCAGCTTCCGAAGATGAAGTTCCTAAAACCAGTAAAAGCTCTTCTTTAATATATTTCAAAATCGAAAATATACTTATTTTATAATACTGAAGTATACTTCCTAATACTAAAAACACGAAAAGTGCCATTGTGAGATAAACGCAAAGCATCAGTTTTCCAAGCGGAATCAAAGTTGCCAGTCCAAATTTACCGATTGTATACGCCATTCCGCCAAAGGCACCAATTGGCGCCAGATACATAATATATTTTAATCCTGTAAAAACAACTTTGGAAAATCGCTCGAGAATCAGAATAGTCTGTTCTCTTTTTTTATAAAAATTCAAAGCGATTCCGCAAATAATGGCAACCAATAAAACCTGTAATGTAAAGTTGGAGAGGAAAAAATTGAACCACGAAAAATGTTCCGCAGTTCCTCGTGTGTATTGAGTCGCATCGCCAAAAGTCAAACCTGATTTGTCTATTTTGCCCGGTTTAAAGATATAAGCTACAGATACACCAATAGCGAGCGCTACTGTCGAAACCACTTCAAAATAAGCCAAAGCTTTAACACCAATTCTGCCTACTTTTTTTAAATTTCCCATTCCAGAGATTCCCAGAAGAATCGTCAGAAAAATAATCGGTCCGATGAAGAGAGAAATCAGCTGTATAAATTTCTTTCCAAGAAATTCCATTTTAACCCCGTTTTGCGGAGAAAAGTGTCCCAGTACAATACCGGCAATAATGGCAATTAAAACCCAGAAAGTAAGATTGGTGACAATCGTCGTTAAAAGATTTTTCTTAGGTGATGAAGAAGAATTAGGGGCAGAAATATTCATGAAAATTAGTTAGATAGTTCACAAATATATAAAAAATGCAGACCTGTAAGCCGGATTCTGTTCTTGTCTTATTTTGCAACAAGACAATACCTTATCATTTATCTAGATCCAGCATTACTACTGGACTCCATCTACCTACCCTTCGGCAACGAACGAGAAGCTCTTAAATGCCGATATACTTGGTATTTCACCGCATAGAGTTTACCTGGTTTCACTACAGCATTACCTGTACATACTTTCTGCTGCACTTGTCCTAATCTCATCCGAAGACGTGACCGACGGGCGTTACCCGCTATGCTTCTCTGTGGTGTCCGGACTTTCCTCCCTCCCATCCATAAGACGAGACGACGATAAGGCGGTCTGCGCTGCAAAAGTAGCGATTTATAGAGTAAGAATTCGAAAATTTTATTATTTTAGTTTTTTAGAATTATATAATTAAATCTAAAAACGTAACCTTTAATTTTTTACATCTTTGAAAAAATTTTTAATCTCAATTCTTATCGTTGTTGCTCTTGTTTATCTCTCCGGAAAATTTTACAATATTTATCACGATAATAATTTATTGGAAACTGAAACCGTTGTAAACATTTACCCTAATCTTCCTGATCATAAAGTCGATGAATTCTTTAATCTTCCAAAAGGAACATTTGACAGTAAAAAACATCAAATTTTGTATAGTTTTGTAAAATCCGATGGCTATTTGCTTGACTATTATCTAAATTTACCTATTTACAATTACCAAAACAGAAATAACATTAATTGCGAGGAAAGCTATTCAAACGAAAAACATTCACGTATTTCAAGAAATGAAATTGTTGATGACGGAATGTTATATGTAAGATTATCAAGTGATTTACGAGCTGGCACTTCCAAAGCAAAATCACAATCAAATCTTGCGATTAAAACGCTGCCAATCAGTTTTACATTTGGTAAAATCAACAGTGTAATTGTTAATGAGAAAGGAACCATCAGATATTGCCCTTGATACAACTGCGGTCATTTTTGTTATTTAAAACAATTCTTCTAACTTTTTAATTTTAAATTGGTTATCTTTAAAATTCAGTAATTTTTAAAGTCAGTATTATGAAAAGAATGTATCATTACGCAACTGTTTCAAAAGCTTTAGATCAATTGAATGAGAAAGGGTTTACCTGCGATTTTAATTTAAATGCAGATATGATTAAGAAAAATCCCGAGAAATTTGAAATTGTTCATGTGTATCGATACGAGGGAGAATCGGACCCGGGCGATGAAGCAGTTGTATACGGAATTAAATCTGTAACAGGCAAAAAAGGAGTCTACGTAGCGGGTTTTTCGGCCGATTCTGATCAGGAAACGGCAAAATTTTTATTTGATTTGAGTATTAGAGGAAGGTAAATTCTTTAGGCTTAAAAATGTAAAATCCAAATTCCAATTGTGCAGATGCAGAATTGGAATTTGGATTTTTTAATTGAATCTTTTAAATCTTCGCGATTCGAAATTATAGCGTCGGAATCTTTAGTTTCCATCCCGGCTGAATTAGATCAGGGTTTGAAATAATATCTTTATTGGCTTCAAAAATATCCTGCCAGGTCACACCATATGCTTTGGCTATTTTAGAAAGTGAATCTCCGGATTCTACAGTATATTCTCTTGATGCTCCTTCGATAACATCAATATTCATTACCAGATCTGCAGAGCGATAATCGGGATCTATTTTATTATAGGCATCCCAAATTTTATCCTTATCTGCCGCAGATTTCGCTGTACCATCAATATATAGTACATTATTTTGTTCTCTCACTTCTAAATTAGAAACTCCTAATTGAGAAGCAAGATCTGTTACACCTTTATACTTATCCTGTAAATTCATACTGCCTTATTTTACAATTAATTTATTATCTACTTTTCCGGGTTTTAGTTCCTGCAGACTTTGCATTAAAGGCTGTAATTTTTCTCTTTTGATTTCGCCAGAAAGTGTTACAACACCACCAACTACAGTTACACTAACTCCATCGTAAGCATCTACTACTTTGTGCACAGATTTATCCAGCTCTGCATCTGAATTAATCACAACAGTTGCCGCAGCAGGTTCCTGATTTGCTCTTGCAAGTTCACAAGTGTTCACGACAGATTTTACTCCTTTTACCGCTTTTACACTTTTTTCAATATTTTTTTTGAAAATTTCATCCTCACAAGTACCTGTAATAGTGGCCACTCCTTCGTGAACTGTAACTTGTACGCCCGGGCTATCGCCTAATTTTTCAGTGATTGCTTTTTCAATATCTGCATCTTTTGGAGCGCATGACGCAAAAGACAACGCAAGGACCATTCCTAATAAGATTGATTTAAATTTCATAATGATATATTTTTAATAATTAACCTTTTCAAAATTAAACAGATTAAGTATCAAATCATTATAGGAATGTTAATTGGTTTTATATCATTTCCAGTTATTCGCCTCCCGTAATTTAAGCAGCAATTCTTGCATTTGAGTTGCAGGCATTTTCACTGCCGATTCTACTTTTAAATTCTCTTCAGTAATAATCAAAACTTCCTGGTTATCTTCTACGAAACCCGATGGATAACTTTCAAAGCTAGGATTCGAAATTAAAGTTTCTTTTTTACCATCGTTAAACCAACCATAATTTACTTCATAAATAACCTTATTTTCTAAAATTTGAATCGTTTCCTGCCCATAAGTATTCCACAAAGCTATTCGAAGTGAATAAAAGCCTATTAAGGAGAAAATACCTATTGAAATGAAATAACCAATATGTAAGCCGCTTCCCAATACGATACCGAAAATTGTGCCTACTATCGGAAAAGCAAAAAAAGCAAAAGCCAGAATAAACAATATTAATCTTACTATATAAGGAGATTTTTTTACTTTTAAATTTAAAATATTGTTTTGAAAAGAATGTTGTTGCATGTATATTTTTTTATTTCTTAATAACTTTTCGTGCCTGATTTAAAAGAAACTTACTCTCAAAGGAACTTTTGTTCTCGCTATATTTCCTTTATAATTTCCAGGATTCCAATTATTATATTTTTCCTGAATTGTTTGTATTGCGAAATTTATTAATTTCTGTTTAAGCTCTTTATCTTTAAAACTCGAATGATAATAACTTACTTCAAACTGGGTTAAAGTTCCATTTTTTTCAACAATGAAATCTAAATAAAGAAAAATGTATTTTTTCAAACTTTGCTTTATTGGTAAATTTGTTTTTAAGGTTAAATAATAATCATTTTCAAAATAAACTTTTTTGTCTAATGATTGAGGCATTTCTTCTTTTTTCAAATCAAAAACATTTATTACTGCATTATTTTGGTTAATGTTTTTTATAAATAATTTTTGAGCTTCATTTTCAATTTCCGAAATATAATTCTCTCCATATTTTTCTTTCATTTTCAAATTAATATAATCTTTGTAGCAACCTCTTGTATGACCTTCATAATCTACACAACCCAGCTCTTCAATTCCTAATTTAAATCCTTTACTTTTTAACACAACTTCAATTTCAGCTTGATAAGGTATTGAATTACATCCATAACATATAGTCTGTACATAAACACCTTTATGTTTTTTAAGATCTTTTTTTGCTCTTTCCACAGAAAAAAAACAAAGAGAATCCGATGATGGGGGATTCATCAAATATTTTATATCCATAGTTTTCTTTTGTGGAAGTTTAATCGTCGAAATATCTAATGAATTCTTTACTTTTTTATAAGGCTGATCTACACAACTAACCATAAAAAGTATTAAAAAAATATAGAAAATCAGGTATTGTTTAATCATCTTCAGCTAATTGTTTGGGCTAAATTAATCCTTTTTTCATTACAAAAAATAAATACCAAAATTGAAATAAAGAATTACATTTATGTAAAGCCCTTAATCACAAATGATAAATATTTTATATTTCGAATGGTTAGAATCTTTCAATTTTTAAATTTTTAAATCCGTAAATTATACTCTATATTTGCTATCGAATAAAAGAGAATATGGAACAATTTGTAGTATCGGCTCGTAAGTATCGCCCGCAGACCTTTAAGGATGTTGTGGGGCAGAAAGCCATTACCAACACTTTGTTGAATGCTATTGACAGCAATCACCTTGCTTCTGCTCTTTTGTTTACAGGACCTCGTGGAGTTGGTAAAACTACCTGTGCACGTATTTTGGCCAGAAAGATAAACCAGCCCGGTTACGACGATCCGACGGAGGATTTTGCATTTAACGTTTTTGAGTTAGATGCCGCTTCCAACAACTCTGTTGATGATATTAGAAGTCTTATTGATCAGGTTCGAATTCCACCGCAAACCGGACAGTATAAGGTTTATATTATTGATGAGGTTCATATGTTGTCTTCGGCTGCTTTTAATGCTTTTCTTAAGACATTGGAAGAACCGCCAAAACATGCTATTTTCATTTTAGCGACAACAGAAAAACACAAAATTATCCCGACGATATTATCCCGTTGCCAGATTTTTGATTTTAAAAGAATTACAGTTAAGGATGCTAAAGAGCATCTGGCTGAAGTTGCTGCAAGTCAGGGAATTAATTTCGAAGACGATGCACTGCACATTATTGCGCAAAAAGCAGATGGCGCTATGCGTGACGCTTTGTCGATTTTTGACCGTGTGGTTTCTTATTGCGGAACCAATTTAACACGTCAGGCTGTAACGGAAAACCTAAACGTTTTAGATTACGAAACGTATATTTCTGTCACGGATCTTATTTTAGAAAATAAAATTCCGGATCTCCTTTTGGCTTACAATGATATTCTGTCCAAAGGATTTGACGGACATCATTTTATAGCCGGCCTTGCTTCGCATTTTAGAGATTTATTGGTAAGCAAAACCCCTGCCACTATTGCTTTATTAGAAGTTGGAGAACAAGCACAGCAAATGTATGCCGCACAGTCTCAGAAATGTTCCCAAGATTTTCTGTTAAGAGGAATTGATATTGCCAACGACTGTGATTTAAAATACAAACTAAGTCAGAACCAACGTCTTTTGGTTGAATTATGTCTGATGCAACTGGCCTCTATCAACTTTGATGGAGAAAAAAAAAAGCTGAGCAATTCATAATTCCGCCCGTTTACTTTAAAAATGGAGGTTATTCTATTGTTGAAGTCCAAAATCCAAAACCTATTGTCGAAAATGCTTCGGTAATACAAAACCAGTCATCTTCAACTGAAAAAACGGAAGATGCTCCACAAAATACGATTCCGCAACCCGCACAAGTTGTTGAAAATCTGAAAGTTCAGACGCCAGAAACTCCCAAAACAGAAACCAATAATACCCCAAAAGTCTCTGCTTTTTCGCTCGCCAGTATTCGTAAGAAAAAAGAAATGGAAGCCAGCAGCAAATCCTACGTTAAACCGACTTCTGTTTTACCGACGGAAGAATTTAACGAGACAGACATGCGTCTTCATTGGAATAAATATGCAGAGCGTCTGGGACAAAAAGGACTGAAGATAATGGAATCTATTTTATTGATTAATGATCCTATTTTGGAAGGTACCACAATTACATACGAATTGCCAAATGAAGGTTCCAAACTGGATTTTGAAAGTCAGATGAATGGATTATTGGGTTATTTAAAAGGACATTTGCATAATCATGATATCACTATCGATGTTATTGTAAACGAGCAGGTAGAAATGAAGAGAACGTACAACAATCAGGATCGTTATAATCGCTTTTTAGAAATAAATCCAAACATTGAACTTTTACGCTCAACATTTGGATTAGATTTGAAGGAGTAATTTTTCGCAAAAAATCTCGTTTATTTATTTTTAAGACCTAAATCATAGACTTTTTCAAGCCATTTTTTTCTTTGTTCTTCGGCGGCAGTTTTTACAATTCCGATATAGCTTACTTTTATTGGCTTTACTCCGCAAAATTCTAAAGTTGATTTCTTTAACTGATTGACGCTTGGTCTTCCAAAAGCAAGACGATAATACCAACCCGGCTGATCTAAAGTAGTGATAATGTGCGCGGTTTTCCCTTTAAGCAATTTGTCCCACCAAACGGAATTTTCCCGGTATTGAAATGTCATTCCCGGCAAAAACAAACGATCAATAAAGCCTTTGGTAATAGCCGGAAGTCCGCCCCACCAAACGGGATGCAACCAGACCAGATGATCGGCTCTTTTTATTTTCTCCCAGGATTCTACTAAATCCGGTTCTAAATCTGTTCGTTTTTGGTAACCAAACTTTAAATTCGGATTGAAGTTTAAATTTGCAATTGTAATAGTTTCGACAGCTGCTCCTGAAGCAATAGCGCCATTTTTATACGATTCTGCTAGTGCGAAATTGAAGCTTTCGGCATTTGGGTGTCCGTTTATAATCAGTATTTTTTTCATAGTAATGTTTTTCCAAAAATACTTTTTGCGATTTTTCTTTTACAGGACAAATGTCCTAAAAACGCTCTTTATTATTTCATGCAGGTTGGGCAGATGCTGATGATTAAGATTTTACAGATTTCTCTATAATCCTGCATGTCTTACTTGTCTTGAATCTGCTAATTTTATGCTAAATTACAGCTTTCCTGATGCGGCTTAAGTGTCTTGGTGTTACTCCTAAATACGAAGCTAAATATTGCAGCGGAATTAGCTGTACATATCTTTGATGATTTTTATAAAGCTCCTCATATCGCTGGGCAGCGGAAAATTTCTGAAATGAAACCATGCGCTTGTGAAGATTGACAAATTCCAGTTCAGTGAGTTTTCTACCGGTTTCCTGCCAGTTGAAACCTGATTGATAGAGTTTTTCCAGATCTTTTCTATTTAAAACCTGTAACTCTGTATCGGCGAGTGCCTGAATATTTTCTTCTGCTTTTTCTTCTGTAATAAAACTGGCAAAAGAAGCCATAAACTCATTTTCAAAAGCAAAACAATTGGTAATTTCATCTCCTTTATGGTTGACGAAGAAAGAACGCAGAATTCCTTTTTTTATAAAGACAACTTCATTACAAACTTCATTTTCAGTCAATAAAAGCTCTCCTTTTTTTAAGGTACGAAATTGTACTAAATCATCTAAAAGATTTAATTCCACGTCAGAAAAATTTTGAACGGATTTAAAAACTGATTTCATAAGATAATTTTGCCACGAATTAATAAATTATACAGCAACTAATGGAAAATCCGTGGCTAAAAAATTAAATTTTTCCGTAATACATTGCTTTTACGATCCCATCAGAAAGTCCGATTTTAGGAACATAAATTTGTCTGGCACCGCTCCATTTCATTGCATTCAGATAAATTCTGGTGGCGTGGATAATTACGTCTGCACGGTCAGAATTCAAACCTAATTCTGCAATTCTCTGTTCGTAAGTCAATGAATTTAAAAAAGCATATTGCGAGTTGACATAAATGTACGAAAGCGGCTTTTCCTGCTGTTTTCCGGACATTTTAAACAGTTTATTAATGTTTCCGCCAGAACCAATTAAGGTAACCTCATGATAGTCTGCTGTATTAGTCTTGATCCATTTTTCGATTTCATCCCAAACCACATCGTGTACCATATTATTCAGCAAACGAACGGTTCCGGCTTTAAAAGATCTTGAATTAATTAATTTACCGTCAGAAAACAATGTAAATTCTGTACTTCCACCACCCACATCAACAAATAAATAGGTTTCGTCTGATTTTATTAAATGATGTAAATCAGTCGATGCAATAATAGCCGCTTCTTTTTTACCGTCTATAATTTCGATTTTTATGTCGGCTTTTTTCTTAATTAATGCCACAACTTCTTTGGCGTTGTATGCTTCGCGCATTGCAGAAGTTGCAAAGGCCATATAACGCTCTACTTTATGTACTTTCATCAAAAGATTGAATGCTTTCATGGCATCAACCATTCGGTCTATATTTTCGGGTGAAATTTCTCCAACAGTAAAGGCATCCTGCCCCAGACGAATCGGCACACGAACGAGGGAACTTTTATTAAACTGCGGTTCTTTACCATCCTGCTCCACAACATTAGATATCAATAGCCTCATGGCATTTGATCCGATATCTATTGCTGCAAACTTCCTAATATTAATCATGCTCACTTTATGATTTGAAATTGGTTTTTATTATAATTTTACTTTTTGAGGAACCTGTTCTAACAATGCTAATTTATTCTGGTAATATTTATAGGTCTCAAACTGGGCTCTAAATGGAGCATGATGATTTTTCGGCTTATATTTATTATCTAATTTATAAGAATGATATCTCACTTTTACATTTCCTTTCCAGGCAATATTAAAATTATCAATCAATTCTTTTTTAATTTCAAGATCGTAAATAGGACATGTAACTTCTACTCTTCCATCAAGATTTCTGGTCATGAAATCGGCAGACGAAATATAAACTTCGGTTAAACCTGCATTTCCAAAAATATATACTCTTGTATGTTCCAGATAGTTATCTACAATGCTAATGGCTTCTATGTTTTCGCTCATTCCGGGAATTCCGGGAATCAACGAACAAATTCCTCTTACCTGCAACTGAATTTTCACTCCGGCATTACTGGCTTCGTATAATTTATCTATCATTTTAAAATCAGATAAACTATTCATTTTTAATTTAATATGCGTTTTTCTTCCTGCCAGTGCGTGAAGAATTTCGCGGTCAATCAGTTTTATAAATTTCGTTCTGGTATAATGTGGTGATACAATTAAATGTTTGTATCGGTGTACTCTGTAATTGATATCAAAAAACTCAAATATCTTTGAGGTATCTTTTAAAATTCCCTGATGACATGTTAAAAGCGTTACATCTGTATATATTTTAGCTGTAGACTCGTTAAAGTTACCGGTCGAAATAAATCCGTATCGACGGTTTTTACCTTCCTCTAATCTTTCTATAACACATATCTTACTGTGGACTTTTAGACCTTTTATTCCAAAAATAAGTTCAATACCTTCTGTCTGCATTTGCTCTGCATATGAAATATTAGAAGCTTCATCAAAACGCGCCTGAAGTTCTATCTGAACGACAACCCTTTTACCGTTTTTTGCTGCATTTATCAATGAACTGATTATCTGAGAGTTCTTTGCCAAACGGTACAAAGTAATTTTGATGCTCGTCACTTTAGGATCTAATGCTGCTTCCCTAAGGAACTTTGTCAGATAAGAAAAGGACTGATAAGGTGCATGTACCAAATAGTCTTTTTTTGAAATCTTTTCTAAAATACTACCTTCCAGACTTAGCCCCGGAACCGGTAAAGGTTCGTTTGGTTTGTATAATAAATCGAAGCGTCCCAGATTGGGAAAGTCCATATAGTCTCGGCGGTTGTGATATCTTCCGCCGGGAATGATACTGTCTGTTTCTACTATTTTCATTTTATCCAGAAAGAAATGAAGCGTATCATCTTCAATTAAACTATCATAAATAAAACGGACAGGCTCTCCCATTCTTCGGTCTTTCACAGACGAAGATATTTTTTCGAGCATACTTTTACTCAAATCACTGTCGATATCTAATTGTGCATCCCGGGTAATTTTGATCATGTGGGCAGAAACACTCTTATAATCGAATATATTGAATATGTTTTTAAGCTTAAAACGAATTACATCGTCAATTAAAATGACATATTGTTTTTCATCTTCAGAAGGAAGAACCACAAATCGGTTTATGTTTTTCGGAATCTCGATTAGAGCATATCTAACCTCATCGTTATTGAGTTCCAGACGAACGGCCAAGTATCCTAAAGTATCTTTTAAGATTGGAAAAACGGCCAGATCATTTAAGATAATGGTAACCAGTTCGGGACTTAATTTTTGTGTATAAAAGTCTTTTAAAAAACATTCCTGTTGTGGGGTAATCTGGGTTTCGTTAATAATAAAAATATTTTCAGCTTCAAGCTCGGCTTCGATATTTCCAAGAATACGCAGACTTTCAGACTGTTGTTGTATAACAATTTCTGTGATATCTTTAATTAACTGATGAGCAGAAACACCTCCTAAATATTTTTCGCCAGAAATACCAGAGAGACTTAATCGTCGAATGGCTGCATAACGAACCCTGAAAAATTCGTCTAAATTGTTCGAAAAAATTCCAACAAAACGCAGTCTGTCTAAAAGTGGTACCGTATTGTCTGCTGCTTCCTGAAGCACGCGCGCATTAAACGCCAGCCAGCTTTTTTCTCTATCAATATATTTCTGTTCGTACACGGTTATTATTTTAAATCTTTGGGGAAAATTGTTTTATGTGTTTTGCCTTTACTGATAGTGTCCCAACTCTCGGCATCAAATTGCAATGAAACAAAGCCGGACGTGGGTACATTCTCTATAAAAACATCCCCAAATTTATTAACAAAATTTGTAATAGCCTCGTTATGTCCGAAAAGAATAACGCTTTCGAAACTATTATCACATGATTTGATAACTTTTTCCAGTTGTTTTTCGTCAAAAGTATAAAGATCGTCTTTGTAAATAATACTCTCAATAGGATACGAAAGATTTTGTGCAAATATCAAGGCTGTCTCTGAAGCTCTGGCGGCAGGACTGCTCCAGATTATGAAAGTTTTCGGAAGATAATCTGATATATGTAATGATACATCATGTGCAGCCAGAATTCCTCTTTTCATCAAAGGGCGATCGAAATCTTTTAGCGGTGCTTCCCAGCTGGATTTGGCATGACGTATTAAAATGAGATTTTTCATAAGCTTCAATTTTTTAATATCCTGATACGGAAATTATTCAAGTTCTAATTTACAAAAGTTATTTTAAACGCTTTCCTTTTTTTAATTCTGTTAACACTAAATCAAAATTTTAACAGGAATGTATAAGTCTGAACTAGTCTGTATAACAAAACAATCAAAATCTGAAAAATGTTGTTCCTGTACTTCATCTATGAAATGAGTACTTAGTCGAGGTTTTCTAATTTTATAGATTTTTAACTAAAACACTGAATATTAACCACTTAAAAAGTTTAAAAAGTTCTTGTTTTAAAACAAAAATCAAATAATTAAGATAAAATTTTGATAGTCTTTTTGTTAAAAAATGTTCTTTTAGACGGAATTTTTTGCTAAAAAAGAACACTTCAACGAGTTTTTAGGTTAGTTACAGATAAAAAATTTAATTCGAAAAAGTCTCGTATAACTTTGATTTTGTTAAAATTCCATAAACATTTAAAATCAGATATTAAGATATGAGAACTAAATCTACTCTTGAAAAAGCAGTAAAATTTGTTTCAAATTGTAAGTACATTTTTTCTTTTAAAAAGAACATCTTTCAAAAAAACACTTTTTTCATTTTGTTATTTCTATTAACTGCAAATGTATTCAGTCAGACTGAAAATGTAGATTTATATATAGCAAATCTGGAAAATTCCGGTCAGATTGCACGACGAGATCAGCTTAAACATCTTTTATACGGTTTACAGTCTGCTGTTTATTCTTCACCTAATGGAGAAATTAAAGTTTATGGAGAAAAACCTACTGCACTTTTTTCGAGTATCCAATCAATCAATACTCTCAATTTATCTGCCCACTCAAAAAAAGACATCCAAATTGTTACTATAAAAATTGACAGCACTTCCGATTTAAATCAATCAATAGATCTAAACGCCTTTTCTGATTTCGAAAATCTCAAATACATTTTTATTATTTCTCAGGTTCCGACAACTGCCTCTGTCATTAATAATTTAATTAAAAATGACTCTTCAAAGTACACTCTAATGTATAAAATTTCTATTGGCGGATAATTAAAAGCTCTTATTATGAAAAAAAAATACTCTCCATATTTTGTGTTTTACGCCCTTTCTATGCTCTTATGCGGATTTTCTTTTACAGCAAACTCACAAGTAATTGTTCCGTTTAAAGAAAGAACTTCTTCGTATTCACCCATTAAAACGAATTATAAAATTAAAGGCAATTTTACAATGATGGGGAACACAAACCTGACTTTGCAAAATTATGATATACATGAAACCAATGGCCCTAATCCGATGGTATACGTTGATGTAGATAATGATTCTCAAACTATTAATTCTTCATCTTCAACTTTAGATCTCCCAGATGATAATGGCACAAAATTAACCAGTTGCTATACTATCGTTTATGCGGGTTTATACTGGACAGGCAGGGTTACGGACGATGCCATTAGTCCCAACTCTTTTGATGTAACCAAAAACGGGATAACCACAAACTTAGATAAAAGAAAAATTTTATTTAAAGGACCTAATGAAAATTCATACGATGAGTTTACGGCTACAGAAATTCATTTCCCTACAAATTCTGACCTCAATATGTATACCGCTTACGCTGAAGTTACAGATTATGTGCGAAAAAATGGCGTTGGCGATTATTTTGCAGCCAATATTGCGGTAACTGAAGGCACTGATGGTGGCGCAATTGGAAAATATGCCGGTTGGGGATTGGTAGTTGTTTACGAAAATTCTAAAATGAAAAACAGAGACATCACCGTTTTTGATGGTCATGCATTTGTACAAAACAATATAACGGCCAGTCATACTTTTCCTGTTTCGGGATTTAACTCGGTTACTTCGGGCCCAGTCGGAATTAAATTGGGAGTTATGGCAGGAGAAGGCGATATTAATTATGATGGTGATTATTTTCAAATTGAAAAATTGAACACCAATAACTTTTTGAGTTTGAGTCGTCCTGGAAATTCAACTAATAATTTCTTCAATTCGACTATTAATACCGGAGGAAATAACCGAAATCCAAATTTAGCTAATAATTCGGGTATTGATATCAGCATGTTTGATCTTCCGAATACGAACAAGGATATTATTGGAAATAATCAGACTTCGACGACTTTTAGATACGGATCTACTGTCGATACGTACGTTATTTTTTCGATTGTAATGGCAATAGATGCCTATGTTCCCGAAATAGAAGGTGTTCTTTCTGCGACAACTGTTAATGGAAATCCTGCTGGTGCGGGTCCGTATACGGTAATGCCTGGTCAGGAACTTGGTTATAAAGTTCAGATCAAAAACAGCGGAACTGAAGCTGTACAGAATAGTAGAATTGTGATTCCAATTCCGTACAACGCTTCTTTTATTGCCGGAAGTTTAGCCGGAACCGTCAATTTTTCTCCATTGCCTTCACCAAACTCTTTAACTTATGAACCAACAATTGGTGCCAATGGTTCTATTGTTTGGGAAATTGGTACTTTACCATTACCTGCTGATCCAAATACTGTTTTAGCAGAGATGACATTTACCTTTAAATCGACAGAGAATTGTGCACTCCTTAAAAATTCAGGCTGCAGCAATCTCATTCAGGTTGGTGGTAGTTTAAGCGGTCAGGGAACTATTTCTACTGTTAACGTAACCGACAAACCTTTAATTTTAGGTTTTACATCATCTGGAAACTGTCAGGGCACATCGATTGCAGGTCCGCTTTCAACAACCATAGATTCCGCCAATTATACGAATGTCAATTGTCAGGCCATTTCTCCGATGATTTCGTTTACTTTTTGTAATCTCAATTCCTCCATTCCAATTACAGATGTAACGGGTTCATTTCCTTCTGGTTCTACGTTTTATAACGCTTATCCTGTAGTTTCAGGAACTACAACACAGTATAATATAAATAATCCATTTCCGGCTACGGTGGGGAAATCCACATATTATGCAATTCCTCCCGGAGCTGCTGCCGGATGCTATTTTGAATTTACGATCACTATCGAAAGCATCACCAGTACTCCGGTGGTAGAAAGTCCGATCAATTATTGTGTAGGCGATACTGCATTACCCTTAACTGCGACTCCAACAAAACCTGAATATGTTTTATATTATTATGAAACCGAAACATCGACAGGGCAACAATCCATTACACCTTCATCTACAACTGCCGGTCAGTTTACTTATTATGTGGCCGAAGGAAAAACGAATGCCTGTATTGGCCCTAAAAAAGCCATTGTAGTAAATATAAATGCCAAACCAACTGTTACAATAACCAATCCACTTCCTGTTTGTGCACCAGCGTCTTCTGCAGATTTAACTGCTGCAAATATCACCGCTGGAAGCACAACCGGGTTAACCTTTACGTATTGGAGTGATGCTGCTGCAACAATTCCATACGCAGATTTTACTGCTGCCCTTCCCGGCACCTATTACATAAAAGGGACAAATGCATCAAATTGTTACGATATTAAACCGGTCGTAATCACCAAAAGTACAATTGAAATTACAGAATTAACCTCTTCTCATACTGATGTAAAATGTTTTAATGCCTCTACAGGAGCTATTACAATTAACAATGCGTCAGGCGGAGTTGCTCCCTACATTTATTTCTGGACAAAAAATGGATCTGCTTATGCCAGTAATTCTCAGAACTTAACCAATTTAGGATTTGGCGTTTATGAAGTAACCGCATCAGATGCAAACGGCTGTCAGGGAACTTTAATTATCTCTATTTTACAACCTAATGAAGTTTTATCTGTAAGTGCTTCTCAAACAGATGTAACTTGCGGCGGTGGCAATGATGGCTCTGCAACAGTAATCGTTGCCGGAGGAACTGCAGGATATACCTATTCATGGAATACAAATCCGGTTCAGAACACTTCTCAGGCTACAAACCTTACAGCAGGTAATTATACAGTTACGGTTACGGATGCCAATGGATGTACCATTTCTGAGTCGTTTACAATTTTAGATGGAGATTTGGTTAAACCGATTATCAATCCGTTACCTCAGGTTACTGTTATTAATTGTCCTGAAGAGCCCGTTTTTGAACAGGCTATGGCGACAGATAATAGTGACACTATTTCTACTTTGACTTATATCGATAACGTTGTCCAGGGAAATTGCCCCAATTCATACACCAAAACCAGAACCTGGACTGCAGAAGATTCCTGTGGAAATATTTCGCTTCCCGCCAGCCAGACCATTATCGTACAGGACATCTCTGCGCCCGTTTGGCTGACTCCAACCGCATCTTTAGACAAAACAATAGAATGCAGCGATGCAAATGCGCTGACTCAGGCTCAGGCATTATTTCCAACTGCTTCAGATTCCTGTGATAGTGATGTCACAAACATTACAAAAATAAGTGGTTCATTTGTCGCTTCTGCAGATTGTAGCACTACGGGAACTTATACCAATACATGGACGGTAACGGACGATTGCGGAAATCTCTCTGATGCATTCACGCAGGTAATCTCTATTCAGGATACCACTATGCCGGTATTTACAGGAAATCTTCCCATGGATATTGAGGTATCATGTGATGCAGTTCCTGAACCTGCAGAGGTGCACGCTAGTGATAATTGCAGTGATAATCTTCCAATTGTATTTTCAGAAGTAAAATCTAATATTCAAAATGGCTGTATGTCTAATTATACGTTAACCCGTAATTGGAAAACCAGCGATTGTGCCGGAAATACTGCTTCTTATACTCAGATTATTACTGTGAAAGATACACAAGCTCCTACCGGAACTGCATCCGCGAATGTAATGAATTTAGGCAGTATTGATTTGATTCCAATTGGAAATCCTGCAGACATTACAGATGCCGCCGATAATTGCAGTCCAATAGTAAATATTACGGTAACAGATTCTAATAATGGATGTGATGGAAACTTCTACATCTTAACCAGAACTTACACTTTAACCGATTGTGCCGGCAATAAGACAGAACTTGTTCAGACCTTTAGTGTAGATTGTAAAGTTCGCAAAAGCATTGTTGCAAATGATGATACTGCCGGACCAATTGCCGGTGAAAATCACATTACTGCAAATGTCTTAAATGTGTTTTCAAATGACACTTTGGATGGTGCAGCAATAACAAAATCTGATGTTATTTTAACGACAGTCACACCAAATACCTATTTGCAATTAAATCCGGATGGTTCGGTAGATGTATTGCCAAATGCACCAGTTGGAACATTAACAATGGTATATCAAATTTGTGAAGCAGCCCAAACAGATAACTGTGATACTGCAACTGTTTCCATTACAATCGAAGCGCCAAAAATGACCGTTACCGCTACAGCTATTTGTGTTAATGATGTTCCATATGTTGATTACGTGGTCACTCCAATAAATTTCACTCCTGTGAATGGTGTAACAATTTCGTGGGCAGACAATGCAAACAACATCATTACAACTTCTGCAGATTTACCTTTGAAAGGCAGAATATTATGGCCAGGAGCAATTGTTGATGGAAATGGAAAAGGAATTGACTGGCCGGGATGGATTTTTGAAGACAATAAATGGATTCAGGGTGCTGACGGATTTGAAAAATTACGTCCAACTGCTAATCTAATTGTGACTTTAAATCCGAGTGAGACTGTTATCGTTACTTATCCTCCTTCAGATCCCTATTGCACCGCAAAACCCACATTTGCAATTGTGGCCAATGATGATAATCCTGCGCCAGTTAACGGACTTACAGGAGCCAACAACATCATAAATGTTTTGACTAATGATATCCTAAACGGTACTGCAGTAAATATAAATGATGTTACACTGTCAGTTACTATTCCAGATCCAAAAGGTGTTATAACATTAAATCCTGATGGTTCTGTAAATGTTGCGCCCAATACACCTGCAGGCACTTACTCTTTAACTTACCAAATTTGCGAAAAGGCAGACTTTGGAAACTGTGATACCGCAGTTGTTACCGTAATCGTAAATTCACCGGCTCCTCCAACTCCAGTTGTTGCAAATGATGATAATTACAATATTATGGGCTGTAATGCTTTCGGAATAGTGGGTAATGTTTTCGGTAATGATTTTAAAGGAACAAGTCCGGCAACATTACAGCTCGTAGACTTGACGCTTCTTAACGAAGATAATAGTTTTAAAACAGATCCTAATATTACTATTGACAACTCCGGAAATGTAACTGTTTCAGGATTGACGCCACCGGGAACTTATACTTACAGTTACAGGATCTGCGATAAATTAAGTGCCGATAACTGTGATACCGCAATTATTACCATTACGGTTCCTGCAAATGGAAGTACTGAATTTGCCAGTACAGCCTGTACAGATGATTCTACTCTCATCAATTTAACAGAGTTACTTCCCGAGGGAAGTCCGTTAAACGGAAAATGGCTGGATAAGAGCAACAGTAATACACTTCAGGGCAATATTTTTAATCCTTTTGGATTAGCATTGGGCAATTACGCATTTGAATATACGATTACAGATGAAAATTGTCCCCGAAAAATCATTCTTAATATGGAAGTAAACAACGACTGTAAAGTTTTAGCCTGCGGAAATCTATTAGCACATAATGCATTCACACCTAATGGTGATGGATTGAACGATAATTTTGAAATTGATAACATCAATGATTTAACCTGCTATCCTGAAAATACAGTAGAAATATATAATCGCTGGGGAATTTTAGTTTTCGAAACCAAAAATTATAATAACAATACAAACGCTTTCGACGGAACCTCCAGAGGAAGAACAACCGTTAAACAATCTGACGGACTGCCAACAGGAACCTATTATTATATTATCAATTACAAATCTTTAGATGGAAATAACAATGTTCAGGATAATAATCTAAACGGTTATTTATACCTGTCCAAATAAAAACCATCGAAATCTGATCCATTTTAAATAAGATAATTGAATGATTTTAAAACTTAAGATCACTACAATTATTTGAATCACAAAATATCTACTATGAGAACAATATTATTTTTATTCGTCATTTTGTTAGTTACCTATTCCGGACATGCGCAGCAAGATGCGCAGTTTACCCAGTATATGTACAATACAATCAATATAAATCCTGCCTATGCCGGTTCCCGTGGCGCTTTGAGTGTATTTGCCTTACACCGTGATCAATGGATAGGATTAGACGGAGCTCCGAAAACAAATGCCATTTCTGTAAATACTCCGATTAACAACAGTAATGTGGGACTTGGCGTATCATTAGTTAATGATAAAATCGGACCTACCACAGAAAATCAGTTTTCCGTTGATCTTTCTTATACTATTCCAACATCAGATAATTGGAAACTTTCTTTTGGTATAAAAGGTTCTGCTAACATCTTCAATCTTGATGTAAGCAAATTAAATCCGGCAGATCAGGGCGATCCGCAATTTCAAAATCTCGAAAACGACTTTTCTCCTAATGTCGGTGCCGGTATTTATTGGCATTCTGATAAGGCATACATCGGATTATCCGTTCCTAACTTCATTCAGACAAACCGTTATAACGATAATGATGTGGCTATTTATAAAGACCAGATCAACTATTATTTAATGGGTGGTTATATTTTTGATTTTTCTCAGGAAATAAAATTCAAACCTGCCGTTTTAACCAAAATTGTTGAAGGTGCTCCACTTCAGGTAGATGTATCGGCGAATTTTCTATTTTTTGAAAAACTGACATTGGGAGTTGCCTACCGTTGGGATGCTGCCGTAAGTGCAATGGCAGGATTTCAACTTACAGATGCCATGTATATTGGTTATGGGTATGATAACGAAACAACTCAATTAAGGAAATACAATTCGGGCTCGCATGAAATTTTTCTGCGTTTTGAATTATTCAAAAATAATAGCAAAATGACAACACCTCGTTTCTTCTAAAAAAAATATCATGAAAAACTTTACTCTTCTTTTCCTCCTTATTTTAAGCGTTTCTACACAAAAAAATTATGCACAACAGACAAAAGTAAATTCAGGGGACAAAAAATATGACAGTTATGCCTACGTAAACGCGATTAAAACCTATGAAAAAGTAGCCAATAAAGGGTATAAATCTGAAGACATGTTTAAAAAACTGGGCAACTCTTATTATTTCAATTCTGATTTCAACGGAGCTGCAAAATGGTACGGCGAATTATTTGCAATGAACAGCACTGTTGAAGCTGAATATTACTACAGATACGCACAGTCATTAAAATCCATTGGTCAGACCGCTAAGGCTAATACGTTATTAGACGAATTTTACAGTAAATCAAAAAATGATACCCGAGCCAAATTATATAAAGAAGATGTAAATTATCTGGACGAGATAAAGGCCAATTCCGGAAGATATAAAATTGAAGATGCCGGAATAAACAGTAAATACTCCGACTACGGAAGTTTTACTGCTAACAACAAAATCTATTTTGCCTCAGCAAGAGATACCGGAAATTTTTCGCAGCGCAAACATACCTGGACGGGCGAATATTTTACTAATATCTACAATGCCGACCTTGATCCCGAAACGGGAAGTGCGCTTAAAGTAAACAAGTTTAAATCTGCTATAAATACAAAATTCCATGAAGCCTCGCCCGTTTTTACCCAGGACGGAAAAACAGTTTATTTTACGAGAAATAACTTTGTTAATGGAAAAAAAGGGAAAAATGACAATAAAGTAACTTTAATTAAAATTTACAAAGCCACTTTAGGAATCGATAATAAATGGGGCAACATACTGGAACTGCCTTTCAACAGCGATAATTACAGTACTGCACATCCAGCGTTGAGTCCTGATGAAAAAACATTGTATTTTACTTCTGATATGCCGGGAACCATCGGACAATCTGATTTATACAAAGTCAGTATTAATTCAAATGGCGGCTATGGAACACCCGAAAACCTCGGAAATACTATTAATACCGAAGGCAAAGAAACCTTTCCTTTTGTAACCAATGAAAATGAAATTTATTTCTCTTCTGACGGACATCCCGGTTTAGGAGGATTAGATGTATTTGTCGCGAATATTGACAATGAAGGCAAAGTCAGCAACATACAAAATGTTGGAGCTGATGTTAATTCTCCTAAGGATGATTTTGCTTATAGCATTGATCCCGTTTCCAGAAGAGGGTATTTCAGTTCCAATAAAGACGGCGGACAAGGTTCTGATGATATTTACAAATTTGAGGAAACAAGGAAACTAAAATGTATACAGGAACTTGAAGGGATTATTACAGACTTAGAAACCGGTATTATTCTACCGGGCACAAAAGTGACCTTATATGATAACCAGATGACAGTTAAAAATTCTACAGTCTCAGATGAATCGGGAAAATATTCATTTGCTGTTGAATGTGGTAAAACTTATTTTGTAAGGGCCGAAAAACCAGAATATCAAACTAAAGAAGTAAGTATTACCATTGCAAAATCAAGTGGTAAAACGAATTTGCCTATTGCTCTGGAAAAAGAAAATTGTAAGGTTACAATTGGAGATGATTTAGGTGTTTGTTTTGGAATAAAAATGATTTATTTTGATCTGGATAAATCGAATATCCGAACCGAAGCCGCATTAGATCTTGAGAAAATATTAGTGGTTTTAAATGAAAATCCAACCATGAAAATAGATATCCGATCTCATACAGACAGCAGAGCAACAAAGAAATACAATAAATCCTTATCTGATCGAAGAGCAAAATCAACAATTCAATGGTTAATTAAAAACGGAGTAGCTCCAAATCGCTTAACAGGAAAAGGTTATGGTGAAACACAATTAGTAAACAAATGTTCAGACGGCGTTGCTTGCAGCGAATCACAACATCAGGAAAATCGTCGAAGCGAATTTATTATTACTGCTTTATAAATTAAAGCAGAACGTAGTATTGCTTAAAAACTGCCTAAAATTTAGGCAGTTTTTCTATTATTTTTAATTATTAACTTTGTAAAAAAGAAAGATCAAAATGGTTAAATCATTTTTTTTATTCCCGGGCAATTTTTTTACCTGTAATTTTTTCCAGTTCGGTATACATATCTTCTTCTGATAATGGCTGAAGTTTAGGATGATTTCGAAGCCATTCTGCATTTAATTGAACAATATCTTCGTCTAAGGAATAAAATGAGCTATTTCTTAATTGTTCCCTTGTTGGATTTGGACCAAAATAATCTCTTTCTAAAAAGGCATTTAATTTCTCTTCACCAAGCTCATAAACTTTTAAGCTTTGTTCTTTAAAAAGTTCCAGATTTTTATGTGCGCCCATTTTCTCCAGCCCTTTTATAATAATCTCATTTAAACTTTCATTCCACTTTGAATTCCATACAAATTGAGAAAAATTTCCGTTTTTGTATTGTGCTGTATAATAATCAACATAATAACTTGCCAAGGCATCTTCATTAATATCATTTTCATCAACATCTTCTTGCAATAAAAGATTAGTTACTGAAATATTAGAGCTTATGATATAATATACATCACTACTCTCAAATGAATTTTTTGACACAATAATTTTATCTATTTTCATAACTGTTTGTTTAAAACGTAAACATAAGAATAAGCTACATATAAATATGTTTTAAGTTTTTTAAATATCTGTCCCAAAGTCTAAAAATAAAAAGTCGTCGCAACTCAAAGAACTGCAACGACTTCTAAAAAACCAACCTGTTCAATTACTTTCTAAATTTTGGCAAAAATATTAGTGTAGTACTTTTTGCCTGTCGCCGGATCTGTGGAAACAGATAATCCGAAATGCGTATAATCACCTTCGATATTTTCTTTGTGTCCCGGACTATCCAGCCATGCTTTTACAGCTGCCTCTGGAGTTTTATAATTATAAGCCACGTTCTCGCCTACTTTTATAGCTCCTAAAACCTGCATAATATTTTTTGATCTTTCAGCAAAATCATTGTGATTCACCACATTATTGGCTATCATATATAAATTATGTTCTTCACATTTGTATGATATATGATTTATTTGTTCCAAAGTTTTCAAACCAATACTCAAACGGTATTCGTTTATTAACCTCATAGTTTCGATCTCTGTATCGTTGTAAGTATAATTGGAAACAAGCGCTTTGACAGAAGTATTATCCACGCTTCCTTCTACAGTATCGGCAGAACATGAGTTCATTGCGATCAGAATCGCAATGAACAACATGATGCGCATAATCTTTTTCATAATCAACAGCATTTTAGCGGTTTAAAGTAGATGTTGGGGCAAATCCTTTAAATTTATTTTTGAATAATTTCGTCTAATTTTCTGTGTCAAACATATTCAATTGGTCGCTAAACTACAAATATAATCGATGAAATGCATTAAGTTTTTTCAGATAAATATAAAAATCTTACAAATCAGGAAGATAATCGTTCAATTTTCCATGAAAAATCAGATTGACTGGTATAACGTATCCTGTCATGGAGTCTGTTCGCTCTTCCCTGCCAAAATTCTACCTGTAACGGTGTAACAATATATCCTCCCCAATTTTCGGGTCTCGGGATTGCTTTTCCTTCAAAATCTGCTTCTAACTTTTTTAAACTATCTTCTAAAAAAGTCCTGGACGGAATCACGTCACTTTGGTTCGAAACAATAGCACCCAGTTTACTTCCGTCAGGACGGGAATCAAAATAATTGTCGGATATAATTTCAGATGTCTTCTGAGCTATTCCCTTAATAATTACCTGACGTTCCATTTCCTGCCAGAAAAAAGAAAGACAAACATGCGGATTGGCTTCTATTGCTTTTCCTTTTTCAGAATTATAATTGGTATAAAAAATAAATCCTTCTTCAGAGAATTTCTTTAAAAGCACCACACGTGATTTTGGAAATCCGTCAAGGCCAATAGTAGATACGGTCATGGCATTAACTTCTCCGCTTCCGTCGAAATCCTCCACTTCATGAAACCAACGATTAAAAAGATTAATCGGATCTTCCGGAATGTTGCTTTCCAGTAATTCACTCTTCTCGTACGATTTTCTATAATTGCTTAAATCACTCATTTTTTAGATTTTTAGACTTCTTAGATAGTTAGACATCTTAGAGGTTTGTTTTTTTTACATTTTATCTTTAAGGTTACAAAATCTAGTAGATTAGCACCTTAGAATCTTAGTTTCTTTAAAAATCAAAAGAAAGTCCGTCATCTCCCAATAGGACATTCGGAAAAATGGTTTCTGCTTCCCTTTTAAAAAGTTCAATTCCGTCGTAACGCGTAGAATAATGACCTAAAATTAGCTTTTTAACATTGGCTTTTAAAGCAATAGTTGCAGCTTCTTTTGCTGTTGAATGCAATGTTTTTTGTGCTAAGGCAGCTTCAGAATCTAAAAAGGTAGATTCATGATATAGAATATCAACATTCTGAATAACAGGAATTATTTCTTCATTATAAACGGTATCCGAACAGAAAGCATAACTTTTTGGCGGCTCGGGATCAAAAGTCAGTTTTTCGTTTTCAACAACAGTTCCGTCATCGAGCGTTACGTTACCGCCGTTTTTAATCTTCTGATAATAAGCGATATGAATATTATATTGCTGCACAGCTTCTATATTCAGTTTTCTTTCAGCAGGTTTTTCCTGAAATAAATATCCGTTTGTGTAAACACGATGTTTTAGCGGAATCGTTTTTACAATTACTTTGGCATCTTCAAAAATCACTTCACTGTTTTTCGATTCCAATTCATGGAAAAAAAGACTGTAAGTTGTCCAGGATTCTGTCAGTTTCAATTGAAGAAGAATTAATTCCTTTATTCCTTTTGGACCATAAACGTGTAAATCTGTCGTTCTTCCCAAAAGGGAAAAGGTAGAAATTGTTCCAATTAATCCATATAAATGATCTCCATGGAGATGGGAGATAAAAATTTGATTAATTTTAGAAAATTTGATTTTATTTTTGCGTAGCTGAACCTGAGTTCCTTCGCCACAATCAATTAAAAATAATCGGTTTCTAATTTCTAAAACCTGCGAAGTCGGATTCGTAAGCGTTCTGGGAGTTGCGGCATAACAGCCAAGTATCGTTAATTTCAATTGTTTATTCGTTTATTTGGTAAATCGTTTAATCGTTCAAAATTAAATCAAAATCGATTAAACGGTTAAACGAATAAACCAATATTTAAAATCCTAAATCTCTTTCGATTTCTTCCATCTCAATAATGTCGTGCGCCTCCAAAAGAGAAGGAACAACGGCTAATTTATCTGAAATAGCATTAAAATCAAGATCTGAAGCCACAATTACAAATGATTTTTTTGCTTTTTTATGAACTTTAGAAAGCGGTAAAAAAAGTTTCAAATCGTTTTCTGTCACCGAAGCATCCGCTGTCAAATCGATTATAATATTTTGTTTTTCAAAGGTTTTAAACTGCTGTGTTACTTTTTCAACAAAAGCAGTCACATCTCCCTGAGTATCTTTTATTGTAGTGGTATGTCCTTTTTGATCTACTTTCATTTTTTAAAATTATGGGGCTTATATAAAAATTGATTCCTAAGAGCTAAGGTACGAAGTTTTTTTACTTTTTTGTTTCAGGTTTTTTTAGTTTCAGGTTTCAGGTTGAATACTATTGTCCGTCTGTGCAAAGTAGTTTACACAACTTTAAACTTAAACCTGAAACAAAATTTATTGAATTTTAGACGCCAAAAGATAAATAACTGCCATTCTGATTGCTACACCGTTTTCTACCTGATTCAAAATTACAGATTGACCGGAGTCCGCAACCTCAGAAGTAATCTCCACTCCCCTGTTGATTGGTCCCGGGTGCATGATGACGATTTCTTTGCCAAGAGAATCCAAAAGTGGTTTGTCTACACCGTATTGCTGTGCATATTCGCGTGTTGAAGGGAAGAAATTAACATCCATACGTTCATTTTGTACACGAAGCATATTGGCCACATCACACCATTCCAAAGCTTTTCTAAGATTGGGTTCAACCGTAACTCCTAAAGATTCAATATACCTCGGAATCAGTGTTTTGGGCCCGCAAACTTTTACTTCTGCGCCCTGTAGCTGCAAAGCATATATATTAGAAAGTGCCACTCTTGAGTGCAGAACATCACCTACAATAACTACTTTTTTTCCGGCTACATCGCCCAATTTTTCGCGAATTGAATAACTATCCAGTAAAGCCTGCGTTGGGTGTTCGTGCGCTCCGTCTCCGGCATTTACGATACTTGCTTTGACATTTTTGGATAAAAAATAAGCCGCTCCGGGATTGGAGTGGCGCATTACAACCATGTCAACTTTCATGGAAAGGATATTATTAACAGTATCAATCAGGGTCTCTCCTTTTTTAACCGATGACTGAGCCGCAGAAAAACTGATTACATCAGCAGATAAACGTTTCTGCGCTAATTCGAAAGAGAGTTTCGTCCTTGTACTGTTTTCGAAAAAGATATTGGCAATGGTTATATCTCGTAATGAAGGAACTTTTTTAATAGGTCGGTTAATGACTTCTTTAAAATGATCTGCCGTTTCAAAAATCAGGTTAATATCATTCTCATTGATATATTTTATTCCTAATAAATGATTTACGCTTAATTCTTTCATCTTTATTGTTTAATTGTTTATTTGTTGAATCGTTTAATCGTTTGCTTTGCGATTAAACAGTTAAACGATTTAACGGTTAACCTATTTTTATAATTTTTAAATTGAGTAATCGAAATGAATCGATTAAACAATTAACCGATTAAACGATTAACCAAATTTAATTTGTCACTAAATGAACCACATCTTCACCATCATTTTCTTTCCAGCTCACAATTACTTTTTCGCCGTTAATAGCATCTACCTGACGACCGCGATAATCGGGCTGAATGGGTAAATGACGGCTGAAACGTCTGTCAATCAAAACTAATAATTCGATTTCTGAAGGTCGCCCAAAAGACTGAATCGCTGTTAACGCCGAGCGAATGCTTCTTCCCGTAAACAATACATCATCAATAAAAATGACTTTTTTGTCTTCGACTATAAAATTGATTTGGGTTTTATTGGCTTCAAGCGGTTTTTCGGTACGACGAAAATCATCTCTGAAGAAAGTAATGTCCAGATATCCCAAGGAAATTTCAGGAACCTTATATTCGTTTTCTAATATTTGTTTTAAACGTTCAGCTAAAAAAACACCGCGAGGCTGAATTCCCACCAAAATAGTATTCGAAAAATCTAAGTGTTTCTCAATTAACTGACAAGCCAAACGATGGAGTATGATAGTAACTTCTTTTGAATTAAGTAATACTTTTTGGCTCATAATAACTGATATATTTAGTTGGGCAAATATACGGAATCAAAATTTATTTGTTGGTCATTGAAAGAGGATTTTATCTCGCCGGGGTATAAAAACATCAAAGCTGTTGTTTTAATTTATAATAAAATATTCGATATTCTTTAATGCTTCTCCAAAATTAAAATCATAATTTTAGCCACTTTATTTAAAATTAAGATTCATCAAAAAACAACTGTCTTACTTCAGAAAAGTAAAGTCAACATTTTTACAATCTCCTTATGATATTAAAACGTAAAATTAAAAATCTCGTAAACAAACTACCTTATGTAAGAACATTGTATAAGCAAAGTTTAAATTCTCATTACCCTAACGGGCATTTTTATTCTCCGGTTATTTCACTTGAAGAGGTTAAGCAAAGAGAAGCTGATATATGGAAAAACACAGAAATTGACGGCATTCCGGGAATTGATTTACGTACCGAAGCGCAAAAAGACCTCATTAAGCAATTTTCTCAATATTATGGTGACATGCCCTTTAAGGCAGAAAAACAGAATGATTTCAGGTATAATTTTGAAAATCCTTACTACTCTTATACCGATGCCATTATCCTATATTCTTTTATAAGACATTTTAAACCAAGAAGAATTATAGAAATTGGTTCCGGTTTTTCATCTGCCGTTATGCTAGATACCAATGAAATTTTCTTTAATAATGAAATCGATCTGACATTTATCGATCCCTATCCTGAAAGACTGGAATCCTTACTAACAAAAGATGACACTGAGAGAACAACATTAATAAAAACCGATGTTCAGGTAATTTCATTAGATGTATTTAAAAAACTCGAATCAGGAGATATTTTATTTATAGACAGTACACATGTGTCCAAAACAGGTAGTGATGTAAATTATATTCTATTTGAAATCTTACCAATTCTTAATCCGGGTGTTTTAATTCATTTCCACGATATTTTTTACCCTTTTGAATATCCTAAGGAATGGGTTTATAAAGGATTTAACTGGAACGAAGATTATATTTTAAAAGCGTTTTTGATGTACAATCAAAAATTTGAAATTAAAGTTTTTTCTGAATACCTACATAAGCATCATAAAGACATCTTTTCACAATTGCCTTTAACCTATTTAAATCCCGGAGGAAATTTATGGATTGAAAAATTAATTTTTAATAAGTAATGGAGTTCGGTATTATTTAAAAGCATACAATTATCAATGAAGTGATTTGTAAATCCAAATCCTAAAACATTTCTCAAAAATTATATAAAACATTTCTCCCCATCCTGAAGTAATTTTATTAAAGCAATTTAAAACAACAAAATCATGCAAAATAAAATACTAAGATTGTTAATGGTATTCGTTATACTGTTTTCATTTACAAGCTGTGAAGTTATTGGAGACATTTTTAAAGCCGGAATGGGCGTTGGAATCTTCATCGTTATATTTATAATCGCTATTGTAATCTGGATCTTTACCCGATTTTTTAAGAGATAAGACATAAAAAAATCCCGTTATTTTCATAACGGGATTTTTTTTTTTTAAAGATTATACATCTTCTTTCTTTGTTCCTGAATCTTTTCATCATCAAGATATTCGTCAAATGTCATGTAACGGTCAATTACTCCGTTTGGTGTTAGTTCTACAATTCGGTTACCAACAGTTTGCGCAAACTCGTGGTCATGCGTTGTAAAAATTACAGAACCTTTAAAGTTTTTCAAAGAGTTATTAAAAGCTGTAATCGACTCCAGATCTAAGTGGTTTGTTGGTTCATCCAGCATTAAAACGTTTGCACGCTCCATCATCATTCTGGATAACATACAACGCACTTTTTCTCCTCCGGATAAAACTCTCGATGTTTTTAAGGCTTCTTCTCCAGAGAAAATCATTTTCCCTAAGAATCCTCTAATAAAAACCTCATCGCGTTCTTCTTCTGTCTTGGCGTATTGACGTAACCAGTCTACTAAAGTTAAATCATTCTCGAAGAAATCATGGTTTTCAGCTGGTAAATAAGCCTGATTGGTTGTAATTCCCCAGTCAAAAGTTCCGGAGTCTGCTTTTTGTTCTCCGTTTAAGATTTCGTAGAAAGCTGTTGTAGCACGTGAATCTTTAGAGAAAAGAACAATTTTGTCGCCTTTTGCCATATTCAAATCAACATCTTTAAACAAAATTTCTCCATCTACAGAAGCTGCTAAATTTTCTACATTCAAAATCTGATCTCCGGCTTCACGATCCTGATCGAAGATAATTGCAGGGTAACGACGGCTGGAAGGTTTGATTTCAGAAATATTCAATTTAGAAATCATTTTTTTACGGGAAGTTGCCTGTTTCGATTTCGCCACGTTGGCGCTAAAACGACGAATAAATTCTTCAAGCTCCTGTTTCTTTTCTTCCGCTTTTTTGTTTTGCTGTGCACGCTGTTTTGCCGCTAATTGACTAGACTCGTACCAGAACGTATAGTTTCCGGAATAGTGATTGATTTTTCCGAAATCAATATCAGAAATATGGGTACAAACCGCATCTAAAAAGTGACGGTCGTGAGAAACTACAATTACAGTGTTTTCATAATTTGCCAGGAAGTTTTCTAACCATGCGATGGTTTCAAAATCCAGGTCGTTGGTTGGCTCATCCATAATCAATACATCAGGATTTCCAAAAAGTGCCTGCGCCAAAAGCACACGAACTTTCATTTTTCCTTCCATATCGGCCATTAAGGTATAATGATGCTCTTCGTTAATTCCTAAGTTAGACAACATCGATGCTGCGTCAGAATCTGCGTTCCAGCCATTCATTTCTTCAAACTGAACCTGAAGTTCACCAATTCTGTCTGCGTTTTTATCGTTGTAGTCTAAATAAAGTTCATCCATTTCTTTTTTAACAGCATACAAAACTTTATTTCCCATTAAAACGGTTTCCAAAACCGTATGTTCGTCGAACATGTTGTGGTTCTGGTTCAAAACCGACATACGTTTTCCCGGCTCCAGGTGAATGTGACCGGAAGTTGGGTCCATATCGCCCGAAATGATTTTTAAGAATGTAGATTTTCCAGCACCATTGGCTCCAATAACGCCGTAAATATTTCCGTGAGTGAATGTGGTATTTACTTCGTCAAACAAAATTCGTTTGCCAAATTGTACTGATAAATTATTGACTGTTAACATGAATGTCTTTTTAATTAATTTGGTGCAAAAGTAGTGAAAAAGGTTCTAAGTTGCAAAGATGCTGAGGTGCTATGTTTTTTTTTGAACCATATAAGTTATATAAGTTCATTTAAAAGAAATGCTAGACGTATTTCGTCTCGCAAAGTCGCTAAGACGCAAAGTTTTTTATTGATTGTCACCCACAGTTTGTCATTTCGACGAAGGAGAAATCTCCGCGAGTAGCTCGACAAGCAAAAGAGCCAATCTTTGTAGAGTTTCTAATGTGATTTATCCTTTCAGACGAAATGAGAAAAACTTAGCGTCTTCGCGTCTTTGCGGGATTCTCTCAATACAAAACTTAAAATTATCTTATATACCTTAAATGGTTTTAAATTTTTTCCAAAGCAACTTCTAAACTTTTATAATTATTTAAAACCTTCGCAATTTTCCCTTCTTTATTAATGATGAAATGGGTTGGGAATGCATTCAATTGCAAAGTAGTATTCATATATTCCTTCATGTTGGGAATAACAGAATAGGACAATGGTTTTCTGGCCAGAAATGTTTTTAATTGTTCGGGAGTATCTTCTGCAAGACTTATAAAAACGATATCTTTTCTGTTTTTGTATTTTTCGACTAATGCGTTTACGGCTGGAAATTCTTTTATACAGGCGGCGCAGTGTATGTACCAACATTTTATTACAATGATTTTTCCTTTCATAGTTTCGTTTGAAACTTCATTTCCGTCTAAATCTTTAAAGGAAAAATGCGGAAAAGGTTTTCCTTCCATTTCATAATTTTTCAAAGCATCAAAAGCTTCCTGATTAATAGTTGCTTTGATACTTGAATCTGATTTTGGCTGGATTTTAAATAATTTATAGTAAACTGAATCCTGAGATTTTAAACGAATTGGAATATAATTTTCGTTTGTTAATGCATTTAGAAATTCTTCCTTTGTCATTTCTTTTGAAGATGCATCAAGAGCTGTAAAATCACTGGAAAGCATTATATTTTTGTTATAAGCAGACCATGTTTCGAATGTTTTCTGAATTTGAATAGGATCTGCATCGGGATTTCCGAATTTTTCCTGACTGAAAGAATTTGTAATTATTAAAAAGAAAACTAAAAAATGGATTGACTTTTTCATTAAATGAAATAAAAATAAATGAGCAGCAAAATTACTCAAAAGTTTATTTAAATCCGGATCTGAAGTTAACTATTCAATTTCCGTAAAAATGAAATATCCATGTAGTATTTCTTTGGATTTACCGGATCAATTAGGACTTTTATTTCTTCTGTCAGAATATAATTTGCCGGATCAAACCAAATATTTTCGCTTTTAAACAAGTGTAATTCGTTTGTTGAGGGATTGAGCCATTGGCTATAAATAACAAACGGACTTCTTCCATTTACTTTGTAACTGGTGTTTAATGCTACATTGTCGAATTTTGTTGTAATTTGTTTTCCATTAAATTTTAAATCGTCAATTCTCTTTTGTTTCATTTTACCTACTAAAATAATGAAGAATCCAATTAAAAAGAAAACGGTTCCAGTAATTCCGAGAATTAAAGTTCCAAGCCACAAAGAAGCAAATCCGTTAATACTTGCATCGTGAGGATTTACCTGATCGTAAAAAATTTCTACGATTTCGCCTTCATTATAACTCGGAGGATTACTGCCTACAGATGAAGTATATTCTATCTGTTTCCCGTTATTTGTTGTAAAAGAAACAACCGGTCTGTAGGTTGTAGATTTATCAGATCTTGAAGCTATTAATTCTATAACGGGCCTTTAGTAGTTACTGCTTTGTCTAAAAAGGTTTGTTTGTCCTGATAAAGAAAAAAGGCACCGCCTAATAAAGCTAAGCCGATAATAGGGAAGATGAATTTTATAATTTTCATTTGGGTTGGTTGTACTGTTAATATTGATGTAAAAATATCGAAATAGATCAGAATTATTAATTATTGTCCTTCAATAAAATAAAAAAACCCGACAATGAAAATTGCCGGGCTTATAATGCGCGCCTCTACGTGAAAACCAAATAACAAATCACTTAAATTCGCTGCATTTATTCGAAATAAAAAATAGATTAAAAAATAAATAACCAAACTCAATTTTAACCCTACCAGATTTCTCTTTTATTTCGTTTTTGTCCATTCTTAGTTTTTCTTAGTTTAAAAAGTTGATTACTTTGAATGATTTTTTGTTTCCTGCTTTGTCTGTTACAATTACTACAAACAATTGTTTTGTTGAAAAACTATAGCTTTGAAGCAGTACTTCTTTATTATTCTGAATGTTTTTATGATTCACTAATAATTGTCCCGTAGAATTAAAAACGTCTACCTGAGCAATATTTTCTGTATCATTTGTAACTGATAGTGCATCGTTTTTAAAATACACTAAAGTGCTGTTACTGACTTCGATTTTATCGACTGCCAATGTTTTTGCTGTTGCTAATGATGCAAAATAAGCTGCATACGCTTTAGATAATTCAGACGAATTACCACAAGAAGAAGCATCCCAGTTTACAGACCAGGTCATTAAACCTCTCAAATTAGGATAAGGTCCGCCTGACTGCATGGTATATATTCTTCCGGAAAAAGTGGTTCCTGTTCTTAAATAATGTAAAGCACTAATTCCTTCTGCCGGCGTAATATAACCGCTGCCTGCCGCACTTGGACAAGCGGGTAATCCGATAAGAACTTTTGATGGTGGTAAGGCATCAAAATGCATTCCGGTTGTACCAATATTAAAGCCCTTTACAAGCATATCTGTTAGCGCTGTTACCATGTTTGCTCTCTTAGCTGATCCGTAATATTGACCATCTAATCCGTTTTCTCCACCTGTATTGTACAATTGTACTGCTAATAAATCCAATTCGTTACGTAAGTTTTGAATGATTGGTAGGAAAGAACCAAAAGTATCCGTATAGGTAGAATATCCTCCTTGTACATATTGTGTTTCCGGCGCTGCAGTTAGTAAAAATCCAGTACCATAGTAGGTTTTTAATTCTTTGAAAGCATCTACTACATTTTTTAATCTTGGATAAGCAGAAATACCAGCATAAGAAATATCTCGTAAACCTCCTGCATTAAAATTCATGGATCCGCCT
This sequence comes from Flavobacterium olei, assembly GCF_039749035.1. Classification (NCBI taxonomy): domain Bacteria; kingdom Pseudomonadati; phylum Bacteroidota; class Flavobacteriia; order Flavobacteriales; family Flavobacteriaceae; genus Flavobacterium; species Flavobacterium olei. Next base: position 325,072 of record NZ_JBDKWC010000001.1, read on the forward strand.
TCAAAATCAATATCAACTCCATCAAATTGATACTCGTCAATAATGGCTTTCAGACCATTAACAAAAATATTTTTTTGCGTTACATTGTCTAAAACAACGTGACCATTCTGACCTCCGATAGAGACAATAACCGGAACACCGCTATCTCTTAAAGATTTTATATCATTTTTCAACAATTGCTTGTTGAAAACACCATTCGTCAGATATCTAGTGTCATTCGTTGTTAATACCGGCGTATATCCGTCTCGATTAACTGTTTCTATAAAAGCATAATCAACTACGTTAAACTTGCTTCCTACAATTTGAGAAAAATATAAGAACGGAGCAGATGTATTTTCCCAGGAATGTGCATATCCTAAAAGAACTTTAGACGGAAGCGGGATAAATCTATTAGTGCTTACCGGAGCAATTTTGATAGTGTTGTTTAAAGTAGTTACGCCAGATTTATTATCGGTTGCTTTAATTACAACCAGATAATCCTGATAAGCTGACGGCGTAAAATTGTAGGTATAAGTATTGTTTGCAGCCGCAGTCATATTAAAAGTACCGCCATTGATTGTAATGGTAACACCTGAAACCGATCCGTCACTGTCAACAGCGGTAACTGAAATGGGTACAACCTGAAAAGAACTTTGATTTACAGTGGTATTCGATGGTGAACTCCATGTAATGACCGGCAATGAATTTGGACAGTTTGTGCCTGAACAATTTAATGTAAAACTATATGTTTTTGAATCTGTTGTTCCGTTTGAAGCAGTAGCTGTAACAGTTAACGTATGAGAAAGCGAAAACTGATTTGCTGCTGGTGTCCAAATCGCTGTATATGTTCCCGAAGAATTGGAAGCACTCAAACTTTGCCCGTCTAAACTAAATACAACAGATGAAATTGTAGTAGCATCGGCAGCACTTAAGCCAACTGTTGCAACAAAATTAACTGCTGATCCTAAATTTATAGCAATCGCCGAAGCTGTTGGCGCTGTAATGGCCACCACTGGTTTAGTAGCAACTACCGCTTGTCTGTTAAAATTATAAACTGTTGGCGTTGTCGGCACGGCAAAGTTGGCTAAGTTGTTTGGGTAATAAGTCACTTCACCATTTTCCCATGTGTTTAATTTTAAACTTAAAATTTGCGTATAACCTGCGACAACAGTATTATCGAAAGTATAATTTCCCTGTGCATCTGTTGTTGCCAAAACGCTTTTCCAGCTATGTGTATTATCTGTCCATGGCAGAACCAATTCTACTTTTGCTCCTGAAACCGGAGTTGAACCATTTTTAACGCTTCCGCTGATTAAATTTGTAGCCGCAGCCAATGCTACTTTTGCTGTAGAACTTGTATTGAAATTATAAACTGTCGGATTTGCCGGAATTGCAAAGTTTGCCAGATTATTTGGAAAATAAGCTACTTCTGAATTCTGCCAGGAGTTTAATTTTAAACTTAAAGCTTGTGTATAACCATCAGTAACTGAATTATCAAAACTGTATTTTCCCTGAGCATCTGTTATTGCAATAACACTTTTCCAGTTGTGTGTATTATCTGTCCACGGCAAAACCAATTCTACTTTTGCTCCTGAAACCGGCGTTGAACCATTTTTAACAGTTCCGCTGATCTTACCTGAAACTGAAACAACATCCTGACTAAAGTTTAATGTTTTGTTTGCATTCAAATTTGTATAAACCGTAGACGCCGGAGTAAACGTTTGTCCACTCAAAGCTGCCGTTACAGTATAATTTCCGCCGGAAGGCAAACTAAGCGAATAGACTCCGCTTGTATTGGTAACAGCCGTAAAATTTCCTCCTGTTGAAGATGCTGTTACCGTTACACCGGAAACCGGAATTGAATTATTTAAAACTGTACCGCTAACAGTGTAATTTACCACTATAGCACCTTGCGTGAAATTTAATGTTTTATTACTGTCAATGGCATTGTAAACTGTAGATGCAGGTGTATAAGAGAAGCCAGTTTTAGAAGCAGTAACGGTAAAATTTAATCCTGCAGTTAATCCTGCAATACTGTACACTCCGCTTGCATTTGATACCGCTGTTAAAGTTGTAGTGCCGGAAACTGCAGAAACTGTTACACCCGAAACTGGTGTTGTTCCGTCAAGAACTGTTCCGCTTACTGTATATAAAGGCTGCGTTCCCTGAATAGTAATTCCGGTCTGATTTATTGTCACATTTGTTAAACTAACCGGTACAAAAGTATAAGAAGCTTTTAAAGCTGTTAGCGAATAATTTTGACCTGAAGTTAAACTATTAAAAGTGAAATTTCCTGTTGCAGAAACTATTGTTTGCAGTACAACATTACTTGAATTTCGCAACTCAACTGTAACATCTGTAACCAAAGTCGATCCATTTTTTGCAGAACCGGAAATGCTTACTGTTCCGGGAGTAATCCCTCCGAAAGACGTATCAACCTGATTCAATAATGAATTCGGAATCGAACCTCTGGTATCCTGAGACAATTCCCAAATCATACCTCCGGCAAGATTTTTTGATTTTATATATTGAACTTTTAAATCCATTGATTGTTTATCTTCATAAGAAATAAACTGTTTTAAAGTCGCATTGTATAAATAAGGAACCTTTGTTGTGTTGTCAAAATAACGAACCCATCCTGCAGAAGCAGCACTTGGCGTTACTAACATTGTACTTGGATCCAGATAAGCATGTGAATTGGTAACCGGATTTCCGACTAAATCGCAAATCTCTATACTTCCTGATTTTTCACAGGCGGCGGAACCATCCCATGTTCCCGTTGGGTTTTGTGGATTCGTACATCCCGGAACAATATCTCTGGGTGCTGAAACGAATAATCCGTTGGTTGAATTTGTAGCAACGTGATCGAATTTTTTTCCGTAGAAAGGCAATCCCATGATTAGTTTATTCGCAGGAAAACCAACAACATTTAAAAATTGATTGGTTAATTCATCTAAAGATTCAGATTGTGCAGCTCCGTATAAAGGATCATTGGGATTTCCACTTGCGTATAATGGAGCATTGTAACAGGTCTTGTCGTACCAGTTACCTCCAAAATCATATCCAAAATAAGTAATATAATCACAATAAGTCGAAATATCCTCTGTCATCCCGTATTGCGATCTGTTATTTGGTCCTAAATATTGTTTGGAAACATTTCTAACATTATTTCCGGCAGCAATGGTAACCAGTTTATTTGGCATTGCCTGACGCATTGCTTTTAATAAATAAACTAAATTCTTGTTGTCATCCGGACTATATTTTTGTGGAGGAACCGGAGAACCATTAACAATTTCGGTTCCGTCTGTTCCGCCGGACAGCGGGTATTCCCAGTCAATATCAAATCCGTCAATAAAAGGATAAGTTGTAATAAAATTTGCCATATCTGCAGCCAGCGCCGCTCTTGCCACCGGACTGGCAGCAATTGGAGAAAGATCCTGACCTTTGGTCCATCCTCCAACAGAAATTAAAATTTTTAAATGGGGATACTTTTGTTTGAGTTTCATTAAATCGTAAAAGTTTCCTTTTACGGGAGCGTCCCACGGAATTCCACCTTCCATATGCTCATAATCGGCATAAGTGTCCAAACATTTCAACTTTGTATTCTCCGGATGCGCCGGGTCAAAAGTTGTTCCATAAAAAGAATAATTCAAATGCGTCAATTTACTTCCGTCAATCTTGGGGACATTAAAATCCCGGGCATAGATCGACCATTGCGCATAATACCCAACTACTTTTTTTCCGTGTGCCGGTTGTGCAAACGTAAGTAAGGGAAACAGTAACAAAAAAAGCAATCTGTAATAATGTTTCATAATAATTAATATTGGTTAATAGAAAATAAATACTCCAATTTCAATGTTTACGCGTTTCGCATAAAACAATTCATTCAGCCCGATACAAAAACTGCATCTCGCCGGAAACAAATTCATAATTACATTTCTAAACAGTACGTACTATTACCAATACCATAAACATTAGTAAGCAGTTGTTCTGTTTATTCAACTTTTAATTCAGTATTACATTCAATAAGATAAATCTGGGGAAACCTTAATCATCATAAATACTTTTTTGTCATGTTTACTATTACTCTTTTTCTTTATTTGGTTTTTAAAGGTTAATAATTCAATTCATACATCATGTTGTGGAACATATTTTTTTTATAAATTTTGAAAAGCTTGCTGATTAAAATTCGCCACAATTATCTCTACCGGAAACTCCAATAGAGATAATTAATTATTAACTCTAAATAACAATATGATGGCGATTTACTTCATTCAACACTAATCCAAAACCTAACTTTAGATTAATTTTTTAAGACTATTATAAACTGACAATTCAACATCAGCATGGTCTTTTGTATTACATTCTTCAATTAACGCTTTTAAATCGTCTGCTTTTAATTTTGATTTATTATCCAAAACCAAAAGCATCTCCTGCGATACATCGTTTAATTTTTTCGATAAGGGTAAAATTGGCTGAACAAGCGGTGCATTAGTACTCAATTCAACTAAACCTTTATTTACGGCAATCCATTTGGTGAAGAATGCGGTTACTTTTGCTTTATTTTCGGGAGTTTTAGATTTTAAATACTGATTTACAGCTTCATCAAAAGCCAGGGAATCTTTCGCATCCGGTCCGCAGGCATCGGCAAACAAGGTAAACGGAGAATACATTTGGTATTCTGTTCCGCCTTTATTTCTGGTGTAGCCTTTTAATGGCTCGCATACATTGGTAAATTCGTTAAGAGATTTTATATTCTGGTTATTTGAAATATTTCTCAAAATCACTGCTTTATTTCGAATATGTGTTAATCCTAATTCTTCTAGTCTGAAAGAAACCACTTCAAGACGTTTACGCATATTAGCGACATCTGTAATATCTTCTGCAGACCAAAGTCTTTCGGCGATTGCAGCCGTTCTTGGCCAGACTCTGGAATCTACCGTTTCCGGCGTTACCAGTTCTGTCCACATTGTAGCTTCGCCACCCAGAATTCTTGCTTTTTCTTCGGCCGTTAAATTGCCGTCTTTTGGCATGGGATCATTTAAATAATGACTTGCAACGGGATACATCAAATCGATATAATAACCATTGGACAAAACTGTTTTATATCCTTTTTTAACAGCATCTACAAGAGATTGTCCTGCGGCCATACCTTCGTTCGGACCTCTCCATGAATGTACAATTGCTTCTTTAGATAAATCTTTAGTTAATATTTCTTCCCATCCCATTAATTGTTTTCCGTGTTTCTTTAACATAGGAGCCAATTGCATCGTAAAATAAGTCTGTAATTCGTGGTTGGTTTTTAAATTATGTTTCTTTTTAAACTCCTGAATTTTAGGGTTTGCATCCCAGTCCTTTCCTTCGTTCTCATCTCCTCCAATATGGAAGTAAGCTCCCGGAAACAAAGGGCAAACCTCATCAAAAACTTCACTTAAAATCTGATATGTTTTAGGATTTGAAGGATCTAATGTCGGCGAAAAAATACCTGCATTTCTTTCAATTCCATAGGTCGCAATTGCGGTGCCCTGAATATTTTTTTCGGATGTTCCTCCTGTCAGCGTGGTTACTTTACTGCCAATTTCCGGATAAGCCGTTAAAATTGCAGAACCGTGACCCGGAACATCTATTTCCGGAACAATTAAAATACCGCGTGCATCGGCATATTTTACGATATTTTTAATTTCCTCTTGTGTGTAGTACATCCCGTCTGAAGCCAAATCAATAAACTTGGGATGTTTTTTCATTTCAATTCTCCATCCCTGATCATCAACCAGATGCCAGTGAAAAACATTCATTTTCATTGCTGCCAGTCCATCAATATTTCTTTTAATAACATCAACCGGCTGAAAATGTCTTGAAGCATCAATCATCAAACCTCTCCATGTAAATCGTGGAAAATCTGAAATTTTTGAAGCCGGAAAATAAAAAGATGAAGCGTTGTTTTGAAGCATTTGCAACAAGGTTTCTAAACCATGCAAAGCACCTAAATCGCTTGATGCATTTAAGGTAATTTTGTTTGAAGTAATATCCAGATGGTAACTTTCGTCTTCGTATATACCAATTTTACCGCTTTTGGTGCAATTGATTTGTAATTCTGCATTTGGGACCTCATTTAATTTAGCAATAAATCCCTGCTCAAAAAATATTCCTGTTCTACCATCTAATCGGCGCAAAAAACGCGTTACTCCACCAAAAATTCTTGGGTTTGGATTACCTGTAATGTTTACTTTAAAATTTTTAGTTAAATTAAAATTACCGTCATTAATAACAACACTCTGAGGCCATGGCATAAGATTTAGCTGCTCTTTCTGGATTTGAGCACCCGCAGATATGCCTGCAAATAATAGTACAAATAGATATTTCATTTTTTTCTTTTTTTTGTTTTTGGATGTTTTAATATCCTAAATATATAAAAAACAAAACTCAGAGTGACATCTGCATACCTCACTTTGCCATGAGGTCAATCTGGATTTTGTTTCTATTTTTATTCTTTGAAGAATTGCTGACGTTTAGTAATCAAAACGCTTAAAAGCTTCTATTGCTTCATACTCCGCGAGACCTAACTCATCATACAGAATAGCCGTGTTTTTGTTTCGGTCTTCTGCCCTAACCCAGAATTCACGGGAGTCATTTCCCTGAAACATCACTCTGTCTTTTTGAGATTGGTGGTACAAAATAGCATGGCGCTTTAATAAAACTTCTGACGGACTTAAAGGAACTGCCATATCTATTTCATGAATATCCCACTCGTGCCAGGCTCCTCTATAAAGCCACAGCCAGCAGTCGTCCATGTATTTTTCTGGTTTAAGTTCTTTTAATGCTGCAAAAATCGCATTAAGACAAACTTCATGTGTACCGTGCGGATCTGCAAGATCTCCAGCCGCAAAAACCTGATGCGGTTTTATTTTAGCAATAATATCTTTTACAATAGCAATATCTTCCGGCCCTAACGGATTCTTTTTAACCTGTCCGGTTTCATAAAAAGGAAGATCTAAGAAATGTGTGTTCTCATCTTTCAAACCAATATATCGGGTTGCAGCGTAAGATTCTCTTCTTCTGATTAGTCCTTTTAGTTTTCTAACTTCTAAAGAGTCTATTTGATTCCCAGATTTGTTGTTTAAAAATTCAATTACTTCTTTAAAATTAATACCCAAAGATTCTTCTCCAATAAAATCACTTGCCACTTCAGCAAATTTCAGAGCTTCGTCGTCTGTAACCGCAATATTTCCGGAAGTCTGATAGACCACATGAACGTCGTGACCCTGCTTGATTAATTTTGAAAAAGTGCCTCCCATCGAAATAACATCATCATCGGGATGCGGACTAAAAAGAATTACTCTTTTCTTTGCCGGATTTGCTCTTTCGGGACGATGTGAATCATCTGTATTGGGCTTTCCTCCGGGCCATCCGGTAATGGTATGCTGCAAAATATTAAACATATTGATGTTCATATCATAAGCAGAACCTCCCTGCGCCAAAAGATCAGACATCCCGTTGTTATTATAATCACGGTCTGTTAATTTTAAAATAGATTGTTTTGTTTTCTGACACAGCCACACAATTGCCTTGCTTTTTAATTCTGGTGTCCAAAGACATTCGCCAACCAGCCAGGGCGTTTTGAAACGGGTTAATTCGGATGCTGCAGACTGATCTAAAACAAAAGTCGCATTAGGATGATTTTGCAAAAATGTCGCCGGAATTTCAGAACTTATATCGCCCTGAATTGTCCTTTTGATGATTTCGGCTTTATTTTGTCCCCAGGCCATCAAAACAATTCGTTTGGATCTCAAAATTGTAGAAACTCCCATTGTGATAGCACGTTTTGGGACATTATCAATACCATTAAAAGCAGATGAAGCATCGACTCTGGTAATGTGATCTAATGTAATAATTCGGGTTCCTGAGTTGATGTGTGAGCCTGGCTCGTTAAAGCCTACGTGTCCCGTACGACCAATTCCAAGCAATTGAAAATCAAGACCACCTGCATTTTTAATATTCATTTCATAGTCAATACAGTATTGATTTATTTCTTCAATAGCGACAGTACCGTCAGGAATATTTACGTTTTCCGGCTTTATATCAATATGATTAAAAAGATGCTGATGCATGAAATAATGATAGCTCTGATTATTCTCTTTTGTCATTGGATAATATTCATCCAGATTAAAAGTGATTACATTACTAAAACTCAGTCCTTCTTCTTTGTGCATTCTCACCAATTCTTCATACACTTTTATAGGTGAAGAACCTGTTGCTAAACCTAAAACACAGGATTTGTTTTTCTCCTGTTTAGATCTAATAAGCTGCGCAATCTCCTGCGCGACAATCACAGAAGCTTCTACTGAGCCTTTGAAGATTTCGTTATGAATTTTTTCAAATCGGGTTTCTTCAAATTTTCCAGCGCTTTTATAACTGATGTCAGGTTTTATTTCTAAAGCACTTTTCATTTCTTTTTCTTTTTTGTAGTCTTTACCATTTTGGTTCAAGAATAGCATAGACAGCTTTCGCCGTCTATACCATCTTACTAACCAAACTTACATTCTCTTGTTTTTTCTTAGAAATTTGGAGCATTAACATCCCACCATGTTCTGGTTCCTCCATTGTCCGGACCGCCAAGTTTTGCGATACCCGTTTTAAGGCCTTCTGGATTTCCATCTTTTTCTGTCGAAACAAAGTTTATTCTTCTTACTCCTAAATCGCTATTAATTGCACCGCCACTTTGATTGTTAAGAATTGGCAATAATTTAGGATAACCAGTTCTGCGGTGCTCTGCCCAAGCTTCCATACCATCAGGGAAGTTAGCGATCCATTTTTGAGTAATGATTTTTTGTAATTTAACTTCATTACTTGCTGCATGATCCCATGCAACAGTAACTTTATTTACAGCCAAACCACTGTTAAAAGCAACAACCGGATCTACGTAATCTTTAGCCATTTTTACATTATCAGCCATATAATCTGCAGCACCACCAGTAGAAAGCTGCGTAAAAGAAGCAGTAATACCGGCTTTGTAGAATGTTTCAGCATCGCCGCCCATGTTCCATCCTCTCAGGGCTCCTTCCGCTCTTAAGAAGTAAACTTCTGCTGTATTTAGCCAAACCACTTGTTTGTCTTCATCTATGATCTTACCAAAATTCGAAAATTTCATATGTAAGGCTTTTTCACCAAGAATTCCACCAGTACGTATTCCCTTGTATTGACCGGGAAATTGTTCAGATGTTTTAAAGTATACATTCATTCGGGGATCATTATATCCTCCCATAATCGACTCCATATCAGCAGACATTCTACTATCATTATAGTCATAAGCTGCTACTCTCAGCGGATGCTGCGCTACATCTTTATTTACTATAAAGCTATCTGAAGCAACTGTCATTACACCAAATTTTTGATTAACCGCTTTTTCAGCTTCTGCTTTAGCCAGTGTAGGATTTGCTTTTACAATACGCATGGCAAGTCTTAATCTCAGGGAGTTTGCATATCTAACCCACTTTGTATAATCTCCTTTGTATGTTGAACGATCCGTGTTTGTAAAAGAACTTGCTTCTCCGGCGTCAATTCTTTTTGTTAATTCTGTTACGGCAAAATCAAGGTCTTTAAACATCAGGTTATAAGCTTCTTCCTGAGAATCATATCCAATTGCAGCATCAGTAGTCCCTAATTTGGAGTAAACGATTGGTCCCCAAGCATCGGCAGCTTTATGTAAAGTCTGAACTTTAATAATTGTAGCCAAAGCATAAAATTCATCATACTTACCTTTTGATTCTCTTTCAACTTTCAGGAAATTTGACATCACTTGTGCATAGATTGCCTCCCATCCCCAAAGGTTCCAGTTGTCAGAAAGTGCATAAGAAAGATTGTTATTTCCATCAAAACCAGGTGCGGTAGTATAGCCTCCCCACGTATTTCCAGATAAGTCAATGGCAACCTGATATTTCCAACCCGGAGTATTGACCATTACGTTCTCAAACATATTTTTGAAAGGTCCTTTAATATGATTAAAGTCCTGTGTTGTTTCGTCATAGGTAAAACCATCAGGATTACTGTTGACATCATCGAAATTATCTGTACAACCTACTAAAGCCAAAAGACCAAAACAGATTAATGATTTTTTTATATTTGTTTTCATGAGATTTTAATTAGAAAGTTACATTTAAATTAAGACCAATGCTTCTTGTTGATGGCAAACCATAAATATCAACCCCCTGCAAGCCCTGACCTGTACTTAAAGCAATGTTTGGATCAAAAGGTGCATCTTTATAGATAAAGAATAGATTTCTCGCTATTACTGACAATGTTGCAGAATTAACGAATGGTAATGTTTTTTTGTTAAAAGTGTAACCAATTGAAACTTCTCTTAAACTTACGTTTGTAGCATCATATACATACTCCGCAGTAGCACCATTAAGTCCTCCAACAGCTTCGTAATATTTTTGAGGATCCATAGAAGTTACTTTTGTACCATCTGGTTTAACTGCGTTGATAGCGACTCCACCTGCATTTCTTGCATCTCCACTCCTTTGTGAAACTCCGTACCAGTCGTTCATAGATTCTGTAATACTCATTACATCTCCGCCAAAACGTCCGTCAATTAAGAAGTTAGCTGTAAAAGAACCAAATTTAAATGAGTTTGACCAGCCTAACATAAAATCAGGGTTTGCATTACCAACCTCATGAAAGTCAGCTTCAACAGCTAAATTGCCATCTGCATCAAGCATAATTTCTCCCTGATCGTTTCTAACAATACCTTTACCTTCAATAACTCCAAATGGTCTTCCTTCAGTTAAGGCATATCTGTAATTAATATTGTTTACCGGAGTCAACGGAATTGTTCCTCCTAATTCTTCAGGAATAGATTTTACTTTGTTTTTGTTCTGAGAATAATTTACAGTAGTATCCCATGAAAATTTATCTCCAGTCACGATTTTTCCTGTCACGACAACCTCAAAACCTTTATTTTCGATACTACCTGCGTTAATTCCGTAGAATGTATAACCGTAAGGATTTGTTGCAGGAGCAGGAACCTGAATGTATTGATTTTTAGTTTCTGAGTTATAATAAGAAACTTCAAAACCGAATCTGTTGTTGAACATTCTCCACTCTGTACCAAATTCAAATTCTGATTTTAATTCTGGTTTCAATGATTCTCCCGGTCTTGGCCCAACAACAGGAGGGATAATTAAACCTCCCTGAACAGTTGATCTTGGAGAAGTTACAAATGCTGAAACGTCATTTCCAACTTCTGCATAAGTTCCTCTTATTTTTCCAAAATTAATCCATTCCGGCATTGTTGCCATTTCACTGATAAGAGCGGTAACCCCTACAGAAGGATAAAAGTATGATCCGGTATCTGTATTTACTAAAGTAGAAGACCAGTCGTTACGTCCTGTAACATCCAGATATAACATGTTTTTATAACCAAAAGTTGCAGAAGCAAAAATAGACTGTACCTCTCTTGAAGAGCCTGTAGACTGAAGACTTAAATTGTCAACTCCGCTTGCACCTGCAAAATTACCTAAAGTAAAAAGGTTAGCATTTACAAGTCCGCCAACAATTCCCGAATCCAATGTAGTAGCATGGTTAGCTAGAGTATTATTAATACTTGCTCCCACTATAGCATTAAAAGAAAAATCTTCATTGAAATTGGTATTGATTTTAGCAATCAAATCCCCATAACGCTGCGTACTTAATGTCCCCACATTTATATATCTACCATTTATATGAGATAATGAAGTATTTGTAGTAGCGTATATTCTTTTATCAAAATCATTTTCAATTCTGTTATAGCTATATCTTGCAGCAATACTTAACCAGTTGTTTGCTTTATAATCTACAGCTAGGTTTCCATTAAAGAAACTATCAGTATCAACAGATTTGTTTCTGTTGATTAACCAATATGGGTTTTGTACATATATATCTGAAGTAGAATAAAAATTTTGTCCGTATAAATTTCTTGAAGGGATAAAAGTTTCATAATTATCTCTGTAAAAATTAAAATCGTTTGCTCTCTGGAATAAATATACTCCTGTCAAAGGATTTGAATAAAGTCCATTAACCGGCCTGTTATCAATCGTTTGGCTTGTATATTTAGCATCAGCAGAAACAGTTAATTTATTATTGAAAAATTTACCTGTCTGACGTATTCCAAAATTATTTTTCTTTAATCCATTTCCTTCTATAATTCCTGAAGCAGAAGTATTTGCATAAGACAAACTAGTTGTAGAGACATCTGTTCCCGTTGTAAATGCTAATGAAGTAATTTGTGTAACCCCAGTCTTAAAGAAGTCTTCTACGAAATCATTCGATGCTACTTTACCTCCCCATGATTTCTGAGCATCTACTGTACCATAATCATTTTGGAATTTTGGTAAAGAGTGAACAGATTCAAAAGTAGTAACAGAAGAAACTGCTAGATTTGAAGTATTTTCTTTACTCTTTTTAGAAGAAAGTAAAATAACCCCATTTGCTCCCTGTGAACCGTATAATACAGAAGCTGCCGCACCTTTAAGCACAGTCATACCCTCGTAATCGTCAGGATTAATTAAAGACACCACATCTCCACCATCACGGTTACCTCCTGCAGTACTACCAAAAGAATCATTAGGCTGATTTGAACTTCCGTTATACAAAGGGATACCATCAATAACATAAAGTGGCTGACTGTTCATGATGGAAGAATTTCCACGAATTACAACTTTTGTAGATCCTCCGGTACCACCAGAACTTTTTGTTACAGCAACACCCGCAATTTTACCAGCTATTGTATTGATAACGTTAGCATCCTTAACACGGGTTAATTCTTCTCCTTTAAGTTCCTGAGCTGAATAAGTTAGAGATTTTCTTGTTTTTTTAACACCAAGAGAAGTTACCACTACTTCGTTTAATGCATTTGATGCAGCTGGTATCATTTTTACATTTAATGTAGCAGCATCTCCCACAACAATTGTCTGCGTCTCAAGCCCCACATAAGTAAAAACTAAGCTTTGACCTTTTTGAACTTCTATTGAATACAATCCGTCAAAATCGGTAGTTGTCCCTTTTTGACCTCCTTGTACCGCAACAGAGGCTCCTGGCAACGGCATACCATCAGAATCTGTAATCACACCTTTGACACTTTTTACCTGAGCAAGAGAGACCTGCGCCGTAAAAACAATCATAAAGATTAAGAAAATTTTTTTCATGTTTATTTTATTTTGTTAGTTATGAGGTAAAATTATTCTTAAGATACTGTTAAAAAAAATAAATTAAACCAACGACAATAAATTTTAAACCAACGACATAAAATATTCAATAATGCGTTTCACGAAAACGTTTTATACCAAAAAAAAGATACTTTTACGATTATTTATTGAAATTTTATTCAAAAGAATTGTTATTTTACCTTTAATTGTTTAAAGTTGCACCATAATTAAACAGGGTTATGAAAAACCAAATATTGCCTAATTGTAAGACCATTGAAAGAAATTCGAAAAGTTAAATTTGACATCAAACTTCAAAATCATTTTTGGTTCTGGGGAGTATATTTTACACTAAACTTTTTAAGGTGGGGAGCTTACTTTAATGATTATCCGTATGCGTTCAAATCCAACTTAATAGAATTTTCGCTGGTAATTCCGCTGGTTTATTTAAACTTGTTTGTTCTGGTACCAAAATATGTATTGAAGCAGAAATACATTCAGTACACCGCATGGCTTTTAGTTAGTCTGTTTGGCATTTATCTGCTTAAAACGGCCCTGACCTATTATATCATCTCCGAAAATATATGGCCGGAAGCCAACAGAGAATATCATCCTTTTGAAATTAACCATATTGTAGCCGTTTGTATCGGCGAATTATATGTTCTCGCAATGGCATCTTCTGTCTATCTTACTTTAACCTGGCTGCGCGAACGTGAAAGAAACAGATCCTTACGTGAAAATCAATTTAAGATCAAACTGAAATATTTAGAAAATCAGATTCAGCCACATTTTTTCTTCAATACCTTAAATAATCTTTACGCTTTATCATTAGAATCATCAAAAAAAGTTCCGGATGTGATTATAAAACTCTCTAATTTAATGGAATATGTATTGTACGATGTAAAAGGAACAAAGTTTGTCCCTTTAATTAAAGAGATCGATTATATTCAGAATTATATTGAAATCGAAAAATTGCGTTTTGAAAATGTTGAGGTTACCATTAATCTCGAATCCAATATTGAAGATGTAGTGGTGCCTCCGTTAATATTTATTTCTTTAGTAGAAAATGCATTTAAGCACGGTGGTTTAAATAACAGGAATTTAAAAATCAAGATTAATTGCAAAGTTATAGACAACAAAACACTGGATTTTGAGATCTTAAATAATTTTGTAATTTCACAAAATTATAATCCTAAAAAAGGAATTGGCTTAGTTAATACAAAAAAGAGATTAAAGTTAATTTACAAAAACGAATTTAGCCTTAAAAACAAAACCAAATTCAATTTCTATATAATCAGATTACAAATACCTATCCGGAATGAAGATTAAATGCGTGTTAATTGATGATGAACCTTTGGCGATCAAAGTGCTGCAGAATTACTTTACTAATTTTACAGACTTTGAAGTTATTGCGACATTCAACAACTCTCTCGAAGCTCTGGATTTTATAAACAGCACCGCTGTCGATGCTGTCTTTCTGGATATTAACATGCCCATGATGACAGGTTTTGAACTGATAAGCCTTATTGAAAGTAAAACAAAAGTTATTATTACAACAGCTTTCAGAGAATTTGCTGCTGAAAGTTATGATCTGGATGTTTTAGATTATTTGGTAAAGCCAATCCCTCTTCCGCGATTTATAAAATGCATTAATAAAATTACAACCGAATACAATTTAAAAAACAACATTAAGGTCGAAACGTCCAAAGTTGATTCGCATATTTTTATCAAAGTCGATAAAAAAATGATGAAAATTAATATCGAAGAAATCTTGTTTGTTGAAGGAATGAAAGAATATATTAAAGTTGTCACTCCTGATAAAACCTACATTACACACAAATCTTTAACCTCATTATCGGAAGAATTGCCGGCCGAGCGCTTCCTTCGAATTCATAAATCTTATGTAATCGCGTTAAATAAAGTAAAATCTATCGAAGGCAACCGCATTCAGATACAATCTTACACGATTCCGATAGGAAGAAACTACAGTAAAGATGTTAAAAATAAGATATTAGAATAATTCAACTCTTAAATCATAAATAGATGAGGTTAAAATTAACACTTTGTTGAAAAAAGAACGTCGTTGGTATAATTTTAACATTATTTTTGTCTTTTTATTTTTTTTTGATAATCCTAACAAATATATTTACGGTCTTCAAAAAACATTAAAATAAAATTAACCTCATCATTATTATGACTTCAGAAAATGTACAAACCAAGTGGGGACAATTTATCTCTTTGATAATTGTTTTCTTCTTCTGGGGATTTGTTGGTTCTGCCAATGACATCCTGATTCCGGTATTCAAAAAAGTATTTACGCTATCGCAGGTACAATCACAATTAGTAGCATGGGCATTCTATGCCGCTTATTTTGTGGGTTCCATTATATTCTTTTTAGTATCTTTAAAAAGAGACGTTTTACAGCAATTTGGCTACAAAAAAACACTTGCCGCAGGTTTACTCCTTTCTGCGGTAGGATCATTTTTATTTATCCCTGCAGCAACTATGGAAAGTTTCCCTTTCTTCCTGGCTGCTTTATTCACAGTAGGATTAGGTTTCTCGATTCAACAAATCGTTGCCAATCCTTTAGCTATTAAAATGGGAAGCCCGGAAACAGGCGCACACCGTTTAACGTTAGCGGGTGGTATCAACTCTTTCGGAACCACTATTGGTGCTATCTTACTAGGAATTGCCCTTTTCGGAATGGGAGACAATAAAAAAACAAACCTTTCTTTAGAAGACATCAAATTACCTTTTATCATTTTAGGACTTGCTTTTATTGTAGTAGCAATTTTTATGTACTTTTCAAAAATCGAAGATCCTGCAAAAGCAGACGTTGAAGAAGTAAAAGTTGCACATACAAAATTTAATATTTTAGACTATCCACAATTATACTTAGGTATGTTAGGGATTTTTATCTACGTAGGAACAGAAGTTACCATCATCAGTAACTTACCTGCATTATTACACACAGCAGAATTTGGAAACATTCTGGAAGATGCCATTGCACCTTTCATTGCCTTATACTGGGGAAGTTTAATGATCGGAAGATGGAATGGTGGTGTAAACGTATTCAACACTTCAAACCTCGTAAATACTGCGCTTAAATTTATTGTTCCGGCTTTGGCTTTTGGCGTAATTATAGGAGCAAATATATTTGCTGCACACGATGTTTCATCTTTCTACATTTACCCTTTCTGGATTTTACTTTTCATTGCAGTAAGTTTCGTAGGCGGAAAAAATGCCGGAAAAACATTAATGCTTTTCGGAATCTCGGGACTTTTAATGATGGTTTTAGGATTGGTGTGGCCAGATCCGCAAATTGCTAAATTCTTCTTTATCTCAGGCGGTTTATTCTTATCTATTATGTGGCCTTCAATCTTCGATTTAGCAATCGCAGGTTTAGGAAAAAACACAGGTAAAGCGTCATCTTTCTTAATCATGATGATTCTTGGTGGTGGAGTTATTCCGTTAGTACAAGGAAGTATTTGTGACTTAGATGCTACACATCCGGACGGAATTATGGGTATTACTTATACGCATTTCTCTTACGTAGTACCACTTTTAGGATTTGCTTATTTAGCATTCTATGGTTTTTATTGTCCAAAAATATTGAGAAGACAAGGTGTAAGTCACGTTATAAGTGAAGGCGGAGGACATTAATCTTATTATAAAATAAAAAAGTGCCGATTACTAAGTAATCGGCACTTTTTTATTTGCAGTAAATGCAATAGTACCAAAAAGTAAATCTACTATTTTGCCGAAATTACTGCATTTAGATTTTTCTTAAAAATAGCTTTATCCTTGGCTGAAATCGAATAGACCACATCCTTATCTGCGTGAACAATAATCTTGTCGACATCGGCAGCCAAAAGGGCTTTCGGATCCTTAATCTTCAACGTACAGGCGCCGTCAAAAAATCCATCCTCTTCAATTGTTTTTCTGGCTTCGATAACAGTACCATCACTTAAAACGGCAGAAATAGTCATCTCACTGTTTAATGTCTTCGAATAAAAACCATCCATCACCAGAAGTAACCGATAAATATTTTTCAATTCCGGACCTTTAAATTCATGCCTCGTAATATTGTACTTGAGACCTTTGGCTAAAACAGGAAACTTTAGCGAGCAATCCAATTCATAAGTAGCAACATCACCGGCTTCGTTGACAGAAGTAATAACTTTTGCCGACTGTGCATGAAGCGATAAATTCGTTACAACATAACACACAAATAAGAGTATAACTTTCATATTCAATTATTTAAGGTTGATATAAAAGTAAATAAAAAACGTCTTTCCCGTTAGAAAAAGACGTTTTTTTATATGTATGTTACCTCGAATTATTTATTTCCTTTCTCGAAGTCAGCAACAAACTGAGCTAAACCAATATCCGTTAATGGGTGTTTTAACAAACCATAAATTGCAGAAAGAGGTCCGGTCATCACATCAGCACCAATTTTAGCACAATTTACAATGTGCATAGTGTGACGTACAGAAGCCGCCAAAATCTGAGTTTCGTACCCGTAATTATCGTAGATTTCTCTAATTTCCTGAATGAGGTTCAAACCATCAACAGAAACATCATCCAGACGGCCAATAAAAGGAGAAACATAAGTTGCACCAGCTTTTGCAGCCAATAAAGCCTGACCAGCAGAAAAAACAAGAGTTACATTCGTTTTAATTCCTTTATCAGAAAAATATTTTGCAGCCATTACGCCTTCTTTAGTCATTGGTAATTTCACCACGATTTGATCGTGTAATTCAGCCAGCTCCTCACCTTCTTTAACCATTCCGTCAAAGTCAAGCGCATTAACTTCAGCACTTACATCACCTTCTACAAGATTGCAAATGTCAACATAATGCTTCAGGATATTATTTTTTCCGGTAATACCTTCCTTCGCCATCAAAGACGGGTTAGTCGTTACACCATCCAAAACACCTAAAGCCTGTGCTTCTTTAATCTGAGCTAAATTAGCTGTGTCAATAAAAAATTTCATAATTTATATTATTTAAATTGTGTTGATTTTCAGGGCGTGACCATATTTGCAAAAGGCGCACTTATCAGATCGCATATAAGCGCCTTTTTCAAATCTGGTCGGGCTATCCACACTACTTCGGTAGTTTGCTTCTATCCCTCACGCGATTCACGTGCAAAATTACAACTTATAATTTCAAAAAGTAAATTCTTAAAAAATAATTACAAATTAAACAATTTAGTGAAATAAAAACACCAACGCCCAAAGCAAATTATTTTGTACTTTTAAAAAATAAATAATTACCAGTGTTAGAAGAAAATTTTAAACAAGACATCCTGAATATCCAGAGTATACCAATGGTTCCAAAATTGCTTAGCGTAATTTGCCAGAGTACCGGAATGGGATTTGCGGCGGTTGCCAGAGTTACCGAAGACCGATGGATTACCTGCGCTTCTGAAGATCATCTTAATTTCGGACTAAAATCCGGAGACGAATTGGAAATTAAAACAACCATTTGCGATGATATTCGAAAAAATGTACAGCCTGTAATTATAGACAACGTTAGCGAAGATCCCGATTTTCGTGATCATCACACACCCGCTTTATACGGATTGCAAAGTTATATTTCGATGCCCATAATTCGCCAGGACGGAACTTTTTTTGGTACTCTTTGTGCAATTGATCCAAAACCGAACAGTTTAAAAACATTCAAGGTAAGAGAAATGTTTACCCTTTTTGCCGATTTAATTTCCTTTCACATTGAAGCAATCGAGCAGGGAGTCGAAAACAAATCTATTTTAAAAGAAAAAAGTAACCTACTAAAAAAGACGGAAGGCCAGAAAAAAGAAGCAGAAAGACAAAAATCAGACGCGGAGCAAAAACTAATCGAAAAAAACATTTCACTCGAAAAAATGAATAGTGAACTCGAAGCTTTTAATTACATTTCGAGTCACGATCTTCAGGAACCATTACGAAAAATTCAATTCTTTACCGATACAATTGAAAAAGAAGAGTTCGAGAATCTTTCTGAAAAAGCCAAATATGCATTTGACAAAATTCGTGTTTCGGCGCTTAGAATGCAAAATTTAATAAACGACCTCCTTACCTATTCTAAAACCAAATTTGACGAACGTAAATTTGAATTAAAAGACTTAAACAGCATTGCCAATGATGTTATCGAAGATCTTACAGAAGAAGTAAAAAATAAAGACATTCAATTTGAAATAGGCAAATTAGGATTTCTAAATGTAATCGAATTTCAATTTCGTCAATTATTATACAATCTCATCAGTAATTCGATCAAATTCTCCCACCCTGACAGAAAATTAATTATCAGCGTCACATCAGCTATCATCAAAGGCTCCGATGAAAATCACAGCAAACTGGATCCAAATGTATTCTATTATCACCTTAAGGTTTCAGATAATGGTATTGGTTTTGACCCGGCATTCACCGAGAAGATATTTGGTCTTTTTCAGGCTTTACACACAAAACCCCTAAAAAGCACTGGTATCGGACTTACCATTGTAAAGAGGATCGCAGAAAACCATAAAGGCTTTGTAAAAGCAGAAGGTATTTTAAATGAAGGCGCGACTTTTAATATCTTTATTCCGGTAAAGAATAATTAAATTTTGCTTTATAGTATTAAAATGTACTATCTAAAAATAGTTTTAGAAGTCTTAATGTTGACTAAAAAAAAGTAATAAAATAAAAATGCGGGAATAAACATATATTTCCGCATTTTTTATCTGATATTTCGACCCATCACTACAACTTGTAATGATTCATCAACATCTTTTCATACATTTTATCTGGCAGTGCGCGTTTTAATACAATGGAGAATTTCTGCATAAAAGCGCCCACTTTATAATGCACATTTGGTTTTTGAGTCTGAATTATTTTATAAACCGCTTCTGCCATTTCGTTTGGGTTACTTCCTGCATCTACATGATCATTCATTGTAGCAAGCATGTCGCCGTACACTTTTTCATAAGCAGAGTTTTTAATAACCGGCGCATGATAACGACCCGCGGCAATATTAGTGGCAAAATCTCCTGGCGCTACGTTTGTAATTTCGATTCCGAAAGACTTTACTTCCATTCGCAATGCTTCGGTAATTAATTCCAATGCCCCTTTGGAAGCCGAATAAACACTTCTGTAAGGCAGTCCCATATATCCTGCAATAGATGTAATATTGATGATAAGTCCGGACTTTTGTTCACGCATTTGAGGCAAAGCAGCTTTCATCACCTCAATCGGACCAAAGAAATTAGTTTCAAAATTATTTCTTATTTCCGCTGTCGGAATTTCTTCTAAAGGTCCGGTTATACCGACTCCGGCGTTATTGATAACAATATCCAATCTTCCCGAAGCGGCAATAATTTTTTGAACAGCAGTTTGTATCGATTCTGCATTTCGGGCATCTAATGCTACTAACGGAAAAACTGAATTTAAAACCCTTTCCGGATTTCTGCTCGTTCCGTAAACAATAAAGCCTTTGTGATGCAAAAATTCTCCAATAGATTTCCCGATTCCGGATGAACCGCCGGTAATTAAAACTACTTTACTCATTATTTAGGATAGATGTTAAATGTTATAAGTTAAATGTATTTGCGGTCTTTAAAAATCATTCTTCGGCTAAAACTTTTATCTTCTAACCAATAACTTCTAACTTCCAGCAGGGTAAAAATAAAAAAATCTTCCCATAAGGAAGATTACAAATTAAATATTCTAAAAAAAAATGGCAAGCGACCTACATCGCACCGCTCAACCACGTACCCTTGCTATGTTCCCATCCTGGGGGAGTCTGCAGGAGCTGGTCGTGTAGGACTTGCCGGTGCAAATATACAACCTTTTTATATTTTTGCAAGACCTTTGCCGCAATAAAAATATCGTCGTATATTGCCTTATTCAAATTTTAAACTATGAAAAAATATAACTTCCTAACTTTCATTTTATTAGGAATCACATTAGTTGGATGTGGAGAAAAAAATAAAGGTGAAAATTCTTTATTTACAATCGATGATTCTGCTTTTCCGGCTCATCTTACCCAAAAAGAAGTACTTTCAATCGGAATTTTAAACCCAAAATCGAAAGAAATCGATAGTATTGCTTACTTTGTAAATGACCAAAGAGTTGGAGGCACAAAAGGTGCTGAAGATTTTAGATTTGAATTAATAGATCAAAAATTAGGATATCAATACCTGAAAGCTAAAGTATATTTTGACGGAGATTCGTCTGATGCTAACAAAAGAATAGAATTGGTTTCGGATATTGAACCAAAACTTCTTAAGTACAAAGTTGTAAATACTTTTCCTCACGACAAGAAGGATTTTACAGAAGGATTCGAATTTTACAATGATACATTATATGAAAGTACGGGACAGGAAGGCGCTTCTTTTATTAAAAAGTATGATTACAAAACCGGAAAAATTTTCAAAAAGATCGATTTGGAGCAAAAATATTTTGGGGAAGGAATCACTTTCATTAATGGAAAATTATTTCAATTAACGTATAAAAATAAAACTGGTTTTATATACGATGCGAAGACTTTAAAACTTGAAAAAACATTTGCTTACGAAAAAGATATTGAGGGTTGGGGAATGACAAATGATGGAAAATTTATCTACCAGACAGATGGTACAGAAAAAATCTGGAAGGTTGATCCTGCAACTCAAAAAATGGTTGATTTTATCAATGTTTATTCAGGAGATTCTAAAATAAAAGCTATTAATGAATTAGAATGGATTAACGGAAAAATATATACTAATGTCTGGTTTAAAGATGCAATTGCGGTTGTAAATCCAAATACTGGAGCTGTTGAAGGAATTTTAAATTTATCTGATCTGAGAAAAACGATGACAGATATTACTAAAGACGACGTTCTAAATGGAATTGCTTATAATCCTAAAACTAAAACCATTTTTATTACAGGAAAAAACTGGAGCAAAATGTTCGAAATTACAGTTTCAGAATAAAAGTAATACTCCATAATCTAAAACACAAATTTCACCAATTACCACAAATTCTGAGTGTTAATTCGTGAAATTTGTGTTTTTATACTACTTTCAAATATGACAACACTTATAACTAACATTCAAGAATTACTGCAAGTTCGGGAAACTTCAATTGAAAAAGTTTCAGGTGCAGAGATGGCACTTCTTCCGACCATAAAAAATGCTTATTTGCTTCTTAAAGATAATCTTATTGAAGATTTTGGTATGATGGAAAACCTTCCGGAAACAAAAGCAGATAAAATTATCGATGCAACAGGAAAGGTTGTTTTGCCTTCGTGGTGCGACAGTCACACACATATAGTGTACTCGGGAAATCGCGAGCAGGAATTTGTTGATCGAATAAACGGACTTTCGTACGAAGAAATCGCAAATCGCGGCGGGGGAATTTTAAATTCTGCTAAAAAACTCAACGACAGTACCGAAGATGAAATTTACGAACAATCTAAAGTTCGTCTGGAAGAAGTAATGCATTTAGGAACGGGAGCTGTAGAAATAAAATCCGGTTACGGTTTAACCGTTGACGGCGAACTGAAAATGCTTCGTGTCATAAAAAAGCTTGCAGAAAATTATCCGGTCACCATCAAGGCCACTTTCTTAGGAGCGCATGCTTTTCCGTCACATTACAAAGAAAACAAAGAAGGATATTTAGACGAAATCATTAACGAAATGCTGCCTGAAATTGCTAAAAACAAGTTAGCCGATTTTGTAGATGTATTTTGCGAAAACGGTTATTTTTCTGTAGAAGAAACAGAAAAAATTATGGAAGCAGGACTGGCTTTTGGTTTGAAAGCTAAAATTCACGTCAATCAATTTAATTCTATAGGCGGCATTCAGGCCGGGGTTAAATTTAAGGCGCTTTCTGTAGATCATCTTGAAGTTATGAATCCGGAAGATATTGAAGCTTTAAAAGATACCGAAACTATGCCGGTCGCATTGCCTTCGTGTTCTTATTTTTTAAGCATTCCGTATACTCCGGCAAGAGACATGATTGAATCCGGATTACCACTAGCGTTAGCAACCGATTTTAATCCGGGTTCTACTCCGTCCGGAAACATGAATTTTGTAGTAGCCACGGCATGCATTAAAATGAAAATGACACCCGAAGAGGCTATCAATGCCGCAACAATTAACGGAGCTTACGCAATGGGAATTTCTGAGACGCACGGAAGTATTACAAAGGGCAAAAAAGCCAATTTAATCCTTACGAAACCCATTTCATCATACTACCAGATTCCGTACGCTTTTGGAAGTAATTTAATTGAATCTGTTTTTATTGAAGGACAAATTCTTTCTTAAAATTTTTACTTATATTTTTTCCAAAATTAGCCAAAAAAAAAGGTCTGTGAAAATCACAGACCTTTAATATCAAAGTGGTATTCTTATCCTTATGGCCGATTATCTTAAACTGAAACTAGTTTTAGATACTAATTCATCATTATCAAATACATTGATAAAATAAGTTCCTTTAGGAAAATCTTTTCCTGGAAGATCCTGAACAACATTTACAGATTTATTTTCGTACTGCACTGTTGTTTTAAAGCTATAAGTTAAAGTGTTGTCACCAAAACTTTCCGTTTTCTTATCGCCTAAAACATTGTTTTTTGCATCGATAACCTGTACATAATACGTTTTATCTCCAGACTTTGCAATTTGGTTTTCAGCAATTGTAAAACTAATTTTTAAAATGTCAGCACGGCTTGCTTTATCTGTTTCAATTTGTTTTCCTGAGCTTCTCATTTTGTAAGCTGCAGTTTTTGTGTTCAGAATTGAAAGCTTAGAACCTTTTTCTACTGTTTTAGCCAATTCTTCGTTTTGACCTACCAATACTTCATTGTATTTTTTTGATTCTCCTAAAACTACAATTGTACTGTCTCTCTGTGTTGTTAAAACTCCATTTTGTTTTTTCAACTCATCGTTTTCAGCAACCATAGTTTTCATTTTGCTTTGCATTGCCTGAACCTGAGATTTGTATTTAGAAACATCTCCTTTAGATTTATTCAAATCATCCATTAAAGCGACAACTTTATCTCTCTCCTGGATTAATTCGTCAGACATAGAAGTGTTTTCAGCAATTGCAGCATCATAAGTTGCTTTTAATTCCTGCAAATCTTTCATAACAGATTCTTTTTCTGTTAATGTTGTTGTCAGTTCTGTTTTTTGAACATCTGAATCAGAAGACAATTTAAAAATATACACTAAGCTACCAATAAGTAGGACTGCTAAAACTGCGATTACCGCCTTTAGACTTGAATTGTTGTTCTTTGGGTTTTCCATATTTAATAATTTTCTTAATAACAAATTTAACAATTAATATAAGGTAATAACGTAAGTTTGTACAATTATATTATTTTTGGAAAATATTTTTTTTTAATGGAGAAACTGATCCCTTTTACTATTAATGATTTAGCAAAAGTCACAAATCATCGAAGTGGTGAAATAAAATTCGGAGAAAAAATGATTGTCATTCCGCCTGGAGTAGACAAGGTTGATTTTCTTAAAGAAAGCGAAGCTAAATATGTACTCTTAGGAATTCCTGAAGATATTGGTGTACGTGCCAATTACGGAAGACCCGGAGCGGCATCAGCGTGGCAGTCTGCGATAAAAAGCATTGCCAATATTCAACATAACCGCTTTTCTAAAGGAAGCACAATCATTGTCTTAGGCCATATCGATGTTACAACAGAAATGCGTGAAGTCGAAAACCTGGATTTTAATGATGTTGATGATCGTTCTAAACTAAGTCAGCTCGTTGAAAAAATCGATAAGGAAGTATCTCACATTATTTTTACCATTATTAAAGCCGGAAAAACTCCGATAATTATTGGCGGAGGTCATAATAATGCTTACGGAAATATTAAAGGTGCCGCTTTAGCGAAAGGAAAACCGGTAAATGCAATCAATTTTGATGCGCATTCAGATTTCAGGATTCTCGAAGGTCGTCACAGCGGAAACGGGTTTTCATATGCTTATGAAGAAGGTTTCTTAAAAAAGTATTTCATATTTGGTCTTCATGAAAATTACACTTCAAAAAGCGTATTGGATATTATTAAAAAACTGGAAGACCGTGTTCGCTACAATACCTATGACAGTGTAAACATCCGAAAAGAAAAAGATTTTAATCGTGAAATGATTACCGCTTTGGATTTCGTTAAAAACGATGCCTTCGGAATCGAGATTGATCTGGACGCCATTCCTAATATTGCCAGCAGCGCTATGACCATTAGTGGTTTTTCGGTTGAAGAATTAAGACAATTTGTTTCTTTTTTCGGCGAACATAAAAATGCTGCCTATATACATATCTGCGAAGGCGCACCCGATTTAGACATTGCCCCAAACCATAATTTAATTGGAAAACTGATTGGTTATCTGGTAACCGATTTTATAAAGGCAAATATCGAAAAAGACTGAACTTTACATATAAATCCGTTTTTAAAAAAGGTGCTTTTGCCAAATAAAAGTCAATTCAAACAAACGATTGACTGAATAAACCTATCTTTGCACAGCATTTTAGTACTTATAACTAAAATGCTTTAATACCTAAGATATGTTATTCGAAGATTTATCACTTTCAAAAAGTATACAAAAAGCCGTATTTGAAGAAGGCTATTTAAATCCAACTCCTATTCAGGAGCAGTCCATTCCGATTGTTCTTGCAGGAAGAGATTTAATTGGCTGTGCGCAGACGGGAACCGGAAAAACGGCAGCATTTGCTATTCCAATCATACACCAATTACACCGAATTGTAGGCTCATCAAAAAAAGCCAAACAAATTCGCGCCCTTATAGTTACTCCAACCCGTGAACTGGCCGTACAAATTGGAGAAAGCTTTGAAACTTATGCCAAATATACGAACCTAACACAGTTGACTATTTTTGGAGGTGTTTCTCAAAACCCGCAGGTCGATACGCTAAAAAAAGGAATCGATATATTAGTAGCAACTCCGGGAAGATTATTAGACCTTCAGAAACAAGGCTTTATCGATCTGGATCATTTGCATACATTAGTCCTGGATGAAGCAGATCAAATGCTGGACATGGGTTTTATCAATGATGTCAAAAAAATTGTAAAACTGACTCCAAAAAACAGACAAACACTTCTTTTCTCAGCCACGATGCCAATTGCAATTCGTGAACTGGCAGAAATGTTTTTGACTGATCCTGAAAAAGTAGAAGTTTCTCCCGTTTCCTCAACAGCTGAAAATGTAGAACAACGTATTTATTTTGTCGATAAAACAGAAAAAAGAAATTTATTATATCATTTGATTAAAGAAGAAAATCTGTCCAATGTCCTGGTTTTTTCAAGAACTAAACATGGCGCAGACAATGTTGTAAAGGCACTCAGAAAAAAAGATATTCCGGCAGAAGCCATTCACGGAGATAAATCTCAAAATGCAAGACAGCGCGTTCTGGATGCTTTTAAAAATAAAGAAGTAGGTGTTTTGGTAGCTACAGATATTGCGGCTAGAGGAATTGATATCGAACAGCTTCCTTTTGTAATTAATTTTGATTTACCCAATATTCCCGAAACGTATGTGCACCGAATTGGCCGTACAGGACGTGCAGGAAATGGTGGAATCGCGATTTCATTTTGTGGAAAAGATGAGCTTCCGTATTGGAAAGACATTCAGAAATTAATCAAAGTGGATGTAAAAACAATAGCAGATCATCCATTCCAATGGCATTCAGGAAGTCCGGAAGCCGGAGAAAAGCCTAAAAGCTCCAACAGAAGCGGCGGTGCACACAAATCGAGAAAATCTGAAACTTCTAAGAAAAACAAAAAACGCTGGTACTAAACAGCGTTTTTTTCATTTATAAGGTAGTTTATAATCTTAAACAATTTGACAGGCTCAAATGGTTTAATAATAATATCATTTATGCCCGATGAAATTGCTTCATCTGTAATTTCATCTTTATCAAAGGCGGTCAACGCTACAACCGGCGTATCTATTCCCATTAAACGAATTCTTTTCGTGGTTTCAAATCCGTTCATCATAGGCATGTTGATATCCATCAGAATGAGATCAAATTCGTCATTTTCCAAAACTTTAAGCGCTCCAAAACCATCATCAACCACTTTACAGAAGTAATTGTTTTTTTCGATTATTTTTCGTGTCACCAACTGATTAATCAAATTATCTTCTACAACCAGTATTCTGTAAATTTCACTTGATGTAAGATCGACTTCAATTTCATTAATAATAGTTTTGGTTTTGACTAAATCATGCTCAAACGAAATTGTAAAAGAAAATGAAGTCCCTTTTCCAATGTCGCTCTCAAGCGTAATCGTACTTCCGAATAAAGTAAGCAGTCGTTTAACAATACTGAGTCCGAGTCCGGTTCCCTGATAATCTTCTTCTTTACGCCCAACCTGGACAAATTTCTCGAATATTTTGCTTTGATCGGCAAACGCAATTCCCACCCCGTTATCTTTTATTATGAATTCCAGAAAATTCAGTTTGCCTTCAACTTTACTTAAGCGGACCGTAATTTCGACCTCTCCGTCTTTTGTAAACTTCAAAGCGTTACTTACTAAATTCATCAGGATCTGCGACAAACGAAGTTTATCACCAATTAAATATTCGGGAATATTGGGATCAATATCGATGTAAATCCTGTTATTATTTTTCTGCGAAAGAAAAGACAAAGAGTTTTTAATAACAATAATTTCATCTGATATATTAAAAGTCAAATTCTCTAAAACGACCTTATTCTCTTCAATCTTATTAATTTGAAGTATATCATTAACCAATGATAACAAATAACGGGCAGAAAATTTAAGAGAACTCAGATGCTGACTTTTAGACAATTCCTTATGTTCTTCCAGCAACATGTTTGTAATACCAACAACACCGTATAACGGAGTACGTAATTCATGGCTTATGGTCGAAATAAACTGAGTTTTGAGCAAGGAAGCCTCTTCTGCTATTTCTTTTGCTTTTAAAAGCTCTAAATTATGTTTTTTCTTAAATCGGATATTTTGTACTAAGGTTATAATTAAAAATACCAGAATAAATGAAGTCAAAACAAAAAGGATAACAATAATCCGTGATTTTTTTAAGCTCTGCGATTGTTCTACCTTTTCACTTTCAATTTTATCAATATGTCTTTTGTATTCATCCAGTTCCAGACTCATTCCCGCCAGAGAAGCTTTTTTGATTTTCTTTTCGCCATACAATTCATCAGAAATCTCGTGATGCTTAATAAGGTTTTCATAAGCTTCTTTATGTCTTTTTATCTTATCCAGAAATTTAGAATATTCCAAATACACATGTGTAAGATCCGATCTGTCTTCTGAAGCCATCCCGGATTGAATTGCAGTTAAAAAAAACGTATTTGCTGCTTCATTTTCCTTTTTATGACTTAGATAAATACCGTTGAGCATATTTACAATAGTACTGGTCGAGGTGTCTCCGTATTTATCTTTATTACTGTTTAGATATTTTAAATAAAAAGAACCTTCATTAAAATTCCCGGCATCAAAATAAGCCCAGGTGACATTCACATAAGTGAAATAAACCTGCCTGAGATCATTAATTTTGAAACCATAAGCAATTGATTTTTTATAATAACGAATTCCTTCTTCAAAACGTTTTTTCTCGAAGCAAAACATGTTGCCCAAATTATTGTAGAGATCACATTTTAAGGAATCGTTCGTTGTTTTATTGGCGTAGAAAAGACTTTTTTTATAGAAGAAAATTGCTTTATCAAAATCGGCTAATTCATTGTAATTAGCTGCAATAATATTATATGATCTGGAAATTAAACAGTAGTCTTTTATAACGGTTGCCGAATTGAGTGCAGATCTGGAAAGAATTAAAGATTGTTCAAAATTCGATTCTCTAAAATTGAGTAAAGCGTTTTTTACGAGTTTATCAATCTTAGGATCTGTATTACAGTCAGACTGAGCCACAGCCAAAGTGCCAGAGCAGTTCAGCAGAAGATATAAAAATAAAAAAATCCGTATTTGGGGCATTAATCGGCTAGTTTCGCCAAATATACACTTTAAAATAAAAGAAAGCTGTATTTATCAATAAAATACAGCTTTTCTATACTATTTTTTAGCTCTTTAATCCAGTAAAAACCAGATACGTAGGCTAAATATTACGTATTATTCAGTGAGGTCTGTTTCCATACCTTTTCCGTCTTCCCATTGTCCTACAACAGAGGTTGCAAGGGCATTTCCTAAAACATTGGTCGCACTTCTAAACATATCGCAGAAATGATCGATTGGCAAAATTAATGCTATTCCCTCAATTGGAATATCAAACATTCCGCAGGTAGCT
This sequence comes from Flavobacterium olei, assembly GCF_039749035.1. Lineage (NCBI taxonomy): Bacteria > Pseudomonadati > Bacteroidota > Flavobacteriia > Flavobacteriales > Flavobacteriaceae > Flavobacterium > Flavobacterium olei. The sequence goes on from NZ_JBDKWC010000001.1 coordinate 354,502, forward strand.
GCAACTACAACCAAACTGGCTCTGGGAACACCTGCAATACCTTTACTGGTCAACATTAAAACCAAAAGCATGGCCATTTGTGTACCTAAATCCAAATGAACGTTGTAGAACTGTGCAATGAAGATACTCGCAAAAGTCATGTACATCATACTACCGTCAAGATTAAAAGAATAGCCAAGTGGTAACATGAAAGAAACAATTTTATCTTTTACCCCAAAACCTTCCAATTCTTCAGTCAGTTTAGGAAATACAGCTTCGCTGCTTGTTGTACCAAAAGCAATTGCCAATGGTCCGATAATACGTTTTAACAATTCAGTCATTCTTCCTTTTAGAAAAATATATCCAATTGCAATTAAAATAACCCACAATGTACCAATACCTACTAAAAACGATCCAAAGAATTTAAAATATGTAATAACCAGCTCTTCTGCATCTCGTATTGCAAAAACTCCTGCAATAGCACCAAAAACTCCAATTGGAGCAAAGTTCATTACATAGTTTACCATTTTTAATACAATGTGCGACAACTTATCAAAAGCATTTACAATTGGCTTTACAGTAGATCCTAAAGAGGCTGCTGCTAATCCGAAGAAAATAGAAAAAACTACAATTTGCAGGATTTCATTAGTTGCCATTGCTTCGACAATACTTTTAGGCACAATATGTTCAACGAAGTTTTCGAAAGACAGATTTTGTGTTTTACCGGTAACCTCAGAAGCGGCAGCCATGTCAACATGATCTAATTTAAGGCCAACACCCGGCTGCAGAATATTTACATAGAATAATCCAATTAACAGAGAAATAAATGAAGCTGTAAAAAACCATCCAAGTGCTTTTCCTCCAATTCTTCCAACAGTTTTAATATCTCCTAATTTCGCAATTCCTACTACCAGAGTCGTAAAAACAAGCGGCGAAATAATCATTTGCACTAAACGAATGAAAATAGTGGCCAGCATTTTAATTTTCGTACTAAATGACTGGGCTGCTTCCGGCGAAATAGTATTATGAAGAATAATTCCTAAAGTTGCTCCAAGAATCATTGCAAGTATAATTTGCCCTGTTAATCCTGAAAGAAATGATTTTTTTTTGGTTTCTGTAACTTGCATTAATGTTTTTTTTAATTATTAAAATATAAGACCCTCACTGTCTTACCTTTTATTAATATGTTTTGTTGATCAGGTAAAAATCTGCCAAAACAATTGCTGCCATCGCTTCTACGATTGGCACTGCGCGAGGCACTACACAAGGATCATGACGGCCTTTTCCCGTCATTGGTGTAATATTACCTTTATTATCTAATGAGTCCTGAGTCTGCATAATTGTTGCAACAGGCTTAAAAGCTACTCTGAAATAGATATCCATTCCGTTACTGATACCGCCCTGGATTCCGCCAGAAAGATTCGTTTTCGTAGTTCCGTCCGTATTATATAAATCGTTATGTTCGCTACCTTTCATTTCAGATCCGGAGAAACCGCTTCCGTATTCAAAACCTTTCACTGCATTTATAGAAAGCATTGCTTTTCCTAATTCTGCATGAAGCTTATCAAATACAGGTTCTCCTAAACCAACCGGAACATTTTGTATAACGCAGGATACAACACCTCCTACAGTATCACCTTGCTTGCGAATCTCACGAATATATTCTTCCATAACCGCAGCCGATTTTTCGTCGGGACAACGCACCGGATTGCTTTCAATTTTAGAAAAATCCAGATCCTGATAAGGTGTCTCTAAATGAATAGGACCAACTGAAGAAACATAAGCATTGATTTTAATTTCAGGAAGCATTTGTTTTGCAATTGCACCTGCTACTACCCTGCTTGCAGTTTCTCTGGCAGAACTTCTTCCACCACCGCGATAATCACGAAAACCATACTTCTGATCGTATACATAATCAGCGTGACTTGGCCTGTAATTGTCTTTTATATGAGAGTAATCGTCTGATTTCTGATTGGTATTGGGAATAATAAAACCAATTGGGGTTCCGGTTGTTTTGCCTTCGAAAATTCCGGATAAAAACTGAACTGCATCCGGTTCTTTTCTTTGCGTTACAATTGCTGATTGTCCCGGTTTTCTTCGGGCCATGTCCAGTTCAATTGCTTCAAAATCAAGTTCAATTCCTGAAGGACATCCGTCGATAATCCCGCCGAGAGCTTCACCATGTGACTCTCCAAAGGTGGTAACTTTATATAGGGTGCCGTAGCTGTTTCCTGCCATTGTATTTTGTTTTGAGCAAATGTAAGTTTTATGAATTAAATTAAAAAATTTAAAACTGGTATTATTAACTAAACATTAAACTGATTAAAAATTACAATTTGGTAAAAATATCCGCTTTTTGATAACCTTTTGATAAAATAATAATGAGCAAACTTTCTTTCATTTGTAAAACTTCAAATCGAGAAAAATTGAAAAAGAGAAATGTCGAATTGGTTGTTATTTCTGATGTTCATTTGGGCACCTACGGAAGTCATGCAAAAGAACTAAACAACTACCTTTCAAGCATTAAACCTAAAACCTTAATCCTTAACGGAGATATTATTGATGCCTGGCAGTTTAGAAAATCTTATTTTCCGAAAGCGCATTTAAGAGTAATTCAGCGTATTATCGGAATGGCTTCTAAAGGAACAAAGGTATATTACATCACTGGAAACCACGATGAAATTCTGCGCAAGTTCAGCGACATGAACATGGGAAATTTTGCTTTAGTAGATAAATTAGTTTTAGAACTTGATGACAAAAAAGCGTGGATTTTTCACGGAGATGTTTTTGACGCCTCTGTTCAGCATTCAAAATGGATAGCAAAATTGGGTGGTCTGGGATATGATTATCTTATTTTAATCAACCGGTTTGTAAACTGGTGTCTGGCTAAATTAGGCCGGGAACCCTATTCTTTTTCTAAAAAAATTAAAGCAAGCGTAAAAAAAGCTGTAAAATTTATCTCTGATTTTGAAACCACGGCTACTGATTTAGCAATCGAAAAGAACTATGACTACGTAATTTGCGGTCATATACACGAACCTAAAATTGCCACTATAGAAAACAAACACGGTTCTACTTTATATTTAAATTCCGGAGACTGGATAGAAAATTTAACCGCACTTGAATATCATAAAAAACGCTGGAAAATGTTTTCTTATAAAGCCAGTAATTTCGCAGAAGACGAAGAAAATCTCTTTGAAATGGAAGACGTTATAACCTCACAAATGATAACTTCAATTATATTAAAATAATGTACTACCTGTAGATTTATATAATTCAAATCATCTAAATGTAAATTATATAACAATTTTCAAAAATAATATACGTTCTCTGTACGAGTGTAATTATACATTTGAAAAAAAATTAATAACCATTTTTATGAAAAAGATTTTATTATCTGCCCTTATGCTTTTTGGATTAGCATTTACGGCTCAATCACAAGAAATTTCAAAACATGCCTTAGGATTACGTTTAGGAGACAATAACGGATTTGGAGGAGAAGTATCTTACCAATTAGGTTTAAACCAGAAAAACAGACTTGAATTTGATTTAGGCTGGAGAAACAGCAGAGATGTTGATGCTATAAAAGGTGTTGCTCTTTACCAATGGGTTTGGAACATCGATGGAGGTTTCAACTGGTACGCTGGTGTCGGTGGTGGAGTTGCTGCCTGGGATTACGATTACCGTTTCAACGATGACAGATATAATGATAGCGGAACTTATGTTTTTGCTGCCGGAGATATCGGTATCGAATATAGATTTAGTGAAGTGCCAATTACTTTGTCACTTGACGCAAGACCTGAAATTGGTTCAGGATATTATGATGATGACAACTTCGGATTTGACGTAGGTCTTGGAGTTAAATTCAGATTCTAATTAAAAATAAAAAAAATTGTAAGGAGAAACCTGTTGTGTTAAAGCGACAGGTTTTTTTTTGGTAAAAAGGCTTCGAATTCGCTCAGCCGGGCAAACAAGACGAAATAATTTCATCGACTTTTGTATGTCATGCGGAGCGAATTCGAAGCTTTTATTTTTATTTAATAATAATCTCTTTCTTAGAATTAATTTTCACAACTGTATAAGGATAAGAAATCATCTGCATCGTCATAGCATCTTTTGCAGGACCGTTTTCCTTAACGGTTATAATAACATTTTTATCTGTTTCTTCTACATTGACCACTTCAATACTGTAACCGCTTGTATTTTTCTCACCCATGTTCAGAATCACATAATTGGAGCTGCTGGTATCACCTTCTTTTACCTTACCAGCCAGAAGCGGGTCATTCTCCAGCATTTTAACTTCATTAGGTTCCGTCAGAATCTCAAAAAACTTAATATTTCCTCCACCGTCAGACTGTGTGGTAAGTACCTCATACAACCCCTTTGAAGTCGAAGCTTTTTTAGCTCCGCAGGAAATCAAAACAAAAATTACTAAAACCGAAATTACTTTTCTCATTACGTTATTTTAAAGATTAATGTTTTTCATATTTATAATCATCAACAGCTTTTTGGTATAACGCTTCATATTTAGGAAGAATGTTTTTAATATCAAACTTTCTTGCCACTTCCAGCGCATTTGTTTTAAACTGACTTAAAACTGCATCATCTTTTAAAATTTTAAGTGCATTCTCGGCCATTTCATCAACCTTTCCGACATCGCTCAAATATCCTGAAAAACCGTCGAAATTTACCTCGGGAAGTCCACCTGAGTTACTCGAAATTACCGGTACTCCGCAGGCCATCGCTTCCAAAGCCGCCAAACCAAAACTTTCAGTCTCAGAAGGAAGAAGAAACAAATCTGTCATGCATAAAATTTTATCAATCTCGTGGCTGTTTCCAAAGAAAATTACTTTATCCAAAATTCCCAGTTCCTGACACAAAATTTCTGCTTTTTCTTTTTCAGGTCCGTCTCCAACCATCATTAGTTTTGCCGGAATTTCTTTCTGAATGTTGTAGAAAATTTTAATAATATCCGGAATTCGCTTTACCTTTCTAAAGTTGCTGATATGCGTTATAATACGCTCATTTTCCTTTGCCATAACATAACGATGACAAGGAGCCAGCGGATCTTTCTTAACCTTATCCAATTCAATAAAGTTCGGAATAACTTTAATTTTATTTTTAATTTTAAATAATTTCAAAGTATCATCTTTCAGACTCTGCGAAACCGACGTCACATAATCCGATTTATTAATACTAAAAGTAACTGCAGGCTTGTAAAAAGGATGATTTCCAACCAAGGTAATATCGGTTCCGTGAAGCGTAGTAATCATCGGCAGATTGATACCTTCGTTCTTCAGCATTTGTTTCGCCATATAACCCGCATAAGCATGTGGAATAGCATAATGCACGTGAAGTAATTCAATTTTGTAAAGCTTAACCATATCAACCAGTTTACTCGACAAAGCCAGTTCGTAAGGCTGATAATGAAACAATGGATATTCCGGAACGTTTACCTCATGGTAATGTACATTCGGATTCAGGAGCGCCAGTCTGACAGGCTGGCTATAAGTTATAAAGTGTATTTCGTGTCCTCTTCTGGCTAATTCAAGTCCTAATTCCGTAGCTACAACGCCACTTCCGCCAAAAGTAGGATAACAGACAATTGCTATTTTCATGTATTAAATTTAATTCTACGAAAATACTCAAAAATAGCGTTTCATTACGCTTTTAAATTGTTAGATTTTTGACAAAATTAGATTAACTCCACTGATTGAATAATTAGAAGCAGACGTGCGGGTTTTAAAGCAACACCTGTCCGCTCCCGGGGCTTCGGGACACTATATCTTTTCCGGCCCTCATTAAAAAACGAGAACAAAAAAAAGGAACCGCTCCCATCGGGACTAGACTAGAAGTCTTATTTTCAAAAGAAATATTCCCTCAGTTCAATATTTATTATTTCAGGACATTAGAAATAACCAAACATAAGGACAAAAAAAAAAGCAGAAATTAAATTTTCTGCTTTGAATATCGATATGAATATTAAAAAAATCTGCTGTGCCAGCTATCGGCAGCAGGAACTTCCCAGGCATCATTAAACTCTTCAATATTAGTAACAAGATTATTAAATACAATAGTATTTCCTGTTACCGCTTTATCTTTAACCATTTTTTTAAAATCAATTAAAGGTTTATGCGCAATATGTTCACCCAGTTTAAAAGTAACGTTCATTTTATCCAGTAAATCAACGTCGTATTTCTTTTCTAAATTCTGAATAAATTCCACAGAACTATCAATAGAACATCCCGTAGCAGCTTGCACATCCTGATTTACAGCCAAAATAATAAATCGGTTATATTTCATTAAATAAGAAGCTTCCAGACTTGTGCCGTGTGCAGCCCATTGTTCTACAAAAGCTTTTAGATCAGTTTCTATTTCAGAAAATTCTTCATCAGAAAATTTCCTGTTCGACTGGTAAATCCAGATTCTGGATTCTCCCGGTAAATCTTCAAAAGGTATATACATTTTTAATTTTAGATTTAAAATTTTGGATTGTTGATTTAAGATCTTTTTGAAAGTTTCAGGTTTCAGGTTTCAAATTTTAAGTTTCTAAACCTTTGTACCTATGCCTCTCAGAACCTTATAACCTTTTTTTACAAATCCTGCGCATTTGCAATTAACTCAGCAATATCAAGCACTTTTACCTGACCTTCTTTTTCTTTATTTTTTATTCCGTCAGTTAACATCGTATTACAAAAAGGACAAGCCGCTGCAATAATATCAGGCTGAACTTCCAACGCATCTTCCGTACGAAGCACGTTTACTTCTTTGTTCCCCGGTTCAGCATCTTTAAACATTTGCGCTCCACCCGCTCCACAACATAAACCGTTTGATTTAGAACGTTTCATTTCGACCAATTCTACATCCAATTTTTCAATTAAATCTCTTGGAGCTTCGTAAACTTTATTTGCTCTCCCTAAATAGCAGGGATCATGAAAAGTTATTTTCTTTCCTTTAAATTGTCCTCCTTCAACTGTCAGTCTTCCATCATCGATTAATGATTTTAGAAATTCCGTATGATGAATAACTTCGTATTTTCCTCCCAGTTCCGGGTACTCATTCTTCAAAGTATTAAAACAATGCGGACAAGCCGTTACTATTTTTTTTGCTTCGTATGCATTTAGAACCTCGATATTCATCATCGCCTGCATCTGAAACAAAAATTCATTTCCGGCTCTTTTTGCCGGATCGCCAGTACAGCTTTCTTCTGCTCCCAGCACTGCAAAAGAAACATTCGTACGGTTTAAAATTCGCACAAATGCTTTTGTGATTTTCTTTGCTCTATCATCAAAACTTCCTGCGCAACCTACCCAAAACAAAACCTCTGGTTGTTTCCCTTCGGCCAGCATCTCAGCCATTGTTGGCACTACTAAACTTTCTGACATCTTCTTAATTTTGTTAAATCGGTTAATACGGTATTTGTTTAATCGCCTGTAGCGCAAACAAAACTAAAACCGAAATTATTTTAAAATTGTTAAAAAGTTAAAAGTAAAAACCTTTTAAACAATAGATTTTAATTTTCGTTTTTCCAATTCAGACGATCCTGTTGACTATATTGCCAAGGTGCCGCATTATTTTCAATATTGGTCATCATGGCGTTTAATGACATTGGAGCAGCACTTTGTTCCATTACCAAATAACGACGCATATCCATAATAATAGACAACGGACTAATATTTACCGGACATTCTTCTACACACGCATTACAAGATGTACAAGCCCATAATTCTTCCGGAGTAATATAATCGTTTAAAAGCGTTTTATTATCGGGAACAAAAACACCTTTATTGGCATCAATATTTTTTCCGACTTCTGTCAAACGGTCTCTCGTATCCATCATAATTTTACGGGGAGACAATTTTTTTCCGGTTAGATTTGCCGGACAGGAAGAGGTGCATCTTCCGCACTCTGTACAAGTGTAAGCGTTTAATAATTGCACCCAGTTTAAATCCTGAACATCACTGGCGCCAAATTTTGCCGGATGCGCATTTTCGTCTGCCGGTGCTGCTGCAAAAGGATCTGCATTTGGATCCATCATTAATTTTACTTCTTTCGTAACCGATGCCAAATTATCAAACTGACCTTTAGGCCTTAAATCTGCAAAATAGGTATTTGGGAAAGCTAAAAGAATATGCAGGTGTTTAGAAAAATACAGGTAATTCATAAAAATCAAAATTCCTGTAATATGCAGCCACCAAAAAACTTCGTATAATAATCCAACCAATTCGTTTGAAGTTCCGTTGAAAATCGGCGCGATAAACTGACTTACCGGAAAACTTCCGGCTTTGTGAAAATGAGAATATCCGCCAGGAACATTTTGCAAATGCAGATCTGAGGCATTCATCAATAAAAACAAAATCATTAAGACTGTTTCAAAGTATAAAATGTAATTCGCATCACTTTTCGGAAAACCTTTTAAATCAGAATGAATAAAACGTTTCATTCTGATAATGTTTCTTCTGATCCAGAAAGCCGTTACCGCAACAATAACCAGCAGCGCTAATATTTCAAAGGAAGCGATCAGAACATCATATACAACTCCTAAATACGGAGCAAAAATTCTATGTGTTCCAAACAATCCGTCAATAATGATTTCTAATAATTCGATATTAATTATAATAAAACCGACATATACTAAAATATGCAGGATTCCGGCAACAGGACGTCTCACCATTTTTGACTGACCAAGTGCAATCAAGGCCATGTTTGCCCAACGAGCTTTTGGATTATCTTTTCGATCTACATCAACTCCTAAATTAATATTTCGGATGATCTTTTTTACGCTCGCTGCAAAAAAACCGAAACCAACTATAAGAAGTATGGCAAATAAAATATTATCTAAATAACTCATTTATAATTATTTTTTATCAGTTGAGTTTGTTTCCTCTGTAGGTGCTACGTAAGGTTTGTTTTTCTTTCCAAAAAGAGAAACATTTACATAACGCGTCGGGTACAGACGTACATCTTGTAATAACAATTCAAGTTCTTTTGAAGTTTTCGCCAGATTATTATACAATGCATCGTCGTTTAACAATTTACCTGCAGTACCTTTTCCGGTGTTCAGGTTATTCATAATACCATCTACTTTTGCTAAAGTCTTATTCAGGTTACGAACTGTTTTCCCTAAATCTGCTTTGTTTAAAGAATCAGAGATTTTGTTGAAGTTACTTGACATTTTATTGAAGTTTGTCACCACTCCGTTAATCTGGTTTTTATTGGTATCCAGAATAGAATTGATGCTTCCTGAAGCTTTATGAAACTGCTCCATAGTCTGACTTAACTCTGCAATTGTCTTCTTCAGATTTCGTTGTGTACTTGGATCTAAAGTTCTGTTTAAGCCGGTAACAAGAGTGTCAATACTCACTAACATTCTCTCCAGTTTTTGCTGAATCGGTTCGATTTTCCCACCTAATGATTCGGTTAAACCAAGCTCTACAGTCGATTCTAATTTCTGCTCGTCTTCTGCCAGTTCTTTATCATTAAAGTTTGGAACAATTTTTATTTGTTTCCCGCCAATTAAACTTGGCGAATAAATGACAGCCTTACTGCTTTTTGAAATTGGAAAATCTGTTTTAAGCTGAAGTTCAACTAATAATTTACCTGTTACTTCGTTAATGGTAATCTTACTTACCTTACCAATTCCAAGTCCGTTTAAGGTTACCGGCGCAGAGGCAGATAAATCTTCAACATTATCATACTCAGCGTATAATACTTTATAATTTGTAAAAAGGTCTCTGCCTTTTAAAAAACTATATCCCCAAATAAATAATAAAATGGACGCGATGACTAAAATAGCCGTTTTAATTTCTCTTGTTAGTTTCAAAATTCTTAGTGTTTATACAAATTTAATATAAATATTCGAACTTGCGCTTATTATTTAATGGCGTCCTGAATATTGATTTTTTCTCCATCTTTAGTTGCTACTAAAAATGCAGCACCATACCCTTTACTTTTAGCTTCTTGTAAATATTTCTGAGCTGTTTCGTAGCTTGAAGTTTCCTCGTAGAAATATTTATAAATATTATTTTCGTATATCATCGATACATTTTTAAGCCCTTTAAAGTTCTTAGGCTCCAAAGGTGTTTTCTTAATACTGGCAATAAGCTGCACCTTAAAAAAAGTTCCTTTCGGAGCACTTTTAGAAGCCGCAACCGGAGTCGTCTTAGGTTTAACCGGAGTCGAAGTATCTCTTACAGGTCTGCTTTCATTAGCTTCCGGCGCTCCTGAACCAAAATATTCTCTTTTATAACTCAGGATTGCTTCTGCAATGGCTCTTGCGATATCATCCTGACCTTCTTCAGAATTTAAAATATTTCCTTCTGTCGGATTTGAGACAAAACCCGTTTCAACTAAAACTCTTGGCATATACGCTTTATGAAGTACCATAAAAGGCGCCTGCTTAACACCTCCCTGACGAAGTTTTTTTCCTAATTTCTCAAAGTTATCTTCAATTTTTGTGGCCAGCGAAATACTATTATCCAGATATTCTTCCTGCATCAAAGTCATACCAATCATAGATTCAGGAGAATTGGGATCGTAACCTTCGTATTTTCTTTTATAATCTTTCTCTAATGTAATTACAGAGTTCTCTTTTTTAGCAGCTTCCAGATTGGACGCTACTTTACTTAAACCCATTACATAAGTTTCGGTTCCGTCAGCAGCAGTATTTTTATTAGCATTACAGTGAATGGAAACAAAAATATTCGAGTTGGCCCTGTTGGCAATGTTGGCTCTTTCAACCAAATCTATAAAAACGTCTGTTTTACGGGTATAAATTACATTTACATTTGGATTAAGTTCTAAAATTTTACCCACCTTCAAAACAATAGCTAAAGCAATATTTTTCTCAATTCTCCCACTGTAAACAGCTCCAAAATCGTGATCTCCGTGTCCGGCATCCAGCGTAACCTTAAACACATTCGACTGACTATGAGCACAAAACGACAGTATAATTAAAAATAAAGTAGTTATTGCCTTAAATTTGTTAATTCTATTCATAAATCTAAAAGTTAATTTTAATAAAAGCAGCTGTTATAATTTTTAGAATTGATTATTTTTGCCAAAAAATTATATGTAAGTTTGACATGTCAAAAAACAAGCCATAATTTTACAAAAATAGCATTTAAACCTTTGCATACAAACTTATTTAATATCGTTTTAATATCATTTTTCCTGACTATAGGTTGTGGTAATGTATATTCGCAAGAAATAAAAAATAAAAAAAAGCCTTTACCTGCTGTAAAACAAACAGATAAGGAAACTCCTGCAATTACAGACACCATAAAACTTGACACCGTAAGACCCAAAAAGACTTTTTTGGATGGAAAAGTAAGATACACCGCTAAAGATTATGCTAAAATTGATCAGAAGAAGAAACTGATTACTTTGTATAATGAAGCCGAATTATACTATAAAGATGTTGAATTAAAATCGGGTATAATTGTTCTTAACTACGAAAAAGATGAAGTTTACGCCGGAAGAATTAAGGATTCTGCAGGCGTTTTATCCCAATATCCTAATTTCAAACAGGGTTCCAACGAAGTCCAGCCCGACTCCATCCGATTTAATTTTAAAACTAAAAAAGCTTTAATTTATAACTCCAGAACCAAACAGGGTGAACTAAACATTAAAGCGGCTGTAACCAAAAAAGAAAACGATTCTGTTTATTATCTGAAAGGTGCTCATATTACCACATCTTCTGATGTTGATAATCCGGAATACTATTTTCGAACGAGTAAAATTAAATTTGTTCCCGGCAAAAAAATTGTTGCAGGTTTAACGCAAATGGTAATTGCCGACGTTCCTACTCCTATTGCCCTGCCTTATGGCTTTTTTCCGCTTAGTCAGGAAAAGAGCGTTTCGGGAATTATTATTCCGAGTTACAATGATTCGAACACGAGAGGTTTTTCGCTTCAAAATGGTGGTTATTATTTTGCTCTCAGCGATAATTACGACCTTACAGTGCTGGGAGATTATTATACCAACGGAAGTTATGCCATGCGATTTGAATCAGCATACGCAACACGCTATAAATACAGGGGAAATGTAAATATCCGTTTTGAGAATTTAATTAACAGTGAGCGTGGTTACCCGGATTATTCCAAGCAAAATATTTACAATATCCAGTGGTCGCATTCGAAAGATTCAAAATCAAATCCGAATTCAACCTTTTCTGCATCGGTTAATATGGGTAGCAGTAAATACTTCAAACAATCCATAAATCAGGCAAATATTGGTTCGAATTTAAATAATACACTAAGTTCGTCCATCAACTATAATAAAACCTTTAACACTATTCCGGGATCTCGTATTTCGCTTTCTGCCACACATAGCCAGAATACGCAGACAGAAGACATTATTATGACTCTTCCTTCTTTACAGGGAAGTATTGACCGTATTTATCCTTTTGTGGGTAAAAATGGCGTTAAAAAGGGTTTAATAAAAAATATCAACCTGCAATATAATGTAAGCGGTAAAAATTATTTTAAAACAAAAGATTCCTTGTTTTTTAAACCGCAAATGTTTCAGGACGCACAATTGGGAATGCAACATACCATTCCGCTTAGTACCAATTTTAAGATTTTTAAATATTTTAGTGCCGGAGCTTCTACCACTTATCAGGAAACCTGGGTCAACAAAACCATTGAAAAAGTTTACGATCCTGCTCAGGGTAAAGCAATTGACAAAACAGTAAACGGATTTGACTCTTTCAGAACATACAATTTCAGCACTAATTTAGGTACTACCATTTACGGAACTTTCAATTTCGGAGAAGATAAGAGAATTCAGTCCATCAGACACGTCATGCGTCCAAGTGTAACATATGCATATACACCAAGTTTTGAAAAATATTACAATACTTATGCAGTAGATGCAACCGGAAGGATTACTTCTGAATATACCCGATTTGAAAACGGACTTTACGGACAGCCCGGAAAAGAAAATTCGAACATTGTTGGTTTTGCCTTAAGCAATACTTTTGAAGCCAAGGTTAGAGACAAAGACAGTACCAAAACTGAGCCGAAAAAGATAATGCTGTTAAACAATCTAAACTTTAGCACAAGTTATAATTTTGATGCTGACGGAAAAACAACATTTGGATGGCAACCTGTTCTGGTAAGTGGAGGAACACAGTTTTTTGATAATAAAATGAATATGAATTTTGGTGCCACATTAGATCCTTATGCGATTGACAACGGCGGTAACAAAATTGACAGATTTAACATAGACAACGGTGGAAGTTTATTCCGAATGACCAGTGCCAATGTAACGGTAAATTACTCATTCTCAAACAAGGGAACCGACAAGAATAAGGAGAAAAACACCCAAAGTCAGCGGAATGGTGGTCGAAGCGATGATTTATTTGGTACTAATACCGACTTAAACGACAGCCGCAACAGCCAATTTATCGATGATCCCGAAAAAGAAGATGTAATAACCGAATTCTTTAATTCTAAAGTTCCGTGGGATATGACTCTTGCCTATTCACTAACATATTCGAATGTAAGAAGAGAAAATACCATTTCAGGAAATTCTATCATGGTTTCTATCAATACTGATTTAACTCCTAAATGGAAAGCCGGGGTTTCTACCGGTTACGACTTTGTACAGAAAGGGGTTACTTTTACTCAATTTCGTTTTGAAAGAGATTTATTAAGCTGGAGAATGGCATTTAACTGGCAGCCTTTGGGAACAAACTCAAACTGGAACTTCTTCATTGGAATTAAGTCCGGTCTTCTTAGCGACATCAAATGGAACAAACGAAGCGTTTCAAACCGATAACTACTTTTTGACTTTAAATAATTTCATTATGAAAAAAATCATTTTTACCGAAAAAGCTCCGGCTCCTATCGGACCTTATAATCAGGCTGTATTGTCTGGAAACACACTTTATGCGTCCGGACAAATTGCAATTAATCCTGCGTCGGGAGAATTAGTTACAGACAACATCAATGACGAAACCAATCAGGTTATGCAGAATATTGCAGCTATTTTAGAAGCTGCAGACATGACATTTGAGAACGTTGTAAAAGCAACTATATTCATTATGGACATGAATAACTTTGGCGCTATAAATACCGTTTACGGATCTTATTTTAACGAAAAAACCGCTCCAGCTCGTGAAACGGTTCAGGTGGCTTGTCTGCCAAAAAATGTTAATGTAGAAATTTCTATAATTGCTGCGCAATAGCATCTAATAATAATTGTGCCGTTGCTTCATTTGTTGCCAGCGGCACATTATGCACATCACAAACACGAATCAGCATATTTATATCTGCTTCATGAGGATGACTTGAAAGTGGATCTTTAAAGAAGAAAACCATTTGCGTAATTCCTTCTGCTACCCTTCCGGCAATTTGCGCATCGCCGCCAAGAGGTCCCGAAAGCATTCTTTGGGTTTTAAACCCGGCCGCCTCTGCTTTTCCTCCGGTAGTTCCTGTACCTATCAGTCTTACTTTTTCATTGTGCAATACCGCTTCATTTTTGATTAGAAAATCAATTAAATCCGCTTTTTTTCCATCATGTGCAATAATGGCAATTTCCATAAAACCAGAACTATTGATTAGCGACATGGTATGCAATTAATCCGTCAATAGGTCGTCTTAAAACATTTCCTAACTGAAGTTCATATTTATCAAAAGTCTCCTGTAATTCATCTTTCAGATAAAATGCAATAGAACCCACAAAATGAACAGGAACTTCTTTACAGTTGTCGAATTGTTTAATGTAATTCTTAACGAAAGATTTCATTCCTTTAAAAATAATTTTTCTGCAGAATTCCGTGTCTTTATGTTTGATCAGGAACTTTGCATACGTTGCTAAATAAGCATTCGGATTTGGTTCTTTGTATAATTTATTTTTAATAAAATCAGGATCAACGTCATACTCTTTTTCAAGTTCTACAGCCAGTTCCTTTGGCATTTTATTAAAATAGTACTTTCTAATTAATTCTTTTCCAAATACATTACCACTACAATCATCCATAACAATGTAACCTAATGACTGTACTTTCTGATGCAACACTTTTCCATCAAAATAACTGCAGTTAGAACCCGTTCCTAAAATAGAAACAATAGCCTCTTCACCTTTTGGCGTTGTTGCATAAACAGCAGCATACGTATCTTCCTGCACATCTACAATAGCGTTAGTAAAATACTCCTGAAAAATTTGGGATAATGCGGTTTTCATTCTTTCAGTACCACATCCGGCACCGTAAAAGAATAAATGTGTAGCTTCTTTTTTGTTTTGTAAGATATCAAAACGGTCATTTAATCTTTCGATTATTTCTGGCGCGTCAAGAATTTCAGGATTTAATCCTAAAGTTTGTGTTGTGAATAATACTTTTCCATTATCATCTATCGCAATCCAATCGGCTTTAGTAGATCCACTGTCAACTATTAATTTCATTTGTTTAGTTTTTGGAATTAGTTTTTCTACATTTAATTTAAAAGTGTAATTTTTACATTAATTATAGAAGCAACAAAATAAGAAAATCCCGTTATTTTGAAGTAACGGGATTTTGCAAAAATATATATTATTATTTTAAACCTGCAATATGCACAGATAAATCAATTAATTTACTTGAGTATCCGTACTCATTATCATACCATGATACTAATTTGAAGAAAGTTGAATTCAAACCAATTCCTGCAGTTGCATCAATGATTGAAGTTCTTTTATCTGAGATAAAATCCTGAGAAACAACAGCATCTTCAGTATATCCTAAGATACCTTTCAACTCATTTTCAGAAGCTTTTTTCAATACAGCCATAATCTCTTCGTAAGAAGTTTCTTTAGCTACTTTTACAGTTAAATCTACTGTAGAAACGTCTGCTGTAGGTACACGGAAAGCCATACCAGTTAATTTTCCATTCAATTCAGGAATAACTTTTCCTACTGCTTTTGCAGCACCTGTAGAGGAAGGAATAATATTGATTGCAGCAGCACGTCCACCTCTCCAGTCTTTTCTTGATGGTCCGTCAGCAGTCATTTGAGTTGAAGTAGTTGCGTGAACTGTTGTCATTAAAGCTTCAACAATTCCGAAATTATCATTGATAACTTTAGCTAATGGAGCTAAACAGTTTGTAGTACAAGAAGCGTTAGAAACAACTAAATCAGTTGCTTTTGCAGTTTCGTGGTTAACTCCCATTACAAACATTGGAGCATCTGCAGACGGGGCAGAAATAATTACTTTTTTAGCACCACCTTTAATGTGCTCATTTGCAGTTTCAACAGTTGTGAAGATACCAGTACATTCTGCAACAACATCTACATCAACTTCGTTCCATTTTAAATCAGCAGGATTTCTTTCTGCAGTGATACGGATATTTCTTCCGTTTACATACAATTTTCCTTCTTTTACTTCTACAGTTCCGTCGAAACGACCGTGAACTGAATCATATTTTAATAAATAAGCTAAGTGATCTACGTCTAACAAGTCATTGATTGCAACAACTTCTACATTATCTCTATTGAAAGACTCTCTAAAAACGATTCTTCCGATACGTCCAAATCCGTTTATTCCTAATTTTACTTTTGACATTTTACTAAATTTTTGTTTTTGTTTTTATTACACTAATTCAAAGTCTAATTTCCTCACAATAAACTTCTCTTCTTTTTAAACTTTATATTGGTTATGTAGACATGATGTCTGACACTCTTAATAATTCTCTGTCTATTTCAGATTTTCCTTTAATAGCCTGCTCAAGCGGAGTTAAAGTCACTTTATCTTCGCGAAGACCAACCATATAATTTGATTTTCCTTCGATTAAAGATTCTACTGCTTTTACACCTAAACGGCTTGCTAAAACACGATCGAAACAAGATGGAGAACCACCACGCTGCATATGTCCTAAAACAGAAACTCTAACGTCGTACTCAGGAAGATTTGCCTCTACATAATCTTTCAGTTCAAATACGTTTTTACCAATTTTATCTCCTTCAGCAATTACCACAATACTGGATGATTTTCCTGAAGCCTTACTTTTTTGCAGTGAATCTAAAAGACGGTCCAAACCTAAATCCTCTTCAGGAATAAGGATTTCTTCTGCTCCAGCACCAATACCGGCGTTAAGAGCAATATGACCCGCATCTCTACCCATTACTTCTACAAAGAAAAGACGGTTATGAGAACTTGCGGTATCTCTGATTTTATCAATACAATCTACCACTGTATTTAAAGCCGTATCGTACCCTAAAGTAAAACTTGTACCGTAAATATCATTATCAATTGTACCGGGAATTCCCATTACCGGGAAACCATATTCTGCATTAAAAATCAAACCTCCTGTGAAACTTCCATCACCACCAATAACAACCAAAGCATCGATTCCGGCTTTTAAAAGATTTTCGTGTGCTTTTTTTCTGCCTTCCGGAGTTCTAAACTCAACTGAACGAGCCGATTTTAAGATCGTTCCGCCTTTGTTTACAATATTATTTACGCTACGGGGACCCATTTCTTTGAAGTCGCCTTCAATCATTCCCTGGTACCCTCTATAAATCCCGATGCATTCTATATTATGGTATGCGCAAGTTCGAACAACTGATCGTATTGCAGCATTCATTCCAGGTGAATCTCCTCCTGAGGTTAGAACACCTACTTTTTTTATTGTTTTTGGCATTATTTAAGTATTAAAGTGTAAAATTAGCAAACATTCAGCACTTCTCAGGTTACAATTATCATAAATTAATAGAATTTGTTAAATTCAAACGTTTTCGTTAATAAGTTTTTTCGAGGAAAAAATTTCATTAAAAATAATAAAACGCTATCTTTTTGATTAAATCATCAAAAATAACAATACCAGAATGAAGTGTTATAAAAATTAGAATTTCTCTCTCACATGAAAAATCCTTAAAGTGGCCCTAAATTTAGCACAAAAAAAACCATTATGAGAATAATGGTTTTATAAATATTTATTTTAACAGGTGTTAATAATCATTATCAGGAATAAGCCCTTGATTATTACCTGTTTCTTGTTTTTCCTTGTTGTCCTGATCTTTTTTCTTTTTCTCTTCTTCTTTCTCCTGTTTCTTTTTATTTTTCTCGGTCTCTTTTTTACCGGAAAAATTAATATAATCCGGATTAAGACTGGAATCCTGTAAATCGTCAGAGGTTTTTACCGCTCTTTCAATTTTATGATTTTTAAAGAGTTTGTTCACAAATTCGCTAAAAGTATCAAAATCTACCTCATATGAAATACCCACTCCCTGTGTATATCCAATTCCCTGTCCTATATAATTAATATCATTTTCTTTATTAAATAACCGCAGATTCATGGTACCATCTTCATTTACGCGGTACAGTATCTCAATATCTCCGACAATTGCAGATTCATTAACTCCGCCAACCGGAACTCCCAATTTGCCATTTATTGTAATTCGCTCATTGACCTGAGACGAAATATTTGCCACAAACTGACCATCAACTTCCTGCCCCATTCTCCTGTCTGCAGCAATATAATTTAGATCAATATTTACTTTATCATTGTCTGATTTTATAAGAGAACCAAATAAACTCGAAGCCGTTTCGCTCAATGTACCAGAGAAATCTCCCTGACTAAAGCCATCTGTACTCATAAACGAACCGGTAGACAACAGATAGAGTGCCTGAGTCTGGCGGATATCCTTATCGTCTAATTTATATTGTATCTCTGATTTTAATACATTACTAACAGACGGAAACTGAATATCAAAATTGGGTTCCGGACTTGCTAAGTCTCCTCTTAAACCAATTACCACTTCTACAGGAACCTTTTTATTAAATGAAGAAGTATTATCTAAAAGGACGGCCGGATTTGCCGATGTTTTATAAACAGCTTCCAGATTCAGCTGCGCACGCATCGGGTTTCCTTCCCAAATAATAGAACCTCCTTTTTTAACGGAGAATTTTTTATCTATAAGTCCGCCGTATTTAAAATTATAAGTTCCTTCGTATGCCTGGAAATCTCCCCACATATTAAATTTACCCAGTGTATTAATTTTAAATAAAAGCGATCCGTATCCTTTTCCTTTCATACCGTGACCGGAATTTCGATCCAGAATAACTTCAACTTCGGCATCTGGCGTGATATCAAAATCAAATTCCAATTCAAGTCCGTTGTAATTTTTTGTTTTTTCAACAATTCCGTTAGCGAGATTGTATTTTTCTTTTGGTGTTACAAAGTGAATCCAGCTGCTTTCTCCAACACTCTGTACATTATTAATAGGTATTTTTACTTCTGTACCTTTCTCAGATTTGGCATCGACCTTAATAAATAAACCATCAACAGGTCCTCTTATACTTGCTGATCCATTTATAAATGCGGTACCAAAATAGGCTGCATCATCACTGTCTTTTGTATCCAGTGCCAACAATCGCTTGGACGTGATATTCAAATCCAATTTCCAGTCAGTAAAATTGTTATGCTCGATACTTCCGTTAAGCAAACCTTTTGTATTGTATTTGGTATCGGTTAACTGATTATTTCGAAACAAAAACTTTTCATTCGTTAAATCGATAACAGTCCGGTCACTTAACTCATAATCAACATTCAGGTACGGAACTGTCATTCCGGCTTTTTCTACATATAAACGACCGTTGATTTCAGGCTTTTTCAAATTCCCTATCACAGCCGCATTTCCAGACACAGACCCCCTGATATTAGACAAAACATCTCCGCCAATCGTTCCTAAGGTCGCGAGATTGAATCCTTCCAGCTTTAGACTCATATCCATAACAGTTTCCTTGTTTTCTACTGCAAAAGTTCCGTTTGCTCTGAAGGATTCTGTAAAACCGTTTTGTATCGAGGAGTTAACTGTAAACTTTCTAAAGGATTCATCACCCGAAATATCAAAATTCAGTGTACCGAGTTCTGTTTTATTCAAAACAAGATGATCAATTTTAATCGAAGCCGTTGGCTGATAAATATTCTTATTCTGCTTATAATTTACCGTTCCGTTTAGATTACCATCGAAAACAAATTTGGAATTTAAAGGCGTGATCTTATTTATATCAACATCTTCAAAATTCAGTTCCAGGTCTTTATAATCTGTTCCCTTAATGACACCGTTTAAATCAATTTTCTGATTTTCATGCGATAAGACAATATTATCAAATGTAAAATTTCTAAAAAACTGGTCAATCACAATTTGATTGTCTTCTTCCGAATCTTCATTTAAATACCAGATATAGTCTTTAAACTTCATCTCAGATTTCTTGATTCCGACAATATTATTTTTATTCTTGTCAATCGTATGGTACAAATCGAGATTAAAATAATCTTCACCTTTATTACCGCCTTTAAATTCAGAGCGTACAAAAAGTGTATCTTTCGAAGTAACATTAATTAAATTAAAATCCCTGATTTTATAATATGGTGTTTTGATGCTATCTAACTCAACGTAAGCATTATAAAGTGGATTTTTATTATCGATATTTATACGGATATTGTCAAATGTGTTTTTTGCTGCAGTGACTTGTTTTGACCTGAAACGGAATTTAAATTCCTGCAAATCAGAATCAATTTTTCCTCTCACAACTGTAGATGAATCTATATTTATTTCCGGATAAAGCATTTCTACTACCTTATCATAAACACGGAAATTGAAACGAAGAAACTGGCCTTTTTTAACTTTATAAGGTTTATAATTGGTATACAAACTTCCTACCGAGTTCATAACCAATTTGTCCAACTGATCAAATCTAAATTTACCTACAATTTTTCCATCCACAACATCATTAGAACTAATGGTAATGGTTCTCAATCGATCGGCATCAAAACTGGAATTTAAATTTACCTGCTCAAATGCATACGTTGCCTTCGGATTCTGATATTCTGCATCATTGATAAAAATATCGCCCTGCAGATTTTCTAATGAATTCCCGGTCAGCTGAACGACTACATCTCCTTTAAAATGTGAAATGGAATCGCCAATTATTTTAAGTTTTCGTAAATCGGAATTCTCAACATTGATATGAAAGTCATAACGGTTTTCCCTCTGGCTTAAATCAAGTAAACCATCAAAAGTTAAACTTAAATTAGGATCATTCACGGCAATTTGTCCTTTATAATATGGAAGTTTAAAATTTCCGTTAACGACAATATTGTTGTATGTATATTTATTGTAATCTAATTTGGAAATATCTCCTTTGATAACAGTATTTAGATATTTTTGTGTAAAACCAACCCCGTCTACGTCTAGATTTAAAGTTGTTCTTCCCATATCTTTTCTGGCTAAAACTGCTCCCACGTCAAAATTATTCAGAATTATATTCCCTGTATAAGACGCTTTATCAATAAAATCCATATTATTTAAATGGAGATCAACCTGACCATTTCCAAGATCTGTCGCCATCTTGAAATTTGTTTCTAATGCTGTTGTAGAAACTTTAGCTTTTCCGACAATATTAAATTTTCCGATTCTCTTAAGTTCTTTCGGAAGCTTTTTACCCAAAACTTCAGGCAGCAAAATTACCAGATTATCGTAGCTCGAAAGTAATTTATCAAACTTTCCATCCATAGAAAACTTCTGGGTTTTACTTCCCAAAAGATTTCTGAAATTGATCGTTCCGTTAATTTTCGAACCATTGGTATCGCTTAATTTTAATCGGGTAAGCGTTAGATTATTCAGCGGGCCATTTAATTTTGTCTTTAGTTTAAAATGTTGATTTTTCCCTAAACCATTATAAAAATGACGAATATCGTTGGTAGCGATCGAAGAAGAATCTACCACCACATTAAATCTGACTTTATCTGTAAAATTCTGAAAATCTTCCGGTTTATAATTTAAAACTGCGACTCCGTAAATAGAAGATCTTTTTGTTTTAATAGCCAGATTTTCAACCTTAATCTGTTTTTTAGTATAACTAAATTTTCCTGCAAAATTAGAAACATACAAGCCGCGGTGATCCATAAACGAAAACCTGTGAATAGTGGTATTGATATCCGGACCGTATAATCTAAACTCGCTTATGTATGCGTTTAGCTTGGTAAAATCTAAAAATTTCGGAGTGGTTTTATTTTCATCGACCACCGAAAAGCGCCCTTTTTCGATATAGGCATTTTTTGCGGTAAGAAGAAAATGTCTCGTTGATTTCTTCTTAGGAGTATTTTTAACCTCAAAAGCTTTTATAAACTTATTGATATTATTTTCATTTTCACCTTTATAAGTTTTCAGATTAAACACCACACCTGTTAAACGCAAATCGCCAAAAATCATATCACCGTCTAATAATCGGGTAAAACTTGCAATATCGGTAGTGATGATATCCGAGTAAATCAAAGTCTTTTTATGGTGATCTAATATCCTGACATTCTTTAATTTTACTCCGCCAAATATATTAATGGCTGTTTTCTCGACACTAATATTTACCTTAAAATCTTCATTTAAAGAGTTGGTTACATAATTGGCAATCTGAGTCTGGACAACAGGAAGAGAAAGTGTGATAGCAAGTATCAACAAAAGTAAAAGCAACCCTAGTAGGGTTCGTGATATTATTTTCTTTACTATTCTGATAGCTGTTTTAATTTTAGTTTTCTTTTAATTTATTTTGAACAGACAAAGAACGGCTGTTTTTGATAAAAATTCTTTAATTTTGGGCACTGCTTCTATCAAAGATATTTCTAAAGATTTAACTTGTCAAATATAATTCAAAATTTGTGCCTTTATATGCAAAATCCAGAGGTTTTTATCCTAGCCATCGAAAGTTCATGCGATGATACTGCTGCCGCGGTTTTACATAACGACAAAGTATTGTCAAATGTTGTTGCCAATCAATTAATTCACAATCAATACGGAGGTGTTGTTCCGGAATTGGCTTCACGCGCGCATCAGCAGAATATCGTACCCGTGATCGATGCTGCACTTCGTAAAGCAAATGTACAAAAAGAACAGTTAAGCGCAATCGCTTTTACACAAGGTCCGGGACTAATGGGCTCTTTATTGGTGGGAACTTCTTTCAGTAAATCGTTATCTCTTGCTTTAGGCATTCCGTTGATCGCTGTAAATCACATGCATGCACATATTTTGGCTCATTTTATTGATGAGGAAGGCTTTGACAAACCCGAGTTTCCTTTTTTAGCCTTAACCATAAGCGGCGGACATACTCAAATTGTAAAAGTGAACAGTTTTTTTGATATGGAAATTATCGGAGAAACTACTGATGATGCAGTTGGAGAGGCTTTTGATAAAAGTGCCAAAATTCTCGGACTCCCTTATCCGGGAGGACCTCTGATCGATAAATATGCAAAAGAAGGAAATCCGAAGGCTTTTGTTTTTACCAAACCCAAAGTTCCGGGTTTAGACTTTAGTTTCTCCGGATTAAAAACAGCTATTTTATATTTCATACAAAAAAATAAAAAAGAAAACCCCAATTTTATTGAAGAAAATCTGAATGATATTTGTGCTTCTATCCAGTATACCATTATTGAAATTTTAATGGATAAATTAAAATTGGCAGTAAAAGAAACCGGAATTACCCAAATTGCAATCGGCGGAGGAGTTTCCGCAAACTCGGGAATCAGAACGCGCCTGAAAGAGAATCCATACGGATGGAAAACTTTTATTCCGAAGTTTGAATATACCACAGACAATGCTGCAATGATTGGAATTGTAGGTTATCAAAAATATTTATCTAATCGTTTTGAAACTTCTGCTGTAGTTTCTAAAGCAAGAATTGAATTTTAAATCATGCAATTATTTTTTAATCCGAATATAGACGAAAAAACAGAAAGCTTTTCTTTTGATAAAGAAGAAAGCCGTCATATAATCAAAGTTTTACGAAAAAAAGATTCGGATATTCTTCTGGTAACCAATGGTTCAGGCTTATTATTTGAAACGCAGATTACTCTCGCATCTGATAATAAATGCACGGTTCAAGTTCTCTCTGTAAAAAATGCAGAAAAACCGAAGTATCGTTTGCATTTGGCCGTTGCTCCCACTAAAATGAATGACCGTTTTGAATGGTTTCTGGAAAAAGCAACCGAAATAGGCATTCAGGAAATAACACCAATTTTTTGCGACCGTTCGGAGAGAAAAGTAATTAATCGCGATCGTTTTGAAAAAATTATTTTGTCGGCAATGAAACAATGCAATGAAACTTTCCTGCCGAAATTAAATGATGCTATTTCGTTTAAAGAGTTTATAAAACAACAAAATGAAGGATTGCAATTAATTGCGCATTGCGAAGAAACCGATAAAAAATCTCTGAAAGAAGTCTTAAAACCAAATGAAGATGTAACCATTTTAATTGGTCCCGAAGGTGATTTTTCTGAGAAGGAAATTGCATTGGCTCTAGAAAACAATTACAAACCTGTAACTTTAGGAAATACACGTCTGAGAACAGAAACGGCAGCGGTTGTAGCCTGCCATAGTGTTGTTTTCTTTAATGAAGAATAAATTGAAAAGTTAAGTTTTCATCCTGAGGAAAATGAAGCAAAAATATAATTAAATGAAAAAAATATTTTACTTACTCTTACTAATTTCCATTTCTTCTTTTTCACAAGAAATTGCTTTGCTTAAATATAGCGGCGGCGGCGATTGGTACGCTAATCCCACTTCGTTACCGAATTTGATTAGCTTTTGCAACGCCAATATTTACACCCGAATAAAAGCAAAACCGTCTACTGTAGAACCTGGTAATCCGGATCTGCTATCGTATCCGTTTGTGCACATGACCGGTCACGGAAATGTTGTTTTTAGTGATGCAGATGTGACCAATTTAAGAAATTATCTTACTGCAGGAGGTTTTCTTCATATTGATGACAATTATGGAATGGATCAGTTTATTCGAAAAGAAATCAAGAAAATCTTTCCTAATAATAGTTTAGTCGAAATTCCGGCAAATCATCCCATTTTTCAAAAGCCATTTCCTTTTCCGAATGGATTGCCGAAAATTCATGAACACGACGGGACCCGCCCTCAGGCATTTGGAATTTTTGTAGAAAACAAACTGGTTTTACTTTATACTTACGAATGTGATTTAGGCGACGGCTGGGAAGATGCCGAAGTACATAATGATCCTGCAAACGTAAGAGACAAAGCGCTGAAAATGGGTGCCAATATTATCAATTACATTTTTACCAATTAATTTACAGAATGTGCAGCTGACTCACGAAGAAAATCAATTTCAGAGAAAAACCTTTCCGATTACATTAGTTTGTGATCATATTTACTTTCAGCAGAATATTGGTTCTTTATTTAGAATTGCTGAAGCTTTTGGTGTGGAAAATATAATCTTTTTTGGAAAAGACATTCCCCTGACGCCACGTAAAATTAATAAAACTTCACGCAGTACACATCTTCATGTGGCTCATTCCGTTATCGAAGAATTTATAGAACTTCAATCTTTTCTTCTGGATAAAAATTTTGAAATTATTTCACTTGAAATCGCATCAAACAGTAAACCTCTTAAAGAAGTTACTATTCCCACAAACAAAAAAATCGCGCTTATCATTGGCAGTGAAATCAATGGAATATCAGAAGAACTTCTAAAACTTTCTCATCAAATTGTTCACATTAATATGTTTGGAAAAAACAGTAGTATGAATGTGGTTCAGGCTGCGAGTATCGCCCTTTATGAAATTACTTCTTTGTAGAATTATATTTTCTTAAAATCTATTTTTAAAATAGCATTGTGAAATATTAATTTAATCTTTTTCAGCGGAGTAGAATCTTTTTAATAAGCTATTTCTTTTTAAAATATAAATTTTTACTTATTTTTTAATCGACTAACGGCAAATATAATCGTTAAAATACATTAAAATTTTTAAAAAGAAAGAAAATACATCTTAATATTTTTTTGTTAATTTTTGTAGGAACGAGTGTTTGTAAGGGATTGTAAAATTTCTCACAAATTATTGTTTGTAATATTTTTCGATAATGATATTTTGTTATAAAATTGCATCAATGATTAACCAATCAACATTTTTATAACAAAAAACTCAAATTATTATGAAAAAAGTTATTATTACCACATTTGCGGCATTAATGCTGTTTGCTTGTCAAAACGATCAAAATGAGTCTTCTGGTGCAGACGCAACTGTTGCCTCCCGAAGAGGATGCGCAACACAAGAAGTTTTGGAAGCGCAATTAAAGGCGAATCCTGCTTTGGCAATCAAAATGAATGAAATTGAAGCATTTACAGCAAAACATGCTGCTTCAAGTTTTACCGGTCGTTTAGTTAATGGCAAAATTGAAATTCCGGTTGTAGTAAATGTTTTGTACAGAACCACCGCACAAAATATTTCTAATGCACAGATTCAGTCTCAGATCGATGTTTTAAACAAAGATTTTAATGCTTTAAACTCTGATTTTAATAATGTACCAGCATTATTTTCAGGCGTTAAAGCCAACGTTGGAATTACATTTGTTTTAGATCAGGTTATTAGAAAATCTACAACAAAGACATCATGGGGAACAAATGATGCAATGAAAAAAACGGCTCAGGGCGGACTTGCACCTACTTCTCCAACTACTAAATTAAACATCTGGACGTGCAATATCGGAGGCGGAATTTTAGGATATGCACAATTTCCGGGAGGTTCTTCGGCTACTGATGGTGTTGTGATTGATCCTCGTTATTTCGGATTATCTGGTACTACCAACGCGCCATTTAATTTAGGAAGAACAGCTACACACGAAGTAGGACACTGGATGAATTTACGTCACATTTGGGGAGATGCAACCTGCGGAAGCGATCTTGTTGCTGATACTCCGACTCATAATGAAGAAAATTATGGCGTTCCGGCATACCCACATTACAGCACATGCTCAGGAACACCAGTAGAAATGACAATGAACTATATGGATTATGTGGATGATGCAGCAATGTACATGTTCTCAACAGGTCAGAAAAACAGAATCTCTGCTATTTTTACATCTGGAGGAGCCAGAGCTTCTTTTGCGCAATAAGCGGGTTTATCAATAAGAATAAAAGCGGGATGTTTCATCTCGCTTTTTTTTGATTGCGTCCGTAATTAAAAAAGCTTTTTGTTATATTTATAGTCTAAATTA
Organism: Flavobacterium olei; assembly: GCF_039749035.1. NCBI lineage: Bacteria > Pseudomonadati > Bacteroidota > Flavobacteriia > Flavobacteriales > Flavobacteriaceae > Flavobacterium > Flavobacterium olei. The sequence goes on from NZ_JBDKWC010000001.1 coordinate 381,472, forward strand.
TAAATATGATAACATCAAAAACTATTTCAAACGGAATTTTAAGAGCCTTAGCCACAATTTTAATAATTGGTGTCGTTTTATACTTCTTATATGAAATACAAACCGTTATTGTTTATTTATGCATATCTCTTTTACTTTGCCTGATTGCCAATCCGTTAATTTTATTTCTGAAACAAAAGCTTAAATTTGGAAATTCGATGGCTGCGGCAACAACCATCATACTTTTTATCTTTTTAATTGTTGGCTTTATATTATTATTTGTGCCTTTAATTATCTCACAGGCAAACAATTTAGCCCTATTAGATAAAGCGCATCTGCAAACCAACTTCATTGAAGCAGAGAACCAGCTCGAAGCCTACTTTAATGTTCAGCATATTGATTTAAATAAAGTTATAAAGGATTCGAAACTTACCTCGGTATTCGATTTTAGTTATTTTACAAGATTCATTAATTCGATACTGAACTTTATGGCCGACATGGGAATGGGATTGGTTTCGGTATTTTTTATTACTTTCTTTTTAATTAAAGATCAGGAAACTTTTAAAGATCAGGCCCGAAGACTACTTCCGGACTCCAATGAAGACAAAATATTAAATTCAGTAACCAAAATAAACCATTTACTAACCCGATATTTTATTGGTTTGTTACTGCAATTGATAGTTGTATTTATTCTTTACCTAATCGTATTAATCATTTTCGGAAATAAAAATGCATTCGTTATTGCTTTTCTGTGTGCTATTTTAAACATAATACCGTATTTGGGACCTATAATTGGAACTATTTTGGCAGGAATCCTAACCATGATCAGTATGATCGGACAGGATTTTCAATCGGAGATTCTGCCAACGACAATTTATGTTATTATAGGATTCTTAATTGTTCAGGCTATTGACAACAATGTCAGTCAGCCTATAATTTCATCAAAAAGTGTAAATTCGCATCCGTTAGAAATATTCCTGATCATTTTAATCAGCGGTATCACTTTTGGAATTGTCGGAATGATTATCGCCGTTCCTGTTTTTACCATGATAAAAGTTATTCTGAAAGAATTTTTTCCTAACAATAGAATTGTCTCTGTATTAACTGAAAGAATTTAGCATTGAACACCTCCATTTTACGAAAAGATATTCAGCATTTTATTATAGAAAATACTGGTGCAGATCTAACAAAATTGGCACTTCAGAAAAATCCGTTCCCCGATGTGGAATGGATTTTAATTTTAAATCAGATCGAGGCGCGAACAAAAGCGAAAGACAAACTTCCGAGCTGGTTTGCAACAGAGAATATCGTTTATCCCACTAAAATTTCGGTAGAACAAACTTCCTCAGAAAAAACAGCACTTTATAAGGCATCTTTAATCTCCGGAAATTCTTTAATTGATCTCACAGGTGGTTTTGGTGTTGATGATTTTTATTTCTCCAAGCAGTTTCAATCAGTTACGCATTGCGAAATCAATGAGGATTTATCCGCAATTGTCCAACATAATTTCGAACAGTTAAAGATCGAAAATTGTCATTTCTACACAGGAGATTCCTTTCATTTACTGGAAGAAACAAAACACAAATTCGATTGGATTTATATTGATCCTTCGCGAAGAAACGACAGCAAAGGAAAAGTTTTTATGCTGAAGGACTGCCTTCCTAATGTTCCTGAATTATTGGAATTCTACTTTGAAAAAGCAGATTCAATTTTAATTAAGACAGCACCGTTACTGGACATTTCAGCAGGATTATCTGAGCTGAAAAACGTTAAAAACATACATATCATAGCTTTAGAAAATGAAGTTAAGGAATTGCTTTTTGAAATTCACAAAAATTATTCCGGCCCAATAACTTTAAAGACGGCCAATATTCTAAAAGAAAGTACAGAAATCTTTGAGTTTAATTTTGATAATGAAAAGCCGTTTCCGGATTATGATCTTCCAAAAAAATATCTTTACGAACCCAACGCTGCAATAATGAAATCCGGCGGTTTTGATGAAGTAGGTATTGCTTTCGAAATTAAAAAACTTCACAAACATTCGCATTTATATACCTCAGAACAATTAATAGATTTTCCTGGAAGAAAATTTGAGATTCAAAAAGTCATTTTTTATACCAAAAATGAAATGAAAAACGAATTGGCAAATCAACAGGCCAATATTACCACACGTAATTTTCCCGAAACGGTAGAAAACATTAGAAAAAAGTGGAAAATAAAAAATGGCGGAAATTTGTATTGTTTTTTTACCACCGATGTAAAAGATAACAAAATAGTTTTAATTTGCACCAAAATTATCTAAACAATGAAACAACTATTTACTCTGTCTATTTTTTTATTAACCTTAACTGTATTTGCCCAAAAACAAAAACCATGTGAATACAGTGTCAATGTAAACGACTCAATCGGTTCTTATAAAGTAACAAACGAATACTTAATGAGTGAAAAATATTTTGGAGGCAACTTCAGTTACATTTTCTTTTCGCTTGCTCAGACTGATGGCTTACCGACCTTAAATTTACAGCTCATTCAGAAGAGCAAAGATTTTATTAAAGCTAATTGTTTTGATAAAAGTTCGAAAATATTTCTGCAATTAGAAAACGGAAAGATTGTTACCCTAATGCACATCAATCAGGAAAACTGCGGAACACTCGTACATGACGATAAAGGTTTTGATAACCGAATCAATACGGGAATTTTTGTTTTTATGAAAGACAGTTATGAAGAGCTTAAAAAATCTCCAATTTCTATAATGCGAATTAAATATCTGACCAACATTGAAGATTATATCGTCAAGCGTGAACTTACTTCTGAATTAACCGGTAAGGTAACGAATCCGAATACTTATTTTATGGAAAACATTCGATGTGTTGAATAATCAATCACATTTCCATTTCTGATTGGCAACTTTATCTTTTAAACCCGCTTTCAGATTATAATGCCACCATTCAGAATCAAATGAATTAAATCCGTTTTTGATCATCGTCTTTTTTAAATAAGCTCTCTTTGAAAGTATTTCCTTTGAAAGCTGTTTAAAATTGTGACTTGCCTGAATTCCGAAAAAATCAAACGGAGTTCCCATATCAACTTCTTTTCCGGTTAAATCTACCAGAGAAATATCAACGGCTCCTCCTCTATTGTGGATGGAGCCTTTTTTTGGATCTGCCACATATTTAGGATTAGATACAATCTCCCACATTCTTTTCTGAATATCCAGAGGTCTGTAGCAATCATATAATTTGATTCGGTAACCTTTATTTAAAAAATCATTATTTGCTGCGATCAAAGCTTTGACTGTCTTTAAACGCAACATACATTCTGCGCAATCGTAGACTTTTGCCTTTAGAAAATTATCTTCGGTTGCATATTTCATATCGTAAGCAAAATCATTGCTGTAATCTCTAAGATTCACAAAAGTTGTATCAGAAACTTCAACTGCGGGACTTATATAAGCTTCCTGTTGAGCTTGTAATGATGTAATAGCAAAGAGAAGACTTAATAAATATATTTTGAAAAAATTCATTTTAAATAATTTGAAAAAATGAAGTTACAAAAAAAACTGAGATGATTCTGTTCAGGATTAAAAACCGCTCTTTTAAATTTCGCCAGTCATTAGAATATTTTCTTTTACACCTTTACTTTTAAGCATTCTAAAATGCGAACGAACCGCGTGATAAAAAGGATAAGCAGTATACGGAAGATTATACTCTTTGGCATATCGCTTTATAATGGGTGTGATGTACGGATAATAAGTATGACCTACATTAGGAAAAAGATGATGCGCGACGTGATGCGTGAACCCGCCGTACAGAAAATTGGCTAAAGTGCTCTCTGTGCTAAAATCTTTTGTTACAATCATTTGATGGACTGCCCAGGTATCAGAAAGATTTCCATCCTGGTCTGTATTGGGAAAATGGGCATCTTCATCCACATGTGTAGAGACAAGTGCTACTACTCCAAGTGCACTGCCCGACATGTGCATACACAACCAGGCGAGAAAAACCAGGTACCAAGGATGATCTAAAAAAATTATGGGAATAATAAGCAGATAGCTCAGATTAATGATTTTTGCTGCAAATAGCTTATATATTTCGCGTTTGGGAATTGTTTCGACTATTTTTTTGACGTAGTTGTCTTTTCTTCCAAAAAGATCTTTAAAATCCCGTATATAAATCCAGTTCAGACTGTATAACGGATAAATAAACCACATGTAAATATGCTGATATTTATGATAATCCAACAATGGACTAGTGGGAAATATTCTGATAATATCACTCTGCTTGATATCTACATCCCAATCGGGCACATTGGGATAAGCATGATGGAGACCAATATGCCGCCGCATCCAGAGCCAGTGATTGCTGCCGAAAAGTTCTAAAACATACAAAAACCACTGATTATGCTTAGGCTTTTTAAACAAAGCTCCGTGAGCAGCATCGTGAAAGGCATTTATAAACAATACAATCATCAGGATTCCGCACAAAATATAAAAGAGAAAAAGTAAAGGTGTGCTATCCCCAAAAATTAAAATGCAAAAAAAAGACAAAAAGAAAATTGCCAGCAGGCCAACAGATTTTACAATGTTCAATACATATAAAGTCGAGTTTTTTAAGACCGTTTCATTTACTTCCAAACGCATCTTCTTAAAAAAATCATCGGCTCCAGGTTTTGCATAAACTGGTCGTTTTAATTTTTCCATAGTGGTTATTGCTAGAAAATTGGTAACCAAATTTAATAAAAAAACAGGTAACATCTCACACAAACAACTAAAGTTAAGCACGTTAAACAAAAAACCACTCTTTACGAGTGGCTTTAATGTCTTATTTTATAATTGAAGTATTTTGGACATATATAGCTTATTCCTCAAACTTTTTCTCTGAGAGTTTTTTTCGAATAGTATGAATGCGGCCTTCAATTTCTTCAAGATCATTAAGAATATTTTGTTTTTCATAAACCGCTCCCGTCTCCCTAATCATATTTTGCTCACTTTCAGGAGCAAAAAGATCATTCAGATCTACATCAGGAAAATTTTTACTTAAACTCAGAATAAATTCAGAACCAATACTCGCAGTTCCATGTAAATATCTTCCAATCATTGCCGGACTAAATCCTAAGATTGCTCCAACCTCTTTTTGCTTTAATCCTTTAGCTTTAAAGAATTTGCTTAATTTCTCGTTATACATCATCATTCAATTCAATATGAAATATAGTTACAATATATTTTTTAACATAAAATAGAATGTTAAATATAATATTATTCCTACATTTACGTAAAATATGGAAACATTAAATTATTAGCCGCAAATATATGTCAAAATTAATCAATAATAGCAATTTTAAAGAAGATAATTCTCACAATAAAAAAGCTTATGAATTTATAGATAAGCATTTACCTGTAACCTATGTGGATCTCACGATTAATTGTATTGTAGCAAAAGGCAGTCCGGCACCAAGTAAATCACTGGTTAGAAATGTAAGAAATAAAACCATATTTAGAAACGACATTCTTTTAGCATTGGTGGAAGTTGCCCATCAAAATAAAGAAGCTATTGAAAGAATTAAACTTCTTATATCTTAAATAGTAAAATCACATATATCATCGTACGGTAACAATCTAAATAATTTATACGGATGTCAGAAAGGTATTTAGAATATACCCATTCCCTCAGGTTTTATAGTAAATCCTAGTCTGATCATACTTTTATGTTCCTGATAATCAATTAAACTTTCGGTATATCCTATAAACCATTGTAGGGTTAGATAATAATTTTCTTCTTTATAAGGCCTCCAGTTGACTTGTGTCTGTAAAGAGCCGTAATTAATTAATCCACTGCCTTTTCTAAATAAAACATCTGCACTCCATCTTCCGGGCTGAATTTGGTATGTAGCACTGGCTTCACCATAACCAACATACTTCGTTAGAGTGGGATTATCCTCTTTATCCACAAGTGGAATCCAGCCTCTTATTCCCACAACCCATCTTGGAGAAACCTGAGACTTTAGGGAGAAAGCAAGCATGTTCCAGGTTCTGGAATAAATAGAATCCCTTCCATTTGATTCATGTTCTAAGGAAATGGTGCCATACGTTAATCTATTTCCTTTCAGATAAAACGGACGAACGATTGCGACACCGGGATTGAAATTGATTTCAGAAAAAGGTTTTGAGTTCGCATAAATGTCCCAAAAAGCTTTTTGAGTGTACATTAAATACGGAAAAAAACCACCCAAAATGGGCTTAGAATTCAACCGAAGTTTAAAACTGACCTGATATTTAACATCTGCAGAATTGCTGGTAATAGGTTCGTCAAGCGGAACACCGGTTAAGAAGTAATTATCGCGGTGAACAGAAAAACTATTTTCTTTTAATAATGAATCGGCGGCACGAAAGTTTTTTTTCTCTTCAACAATTTGAGAATTTGATTTAAACGAAAGTAAAACAAAGAAAATTAGTAGATATTTGAAGCGCATTTTTACTGTTTATATGAAATGTTTAATGACCTATTTATACTAAGTTAAACTATTTCACCAATGAATGAAAATATTTGGGAGTACTTTATAATTTTTACCCACTGCTAATTACTTTTGGTAAGTAATTGTAAAATAAAATTTAAAAATAAAAATACAGAAATAAAAAAAGCCACTTGAATTATGACTTTTAGCTTTTAAAAACTCTAAATATCTCTAAAACCTTATATTTGGTAAAATTATATTTTTAAACTGCTTAATAACTCAATCAATTTAGGGTCAGATGGTTTTGGAGCGCGTGCTGTCACAATATTACCATTCGGATCAAGAAGAATAAATGTCGGAACTCCATCAACACCGTAATCTTTTATGATTTTCGACTTCCATTCATTTTCTGCCAATAACTGAATCCCGCCCAATTGCTTTTCAGTAACAAATTTACTCCATTTCGTCTGATCCTTTTTTGCGTCTATTGAAATGCTGACAAATTCAATATTTTTTCCTTTATATTTTTCTTCTACTTTTTGAAGAAATGGAATCTGCTCCCGACATGGACCACACCATGTTGCCCAAAGATCAATGTAAATATATTTTCCTTTCAGGTTTTCTAAAGAAGTTTTTCCCCCTTTTTGATTTTCGTAGTCAAATGTTGGAGACGGTTTGCCAGGTTGTAAAGTATTTGCTAAATTATATTTGTCTGTAAGCTTTTGTTTCAATATCGCTTTATTTGTAATCGATGAAAATTCCTTATATAAGAGATCATAGTTTGGATTCCCGATATTTATATCATAAGACAATTTTTCAACTAAACGGTTTTTTATGCTTTGACTTTTTAAAGCTCTAATTTGTGGAATTGCATTTTTAGCCGAAACATCAAAAGGCTGATCATCATCTATTTTGACACTCGCGTAGAAGTTTCGGAGTACAATATCACAGTATTCATTTGAAAATAAAAAATCCGAATCATTGCCCAAATCCATAGTTGCATCAAGCTTTGGATATGTTTCAGAAACTATAAAATTATCCACTTGGCCATAATAATTATGATATTTTTTATAATAAAATAAATGCTTTTGTTCTAAAAAATAAATACTTCGAGCTTCTTTTTCTTTAAAATTTACATCAGTAAATTTTGTTTTTTTGTACAAATTAAGGACTGAACTTTTTATTTCATGAAGTTTTTTCAGGAATTCATTTTCACCAGGTTTATAAAGTTCCTGATCTGGAGTCGCAGAAGTAACAAGCTGTTTTTGATATAGATAATTGTTTTCCACGCTTCCTTTCCCAGTAAATTTTAAAGTTGGTGTCAGGTTTGCGTCATCAGCATTAATTACCAATCTGTAATCTTTAGAAACATATATAGGAAAGCTATTCCTGGTAGTTTCAATTTTATAAATGCGATCCAGTTCTAATACCAAATTTTCTGAAAAACTGCCATTTGCTTTTAGTTTGATTTCTTTATCCAGCAATTCTCCCTTAATCCTGATTGTGTTATTTTCTGCGTTCATTATCTTTCCAGAAATAGTTGTTATTTCTTCAGGAGTGGTAAAGGAACACAACACTATACTTAGCAATAGAAGGGAAATTTTCTTCATTTTTGGTAGTTTAAACAGTTAGTTTTGAAGTTAATACTGACTAAAAATAAGAATTAATCTTTTAAAAATGAATTTGTTGTCTATTATTTGCATGCTTTCGAAAAATAGGATACAAAAAAACTACATTTCTCGAAAGCTTTCTCTCCATACAACGAGGTTAGTCAAGGATCTTTACAATAAACATGACGAATCCGGAAATTGAACTTTCTGACACTATTACAAAAATATTTTTTTAATACGAATAACTCTTTCTAAATGAGACACTAGTCTGGTAAGTTTCAAAAATTGCAAAATTTAAATTGAGCATTTATGGTATCGTTTAAATTTAGTGTTTATCTGTGATCAAGCGAGTAACCTAAATCTTAAAATCTTTACATAAAGACAGACGGTACAGAGAGTGAAGGAAGTAAAAACTATTTAAGTTTCGTTGGAGCCTCTTTTCTACTATTGGACAGCAGAAAAAAGCACCAATTTTAAAACCCAAATAAGTTAAAACAAAAAGAGGATAATCATCACTGATTATCCTCTTGAGTGATCCCAGAAGGATTCGAACCTTCGACCTACGCATTAGAAGTGCGTTGCTCTATCCAGCTGAGCTATGGAACCAGTGAGTTTTTTGCAAAAAACCTTAAAAAGTCGGGGTGGCAGGATTCGAACCTGCGGCCTCCTGCTCCCAAAGCAGGCGCGATAACCGGGCTACGCTACACCCCGAAGGCAAAATTTAAGCGGAGAGACAGGGACTCGAACCCTGGCGACGGTTACCCGTCGACAGATTAGCAATCTGCTCCATTACCGCTCTGGCACCTCTCCAAGCTCAAGGAACGTGTCCTGTTTTGCGGTGGCAAAGGTATAACAACATTCCATATCTCACAAGTATTTTTTCCATTTTTTTAAACTTTTTTTAATCTTTTTTCAAAAAGACTTCACAATCAAACAAATAGAATTAATAAAAATTTCAAGGGAATTTAAAATCTTTCCTATTTAAACCAAAATTTGAATTTATTTAAATATTAAGTAAATTTGCTACATTAACTAATATCTAACAGAAAATGAACAAAAGAGTTGTTATCGTTTCTGCCGCTAGAACACCTATCGGAAGTTTCATGGGAGGTTTATCTACCGTACCCGCACCAAAATTAGGTGCTGCCGCTATTAAAGGCGCACTTCAAAAAATTAACCTTGACCCAAAATTAGTTGATGAAGTTTTTATGGGTAACGTAATTCAGGCCGGTGTTGGACAAGCTCCAGCACGTCAGGCGGCATTTTTTGCCGGTCTCTCTGAAGAAGTTGCCGCTACAACTGTAAACAAAGTTTGTGCTTCTGGTATGAAAGCTGTAATGTTTGCGGCCCAGGCTATTGCTTGTGGAGACGCAGAGATTGTAGTAGCCGGAGGAATGGAAAACATGAGTTTGATTCCGCATTACGTACAAATGCGTGCCGGAAATAAATTTGGCCCTGCAACAATGCTGGACGGAATGCAAAAAGATGGTCTGACAGATGCTTACGATAACAACGCAATGGGAGTTTGCGCTGATTTATGTGCAACTGAATACCAGATCAGCCGTGAAGAACAGGATGCTTATGCCATTCAGTCTTACGAAAGAAGTGCTAAAGCATGGGATTCCGGAAAATTTGATAACGAAGTGGTTCCGGTTGAAGTTCCGCAACGACGCGGAGAACCCGTTATTTTTTCAAAAGATGAAGAATACACTAATGTAAAATTAGACAAAATACCTTCTTTAAGCGCTGTTTTTACAAAAGACGGAACGGTAACTGCTGCAAATGCCTCGACAATTAATGACGGAGCTGCCGCCCTGGTTTTAATGTCTGAAGAAAAAGCAAATGCCTTAGGATTAAAACCTTTAGCTTACATAAAAGGTTACGCAGATGCCGCTCAGGAACCAAAATGGTTTACCACAAGTCCGGCAAAAGCTTTACCAAAAGCCTTGGATAAAGCTGGAATTTCGATTTCAGATGTTGATTATTTTGAATTCAACGAGGCTTTCTCTGTAGTAGGACTGGCCAATTCAAAAATTCTTAATTTAGACAATAACAAAGTAAATGTAAATGGTGGCGCGGTCTCGCTGGGACATCCCCTTGGAGCTTCGGGAGCACGTATCATTGTAACTTTGCTAAATGTCTTAGAACAAAATAATGCCAAAACCGGAGCTGCAGCAATCTGCAATGGCGGGGGCGGTGCATCTGCAATTGTTATAGAAAGAGCTTAAATAATATTATTTAAAATTAGGAGTTATGGTAAAATAGCTCCTAATTTTCAACTTATAAATTTCCATCAATGTTCGGAATTTGCAATTTAGCCATAGTACCGGTTCGAGCTGAAGCCAGCGACAGAAGTGAAATCGTAACACAACTTTTGTTTGGCGAACATATCGAAATATTAGAACGTCAAAATCAATGGGCTAAAATCCGAATTCAGTACGATGATTATGTAGGCTGGGTAGATTCTAAGCAATATCAGGTTATTTCTGAAGAGCAGTTTAAACAATTGAGCCAGGAGTCCATTATACTAAATGCAGATCTGATTGACTATATCACCGGATCTAATAACTTATTACTTCCAATTCCGCTTGGGGCTTCCTTATCATTTTTAAATAACAGCGAAATTAATACTTCAAATTTTGAATTTGAAGGAACCAAAACCAGCGGTTTAAAACCTAAAAGCGCTCTTATTAAAACCGCTTTTATGTATTTGAACGCACCTTATCTCTGGGGTGGAAAAACACCTTTCGGAATTGATTGTTCGGGGTTTACACAAATGGTTTACAAATTAAACGGCTACAAAATTCACCGTGATGCCTCTCAACAGGCTTTAGAAGGCGAACCTTTAAGCTTTATTGAAGAAAGTGAGGTCGGCGATCTGGCTTTTTTTGATAATGATGAAGGAAACATCATTCACGTTGGAATCATAATGGAGAACAATTACATTATTCACGCAAGTGGAAAAGTACGCATTGACCGTTTGGACCACACCGGAATTTATAATCCTGAAATGAACAAACATACACACAAACTTCGCGTAATCAAGAAGATTATCTAATTCTTAAAAAAGCAAAAATGACAAAACTTGAATTATCCAAAACAGGCTTTCAGATTAACAACATAACCATTGAATTCCCAATTGATATCTCAGTTTTAAAACAAGCTTTAGGAGATTGCAGACAAATCAAAAAACAGTATAACCACATTTTTACCTGGGATGATCGCGGTATTGTTGCTTTTTCTAAAGAAGGACAGGAAGCAGAAAGTCTGGCTGTTGAATTTGAAATTAAAGAATATGACTTTTGCGCAAAAAGCATTTTTGCAGGAGAATTTATTTTTGACGGACAGGAAATATTGCAATACTACAAAAACAATAAAAACGAGCTTGTCAAACTTTTTAAAGGAGACAGAAGCGGCGCTTTGGTTCGCAACGGAATCAGCGTGTGGTTTGACAAAGAAGACGACAAAATTACAAGTCTGAGTATTTCTGCGTACGAAGAAAAAGAAAAAAAGATCTCTGCAAACCTTGATTCGGAATTTAAAATTTTCGAACCTTTATGGAACGAATGGATTTTAGAAATCAATAAAATAGTGCCCACAGATAATGATTACTACAATCTTACAGAAGGTATTTCAGAAGAAGATATAGAAAATCATTCTACTTTGGAAGACGGAATTACGGTTCCTCCTGCTCTGCTCAATTTTTACAAAATCCAGAATGTAGAATACGACGCCGTTACATCAGCTTTTCAAATCCTAATAAACAACTGGCCTTATGAACTCATTCCGTTTGAAGACATTGCAGAAGAATGGAATTCTATTCAGGATTTACAATTTCACGAAGATGATCTTCCTTTAATGGATTATGACCTTGAAAAAATCAATATAAATAATTATGCAAATCCAAAATGGATTCCGTTTGCAACAGGAAGAAACGGCGATTATTTACTTTTTGATGCCGATCCTGCTCCAAAAGGAAAATTTGGGCAGATTATAGAATTGCAAAATGAATCGTGGTCAAGAGACATTGTTGCAGAATCGCTTGAAGAATTAATTCAAAACGAAATCAATAATCTCAAAACAGGCAACACAGAACATTTTGATTTTATAGTTGGAAAAGAAAATTAAATGGCATCAAATCTCTTCATAAATTGAAATTAACTTCCTGTCATCATTTCTATCCATTCAAATTTATTTTTATCTCTTTTAATCTGCTTAAATCTATAAAAATCTGCGTGAAATAAAATTCTCTATAATCCATTTAATCTGTGGCCAAATAAAATTAGAGAAATTCGTGAATTCGTGGCTAGCAAAAAAACCTAAGCACTCAATCGAATCGTTTTTCTAAATTCAGACGGACTATAGCCTTTTTGCTTTCTAAAGAATTTATTGAAATGACTTTCATCTGTAAAACCAAACTCATACGCAATTTCATTAATACGTTTGTCACTGAACTGCAAGCGATGTTCAATCAGTTTCGTTTTATAATTACTGATATATTGCTGCATCGTTTCGCTGGCATGCTTCTTAAAATAACGGCCTAAATACGTATTCGAAATTCCGAAATAACCACTTATCGATTCCGCTTTTATGCGCTCCGGATAATAAATATTATTCTGAATATACTGCAGAATATCCATTGCTTTTGCTTCTGTACTAATGGAAACCTGTTCTGGAAGATATTTCGCAATATTTCTCGCTACAATAATAATCAGCGTATTGACCAGCTGCTGAATCAATTCCTGATTGTACACATCCTTATCCTGATGTTCACGACAGATCGCCTCAATCATCACTTTTACCAGACATTTATCAGGATCATTTTTTAAAATACAACCTGGCTGGTGATTCGCATTTTGCAGAATATATTCCAAACGCTGAATATTCTCGTTCTGCAGACTTGAATTTTGCAAATAAATATCATTGAATCTCAAAAAGAAAAACCTCGTTTCCGTTTCAATCGTAAAATTATGACAATCTTCGGGCGTCAGTAAAAACAAATGCCCGGGATCGTAGCTAAAAACATTCTTATTGATACATTGAGAACCAGTTCCTTCCAGAATGTAAACCAATTCAAAAAAATTATGACGATCCCCAACATCAGGATATTCACTTAACGTCTCAAAAGAAACCGTAAAAGGTTCGTATAAATTTTCTTTTTTCATGGTTGAAATTATTTGAAGATGCAAATATACCTAAAAAAGACAAATATATACCAAATTACTATCGTAAAAACAGTATAATTTTGCCAAATCAATTTTAAACGAAAAAAATCACAATTATGGAATATAGAAAATTAGGCAATTCAGAACTGGAATTATCATCTATAACTTATGGTGCATTTGCTATTGGAGGAACCATGTGGGGCGGCACCGAAAAGAAAGAATCAATCGACTCGATCCGCGCTTCAATCGACCTCGGAGTTACCACAATCGACACGGCTCCTTTTTACGGATTTGGTTTAAGCGAAAAAATGATCGGCGAAGCCATAAAAAATTTAGATCGTTCCAAAGTTCAGTTACTGACTAAATTTGGTTTGGTTTGGGACGGAAGCAACAACGGAAAAGGCGATTTCTTTTTTGATGCTGATGATAACGGTAAAAAAGTGCCCATTTATAAATATTCATCAAAAGAAAATGTAATCAAAGAAATCGAAGACAGTTTAAAACGTCTTCAAACCGATTATATCGACTTATTGCAAATTCACTGGCCCGATGTTACCACACCCATTTCCGAAACTATGGAAGCCGTTGAAAAACTCATTCAGCAAGGAAAAATAAAAGCTTTCGGAGTAAGTAATTACAATATTGCGCAAATTCAGGAAGCGCAAAAAACCGTTCACATTGCCTCCAACCAAGTTGCATACAGCATGTTAAATCGAACAATCGAAACCGATTTAATTCCGTTTACTGTCTCAGAAAATATTGGAATCATTGCTTATAGTCCGATGGAAAGAGGTTTACTGACCGGAAAATATTTCACCGACAGCAAACTAAAAGAAAACGATCACAGAAACGGTTATTTCGGAAAATTCGACCTTCAGAAAGTAAAAACTTTAATTGAAGAATTGAGTTCACTGGCAAACGACAAACACATTTCGATCTCACAATTGGTTCTTCGCTGGACGACTTTACAAAAAGGAATTTCAATTGTTTTAGCCGGAGCCCGAAATGCAGAACAAGCCATCTCAAACGCAAAAGCCATGGATTTTGATTTATCTATTTCGGAATTAGAATTTATCAATCAGGCCATTTCTAAAGTAAAATAGCACTCATTTTTAAACACATAGAAACATAGTTTTGCTTTGCAATTAAAGACATTTCACTTACATCAATTCACATAGTCCACACAATATTGTCATTTCGACTGAAAGGAGAAATCTCAATAGAAACTTCACTAGTGGCAAATCTTTGTGGTTACGAGTGTAATTTCTCCTTTCAGTCGAAATGACAAACTTTGAGGCAAATCGGTTACAAAATTAGTTTTTTACCACCTCATGTTTCTATGTGTTAAAATTAAAATCTCAAAAAATAAATAATAAAAATAATTAGGGTGTGTCCCTCCGGGTCGGGCTTTCGGCTATATCTTTTGCTCCATTTCATTTCACAAAAGGATACCGCCTCTATCCCTCACACAACATTTCATAAGAAAAAACATTTAAAAATGACAAAGATCTTTATAATTAACGGCGGACAGAAATTCGCACATTCAGGAGGAAAATTCAATCAAACTGTTCAGGACTGGACAATTGAATTTCTGTCTAAAAACAACAATTACGAAATCAAAACAACACATATCGAAACTGAAATCGATCTTCAGGAAGAAGTAGAAAAATTCGTTTGGGCAGATGTAATCATTTACCATACACCGGTTTGGTGGTTTCAGCTGCCGAATCTTTTCAAAAAATACATCGATGACGTTTTCACACAGGGACACAACAACGGAATCTACAGAAGCGACGGAAGAAGCCGTGTAAATCCCGACATCAACTACGGAACCGGCGGACTTCTCCACGGGCGCAAATACATGTTAACTACAAGCTGGAACGCACCTGCAACCGCTTTTACGCTTCCGGGCGAGTTCTTCCAAGAAACTTCAGTAGACGACGGCGTCATGTTTGGTTTCCATAAAATGAACAAATTTACCGGAATGGAACGCATAAACGGATTTCATTTTCATGATGTCGAAAAAGGAGCAACACCAGAAAATATCATTATCTTTAAAGAGAATTATATCAAGCATTTAGAAGAAACTTTTAAAAACTTATAATTATGATTTCAATTACAGCCATTTTAAAAAGTAAACCTGAGAACTTAATTGAAGTTCAAAATATGCTGACACATCTGGTGACAGAAACCAGAAAAGAAGCAGCCTGCATTCGTTACGATTTACACACTTCAGAAAACGTTTTTATTCTTTGGGAAGAATGGAAAGATCAGATTGGACTGGATTTACACAACAATCAGTCTTATTTAAAAGAATTTATTCAAAAAACAGAAAGCTTAGTTTCAAGCCCAATTCAGGTTTACAAAACAGCTCAAATTTTATAAAGTTTTTTATAGCCACGAATTCACGAATTAATTAAAAATCCTTTGCGCATAGATTAAAAAAAATAAATTCGTGAATTCGTGGCTAAAACTTTATTTAATTCCGCCAAAAGCACCGAAACACATATTTTTGTGCAAAATTTCTACTTTAGAAAAACCAACTTTCTTCATCAGATCCAATTGATAATTCATAGATCTTGGGGTATCTTCTTTTTCGATATAATCAAGCACCTTTTGGCGATACTCTTCCCCTCCTATTCCTTCTAAATACTCCGCGTAACGTTGCCAGGTATAATCATTTAACAAATCTGTGTCTTGCGTGATCAAATCAGAAATCATTAGACAACCGCCCGGTTTCAATAATCTGAATAATTTCGTGAAAGTCGTTTCCCAATCTTCATCATCACGCAAATGATGCAAAACTGCCCCGGCCAGAATAATATCAAAGTGGTTTTCCGGCAACGGGACTTCCCGAATATCACCTTGTAAAATTTCGACATTTCCGTTTGTTTCCTGAGACACTCTCTCAAAAGCCCTTTCTAACATTGGCAAACTTAAATCGACTAAAGACGCGTTTAAATTCGGCATTTTAGAAAGCATTTTCAAAGTATAATTTCCCGCTCCGCATCCCACATCCAAAACATTTTTGGCATTTGGAACAATTCTTTTTGAAGCTTCAGTTATTAATTCTAGTGAAATTGTGGCATCGATTGTAGCGACCTGCCCTGTTTCTAAATTTGAAAATCGTTCGACATCATTGTCAAATCGTTTCCTGATTTCTTGTGTAGTTGATTTTTTCATGTTTTTTGTTTTAAGTTATAAGGTTATTTGTTATAAGTTACTGGGTTGCACTTTTTACATTTAACTTCTAACATTTAACTTCGAGTCAAAACTAAAACTTCAATATATACTTTAAAAATACTATTTTTATCAATTAATAATACTTTAAAAGTATCATGGAATTACGTCATCTAAAATATTTTCTGGCTGTAGCCGAAGAACTCAACTTTACCAAAGCGGCAGAAAAACTCTTTATTTCACAACCGCCATTAAGCCGGCAAATTATTGAACTGGAAGATGAACTGCAGGCAAAGCTTTTTATTCGAAACAACAAAAAGGTCGAACTCACTGAAGCCGGAAAATACTTTGAAAAAGAAGTAAAAGCCATTTTTCAAAATTTGGAGCAAATCAGCACAAAGACAAAGAAAATTGCAGAAAATGTGAGCGGAGAATTTCGCATTGCCTATATCAGTTCGATTTATTCTTCTGTGATTTCAGAATTAATTCAGTATCTGAAAGGGCAATTTCCTTACGTGAATTTTAAACTTTTTGAAATTTCGACAACCAAACAAATTGAAGCTTTAGAAAAAGGAAAAATAAATTTAGGAATTATTCGATCGCCAATAAAATCTCCCAAAATAAAATCGCAATTGTGGTTTCGTGACGGATTTTCGGTTGTTTTTAATAAAAATCTCATCAAAATTAATTCAGAAAAAGACATTCCGAATCTGGAGAACGAAACTTTTGTATTTTTCAATAAAGATTATGCGCCGCATTATCACGAAGTTTTATTAGAACTTTGTGCTTTTTATGGCTTTACTCCCAAAATTATTCACGAAGCCAATAATATCAATTCAATCGTACAATTAGTCAAAAACGGATTGGGAATTTCGATTATACCTTCAAACGTGGCAAAAGATAATCAAGATCAGGATTTGGGTTTTATAGAATTGAAAAAAGTGAATTTGTTAACAGATGTTTCACTGATTACTTCAAAAGAAGATTACTCTGAAATTACGCAATCGGCTGTTGCTTTTTTGTTGCCACAAAGATGCTAAGACACGAAGTTTTAATTGTTAATCTCGCAAAGGCGCTAAGACTCAAAGTTTTTTTGCAAAGTAACCATTCATTATGTCATCCTGAGGAACGAAGGATCTCCGTAAGTAGCTCCGCACCAAAAATCAAATCTTTGTCGAGTTTCTTGTGGAGATCCTTCGTTCCTCAGGATGACAAAAAAAAGAGAATAATCATTTGCTTGATCTGCCTAAATCTTATAATCCCGATAGCTATCGGGAGTGTGAAACAAAACTTTGTGCCTCTGCAACTTTGCGAGATTAAAAAAAACTTTGAGCCTTAGCGCCTTAGTGGCAAAAAATGTAGCCATAACAAAAATTCGTTACAATTTAGTACAGAAATCCACATCAGAAAAACAGAACTTTTAAATACCTTAGCAAATTATAATTCTACAATAATACAATTCAAAAAAAATGGCTGAGCAATCTTCAATTCAGTGTCCAAACTGCGGAACTCCTATCGATGTTAATGATGTTTTAAAACATCAGCTGGAAGACAGCATCCGTAAGGAATTTCAACAAAAGGCTAATCTTCAAAATCGTGAATTAGAACTTAAAAACGAACAATTAGAAAAAGCCAAATTAGAATTTGAAGCCAAGAAAAAACACGAAAACGAACTTTTTGCTGAGCGATTAGAGCGTGAGAAAAAAGCGGCTGAAAAAGAAATTGGTGAGAAACTAAAAACCAAACTGGAAGAAGAAAACAAAGACCGGTTGTTATTGATGGAAAAAGAACTCTCTGAAAAATCAGCAAAAATCAGGGAGCTAAACAAAATGGAAGGTGAAATCGCCAAACTCCAACGCGAAAAACTGGAAATGAAAGATGCGATTCAAGCCGAAGCAGAAAAACAATTGAATACGCAATTGGCTTTGGAACGCGAAAAAATAAGAAAACAGGAAGACGACAAAAACGAGTTAAAATTTAAAGAGCTCCAAAAGCAGTTGGAAGAACAAAAAAAGCTGACGGAAGAAATGAAACGCAAGCAGGAACAAGGTTCTATGCAGTTACAGGGCGAAGTAATGGAATTGGCAATTGAAGAATGGCTGGCCAACAACTTTCCGCTAGACAGTATCGATGAAATTAAAAAAGGTGCAAACGGAGCAGATTGTCTTCAGATTGTCAACACACGTGAGCACCAAAATTGCGGTTCTATTTATTACGAAAGTAAAAGAACAAAAGCGTTTCAGCCTTCGTGGATTGAGAAGTTTAAAAACGATATCAGAATCAAGAGAGCCAATATCGGCGTTTTGGTTACTGAAGTAATGCCCGCCGGAATGGAGAGAATGGGAATGCGGGACGGAATCTGGATTTGTACATATGAAGAATTTAAAGGTTTAAGTGCTGTTTTGCGTCAGTCTTTAATTCAGGTCAATCAGGCGGTTCAGGCACAGGAAAACAAAGGCGATAAAATGGAAATGTTATACGACTTCCTGACAAGCAACGAATTTCGTTTACAAATTGAAGGTATTGTAGAAGGTTTTACACAAATGCAAAGTGACTTAGATTCAGAGAAAAGAGCCATGCAGAGAATCTGGAAACAACGCGAAAAGCAAATAGAAAAAGTGGTTCATAACACTCTGGGAATGTATGGTTCGATTCGTGGTATCGCCGGAAATGCCGTTCAAAGTGTAAAAGCTTTGGAATTGGATTTTATTGAAGGTAATGAAGAAGAAAACGACGATCCTAAGGAATTGTTTGAATAATTCTTTTATACTATGTTTCCCAATGGTTGAAACCATTGGCTATGTTCAATTGATTCTGCTCAATAGATTTTCGTTTTAGTTTGTCATTTCAACGAAGGAGAAATCGCACTAGTTTGTCGACAAAGATTGGAGACTTTGTTTGCGGAATTTCTTGTGCGATTTCTCCTTTCAGTCGAAATGACAGAACTGGCAAAAACCTGAAACTTTAAACTTGAAACAAATAAAAAACTTCTAATCAACCTTCTTAAAAACAATCAATTTCGTTGAAGGATTAGAAAGTGTCAATCGGTTATCTCCAATAGAATAAGTAGTCGCCGCCTGCAAAGCTTTCAAAAACTCTCCTTCTTTATTTCCCTGAGGGCAAGCCATTAGAGTAGAAACCACTTTGCTAAAACGTAAAACATCTTTTTCAAAAAATATTTGTCCTGTCATAGAATTACAGCCTCCAAAACCGGAAAATCGGTTTTCTGCAGAATTAATTTCGACTCTGGGAAATTCCTTCTGAAAGTCAGTTATAAATACCTTATACCCATTTAATTCCTCTAAAACCCAAATATCGTGTAAACGATAATCTGTAAGATACTTACCGCAACCGGTTAGTTTTTGCGTTTCTAATTCTGAATTATTCCTGATTTCCACTTTTGCACTGTAGGGTGAAATAGCACCCGACATAGAATCCTGACAATCTAATTGCTGAATTGTAATAGTGGCAGTCGTTTTTTCGTTACTTACCTTGTACATTTTTACATTAGCATCCATTGCTTTAACAGGTTCGGCAGATGAGAATGTGATATTTTCTTTCCCCGGAATAATAGAGGTAAAAACAACTTTCTCGTTTCCCAGTTTTATACTCCAAAAAGGTTCGTTTCCGGAAGCTTTAAAATAATAGTGTAAATCCTCTTCTGTAGATGGTACCGAAGAAACAGTATTGGAATCTTTTCCAGCAACTGATTTACAACTTGTTATTATCATAAATAACAACAAAAGTGAAAGTATTTTTTTCATGAGATTTAGAATTAAAAATATCTTTAGTTAAAACACAGGTAAATTCTTATGAATTTACGACATTTTTTTAAAAATCTTATTTAGAATCTTTTCAAATTTAGAAAAAATGCAATAGAGCAAATTTTTAAAAACTTCGCACTACGTAAGGCATCCCAATAAAATACTTAGATCTTAGAAATCAAAAATTAATTAAAATTAAATTAATACGTATTTTTATAAGTATAAATACTTATATTTGCGTAGTAATACTTAATTAATGAAATCATGATAAGAGTAATAGTAGTTGGAAACGGCATGGTTGGTTATAAATTTTGTGAAAAGTTTGTTGCAAAATCGGGACAGGAAAAGTATCAGATTACAGTGTTTGGTGAAGAACCACGAAGAGCTTACGACCGTGTCCATTTAAGTGAATACTTTGGTGGTAAAACGGCAGATGATCTTTCTTTGTCAACAACAGAATGGTACTTAGAAAATAACATTACTCTCAATACATCTGAATTAATTACAGATATTAATCGCGATGTTAAAACGATCCATACTCATTTGGGCAAAACACATACGTACGACTACTTAGTTTTAGCTACTGGCTCTTCTGCTTTTGTACCGCCAATTGAAGGCGTAGAAAAAGAAGGTGTCTTTGTTTACAGAACGATAGAAGATCTGGACGCTATTATGACATACGCAAAAAAAATAAAACAAAGAGGTGCGACAGAAGCCGCAGTTTTAGGAGGCGGATTATTAGGTCTTGAAGCTGCAAAAGCGGTAAGAGATTTAGGATTGAATCCGCATGTAGTGGAATTTGCACCCCGTTTGATGCCGAGACAATTAGATCAGGGCGCGAGCGATATGCTCCAGTCGAAAATTGAGGAATTGAATATTGGAATTCACCTTAATAAAGCAACACAATACATTGACGGAAAAGAAAGTATAACAGGAATGATGTTTGCCAACGACGAATTGCTAAAAGTGGATATGTTGGTTATTTCTGCCGGAATTAAACCCCGCGACGAACTGGCAAGAGTTTCCGGATTAGAAGTTGGCGTAAGGGGCGGAATCGTGGTCAACAACCAAATGCAGACATCTGATCCTTCGATATTTGCTATTGGTGAAGCGGCACTTTACAACCAAAACATTTACGGACTTGTTGCTCCCGGCTACGAGATGGCCGATGTGGCTGCCGAGCAGATCTTAAATGGCGATAAAACCATGAGAGAAACCATCGACATGTCGACACAATTAAAATTAATTGGTGTTGAAGTAGCAAGTTTTGGTGATCCTTTTATTGAAAATGAACATGTAACTGCGATCGTATACGAAAACAAATTAAGTGGAATTTATAAAAGAATAAACGTTACAAAAGATTCTAAAACTTTATTGGGCGGAATCTTAGTGGGCGATTCAAGCGATTACAATTCGTTATTTCAGATTTATAATAACGGAATAGCTTTGCCTAAAAATCCGGAAGATTTGATTTTAGGTTCGCGCGACGGATCTGAAGGTTCTTCAATGGGAAGTGTCATGGATTTGCCGGATACTGCTGTAATTTGTTCCTGCGAAAATGTAACCAAAGGCGCTATCTGCTGTAAAATTTTAGACGAAAGCTGTGCTTCATTTTCAGATGTTGCTAAAGCAACAAAAGCGACATCCGGATGCGGAGGCTGTAAACCAATGGTTTCTGATTTGGTAAAAGCCACTCAAAAATCGCTGGGAAAAGAAGTCAAAGAGGTAATTTGCGAACATTTTAACTACACCCGTCAGGAATTATTTGATTTGGTTAAAATCAATAAATATGAAAATTTCTATGATGTACTGGATCACCACGGAAAAGGTGACGGCTGCGAAATCTGTAAACCCGTTGTAGCTTCTATCTTCTCCAGTATTTACAATGACACAGCAAACAAACACGTAACTACACAAGATACAAACGATAGATTTTTAGCTAATATTCAAAGAAACGGAACCTATTCTGTAGTGCCAAGAGTTGCCGGCGGTGAAATAACAGCAGAAAAACTAATTGTAATAGGCGAAGTAGCAAAACAATTCGATTTGTACACCAAAATAACCGGAGCGCAAAGAGTCGATTTATTCGGAGCGCATCTAAGTGATCTGCCAAAAATCTGGAAAATATTAATCGATAATGGCTTTGAAAGTGGTCACGCCTACGGAAAATCCCTTCGTGCCGTAAAAAGCTGTGTTGGAAACGCCTGGTGCCGCTACGGAATGGACGACAGCGCCGGATTTGCGATAGAACTGGAAAATCGCTACAAAGGAATTCGTTCTCCGCATAAATTAAAAGGTGGTGTTTCGGCCTGCATCCGCGAATGCGCAGAAGCACGCGGAAAAGATTTCGGTTTAATCGCTGTTGAAGGTGGCTGGAATTTATACATCGCCGGAAATGGTGGTGCAAACCCAAAACACGCCGTTTTACTAGCCGAAAAAATCGACAAAGCAACCGTGATCAAATACATGGATCGTTT
This sequence comes from Flavobacterium olei, assembly GCF_039749035.1. Classification (NCBI taxonomy): domain Bacteria; kingdom Pseudomonadati; phylum Bacteroidota; class Flavobacteriia; order Flavobacteriales; family Flavobacteriaceae; genus Flavobacterium; species Flavobacterium olei. The sequence continues at coordinate 404,097 of NZ_JBDKWC010000001.1, forward strand.
CTTAATGTATTACATAAGAACTGCCGGTCCGCTAATTCGAACATCAACATGGTTAGAAAAACTGGACGGAGGTTTAGAATATCTAAAACAAGTAATTATTGAAGACAGTTTAGGAATTTGTGAAACTCTTGAAACCGAAATGCAGACGATGGTAAACACTTTTGAATGCGAATGGAAACAGGTTTTAGAAAAACCAAGATTATTAAAACGTTTCAGTCACTTTGTTAACACAGACGAGAAAGATGATAATATAGCTTTTGTGCCTTTAAGAGATCAAAAAGCACCAAAAGCCTGGTCATAAAAAAAATCTCGCAAAGACGCAAGGTCGCAAAGCTAATTGCAAAGTTTACGAAAAAAACTTTGCGTCCTTGCGACTCCGCGAGATTAAAAGACAAAGAATAGAAAAAAAACTCTGCGCCTTCGCGTCTTCGTGTCAAAAAAATCAGCTCCAAAAAAAGAAAAAAAAATTAAGCGTTTGCTGTCCTTCTTACCCTCTTTTTTACTGCGCCATCATAACTCTTATGATTGTAAAAAGAGGGCTAAGAAACAGGAACTAAAACAAAAAAAACCATGGAAGAAATCTTAAATCAATACGAAACAGTTCATGCGAGCGAGGCGACAATTTGGTTCAAAGCAGGTAAAATTGAAGATTTTCCAACCAATCGTGGCGGATGTATCAAATACAAAAACAAACAAATCGCGATTTTTAATTTCGCACGTCGCAACGCCTGGTACGCCTGCCAAAATGCCTGCCCGCACAAAATGGAAATGGTGCTTTCAAGAGGAATGACCGGTTCTGCAGACGATATTCCGAAAATTGCCTGCCCGATGCATAAAAAGACATTTTCGCTTGTTGATGGTTCTAACTTAAATGGCGAAGATTTTAAAATAGCAACCTATCCGGTAAAACTCATTGAAGACGAGGTATTTGTTGGGTTTGTGGATTAGAATTTGAAGAAGCAAGAAACAAGAAGCAAGAGGATACAGATTTTTTAAAATCTTGCTTCTTGCTTCTTTCATCTCTTTCTCCGACTATTAATTTCCGCACTAATTCCCTATCTTTGAAATCTATTACTAAACCAAAAATGACAACACCTTTTCAAAAAGCCAGCGAATGGATTGATGCCGAAAACGCGCAAGATCCAAACATCGAATTAGATCAAAATATTGAATATCCTAAAGAATTATTGTATTCTAACAGGATGTACAAAAAGCTTTTACAATTTGAACCTAATGCTTCAGAAGAAGTTCAGATCGCTTCAAAAGCACAGCATATCTGCAGATGGAAAGTCGCGCGCGAATCCTACCCGATGGATCGTGTCGGTTATTTGAAATGGCGCGGAGATTTGAAAAAATTTCATGCTGAAACCACTGCTGAAATTTTAGAAAAAGCCGGTTACGACCAAACCTTTATCGACCGCGTTTCCTTTCTAATTGAAAAAAAACTATTAAAAAAAGATGCAGAAACGCAATTGCTCGAAGACGTAATCTGCCTTGTTTTTCTGGATTATTATTTAGAGCCTTTCGTGCAGAAACACGACGAAGAGAAACTCAAAAACATCATCAAAAAAACCTGGGAGAAAATGTCGGACAAAGGACATCAGGAAGCCTTAAAAATCAATTATTCTGAAGAAAATTTAAATCTCATAAAAGCATCTTTAGGTTTATAAAAAAATATGAAGAAAAGCAATCCTGAAGCAGCAGAAAAAATTACTTTCAAAAATTTACGGCGACTGTATTTTTTTGCGCTGCTTACTATTGCCTTAACTATAATTATTAGTCAGTTTTTAGTTCAATACAATCTCAATCAGCAGTTAAGCGATTCTAAAATCATTAATTTTTCGGGCAAACAAAGAATGCTGAGCCAGAAAATTGTTAAAGAAGTTCTGATTCTGCATTATGTTTCTGATACTGCTTCTGCTGAACAAATTTCGCATTTAGAAGAAGTACTTTCACTTTGGAAAAAAAACCAGAATGCACTCAAAAACGGAAATGACAGTTTGGCTTTTCCAAAAGAAAAAAGCGAAAATTTAAACCAACTGTATATCGAAATCAATCCGATTTTCAATACAATGGCACATTCTGCAGATTTATTTTTATCGAATTTAAAACAGAAAAAACACTCAGGGGACAATCAAAAACTGGTTCAGAACATTTTAGAAAACGAAGGACCTTTCCTTTCTAAAATGAATGAAATCGTAACACAATACGATCTCGAAGCCCACGAAAAAGTAACCGAACAACGCCGAATTGAATATTGGATCTTCGGTTTTACACTTTTGATTTTACTACTGGAATTTTTCTTCATTTTCAAACCAACCAACAAAAAAATCGAAAGGTTAATCGCCAAGCTTTTAGCATCAGAAAAGAAAGCTTTAAAACTAGCCTACGATACCGAAGTCATCAGCGAAATAAAAGAAAACTCCGTAAAAGAGCTTAAATCGCTCAATTATGCGATGGAAAACACTTTATTGTATTGTCGAATTTCACCCGACGGATCCATTATTCATATCGGGGAAAAATTTGCCAAACTTTTAAATTATACTAAGTTTTCATCTAACAAAAAATTCTCAGAAGTCCTTACCGAAGACGAAAAAGAACAGGTTAATTTCGATCGTTTAATTTTCGAAAAACAGCGAAGCGGCTGGCAGGGCGAACTTAAAATTGTCAATAAAGACGAAAAAGAAATCTGGCTCGATTTGTCGATGGTTCCCGTTATGATCAAGAAAGACGAACTCGAACTTTTAATTGTTTGTTTCAATATTACCGAACGCAAAAAAGCACAACGGGAAGTTGAGCGTCTAAACCTTGAAAATACAACCGAAAAAATCAATCAGCAAAAGATTATTTCAAGCAAAATCGTTGAAAATCAGGAAAACGAACAAAACCGAATCGCCAAAGAAATTCACGACGGAATTGGTCAGATGTTAACCGGTTTAAAATTCAGTTTAGAAAGCATCAATCTGGACGACAGAGAAAAATCAGAACAAAAAATTGAATATTTAAAGAAACTTTCGCTGGATATTATAAAAGGCGTAAGAACAGCAACTTTCAATCTGATGCCGCCGGAATTAAGCGATCACGGAATAGTTTCCTCACTTTCAAAACTCACGCAGGAACTTTCAAAACTCACCGGAAAAGAAATCCTTTTCTACAACAAAACCGATTTTGACCAGCGTCTGGATTCCCTAATCGAAATCAACATTTACCGTCTCACACAGGAAGCCATCAACAACGCCATAAAATATGCCGAATCATCGCATATTATTGTCCAGCTTTCCCACAGCGAAACACTTTTGAGCATCATTGTAGACGACAACGGAAAAGGTTTCGACGTCAATTCGGTAGACAAAAAACGCAACAGCGAATCCGGCATGGGACTTCTTTTCATGAAAGAAAGAATCCAGTACGTCAACGGCCGCGTTTTCATGAACTCCATTCCCGGCGAAGGAACGAGAATTACTTTCAATATTCCGATTCTTAAGTAGGAAATTCCAATTTGTGACAATCTTTGTCAGGCACAGCATCGCGAGACTTCGTGAGAAATCCCGCAAAGTAAACCACAATCTAAAATAATTAGGGCGAGCCACCATTAAGAAAAGGGGCTAAAAGTTGCATGTCTACATAAAGCCCCTTTCCTTAATGCTGTCGGGCTGTCCACGCTACTTCGGTAGCCTGCTCCCATCCCTCTCGCGGCCAAACGGTTTCAAAAGATGTTTTATACTAATTGATTTATCATTCAATAATCAACATAATCCTTGTCATCTCGACGAAGGAGAGATCGCACTAGAAACTCCACAATCTGAATCGCCAATCTTTGTAGAATCCCTCGTGCGATCTCTCCTTCGTCGAGATGACAAACCTAATGCGTAAAACTTTGTCAAAGTTGAACTCTCTGCATTTGGAATTTATTTATTGGAATTTATCATTAAGATTTCTAATGATTTTTTAATATTCGAATCTCTAAATACAAAATTTGAATTTTACTTTTAAAAAAAGTACGTATATTAGCATCTTCTTTTTAGATGAATATACGTAAAAATTCAAAATCAAAATTAAGTAAACTATGAGTAATATCATTCGTGTAGTGTTGGCAGACGATCATGTTTTTGTTCGGGACGGAATCAAATCTTTACTGGAAAATGAAGCAAACATTGAGGTTGTCGGTGAAGCAATTGACGGTGCAGATGCGCTCGAAGTACTTGCCGAAACAAAACCGGATTTACTTATAGTAGATATCCGTATGCCTCACTTAACAGGTATAGAGGTAGTAGAAAAACTTAGAACTGATAATAACAACGTAAAAATCATCATGCTTTCGATGCACGAATCGGAAGAATATGTGCTAAAATCCATAAAAGCCGGAGCAGACGGTTATTTACTAAAAGGTTCAAGCAAAGAAGAATTCTTAAAAGCCCTGCATATTGTGGCATCAGGCGGAAAATATTTCAGCGGTGATATTTCATCCATCTTAATTAGTCAGCTTACCAATGGCACACCTTCATTGGAACCTAAACAAACTTTGGGCGAGGAAATGATGATTACCAAAAGAGAAAAAGAAATCCTGACACTTTTATTATCCGGAAAAGGAAATAAGGAAATCGCTGAAGCACTGGATATCAGTAAAAGAACTGCCGAAGTGCACCGTTTTAACCTGATGAAAAAACTAAAAGTTAAAAACTTAATGGAACTTTCTAACAAAGCGAGTGAATATTCGTTAATATAAAATTACGTATAAATACTTAATTATTTTTTAAAAACTGCGTTTTAGCAGGTTTTAACTAAGTTATAGTACTTATTTTTACATAAAAATATAAGTGCTATGAAAAATACAAACTCATTATCGCAATCACACAAAATTTTATTTTTAAACACATTGGCCTTCACGGTGTGTTTTGCCTGCTGGACACTAAACGGTGTGCTGGTAACCTTTTTGGTCGATAACGGCATTTTTCACTGGAGTGTTGTCCAGGTGGGATGGCTTTTAGGAATTCCGATTTTAACGGGATCTATAATGCGTCTGCCAATTGGAATCCTAACCGATAAATTTGGCGGTAAATATGTCTTTTCACTTTTACTACTGCTTTCATCAATACCTTTATTTCTCCTTCCCTACGCCCACAGTTTTTTTATGTTTGCCTTATTAAGTTTCTTTTTCGGAATGGTCGGAACGAGTTTTGCAGTCGGAATTGGCTACACCTCAATCTGGTACCCAAAAGAATGGCAGGGCCGCGCGCTGGGAATTTTCGGAATGGGAAATGCCGGTGCAGCAATTACCACCTTTCTGGCTCCCTCCCTGTTAAACCATTTTTCGATTGGGGACCCACAAAATGGGTGGAAAATTCTTCCGGTAATCTACGCCATTTCATTAGTAGTAATCGGAATAGCGTTTCTGATCTTTGCTGAAAATAAAAAACTCGAAAACAATTCCAAAACGATTCCACAAATGCTTAAGCCTTTAAAATCGGAAAGAGTATGGCGATTTGGAGCGTATTACTTTTTAGTTTTCGGATGTTTTGTAGCCTATTCGCAATGGCTTTTACCTAATTTCATGAATGTCTATCAGACCAGTCTGGTAATGGGCGGATTGTTTGCTACGATGTTTAGTCTTCCTTCTGGTGTTATAAGAGCATTTGGTGGTTATTTATCAGATAAATTCGGAGCCAGAAAAGTGATGTACTGGGTTTTAACCTCTTCGGTACTATTAAGCGCCTTATTAATGATCCCGAAAATGGAAATCACTACTGCAGGCCCCGGAATTCTAGCGGCTAAAAAAGGAGTTGTAAACCAAATAAGTGACAAAACGGTAAAAGTTGGCGATAAAGAATATCCAATTATGCAAAAAGCATCTATTGTAAATGAAAACACTATTTTTCCAACTACTTCAAGCTGGCAGAATGTAGTGGTTGCCAACAATCAAAATGTGGCAAAAAAGGAACTGATTGCCAAAGGAGTTACGGTTATAAAATTTGATGCAAACATGTGGGTTTTTCTCATTTTGGTAATTCTGATTGGCATTTCCTGGGGGATTGGAAAAGCCGCCGTATACAAACATATTCCGGAATATTTTCCCAATGAAGTGGGTGTGGTAGGCGGAATGGTCGGAATGATTGGTGGTTTAGGAGGCTTCTTTGGCCCTATCATTTTTGGCTATTTATTAACTGCAACCGGTATCTGGTCCAGTTCATGGATTTTTATCTTATTATTTTCGATGGTTTGTTTGATCTGGATGCATTATACCATAACGCAACTAACAAAAGAAAGACAAATTAAAGCAGGCAGCAAAGAACTGAATCCAGTGTATTAAAATCCTATTAAAAATAAATTAGAAATATGATTATAATCATAGTAAAGGACGCCTTTTTCTTATAAATTTACAGGGTAAAAACTATCATTCATGAAAAAACTTAAACTAATTTTAATACTCATCGTAGGGTTAAGCTTCAAAATGCAGGCACAGGAATTAGATGTCAATTTACAGATCAGGCCACGTTTTGAATATCGAAATGGTTACAAAACACTTCTTCCGGAAGGACAAAAAGGCACATCCCAGATTTCGCAGCGTTCCCGTTTAAACTTTAATTATAAACAGGAAGATTTAATTGTTAAACTAACGCTTCAAAACACCAGAACATGGGGTGATGTAACGCCGACAGCGACTGCAGATAAAAATGGTGTAGCTGTTTTTGAAGCCTGGGCACAATATAATTTCACCGAAAAATGGAGCGCAAGAATGGGACGTCAGGTTCTTTCTTACGATAACCAACGTATTTTAGGAGAACAGGATTGGGGACAACAGGCGCAAAGTCATGACGCTTTAACAATATCCTTTCATAACGAAAAACAAAAACTGGATTTTGGGGGCGCATACAATTCTACTGCCGAAAATGTGGTTCAGACTCCTTACACCGTTACAACTTATAAAACGCTACAATACGCCTGGTACCACAATCAGTTTACCAGCGATTTGGGCTTAAGCTTCTTACTTTTAAACACAGGTTACGAATATGCCAATGCCGACGCAAAGTTACTGGTGGATTACAAACAAACTTTTGGACCATATTTAACTTATAAGAACAATAAAATAGACAGTAACTTTTGGGTGTACGGCCAGACCGGAAAAAGTACCGATCTACAAGTGAGTGCCTGGAATGCTGCTGCGAATTTTAATTACAGTTTAACAGATTCTTTCAAGGCAGGTTTAGGTTATGAATTTTTATCAGGAAAACGATCTGATGATGCAAGCACAGTAATCAAATCTTTCAACCCGATTTTTGGTACGAACCACGGATTCAACGGTTATATGGATTACTTTTATGTGGGCAATCACCTGAACAATGTTGGTTTACAAGATGCTTACATCAAATTGAATTACAGTGTAAACAAATGGCAGTTCGCTCTGATCCCGCATGTATTTTTATCAGCGGCTGATGTTGTGACTCCCTTAAACGAAAAATTAGATTCGTATTTGGGAACTGAAATCGATGCTACTTTCGGTTATAATTTCAAAAAAGACATCACCGTAACAGGAGGATATTCTCAAATGTTTGGTTCTAAAACAATGGAATATATAAAAAACGGTGACGCTTCCCATACGAACAATTGGGCGTGGTTAATGGTTTCTGTGAATCCAAGAATTTTTAGCTGGAAAAAATAATTTTTCTACAAAATTAACTTCTAAATTTTACCCTTTTCTAATTTCCGAAAAGGGTATTTTTTTTGATGTGATAAAAATTTTTTATTTCATTTAATTAATTATATTTGAAGCGATTATGAACCCCAAATTCTATCCTGATGAAACCATTTTTAAAATTATCAATGTTAACTTTCATTGTTACCCAAACGGGTATTGCGCAAAAATACAATGATGCTTTAATTTCAAAAAATTCAGAAATAAATTTTGCGAAAACACAAAAGAGAGGCATTAAAAAAAACAACATGATTTATTATGTTGAAAACGATCTGCAAACCATTTCTGCTTACAAAAGAAGCAAATTGAAATGGCAGACCAATGTCATTTCGGTGTGTGGAAAACCAAAAAACGGTAATCCTGAAATAAGATATGTCAAATATAATTCCGACAAACTGCTTATCGTAATGGGAAAACACAATTTTGCAGAAATCGATGTTAATAGTGGCGCAACAAAACTTGTTGGTTAAGTGTAAAGATAGTTTCTTTCTAAAATATATTTTAAATCACCCTTTTTCAGATTTGAGAAAGGGTATTTTTTTGTCGTAACTTAAATATCTAAAATAATTATATTTGATATTCCATTTTTATTCTAAATATGAAAAAAATCAGTTTTTTAATATTCATCGCAACATCCCTCTTTTTTACGAGTTGTAAAAATAAAATTTCCGATCTGGAATTTGAAAAAAAAGTAATGACCGAAATATTCCCTGATTTAATTGATTCAACATGTATGGATACAAGAGTATTTACTAATTTTCCTCCTGAGTATGGTGAATCAATATTTGATAAAAAAGGTCATTATATTGGTGTTGATAGTACAAAAGCCACCAAAGAACAAAAGCAAAAATTAGTAGAGTGGAAAATTAATACCGAAAGAATCAAAAAAGACACTTCAAAAATTATAATTGCATTTGACCCTACAATTGAATATAGCGGCGAAGACCTGAAAGAATATCTTGAAAAGCACTTTAAAAGCACAAAAGCTTTTGTTCCAAAAGAAAAAATTTACAACGAATATATTTTTGATTTTAAAAACATCAAACTAAATAATAGATTTGAATTAAGAAATATAAATCAATTTCCAAAAGAAAGGGGGAAAATTTGGGAAACCAAATATAGCTTCAATTTTTCAGGAGCTGTTTTCTTTACTAGAATACAATTTGATCAAACTAAAAAGTTTGGAGTTCTAAATGCAGGCTTTGCTTGCGGGAGACTTTGCGGGCAAGGTTTTAGAATTTATATAAAAAAAATAAATGAAAATTGGATTATAGATAAAATCGAAGAAACTTGGGTCTCTTAAAAAATGTTTTAAAATTAAATTAATATATAAACCATGAACAACTGGACAAAAAGATGGGACGACCGTTACAAAAGCGAAGAATTTGCATACGGCGAAGACCCAAACCATTATTTAAAGGAACAACTCGAAAAACTCGAAACAGGCACTATTCTATTTCCTGCTGAAGGCGAAGGAAGAAATGCCGTTTTTGCTGCAAAATCAGGCTGGAATGTTTCGGCTTTTGATATTAGTGAAGAAGGCAAAAACAAAGCGCTTCGTCTTGCCGAAAACAACAATGTTTCTATTAATTATGAGGTTGGAGAACTGGAAACATTAGATTTTAAGGAAGAGCAATTTGATGCAATTGCTTTGATTTATGCACATTTTCCGGCAGAAATAAAGTCTGTAATTCACAAACAGCTTGACAAACTTTTACGAAAAGATGGCATTATTATTTTTGAAGCTTTTAGTAAAAAACATTTGGAATATGTAACCAAAAACGAAAAGGTTGGCGGCCCAAAAGATATTGAATCTTTATTTTCGATAGAAGAAATTAAAGCCGATTTTCCGGATTATGAAATCATTGAATTAGAAGAAAAAGAAATCGAATTAAGCGAAGGCTTATTCCATAATGGAACGGGTTCTGTAATTCGGTTTGTGGGAAGAAAAAAATAGAAACTTTTATTTATGATAAAAAAATCACTAAAAATCTTTCTTGGAATACTAATTTTTGTTGTACTGTTAACATTCTATTTGCTAAGTGATTTTAATCCAATATATCAGAATTATGAATTTGTAACTCTAACTAATAAATTGAAAGATACCAAGAAAGAAAATCTAAACGCTTTTATTTTGATTTACGAAAAAATTAATAGTAAAACAAGAGAAAAAAAATGCCAATGCGATCGGGCGACAGATTACATTGGGCCTTACAGACATGGCTATTCACCTACAAAATTATTATATAAACTAAAAATCCAAAGAGAATTTACACAAACAGATTGCTTTAAATATATATTATTAAATACTAATTTTAAAAGCACGTATAGTACTTACAATTACAAAACTTTTGGCGTTAAAGAAGCCTCAAAGTTCTATTTTACTAAAAACGTAGAGCAACTCAACAGAATTGAGGTAATAACATTATTCGCAATGTTACAAAATCCAAGCTTATATGATCCCAGGCGAAATAAGGAAGGACTATATATGAGAGTTAAAGTGCTTGAAAGCATTTTAAAAAGCAGCATACTTAAACCAAGAACTATTGAACCTTACAGCCTAAAAAATTAAAAATATTTATGCTCCATAATTTCCGATCTCAACTCCGAAATTCCTAAAATTCCAACACGCTTTCCAACTGTTTTTATTAGTAATTCCTTTTTTAGACTGGATAAAATGCGAATCGCCTGCTCTTCAGTCGTTCCGGCAAAATCTGCCATTTCCTTCCGCGAAAGCTCAATATCAATTAACCCATTCACCTGTCCGAATTTACGATGGATATAAAGCAGTAGATCTACAATACGCTCCCTAACATTCATGTGGGCAATCTTACGAATATTATTTTCGCTTTTATTTAATTCCTCGGCATAAAAAAGCATTAAAGCATACGTAAATTGAGGAACATTTTGCAATATATCCAACATGGTTTCGTTAGAAAAATTACACAAAATCGTATCTTCAAGTGCATAAGCCCCAATCAAATATCGGTTGCCGGTTCCAAATCCGCGAAAACCAATTGTATCGCCGTTTTTGGTCAGCCTTACAATTTGTTCGCGACCGTTTATTCCTGTTTTTACCGTTTTTACTTTTCCGGAACAAATAAAATATAGTCCTTGCAACGGAGCGCCTTCGGTAATAAATTGTTGTGATTTTTTACAGACAAAACTATTTTTTTTCAGGACATATTGATTCATCTGCTCTAAATGCAAATGCTTTTTAATGAAACAATTTTCATTGCTGCAGGTATAACAAATAGCTTCTTCTTTTTTCATAAGCTTAATTTTCTGCATTAAACATAATTGCTCTGCTCATTATCGGTCATCAAAAATAACAAATAAATTTAAAAAAATAAGTATTAATACGTAAAAAATACTTATTTTTGTTTTAGAGATAATAAAGTATTTAGAGTTTAACAATCCTATACTAATCTGGTATTCCAAAATCAAAACTGTAATGCAAAATACAAAGATCAAAACTACCTGTTCCTATTGTGGCGTTGGCTGCGGTATAATCGTGACAAACGATGCTAAAAATGGTGTGATGGTCGAAGGCGACAAAGATCATCCTGTAAATAAAGGATTGTTATGTTCTAAAGGAATGAATCTGCATTACGTAGTTAACGATACTTCCGACAGAATTTTATATCCCGAAATGCGCGGAAGCAAAAATTATCCGCTCGAGCGTGTAAGCTGGGACACGGCACTTGATCGTGCTGCTGCTGTATTTTCATCCATTATAAAAAAACACGGCCCCGACAGCGTGGGATTTTATATTTCAGGACAATGCTTAACCGAAGAATATTACCTGGTAAACAAACTGGTAAAAGGCTTTTTGAAAACTAATAATATTGACACCAACTCCAGACTCTGCATGAGTTCTGCGGTTGTGGGTTATAAAAAAACTTTTGGAGAAGATTCTGTTCCAATTGCTTACGATGATATAGAATTGGCAGATACATTTTTAATTACGGGTGCAAATCCTGCCTGGTGCCACCCTATTCTTTTCAGAAGAATTGAGAAACACAAAGAGAAAAATCCAAAAACCAAAATAATTTGTCTCGATCCGAGACGTACAGATACAGCCGCTTTTGCCGATTTACATTTACAGATTATTCCAGGTTCTGACATCATTTTATATCATGCAATCGCCAAAAGAATTATCGAAAAAGGCTACGTAGATCATGATTTTGTAAAAAATAATGCTGAGAATTTTAAACAGTACAAAGATTTAGTTTTAAGCACTTCACTGGAAAAAGCATCCAAACTGTGCGGAATTTCTGTTCCCGATATTAAACTTGCGGCTGACATTATCGGAAAAGCAAAAGGATTTATCTCGCTTTGGGCCATGGGATTGAATCAAAGCGCCGTTGGTGTGGATAAAAATACGGCTTTGCTAAATTTATCATTATTAACGGGACAAATCGGTAAACCTGGTTCCGGACCCTTTTCATTAACAGGTCAACCCAATGCAATGGGCGGACGCGAAGTGGGCGGAATGGCGACACTTCTGGCTGCGCACAAAGACATAGCCAATCCGGCACATCGAAAAGAAGTTGCCGATTTTTGGGGAGTTGACGAGATTTCGGAAAAGCCGGGCTTAACGGCGACAGAAATGTTTGAAGCATTAGAATCGGGAAAAATGAAAGCGGTCTGGATTATCTGTACCAATCCTTTGGTGAGTTTGCCAGATTCCAGAAAAGTAGAAAAAGCACTTCAAAATGCAAAATTTGTGGTGGTTCAGGATATTTCGCATAATGCAGACACCGCAAAATTTGCCGATTTGCTTTTACCCGCAGCAGGCTGGTTAGAAAAAGAAGGAACCATGACCAATTCTGAGCGACGCATTTCGTATTTACCAAAAGGAATCAACGCACCGGGAGAAGCTCTTTCTGATATTGAAATCTTAATTCGCTTTGCGAAAAAAATGAATTTTAACGGATTCAATTTCAACAGTGCAGAAGAAATTTATAAAGAACATTGTGCGCTTACCAAAAACACTAATATTGATATTTCTTTTCTAAATTACCACCGATTAAAAACCGAAGGTACTTTTCAATGGCCGGTTCCCGATTATGGTCATCCTGGAACTCCACGTCTTTTTACCGATAAAAAATTCTATACGCCTTCGCAAAAAGCAATTTTCAATCTTCCGGTTTCAATAGAAAATACTTCTGTACAGCCCAATGCCGAATTTCCTTTTATTCTGACCACAGGAAGAATCCGCGATCAATGGCATACGATGACAAAAACAGGAAAAGTGTCCCGTTTATTAACCCATATCCCGAGTCCGGTTTTGGAAATAAATCCAATTGATGCTTTTAAAAACGAAATCAAAAATGGTGATATTGTCGTGGTTTCCAGCAAAAATGGCGAAGTCAGGGTCAAAGCAAAAGTTACCGATTCTATCAAAGAAAGTGTGCTTTTTCTGCCGATGCATTGGGGAAAACAGCTTGAGAATGATTTAAACAGAACCAATAATCTTACAAATACAGTTGTAGATCCGGTTTCTAAAGAACCAGATTTTAAATTCACCACCGTTTCGATTAAAAAGTATGTAAAACCATTTCAGAAAATTGCGATTATCGGCGCCGGAGCCGCGTCTTTCCGATTTATTCAGAATTATCGCGAATTCAATTCTACCGACGAAATTATTGTTTTTTCTAATGAAGTAAATCCGTTTTACAATCGTGTTTTGCTTCCGGAATATATGACGGGCGAATTCAGCTGGGAACAGCTTTTAAAAGTCAAAGATGGCGAAGCTTTCAGTAAATTAAAAATAAGCATGAAAGCCGGTGTTGCCATTGAAAAATTAGATTCAAAACAAAAAACAATAATAGACAGCCAAGGCGAAATCCATACTTTTGATACGCTTATTATGGCTACCGGAAGCCGCCCTTTTGTACCAGAAAACGCGCAGCTTCATCTTCCCGGCCGATTTACAGTAAGAAAAAAAGAAGATGCCGATCGTTTAAAAAAACATCTGGACAATACCAACCTTCCTCCGGAAGAACAACATGTTGTGATTATTGGCGGGGGTTTATTGGGTTTGGAATTGGCTGCCGCTCTAAAGCATAAAAAAGTAAAAACTACCATTGTCCAAAGAGCTTCCAGACTTATGGAACGCCAGTTGGATCGAATTTCAAGCAAATTACTGGCAGAGGAAGTTCAGCTTCGTGATATTCAAATTTACTTTGATAATGAAGTGAGTACGGTTTTTGAAACTGATAATCCGAATGAAATTGAAATTGCTTTAAAAAGTGGCAAAATAATTACTGCAAACGCCATTGTCTATACAATTGGAACCATTCCTAATATTGAAATCGCACGTGAAAGCGGGCTGTCATGCGGACGCGGCGTAAAAGTCAACCAATATCTGCAAACTTCAAATCCGGATATTTTTGCTATTGGCGAAATAGCCGAATTCAATAATAAATTATTCGGAATCACTTCTGCCGCCGAAGAGCAGGCCGATATTCTGGCTAACTTTCTTGCAGGAGACATCAGCAGTTATTACAAAGGTTCGATTTTAATGAATATTTTAAAATTAGAAGACATAAATCTTTGCAGCATCGGCGATATCGAAATTCCCGAAAACGATGATTCCTATGAAGAAATTGTTTTTACCGATTTGAAAAAACGTTATTATAAAAAATGTATTGTCAAAGACGATCTGCTTGTGGGCGCTATTCTGATGGGGGATAAAAATGAATTTGCCGAATTTAAAACGATGATTGAAAGTAAGATCGAATTATCAGACAAACGAAATACACTTTTAAGAGGAAGTTCAAATGCAAAACCTGTTTTAGGAAAACTAGTCTGTTCGTGCAGTCAGGTTGGAGCCGGAAACATTGAAGAAACCATCAAAGGCGGTGTTAGTAATTTTACCGATTTATGCAAAAATACCGGCGCAGGATTAGGCTGTGGAAGTTGTAAAACCGAAGTAAAAGAGATACTCGCAAAGTGCAAAGTTTAATTTTATTTTTGTTTTGTTTCAGGTTTCAAGTTTCATGTTTCAGGTTGTTGAAAAGTTAAGAAAACCTGAAACTAATACGATATGTGTTCCTGCAAGGTTTTCAAAACCTTGTAGGTATTAAAGTTTATTAAATAAAATATCAATTTAAAAAATTAATTATAAAGGTCTTGATAGATACCTACAAGGTTTTCGAAACCTTATAGTAAACCGCTGATCGAACCTGAAACGTGAAACCTGAAACCTTAAACAAATTAAACCTCAAACAAAAAACAAAAATGGAACTAACAAGACTTATAGTAAAAGGAGGCGTAATATCTCCGGGAGAATTGCGGGAAGTTGTAAATATCGCTATTGAGGAAGGTCTGGATTCTATTTCATTTGGTTCCAGACAGGATATTATTTTTCCAAAGGGATTTAAATCTTTAGACAAAACTACTTTAGGAAAACACCATTTTGTTTATCCCGATCAAAAAAGTGGTAATAATATAGTTTCTTCTTATGTTTCGACAGATATATTCAGAAATACAAATTGGCTGACCGGAAATCGGTTTTTATATATTCTGGAAGAATTTAAAAATCAGCCAAGGCTTAAAGTGAACATTACCGACCCAAAGCAACAATTGGTACCATTGTTTACCGGTCATTTAAACTTCATTGCATCCGAACATGAAGACTATTGGTATCTCTATATCCGATTACCACAATGGGAAAAGATGGAAGTTTATCCCGTTTTGATTTACAGCTGGGATCTGTCCAAAATATATTATGAGATCGAAAAAATTTCAGAAGAGGCAGATATTGATATAGAACTGCTGTTTTCACTAACAAGTGAAGCTCTTGAAACAAACAACAGAACCATTGACAAACCTCTGCATGTTCCATTTTATCCCTTTCCTTATTACGAAGGAATGAACAGAATGGGTATCGATCAATACTGGTTGGGATTGTATTGGCGAAATAACCTTTACGATCTGGATTTTCTAAAAGAAATGTGCGATCTATGCTTTGAATGTAAAATTGGGAAAATCTGTATAACACCATGGAAATCATTTATTATAAAAGGAATCCCAAAAGACCGTAAACTCGAATGGGAAAAATTCCTTGGAAAAAGAGGCATCAACGTTCGTCATTCTCTGTTGGAACTTAACTGGCATTTACCTGTGGCGATGGAATGGGCTTTGAATCTTAAAACGTTTCTCGTTAGAACATTAGATCAATTTGACATTAGTACGTATGGTTTAAACTTCGGAATTTCAGAATACAATCGCGACGGGCATTATTTTACTTCGATTGTAATCGAAAAAAACGAATTACCGGCAGCTTTGGAATCGATCAAAATCAGGGATACCTATAACGTTTTGTTTGCTAGGAATTTCGATCCCAACACGCGCGAATATATTGTACACTCTCAAGATATTGATAAACTCGAACTTCCGACAATTTTGATTGAATTAAGCCGTAAATATTTTGAGGATCTCGGAAATTCATCCTTGGAGACAACAGAAAATCCGCAGAAAAAAGAAAAACCGCAACTGGATGTTTACCAATGCCAGGAGTGCCTCACACTTTATAAATCAGAATACGGAGATGAAATGCAGGGAATTCCCAAGGGCATTTTATTTACAGATCTTTCTGAAACGTATTGCTGCTCTTTATGCGAGGCGCCGAAGAGCAATTTTAGAATTCTGGAAACAGTTCATGCGTAGATTTCAGGAAAAACTTAACATTTCTATATTTAAAAATTGCGTATATTTAGCTTATTGTAGAATTAATACATTGAAAATACATTTTTAATCTCCTTAATTCTTTACTCTATCTATTATACCCATAAAAAAATATAGTCATGATTAAAAGAAATCCGATACCTCAGGATGATACTCAGCCGACAGACATTTCATCGAACATACCGGCAGAAACTGCGGTAGAAAGCACAACAGAACAGCAACCGGAAAGCCAAACAACCGTTAAAAGAACAACGAGAACGGCTGCTCAAACAGCTACCGGGATTATAAAACCAGCAGCTAAAACTCCAGTTCGTGCCGCTACAACCGGAACGAGAAAAGCTGCTGCAAAAACTGTCCCGCCAACCCAAAATACAGAGCCAATTGTTTCTGAAATAATTGAGATTCAAACCAATGATATTCCGGTTCCCTTCGAAAACGCAGAAACATATTTAGAAGAGGAGGAAGTAAGCGGAGAACTTGATCTTTCTAACTTAAAAGTGGTAAAAGATAAATCTAAAAACAAAAAAAAGGCACAGCTGAAGGCAAAAAAAGAGAAGGAAAAGAAAAAAGCAAAAGCTATAAAATCTATTATAAAAAAATTAGAGAAAGTAAAAAAAGAGCGGGCAAAAGCAGAAAAGAAAAAGAAAGAAAAAGCTAAAAAAGAAAAGGAAAAAGCTAAAAAAGCAAAGGAAAAAGCTAAAGCCAAAGCTAAAAAATCAGAAAAGAAAAAAGCAAAAAAAGCTAAGAATAAAAAAAAGAAAAAATAACAGCAAAGGTTTGACTTGAAAAAGTTGAACCTTTTTTTATTAAGATATTTTTATCCCTCTCATTTTAGCCGAAAACACAAAGTCTTATATATTGTTAACTTACCCGCCAATCGTAATCATACTGCGATTATCAAAATGAAGAGCCGGATCGTCCATTTCTGAAATCGTTACCATTCCTGCCCTAACTTTCTTTTTAGTCTGAATAGATTTTGAAATCAATTCTGTTATGGATTCTCCATTTCTAAAAGCGGTTAACAAATCGGTTTCTGAATTTGAAAAAAGACAGTTTTTAATTTTTCCATTTGCCGTCAGGCGGATTCTGTTGCAGCTGTCACAAAACGGATTGGTAATAGAACTTATAATTCCGAAATCGCCCTGAAAGCTTTTTATTTTATAATTACGGGATGTAAAGTTTTTTTCGTCTTCCATTTTTTGAATTTCTTCTGATGAAAAAGCATTTTCTACCAGAGAAAGTATTTCGTTTTGAGAAACCATTTTACTTCTGTCCCACTCGTTTCCGGCAAACGGCATAAACTCAATAAAACGAATAGAAACGGGAAGAAATTGCGTTAGTTTAATAAAGTCGATAATTTCATTATCATTAAAACCTTTTATTAAAACCACATTTACTTTGACTTTAAAATTATTATTTAAAAGCAAATGAAGATTATCAATTACTTTTTCAAACTGATTTCTAAGCGTTATAGAATGAAATTTGGAAGCAATTAAAGTATCCAGACTCAAATTGATTCTATCCACTTTAAACTGCTTTAAAATAGCAATATGCCGATCTATTAAAATTCCGTTAGTAGTTATGGAAAGCGACGTTTTTAAAACTCCCAGTTTCGCAATAATCTCTGGAAAATCTTTTCTCAAAAGTGGTTCACCGCCTGTTAATCTTATTTTGTCAACCCCATTTTCTACGAAGGTTCTGGCTATTGCAAAAATCTCATCGGCCGTCATTAGGTCGGCTTTTGGAGACAGGGCAATTCCGTCGGCAGGCATGCAATACGTGCAGCGCAGATTGCATTTCTCCAACAGCGAAATACGCAAATAATTGTGTTTTCGCCCAAAATCATCCGTTAAAACAGTGTTAGAGGCTGTCATGGTTTTTACCTTTTAAAATATGAAAAACGTGCAAAAGATGCGGAAAAACAGCATCCATAGATTCTCTTGCACCATTTGTTGAACCCGGCAAAGCCAGAACTATGGTTTTTCCTAAGGTTCCTGCAACAGTTCTGGATAACATGGCGTACGGCATTCTTTGCTGTCCGTAATTTCTAATCGCTTCTTCGATACCCGGAATTCTGCTTTCTAATAATGGTTCTAATGCTTCCGGAGTAACATCGCGCGGAGACAAACCTGTTCCGCCTGTAAATATTACCAGTTGATTTTCTTCCGCGAAAGCTTTTGTTTTTTCCTGAATGATATCCAATTCATCGGGAATAATTTCATAATGTGCGGTTTCTACTCCGTAAGAAGTTAATTTTTCGACTATTATTTTTCCAGAGCGATCTTCTTTATTTCCCGCAAAAATAGAGTCCGAACAAACAAAAACTGCGGCTTTAATTGTATTCGGAAATTTATTTTTGAAAGAAGATTTTCCGCCTTCTTTATTAATCAGTTTAATTGTTGAAATCTCGATTTCCTTATCTATAGGTTTCAGCATGTCGTACATCGTCAACGCGACAATAGAAGCGCCGTGCATAGCCTCAACCTCAACACCGGTCTTGTAAACAGTTTTTACTTTAAAAATAATATGAATTTCTAAACCTTCAATTTTATAATTAACCGATGTAAATTCTATAGGAAGCGGGTGACAGTCGGGAATTGCCAGATGGGTATTTTTTACCGCAAATAATCCTGCCGTTTTTGCCATTTCAAACACGTTTCCTTTCGGCACAAGATTTTGCTCCACAGCTTCAATGGTTTCCAGTCTGCTGACTTTTACAATTGCGGTTGCAGTTGCCTCTCTTAAAGTGCTTATTTTATGCGTAATATCTACCATTTTAGGTGTTTTGTTTCCAGGTGAATGTATCGTTTTCAAACATTTCTTTACCAAAAATCGGCACATCGGTTTTAATCCAGTTTACGATCGACTCTGTTGCTTCATAAACTTGTTTTCTTCCCGTCGCAGACACAAAAACAAACAAACAAATTTCTCCTGCTTTTACAACGCCCAAACTGTGGTAGATGTGCATGCAGGTTAAATCGAATTTGGCAAATGCTTTTTCCCGAATAGCATGTAAAGCTTCGTTTGCCATATCGGTGTAAGCCGAATAATCGATTGCAACAACAATATTATCGTGAATCACATCGGCGCGAACCTGACCCAGAAAAATATTATGCGCACCAATAGTATGTTTGGATTGATGTTTGGCAATTGACTCTGCAATAAATTCCGGCGAAATTGGTCCCTCTACAAATACGTTTTTACTCATTTTTTTTATTTTTTTGCTCCAGATTTCACAGATTAAAAATGATTTTTGTTTTGTCAGGCTGAGCGGAGTCGAAGCCCTGTCCAATCTGGATGCCCTTCGACTCCGCTCAGGGTGACAATCTAACTTCACATTTTTAATTTATGAATCCCGATCGCTATCGGGAGTGGTTATATTTTTTCTTCTTTTAATAATAATTTCATTGCCAAAGCACCGCCTTCAATACTTTTTACATTCTTAAATTGATGTTTTTGAAACAATTCAACAGCTAATTTACTCCTGATTCCGGACTGGCAGAAAATATAAATGGTTTGGTTTTTATCAAACTTTTCGATTTCGTTTTCTAAATTCTTTAACGGAATTTGTATTTGATTTTTGATACTGATTTTTGGAAGTTCCTCATCATTTCGTACATCTAAAAAAAGAACCTCATCATTATCAATTTCTTCCGAAATCAAATCAAATTTTATTTCAGGCACTTCGCTTTCAATTGAATTGTATTTTCTGTCAAAATCCTCTTTGGTCATTTCAAAAATCGAACTTCTATCGAAATCATATTTTTGTTGTTCGTTATTTAAAATAGTATAAACCAATATTTTTCCACTCAAAACATCTCCAATTCCAATAATCATTTTAATAACTTCATTTGCCTGAAGCATCCCAATAATCCCAACTGTAATCCCGATGACACCCGCTTCTTCACAATTTATGGCGTTTGAACTTTCGGCGGGATACAAACATCTGTAAGTTGGCCCGTTTTGAAAATTAAAAACCGAAACCTGTCCCTGAAACCTAAAAACAGAACCGTAAACCATTGGTTTATTGGTAACCAGACAAGCATCATTTATTAAATATTTAATCGAAATACTATCAGTTGCATCAACAATTATGTCATAGGCTTCAAATAAGGAAATCGCATTTTTACCCGATAATCTTTCGGCAAATACATTTACCTTTATTTCAGGATTTAATTCCGAAATCATCAATCCGGCTTCTTCTGCTTTTGATTTTCCAACTGCTGCAGTTTTATAAATTACCTGGCGATGCAAATTTGAAACTTCAATATCATCATCATCCACGATTCCGATTTCACCAACTCCGGCAGCGGCCAGATATGGTAAAATGGAAGCGCCCAAACCTCCGGCACCAATTACCAGAACCTTAGCTTTAGATAATTTCTGCTGGCCTTCTTCTCCTATTTCAGGAAGTATGATTTGTCTGTTATATCGGTTTCCTTCGTTCATAAATTATCCTCCTGCAAATGGGGGCAATAATGCTATTGTATCGCTGCTTTGCAATTTATAATCACTTTCTTTAGAAACTATTTTTTGATTTACCGCCACACTGAAAGTCATCGAATCAAATTCATATTTTTCGTCTAAATCCTGCAACAACTTTTGCAGTGATAATTCTTCAGAAAAAGATAATTTTTCGAATTCGCATTTTGTTTTTTCAGCAACCGCTCCAAAATATTTAACCTCAATCATTTTTATAAATTTAAATTTTGAAAAATGAATTCATCATCAAAATGTTCCTGGAAATATTCCGTTATTTTTGATGTATTTTTCACTACTTCGCCAATGACAATAATAGCAGGCGAAGAAATATTATTTTCTGATACCAATTTAGTAATTGTACGAATGGTTCCTATTACTTTTTGCTCCGAATTTTTCGTTCCGTTCTGAATAATCGCAATCGGCAGATCGTCATCGCGATTTTCCTGATAAATGGATATGATTTCGTCTAATTTATGCATTCCCATCAAAATAACCACGGTCGCCGCCGATTTTGAAGCCAAATGCACATCTTTTGACAATTTATGATCTGATGTTGTTCCTGTGATCACCCAAAAACTCTCCGCGATTTGCCGTTGTGTCAAACTAATTCCCGCAGCTGCCGGAACACCCAGAGCCGACGAAATTCCTGGAACTACAGCGGTTTCCAAACCCGATTTTACCGCATAATCCACTTCTTCACTACCTCTTCCAAACACAAAAGAATCGCCTCCTTTTAAACGCACTACATGTCCGTAACGATTGGCCATCGAGACAATTAGTTCGTTTATCTGATCCTGCGTGTACGCATGACAACCTAAACGCTTACCCACAAAAACAATTTCTGCATGGGGTGCGTACTGCAACAATTCTTCGTTGACCAACGCATCATACAAAACAACATCGGAGCTTTCCAATGCTTTAATTGCCTTTATTGTAATCAGTTCGACATCGCCCGGACCTGCGCCTACAATGGTCAATTTTGGTGTTTTTAAATTTCGCATAGTCTTTAAGTTAGATTGGTATTCAAATCGTTTAATTCGTCAGCTGAATTTATATTGGTTAAAGGAAAAGTTTCGTTTTCCTCTATTTTTATAATTTGATGCGGCACTTTGGACAGCAAATCCATCATTCTTAATTCACCCGCATCAATAGATTTTTTGATTACCGGTAAAATATCCTTCGAATAAATACCAATTAAAGGATGGGTTTTACTTTCGGAAGCAAAAATTGTAATTCCGGCTTCTCTGGTATGTTTCGAAATCAATTCCTGCAATAACCCGGTCGAAATTAATGGAATATCACAACTTAAAATCAGATTAAATTCGGTTTCAGAATGTGATAAGGCGGTATAAATTCCTCCTAAAGGTCCTTTATCAACAATTATATCAGGTACTTTTTCATATTCTAAATAATCATATTCACTTGATGCTGTGATTAGCTTTATCTGATTTGTAACAGGCAAAATCGCCTGAATTATATGCTCTATAAATGGTTTATCCTGAAACAGAACCAATCCTTTTTCTGACTGCATTCTGGAGCTTTTTCCACCGCAAAGAATAAATACTGTTGTTTTCATCGTTTTTTGTTTAGGTTTTTCCTTTGTTTCAGGTTTCAGGTTTCAGGTTTTCTAATCTTTGCTTTACAATGGTTAAACCATTGGTTATGCTTTTAAATTCTTTTGTTTTTTTGACGTTGCCAAGGTTTACACCTTTGGACGCATTGTAAATCTCTTTTAGTTTTTCAAAATCTTGTCACCTTGAGGAATGAGAAATGACAAACTAGATCTATATTTTTTTCTCATGGGAAAATCAATTTTATACTCGCCATTAAAATTACTGTTCCTAAAACCATTTTTAATGTTCTGTTGGAGAAGGAGCCGCTTCCGTAGAATCCTCCTAACACTCCTCCCACAACTGCAATGGGCACTAAATAAAAACTTTCCATCGGAATTGCTTTTCCTCCTAAAAAGAATCCCATCATTCCTGCAAATGAATTCACGAAAATAAATAAACTCGAAATTGCTGCTGATTCTTTTACATTTGCCCAACCTAAAAACAATAAAATCGGACTTAAAATAATTCCGCCTCCAATTCCTAACATTCCGGATAATAATCCGATTGCAAAGCCAATGACCAGTGCAAGCGGAATATTTATTCTAACTTCTTCTTTTTCTTTAAAATTAAAAATTCCAAATAATCTCAAGGCCGCAAAAACCAATACAATTCCGAGAATTATTTTATAAATCGTATTATCTAATGTTATAAAACCTCCAATAAACGCTGCCGGAATTGACGCAATCGCAAATGGATAAAAGAGCTTTGGCTTGAAATAATTATTCCGGTAATAAAACAAAAATGAAATACTGGACACAAAAAGATTCAGCAACAATGCCGATGGTTTCATTACTGAAATCGGAAATGCAAAAATGCTCATTAAAGCCAAATATCCCGAAGCCCCGCCGTGACCAACACTTGAGTATAAAAACGCAATGATGATTAAGGCAAAACTGAACAGGATTATATTTTCGGAACTTAAGAGATTCATTTCTGTTTTTTGTTTTTTGTTTTTTGTTTTTTGTTTTTTGCTACAGTTTTTTTTGTAATCTTTTTGTTATGAGCGGATTAAATAACTTGGATTATTCACATGGCGAATCCTCCGACTTCGCTCAGGAGGACAAAACTGTGCGTTATTTTAATTCTGCTTTTTGTTATTTTACACCATCTTATTATTTCGACTCAAAGGAGAAATGACAACTATCTGTTTATTAATAGCTATATGTTTTTATTTACACAGCGCTTTTCAACATCGCCTCTAAAATCTATTTTCTTTACTCTATTTTCTTTACTCTATTTTCAAAAAAAAGCTAATCAATCGGCAATAAAGTTACTTCCTGCCCTGTTTTATAATTCTCTACATTTTCCGGAACAATCAGTAAACTGTTTGCCAAAGCAAAAGTGTTCAGCATTGCAGAACTTTGACCGTTTAATACCGTAACAGTTGTCTCGTCGTACTTTGCTTTTAAAAACAAGGTTTTTCCTGTATCGTTTTTAATATCAGAATTTAATTTGCGAACTAATTTTGGTGTATGACTTTCGGCAAATCCCATTCTGTTTTTTATTGCGGGAGCCACATAGATATAAAAATTAGTCAACGATGAAGCAGGATTCCCCGGAAGGGCAAAAACCAAAGTTTCATTTTTAGAACCAAAGAACATTGGCTTTCCTGGTTTTTGGTTTATTTTATAAAAAAGTTCTTTTACATCGTTTTGCAATAAAGCCTCTTTTACAAAATCGTAATCACCAACCGAAATTCCTCCCGAAATCAAAACAATATCATTTTTTTTTAAAATGCTTTTTAACGCTTTTTTTGTTGCTTTTAAATTGTCTTTAACCCGATAAACTTTTGCTTTTGCAATTCCGATACTCTGCAATGCAGCTTCAAGCATAATGGAATTACTTTCAAAAATTTTTCCTTTTTTTAATTTTTTACCCGGAGCAATCAATTCGTTTCCTGTGACTAAAATCGCAACTTTAGGCTTTTTGTAAACCTCAACTTCTGTAATTCCTAAACAGGCTAAAAATCCAATTGCGGCAGGCGTTATTAAAGTGTCAGCTTCGAAAACTATATCATCTTTTGCGATTTGTTCACCCTTAGCACGTACATTGGCCAGTTTCTCAGGCATTGTGGCGATGAGGATTGAATCTTTGCTCCCCATTACATGCTCCTGCATTACTACCGTATCTGCACTATCGGGAACATAAGCACCGGTAAATATTCGAATAGCTTCTGTTTCTTTGAGCTTTATATTGAAATGATCTCCTGCTTGCGAAATACCCACGATATCATATTGATGCCTGATACTGTGCTTAAAAGCGTATCCATCCATGGCCGATTGCCGAAACGGCGGCATATTGATCGGCGAAATTACTTTCTCTGCCAAAACATATCCCAAAGCTTTTGCAACCGGGATTCGTTTAGTTGGCATCTTAGTACTGTTTGCTTCAATTATTGCTATGGCTTCTTCAACTTTGATCATTAGGCTATTTATTAAAAGCAAAAATACTTATTACAAATATAAGTACTTTTACTTAGTTTAAATCATTAATATATCTTAAACTTTTAAAAAATATAAATTTAGCGTAATTCCTTCAAATACTTTCAGAAAAAACTAAAATAGCCTTTCGAAATTGATGATTTCGTTTATTCTTTTCTGAAATTTCCTTTTGGAAGATAATACAGCCATGCAAATCCAATAAAAAACAGGACTGCAGATGCTATAAAAGCGGGAATTAATATTTCTTTATTATTATCTAATGCATTATTTAGTGAGGCATATAAAAGCCAGATTTGAATACTGACATTTAAAATCAGGATAAAAATAAGTGTAGAAAGTATATTATTTAATTTGTTCGGATTTGCGCGGTTCTGACTTCTTCTGAATGTACTCATAATTCAAAAATTTAAATTAACTGTCTTTTTTCTCTATATAGGCTTTTACAAAAACAGCATTTTCTTTAAAAAACACTTCCAGTTGAGGCAAAGCTCTTGGCGGCGGTCCAGCAATTACATCTCCCGTCATGGCATCAAAAGATCCTTCATGACAGGGACAGTGAATAATTCCGGTTCCTGGTTTGTAGAAAACCGAACATGAAAGGTGTGTGCATTTTTGTTCATACGCTCTGAATTCGCCACTTTCCAAATGAATTAAAATATAGGGAATTGTACTACCTTCCAACACAAAACCTCGTGTTCCTCCCACTGGAACCTCTTCTTTATTACAGATAAAATGTTCTCCCTGAACTTCCTCTTTGGGTAGTAAAAATGCTTTTGCCGTTACAAATCCGCTGCCTACCATTAATCCGCCGGAAACAAAAGTTAGGAATTTGGCAAAATCACGACGGCTGACCTGTGTTGATTCTTGTTTTTTAATCGGAAAATCTTTTTTCCAATTTTGATTTAAATTATCTTCTTTAGACATGACTTGTCATTTAATAAATTCGTAATTCTGTACTTCCTTTAGGCATCATGATATTAACCTTCGTTTTTACTTTTTCTTTGCCAAAAACGAAATTATTAATCGGTGTACTATTGGGTCTCATTTCTTCGATTTGCTCTTTCGTTCCGTAAAACAAAGCACCACTTGGACAAACAGTGGCACACATTGGCTTTTTACCAACGCTTGTCCGGTCATAACACATGGTACATTTCATCATTAAATCATATTCTTCCACTTTTTTAGGAACTCCGAAAGGACAAGCCATCACGCAGTTTGAACAGCCAATACATCGCTCGGTGCTTGCCGTGTGTACCACTCCAAATTCGTCCTGCGAAATGGCATCTGCCGGACAGACATTGGCACAAACCGGATCTTCGCAGTGCATGCAGACCTGTACCGTTGTCTGAATGGTTGACGCACGATCAACATAATTGACGCTGATTAAAGTCTGCTGACCGTTTGTTTCACATTCTGCGCAGGCCATTTCGCAAGCTTTACAGCCAATGCAGCGCTGCATGTCTACAAAAAATTCTTCGCTTGTATTAAAATTGGTTAAATTCATAAGGTCCTTTTTTATAGATTAAACACTTGCATAAGCTTCAGATTCTTTAGACGGGGGCGCAATTGTTCCTTGCGGATCAAGGAAACACGCACATACTTTAAATTCCGGGATTTTAGAAATCGGATCCAGAGTTCCGGGCGTTAACTGATTGGCTGATTTACTACCCGGCCAATGATAAGGTATAAAAACAGTATCTTTTCTTATAGTCTCCACAATATTGGCAGGAAAAATCCCCTCGCCTCTTCTTGTTACGACGCGGACTAATTCGCGTTGCTTAATTCCGTATAGCAAAGCCATTTCCGGATGAATTTCCACCATAGGTTCAGGAAACTGATCAACTAATTTTCCGATTCTTCGGGTCTGTGTCCCACTTAAATATTGTGAAACAACGCGGCCAGTCGTCAAAGTAACCGGATATTCGTCATTCGTTACTTCACCCGGTAATTTATAAGGCGCAGGATTAAAATGTGCTTTTCCGTCTGGCGTTTTAAATTTTTTATCTTCCCACAATCTTGGCGTACCCGGATGATCTTCTGTTGGGCAAGGCCAGAACACGCCCATATTGTCTTCTACCTTTTTATATGAAATTCCGAAATAATCTGCTGTTCCTCCTTTTGAAGCAACTCTTAATTCGTTAAAAATTTCCTCGCTGTTATTATATGTAAATTTATCTTTCTCTCCTAGTCGCTCTGCAATTTCCAACAATATCGAAGTATCGGTCCTGGCTTCTCCCGGAGGCGTTACGGCCTGTCTGATTCTGATCACACGCCCTTCTGCAGAAGTGGTCGTTCCTTCTTCCTCTTCCTGTAAAGAACCTGCTAAAACAATATCCGCATGACGGGCAGTTTCATTTAAAAAGAAATCGATACAAACGTAAAACTCTAATTTTTCGAGTGCAGATCGCACATAATTATTGTTTGGAAGTGAAACCAGCGGATTAAAACAAAGCGAAATTAGTCCTTTGATTTCGCCTTTGTGTATGGCTTCAATAATTTCATAAGCTGTAAGTCCTGTATGGGGCATATCTTCTTCTTTGATTCCCCAAACTTCTGAGATATATTTACGATGTTCAGGATTTTCAATATCCCGATTCCCCGGTAACTGATCGCACTTATGTCCGTGTTCTCTTCCGCCCTGACCGTTTCCCTGTCCGGTGATAGTGCCGTAACCACAATAAGGTCTTCCGATTCTTCCTGTTGCCAAAACGAGGTTGATACATCCTAAAACATTATCGACACCTTTGGAATGATGCTCGATACCACGAGCGTGAAGTAAAAAGCTGGTCTTTGCTTTTCCCCATAATTCGGCGGCCGCTTTTATTTTTTCTTTATCAATTCCGGTAATTTCCTCTGCCCATTCTAAAGTATACTCTTTTACAGCATCTAATGTTTCCTGAAATCCAGATGTATAATTATCAATAAAGTCATGATCCAGCATATCGTGATCTGCCAGATATTTCAGCATTGCACCGTACAAAGCCGAATCTGTCCCGGGTTTTACATCGAGATGAATATCGGCTGTTCTTGCTAAGGGAATCATTCTTGGATCAATCACAATTAATTTGGCACCGCGGTCCCTGGCTTTCCAAATCCAATGTGTAAGTGTTGGGAAAGTTTCGCTTATATTTGCTCCGGTTACAATGATTACCTCGGCATATTCCAAATCCGAATAATTGTTGGAAGCGCGGTCTAAACCAAATGCTTTTTTATTTCCGGCGCCTGCGCTGACCATACAAAGTCTGCCATTGTAATCCAGATTTCTGGTTTTTAATGCTACGCGGGCAAATTTTCCAACTAAATAACTTTTTTCATTTGTCAAGGAGACTCCTGACAACATTGAAAAAGCATGTTTTCCGTATTTTTCCTGAATTCGTTTTATTTCGGAAACGGTTTTATCCATTGCATCATCCCAGGAAATTTTTTCAAAACCTTTTCCTTCTACTCTTTGAATGGGATGCAAAAGTCTGTCAGGATGATTATTCTGGAGATATCTCTGAACTCCTTTCGGGCACAAACGGCCTTCATTAAAAGGAAATTCCATCCAGGGTTCAAAGCCTACTACTTTATTTTCTTTGACTAACAATTGAATCCCGCATTGCATTCCGCAAAAACAGCAATGTGTTTTCACTACATCATCGGGTTCATCTTTTCCATCGTAACCGTCTACTGGTGCATAATTTAAATGTGGCCCAAAAACGTCTATGATTTTCTCTATTTCTACTGGTAGTTTAGCCATTTTGCTTTTTGTTTTTTTGTTTCAGGTTCCAAGTTCCAAGTTCCAGGTTCTCTACAAACATTAAACCTGAAACTATTTAAGATTATCCAAATAAGTTTCCGCCATCCAATCTGGCTTTTAAATGTGCCTGAGCCAATCGTGATCTTTTTCCTTCCGGACTTAAATCCAGATGAGAGGTTCCGTCTTCGTGGGTAAAATCGAAACCTAATTGTTTGGTTACCACTTTTAAATCATCTATATGAAGTTGAGTAGCAAATTTTTCTCCTGTATGAGGACAAACTGCCATTCCTTTTTTTATACCTTCCTTTTTGTAAATATGTGCGCCTATCTGTGCCGGACGCTGAATGATGTGAAAGAATTTACCAAACGGAATCCATATCAAAAACATAATTACTGTTACGGCGTGAATTACAGCAAGAAAATCATACGCAAAACCTTTCATAAACTGATACGAATATGTTAGGCATAAACCTGTTACTGAGATGGCAATCAATAAAATCAACGGTAATAAATCGCCTTCAAAAGTTTGGGTTGCAATTAAACCCGGATTGGTTAATCTTCTTCTTAAATAATAAACAGAGCCAATTATTACCAGCCAGGAAGACCAGTTTAATGCATGAAATATCAAAAAAGCTAAGATGGAGCCTATTTCAAATTCCATCATCTTAAATCCGAAGAAGTGAGCTTCATATATCGAAATAGAATTCGGTGCCAATGTAAAGTGAATCCATCCAAATGTTAGCGGAATCGTAATAGCGAAAGCAGATAAACATCCGATCGCAATACAAAAATGGGCAAACCATCGGTATTTACTTCTCGGATAAATAAATTTCTGAACGACAATGTTCTGAACAGATTCTTTTCCCAGAAACCATAAGTGTGAAAAAACTTTTCCTGTAAAAAGAAATTTAATACTTCTTTTAAAATACATCCAGGTTGGCGGACGCTGTAACCAAACCGTATACCGATAAACGATTCCAAAGAAAGCAAATACGGTTCCGAAAAGATAAGTGATTAGTGCGGCATCAAAGTTTTGTAATTCTCTGGAACCATAAAATACAAATACAATTGTAAGTACAGAAACCAAAGAAGCGACGAGTAAGGCCTTGGTATTAAACGTTTTATTTTTCATCCTTAATTTGAATTTAATGATTACTTATTTAACTTGGTTTCTCACAATTTTTACGATTGTAAAACCACCAATTGATACCTGTAGCTAATATAGTAAAAAAAGCAACACCAATAAAGAATTGATTTACAGTACCATTAGCAGAAATATTATTACCAATTAATTTAGAAAATATAAAAGGTCCAAATGCAGCAATGGCAGCTGTCCAGCCAATAACTCCTGCAGCCTGACGCGGATTTTCCTTGAAAATAATTGGATATTGTCTAAAAGTTCCCGCATTTCCAATTCCGGTAAAAAAGAACATTGCTAAGATTACAGTTACAAAAAGTGGAAATTGATCCATACTTGTAGGCGCAACCAAGCCCTGAGTCACTAAAAGTACTGCTCCTGCCAAAATTCCTAAACCTGTAATAGTTGTTAAAACGGCACCTCCTACTTTATCTGCTACAAATCCGAAAACTATGCGGCTGGCAGAACCAATTAGCGGACCGTAAAATGCATACACTAAAGGATCCGGTGCATTTGGGAAATCTCCGTACAAAAATTTAATCATTAGCGGAAACGCAGCTGATAAACCTGCAAATGTTCCAAATGTCATTACGTAAGTAATTGTGCAATACCAGGTATGCTTGTTTGAAAAAATATCCAATTGTTCTTTTACAGACGCTTTCATTGGAATACTTCTTAAATAGAACCAGCTTATTACCGCCATTATCAGCAAAAACGGAGTATACCAAAATGCAGCAGATTGCAGATAAATTGGCTTATTTTTGACTGCTGCATTTTCAGGTTTAATGTTGTTTAATATTTTCTCTGCTACTTTTGGATTTGCATTGGCAATTGCTTTTGCTTTTGCTTTAAGTGGAAGGGAAGTAAAAATCAACACATTATCATTTGTATTCTTTGAAACACTTACAGAATCAATGATGTTTTTCTTAACATTAGAAAGTATTTTAGTCTGAACTTCAGGATATAAAGCTCCAAATACTTCTTTTTGCTTCTCAATTGAGGAGTTTTGAAAAACCGCTAAAGTTTCCTTTGGGTCAATGCTTGTAAAAACGGTGGATGCACCAAAAATACCTACACTAATAACCAACGGTGTCACAAACTGTGCGACCGAAACCCCAAAATTTCCTATTCCAGCCTGAATTCCCAAGGCTGTTCCTTTTAATCTTTGCGGAAAAAACAAACTGGTACTTGGCATGTATGAAGAAAAATCGCCGCCTCCAAAACCTGTTGTAAAAGCCAAAACTGCAAATACCCAAAAAGGAGTGTTTACATCCATTATGGCAATCCCGATTCCGATTACCGGAATTAATTTTATCGCTGTAGCGAATGATATAATGTGTCGTGTTCCAAAAATTGGCAGTAAAAAAGTGTGAATGATTCTTAAAAATCCTGCTGCCAGTCCAGGAATTGCCGTTAACCAGAACAACTGATCTTTGGAAAAATTAAATCCTAAACCCGGTAATTTTACTGCAATTACACTCATCATAAACCACGATGCAAATGATAGTAATAATGTAATAGTTGTAATAGTTAATGTTCTCCACGCAATTTTACTTCCGCCAGAATTCCAAGACGCTTCATCTTCAGGGTTCCATTTGTCTAACCAAGTTTTCATTTTATTTTGTTTTAATTTTTATTAATTCTCTTCTATTTCTCTTTTAAAATTGGGTGATTTGTTATGCATTGCACTTATAATTGTTCTGTGCATCCAGATTAGGCAAAGCACAGAAACCAGACAAATAAATATCCACCAACTCGTCCAGAGACCTGTGTAATTAAGGAGATAGCCAAAAATTATCGGACCCAAAAATCCTCCAAGTCCTCCAATTAAACCCACCATTCCGCCGACCACTAAATGAGTATATAGCTCCCAATTACAGGGTCAAAATTAAGTTCATAAAATCTTACTAAAAATGACAAATATCATATTAAGGACAGGTTTGTCCTTATTTAAAATTATACTAAACAATTAATGAAATGTAGTTCTTATAAAGCGAAAAAGCCTTTTTTCTTCAAACAGAAAAAAGACTTTTAGCATTTATTAATTTAATCGAATAGTTTAAATATTCTAATATTTACGATCCATATCCCGGGCATATTCCGGAGATTTTTCTTTCATCAATTTAACGACTACTCGGTGCATCCAGATTAAGCAAATTAGTGAGATTATTAAAATGAAAATCCAGGAACTGGTCCAGAAACCTGTAAAACTCAGTAGATATCCAAAAATGATGGGACCGAAGAAACCTCCTAGTCCTCCAAGAAGTCCAACCATTCCGCCAACGACACCCACTTCATCGGGGAAATAATCGGGAATATGTTTGTATACTGCCGCAGCGCCAATTCCCCACGCGGCCCCAATTAAGATAACGAGAATAAGATATATCCACATATTAGCTTCAAAGTGAATTTGAGTAACTCCCTGAGCCAATAGATCTTTCTTTTGAACCTGTTGATTTTGCTCTACAACAATTTCCTGCCATGATTTTTTAGAAGGAAAAAATTGGCTTTGTACAGCATTTGCATTTTCTTGTATGATGGGATAGGTTTTATCTTCTATGACAATTTTATCTTTTGAAACTTCGGTTACAGTTCCCGCTTTTGAGGCGACTAATCCGGAACCAGAGGTTGTAATATCCATTTTCGGAAACATTAAAAGAAAACTCAAAGCTACAGAAGAACCTAAAACCCAATACATTACTTTTCTGGCTCCAAAACGGTCTGACAAAAATCCACCAAAGGCTCTGATAACACCGGAAGGCAGACTAAAAATAGCGGCGAAAAAACCACCCATAACTAAGGTAGTATGATATACATTTAGAAAATTTGGTAAAAGCCATTGTGAAAAAGCTACAAAAGAGCCGAAGACCAGAAAATAATACAGGCCGAAACGCCAGACTCTTATACTTTTTAACGGTTTTAAAACTTGTTGTACTGTTTTAGGAGGCGACGCTACTTTTTTATTTTTTGTAAAAATTAAAAATACAATTCCCATTGTGAGTAATACCGAAGCATAAATTACAGGAATCCATTTCCATCCATTTTCGGGATCACTTTCTGAGAAGTGGGTCAGTAATGTCGGAACAAGAAAAGTTGTTAATGCCGCCCCTGAGCTTCCCATTCCGAAAATACTTAATGCCCTGCCCTGCCATTCTTTTGGATAGTATACTGAAGTATATCCTACTCCAATGGCAAAACTGGTACCGACCATTCCGAATAAAAAACTTAAAATGGCAAACGTCCAGAAACTATCTGCAAAGGGCAATAAATACAGGGGAATGGAAGATAAAATAGCAGGCAGGAAAAGACGGGTTTTCCTCCAAATTTATCAGTAAGAATTCCCATTGGCAAACGCATTATCGAACCTGTCAAAATCGGAATTCCTAAAAGCCATCCTATCTCGACGACACTCCATTCAAAAATTCCGCGGTCGTTTAAAAAAGTTACTAAGACACCGTTAAGCGTCCAGCAGGCAAAACAAACCATAAAGGCCAAAGTGTTGAAAAAGAGAATACGATGAGATTGTGAAAGATTTTCCATAGAAAAATGTGTTAGTGGATAGTTTAACAAATACTCTAGAAATCGATAATACAATGATGGATTTAAAAAATGTCCTTTAAAGGAATAAAAAAAACATATTAAAAGTAATAAAAATACCTAAAACACTAACAATTAATACCTTAAAATAAAATATTAGATAATAAAAATGAAATTCCTGTATCTATTTTTTTTATAAGTGCCATCTCTTTGATGCATTTAAATTTATAAGGAGTTAGCATTTAGGCATAAAGAAATTGGTATAAATATTACAATAACTCTGAGACTGAAAAATAAATTATAATTTCCTTCTTGATTTAATTCCACGCAAATCTCTCTAAAATCAAGGCTTAAGACAGATTAACTTTTTCTAAATTATCCATGAGCCTAATTTTTTTTCAAAAAAAAAGCAATAAAACTTTTGGTTTTTATTATATTAAAATTAACTTTGTCTATAGAATTAGTAGAGTTTAAATATAATCAAACCATAAAATACTATATTTTGAAAACAGCAGAAAACATCTCGTTTTATATTCTTCCAAAAAAATACGCTTATAACGCTATGTGTTATATGTGTAGCTGCTGTTAATACTCTGCCCTTTTGCATTTGTTTGCAATGGATAAATTCCAAAACAAATCACAAAACAAATTATCTAATTATTATTATAGTTCCAAAAATCTCTCTGATGCATTTTTGTTGCGTCGTTAAGATTCTTGAAATCCTGCTTAAATTCAGAAATTAAATAACTAACAAATTAAAAAAACTAAAAATGAAAACAATGCAAATGTGCTGCTCTAAATAAAAAAAGCCATTTCTGCGGCAACAGAAATGGCGAGGCTTAAAGAAACATTTATCACTAAATCAAGAACACATTCAGAGTGCTGTAAAAACAGGGCTCAGGGCGTCTTGTTAATTACTTAAAACCAGTACAAAGAAATGAAAAAAAAGTTAAACATCTACACACTGCTGTTTCTACTCTCCATAACCGCAGCTATACAAGCCCAAAATACCACACCCTTAATTCAGTCCAAACTAGACGGAACAGTAGTGGATGACATTACAAATCAGCCCATTATAGGGGCATCTATAACCATAAAAGGAACAACTCACGGCGTGGTAACCGATGCTGAAGGAAAATTTTATTTTCAGACGGGACAGAAATTTCCTTATACTTTAATTGTAAGTTACATCGGGTATAAAAAAGCAGAAGTAATTGTAGAAAAGAATCCGGTTATTATTCATCTGAAAGAAGAGCGGCAGGAATTGGATGAATTAGTAGTTGTTGGTTACGGAACCCAGAAAAGAAAAGACATAACCGGTTCTGTTGCGTCTGTTCCTAAAGCTAATTTGTCTCAGGTAACTTCTTCTGCAGATAACCTTTTAAGAGGTGCGGTGGCCGGAGTGGTAGTTACGCAAAGTTCGGGTCGTCCGGGCGCTTCGTCGAGCGTGCGTATTCGTGGGGGAAACTCCATTACGGCTGGAAATGAACCGCTTTATGTGGTAGACGGAATTTTAATATATAATGATAATACCAACAGTTCGGCAGGCGTGACTTATGCAGGAGCAAGTGTAAACGTAATGTCGACCATTAATCCGTCTGATATTGAGTCTATGGAAGTTCTAAAAGATGCTTCTGCAACGGCCATATACGGTTCACGCGGTGCGAACGGAGTTGTCATTATTACCACTAAAAAAGGAACAAAAGGTCAGGATAATATTTCGTATCAGGGTTATTTCGGATTTCAGAATATCTCTAAGAAATTAAAACTAATGAATGCCAGTGAGTGGGCAAGTTTGAGAAATGACGTTCAGGCGAGTATTGGTCAGGCACCATTCTTTACAGACGATCAAATCGAAGCTTTTAAAACTTCCGGAAATTACGACTGGCAGTCTGAGGCTTTTAGAACGGCAGCTCCTATTCAGAGTCATAACTTATCATTTTCCGGCGGAGATGAAAGATCAAGATATGCTGTTTCAGCGGGTTATTTTGATCAGGAAGGAATTGTTTTGGGTTCTGACTTTAAACGCATTTCGCTTCGTGCCAATTACGAACGAAACTATTCGCAAAATTTTAAATTTGGTGTAAATGCCAATTATACCTACTCTCTTGCAAATGGTGTAGGAACTGCAGGAAGCGGAAGAACACCAAATCCTTTGGTGGCTGCGGTACTAACTGCACCGGTTGTTCCTATTAAAAATGAGAACGGAAGCTATAACGTAACCAATAATCCTTATGCTACTTCTGTAAATGGCTACGTACCAAACCCTATTAATGATCTTGAAAATACAACTAACGAGACCAATCTCAACAGAATCTTAACGAGTTTATTTGGAGAATATAAAATCAACAAAAAACTGACTGCCAAGGTCGCAGTAAGCGGAGATGTTTTAAACACTAAACAAAATTACTACGCCCCGTCTAATACCACTACAGGAGCAGGAACAAAAGGTTTGGCATCCGTGGGAGATCGTCTTGTGGGTTCTGTATTGAACGAAAACACCCTAAATTACAATACCAATTTTGGCGAAAATCATAAGTTTTCCGCTTTAGGCGGATATACACTGCAATATACAAAAGGTGAAGTGGTAAACGCAGGAGCCAATACTTTTGTGAATGATGCGAATACTTTTAACGCCATTCAGGATGGTGTTGCAGTAAAGCCTTATAGTGAAGCTTATGAAAGTGTCCTGAAGTCCTGGCTGGCGAGAGTCAATTATTCGTATAAAGGAAAATACAACTTTACCGTTTCAGGACGTGCGGATGGATCTTCAAGATTCGGTGCCGAATCACTCTGGGGTTATTTTCCTTCTGCAGGATTTTCATGGAATATTACCGATGAAGAATTTGCCAGTAACATTAAAGGCGTTACAGAAGCAAAATTGAGGATTACTGCAGGAACAACAGGAAATCAGGAAATTGGCAATTATCTATCTCTGGCATCCATGGGTTCTGTAAATTATTCTTTTGGCGGAACTTTATATACCGGAATCGCTCCTACCCGACTGTCCAATCCGGATTTAAAATGGGAAAAAACAAATCAGTATAATGTTGGATTGGATTTATCCTTATTAGACCGAAAAATCAATTTTGTTTTTGATGTTTATTACAAAAAAACACAGGATTTACTGATCAGTGTTCCGGTTCCGCTGAGTTCTGGTTATGCCACTGTACTTCAGAATATTGGAGGAGTTGAAAACAAAGGTATTGAGATTGGCCTAACAACAGAAAATATCAAAACCGAAAACTTTGCATGGAATTCTAACATTGTGTTTTCTGCGAATAGAAATAAAGTTACTGAAATTGGAAATGGTGTAAACGAGTTTTTTCCTGTGGTTCCAAATGGATCATTGTTGCAACAACAGCCTGTAATAGTAAAAGTGGGTTTGCCTTTAGGAAGTTTCTGGGGATACAGAACAAACGGAATTTTCCAGACCCAGGAAGAAGTGAACACACAGCCAAAAATCAATAGTTTGGCGAACACCAAAGTAGGTGACAGAAAATATGTAGATACCAATGGCGACGGTGTAATTACGGCATGGGACAAAGGAAATTTAGGAACTTCACAACCCAAATTTGTTGGAAGTTTCAGCAACACCGTTTCATACAATGATTTTGATCTGAATTTTTCTTTCCAGGGCTCTTATGGCGGGAAAATATTCAATGCCTTAAATCAGCAGTTAGAAATTTCTACTCTTGGAACCAACGCAGCATCGACTTTAAATGACAGATGGACAACGACCAATCCGAGTAATGAAATTCCGAGAGCATCGAGTTCTCCATTAGGAATCGTTTCTGAAAGATATGTTGAAGACGCTTCTTTTCTGCGTTTAAAATTAATCACTTTGGGTTATACATTACCCAAAAGCGTTTCTAAAAAACTGGGAACAAAAAGTGTAAAAATTTACGTCTCTGCCGAAAATTTAATCACATGGACAAAATATACAGGTTATGATCCAGAGGTTAGCTCGTACGAACAAAACAACTTATATCCGGGAATTGACTTTGGTTCTTATCCAAATTCTAAAACTTTCATTTCCGGTATTAACGTAACATTCTAAGTAAAAATACAATGAAAAAGATCATCATAACATTTCTATTGAGTGCGGGCTTATTGGTCTCGTGCACAGAACTTGAGGTAACTCCAAACTCCTTTGTTACCGAAGAAAACTATTTTGTAACTCAGGACGATGCCGTTGCAAGCGTTACTGCAGTTTATGCCTCATTAAGTATCGATCCGGGTGAGCAGAGCTTGTTTGGAAGGAATCTTTATTTCTTAACCGATATGGCATCTGATTATGCTTCGGCTGGTGTTTCTGCTACTAATCCTCAGGTTAGGGCTTTAAGCAGTTTAACACATGATGCTACTTCAGATCGCGTTCAGGTCGCTTGGAGACAGATTTATGCGGGAATCAACAGAGCCAATGTTTCTATTGATAATATTCCGAAAGTATCAGGTTCTGAAATTATTAAAACCAGATTAATTAATGAAGCTAAATTTATCAGAGGATTGCTTTATTTTCAGGCAGTTCGTCTTTGGGGCGGTGTTCCGATTGTTTTGCACGAAGCTACTTCTATCAATTTAAATGATTTAAAAACAAACAGAGCTACAGTTGAAGAAGTTTACGCGCAGATCATTAAAGATTTAACTGATGCCGAAGCGTTGCCTAAAACCTATACCGCGGCAGATGCGGGACGTGCTACTTCCGGAGCGGCAAAAGCAATTTTAGCCAAAGTATACATCACAAGAAAAGACTGGCCAAATACCATTTTAAAAGCAAGAGAAGTTATTGACGGAGGTTACGGCTATGCTTTGTTTGAAGATTTCCAGGATATTTTTACTAAAACCAAAAAGAACGGTAAGGAACATATTTTCTCTGTTCAGTTTGAACCCAATCAAGCCGGAAACGGTTCCAGCGGAAGTACTTTTCAGGCGACAGCTTTTACCGGATTTACAGCGACTGAACCTGCGGATATTATCTCAGACGTGGCTTTGTTCTATGACATTTATGCTCCGGGAGATACCAGAAGAGATGTAAGTTATGCCAAACAGCTTCTGAATCCGACCACGGGAACACTTTATACTTTTCCGAAACCGATTTTTAAAAAATATCTGGACCTGAGTAATCTGGCCACTCCTTCAAACGTAGCGATTAATTTTCCGGTAATTCGTTATGCAGACATTCTTCTGACTTTAGCGGAAGCGATAAATGAACAAAGCGGACCAACTGCAGAAGCTTACGAATTAATCAATCAGGTTAGAAGAAGAGCTTTTGCAAAACCAATTAACATTCCGGATGCAGCTGTTGATTTAGTTGGATTGAATCAAAACAGTTTTAGAGCAGCGATTCAGGAAGAGCGTAAAAAAGAATTTGTTCAGGAAGGACAAAGATGGTTTGACTTAGTACGCTGGGGAACTTTGGTTACGGAAGTGAAAAAAGTAACCGCTAAAAATTCAGTTTCAGAACGAAATAATCTGTATCCGATTCCGCAAAGCGAAAGAAATATTAATCCGGATGGATTGCCTCAAAATCCTGGATATTAATACGAAATAATTATAAACACAGACATATAGTTCTTTTTCACTTTACGGAATTTTCAGTGTGTTTCGTTCCCCGAAATGACAAAACTGAATCAAAAAAAACAACAACTATTTATTTAAAATCATATAACTAAAAAATTATAAAAATGAAAAAATGGAATAATAGCATTGCAATTAAAAGTCCGAAAAAAGGACTTTTAATTACTGCTTTTCTGGTTTTGCAACTGGGATTAGCACAGGAAAATCAAGAGTTTAAAGGCACAATTGGCAAAACACTGGCTGATTCTAAAGAATACTGGCCAGATCCGGTAACGGCTCCAAAAGACGCTCCGAATATTGTGTGGGTTTTACTAGACGACGTAGGTTTTGGAGCTGCAAGCACTTTTGGTGGATTAATCAATACACCAACATTTGATAATCTGGCGAATAATGGTTTACGATATACCAACTTTCATACAACCGCCATCTGTGCTCCAACGCGTGCCGCTTTATTAACCGGAAGAAACTCAGGAAGAGTTCATGTAAGCGGATTTTCACATACAATTTTATCGGCTGGCTTTCCGGGATGGGATGGCCGTATTCCTTCGGATAAAGGAACTATTGCAGAAATTCTCCGTGAAAACGGCTACAACACTTATGCCGTTGGAAAATATGGTGTAACTCCGGATGAAGATGCAACAGATGCCGGGCCGTTTGACAGATGGCCAACCGGAAAAGGTTTCGATCATTTTTACGGTTTCTTAGGTTCTCAGACCGATCAGTACAATCCGGATTTAGTAGAAGATCAGGCGCATATTAAACCAGATGGCCGTCATTTAAATGAATTGATTACCGATAAAGCAATCAGTTATCTGCAGAAGCAACAAAAGGCAGCTCCGGGAAAACCTTTCTTCCTTTATTATGCACCGGGTGCTGTTCATGCTCCTCATCAGGTAGCCGAAAAATGGGTTGAACCGTACAAAGGTAAGTTTGACGAAGGCTGGGATGTGTATCGTGAAAAAGTACTGGCTAACCAGAAAAAATTAGGAACTGTTCCCGCAAATGCCGTCCTACCGGAACGTAATGCCTTAATTACAGAATGGAAAAAACTTAGTCCGGAACAAAAGAAAGTATACGCGAGATTCATGGAAGTTTACGCCGGATTTTTAACCTATACCGATTATGAAGTTGGAAGAGTAGTTAATTATCTAAAAGAAAGCGGGCAGCTGGAAAATACATTGATTTTTGTCGCAATTGGTGATAATGGAGCCAGTAAAGAAGGAACTTTACAAGGAACTATTAGCCAGAGTTTATTTTCTCAGGGGAAAACAGATGAAGAAAACTTTCAAAGCAATTTGAATAATATTGGTGAAATCGGAACTGCAAAAGGTTTAAACACCAATTATCCTCTCGGGTGGGCGCAGGCAACAAATGTTCCTTTTAAAAACTGGAAACAAGATGCACATTCTGAAGGTGGAACGAGAAATCCTCTGATTGTTTATTATCCTAAAGGCATTAAGGAAAAAGGCGGCATCAGAAACCAATACAGTCACGTTACCGATCTTTTACCAACGACTTTGGATATTGTGGGAATCAAAGCACCGGAATACATCAAAAATGTAAAACAGGATATTATTCAGGGTTCTACTTTTAAAGCTTCTCTGGAAAATCCGAAAGCAGAATCGCTGCATAAGGTGCAATATTATTACATATTTGGAAACAGAGCCATTTACAAAGACGGATGGAAAGCTTCTGCAGCACATTTACCGGATTCTTTCGCAGTAAAAAAATCTATAGGAAATAATGAAAAACCTGCTGAAAGTAATTTTGAGACTGATGTCTGGGAATTGTATAATCTTAACGAAGACTTTAACGAACGTAATAATCTGGCAAAAAAATATCCGGAAAAACTGGCTGAGCTTAAAAAATTATTTGATGAGCAAGCCAAAGAAAACAATCTTTATCCGCTGATTGACTGGCAGGATGTTTACAACAGAAGAATACATAATACAGGGGCCGATAAAGGTAAAAGTGTTTCTGATTTAATTAAACAGGCTACAAAACCAGCCGGAAGTACAAACTAATCTCGCAAAACCTGCAAGATTACAAAACCTCGCAGGTTTAAAATTACACAAACTAAAAAAACAGCTGTAAGGTTTTGAAAACCTTGCAGGAAATCTAATCATTAAATGAAAATGATCATGAAACGGGTAGACTATGAAATTATAGGAAAAAAGATTGTCGTTGGGATAATCTTGTTTTTAGTTCCGCTGGCCATTCTTGCCGGAGGATTATCATTAATTAATCAATTTTTAAAATAAGAAATCATGGCAGCAGTTCAAAATTCAAAACTGACAAGAGACCTTACCATAAGTCTTTTTATTTACGCATTGCCTGTGTTGGCAATTTACCTTTATTTTAAACTGGGAAATGGCGTTATAACAGAATCTCACGTTACATTACCTTCCTTTTTAGAATTCATACAACCAGCTTTTGCTAACATCAGAACATGGGGGTTAACCGTATTTATGATTGTTCTAGGAATAATCGAATTCGGTGCCGGTCTATACGACGACCAATGGACGGGAGAAGAACGCAAAATTGATATCGTTTCTTTCCTGGCTCCAAAATTAATTTTACCGCCGGTAATTGCCTTTTTCAGTTTAACGGCTTTACCTTATCTGTTACCAAATTTGGCCAATTCCTTATCGTGGGTTCCGTTTTGGGGAGGTTTTTTCCTGATCGCAATTGCCGATGACCTGACGCAATATTGGTACCACAGATTGCATCATCAGGTTCCGTTTTTGTGGCGTTTTCACCGCACACATCACTCAGCTCCTTATATGGGAATGGCAATGGCTTCGAGACAAAACTTTATTTACACAATTTTCTTTTCGCAGATTTACCTAACAGCAACTTTAACCTATTTAGGATTAGGTCTGCCTGCTTTGTTTGTTCTGGTTATTAAAAGTTTCATCACTTTAGGCGCTCATTCCAGTATTGCCTGGGATAAACCTTTTTACAAATACAAAGTGTTACATCCCATTGCATGGGTTTTAGAAAGACTGATTTCTACCCCTGCAACACATCATGCACATCACGCAGATACCAGCGGAGATGGCATCGGACATTTTAAAGGAAATTTTGGAAACATGTTTTTTATCTGGGATATGATTTTTGGAACGGGATTAATTACCCGTAAATTCCCAAAATCGTATGGAATGAAATCATACAAACAGGAAGAATGGTACGCACAATTTCTTTGGCCGATTTTCAAATCTAAAAAAGAAGGAAGCGCTTTGGCTGAAGGAGTTTTGGCTGTTCCTGCTAAACCAAAAACGGCTGAGGTTGAGGTTCAGCCAGTTTTAGAACAAGTTTAGTCTTCTACAAAATAGTCTACAAAAAAGCAGCAATTTAAGATTGCTGCTTTTTTATTATATATTCAGGTAAGATGTTAATTTCTAAAATCGTTCAGAGATTTTTCGATAATCTCCAGACATTCGTGAATTTGCTCTTCTGTCATAACCAAAGGCGGTGCAAATCTAATTTTATTGCCATGCGTTGGTTTTGCCAACAAACCGTTGTCTCTAAATTTTAAACAGATTTCCCAAGCCAGGTCAGAATCTTCACCGCTATTAATTACGATAGCATTCAGTAATCCTTTTCCGCGAACCAAAGTAATTATATCATTTCTTTCTGCGATCTTATTCAGTCCATCTCTTAAAATTATCCCCAGACGTTCTGCGTTTTCAGCCAGTTTCTCGTCTTTTACCACTTCCAGAGCTGCGATTGCAACTGCCGCCGCAACCGGATTTCCTCCAAAAGTAGAACCGTGTTGTCCTGGTTTAATTACGTTCATGATCTCGTCGTTACATAAAACTGCTGAAACCGGATAAACTCCTCCAGAAATTGCTTTTCCTAAAATTAAAATATCCGGTTGTACATTTTCATGATGCACCGCCAGTAATTTTCCGGTTCTTGCGATTCCGGTTTGTACTTCATCAGCAATAAATAAGACATTGTGTTTTTCGCAAAGTGCTTTTGCTTTCGCTAAATAGCCTTCAGAAGGAACATACACCCCGGCTTCACCCTGAATAGGTTCAACAAGAAATCCAGCAATATTTTTAGATGAATTTAAAGCGTTTTCAAGTGCCTCGAGATTATCATATTCAATTTTAATGAATCCGTCTGTAAAAGGACCAAAGTTATTACGAGCCGTTTCATCATTAGAAAATGAAATAATTGTAGTTGTTCTTCCGTGAAAGTTATTTTCGC
Source organism: Flavobacterium olei (assembly GCF_039749035.1). Lineage (NCBI taxonomy): Bacteria > Pseudomonadati > Bacteroidota > Flavobacteriia > Flavobacteriales > Flavobacteriaceae > Flavobacterium > Flavobacterium olei. The sequence goes on from NZ_JBDKWC010000001.1 coordinate 447,229, forward strand.
AGACAATTACCTGCGCCTGATTTTCCGGAATTCCTTTTACTTCATAAGCCCATTTTCTGCAAACTTTAAGTGCTGTTTCAACGGCTTCTGCACCTGTATTCATTGGCAGAACTTTATCAAAACCAAAATATTTGGTTACGTATTCTTCGTAATTTCCTAATTTATCATTGTAAAACGCACGAGAGGTCAAAGTCAGTTTTTGAGCCTGATCCACCATTGCCTGCACAATTTTAGGATGACAATGCCCCTGATTCACTGCAGAATAAGCTGATAGAAAATCATAATATTTTTTACCGTCAACATCCCACACATAAACTCCTTCACCACGTTCTAATACTACCGGAAGCGGATGGTAATTATGAGCTCCATATTTATTCTCTTTTTCGATCAAAACTTCTGATTTTGACGAAAGTGATTTTTCTGTACTAATCATAAACTATGTTTTTATTACTGCAAAAATATCAAAAATTACTTTAAAAACAATTAAAAAACACACAATTGACTTTGTAATCACTCTTAATAAGTCAAAATAAACATTTTGAACATTTAAAAGTGAAATATTTCTATTTGATATATTTTTTATCACTTGTAATTAAAAAAATTAATTACTTTTATAAATTACAAAAGCGAATTTAAGCCAATGGAATTATTAGACGAATTTGATATCAATATCATAAAAGAATTAGAAAAAGACGGCAGAATGGCCTTTTCTGCCATTGCTGCTAATTTGAAAATATCAAATACAATGGTTCATCAGCGCGTCAACAGGATGATGGAACAAGGGGTAATTGGAGGTATAAAACCTATTATTCAGGAGAAAAATATTGGTTATGACTGGGCATCCTTTACCGGAATTAGTTTGAACAAAGACTCCGATTCTGATCGTATTATTGAAGCTTTAAAAGAAATTCCTGAAATAACCGAATGTTATTACGTCACCGGTTCGTTTACACTTTACATTAAAATTATTGCTAAAAATCACGAACATATGCGTCGTATACTTTACGAAAAAATCGATGGTATTCCGGGTATTTCCAAAACAGATTCTATTATAGAATTGGGCTGTGCCTTTAAAAGAAACATCACCTTATAAAATACTGATACTTTTTTAAGAATTTGCGTTATAAACCTCACAAGTATTTACCTGTGAGGTTTTTTTGTAACATATTATTTCTGATATTTGTTAAAAATTGTAGAATTATGAAAAACGCAGTACTACTTTTATTTAGTGCAATCTTATTTTCTAACGTTATGAATGCGCAATTAAAACCAGTAAAATACAAAGATGGAAGTCAGCAGTTAAATGGCTTATTTATACCATCTTCTAAAAAAAGCAGTAATAATCCCGGAATCCTGCTTTTGCCGGCGTGGCTGGGAATCGATAATGCTTCTAAAGGAATCGCCGAAAACTTATCAAAATTGGGTTATCATGTCTTTATAGCTGACATTTACGGAGAAGGTAATTACCCTAAAAATACGGGCGAAGCAGGAAAACAAGCCGGTTTTTACAAAACAAATTACGAAGCATATCAAAAGCGTATTGATGCCGCCTTAAAAGAGCTGGTAAAATCCGGAGCAAATGCCGATAATATTGTAGCAATTGGATATTGTTTTGGAGGAACTGGAGTTCTGGAAGCCGCAAGAGGCCATTTGAATCTGAAAGGTATTGCTTCTTTTCATGGTGGTTTAGGAAAAGAGGCCACTCGAAAAACAGAAACAATCAATACCAAGGTTTTAATCTGTCATGGCGCAGATGATCCTTTTGTTCCTAAAGAAGAAATTACATCTTTTCAACAGGAAATGCGTGATTCAAAAGCCGACTGGCAAATGATTTATTACGCGAATTCTGTTCACTCTTTTACGAATCCAGAAGCAGGAAATGATAATTCGAAAGGCGCGGCATATAATCCTGTAGCTGCAAAAAGATCTTTTGACCACTTACAGCTTTTTCTAAATGAAGTTTTAAAGAAATAAACCACAAAAACTACCAAAAAAACCAAACCAAAAAAACCAATGTCACACAGTAAAATCAGAGAAGACAAAACTTGTTTAAATTGCAGACACGTTGTAGAACAAAAATTCTGCCCGAATTGCGGACAGGAAAACAGCGACAGCCGGAAAACTTTTCATCATTTATTTATACACTTTTTTGAAGATTTAACACATTATGAAAATGCTTTCTGGAAAACGATTAAAAACCTTCTCTTTAAGCCTTCTACGCTTACCAAAGAATATCTTTCGGGAAAACGACTTTCTTATTTAGCACCGGTTCGCCTTTATATCTTTATCAGTTTTATTACTTTTTTATTAATTGCAATGTTTCCAGGCAAGGTAAACGACCAGATGGATAAAAGCGATAAAGAATTAAAAAAAGAAATGGAAAAAGCCAATATTAAAATTGGCAACATCACGAAGGACAAATATTTCCATCTTAAGTCGATGAAGGAAATTGATTCTATTCAAAAATATGGCAAAGAAAGCAGTAAAATGAATGCCTTTTCCTATTGGGTTTACGAAAAAGCAGTTCATGTTACAGAAAAATACACTAAGAAAGAGATTGTGGAAAAATTTATAGATTCTTTTTTACATAATCTTCCTAAAATTCTATTTCTCATTATGCCATTTTTTGCTTTTTTCTTATGGCTTTTTCATGATAAAAAAAGGTGGTATTATTTTGACCACGGAATTTTCACACTTCATTACTTTTCTTTCCTGCTGCTTATCTTTCTGATTATGTTTATTATAGACAAAATATTTGGGCTATTTGGCGATGACAGTCCTTTAACTTACATTTCGGGACTTACCACTTTTGCGGGTACAATATGGATGTGTTATTATTTTTATCCGGCACATCATCGTTTTTACGGTGAATCCAGAATAGTTTCGTTTGCCAAAAGTGTATGCCTGTTTATAATAAACTCAATTTTTATTACGTTTTTAATTACCTTTTACGTTCTTTACACATTTATTAATTTACACTAACTATTTAGAATGAAAAAATTACTCATTTTATTATTAATTGCTTCTGCTTATTCCTGCAAAACGGCGCAATCGTCTGCATCTAAAGACAATTCGGATCCGACAAAATATGTAAAAGCTATTTCTGAAAAAGACCTCAAAAAAATGCTTTATACTGTTGCTTCTGATGAAATGGAAGGACGCGAAACCGGTTCTAAAGGACAGAAAAAAGCAGGTCTTTACATGATCGAACAATACAAAAAAAACGGAATATCTTTTCCTAAAGGAGCTTCAGATTATTATCAGCATATTCCTGCAGCGTTCTTAAATGCAAGACGTAATGAAAATCTTCCTGATTCTGAAAATATCTGGGCCTATATTGAAGGTTCTGAAAAGCCGGATGAAGTTTTGGTGATTTCTGCTCATTACGATCATGTCGGAATTAAAAATGGCGAAATTTACAATGGCGCCGACGACGATGGTTCGGGAACGGTAGCAGTTATGGAAATGGCTAAAGCTTTCGCGAAAGCAAAAAAACAAGGTCACGGACCTAAACGTTCAATTTTATTCCTTCATGTAACCGGGGAAGAACACGGGTTGCACGGATCAAGATATTATTCTGAAAATCCGCTGTTTCCAATTGCCAATACGATTACAGACATTAATATTGATATGATTGGCCGTCGCGATGTCGAGCATTCAAATACAAATAATTATGTGTATGTAATTGGTGCAGACAGGTTATCATCAGATCTGCATAATGCTGTTGTGGCTCAGAATGATAAGTACATTAAAATGGACTTAGATTTTAAATTTAACGACCCGAAGGATCCAAATCATTTTTACGAGCGTTCTGATCATTATAATTTCGCTAAACATGGCATTCCGTCTATTTTCTTTTTTAACGGGGTTCACGCAGATTACCACGGTAAAGACGACACTCCCGAAAAAATCGAGTACGATGCCTTAACCAAAAGAACAAAATTGGCTTTTGTATTGGCTTGGGATTTAGCAAACAGAGAAAACAGACCGGTAGTTGATAAGAAATAAGGTTCAAAGGGGACTTAGATCCAAAGGCGCAAAGGTTTTTCTGATTGTGCAAAAAAAAGGATGAATTCAGAAATATTCTGAATTCATCCTTTTTTGTATATTTTAACTATAGTAGGAAACCTTAGCGCCTCTGTACCTTAGAAACTTTGTCCCTCAACTAGTCATTCATAGAAATCAAAAACTCCTCGTTGTTTTTGGTTTTCTTGAAACGGTCGTTTACAAAATCCATCGATTCTACCGGGTTCATGTCTGATAGATATTTACGCATGATCCACATTCTTTGTAATGTTTTTTCGTCTAATAATAAATCGTCACGACGTGTACTTGAAGACGTAAGATCAATTGCAGGGAAAATACGTTTATTGGCTATCTTACGGTCTAACTGAAGTTCCATATTACCGGTTCCTTTAAACTCTTCAAAGATTACTTCGTCCATTTTAGAACCTGTTTCTGTCAATGCAGTTGCGATGATACTTAACGAACCTCCGTTTTCTACATTTCTTGCCGCTCCAAAGAAACGTTTTGGCTTTTGCAGTGCATTTGCATCAACACCACCACTTAATACTTTTCCAGATGCCGGCTGTACTGTGTTGTATGCTCTTGCTAAACGTGTTATAGAGTCTAGTAAAATTACAACATCATGTCCGCATTCTACTAAACGTTTTGATTTTTCAAGCACAATATTGGCAATTTTTACGTGTTCCTGTGGTTCCCTGTCAAAAGTTGAAGCGATAACTTCACCACGTACACTTCTTTGCATATCTGTAACCTCTTCCGGACGTTCGTCAATAAGAAGAACAATCAAATAAACTTCCGGATGGTTGGCAGCAATAGCGTTTGCTATATCTTTAAGAAGCATTGTTTTACCTGTCTTTGGCTGGGCAACGATCATACCACGCTGACCTTTACCAATTGGTGAAAACAAATCTATAATTCGGGTTGAAACTGAACTGCCTTTTTCGGCAAGTTTGAATTTTTCTGAAGGGAAAACCGGTGTAAGGTGTTCGAAAGAAACTCTGTCGCGAACCACCTGAGGATCGTGACCATTAATTTTTAGTACACGAACTAAAGGGAAAAACTTCTCTCCTTCTTTTGGAGGGCGAACCACTCCTTTTACAGTATCTCCGGTTTTTAAACCAAATAATCTGATTTGTGAAGTTGATAGATAAATATCATCGGGAGAAGCTAAATAATTATAATCTGATGAACGTAAAAATCCGTAACCATCCGGCATCATTTCTAAAACGCCTTCACTTTCAATAATTCCGTCAAATTCAAAGTCTGAATCCCTGAAATTATTATTTTTTTTATTTTTATGATTTGGATTTTGATTATTGTGATTTCCGTTTCCGTTAGTATTCCCGTTCTGATTCTGATTCGGGTTTTGATTCGGATTCTGGTTTTGATTTGGATTCTGGTTCTTATTCTGATTCGGATTGATCTTTTTAGCAGGAGCAGCCGGTGCCGTTTTTTCAGTTGTTTCAGAAGTTACTTCAGCGGGTGCCGCTTCTGTATTATTCTCCGCTACAACTTCCTTTTCAGTTTCCTTTTCTTTTTGAACAGCAACTTTCTTTTCATATGCCGACTTATTAAATTTAATAATTTTCGGTTCTTTTTTGGCTGCTGGTTTATTTTCTTTTGCTGTAGTCGGCTCAGTCTCTTTAATGGGCTGAACGGTTTCGGCAGTATCTTTATTCTGAACAGTTTCCTCTACTTTCTCAAATTCTAAAACCGGAGTATTTTTGGTATTTGCTGCTTTACTTTTTGCCGGTGCTATTCTGGCACGTTTTGGCTTATCATCTTTAGCATCTGAAACTACAGCTGTTTGAGGAGCTTCAGCGGGTGCATTAGATGTTTCCTGATGCGCTAAAATCTGACTGATTAAAGTCTCTTTTTTAACACCAGTAATCTTTATTGTTTTAGCTAACTTAGCTATTTCTTGAAGCTCAGCAAGCTTCATTTCTTTTAATGCAGAAATATCAAACATGAATGTTCTATGAATTTAATTATTTTAAAGGAAATACTGTAAAAAGAATAGGTAGATAATAAATTTGAATTGACCGCAGTATGAAGTGCTTACGGTATTATGATGCAATAATACGAATAAAATTTAATCATACAATAGTATTTTAAAAAAAGAAAATATATTTTTGTAAAACAATTTTAGACCATGATACAAAGAATTCAGACTGTATATTTATTTTTGGCTTTTGCTGCAACTGGCATTTTAATGCTTTTTGTTCCGCTATGGACAACAAGTGCAGGAAAATCATTCTTTTTTATGCAGGATCAGCTTTATACTGTTTTGTTAGGATTAACAACAATGCTTAGCATTATCAGTATAATGTCATTTAAGAAAAGACAAAATCAGTTTGTGCTGAACAGACTGAACATAATATTAAACTTAATTTTATTAGGATTATTTGTATATCGATCACTAAATTTATCTGGAGAGACAGAAGTCTCTGAGAAAGGTATTGGGATGTTCTTACCAATTGTTGCTATCGTACTATTAGTTTTAGCTAATAAGGCCATCAAAAAGGATGAAGATCTCGTAAAATCTGTAGATCGTTTGAGGTAAACCTATAAACTTAATTTATTTGTGTGAAAAAACCCGGATTTCTGTCCGGGTTTTTTTGTGCCTAAAAACACCTAATTGTAAGATAATTATCCTAATTTTGCTTTTTAATTATCTTAAAATGAATCCTAAAATTAAAATTCATCTCGCAGACGATCATCAGGTTTTAATTGATGGACTTACCAACCTGTTACAGACTGTACCCAATTTTGAGGTCGCAGGAAGTTCGCTTGACGGCACAACCGTTTATCAGGACGTACTTGCTGATAATGCAGACGTTCTGATTCTCGACATTAGCATGCCTAAAAAAGATGGAATTGAAACTTTGAAGGAATTCAACGAAAAACAATCTTCTTGTAAAGTGATTATTCTCTCGAGTTATGATGATTTAAAAATCATTAAAGAAGTCATGAAACTGGGTGCAAAAGCTTATCTGACAAAAAATTGCGCTGGTGAAAATATAATCGAAGCTGTTGAAGCCGTTTACCACGGACAGGAATATTTTAGTGATGCTGTACGAGAAAAAATCTTCCATAGTTTTATGGACAATCCGAAATTAAATCAAAATACTGCTATAGAAAATCCGCTTTTGAGCCCGCGTGAAATTGAGATCATCACTCTGATAGCATTAGAATACAGCGGAAAGGAAATCAGTGAAAAGCTTTTTATCAGTTCGCACACTGTAGAAACCCATCGCAAAAATATCATGAAAAAACTAAACATCAAAAGCACAATTGGTTTGGTGAAATATGCCCTTAAAAACAATTTAATTAATCCTTAAAATTGCTTGTATGTCCGGCATTACATCTTTTATTTCGCTGCTTTTAGCTTTTACCGTAAAAGGAACCGCTTTTATTCAAAAAACTTTTTTTTCTGCTTCCCTTTTACAAATAGAAAATATAAGCCATCCTGTTACTGGCCAAATGGCAGAACAATTGCGGAATAAAAAAATCATCAGCTTATCTATAATGCTCATCATCATTGTTTTCCTTTTATTTTATTTCCTTTACGAGAATCATAAATTGAAACAAAAAATTAAGCGAAAAGACACCAAACAAAAAATTCTTCTCAATATTATTAATTCCGGAATCGATTCTCAGGAAGTAGAACGAAAAAAAATTGCTTCATTTCTTCATGACAACATTAACTCGCTTTTATCTTCTGCCGGATTGCATCTGAATACTTATACAGCGCAGCATGATATACAGTCAGAAGAAATTCAGAAAGCCGGAAAGATTTTATCTGAAGCGCATGAACTTTTAAGAGATATGTCTCATGATTTGGTTCCCGCACTTTTGGTTCGTTTTGGATTGATTTTCGCATTGGAAGATTTGTGCGAAAAAAATTCCAATTCAGCCATTCAATTTGAATTTTCCAGTTCGATCCCAACCAGCGTACGTTATGTCGAAAAGTTCGAAATGAAAGTCTATTTTATTGTCAGCGAGTTATTCAGCAACATTACAAAACACAGTGGTGCCACACAGGCAAAACTCTCTGTACAAGAAAAAAACAATCAGTTGATTCTGCGAATTGAAGATAATGGAATTGGTTTTAAAACCCAAAAACTAAAAGATCCCGAAGGTTTCGGATTAAACAGAATCAGGGCCAGAATTAAAAAATACAAAGGCACGTTATCGATTACTTCTAAAGAAAATGAGGGAACAAAAATAAAAATTCAGATTCCCCTGCCACATTAGACTATTTCTCTCCTATTTCTATAATTTCGAGATCTTTAATTTTATCATCGTCAATGACAAATCGTAGCATGGTTCTCACTTTATGAAAACCGCTTTTTCCTGCCGCACCCGGATTCATGTGTAACAAATTGTTTTTTTTATCAAACATTACTTTGAGTATATGAGAATGCCCACAAATAAAAAGCTTCGGTGGATTCTGTGCCATTTCTTCCTTTATATTCGGATTATATTTTCCAGGATAACCGCCAATATGCGTGATCCAGACAGAAACATTTTCGCAGAAAAATCTGTTATTTAGCGGAAATTCCATTCTAGCTTTGGCATCATCTATATTTCCGTAAACTGCCCTGAGAGGTTTTATTTTTTTTATGGTATCAGTAACATTTAAATCTCCAATATCGCCCGCATGCCAAACTTCATCTGCCTGATTAACATATTTTAAGATCGTTTCATCAATATGACTATGGGTATCGGATAGCAGAAGGATTTTTGTCATTTTTTTTTTAGGTACAAAGGTTCTAAGTTACAAATGTACAAAGGTTTTTCTGTAGAGACGCATAGTTAGTGGGTCTAACGCATAGATTATCTCAATTCCCTCATTCTACAAAATTACAAACATACTCGTTTGTTATTTCTCGCCGTTTATACTAATTGATATTCATCTATACATGAAAACTTTGCAACTCATAATCTTTGCAACTCCGAGCTGCAGAAAAAACTTTGTGCCTCTGCACCTTTGCAACTCTGAACCTAAAAAAAATCTTAGAACCTTAGTCCCGTATAATCTTAGCTTCTTCAAAAAAACCTTTGTACCTTTGTCACTTAGAACCTCTGTCCCTTAAAATGAGATATTTTATTCAATTTGCTTATAACGGAACACATTATCATGGCTGGCAAATACAGCCGAACGCCTCTTCTGTACAGGAAACTTTAAACAAAGCTTTTTCTGTTTTATTGAATGAAGAAATCAGCATCATGGGTGCAGGAAGAACAGATACCGGAGTTCATGCAAGTGAGATGTTTGGGCATTTTGACACAGAAAAGACGTTGGACGTTCCTGTTTTGGTGCATAAACTGAATTCTTATTTACCAAAAGACATCGCAATTTTTGACCTTATTCCTGTTCATAACGATGCGCATTGCCGTTTTGATGCCAAAAAGCGAACTTACGAATACCATATCAATACGGTCAAAAATCCATTTCTGGAAGAATTGAGCTGGTATGTGAATCAGAAACTCGATTTGGATCTAATGAATGAAGCCGCACAAATTTTATTGAAACATACCGATTTTCAATGTTTTTCGAAAGTCCATACCGATGTTAACACTTTTGACTGCACGATTTTTGAGGCATTCTGGAAAAAAGAAAACAACAAAATTATTTTTACCATTTCGGCAAACCGGTTTTTAAGGAATATGGTTCGAGCTATTGTTGGCACATTGATAAATATTGGTTTAAAGAAAATTAATTTAACAGATTTTGAAAATATCATAGCCAGCAAAAGCAGGGAAAAAGCAGGATTTTCAGTTCCTGCACATGGTTTATATTTAACCAAAATAGATTACGAATATATATAAAGCTTTAAGCTGTAGGCTTTAGGCTTTAAGCTTTTAAAACTGCTTATAGCTTATTGCCTCTAGCTTAAAGCCAAAAATAAATAAATGAAAGCAAAAGCATTTGATACCGGATTATTCAAACGAATTTTAAAATATACCAAGCCATATAAGTGGCGATATTATGGCGTCATTATTTTTGCCATTTCGTTGTCTGTATTCGCGGCGCTGCGTCCGTATTTATTAAAAGAAACGGTCGATGGTTATTTGAAGACCCACGATAAACACGGCTTATTGATGTATATTATATTAATGGGCGTCGTTCTCATAATGGAGGTTTTCTCGCAGTTTTACTTTGTGTACTGGGCGAACTGGCTGGGACAGGATATTGTAAAAGATATCCGCACAAAACTCTTTAAGCACATTTTGAGTTTCAGAATGAAATATTTCGATTTGGTTCCGGTTGGGCAGTTGGTTACGCGGGCAGTTTCAGATATCGAGTCGATTGCACGTATTTTCAGTCAGGGATTGTTTATGATTATAAGCGATTTAATGAAAATGCTTGTCGTTTTAATTTTCATGTTTTATATGAATTGGAAACTGACCTGGATTGTTGTTGTTGCCATGCCTATTCTGGTTTTTATAACCCGGATTTTTCAGCGAAAAATGCAGGTTGCCTTTGAGGAAGTCCGAACACAGATTGCAAACATGAATTCGTTTGTGCAGGAACGTGTCACGGGAATGAAAATCGTTCAGCTTTTTAACCGTGAAAAAATCGAAGCCGAAAACTTTAAAGATATCAACAATAAACACCGTGTGGCGTGGATTAAGACCATTTTGTACAACTCGATTTTCTTCCCCATTGCCGATATTATTTCCTCTATAACTTTGGGTCTAGTCGTAGTTTACGGCGGATTCAGAATTTTAAACGGAGATCACTTTACCACTTTTGGAGACTTATTTTCGTACACCATGTTTATCGGAATGTTGTTTAACCCGTTGAGACAAATTGCAGATAAATTTAACGAAATGCAATTGGGAATGATTGCTGCCAATCGTGTTTTTGATATTATTGATACTCAGGATCATATTCAGGACACGGGAACTCTTGAAGCTCCGGTTTTTGATGGCAGTATTCAGTTTGAAGCCGTGCGCTTTAGTTATATTCCTGAAGAAGAAGTCATAAAAGGAATTGATTTATCTGTTTCTGCGGGGCAAACCATTGCGATTGTAGGCTCGACAGGTGCAGGAAAATCTACTATTATAAATCTGCTGAATCGCTTTTACGAAATTAACAGTGGTACCATTTGTATCGATGGAGAAAATATTGAAAACTATACTTTGGCTTCTCTTAGAAAACAAATCGCAGTGGTACTTCAGGACGTATTTTTGTTTGCCGATACCATTTATAACAACATCACTTTGCACAATCCCGACATTACAAGAGATAAGGTGATTGATGCAGCGAAAAAAATCGGTGTTCACGATTTTATTATGAATCTGCCTGACAATTATGATTTCGATGTAAAAGAAAGAGGCGTGATGCTTTCTTCGGGACAAAGGCAGCTTATCGCATTTTTACGTTCGTATGTAAGCAATCCGAGTATTTTGATTTTGGACGAAGCAACTTCATCAATTGATACGTATTCTGAAGAACTGATTCAACGCGCAACAGAAACCATTACAAAAGGAAGAACTTCTATCATTATTGCACACCGACTGGCTACAATTGTAAACGCCGATAAAATTGTGGTAATGGACAAAGGTCTGATTGTAGAACAAGGAACGCATCAGGAATTACTAAATAAAACTGATGGATATTATAAAAATTTATACGACTCACAATTTGCGGTAGCGAATTAGTCCTAACAGAAACAGCATTCTTTGAAATTTAGATTAAAAAAAATAACTTCCAGACGAGCCTTTATAATATATATGGCCGTTTCTATATTTGTTACTGTCTCTTCTGTTTATATTCTTAGTAATTTAATTGCAGAACAGACAGAAAAGGCAAATGAAGATTTGGCGCAACGTAATTGCATCAAAAAGAATGAATTTATGTTGCAGGAATTTTCAAAACTTCTGGAACAGGAAAACAGAATAAAACATGTTTTAAAAATAAGCAAGCCGGCGAATCTGGATTCTAACTTACAATTGTTATCCTCGGTTCAAACTACAAATGTGCTGGTTGTTGACAATTGGTTTCAAATCAATGACAATGAAATTCAGTTTGGAAATGATACTATTTCTAATGACACCAAAAAAGGCGTTATAGATTTTATTCGTCTGAATAAAAATTCAGATCATGTGAGCAGTGTTATTCAGGAGGAAAACGAATGGGTCTGGAGAATTTATTTCAAAGTCAGTTCCAAAAACACAACAGTACGTTACGGATATGATATCAGCTTAAAAAAACTGCATGATTATTTTATTCCACTGGATAAATCAACCAATAATTATGCTTTTATATTTGACAAATCGGGAAAATGCATCTATCATCCGGAACGTGATTTTATAGGCAAAAATATTTATGAGGTTTCTTCGACCCAATCTGTTGATACTATTTTTACCAAAAACCAGGATTTTGTAAAAAGAATCACTATGTCTGAATTTTTGAAACTGGATGTTATCAGATTTACTAAAAAATTTGATGTCAAAAATTCGCATTGGTTTATCTGCGTCAATTTTCCGAAAATTTTTGTGAATGAAAATGTGACTTTGATCAAAAAATATTCAACCTGGATTTATTCTCTAACCACGATAATGCTGTTAGTGATTTTTTACCTATTCTCATACGCAAACAGGCGCGCTTATAAAGAAAAAGGAATCGCAATAAAAGAGAAAAATAAACTCCTGGTTGAAAATGAAAAAATCATCAAGGAAAAAGCTCTTATTCAGCTGCAGCAATTAAAAGAACAGATGAATCCGCACTTTTTATTCAATTCACTTAATTCTCTTTATATGTTAATGGGAAGCGATGTTAAAACAGCGCAAAAATTCACTTTGAATTTGTCCCGTATATATAGATATCTTATCGATCCGCCGGAGCATAATCTTGTTCCGCTAAAGGATGAATTATTATTTATTGAGAAATATATTTTTTTGCAGCAAACCCGATTTAAGGAAGAATTGTTTTTTTCGATTGAGATCGAAGACGAATCTGCTTTAGAAAAACAAATACCATATCTGGCCTTTCAGACTGTGGTAGAAAATGCTGTAAAACATAATAATGCAACACAGGAAAGTCCGCTAATGACTAAAATTCTTATTAAATCTAATCAGGTGATTATCAGTAATAATTTACAAAAAAAATCGACTGCCGAACCGGGCACAAAATTTGGCCTAAATTACTTGAAAAGGACCTATAAACACTACGGAAAAACCGATTTTAAAACCTCAGAAAAAGACGGCAATTTCGTCTGTATTCTTCCATTAATATCCATTCACTCCTAAAAAAAAGCCACTCACTCCTTTTTGTTTTTTTTCCACGCAAAAACAAAATAGTTTCGGTCCAAAATTAACCTAAACTTAACATCTGATGAAGGAAAAGGCATTCCTGCATAATTTGATAACATGCTTACTCATATTATTATTGTTACCACTTACTGTTCAATCTCAAAAGAAAAAAAAGGACAAGAAAGAAACGTCGACTGAAATCGCCAAAGATTCTGCCGACTCCAAAAAAGGAAAAAAATACAATGATCTTGTAAAAAAAGGGACGGTAAAAAAAGGTTTGTTTAACATCATTCAGGTTAAAACAGATGTTTATTTTGAAATTCACGACAGTTTATTCACGAGAGAATTTTTGGTTGTAAATAAATTATCTCAGGTTCCTTTTCAGGTAAATGAAGCCGGATTGAATAAAGGAATGAATTATGAAAACAAAATCATCAGTTTTTATAAAGATACAATTGCAAAGAAAGTCTGGGTAAAATCCTATGTTCCTAAAGTTTCTTCACCAAAAGAAGACGCGATTACACAATCTGTACAAAATAATTTTGCCGAATCTATTATTGAAGTTTTTGATATTGAAACGAAAAGTAACGATTCAAGCGCTGTTGTAATTAAAGTAAATAAGATTTTTGACGGAAAGCAAAAAAGCTTCAATGATGTCCTGAGCAATATTGGCTTTGGCGGTTCTGTAAAATCGGAGCTTTCTTATATTCAGGATTTAAAATCATTCCCAAAAAATATTGTTGTAAAGTCACAGTTAACAACTTCTGTCAGCGAGGGCGGACCGGCATTATCGGTAACCCTAGGTGTGACAAGTAATATTATTTTATTGGATAAAACTCCAATGAAACCACGTTTTTCTGATAACCGAATTGGTTTTTTCTCTGAAAAGCATTGGTATTTTGCCGATGCACAGCAGGCAATGCTCGAAAAAGAGCTTATTACCCGCTGGCGTTTAGAACCAAAAAAGGAAGATGAAGAACGTTATTTGAAAGGTGAATTAGTAGAGCCGAAAAAACCAATCGTTTACTACATCGATCCGTCAACTCCAAAACAGTGGAGAAAGTATATTATTGATGGGGTACACGATTGGCAGGCAGCTTTTGAAAAAGCAGGATTTAAAAATGCTATTATTGCAAAAGAACCTACTGAACAAGATTTAGATTTTGATATTGATGATGTTCGTTATTCGGTAATCACGTATGCTGCTTCTTCAAAATCGAATGCAATGGGACCATCTGTAGTTGACCCAAGAAGTGGCGAAATTATAGAATCGGATATTATCTGGTGGCATAATGTAATGACTTCATTACAAAGCTGGATGCGTATTCAAACCGGGCCAATTGATCCAAAAGCTCGTGGAAACACTTTTAGCGATGAGCATATGGGAGAAGCAATTCGTTTTGTTTCCTCTCACGAAGTGGGTCACACTTTTGGTTTAAAACATAATATGGGTTCTTCTTTTGCTTATGATGTAGAGTCATTGCGTTCTAAAGAATTCACAGCAAAAATGGGCGGAACGGCTCCGTCTATCATGGACTATGCGCGTTACAATTATGTGGCACAGCCCGAAGATAATGTTACGGTAATCACGCCAAAAATTGGTGAATATGATAAATACGCTATCGAATGGGGTTACAGATGGTATGGTCCAAATGAAAATGAGGCTTTAAAACTAAACGCTTTAATCGCACAACATCAAAATGATCCGGTTTATTTTTACGGAGAACAGCAGGAAAATGTTATCGACCCGCGTTCACAATCTGAAGATTTAGGAAACGATGCTGTAAAAGCAAGTGAATATGGTTTAAAAAACCTAAAACGCGTTGTAGACAACATCTTAGACTGGACATACGATAAAGATAAATCGTATTATGAAACCGGCAAATTATACATCGGGACTATCGGTCAATGGCAAATGTACAACCGTCATGTCATGAATAATATTGGTGGTATTTATCTTAATCCAACTGTTCACGGCGATAACAAGCAAAGTTATGTCCCGGTTCCGGCGGCGATGCAGAAAAAAGCAACAGATTACCTGACGAGAAATTTAATTACCATTCCGCAATGGTTGTTTTTTAATGATATCCTGGACAAAACCAATCCGTTAAAAGATTCTCCACTTGGACCTTATGAGTATACGCCTTACACGCTTTCAAGAGAACTACAATACAGCATTTTGTATGATTTACTAGGTGATGATCGTTTGCTTCGAATGACTGAAAACGAATTATACCAAAGAAATAAATCTAAAGAAACGGTTTTCACCGTAAATGACTTATTTAAAAAATTACATCAGAGTGTATTTGCCGGAACAATCCAGAACAAAAATTTATCCATACTGGAGCGTATGACCCAGAAAAATTATGTTGATGTGCTGATAGTTTCGACAAACAAATTGTTTGAAAAAACAGAACCTAAGAAAACAATTGCCATTCAGCAAACATTAAATATGCCTCATTTGTGCAATCATTTAGACGATGCGCATATGGCAAGAAATATTAATTCGTCTTCTTTAAAAAGAGTTACAGAAGTGACTTCTGATAAAAAAGGAGAATTAAATAAAATCCTTCAATTATTAAAAACTAAAAAGAGTACAGGAGATCAATCTACCCAAAACCATTACCGCGATTTGATACAACGAATCGACAAAGCCCTAAATAATACAACCTTTTAATACATAACCCAAAACATGAAAAAAATTCTACATGCCTTACTGCTGTTCCTGGCCATCGCAGGTTACTCGCAGGAAACCCGTACTATTACGGGAATTATTCTGGACGAAGCAGATCACTCGCCAATTCCGGGTGCTTCTATTTACGTCGAAAACAATTCCATTTCAAACAAAACTGCATTAGCAGGAATTATTCAAAGTGAAGGAATCGGAACTACTAGTGATTTCGACGGAAAATTCACTTTGAAAATTAAAAAGAGTGTTACTTCCCTTAGAGTTACTTTTATGGGATACAAATCGTATACTCTTGAGCTTGATGCTCAAAAAGACTATACTGTCAGCTTAAAATCTGAATCTGCAAAACTTCAGGAAGTTGTCGTTACCGGTTACCAAAAAATTGAGAAAAGAAAAGTTACAGCTGCCATCACTAAAATTGATATGGCTGCAATCCAGCAGACTGGGGTTTCAAGTATCGATCAATTACTGGTAGGACAAATTGCGGGGGTTGCCGTTTCTACTCCGTCAGGAGCACCTGGAGCGCCGGCAAGAATCAGAATCAGGGGTACTGCTTCTCTTAACGGAACTCAGGATCCTTTATGGGTACTTGATGGTTTACCATTAGATAACAATGAGGTTCCTAAAGTATACGATAAAGATAATATCGATGCCTTAAACAACTACTCTATTGCTGGTTTAAATCCAGATGATATTAAAGATATTACGATTCTTAAAGATGCTGCTGCAACTGCAATTTATGGTGCACGTGCTGCAAACGGAGTTATCGTTATTACTACTAAAAAAGGTAGAGCCGGTAAAATGGTTGTAAGCCTTAATACAAATACATTTATTACGCTTAGACCAGAATTTTCGAAATTAAACTTAATGAACTCTAACGAGAAAGTTGATTTTGAGCTTGGAATGGCTAGTCGTGCCGACTTGACTTACAGAGACGCCGGTGGTGAAATTGCTCGAATCTTAAATGGTTCGAACGAATTAGAGGCATTCAGAGCCGGTGGATTCTCTTCTTTGAGTCCGCAAACACAACAATCTATCAATGCCTTAAGAGGTAACAATACCAACTGGGGTAACTTATTGTACCAAACTGCCGTAAATACACAACACGGTTTAAGTTTATCTGGTGGTGGAGAAAAATCAGATTACTACTTCTCTTTAGGATACTATGATGAGAAAGGAACCACTATCGGAACTGGTTTCAAACGTTACAACTTAACTTTGAAAAACAATTTCGAAATTACAGATAAATTCAAAGTTGGAGTTGGAATTTTTGGTTCAGAAAACAAAACTACTTCTTACCTGACAGATACCGGAGCTGCAACAAATCCTGCAAATTACTCCAGAAATGTAAACCCATACTTAACTCCTTACAATGCTGACGGAAGTTATAAATACGATCAGGATATTACAGGTTACTCTGAGCGTTATGTGCCTTTTAATTTCTTAGAAGAAAGAAACAATACATCTTACGATTATAAAACAAGAGCCGTTAAAGCTTTATTAGATGCTGAATACAAAATCACTAAAGATTTAAGAGCTACTTCTCAATTAGGTTTGCAGCTGGATAACAGTTCTAGTGAAAAATACGCAGATCAGGATACTTATTATACAAGAAAGCAAAGAGAAAAATCACGTTATTTCTCTAATGGAGCTTTCAATTATTTCCTTCCAGCTGGCGGAATCATTCAGAATTCTAACATCGACTTCTTTCAGTACAACCTTAAAACCATGTTGAATTACTCTAAAACTTTTGGAGAAAAGCATGAGGTTGAAGCTATGGTTGGTAACGAGATCAGAAGAAGTTACAATACTTTGGTTGCTACAAAAGGATTTGGTTTCGATAAAAATAATCTGACTACACAGCAGATTCTTTTCCCAAACACTACCAACATTAACGACGCAGATTATAAAACATACTTGAAGACGCAGAACGAAAATGCATTTGCTTCATTTTTCGCGACAGCATCTTATACGTACGACAGAAAATACAGTTTCTTTGGAAGTGTTAGATACGATGGTTCAGATTTATTTGGTGTAGATCCAAAATACAAATATTTACCACTTTGGTCTACTTCTGCTTCATGGGCAATTTCTGAAGAAAATTTCCTAAAAGACAACATGACGCTTTCGAACTTAAAACTTCGTGCATCTTACGGTTTACAAGGTAACATCGACAAAAATACTTCTCCTTTTGTAGTAGGTACAAACGGAACTGTAATTATACTTCCGGGTCAGGCAGAACCATCTATTGTAGTAGAAAGTCCGCCAAACGACAAATTACGTTGGGAAAAAACAGAAAATGTCAACTTAGGTTTGGATCTTGGATTGTTTAATAACAGAATCAGCATTGTAACTGAGGTTTACGGAAGAAAAAGTTCTGACTTAATTGGTAATAGAGCACTTCCGCTTGAAAATGGTTTTGAGTATACTAATTTAAACTGGGCACAGGTATCAAACAAAGGATATGAAATTACTTTGTCTACAAAAAACATCGACCGTCCAAATTTCAAATGGAATACAAGTATCAACTTTGCTCACAACAAAAGTAATGTAGATCGTATTGAAGTTAGAGATAGTGAGTTCTTCCCAAGCAGAGAAGGTCGTCCGGTAAATTCGGTATTTGCATTTAAAACAAATGGAATTGACGAAAACGGATATCCTTTATTTGTGAACAAAAAAGGAGAAACTGTAAATGCTCAGACTTTCTTTGGTTTATTTGATCCTTACGCAGATTTCTTCCCTGGATTAACATCTCAG
The DNA here is from genome assembly GCF_039749035.1 of Flavobacterium olei. NCBI lineage: Bacteria > Pseudomonadati > Bacteroidota > Flavobacteriia > Flavobacteriales > Flavobacteriaceae > Flavobacterium > Flavobacterium olei. The sequence goes on from NZ_JBDKWC010000001.1 coordinate 465,968, forward strand.
TCAAGCTTAACTGCTGCTGAATTTAGAGATTTGTTTACTTACATGGGAGACAGAGATCCTAAATTTACAGGTGGTATTACCAATACTTTCAAAGTAAGTAATTTTGATTTGACAATTGCTGCGGCATTCAACATTAAACAAACTGTAGTAAAAACTCCTCCTTACAACGGAACTCAGGTTGACAGAGGACAAAATTACAGCAGAGATATTTTAGATGCGTATTCTCCAACAAATACTTCATCTAACTTACCTGGAATTACAAGCGAAACTTCAGGATCAGGAGATTCATGGATGGCTTATCAATATTTTTCAGGAGGAAACGCTATTCAGACTATGAATTATTTAGATACATGGGTTAGCGAAATGAGTTATATGAGATTAAGCAGTATGCGTTTAGGTTATACATTCCCTAAAGCGTTTACAGACCAAATCAATATTTCAAGCATAAGATTTAATGTAGAAGCAAGAAACTTATTCGTAATTAGTTCAGATTACAAAGGTTATTTTGACCCTGAAACTTATGGAAATATTTATGCACAACCAGTTCCTAAATCATTCACTCTAGGATGTAATGTAACTTTCTAATACAATTAAAGATGAAAAAATTCTCAAAATATATAGTACTATTTGTTGCTGCAATTGCCGTAACAAGTTGTGACGATTACCTGGATATTACACCTGTAGGGAGAGTAATTCCGGAAACATTAGACCAGTACCGTGCGCTTTTAACAGCAGCATATTCTAATTATCCTGAACATAAATCATTGACAGCAGTTCGTACAGACGAATTGGTACTAAATGATTTAAATGATGAGATTAACATTTACAAAGATGTTTACTTTTGGAAGGATTCTAATCCGGATAAATTTACACAATCTTTCCAGTATCAGGAATTATACAATGTCATTTTTTATGCAAATGTTATCATTAATGAAGCTTCAGCAAAATTAGGCGCTTCTGATGAAACAAATCAATTAGTTGGAGAAGCTTATGCATTAAGAGCGTTAGCTAACTTTGATTTGGTTAACCTTTTCGCAAAACCATATAATCCTGCGACAGCTGCTTCAGACAAAGGAGTTCCGTTGGCTTTAGAAATTGATTTGGAAAATGTTTACAAACCAGAAACTGTAGAAGTGGTTTACAATCAAATAATTTCTGACACTCAAAAGGCCGAAAATTTAATCAATGTAGATGCTCAGATTGCGGGTAAAAATTACCGTTTCTCTAAAATAGCGTTGTATACTTTTGAAAGCCGTTTGTATTTGTACCAACAACAATGGCAAAAATCATTAGACGCTGCAAACAAAGCTTTGGCGATCAACAGTAATTTAATTGATTTAAAAGCGACTGCTGTTCTTGCAACAAAATACAACTCTAAAGAATCTATTTTAGCGCTTGAAGACGGATTAATCAATGGTTTAAAAGGAGCAACATATGCTTCTCCAGACTTACTTTCAGCTTACAACAGAACAACAGATTTACGTTTTCCGCTTTACTTTGTAGCAAACGGAAGCCGTTTCAGAATTCAAAAAGGTGGTAATGATGATCAGAAAAGTACTTTCAGAACTTCTGAATTATATTTAACAAAAGCAGAAACATCATTAAAACTGAATAATATCGGAGAAGCTAAAACAACCGTTTTAAACTTCATCAAAAACAGATATTCGGCAGCAGGATATACTGAATTGGAAACAAGCATCAATGCGATGAATGAAGCCGATCTAAACACTTTTATATTAGCCGAAAGACAAAGAGAGTTTGCTGTTGAAGGTCAAAGATGGTTTGATTTAAGAAGAACAACTCAAAAACAAATTGTTCACACTTTTGACGGTGACAATTATACTTTGTTACAAAATGATCCGCGTTACACGATTATTTATCCTGCAAACGCTAGATTGAATAATCCCAATCTGTAGGTTTACCTATTGTTTTTTTTTTGAAAAAGGTCCGGTTTTAAACCCGGGCCTTTTTTGTTTTTAAAAAAATCTTGCATAAAAAGCCGAGTCGACTATATTTGCAAAATAAATGAGAAGCTCATTTTCCGATACGCAAATCAAATAGCAGAATGAAAATCGCCATTATCGAAGACGAATATCTTGCATCCAGTTATCTAAAATCTATTTTAGAGCAACAGGATATTTTTGAGATTTCCGACATAACGGTTTTGAAATCTATTAAAGAAGCAGTTACTTTTTTTAGCGAAAACAGAATCGATCTGGCTTTTATGGACATTCATCTGGGCGATGGAAAAAGTCTTGAGATTTTTGAAAAAACCATTGTCTCCTGCCCTGTCATATTTATCACTGCTTATGATTCCTACGCCATTTCGGTCTTTAAACATTTTACAATTGATTATCTTCTAAAGCCATTTGAAGAACAGGAATTGCTTGAAGCACTTCAAAAATTCAAAAAAATAAAAGACAGCTTTAACAGCGATTCAACACTTCAGTCCCTTGTGGCAATAGAAAATCCCGAAAGCAGTAAAATACAGCGCCATTTTCTGGTCAACCACGGCTATAAGCTCATATCCATCAACGAAAGTGAAATTACCTACTTTGCAGCCACAGGAAAGCATTTGTTTATCTACACCAAATCGGGTCACAGCTACCTATATAATAATACCCTGACTGATATTATAAACAGTCTCGATTCATTCCGTTTTTTTAAAATAAACCGTAAGTATATTGTTAATAGAAATTGCATAAAGGAAGTTATAAAACATTCCAATCAAAAAGTCGAATTAATTCTCACGGTCCCTGCGGTCGAAAGTGATCCGATTTTGATCAGTAAAAAAGAGATTAATAATTTTAAAAACTGGCTGGACCAGTAAATTGAGTTACTATTTTTAAGAATTGCGCTTTCGCGGAAGATCAAAAAAACTGCATATTTCACAATTTGTGAATTAAAAGCGGATTAAAAGCTGTCAAAAAGATTTCAAAACGTTAAATAAGCGTTATAGAAATCATAAAATTGACGATTCTGAATCAACAACATAGCATTAATTTTTCGTTAATTATTTATCTTTGAGAGAATAGAAATCAAATGTAAAAGAAAATGCCACAAAATAGATTTTATCCAAACGAACAGTTTAAGGAAATAGAAATAAACGCCTCATTACAATTAAAATATGCCATTTCGAACAGAGGACGCTTAATTAGTTTTACAGACAATATAGAAAACGGCCGCATACTAAAAGGCGGTTTAAGCGATGGATATCCCACTTTTCGTTTTAAAGTAAAAAAAGACGATAAAATCGTAAATAAATATCTCTTTTTATACAAACTGGTTGCACAATATTTTATTCCGAAAGATTCAGAAGACCAAACGTATGTACTCCATCTGGACTATAACAGAAGCAATGACGACGTCAGCAATCTGCGCTGGGCTACTAAACAGGAAATGATGGCGCACAGCCGCAAAAGTCCGCGTGTAATCCAGGCCAAAAAGAATCTTATAGAACACAATCTTAAATCGGACGGAAGAAAATTAACCACAACCAAAGTGATGTTAATTAAAAAAATCCTGGCAAGACCCGAACAAAAAACACGTCTGAAAATGATTGCCAAACAATTCGGCGTAAGCGAAATGCAAATCAGAAGAATCGCCAGCGGTGAAAACTGGGGACACGTGAAGGTTTAGAATTTTGTTTCAGGTTTAAATTTGTTTCAGGTTTCAGGTTATGCCTGTCAATTTGAGCCTTACCTCTAAATATAGTTGCCACATATTATTAGAATTAATGATTTTTATAATCCTGTTAATCCTGATAATCTGTGGCAATACTTTTTTAAATGAACCGAAAAACAATTTAATTTTTAGATTAAAAGCCTAAAAAACTAAATTCAATTCATAATTCATAATTTACAATTCACAATTCCTTCGGTTTCTGTGAAAAGATCAAAATCTGCAGGTGCAAAAATAAATTTTCAGGTGTTGATTTAAAATAAATCCTTAAATTCGCAAACACAAATAACAAAATAAAAAATCGGAAGTGAGTTTCGGAAAAATAATCTCATTTTTCGGTAGTTAATACTAAAAACAAAAAAAATGAAATACGACGTTATTGTTTTAGGAAGTGGTCCCGGAGGATATGTAACAGCAATTAGAGCTTCTCAATTGGGCTTCAAAGTAGCTGTTGTTGAAAAAGAAAGCCTTGGCGGAGTTTGCCTTAACTGGGGATGTATCCCAACAAAAGCATTACTAAAATCGGCTCAGGTTTTTGATTACCTTAAACACGCTTCTGATTACGGATTAAAAGTTTCTGACTTTGATAAGGATTTCCCAGCAGTTGTTCAGCGTAGCCGTGGTGTTGCAGAGGGAATGAGCAAAGGTGTTCAGTTTCTAATGAAAAAGAACAAAATTGACGTTATCGAAGGTTTTGGAAAACTTAAACCAGGAAAAAAACTTGACGTTACCGATAAAGACAATAAAGTTACAGAATACAGCGCTGATCACATTATCATCGCAACAGGAGCTCGTTCACGCGAACTTCCAAACTTACCACAAGACGGCGTAAAAGTAATTGGTTACCGTCAGGCAATGACTTTGCCTACACAACCAAAATCTATGATTATTGTAGGTTCCGGAGCAATTGGAGTTGAGTTTGCTCATTTCTACAACTCAATGGGAACTGACGTTACCATTGTAGAATTTATGCCAAACATTGTTCCTGTAGAAGACGAAGACGTTTCTAAACAAATGGAGCGTTCTATGAAGAAAGCAGGGGTGAAAATCATGACTAACTCTTCTGTAGAAAAAATTGATACTTCAGGAAACGGAGTAAAAGCAACTGTAAAAACAGCAAAAGGAGAAGAAATTCTTGAAGCTGATATTGTACTTTCTGCAGTTGGAATCAAAACAAACATCGAAAATATTGGTTTAGAAGAAGTTGGAATCGCAGTTGACAGAGATAAAATCTTAGTAAACGCTTACAATCAAACTAACATTCCGGGATATTATGCCATCGGAGACGTTACTCCGGGTCAGGCTTTAGCACACGTTGCTTCTGCTGAAGGAATTAACTGTGTTGAAAAAATCAAAGGTTTACACGTAGACCCAATCGATTACGGAAATATTCCTGGTTGTACTTACGCAACTCCTGAAATTGCTTCTGTAGGTTTAACAGAAAAACAGGCAAAAGAAAAAGGTTACGATGTAAAAATCGGTAAATTCCCATTCTCAGCTTCTGGAAAAGCAAAAGCTGCCGGAGCTGCAGACGGATTCGTAAAAGTAATCTTCGATGCTAAATACGGAGAATGGTTAGGATGCCACATGATTGGTGCAGGAGTTACAGATATGATTGCTGAAGCAGTTGTAGCCCGTAAACTTGAAACAACAGGTCACGAAATCCTAAAATCGATCCACCCTCACCCAACAATGAGCGAGGCAGTTATGGAAGCTGTTGCAGATGCATACGGCGAAGTAATTCACTTGTAAAATATACAAAGTAAAGATTGAAAGATCTTTACGGAGTTATATATAATTTTCAATTTATAAAATCCGGTTTGCGAAAGTGAATCGGATTTTTTTTTGTGCATTTTTCTTTTTTGTCATTTCGACTGAAAGGAGAAATCCCACTCGGGATTCCACAAAGATTGGAGATTTTCTTTCGCGGAATTCTATTGCGATTTCTCCTTTCAGTCGAATGACAATACTTTGTCATAAAATTACTTTTGTATATTTGATTGCATTTTAAGCTTTTATAAATTATCTAATTATCTCAATTTCCAAATTATCTAATTTAAAAAAATGACCACTGACATTATAGAAGTAAACAATTTTATCGTCTTAATCGAGCAATCCAATTCTGATAAAGAGTGTGTACAAAAATGCGAAATAGATGGCGACTCTGTTGGATTTGCTTTTTACGGTTCCGGGAATGTAGAATTAGAAATTAAACACAACGAACAGACAAAATATTTAACCAATACGACAGGTCTGGCGATTTCGTTTTTCGGAAATCAGAAAGTAGCTTTCGCACATAAAATTGCACCTGAAAAACCATTGCAATCCATCAGCATATTTGCAAAACTTAAAACCCTGCAGACCTTACCAAAGGAAGAAAAAGAAATATTCGAAAAACAATTACCTGAATTAGTAAATCCGACAGCGCATTTTGTTAAAGGCCCTACCCTATTTATGACGCTGGAAATGCAGCTGGCAGTCCAAAAAATATTCAATACCACATATACAGGTAATACCCGACTTTTATTCTTAAAAAGTCAGGTAAACGAATTACTGGCCCACTACTTTGCACTTTTATCCAGTGAAAAGAAAAGTGAGTTAACAGAAAAAGACAAAGAAAAACTTTTTCGGGCAAAAGATATTGTGACCACCAATTATTCAAAACCTCCAACGATTAATGAATTATCCAAATTAATCGGACTCAACAGTAGCAAGTTAAAAAAGAATTTTAAAGAATTATTTGGAATCCCGGTTTACAAATACATTCAGGAAGAACGACTCAATAAGGCTTACGAACTACTTTTCTCCAGCGAAAAAACGGTTCAGGAAACGGCCTGGGAAGTGGGTTATGAAAGTTTAAGTTCGTTTTCAAATGCATTTCAGAAAAAATTTGGATCAAGGCCCAATGAAATCCGTAAACAATTCCTTTCAGACAAATCATAATTCTTTTCAGACAAATGTTTTCATGATGATCGATGCAACTTTGCATCATCATTAATTTAAATCATTAATCATGAAAACAAACAAAATTTTAGTTCTGGGCGGAAATGGTAAAACTGGCCGTCGCGTTGTTCAACTACTGGAGAAACAAGAAAATGTATCAATCAGGATCGGTTCCAGATCTGCATCAATCCCTTTTGACTGGGAAAAACCGGAAACCTGGGCAAACGTTGTAAAAGATATCGATCGCATTTACATCACATTTCAACCCGATCTTGCAGTACCATCTGCACCTGAGATCATGCAGAATTTCACCGAACTTGCTGCTCAAAGCGGTGTCGAAAAAATAGTTCTTCTCTCTGGCAGAGGCGAAAAAGAAGCCCAGGTTTGCGAAGAAATTGTCAAAACTAAAGCAAAAAACTGGACCATTGTAAGAGCAAGCTGGTTCAATCAAAACTTTAGCGAAAGCATCTTTTTAGAACCTATTTTAGCTGGTTTTGTAGCATTACCACGAGCAGAAGTTTTAGAACCATTTACAGACGCTGATGATATTGCAGAAGTTGTAACAGAAGCTCTTTTGAATGAAAAGCACAATGGAAAAACATACGAATTGACTGGACCGAGATTACTGACTTTTAAAGAAGCAGTAAATGAAATTGCTGAAATTTCAGGTAAAAAAATCACTTTTCAATCTCTCGAATTGAAAGAATACATCTCAATGCTTAGTGAATATCAGGTTCCCGAAGATGAAAGTTGGCTTATCAATTATTTATTTACAGAAGTTTTAGACGGGCGAAACTCAAGTATTACAAATGATATTGAAAAAATTCTGGGTCGAAAAGCCACAGATTTTTCCGATTATGTTCAGAAGACAACGCAGACGGGAATTTGGAATGAAATAAAGCAATATAATTAAACACCAAACGCTCATCCGTTTAAAGACGCTCATAAAAGTATTTTATATTCTTAAATAAAAATTAAATCCGATTTTTTACAGATCGGATTTTTTATCTTGCTGTAAATTTATTTTCACAACGATACAATCAAATAAAAATATAAAATATGTCAGAAACACCAATATTCTACGCCGACGGCGAAAGTCCGAAAATGATTGAAGCTTACCAAAGAGCTCAGGAAACCTTTAAATATTTCTGGAGAGAATTATCTTGGGAATACCGCCGAATTGTTCCCGGACTGGATGTAGCGTGCGTAAAACTGGCTTTTACACAGGAAATCGATGGCGAAACCGTGGTAGAACACATGTGGATTAACGATGTAAATTTTGACGGCGAAGTTATTTACGGTGTCTTGGTAAATGATCCGGATGAATTAACCAACGTTAATAATGGTGACGAAGTTGCTATACCGGTCAATCAGATTAGCGACTGGCTGTTTGCTGCTCAGGGCAAAACATACGGCGCATTTACAATACATGCGATGCGTTCTGAAATGAGCGATGAAGAAAGACAGTCACACGATGAAGCCTGGGGATTGGAATTCGGAGATTTTGATGATATTGAAGTTGTTTTTGAACAAAAAGAAAATCCCGAAAATCTTATAGAACATCCTATGAGCAAAAACATGAAAGAAAGTTTAGTTGAATTCTTAAAAAACAATCCTGACGAAATAAACGGGCAGGACGATTTAGGCTATACTTTTCTGCATCGCGAAACCATTGCCGGAAACCAAAATTCTGTCGAAGTAATTTTAGATCATGGCGCAGACAAAAATACCAAAACAAACAGCGGAAAGACAGCCTTAGATTTTGCCAAAGAACTCAAATGGGATCATTTGTTACCCTTGCTGCAATAAAATTTAGAATCCGGTTTGCTCAAGTAAATCGGATTTTTCATATAATCTATGCAGAATAAATATTAATTTTTCATAACAATTTGCAGACAAATTTTTAATTATAAAGGCTTAATTTTGCAGCGCCCAATTAAATCTGTCATGAAAAAATTATTTTTCCTATTCGCCATTGTTTTCTTTTTACCTCTACATTTTAATGCTCAAATAAAACCGGAAGCTTCAGTCATTTTTGCGAAATCATACGATTACGTAAACGATTTTGAAAAAATCCTTACTCCTGCTCAGATCAAAAATTTAAATGATTTTTTAAAATCAAGCGAGGAAAAAACAAAAAGCAAAATCCTTATTATCACCACATCTTCCATAAGTCCGTACACCGATCTCACAGATTATTCTATGGATTTGGACAAGTATTTACTGTCAAAATTAAAAATAGACACTTCTATTCTAATTGTCATAAGCAAACAGCTGCGACAAATTCAGGTACAGGGAATAGATAAAATACGGGCAAAAATGAGCGATCAGGAAATGAAAGATATAATTTCAACATACGCTGTTCCCGAATTGAAAAAAGGAGACTATTACAAAGGTTTGCAGCAGGCTGCGATGCAATTAGTCAAAAAAATAGAATAGACTGACTTAAAAAATTCCTTTAAGGATGGCTAATCTCATTCGAACAAAATAAAACCACATTACAGGAAACCTATCTTATTGTTTTTCATAATTTTACAAAACTGTAAAATAATTCTATGAAAAACGAAATTGCGAAGTACAATAGTTTACAAACCGATTCGGATAAAAAAATCTGTGATCTTCTTTATGAAATTATAGACGGGAATTTACTGGAAGCCGAAAATAAAATCTGGCACGCACATCCTGTCTGGTTTTTGGACGGAAATCCGATTGTGGGTTACAGCAAACTCAAAGGTTCTGTTAGATTACTCTTTTGGAGCGGACAATCTTTTGACGAAGAAAAGCTTCAGAAGGAAGGTTCTTTTAAAGCCGCCGAAATGCGTTACACCGATATCAACCAAATAGAAGAAACTGATTTGAAGCGCTGGATTGAAAAAGGAAAAGAAATTCAGTGGGATTATAAAAATATCGTAAAACGCAAAGGAGTTTTGATTCGTCTCAAATAAAAAAGCATCACCACTAAAAGTTATATAATGGCGTGTCCCTCCGGGTCAGGCTGTCCGCTATATCTTTTCCTTTTTAAAGAAAAAAGAAAAAGGATGCCGCTCCCATCCTTCACGCAACTACTTTCATTAGAAATATTTTTTTCACAATTTTACAAATAAAAAAATTCAGGTTGAAAATCGAAATAAATAAGGCCCGCGAAAACGATTATGAATTGCTCAGCACAATTTACCTTCAGGAAAGAGCAACCACTTTCTATTGGATCGATTCTGCAAAGTTTCAGCTTAAAGATTTTGAGCGTGACACTAAAGATGAATTTATACTTATGGCAAAGCTTGACAATGTAATAGTTGGCTTTATCTCGCTGTATGTAAAGGCAAATTTTATTCATCATTTATATGTTGATCAAAAATTTCAGGGTAAAGGCATCGGAACTGCATTATTAGAAGCTGCCAAAAAGAAACTCCACTTTCCTCTGACTTTAAAATGTCTCGAAAACAATACAAAAGCGGTTTCTTTCTACCTCAAAAATGGCTTTTTACAAAGAGAAAGAGGGTTATCACATCAGGGTGGTTATATTTTATTTGAACTTCTTAAATAACAAACTTCAATCTTAAACAAATTATTCCGCGAAAAGCAATTTGTAACAATCTAACTTGTCAGCCAGGCATATTTAGAATTTCCGGAGACGAATAAAACTTTATTCTTAAAAATTTAATTTGTATTTTCGTATAGCCACAAATCGTAATGCAATTATTATTTTAAAATTATTAATTAAAAAATTTAAAATGAATATTTTAATTGTTTACGCACACCCAAGTAAAAAATCATACACCTTTCAGGTTTTAGAAAAACTAAAAACTGTTTTAGATAGGAGCGAATTTAATGTAGAGATTTCCGATTTATACGCAAATAATTTCAAAAGTGATTTGTCTGAAGAAGAGTACGAACGCGAAGGCTTTGGCAAAACCGAACTTCCTGTTCCCGACGACGTCTTGGCAGAACAGCAAAAAATAGAAAAAGCAGACTGCATTATCTTTCTATATCCGGTTTGGTGGAGCGATTGTCCGGCAAAGTTAAAAGGCTGGTTCGATCGCGTTTACTCAGTTGGATATGCATACGGACAAAACGAAACTTCCAGAAAAATGAAAACTGTTCCGCTTGGACTGGTTATTTGTACAGCCGGACATCCAAACGATTTTTTAAACGAGACAGAGATTGCTCCAAGTATGGTAAAAGTTATGCTGGAAGATCGTCTTGGAAAACGTTTTGAAGAAAAAGAAATGATTATTTTGGGCGGTACACTGGACTTAGATGACGTTAAAAAAACTCATTTTCAGGTAATTGACAAAATTCCTGAGAAAATCAAATTAATGAGCGAGGAATTTTATGATGCCTGATGCAAAATATTCAACAAAAATAATTCGATAGAATAAATAAATGATACAAAAGGAAACAGAAGAAAAATCGGTTTTTGAAGAAATCCCAACACAAAAAATTTACTCAGAAAAAGCAATAAAAATTGGAACCTTTTTTGCCGGTCCGTTAGTCGCGGGATATTGTATGGCAGAAAATTTTAAAGTTTTTAATGATTTTGAAAAAGCAAAAAAAACCTGGATTATTACCCTAATCTCTGCGGTTTTAATTATTGCACTGGTATTTTTAATTCCGGAGAATGTCCCAAGCTTTATCTTTCCTGTCATTTATTTATCCATAACTTCTTATTTAGTAAAAACATTTCAGGAAAAAGATATTCAGACCCATATTGCTAATGGTGGAGAAACCTTTAATGGATGGAGAACTACAATAGTGGGCCTTATTAGCGTCGCGGTATTTTTATCTGTAATCCTGGCTGCAGGAACGATTATTAGTTTGCTCTGACCAAAAATTAAAGTTTGAGACCTAAAGCATTCTGTCTGAAACAGCCCGTAAATCTGTCCGTTTAAGGCCTTAACTAATTGATTTTTAAATGTAAATTTACTTTTACTAACTTTGTAAATCATTTAAAATGAGCGTACAAGATTTTACCACAACAATAGTATTGGATCAATCTCCTGAAACTGTTTTTAAAGCCATACAAAATGTACGGGGATGGTGGTCGGAAGAAATTGAAGGAAAAACAGCAGAACTGAACGATGAATTTAACTATCATTATGAAGACATACACCGCTGTAAAATCAAATTGACTGAAGTGATTCCCAATGAGAAAATGGTCTGGCTGATTCAGGAAAACTACTTTAGTTTTACCCAGGACGATACCGAATGGACCAACACAAAAGCGGTCTTCGAAATTTCAACAGAAAACAACAAAACAAAACTGGTTTTTACGCATCAGGGTCTGGTACCGGATTATGAATGTTATGAAGTCTGTAAATCGGGCTGGACCAATTATATACAAAATAGTCTGCAAAAACTGATTACTACAGGAAAAGGCGAACCCAATTCGACCGGAAAGCCACAAACCGAAACCGAAAAAAAATTATCTGAACGCTAAATTTGGCTAACACAATAATAGATTTGGCTAAATTGAATCTGCGAATGTTACGCAACTTTGTATCAACAAAAATCGTACAAAGATGAAAATTACAATCACAGGTTCTTTAGGGAACATTAGTAAACCACTAACAGAAGAGTTGGTTCAAAAAGGTCATTCTGTTTCCGTAATTGCCAGCAGCGCTGACAGAGAAAACGAAATAAAAGAATTGGGCGCCAAAGCACTTATAGGTTCTGTTGAGGATCTGGCTTTCTTAACAACCGCTTTTTCAAATGCCGATGCAGTGTACTGCATGATACCGCGTGCCAATTACTTTGATCCAAATCTGGATTTAGATGCATTTACAGGTAAAATTGGAAATAATTATGCAAAGGCAATCGAAAATTCGGGTGTTAAACGTGCCGTTTTTTTAAGCAGTATTGGCGCACATTTAGAAAAAAACTCGGGAATCATTCAACGCTATAACGAAATCGAAACTGTTTTAAATGCGCTTTCAAATGTTTCGATTACCTTTATGCGTCCAACTTCCTTTTTCTATAATCTGGATGCTTATATACCGATGATAAAAAGTACAGGAAATATTTACTCCAATTATGGAGCCAAAATTACCATACCCTGGGTTTCTCCTCTGGATATTGCCGCAGCAATTGCCGAGGAACTTACAGATGCATCGGGTGTAAAAATACGCTATGTATCCAGTGAAGAATTAACGGGAGATGAAACTGCTCAAATTTTGGGTAGCGCTATTGGAAAACCAGATTTAAAATGGGAATTTATTAGTGATAATCAGGTTTTGGATGGTTTAATAAATGCAGGAATGCAGCCAAAAATTGCAAAAGGCCTGGTCGAAATGTACGCTGCACTGCAAAATGGTGTATTGGGCGAAGATTATTACCAAAACAGACCTGCTGAAATGGGAAAAATTAAATTAGCAGATTATGCAAAGGAGTTTGCTTTAAAATACAATCAACAATAATTAATTCTGGTTATGGCAGCTTCTCATCCACATCGCATAAAAACGATCAGCGATTTTCACGAATTTCGGGATTTACCAAAACCCGAACATCCGCTCGTTAGCGTGTATAATTTTGAAGACCTTAAATACCTTAATGAAAACGAACCGCAAAGTCTGATCCTGGACTTTTATTCGATTGCCCTGAAGAAAAACGCCAATGCCAAAATGCGTTATGGCCAACAGGAATATGATTTTAAAGAAGGTGTAATGTTATTTTTAGCGCCAGGCCAGGTTTTTTCTATAGAAGGAAATGCAGCATTGCAACATACCGGATATTCCCTTTTAATTCATCCTGACTTTTTATGGAATACGCCGCTTGCGCAGAAAATAAAACAATATGAATATTTCGGTTACGACGTTCATGAAGCTTTGCATCTTTCAGAAAAAGAAGAAAAACTGATTATTAATATTATTAAAAACATCCAGAGCGAATATCAGTCTAATATTGACAAATTTAGCCAGGATGTAATTATCGCACAGATAGAATTGCTTCTCACTTATTGTGAACGTTTTTACAACAGACAGTTTATAACCAGGAAAATAAGTAGCCACGAAATTTTATCACGCTTAGAAAAACTGCTGGAAGACTATTTCAGCAGTGATTCTTTGCAGAAAAAAGGATTACCAACCGTGCATCAAATAGCCTGGGAGCTCCATGTCTCTCCCAATTATTTAAGCGGTCTCCTAAAATCGCTTACAGGCCAAAGTACGCAGCAGCACATTCATAACAAACTGATTGAAAAAGCAAAAGAAAAACTTTCTGCCACTACACTGTCAATTAGTGAAATCGCTTTTGAACTCGGTTTCGAACATCAGCAATCATTCAGCAAATTGTTTAAAACCAAAACCAATAGTTCTCCAATTGCATTTCGGCAGTCTTTCAATTAAAATTTGATATTCTTAGAGTATTTAATTTTATAAATTTCAACTGATTTTCTGGAAAAATTTCAGGACATAATTTCATACCTTAGTTAGCTTTAAAAGCATTGAATTATGACTAAGAAAGAAATCGCTAAAAACTTCCTGAAATTAGCAGCAAAAGGACATTCTCATGAAGGTTTTCGATTGTATGTCGGAAAGAACTTCAAACATCATAACGCATACTTTAAAGGCGACTCCGAGACCTTAATGCTGGCTATGGAAGAATCTGCCAGAACAAATCCGAATAAAATCTTCAAAATCCATCATATTTTAGAAGACGGAAATCTGGTTGCCGTACACTCGCATCTCAAACAAACCCCTGTAGATCTTGGCTTTGCAGTGGTTCATTTACTTAAATTTGAAGGAGATAAAATCATAGAACTATGGGATTTGGGACAACCCGTACCCAAAGATCCCATTAACGAAAACGGAATGTTTTAATTACTGTTCATGTTTATATTTTTTCAGGTTTCATAAAGAACCTGAAAAGTTACTGAAAATACCATCCAAGCTTAAAAAAAAAACTTAATTACCAATGAACTTTTTTATGTCCAAAATCTCGTTATTACTGCTTTTGATCTTTTCCTCCTGCCATACTTCAGCCCAGAAAAAAGAAAACCTTTCCAGACAAATTGATAGTATAGTGCTTGTTTCCAATCCTAAATTTAATGGAACTATTTTAATTTCTCAAAAAGGAAAAGTAATTTACAGTAAAGCAGAAGGTTTTGCCGATTTTGATAAAAAAACGGCTTTAAAAATGGATAGTTACTTTAAGATTATGTCGAATACCAGACAGATTACAGCTGTTTTGATCTTAAAAGAAGTTGAACAGGGCAGAATAGATTTACAAGCTCCAATTAAAAAATATCTGCCCAATTTAAAACAGAGCTGGACCGACTCCATTACCGTCCATCAATTATTAAATCATACACACGGAATTGCAGGTTTAAATAAACCGCTGCTTTTTAAACCTGGAAGTGAATTTAAATATGGTAATGAAGGTTATCCATTGCTGGGGCTTATTCTTGAATCGGTCTCAAAAAAAATATACGCCGAAATAACCGCAGAACTTTTTAAGAAACTAAAAATGAATAATACTTTTTGTTATTCGGAAAGCAATTCTAAAAATTTAGTTACCGGCTATATAAATGAAAATAATCATTTGCAAAAGGCACAAAATTATTTACTTACTCCCGAAAAAATTCCGTCAGCCGGCGTTATTTCAACTGCAAATGATTTACTGATCTGGAATAATAATCTCCACAACGGAAAAATTTTAAAGCCGGAAACATATCAATTAATGTCGCAATATAATATCCTGGCACAACATAATGTTTTTGGAAAAGAAAAAGTGGGTTACGGTTATGGACTTCGGATTGTCGATAAGGAACCCATAAAATATATTGGACACACAGGGCTTGGTGATGGATTTTCGTCTCTAAATTTATACTTTCCCCAGAGTGATGTCAGTCTGATTGTATTGGAAAATGAAATGAATGCAAATTCTGATTTATTTTACAAAACCGGAATTGAAATCAAAAATTTACTTTTGAAAAGCAATTTATTAAATCAAAAAACCAAAGGAAATGATAAAAAATAAAACAACGTAAACCTTCAAAGAGATAATTTTACTTTCAATTCAATATACCACAAATTTATATCCCTCCAAATAAAAATGACAAGCTACATCTTACTTATACTATTTATTTTAATAGTTCTTTTTGCTTATAATTTTCTGCAACATCCAAAATTTGGAAAAGCGCCTTCCGGCGAAAGATTAACAGTGATCCACAAGTCGCCACAATATAAAAATGGAAAATTTGAAAATCAAAATTTTACTCCCGACCTTGCTGAAGACGCTAATTATTTGTCTGTTTTTTATAAATTTTTCTTTAAAAAAGTAGCCAGAAAAAAGCCATCTGATTTAATTCCGTCTCAAAAAACAAATCTCCAGGAACTTACTCCCGATCAGGATGTTCTGGTTTGGTTCGGACATTCATCTTACTTTATCCAGCTTGCCGGAAAAAAGTTCCTGATCGATCCTGTCTTTAGCGGAAATGCCTCGCCTGTTCCCGGAACAACAAAATCATTTAAAGGAACCGATATTTATACTGTAGATGATCTTCCTAAAATTGATTATTTACTAATTACACACGATCATTATGATCATTTGGATTATGAGACCATTTTAAAATTAAAACCTAAAACCAAAAAGGTAATTACGGCTTTGGGTGTAGGATCGCATTTTGAATTCTGGGGATTTCCAAAAGAAATTATTATAGAGAAAGATTGGTTCAGCAGAGTAGAATTAGATGAAAATTTAACCATTTACACCACTCCTGCACGACATTTTTCGGGTAGAAGATTTAAACGATGCAACACACTTTGGACTTCTTTTGTTCTCGAAAACAATAATTTTAGAATGTATCTGGGCGGCGACAGTGGCTACGATTCACATTTTGCAGAAATTGGCGAAAAGTACGGTCCTTTTGATATTGCTTTGATTGATAACGGTCAGTACAACAAGGATTGGAAATACATTCATAACTTGCCGGAAGATGTCATAAAAGCCATAAAAGATCTGAAAGCCAAAAGGGTTTTTCCCGTTCACTCATCAAAGTTTGCCTTATCGCTTCATGCCTGGGATGAACCACTAAAAAAAATAACAGAATTAAACCGATTATCAGATCATCCAGTACCTTTAATTACACCAATGATTGGCGAATTGACAGAGTTGAAAAAAGAAAATCAACAGTTTACAAAATGGTGGGAAGGGGTTAATTAATTTTGAATTGTGAATTGTGAAATGTAGATGTAAATTGCGTCCTGCATATTTTTCTTTGGTGATGTCGGGTTTCGGAAAAAATCAGGATTACTTTAAATATTAATTATGAAAAGAGATATACTCTTAATATCTTTATTAGTCCTCATTACTTTTACAGGATATGCTCAGGATACTTTTGTTTTTCTGGGATCGTATAATCGTGACAAAAATGCTGAGGCAATTCAGGTTTACAAACTGGATACCTTGAATGGGAAACTGACCAAATTTACTGCTGTTAAAAACTTAGTAAACCCTTCTTATTTAACGGTTTCTCCCGATGGAAAATTTGTTTATGCCTGCACCGATACCAAAACGCCAAACGCGGGAAGTATAAGCAGCTTCGAGTTTAATAAGATCACTAAAACACTGACTTTTATAAACAGCCAGCGCAGCGGTGGAGAAAATCCGGTTTATGTGAGTGTACACAAAAATGGAAAATGGCTTGCAAATGCGAATTATACAGAAGGAAGTGTTTCTGTTTTTCCGATTTTAGAAAACGGCAAAATAGATTCGATTGCCCAGAATTTTCAATATACAGACGGAAGCGTTCACAAAGAGAGACAAACACAATCGCACGTACATTCGGCTGTATTTTCGCCCCAATGCGATTTCTTGTTTTTACCTGATTTAGGAGCAGACAAAATTCGCTGTTATCGTTTTGACGAAAATCTGAAAAAGCCTTTGATCGAAACTGAACCCCCTTTTACAAAGACAGATTCAGAAGCCGGACCAAGACATTTTACATTTCATCCCAATCAAAATTGGGCGTATTGTATAGAAGAAATGGCTGGACAAATAAGTGTTTACGATTATAAAAACGGAACTTTGAAGAAAATCCAGCGAATTGCAACACATCCTGATAAAATAAAAGAAGGTTTTGAAAGTTCTGATATACATATTTCTCCGGACGGAAAGTTCCTTTACGCCACAAATCGCGGGAAAGAAAATAATATCGCTATTTTCTCAATTGATGAAAACGGAATTTTAAAAAACATTGGTTATCAGTCGACTTTAGGAAAACATCCGCGAGTTTTTGCTCTTGACGAAAGTGGAAAATTTTTAGTGGCATCGAATGTTCAAACTGGAAATATTGTTGTTTTTAAAAGAGATTCTAAAACCGGATTATTGAAGAAAACAGGAAAACAGATTAAAATGGAAAATGTTTCTTGTGTACAGATTAAAAAAATCTAAAATTAGCCTTTAACTAAAAACCATAAAATGCAAACATCAAACTTCAATTTACAACCTGATTTCTTAGAAAATGAAATCTCGAAATTAATTCCGTTAGAAGAAAAACATTTTGAAGCGTTATTTGAAGCTGCTTCCGACCCTTTAATTTGGGAACAAAATCCAGTGAAAGATCGATATAAAAAAGACGTTTTTAGAACTTATTTTGATATGCTTCTCACAAAAGATTCATTTCTAATTCTCGATAAACAAACCAATGAAATAATGGGAACAACGAGTTTCTACGATTACAATCCAGAAAAATCGAATGTTGGAATTGGCTATACTTTTATTACGAGAAAATATTGGGGCGGCCCGTACAATAAGTCAAACAAACAGTTAATGATAGATTATGCATTTCAACATCTAGATTCGGTACTTTTTCATGTTGGAGCAGAAAATTTCCGTTCGCAAAAAGCCGTTTTAAAACTTGGTGCAGAAAAAATTAATGAATTAACTTTTACTATCAATGATATCGAGGTCCCATATTTTGAATATGAATTGAAGAAAAAATAAGACTTTGGATGAAGGACAAGAAGCAATAGGGAGAAGCAATATACTACCAGATATTTTCTTGCTTCTCCCTCTTGCTTCTTGCTTCTTGCTTCTCAAAATAAAATATAAAAAAAATAAAAATGAAGAGAATTACGGTTTTCTGCGCATCCAGCTTTGGTACAGATAAAATTTATGAGGAACAGGCTGCTTTAGTCGGAAAAACTTTGGCAGAGCAAAATATCGAAGTCGTTTATGGCGGAGCAAATGTTGGCCTAATGGGCGCTGTTGCCGATGCAGCTTTAAATGCGGGCGGAAAAGTGATTGGCGTACTTCCGGATTTTTTAAGATCTAAAGAAATTGCGCATTTAGGTTTAACCGAATTAATTCTGGTTGAAAGTATGCACGAGAGAAAAACCAAAATGAACGATTTGTGCGATGGCGTGATTACGCTTCCCGGAGGTTTTGGAACTCTTGAAGAACTTTTCGAAATGCTGACCTGGGCGCAGTTAGGACTTCATAAAAAACCTATTGCCATTTTAAATACAAACGGTTTTTATAATTCTCTTATCGATTTGCTGGAAAATATGACCGTGAAAGGTTTGTTGAAAGAAGTCAATCAGAAAATGCTTCTGGTAAGCGAAGATATCGATGATTTACTGCATCAAATGAGAAATTATACAGCACCAACGGTCGGAAAATGGATTGATAAGGAGAAATCATAAATTCCTAATTTGATTTATGAAGTACAGATTTTAGAGCTATCTTTACAATTACTCTACAAATAACTTCTAACCTTTTTTAAAATGAAAACAGAAAACAACAAATTTGCGAAAGCCGAAATGCTGATTCGGAAACCTGTTTCAGAAGTTTTTCAGGCTTTTACTGATCCTCAGATTACGAGTAAATTTTGGTTTACAAAAGGATCCGGAAAATTAGAAGAAAATCAAAACACCGAATGGACCTGGGAAATGTACGGGTTTTCTCTTTCGGTAACCACGCTTGTTTTACAGGAAAATAAAAAAATAGTGATCGAATGGGGAAATCCTGACGAAATGACTTTAGTAGAATGGATTTTTCATCCGTTAAACGAAAGTGAAACATTTGTAAGCATTATAAATTCCGGATTCCACGGTGATGCAGATAGCATTATAGATCAGGTACGTAATGCTACAGAAGGCTTTACTTTAGTTCTTGCCGGTGCAAAAGCATATCTGGAACATCATATACAATTAAATCTGGTCTTAGATCGTTTTCCAAAAGGTCTTGCTTAGGTAAATATTGTTTCAGGTTTAAAGTTTCACGTTTCATGTTTTATGCAGCAACCTGAACCTGAAACCTGAAACTTGAAACTTTAAACCTGAGACCAAAACACTAATCCTCATGGACATTAAAAAACCCGAAAATATAGACGAATATATTGGTGCATTTCCTAATGATGTTCAGGAAATTTTGGAAAAAATCAGAATGACAATCCGGAAAGCGGCACCAGATGCAAAAGAAAAAATAAGTTATTCGATGCCTGCTTTCGAGCAAAATGGAATTGTGGTTTATTTTGCAGCCTTTAAAAATCATATTGGTTTATACGCACTTCCGAGTGGTCACGAAGAATTTAAGGAGGCACTTTCAAAATATAAATCAGGTAAAGGTTCTGTTCAGTTCCCGCTCAAAGATCCCATGCCTTACGATTTGATTTCTAAAATTGTAAAATTCAGAGTGAAAGAGAATCTGGCAAAAATAAAGAAGAAATAACTGCAATGAAGTTAACCGAACACTATAACAAACTATACACAACAGCTGAAAAGGCCATTTCATCAGGAAAATATGTGATAGATTCAGAACTCAAAAATGAATCTGATTCCCGATTTGGAATTACATTGCTTATTCGTCCAAACGATGAGATAAAAGCAAATATTCAGGAATTTATTAGCCAGTTAGAAAAAGTAGAACCTGACCAGTATTTTTACCCTGAATCTGATATTCATATTACGGTGCTATCGATTATTTCGTGTTCAAAGGATTTTACTTTAAGTCAGATTGCACCAAACGAATACATTGAAATTATTTGTCGAAGTCTGGTTGATGTAGACAAAATTAAAATTCATTTTAAAGGGATAACGGCTTCTCCTTCTGCTTTAATGATTCGGGGATTTCCAACAGATGAAACCCTCAACAATTTGCGAAACAGACTGCGTGAAAATTTTAAAAATTCCGGATTGCAGCAAAGTATGGACAGCCGTTATGAAATTTTTGCCGCTCATGCCACCGTAATGCATTTTCAGGAAAAGCTTCATGATCCTAAAAGACTATTGAAAGTTGCAGAAAAATTCCGTGATTTTGATTTCGGCGAATTTGATGTAAAAAACATCGAATTGGTTTATAATGACTGGTATCAGCGTAAAGCGACAACTCGGGTTTTGGGAGATTTCGGCTTGAGATGATTTTTTTTGCTGACTAATTACCAATAATTTATTTAGTAGTATAGTAGCTTATTTGAATTTTCCAAAATGCCACAAAACTCCTGCCGGATCATGCAGAAAACATTCACTTCCCCATTCCTCATAATGTATTGGTGTTAGTTTAACACCATATTTTTCAGTGAGATTTAAAGCTAAAAGTGCATTGTAGTATCTTTCGACATCATCCACTTCCACAAAAATCATTGTATTTTCAATCCAGTTTTTATCGTAATAATCCTGAAGGTAGAAAGCAATTTCATTGGTTTTAAAAACAGACATATTGGGGTCTAAAACTGTTTCTTCAAAACCTAAATCCTGATAAAATTGTCTCGAGACAGCAAAATTTTCAGAACCTATAAATGGACGAATTGATTTTATCTGGTGATTCATTTATTTACAAATTTATATCATTATAATAAATTAAAAACCATTGGTTTTTTATAAGTTTAAATTGTCTTTCAACTTCAAAACCGCTATCTGGAATCCAAAACTTTTCGATAATTAAAGTGTCTGTTTTCTCCAAAGAATGCTGATATTCTCCAATTTCTGTCTGGTCTGAAACCGGAATTGCCTGAAATTGCCAATTCTTTTGCGTCCAGCTATATTGTTGAAATCCGGAAACATGTTTTCCGTCTATAGGAAAATCAACTCTTGAAACCTGAAAAACAGAGTCCGAATGAAATTTTTTATTGAACTCGTCAAAGCTTTCGACTGCTGTTGTTTTTAATGTTTTAGTGGCGTTTAAATTGGACTCCTTATGCACTTTATTTTTATTGCAGCCCACAAAAACCAATAGCATCACAATAAGTTTTACAAACCTCATAAGAGACAATTTATCCTTTTTTCAAAATACTTCCTAAACCACGTCCGATTTGCTCAATTGCTTCAATTCCTTTTGTTAAAGGCGAAGCAGTAAAATCTTCGTACGCATCCATAGCACTTTCTTTACGATCGTCATGCGGGTAAACCAGAATTACATTGTTCTCGTTGAATGATTTTTCAAATTTCTGCGGCAATCGGTCAAAAATGGACTGATACGAAACAGAACCTTTTCGTGATAAATTGAAAACGACCAAATCGGTTGATTTTATTTCATCGGAAATAGATTCGAAGCTTTCCCAGTCGATGACACTTTTAAAACCTAATTTAGCATTGATTTTTAAATTATTGGCAATTTGCTGAATCGCCTGATGGGTATTGTATTCTGCATAAACCACGATTGGAATACTCAATTCCTGAGACAAACGACAGATTTTTTGCAGTAATAACTGAAATCCGATTCCTCTTTCAGAAAATGGCGGACAAACAAATACCAGTCTTTTTTCTTCAATAAAATTCTTCTGAAATCTGCAGATATATAAATTCTTGTCTACATTATTAATAATCGAATCTACGTTTTCTCCAAAGATTTTATCTATAAAACCGGTTTTTCTTGGCCAGCCCACAATCACGATATCCGACATAATTTCTTTTGACGTTCTCGCAATTCCACTCGCAGGATTATGATCGATTCTGGCAATCGTATTAATTTTTACTTCTGATGCAGAACCCTGAATCACAAATTTATCAACCGCTTTTCGATATTTTAAAATGTTCTTTTCAGCCTGACTATTATTGGGAACAATGGTTAATAAAGTCACAGGATTAGAAGATTTTTTATCTTTTATCAGCAAAGCAAAATCGAGCAAACTTGCTGTTGCAGAAGTTTTCGCCAGCGGAATCAGAATATGCTCGTCCAAAATCTGGTCTTTTCCATTGTCTTCGGGAGAAATTTCTTCTTCGCAAATTGCAATTTTCTTTGCTGCTTTTTCAGTTGCAAATGAAGCTACAATACAGGTTATCAGAATTAAAATAATAGTCCCGTTAAGAATATTTTCATCTAAAATCTTCGCTTTAAATCCGACCAGAATTACGGCTAAAGTTGCCGCAGCATGTGCACTGCTCAGTCCGAAAATAAGCTGTCTTTCGGTTTTGGTATATTTAAATACAATTTGTGTAAAAAATGCGGCGATCCACTTTCCAAAAATGGCCACAACACTCAGAGTTCCGGCCACAATTAAAGCGGTCGGACCACTTAAAATCACGCTGACATCTACCAGCATTCCTACCGAAATAAGGAAAAACGGAATAAACAATGAGTTTCCAATAAATTCGATTCTGTTCATTAAAGCGGAAGAATGCGGAATTAACGGATTTAGCGCTAAACCCGCAACGAAAGCTCCGATAATTGGCTCTACTCCCGCTACTTCTGCCAAAAACGCGGCAAAGAAAACGACGGAAAGGACAAAAATATAATGGGCGTGTTTCTCACTTTCCAGTTTCTTAAAAAACCATTTTGCAATACGCGGAATAACCAGAAACATGATGGCAGAAAAAATGGCCAATGAAACCGTTAATTTAATCCAGAAAGCCTGATTCAGATTTCCCTGACTGCTGCCCATAATCACGGCAAGAATAATCAGTACTGCTGTATCGGTCAGAATAGTTCCGCCGACGGTAATCGCAACAGCCTGATTTTTGGCAATTCCAAGCTTACTCACAATCGGGTACGCCACCAAAGTGTGCGTGGCAAACATACTTGCCGTTAAGAAACTGGCATTAAAATCATATTGCAGTAAATAGTAGCAAACCGGAAAACCTATTGACAGCGGAAATATGAAAGTAAAAAATCCAAACAGAAGACTCTTATTCCGGTTGGCTTTAAACTCATTCATATCTAATTCTAAACCCGCTATAAACATAATGTACAATAGCCCAATGGTCGAAAATAAATCGACTGCCGAGTTTTTCGCCAAAATATTTAATCCATGCGGACCAATTATAACACCCGAAATAATAAGTCCGATGATTCCCGGAATATTAATCTTTTTAAGTAAAATCGGCGAAAGCAGGATTATAAAGAGTATTAAAGAAAAAATTAATACTGGATTGCTGAGCGGTAATTCGAATTCTTGTAATAGATGTTTGAAAAATTCTATCATATGGTAACTTTATCTTCTTGTGGTATTACTTTTTGTAAAAAGACTTTCGCAGAATTTAAACAAAATACAGGAAGTATTAATATTAAAAATCCAGTGCATGTGCATCCTGATTCATTACAAAAATACCTAAAAAACATTAATATATTACCAAAGGTAAAGATTTAGGATCTAATTTTATTTCCTTGACAAATTATTAAAATTTAATATTTTTTTTAACAAATACGCAAGATTAACATTCGATTATAAATCTTCGTTGCATTATTCAATTATCTTTGTCTTAACAAAAATTGAACAATGGAAGAATGTATCTCTGTTTTTGATATGCTTAAAATTGGCGTTGGACCTTCAAGTTCACATACTTTAGGTCCGTGGCGCGCTGCAGAACGTTTTCTTGAAGAATTGAAAGAAGAGTCAATCCTGGAAGAAATTACGCGGGTAAAAGTCGATTTATATGGTTCCCTTTCCTTAACCGGAAAAGGTCATGCCACCGATCTTGCAGTTATGCTGGGATTAAGCGGACAAGATCCGGAATATATTCCTGTTGAAGATATTGCAGGAATTATCAAAAAAATCGAAACTACTAATGAAATCAATTTGGGTAACCACAAAGTGATTCCGTTCTTTTTTCTTCAGGACATTGTTTTCAATAAAGACTTTCTTCCTTTTCACGCTAACGGCCTGAAATTTACGGCATATAAATCGGATGATTCGGAATACGAATCTACTTTTTATTCTATTGGAGGCGGGTTCGTAGTGAAAGAAGAACGCACAAATGCCAAAATAAAAGAAGTCATTAAATGTGCATTTCCGTATCCGGTACAAAATGCTGCAGAATTATTGAATTATACAATTTCTGAAAATAAATCGATTTCTGAGATTGTCTACGAAAATGAAATTTCGATGCGTCCGGAAGCAGAAGTTCATTCTGAATTAATGCGTATTTGGAATACAATGTTAGAATGCATGTACATTGGCTGTCACTCTGAAGGAATTCTTCCGGGCGGATTACACGTTCGAAGAAGAGCTTTTGATATGCATCAGAATTTAATCGGTTTATCCAATTACAATGACCCGCAAAGCTGGTTGGGAGAAATTAGAAAAACAGAAGTTAAATTTCGACAAATATTAAAATGGGTAAGTTGTTTTGCACTTGCCGTGAATGAAGTAAATGCCTCTTTAGGACGTGTTGTTACGGCTCCAACTAACGGAAGTTCTGGCGTAATTCCGGCAGTTTTAATGTATTATATGGTTATTGAAAACCACAATGCGGGCGAAAAAGAAATCAAACAATTTTTGATGGTAGCAGGCGAAATTGGCAGTATCTTTAAAAAAGGTTCAACTATTTCTGCTGCAATGGGCGGATGCCAGGCAGAAATTGGCGTTTCGTCCTCAATGGCAGCGGCTGCACTTTGTGAATTGATGGGCGGAACTCCGGCTCAGGTACTTATGGCCGCAGAAATCGCGATGGAACATCACCTGGGATTAACCTGTGATCCTATTGGCGGTCTGGTTCAGATTCCGTGTATCGAAAGAAATACTATGGGTGCAATAAAAGCGATTAATGCTGCAGAATTAGCATTAGAAACCGATTCCAGAAATGCAAAAGTACCTCTGGATAAAGTAATTAATACGATGTGGGAAACAGCAAAAGATATGAATTCAAAATATAAAGAAACTTCAGAAGGCGGACTGGCAATTGCTGTAAATATGGCCGATTGCTAAAAATTTAAGTTATTACGAATTACATCGATTTGCACTAATTATAATGTATCAAAATGAATTCGGGCAAAATAATAAAACATTCATGAAAAAATTTTACTTCTTATTTGCTTTATTTTTATCTATTGTATCTCATTCGCAGGAGCGGTATTTTTTAAATTCAGATACAAGACTTTATACATCGCCAAATGCTTCTGCTGACTTTCTTGGTTATTTTAAATATGGCGCCGAAGTCCGATTATTATCTGAAGATCAAAACGGCTGGCACAAAATACAAGCCGATAATTTGAATGAAGGATATATTCAGTCCAAGTATCTAGCCAACAGACTTAATTCTAGAGATGTAAAAACACGAGATTCTCAAAGTCCGATTTTAGAAGGCGGTGATGCTTATTATGGCGGAAATCATCTTTTTGTATTGGCAGCAGGTTTAAAAGCCAGAGCTTTACCCGATAAAAATGCTAAGATCAGAGAAGTTCTTTTTACGGGAGATCCTGTTCCCGTTAATTATCTTCCTGTAAATCCTGAGGAATGGGTTAACATCAATGGTAGTTTTAATAAAGAATATGCGCAATATACTTTAAGAAAATTTCTTGGCGAAAGACCTAATTTTAATGCGCTTTTAAAAGATTTTGACAAACTTGATGTTAATGCTCTTGCAGAACGTAAAACTTTAAGCGAAAGAATTGTACAATTGGCCTGGAATACCGATTATTCTAGTTTAGTTCCGGCATATAAAAGATATTACGAAGTTGTAAAACAAATAAATGATCCCAAATTAATTGCAGAAACAGAGCTTAATATGGCTTTAGCGAAAGCTTTATCCAATCATAAATTACCAGAGCAAATTAGTGCTTTTACCCAGAAATCTCAATATTCTATTAAAGGTTTTAAAACAAAATCGGTTACCATTTCAAAGACTAATTTGCTGAAAGTAATGGGCAAACCATCCAAAAAAGCAACCATTTCAGATGAATGCGGCATTTACTTAAGCGATTTATTTTATTATTATCCCGATTTACAGGTTTCTGTAGATGAAAAACAGGACAAAGGAGAAATCATCAAAGTTTTTATCAATGAAAACAACACTTTCATTCTTAATCCTAATGCTATTTTAGATCATACACTTTCTGAAAAAGACTTCATCGACAAATATGGAACCTATGTTGAGGCTTCCCTAAAAACACCTCACCAGTACGCCATTATTATGGAAGACAGCCAATTTAGATTGGAATTTAAAGACGGGAAATTATTTTCTGTCGAAATATTCTACTATTGCTGATTCCCAATCTACAATTATTCAATACTTTTACATATTCAAAAAAACATAAAATGTCAGTAGCTAAAAAAGATTATAAAAGAATCACAACAAAGTCATTAATTGAAATGAAAAGCAACGGAGAAAAAATCTCTATGCTTACCGCGTACGATTATACAATGGCGAAAATCGTTGACACCGCCGGTGTAGATGTAATTTTAGTTGGAGATTCGGCTTCGAATGTTATGGCGGGTCACGAAACGACTTTACCGATTACTTTAGACCAGATGATTTATCATGCATCTTCAGTTGTGCGCGCCGTAGAAAGAGCTTTAGTTGTTGTTGATTTGCCTTTTGGAAGCTACCAGTCTGACCCGAAAGAAGCTTTGCGTTCTTCGATCAGAATTATGAAAGAAAGCGGCGGACATGCCGTAAAACTTGAAGGTGGAAAAGAAATTAAAGAATCTATTAAAAAAATATTACACGCCGGAATTCCGGTTATGGGACATCTGGGTTTAACTCCTCAATCGATCTACAAATTTGGAACATACAGTGTTCGTGCCAAAGAGGAAGAAGAGGCAGAAAAGCTAATTGAAGACGCTCAAATGCTGGAAAAAATTGGATGTTTTGCCGTTGTGCTTGAGAAAATCCCGGCAGATCTTGCCAAAAAGGTAGCAGAAAGCATTTCTATTCCGGTAATCGGAATTGGCGCCGGTGGCGGTGTTGATGGTCAGGTTCTCGTTATTCACGATATGTTGGGAATGAATAATGAATTCAGTCCGCGTTTTTTACGCCGTTACTTAAATCTTTATGAAGAAATGACCAGAGCAATTGGCCAATATGCTGCAGATGTAAAGTCTAGTGATTTTCCTAATTCTGGTGAGCAATATTAAATTTTTCTAGGTTCTGAGGCACTGAGGTTCTAAGGGACTAAGTTTTAGCTACTATGCTTTTGGCAGGAAAGTCCAAAAGATTTCCTTTCATAATATTAAAATTTTTGAATTGCCTCCAGCTTTAGTTGGAGTTTTATTAATTTAAAATTAAAAAGGCTTCAGCCACATTTCTCAAATTTAAGATTCAACCACAGAAAAATTCATTTTGAAAATAGTCTCAAACAAAAATAATCTGCAAATCCTTCACGAAGACAACCACATTATCGTAGTTAACAAACGTGTTGGCGACATTGTTCAGGGCGATAAAACCGGTGACAAACCTTTGTCTGATGTTGTGAAGGAATATATTAAAGAAAAATACAATAAACCGGGAGATGTTTTTTTGGGTGTAATTCATCGTTTGGACCGACCTACAACCGGAATTGTGGCTTTTGCGCGGACAAGTAAGGCGCTTTCGCGAATGAACGAGTTATTTAGTAATCGCGAAACACAAAAAACGTATTGGGCAGTTGTTAAAAACAAACCAAAAGAAACCTCCGGAAATTTGGTTCATTATTTAAAAAGAAACGAAAAGAACAACACGTCAAAAGCGCATCTTAAAGAAGTTCCCGACAGCAAAAAGGCCAGTTTAGATTATACGATAATTAAAGAATTACAAAACTATACCGCTTTAGAAATCAATTTACATACGGGACGTCATCATCAGATTCGCGCTCAGTTGTCAGCCATAGGATCTCCTATAAAAGGCGATTTAAAATACGGTGCTGACAGAAGTAACCCTGACGGCGGAATCCATCTTCATGCCAGAAAATTGTTTTTTGTGCATCCTGTTTCAAAAGAAGAGGTCACGATTGTCGCTCCAACTCCCGACGATCCGATTTGGAACGCAGTCTGATTTTTATGATTTAATTGTTAATTTTTTAAATTTTATCAATTAACTTGCATAGAGAAAATCAAGCTGGGCGAAAAATGGATTATAAAAGTGACATCGGATATCGAAAAGAAACTTTAAAAAAGTTATTGTATAATATTCAGAAAAGCGAAGATCTAATCGTAAAAGCGTTATATGATGATTTCAAAAAACCGGAGTTTGAAGCTGTTTTAACAGAAACCAATTATGTTATTTCAGAGTTAAAAGATGTGATAAAAAACATCAGTAAATGGGCAAAACCCGATCGTGTTTTTCCTTCACTTCTTAATTTCCCTTCTACAGACCGTATTTACAAAGAACCTTACGGAGATGTTTTAATCATTGCGCCGTGGAATTATCCTTTCCAACTCGCACTTTGTCCGTTGGTAGCAGCTGTTGCAGCGGGAAACAGAGTGGTCTTAAAACCCTCAGAACTTACACCGCATACTTCTGCCGTAATAGCAAGAATTATCGAAAAAACATTTCACATCAATCACGTAGAAGTTATTGAAGGCGGTATAGAAGTATCCAATCAATTACTGGCAAAACGCTGGGATTATATCTTTTTTACCGGAAGTGTGGCTGTCGGCAAACTGGTTGCAAAAGCTGCAGCCGAAAATCTTACACCTGTAACTTTAGAATTAGGCGGTAAAAATCCCTGTATTATTGATGACAGCACTGATCTAAAACTAGCAGCAAAACGAATTGTCTGGGGAAAATTTATCAATGCCGGACAAACTTGCATCGCCCCCGATTATGTATTGATTCAGAAAAACATGAAGGTCAATTTTATTTCTTACCTAATTGAAGAAATAATTAAGGCTTACGGAAAGAAAACAGATAAATCTCCAGATTTTGCACGCATTATCAA
The DNA here is from genome assembly GCF_039749035.1 of Flavobacterium olei. NCBI lineage: Bacteria > Pseudomonadati > Bacteroidota > Flavobacteriia > Flavobacteriales > Flavobacteriaceae > Flavobacterium > Flavobacterium olei. Next base: position 495,599 of record NZ_JBDKWC010000001.1, read on the forward strand.
TACAAAAAACTGGTATCGTTTAACGAATATGATTCAGAACGAAAATGTTTTATTTGGCGGAGAATACGATGCAAACACACTTTACATTGCTCCAACTTTAATCGAAGAACCCGATTTGGACAGTCAGATTATGCAGGAAGAAATTTTTGGTCCTATACTTCCCATTCTTGTTTACGAAAATGAAAATGACATCCAGAACGTCATCAGTCGTTATGAGAAACCTCTTGCATTTTATATTTTTAGTGAAAATAATTCATTTGTTAAACAATTAATTTCCAAATATTCTTTTGGAGGCGGCTGCATTAATGATACAGTGGTTCATTTTTCTAACAAAAGACTGCCATTTGGAGGCGTAGGCCATAGCGGAATGGGCGCTTACCACGGCAAACGCAGCTTCGACACCTTTTCTCATCACAAAGCTGTTGTCAAAAAAGGCAACTGGCTCGATTTACCTATGCGTTACGCGCCTTATAAAGATAAATTAGCTTCCATAAAACGTATTTTAGACTGGCTTTAAATCAGTTAAATCATTTCGTAATGTTTTGTAGATTTTTCACGAGAATTGATTTAAAATATTATATTTACGTCAACATACCCGTCAAATTTTACAAGTCTATTAAAAAAAATTACGCAAAATGAAATCTACGCATGACCAAATTGAGGACATCAAAAAGAATGGCTATTCCCTTGATTTTGCAACCGTTTTTAATCACGCATTCGAAAACTACAAAAAAATAGCACTTTACTCCGGACTTATTATTTTGGTCTTTTCCATTATTGCCTTCATAGCTGTTATGGGAATTGTGATCGCCTATTTTGGTGCGGAAAGCATCAGCAAAAACTTCTTTGAAGAATTTGAAAATCAAGATTTTACTTCTGTAGAACTTTTAATACAAACTGTTATTGTCGCTCTAGTTGCCGGAATCGGAGCGCCTTTTGGAGCAGGGTTTCTAAAAATGGCCGACTGTGCAGATAAGGATATTGAATTTAATGTATCTACCATTTTCAGTTATTATAAATCACCCTATTTTGGACAAATTTTTGTATTGACATTTCTTACGACTATCGTAGGAAGTGGTATTGCCAACTTAATTGAAGTCTCTTTAAATTCTTCGGGAGGCAATATCATTGCTGTTGCCATTCCATACATGATATCATATTGGACCTATCTGTCAATTCCTTTGATTGTTTTTGGAAAATTAAATGCCATCGACGCTTTAAAATCCAGTTTTATTGTAGTATCCAAAAATCCGCTTAACATATTTGCATTTTTCATTGTTGGTTTAATCGGTTCTGTAATCGGTTTATTTGCCTGTTGTATCGGAATACTCTTTACAGTGGTTTTTAACAGTTCTATGACCTACGCAACTTATTTCGGAATTTTTGGAGTGCAAAATGAGGAAGAAGACACTATCGACTCAATTGGAAAATACAATGTAGATTAAATTAGAAATTCTTATTGCAAAAGAACCTAACCAATTCTTTAAAGAATTTCAAAAGACTGTTTATCTAACCAACATACCTCAAATTCTATGGCCGCAGACTGTAGTTTTTTCAATCAGGTTATTTTAGGAATTTCCGGTAACGGGAATATCTTAGAATCAATTATGAAAGTATGGTATGTACATAATCCTGATATTACTTTCTATAATAATCCCAAAATTATTATTTTAGGTTTATCTCTTCTTGCCTTTCTAACATTATTAATTTACCAGTTTTCCAGAATTAAATCTAAAATTGGTTATTTCATAGAAAAGAAAAAAGAACAGGATGCAATTGGCAGAGAATATCAGCTTTATATTTTATTTTTTGGTATTGCCATAATTGTAATAGAAATTATCAACGAAATTTTTAAGATAAGACCCAAAAGTCTCTTGCTGATAAATGTTTCAATTGGTATTACAGTTCTTATTATTTATGGCGTTACGGATCGAATAAAATGGCTTAGAGATCAGATTCAGCAGATTTTTATATTTTGTTTTTTTATCTACATAGGTTACGTGGCATATAATATCGTTGCGCACGCCGATGATGTTGTTCCGATTATTGTTTTTTTAATTTCCTTTTTCTTTTCGTACAGCATTCTTAAACCCATAAAAGTCTATTGGCTTTTTATAGCGCTGACTTTTTTCTTTCTAATTTCAACCGTAGCCTTTCAGCTCATTCCCATAAAATCATCTATCCTGCTAATTAATTTCTGCATTCTGATTTTCATAATCAATCAGGTAAAATATGCCGTTTTATTAAATAATCGTGACAACTTCAGGTTTGCAAGCGAAATTGTTCATAAAGGAAATTCACTCACAATAGCATCCAATCAAAATGGTGAAATAGTATTCTGCAGCGAAACCATAATACCCATTCTGGGCTATCAGCCGGAAGAAGTTATGGGATTAAAATTCTGGGAATTAACTCAGGATCCGGAATTCGTTAAAAAATCAAATCCTGTTAAAAATTATGAGAATAAACTTTATATCAGAAAATTAAAAACGGGAAATGGCGATTATAAATACATTCAATGGAAAGATAAAAAGTTTTCTAATGATTTAATAATCAGTATTGGACAGGATGTTACAGAACAGGTAATCGTTCAGGATCAATACAAAAATCTTATTCAGACCGCAACAGATATTATTTTCGAAATTGATGCAGATGGCCATTTTAGTTTCCTTAATGAATTTGGTTATTCTATACTCGGCTATTCTGAAGAGGAGATTATGCAGAAGCACTATTCCAATATAATTCCTGAAAATCACATAAAAAGCGCCGTAGATTTTTACGAAAATCTTGTGCTCAATGAAGACAATTATCCTATTATAGAAATTCCGATCTTAAAGAAAAACGGTAAAGAAATATGGGTTTCGCAAAAAATTATTATTCGAAAAAATGATGCTGGTCAAATAATTGGCTTTTCGGGAATTGCCAGAGACATTACAGAAAAAAAGAACATCGAAAACGAGAAAAAGAAACGTCTTCAAAAAATTGAAGCTTATAATAATTCAACCAAAAAATTATCGACCACCGATTTTAGCAAATACGACCAACTGAATGTTGTTATTGATCTGATAATTAAAGAAGCCGCCATTATAAGCCGCACAAACCGCGTTAGTTTCTGGAAATATGATAAGGATTTAATTACCTGTCAAAACATTTTTAGTATTGATAACCAGAGTTTAAAAGACAAAAACATTTTAGATAAAGAATCGTATCCCATTTATTTTGAAACATTAAACAAAAAAGCAATTATTAACGCTCCGGACGTATTTAGCAAATTGGAAACTTCGGAGTTTCACAAACTTTATTTTACTAAAAATAATATCAAGTCAATGCTTGATGTTCCTATTTTTTTTACAGGACAGCTTGCCGGAGTTGTTTGTTTTGAAAGCACCGAAAAAAAGCGGGACTGGGACAATGAGGATATTAATTATGCCAGAACGATTTCAGATGTTATTTCGCTAGCAATTTCTTCACAAATGCGACTGGAAGCAGAGAGAAAGCTGGAATTTAAAAGTCAGCTCTTATCCGCCCTTTCTTCCTGTACAGAAAAATTCCTGCTGAGTAAAACGACACAGCAGATGTTTGAGGAAACGTATAATATTATTGGAAAAGTAGCCAATGTAGATCACATGTATTATTACGAAAAAGATCCGGTTTATAATACGATGAGTCAGAAATACAAATGGTCACGCGAGGGAGTTACGCATCAGATTACGCCTTTGCGTCATATGACAGAAGAAAATTTAAAAGAGATTTACGAAGCTGCATCACAAAAAAAAATCCTCAATACGCTGACTAAAAATCTCGAAGATGGCTTTTTTAAAACACTGCTTATTAACAACGAAATAAAATCTATTCTCATTTTACCTCTGTATATCAACGATTTATTTACCGGCTTTATTGGTTTTGATGATTGCATGAGAGAGAAGAAATGGTCGGAAGATGAAATTAATATTTTTCAGGTATTAGCCAATAATATTTCCTCGGCACTGGAAAGAAATCGGAATGAAACGAAAATTGTTGAAAGCGAAGAAAAATTCAAATTAATTGCCAACAACATTCCGGGAACGGTTTACTTATCGAAATTTGATGCTTTTTCGACTAAAATTTTTCTTAATGATGAAGTTTTAAATCTGACAGGATATTCAAAATCTGAGTTTATTGAAAATAATTTGTCTTTTCTTTCCTTAATTCATCACGAAGACAAAGAAGACGTAGTTAACAACCAGATTGATAATCTCCAAAAAGGCCATCCTTTGCACAATGTATATCGCATTAAGCGAAAAACGGGTGAATATATTTGGGTTGAGGAGTTTGGCGACGTGATTAAAAGAGATGATGAAATCGAATTTGTGGGCGGGATTTACTTTGACATTACCAACAAAAAAGAAATAGAAGACGCCATAAAAGCCAAACAACTGGCAGAAGCCGCAAATAAATCTAAGTCTGATTTTCTGGCGAATATGTCGCACGAAATAAGAACTCCGTTGAACGGAATTATTGGCTTTACCCATTTATTGATGAAAACTGAATTGGAAGAAATTCAGGAAAAATACATGACGACGATAAACCAATCGGCGCATTCGCTGCTTGAAATTGTTAACGATATTCTGGATTTCTCTAAAATTGAAGCCGGAAAACTCGAGTTATTTATTGATCTCTACGACATTCAGAAAGTACTGGGACAGGTTTTCGACTTAATCCTGTACGAATCCAATCAGAAAAATCTGGAACTGGAACTCAACATCGATCCGGATGTTCCAAAATATATATGGACGGATATTGTCAGGATCAAACAAATTTTGATTAATCTCCTTTCAAATGCGGTTAAATTTACAACAGAAGGCTCTATTAAATTAAATGTCACTGTTTTAGAAAAGAAAAAAAACAACCATCATCTGATTCGTTTTGCGGTAATTGACACTGGAATAGGTATTCTGGATAAAAACCAAAAGAAAATCTTTAAGGCTTTTTCTCAGGAAGACAGTTCTACAACCAGAAAATTTGGAGGGACAGGCTTGGGATTAACGATCTCAAATCAACTGCTTGCTTTAATGGAAAGCCGTTTGCAACTCGAAAGCAAAATTGACGAAGGAAGTACTTTTTTCTTCGATTTAAGTTTAAAAACCAGCAATCAAATTGGTAATCAAAAATATAACTCCGAACTTAAAAATCAAAATACCGAACTTCATTCTGAGGAAATAGAACCAGGCCCAAATACGATTCGGTTTTTAATTGTAGAAGATAATAAAGTTAATATGCTGCTGCTTAAAACTATAATTAAAAACCTTTACAATAGCGCCTATGTATTTGAATGCGAAAACGGTTATGAAGCAATACAGCAATTTGAAAAAATAAATCCCACGATTGTTTTTATGGACATCCAAATGCCTATTATGAATGGATATGAAACCGCAAAAGCCATTAGAAACACTAAATACGGCAAGGATATTCCGATCATTGCAGTTACAGCCGGCGCAGAAAAAGACGAAAGAAACAAATGCATTGCCGCAGGAATGGACGATTATATTTCAAAACCCATTATGAAAGGAACTGTAGAAGAAGCATTGATAAAATGGCTGGGCTGATTTCTATTATTTGAACACCATAAGCAGACTAAGAATGCTCCTTAAGCCACAAATAAACCCAACGTAAAACTGAATATTTTTTTATAAAACATAAATGCTGTAATTGTGAAATTTATCATAAAAAATATATAAATTCGTACATCATTAAAAACAATCAGTATAAAAAGAATTCAATATGAAATGGTTAGGAAGAAGACAAAGCGATAATGTTGAAGACAGGAGATCAATTTCCGGCGGAAAAGCCGTACTTGGAGGTGGTGTTATCGGGATTATTATTTTGTTGTTAAATGTTTTTGGCGGTGAAACCGGTCAGACCGTAGGATCTGCGTTAGAGCAGCTTCAGGGTGGACAAAACCAGCAGACGGAAGCAGCTGCTCCTCTGAGCAAAGAAGATGAAGAAATGGGGAATTTTGTCCGTGTCATTCTCGCAGATAATGAGGATATCTGGAGCAAAATTTTTGCCGATAACGGAATGACATACGAAAAACCAAAATTAGTTCTTTTTAAAGGTTCTGTACAAACTGCCTGTGGTGGTGCATCCTCTGCTTCGGGTCCGTTTTATTGTCCGGGCGATCGTAAAGTATATATGGATCTGGCTTTCTTTGAGGAATTAAAAACAAAATTTGGAGCCAAAGGCGGCGATTTTGCCATTGCTTATGTAATTGCCCATGAAATTGGACATCATGTTCAGACTTTATTGGGAACATCTGATAAAATGCGTCAGGATCAGCAGGGAAAAAGTGAAGCTCAGGCCAATAAACTTTCTGTTGCTTTAGAATTACAAGCCGATTTTTACGCCGGAGTCTGGGCACATTACAATCAGGATAATTTAGATGTCGGAGATATTGACGAAGCTCTTAGCGCAGCAAATGCAGTAGGAGACGACGCCATTCAGAGTAAAATGCAGGGTCATGTAGTTCCGGATTCTTTTACACACGGAACATCAGAACAAAGAATGTATTGGTTTAAAAAAGGTTTTAAAACCGGAGATATCAACCAGGGTAATACATTTGAAGAAATTAGATAATACATTAAACCAAATATAATAACCGCTAGAAAGCATGACTTAACCGTCATGCTTTTTTTTGTTTTTAATTATATAAGTTTATTTCACACTTTTATAGAATAATACAAAAAGCCTTAAATGCTCTTATTTAACTTATATGGTAAAATAACAACGCACAAAAAAAGCCCTGAATTTCTTCAGGGCTTTAAATTTCTGGGTGGCTGACCGGGTTCGAACCGGCGACCCGCGGCACCACAAACCGCTACTCTAACCAACTGAGCTACAACCACCATTTTTGCTTAGCGAGTGCAAATATATAACAAAGGTTTACTTCTACAAAGAAAAAAATGAAAAATTTACAACAAATTTTCTAAGCTATTGACTGCCAAACACCTTTCTACTGTAAAACCTTCAGCAAAATCTTTACCCACTAACCTGCCCAGGTCCTGCGCACGATAATTTAAGCTTTCAAAGAAGTTTTTACTGGTAATCGGTGTCGCAGGTTCTTTTGAATCCGGATCGTAAAACTGCGTTTTGTAAGCGGCAATCGCTTCGATCTTTTTATCTTGAAATCCTGTTATGTCCACTACAAAATCAGGTTCAATATTTTTCCACTGTATGTAATGATATACGAGTTTTGGTCTCCAGGCTTCTTGGTTCTCTCCGTCAAGAACAGTTTCAATTTTCATTAAGCCTGATAAAAAACACGAATCAGAAACTAATTTGCTTCCTTTTCCGTGATCAATGTGGCGGTCGTCGATTGCGTTGCACAAAACGATTTCCGGTTTATACTTTCGTATCATTTTTATAACCTCTAACTGATGGCTTTCATCGTTGACAAAAAAGCCATCACGCATCGCTAAATTTTCGCGCACAGCAACTCCTAAGATCCTCGCTGCATCTTTCGCTTCCTGATCTCTGGTTTCTGCCGTTCCGCGGGTTCCTAATTCACCACGGGTTAAATCAACGATTCCAACTTTTTTCCCCAGGGAAACTTCTTTTAAAATTGTGCCGGCACAACCTAATTCTACATCGTCAGGATGAGCACCAAAGGCTAATATATCTAATTTCATTTTTGTTTTTTTTTGTTTCAAGTTTCAGGTTTCAAGTTTCAAGTTCTGTGGAGGCAACCTGAAACCTGAAACTTGAAACTTGAAACTAATTTTTTTAACTATTTTTTCAAAACTCTTTTCATCGTCATGGATTTGTTCACGCTTTCCTCCCATTCTTTTTCGGGAATGCTTTCTTTTGTAATGCCGCAACCCATGTACAGAATGGCTTTTTCATCTTCAATCTGCATGCATCGTAAATTTACAAATAAATCAGAACTCGCATTATTTCCTTCAAAAGTGCTGTTTAACTCTCCTAAAAATCCGGTGTAAAAACTTCGGTCGTACTTTTCATTTTCTAAAATAAATGCTTTCGATTTTTTCTTTGGTAAACCACAAACTGCCGGCGTTGGATGCAGGGTATCTATTACTTCTTCTAAAGTCGAATTATTTTTTAAAACTCCAGAAATATCAGTTTTAATGTGCCAGATTGAGCCCGCTTTTAAACTGTAAGGTTCAGAAACCACAACCGAAGCGGCAAATTCGCGGAGACGCTTCACAATAAAATCGGTTACATATTGCTGCTCGTCTTTTTCTTTTTGCTGCCAGACAATTTCGGTTTGCCTATTATCTTTCTGCGTTCCCGCCAAAGCCATTGTTTCAAAAACATTTTCATTTGCTTTGAGAAGTTTTTCGGGCGTTGCTCCCATCCACATTCCAATTTTTGGATGAAAAAAACAATAACAAAAAGTTGCAGGATATAGTTGAACCAAATGCTGAAAGGTTTCGATAAAATCAAATTCAGATAACGGAACTTCTTCACTTCGCGATAAAACTACTTTTTTAAATTCTTCATTTTTAATCGCCTGAATGCCCTGAGCAACTAAATATTCATATTGAAATTTAGCTTCAGTATCAAAATTCAAATCATCAATTTCAATTGGTTCAAATGAAGTAGCTTGTTTTTCAGCAGTAATAATCTCCGATTCACTCTCCGGAATTAAAATCAGTTGTTTTTCATCAAAAGAAGCAAAAACAAATCCTTTTTCGCTGTAATCTCCAACGTGAAATAAAGTATTATTCTGCTGTAAAATGCCAACAAGATTCGAAGTATTGGGCTTAGAATAAAGTACAAAGGGTAAATTTTGTTCTTTATGATTTTTAATTTTTAAGAAAAATGGACTCATAATTTATTCACTTTTCTTTCTGTCTAAAACCATATTCGTCAATTTGCACAGCGAAATCAAATTACCATCTTCGTCTGTAATTTTAATTTCCCAAAGATGCAGACTTCGTCCTTTATGAATAATTCTGGCTGTTCCAAAAACATATCCCTCACGGATACTCTTCAAATGATTGGCAGAAATTTCGATTCCTCTTACCTCCTGCTCTTTTGGATTGATAAAAAAGAAGGAAGCCGCACTTCCGACACTTTCTGCCAAAGCCACTGAAGCGCCGCCGTGCAATAGTCCCATCGGTTGATGAACACTCGGATTAACAGGCATTTTTGCGGTTAAAAAATCTTCTCCGGCGTCAATATATTCTATTTTCAGCGTTTCCATCAATGTGTTTTTAGAAAACTCATTACAGCGCGCCAAAATTTCCTGTTTTGTATGATTCATTAAAATAAACTTTAAAATCGTAAAATTAAAGAAAGATAAGACACAAATCTAAAATCCTCCCGAAATTTCGGGACTAAAATTTAAAAATCACTTTAAAGCTGTAGGTTTTTTGTTATTTTTACAAAAACAATCAGAATGGCAAAAACATCTATTTAAATGCGTCAAACCTTTACACTTTTTATTTTCGGAATAATTCTAATTTGCAGTTCCTGCCGAACTGATTTTGATACTGTTGCAAGTTCCGGAGATTTAAAGTTCTCCAAAGACACAGTTTATCTGGATACCGTTTTTAAAAATATCGGTTCAAGTACCTATCAATTAAAAGTCTACAATCGTAGTAAAAATGATATCTCGATTCCGGTCGTAAAATTTAGAAAAGGCCTGAACTCCAAATATCGCATGACCGTTGACGGAATGTCGGGGACTAATGGTAAGATTTTTAATAATGTTACACTTTTAGCAAAAGACAGTCTGTATATTTTTATAGAAACAACTGCTGACATTTCAGACGCCAATCCGGCGGATTTTTTATATACCGATGAAATTCAATTCGACAGCGGAGCTAATCTGCAAGAAGTGGCATTGGTTACTTTAATTCAGGATGCTGTTTTCCTATATCCAAATCAAAATCCCGACGGGACAAAGGAAAAAATAAAAATTGAAGGCAAAGATACAGACGGCTTTTATCTGGAAGATAATGAACTCCATTTTACTAAAGAAAAACCATACGTCATTTATGGCTACGCAGGAGTTCCCGAAAATAAAACTGTAACTTTTGAAGCCGGTTCCCGAATCCATTTTCATGCTAATTCCGGATTGTATGTTGGCGAAAAAGCTTCGCTTCAAATAAACGGAACACCTTCAACGACCGAAAAATTAGAAAACGAAGTGATTTTTGAAGGTGATCGTCTTGAATCTTTATATGATGATATTCCCGGTCAATGGAAATCGGTCATCTTTGAGAAAGGAAGTCTGGATCATTCCATCAATCATTTAACCTTAAAAAATGCCGTTATTGGTTTAGATTTAAGAAGTCCGTTAAATGTAGTCGAAATCAAAAACTCGCAGATTTACAATTGTGCTGAGTACGGAATTCTGGCTCAAAATGCTCAGATCGTGGGAGAAAACGTTGTAATAAATTATGCCGGATTAGCGGGTTTATCTTGCGTATACGGCGGAAATTACAGTTTTACTCATTGTAACTTCTACAATAACTGGCCGTCAGGTTCTCAGTTTGCAGTAAATGTGAGTAATAGTCTGGCCGGCGCAACACCGGAAACGAATCCGCTTACTAAGGCGACCTTTAACAATTGCATTATTTACGGCTCCGGCAGCAACGCATTTAATTTAGATAAAAAAGCAACCGCTCCATTTGTGTATCAATTAAACAATTGTTTGCTGAAATTTGCAACCACAACAAATCCCGATTATCAATTTAAAACAGATACAGAGCATTATAACGGTATTATTCTAAACGAAAATCCGAAGTTTTACAATGTCAGTCAGAACAAATTTAATATTGATAAAACTTCTGCCGCTTTCGCGAAAGGGAATCAGGCCTATATAATTCCCATGGATATTTTGGGGATTGCAAGAACTTCTCCTCCCGATTTGGGTGCTTATCAAAGTGCTGAATTTCCGAAATAAAATTTACACATTATGGTAATCTGAAAAATTCTTATAGTGTTCAAAATATCGAGGCTTTCAACCATTTTTATTACTCAAAAACAGAGTAAGAAAATATACCCAAAATTAAACATCGCTTAACATTTCGTATTCATTAAAAATGTAAATTTGATTGAACTTTATTTTAACTTTCTAAAATACAATTCTTTAAAAGTTAAATTATAATTTCTAATCCAAATTTGTTACTTATGAAAAAAAACTACTTTTTGCTCTTATTGATGTTTACCACACTGGGATTTGCCCAAATCCCTTCAGGATATTATAGCACCGCAACAGGAACGGGCTATGCGTTAAAAACACAACTTTACAACATTATTAAAGGCCATACTGATAACGGCTATGCGGGTCTTTATGTCACTTATGCAACATCTGATTTAGATCATTTTTATGAAAACGATGGTTCGGTTCTGGACATGTATTCTGAAAATCCTGCCGGGACAGATCCATATACTTATAGTATTGCAACAACACAAAGATGTGGTAATTACAGTAACGAAGGAGATTGTTATAACAGAGAACACATTATTCCGCAATCTGTATTTGACGAAAAATCGCCTATGGTTGCTGATGCTCATTTTATTACACCAACAGACGGAAAAGTAAACGGAATCCGTTCCAATTATCCGCACGGAACTGTAATCAGTGTAACTTATACCTCTCAAAACGGGAGTAAATTAGGAGAAAGCGGCGTTTCAGGATATTCAGGAACTGTTTTTGAACCTATCGACGAATTCAAAGGTGACATTGCGCGAATGTATTTTTATTTTGCAACCCGATACGAAAATACAATTGCCGGCTATTCTTATCCTATGTTCAACGGAACTTCGAGCAAGGTTTTTACACCTGATTTCTTAAGTATGCTTTTGGCGTGGCACACACAGGATCCGGTAAGTGCCAGAGAAATAGAAAGAAACGACGCGATTTATGGACGTCAGAATAATAGAAATCCATTTATCGATCATCCGGAATATGTAAATCAAATCTGGACAACCGAATCTGATGATACGACGCCGCCAAGCGCGCCAACCAATTTAATTGTTACCGGAAGCACTTCAAATACAATAAGTTTAAGCTGGTCTGCTTCGACAGATAATGTGGGAATTGCAGGTTATGCGGTTTATGCAAATGGCATTTTTAAACAAAATGCAACAGGAACAAACGTTACGGTGACTGGTTTAACTCCTTTAACAACTTATTCTTTTTATGTCATTGCAAAAGATACCTTTAATAATTCGTCAACCGAAAGTAATACTGTCAGCGGAAGCACAATTGAAGCTCCAACAGGCGGCGGAACCGGTAATGAAATTTTCTTTACAGAATATATTGAAGGATCAGGTAATAATAAATATATAGAGATCTCGAACTTCACAGGAAGCAGCGTTGATTTAACAAAATATACGATAAAAAAACAAGTAAATGGGGCTGGTCCGTGGACATCAACTGCGGGACTTGCACTTACGGGAACACTGGCACATGCTGCGTCTTATGTTATCGCTTATAATCAGGGAACAGTAACTTGTTATGCACCTGCCAACGCTAATTTATCAAGCGGGGCAGCTGAACTTCAATTTAACGGAAATGATCCTCTTGGACTATTTAAAGATGATGTCTTAATAGATATAATTGGTACATTAGGAAATACTGCTAATTTTTCTATCGATGAAACTTTAAGAAGAAAACCCACAATTTCTTCGCCAAATATCACCTTTGATAAAGCTGCAGAATGGGATGTATATCCAAAAGATACCTGCAACGGATTAGGTAGTCATACCCTGGCTAATTTAGGAACCGGAGATTTTGATTTCAATTCCTTCTCCATTTATCCGAATCCGTCGAATGGACATTTTACTATTCAGCTAAAAGATTCCGCTGAAGCCTCAAATGTTGAAATATTATCAATTCTAGGACAGAGAATATATTCGAAAGAAAATAGTACGAGTTCGTCTATAAACATAAACAATATCCAAAAAGGAATATATATTGTGCGAATCACGCAAGGTTCAAAAACAAGCAGTAAAAAGATTATTATTAACTAATTAAAATTTATTTTATATGGATGCTTTCCGCAACTCCATTCTTTAAAAAAATCGTGATCAGTTAATTTATTACATTTATAAAAATTGAAAAGCAGCATTTTGTGCTGCTTTTTGTTTTAATAAAAATCCATTAATCTGCCTAAATCTCAGAAAATCTGCGTGAAACAAAACCTTTTAACTCATCTCAAAATGAAAAAAATCCGCAAAATCTGCAAAATCTGCGAGAGCTAACATTAAACAGTTTTAATAAATTCGCGTCAGGAGAATAATTCAAAAATCACGACAATCCATTAAAAATAAAAACTTTTACTTCATTCAGAATTAAAAAATCTTTGGGTCTTAAAGCCTTCGCGACAAAAAAATAATTCTGCAATAAAAAAGCATCTTCAACTTTTTTTTAAAGAGAAGGTTTCCAAATTTGCGCTTACTATTTATTTAAACTAAATTTGCACCTCAATACAACAAACTACACACAAAAATGATCCATTTCTTTGAAAACCAAAGCAAAACTGTTTTTGCCGTACAAACGCAAAACGAAATTTCAGCTCAAGACATTTCAAAATTAAACTGGCTTTTTGCCGACGCAAACAAGATCGATAAATCCGCACTGCCGGGTTTTTTTGTTGGTCCGCGTGCCACTATGATCACACCCTGGAGTACTAATGCCGTAGAAATTACTCAGAACATGGGAATTCCGGGCATTATCAGAATCGAAGAATTTCATCCGGCAACGGAAGACTTCAATGATTTTGATCCGATGCTTTCTCAAAAATTCAACGAATTAGATCAGGAAATTTTTACGATCAACATTCAGCCGGAACCGATTCTGGAAATTGATGATATTGCTACATATAATAAAGTTGAAGGTTTAGCTTTAAGCGAAGAAGAAGTAGATTACTTAAACAATCTTGCTGTAAAACTAGGAAGAAAACTAACTGATTCTGAGATTTTTGCTTTCTCTCAGGCCAATTCAGAACACTGCCGTCACAAAATCTTCAACGGAACTTTTGTTATTGATGGCGAAGAAAAAGAGACTTCTCTTTTCAAATTAATCAAAAAAACATCACAGGAAAATCCTAACGATATAGTATCTGCTTACAAAGACAATGTTGCTTTTGTAAAAGGACCGAAAGTGCAGCAATTTGCACCAAAATCGGCTGACAAACCCGATTTTTACGAAGTAAAAGAATTTGATTCTGTTATTTCATTAAAAGCAGAAACCCACAATTTCCCAACAACTGTAGAGCCTTTCAACGGAGCTGCAACAGGATCAGGAGGAGAAATTCGTGACCGTTTAGCAGGAGGACAAGGTTCTTTGCCGTTGGCTGGAACTGCGGTTTACATGACATCGTACTCTCGTCTTAAGTCCGACTCAGCACAGCCCTTCGACTCCGCTCAGGGTGACAGAAAATGGGAAAATGCTGTCGAAGAAAGAAAATGGTTGTACCAGACTCCAATGGATATTTTAATCAAAGCTTCAAACGGAGCTTCTGATTTTGGAAATAAATTTGGCCAGCCGTTAATTACAGGTTCTGTTTTAACTTTCGAACACGAAGAAAACAACCGTAAAATTGGTTATGATAAAGTAATCATGCAGGCGGGTGGAATTGGTTATGGAAAACTGGATCAGTCAATCAAAAAGAAACCACAAGAAGGCGATAAAATCGTAATTCTGGGTGGAGAAAATTATAGAATCGGAATGGGTGGTGCTGCAGTTTCGTCTGCAGATACAGGAGCTTTCGGTTCAGGAATCGAGTTAAATGCGATTCAGCGTTCAAATCCGGAAATGCAAAAACGTGCTGCAAACGCGATTCGTGGTTTGGTAGAAAGCGACAATAATCCTATTGTTTCGATTCACGATCACGGTGCTGGCGGACACCTAAACTGTCTTTCTGAATTAGTGGAAGAAACCGGAGGTTTAATCGATTTGGATAAATTACCAGTTGGCGACCCGACACTTTCTGCAAAAGAAATTATCGGTAACGAATCTCAGGAAAGAATGGGATTGGTTATTGGTCAAAAAGATATTGAAACATTACAAAGAATAGCTGATAGAGAGCGTTCTCCAATGTATCAGGTTGGGGATGTAACAGGCGATCACCGTTTTACTTTCCAATCGCATTCAAACGGTTCCAAACCGATGGATTATGCTTTGGAAGATTTCTTCGGAAGTTCTCCAAAAACGGTTATGACCGATAAAACGATCGACAGAAAATATGCTGATGTTTCGTATTCTGTAAATGATTTCGAAAGTTATTTAAAAGACGTTTTACGTTTAGAGGCAGTTGCATCTAAAGACTGGTTAACCAATAAAGTTGACCGTTGTGTGGGCGGAAAAGTAGCAAAACAACAATGTGCTGGTCCGTTACAATTGCCTTTGAACAATGTAGGTGTAATGGCTTTGGATTATTTAGGAAAAGAAGGAATTGCAACTTCTATCGGGCATGCTCCTATTGCGGCTTTGATTGACCCGGTTGCCGGATCCAGAAATGCCATTGGTGAATCTTTATCAAACATTATCTGGGCTCCGATTAAAGACGGAATGAAAGGGATTTCTCTTTCTGCAAACTGGATGTGGGCTTGTAAAAATGAAGGTGAAGACGCTCGTTTGTACGCGGCTGTTGAAGGCTGTTCTGAATTTGCTATCGAATTAGGAATCAATATTCCAACAGGAAAAGATTCACTTTCGATGAAACAAAAATATCCAAACGATGAAGTAATTGCGCCGGGAACGGTTATTATTTCTGCGGGAGGAAATTGTACAGACATTAGAAAAGTAGTTGAACCTGTTTTACAAAAAAACGGAGAATCTATTTATTATATCAATTTGTCTCAGGATAATTTCAAACTTGGAGGTTCTTCTTTTGCACAAATTAGAAATACAATCGGAAACGAAACTTCTACTATAAAAGATGCGAAGTTCTTCAAAAATGCTTTTAACACGATTCAGGAATTAATCGGCGAAAGTCAGATTTTAGCCGGACACGATATCGGAAGCGGTGGTTTGATCACAACTTTACTTGAAATGTGTTTTGCTGATGTGAATTTGGGAGCAAAAATTGATTTTTCTGCGTTTAATGAAAAAGACTTATTAAAAATCCTTTTCGCAGAAAACATCGGAATCGTATTTCAGGCAAAATCAGATTCAGCTGTTGAAGCGAAATTAAAATCAAATAATGTTGAATTCTTTAAATTAGGTTCAGTTACAACTAACGAAACTTTGGACTTAGGACTATGGACTCTAAACATTCCAACTTACAGAGATATTTGGTTTGAAACTTCATACTTATTAGACCAAAAACAATCTAAAAACGGAAGAGCTCAGGCACGTTTTGAAAACTATAAAAATCAGGTTTTACAGTATACTTTCCCTGCACATTTCACAGGAAAAAAACCAGAAATTGACAATTCTAAGCCACGACCAAAAGCAGCAATTATCCGCGAGAAAGGAAGTAATTCTGAGCGCGAAATGGCAAATGCAATGTACTTAGCCGGTTTTGATGTAAAAGACGTTCACATGACCGATTTAATTTCAGGTCGTGAAACTTTAGAAGATATTCAGTTCATCGGAGCAGTTGGCGGATTCTCTAACTCAGATGTTTTAGGTTCTGCTAAAGGCTGGGCAGGAGCATTTTTATACAATGAAAAAGCAAAAACAGCTTTAGCTAATTTCTTTAAAAGAGAAGACACATTATCTGTCGGAATCTGTAACGGATGCCAATTGTTTATGGAACTGGAAGTTATTAATCCGGAGCATGAAGTTCACGGAAAAATGCTTCACAATCAAAGTCAGAAACACGAAAGTATTTTTACTTCTGTAAAAGTTCAGGAGAATAATTCTGTAATGCTTTCTACATTGGCCGGAAGCACTTTAGGAGTTTGGGTTTCTCATGGAGAAGGAAAATTCAATTTGCCTTTAGCAGAAGAAAACTATAATATTGTTTCTAAATATGCTTATGAAGGTTATCCGGCAAATCCGAATGGTTCTGATTATAACACAGCCATGATGTGTGACAAAACCGGAAGACATTTGGTGATGATGCCTCATATTGAACGTTCTACTTTTTCGTGGAACTGGGCACATTATCCAAAAGACAGAAATGACGAGGTTTCGCCTTGGCATGAAGCTTTTGTAAACGCCAGAAAATGGATTGAGAAAAACTAAAAATATGTTTTTAATACACAAAACGCCCGATAATTCGGGCGTTTTTTTTTGACCAAAACTGCCTGAAACGGACCCATTTAATTACTGGTTTTTTAATTTGATTCATATTACTTTTTTTTCTCTTTTTTGAAGGAAGAAAACTATCTTTTTTTATCTGGCATTTTGTTTAAAAAAAATCAGGATCTAAGGATTTTTCATTCTTTTAGAGAAGTAAAATTAATTTATATTCGCCACAAGATTTTTAGTCCCAAAAACATTAAACCTACATAGAATGAAATTAAAATTACTTTTCTTCAGTTTATTTCTAACTGCTATTCCATTACATGCACAAATTAAGGTTGAACAAATTACACACAAAGGACACGACCGCTACATTACCACAACAATTGGATATCCTGTCGACGGAACTTTTTTGTATGAAGGAAAAAAAGAGCCTGTTGTACAATTAAATACTAATGGAAAGGGAATTTTCCAGTTTGAAGATTTATCAAAGAAAAATATAAGTTGGGGAGTTGAATGTTCAGAAGAAGGCGTTCCTTTATTTAAAGAAGGTTTCAACAGTGCTTCTTATACTTTTTGGTACAAGGAAGATAATCAGGAAGAATGGAATTACACGCAGCTTTCTATTCATTTCAATAAAAAGAAAATGTACATTATGGGAGAGCGCGTAAAAGATTACGAAGATTATAATGACATGACCAAGCATTAAAGAAAATAAACTTTTCTCTCTATTTTATAAAATTTACTAAAAAAAAGAAAACGTTTTCGTTGAATTTTAATAGTACCCATAAATTTTGCCATTTAATTTTATAAAATTAAAAATCATTCCTAATTTTTATTTAATTTGCAGTAAAATTCAATATATTAAACATGGTTTCAATCACACGCCTCTTTGATTTTCCTTATTATCAATTAGAAACTTATAATCTCCCTGTTGCTTTGGCAACTAAAAAAAATGGAGCCTGGGAAAAAACATCCACCCAGGAATATATTGCAAAAGCAAATGCCGTATCACGGGCATTATTGCGCATGGGCGTACAAAAAAATGATAAAATTGCACTAATCACTTCTAATAATCGTACAGAGTGGAATATCATGGATATCGGTATTTTGCAAACCGGTGCTCAAAACGTTCCCATTTATCCCACAATTGCAGAGGAAGATTACGAATATATTTTAAATCACAGCGGAAGTATTTACTGTTTTGTTTCGGATGATGAAGTATATCAGAAAGTAAAAGCCATACGCGATAATGTATCTACTTTAAAAGAAGTATATTCATTTAATGAAATTGAGGGCTGCAAACACTGGTCTGAACTTTTAACTTTAGGAGCTGATGAAAGCAATCAGTCTGAAGTTGAAGCTTTAAAAGAAAGTATTAAGGAAGATGATTTAGCCACTATTATCTATACTTCCGGAACTACCGGAAAACCAAAAGGTGTTATGTTATCGCACAGAAACATTGTTTCTAATGTATTGGACAGCGCACCAAGAATTCCCTTCGATGCCGGAAAAAGTACTGCATTGAGCTTTCTTCCTATTTGCCATATTTTCGAAAGAATGATTTTGTACATCTACCAATATTATGGTGTTTCGGTTTATTTCGGAGAATCTATCGAGAAAATAAGTGACAATTTAAAAGAAGTTCGTCCTACTGTAATCACGGCAGTTCCAAGACTTTTAGAAAAAGTTTACGATAAAATATATGCTAAAGGTGGAGAACTTACCGGAATAAAGAAAAAACTGTTTTTCTGGGCTATCGATCTGGGTTTAAAATACGAACCTTATGGAGCAAACGGATTCTGGTATGAGTTTCAGTTAAAAATTGCGCGTAAACTTATATTTAGCAAATGGAAAGAAGGTCTGGGCGGAAACTTAGATTTAATGGTTTCAGGAAGTGCAGCACTACAGCCAAGATTAACACGAGTTTTTGCAGCGGCAGAAATTCCGGTTATGGAAGGTTACGGATTGTCTGAAACTTCACCGGTAATTGCGGTAAACGACCAGAGAAATAAAGGTTTCAAAATTGGAACTGTTGGAAAAGTAATCCGTAATGTGGAAGTAAAAATTGCCGAAGACGGAGAGATTTTATGTAAAGGTCCAAATGTAATGCTGGGCTATTATAAAGACGAAGAAAAAACTGCCGAAGCCTTAAAAGACGGCTACTTCCATACGGGCGATATAGGAGAAATTGACAGCGAAGGTTTCTTAAAAATAACCGATCGTAAGAAAGAGATGTTCAAAACTTCTGGCGGAAAATATATTGCACCACAATTAATTGAAAATGCTATGAAACAATCCCGTTTTATTGAGCAGATCATGGTTGTGGGTGAAGGCGAAAAAATGCCGTCGGCTTTTATACAGCCTAATTTTGAATTTGTAAAAGAATGGGCCAAAATCCATAAAATAACTTTAGGAAGCACAAATGCTGAAATTGCTGCAAATCCTGAGGTGGTGAAACGCATTGATACTGAAGTGGAAGAAATAAACAAAAAATTCGGACACTGGGAACAAATCAAACGTTTTGAGCTAACTCCGGATGTATGGTCTATTGACGGCGGTCAACTGACACCTACTCTAAAATTAAAACGTAAAATCATTAAAGAAATCTATAAAGATCTTTACGCAAAAATCTACGGAAATAATAATTAATCAAAATAATATAACCAAAAGTAAAACGGCTGTCTAAAATTTAGACAGCCCTTTTTTTAATTGCGTAAACACCAATTCAAAATCTTAGCGATATTTTTGGCATCATCAATTCCTCGGTGATGCGTTCCTTCCAAAGGAATATTCAATAAAGCTAAGGCACCATTCATTCCCGTAGGTTTCTGCAAACCAAATTTCTCTGCAAACCATGTTTTTACATTAATATGTTCAGCTCCCATCGGGTATGTAATTTCGAACGATTTACATTGTTTCAGAAGCATATTCAAGTCGTACTGACCGTAACTGGCCCAGGTATACAAATCTGGATTGTATTCGTCTGTTAGCTGATTGATAGCTTCTTCAAAACTGACACCATTTTGATCCAGTAAATCTTGGGTAATGGTGGTTAGTTCTGTGCAAAACGGACTCACTGTTGAACGCTGCGGTTTTATGAGAATACCTTTGTTTTGGGTAATTTCACCTGTGTGCGAATCCAAAACCGCTAAGCCAATTTCGATAATCTCATTTTGCTGGCCTTTCGGAACTTCGCCCTGCCAACATGTGGCTTCTAAATCTATGATAATAATTTTATCTGTAGTTTTCATTTTTTGTTTTTAATAATTATTTTTAAACTGCCAGCCTATCTGCTGGCAGTCTTCTTAGTTTAAGAAGGTCCCGCTTCAATTGGCCAGATCATGCTAGCTGCTTGACATCTCGATTATTTTTCTCGAAAACATATTTTTAAAGTTTGCAAAAAGACTTATATTCTTCGCCTCCTTTCTCGACTTTTCTTTTTTTGTTTTCTTGCTTTCTTTCCTGATACCCGTTTTTTCAGCTTTAACTTTATTGCTGCTTTCAATTTGCATTGTTTCTTCCAGTCTAAACTTTCTGAACGGACGCGGTTGAAAATCGACCAAAATCGCTGCCATATTTATGGCGTCCATATTGGTTAGGTCGGTTTCTCCTTTAAAGAACGTTTCGATAGGTCTGAACTTATCTTTTTTCTCCTTAAACTTGTTCTTTTTGACAGGATCAAAATCCATGGAGAACATGTTTTTAAAGACGTTCAAATCGTCCGGCGTTGGGTTTTCTTCGAAAATCATCCAACAGAAATCACGTAATTTTCCACGAGACGGTTTGTATAGGTAATCGAAGTATTCGCCTTCTTTTGCGATTTTGTACTTATTAAGAATTGCTTTTTTATAATTTTTTATTGTATTGTTGTGCATGATAATTTATTTTTAAGGTTATTGGAATCTCAGGAACACTTTGTAATTCAGGGAAACCAATAACAATAAAGACTTATCTGCATCTTTATATTATCAACGCAATATCATAAATACGATATTACTTTTTCCCAAAAAAATACCTCAGCATTCCATAGTCTGATGGCTTGCGAATCTGTTTCTTCATCAGAATAGATCAGGAATACACTAAAGCGACCTGTATCTGTTTGATCAAAATGATGATCTGTCTTAATGGCTATTTTTGGATTCATTTTTATTTTTTTAATTTTAAACTTGTTTCTGTTGCCTGCCTGGCAAAAGGACATAAAAAAAGCACCCGATTAAAGGCGCTCACAAAAATTATAAGATATATACATACGTATCTTATTGCTCATGATGATGCACCTGCTTTATTATAAATCCAAAGGCTGACCCTGCTAATACCAATTCTATTTTACTTTTTAAACTGAAATTCATTTTTATAATTTTAATTCATTTAATCTGACGTTATTTTATTCAGATTTGTTTGGCAAATATACTATCGAAAAAATCAATTCTCCAAATTTATTTTAACATATTTTATTGACATACAATTAGTTAACCCTAAAAATAAAGTCAAAGAAATTCCTGTCCGCAAACTGGTGCAGCTCTCTTTTTTTTATCAAGTTATTGTCCTTCATCCAATTACTTTCCAAAATTAATTTTCGGTATTGGCTTTAATTTTCGAATATTTATTCATCAATTTTATTATTATTACATTTTATTTTTTAAGTTAATTCTTATATTTTATTTTAATCATTTACAAACTGCAAATTGCTTTAAAACAAAAAAAGCGCCCTTAATAAAAGGACGCTTTCTATATTTATCTCGATTCGAAATTACAACTTGCTTTTCTCTTGAAAAAAATACATACGCCTATAACTTTTTGTCAGGGCAAATTCTGCCGGACAATCATTATTTACTGTTTTTATTAAACTAGTACGCATTTTCTTTTCTTTTATTGATGTACAAATGTAGCTAATTATTTCTTAATTTAACATTTTATGTTAAAAAAGTTAAAAATAAAACATTTAAAATCTATGAAATAGTCATCTTTACCGCCAAAATATGCTTGCAAATTCCACGTTTTCCCTGATAAGCGGTAAACCAGTCGCACGTACATTTTTGAGAATTTTGATCAATAATCACTTTGTGTAAAACGCCCGAACCTTTTACTTTCGCTTCTATATAATTGGCTTTTCGTTCTACGATTTCAACTTCTTCATTGTTAATTAATTTCTTCGCATTTTTTAAACGCGGATTTAAAGACAAAATCCTTTCGGTTTTAAACGGAAGACGTCTGTAGAAATGCGCTTTTTCGCTTAAATCAAAACCTAATAATCCCATAGAGGATAAATTGGAAGTTAGATTATCCATTGTTCTAAAATCGATATCATTTTCTATCGAAAGCATTGTCGGATCAAACATTTCGTTTGATTTTAATAAATTATTTAAACCGTAAACCCATTCCATAGGCAGATTTTCAGTCATGGTTTCCAGTACATTTCCTTCGCCTGAAAATCCCCGGTAAGAATCTGGAGAAAAAGCCATTAATAATTGCATTTTTCCAAACTCACAAACTATTGCGCAAGTTTGTTTGTCTGACGATTCATACACAAAGATTTTATCTACAATAGAAAGAATTCCTTCCAGAAGTCTCAATCTTTGCACCCCGCCAATTCTTACACTGTCGCTCGATGTTAACGTTGAAAACATAAATTTCCCGGCTCTTTTGGTAATAAAAAAATCGCCTTTTACATTTCCTTTAGGCAGACTTTGAAACAATTGAACGGTCTGAATTTTATTAAGTTCGAATTTCAAATCCATATCGGCAAGATAAAGCTGAACACTCGTTAAGCCTTTTATCCATCTAGGCGGAAGCGTTACTTTTTTCTCGACCACTTTTGCTTTACTTGTAATGACCTGAACATCCTGCTGACCAACAGCAAGTGTAACCTTTTCATTCTTCTGAATAGCGTTTAAAGCATTTAGCATCGGATCATTAAAATCGACATTTGTAGTTCCATTGGCTATAAATTCGCCGTCAATCGCTTCCGGCTTCATATCCAGTCTGACATAAACGCCATTACAGGAAGAAAATCCCTCAAAACGCAATCTCTCCGAACCTGCAGACACAATTGGATCGCGAAGACTGGGCGGAATCGGTCCAAAACTCGAACGCACGACTTTTGCAATTGTACTCCAGCATTTTGCGGTAACATACGGATCCGTTAAACTTCCCCAGAAAAAACACGGAATATTATTGACTTCTTCAATTTCCGTCTGATGCGCCAAAACCAGATTATTAATTCCCTTTGCTTTGCTGTAAGTCGAAATTCCTTTATAATTATATTCTAAATCTGTCATTTTCTTTATTTTAAAATTTGCTTAATTAATGATTTAAGCGAAGCATTATCTTTCCATTGGTCAAAAAAAGCAATAGTTTTAGCCGATGGTTTCTGATTGGTTTTTATCAAAACATCGACATAATTTTCAACCATTTTTTTGAAATTTGTTGGCAGTTTATCTTTTACTTCCAGATTGCCAAAAAAAGAATTAAAAAATTGAAGCAATGCACTATTATGCAAAGGCGAAATATCTTTTAGAGCAATGATTCCGTCGGTCAATCTGGAGAATGCTCCATATTTACCGGAAGCCAGAAAAGCGGCTTTTTCTCCAAATTTCTCCAAATCTATACTTTGTTTTTCAATCAGATTAATTAGAGTTTCTGATGCCAGCAATCGAAGTTCTTTTTTCTCCTGAAATAAACAGGTAGCAAATAAAAAGATCGAAATCTCTGAAAATCTAAATTCCGGTCTGCTGGTCACTTCCAGAAAACCTCTTAATTCCGGTTTAGCACCATCTGCAATTCTGCAGTTGTTCAATAAAGTTACCGCCAAAGCATCTGAGTTTTGCGGCGTTATACTGTGCCAGTAAAAAGTATTTCCGGCGTAATTTAAATTATAATCCCAACTATTAGATCTCGTGTAAATATCCAGACTATAGAGCAAATAATTTGGCGTTTTGGCATGAATTGGAAAATCAAATCGAAGCTCGTACCACGACGGAGATCTTTCTTTTTCTTTGGTTTGATAATTTCTCCACTCGTTCCATTGTTCTTTAAAAGAAAATTTCGGTTCAAATGGTGCAACCACAAACGGAACTTCTTTTATATACGTTCTTTCAAAATCTGTAAAAATCTGATCTGGATAAAAAGTTCGCGCTGCCACTGCCCACAAAGAAAGGTTTCCGGTTTCTTTTGTTGTTTTGCCAAAAGTCGCCAAAACTTTAGAAATCAAGGAAGTGTTATCTATTGTCAGTTTTTCCTCTACACCCAAACAAAATGATAATAAACCTTTTAACTCCCCTTTTACCTCATCCAGTAACGAAATGACTTCTTCTACATTCTCTCTTGGCATTCTGGCAATTGCAATCGCTAAATCTGAATAATCAATTTCTTCATTTGTTTTTTGATACGCAATCACTCTTTCAAGTAAAACTTTTGGTGCAACCCAATACGGTTTATGACTCGGAAAAGAAAGCAATGGCAAAACAGAATTGGATTCGATTTTTTGTTGTGCTTTTACTAACAAAGGCAGAATTAAAGTTAGGGTGTTTATTTTGGAATAATGTTTCAGTCTGCCATCAAATTCACTATTGATGTTTTGAATTTTCCTCAGCAAAAATGATTTCATAAAATCTTTATGTACACTTTCGAAATAAAGTTTTTGCAGTTGTTTTTCGTAAGGCTGTAATTGTGCGGTATATCCTGATGGAAATAAATCTCGTTGCTGAATAAAAGTATTTATTAGAATTTCACTATCCAAAGCTTCTTCAGAACTTATAAAATTCCCGAATTGAAAAACGATATCATTCCAGTCTTTTGGCAATATTACTTCTTCGCTCAATAACAATTCTTTTTTAGGTTCAAATTGATATTCTTCAAAACCGGAATCATCAATTGTCAGAGAATCTTCATCCAAAAACCGATTCAGTCCCGATTTTATATTGCCCTGCATCAAAGTCACATACGAAGACAATTTTTCCTTAAGCTTTTTGTCTTTTACAGAACCCAATTTCAAAATCAATTTTGAGGTACGTTCCTGCAAAGTCAAATCAGAGATTACAAAAACATCAGCGATTAACGATGCAATTGTATTATTGAGTTTCGGATTTCCTTTGCTCATTTTTTCTAAAACCGGCAAAACACTTTTAATCGTTGCTTTGCAATCGCTGCGCATCATTAAAGGCTCCAGCCATTCTAAAAAAGATTTGGTTTTAAATTTCGGATGCGTGTAAATCTTTTTAATCAGATCAATTCCGTAACTGGTAATTGGCGGATACGCATTGTGCAAAAACGAAAATATATTTTCCTGATATACAACCAATTCATCTTCTGTTGCCCCAAATTCCTCCATTCTTTTTCTAAAGAAAGACTTTAGATTATTGTTCCATTCTTTGGTCTGGATCTGAATCGCATTTTCGATAAAAAACGATCGATCCATTTTTTTCTCGTCTATCAAAAATTTAAAAATAATTCCCCAGGTAAGGAACTCGTCATATTTTTGGCTTTCATTGTCCCTAAAATACGTACTATGAAGCACGGTTTCGTAATTAAACAACTCCGGAACATCTCTTTCCCAGGTTGTCTGATCTTCTAAAACACTGGCAATAAAAACTCTGGTTTTCGATTTGGTACGCCACTCGTTTGTCGCCGCCAGACATACCGCATATAATTCGGGATTAAACCGCATCAAACCTTTTTCTTCAAACAAACGCAGAATATGATAATTAAAACTCATCCAATCCTGCCTTCTTACTTTCTCTAAAATAAAACTTTCCAGCCAGTTTGGTTTTGCCCACAACAAAACATCCATTACATGTTGTTTCTGGTCTACTTCGTTAAGCAATTGCAAGACTTCATCCCAGGAACTAATGTCGGCTTTATCAAATAGTGCGATCGCACTTAAGGTAATAATTTCCCTTTGCGTCTGGTCCCCCCGCGTTCCCCAGTTAGAACCCCAGTTATTGCCTGTTTTGTTATTTCTAAGAAATTCCGGTTCTTTAGACAAATCAATGTATTGTGTCCAGAATTTTTTGTTTTTTTTGATTTGCTTTTTAAATGCTTCAATATTTCCTTTGGAATTTTCCTGTAAAAATGGCAAAACCAAATCTATATTTTTAGATTTTATAATGTTGTCATATTCTTCTAAAATTGCTGCCGCACTAATTCCTTTTGCTGTTTTAGGTTTTGGCGCCAAAGCAACTTCCCCACTGTCAGAATATCCTTTTTTGAGTTTTTCATTGACGAGTTTTTCGGCCGTTCGCAAACATTCTTCGTCTGTTGCAAAACTCTTGGTTTGCGACGTTCCCGAAGTTCCGTTTTTGCCGTAAGTAACCTTAAACTCAGATCCTGTAACATTTATCTCCCAGAATTTATCCGAATTTCCATCAATGTATTTGAGACTTTTTTTCATTATATATACTAAACTAAATATTCTTCAACTCTTATTTTATCGAAAGCGTAAAGTAATAAATTATAAAATTATTTTTTCTTAAATTGAAATCTTTTTAGTGTTAAAATTTAATTATCTAAAATTCAACTTAAGGTTAAACTGAAGCGGAAAAAATACCCCGCAAATTGGTATTTGCGGGGTTTGGATTTTATTGGTTGAGTTTTGCAACCGCTATAGTGTTGCACGCATTTACAATTTCTGTATTTGAAAACGGCGACAAAGTCTTTGCCAGATTCCGGCTTGTTCTGAGACAGCTTAACATTTTGAGCCTTAAATCGAGATTATTACCGCTTTCTGTCTCAAGTATAAGCTCGAAAATTTCCTGCAGATACAAAGGCTGATTTTGAAATTCTCCCTCAAACCAAATGTCTGAAAGGAAGCTCGCCACGGAAGGCATTACTTCTTGTTGTGTTTTTTGATTTTCTTTTTGCATAATAGAAAATTTTTGATACGCGAATACCCCGCTTTAGGTGTGCAAAACATTCAAAGGAATGATTTAGGACAGTTTCCTGTTCCTTCACCGTGACGAGGTATTCGTTTATGTTTACTTTAAAAAAGTTTAGGATTTCTCCTTTGATTGTTTTGCTTTGCAAAGATATGTTTTTATTTTAAAAGAAAGAAAAAGATTACTTTTTAATATTTTGAATTGTGATCTTTAATTCAAATATTTTTCAATCTCAAATTTAAACAATTCAGGTTTTGAAGAAAGATATTTTCTAAAAGTAAAAATGTCTTTAGCTTTTAGATTTCCATTAGTATCTAATCCAATATTTAAAATTTGATTATCTTTCCTTAACTCAGAAATTGTACTTACACTTAATCCAAATCTAACTAAATCAATTATTGAGCTGTTAGTGGTACCATAAACTATTTTAAGATAATAATCATTAGGAATAATTTCAAAATCATGAAGAAATGAAATCAATTGAGTTATTTTGTATCCAATAAAATCTTCTTCTATTTTTAATTTAACAATGGCAATATTAATCAAATCTACTCGTGAATCCGACAAATCAATAAAAACTTTGCTGTCATATTTTTTATCACCTTCATCATATTTTGATCTTTTACCAGCTTCTTTTGAAGTTAATTGACCATAACTTGTCCCAATAAATAAATATGGATCATCAGTTATCGCCTTTTTATCAAAATATTCCTTCGTTGAGATTATTCTTTGATTCAAATGCATATGTTGTACTACTTCTATAAAATTATTATAGTAATTTCTAGCTTTTACTTCGCTCAAACGAGAAATTTCAAAATCAGTTATATTATTAAGATGGTTATTGACAAAAATTTCATTAATAATATCAATAATTTTATCATTTTCATTGAAAACATGTTTATTAATATTTTCAATTATAATTTGAATAGCCAAATCTATATTTTCAAAATAATTACTGATCGAATTTTCAATGCAATATCTCTTAATTCTATCAAACTCATTTTTGGGTTCTTCTAAAATAAAGTCTGAGAAATCATTTATCTTTCTATCTTCTAATTTTTGTTTTGTGATACTTTCATCACTTGAAAGATTCAACTCTTCGATATTGTAGCTTTCAGCGATTGGATTTTCAATAACATCTTTTACATTTTCACGATTTAGCTTTTCCATTGTACTCTTCATTGATCTTTTTCCTTGGAATAACTCATGATCCAAAAAATGAATCTTTGAAATTAATCTATCTAAAGTTTTATCATTAAATATAAAATTTAATCTATTTGCTCTACCTATTAAATTAATTAAATCGTTATAAGAAATATTTCTTCTTCCAACTCTATTATTTGTAATAAAAATTGTTTCAATTGGCATGTTAATTCCTTCAAGTACAACCTTATTTGCCACCAAATATTTGATTTCATCAATTTCCCTATATTTGCTTTCTATATATTCTTTTACAATATTTGGTATTTTTCCATGTAAATAAACAACCCCTTTACTAAGAAATTTAGCAAGCTTAAAATCTTTATGAACTTCTTTTTTTAGCACAGAAATTATTTTTTTTATTTCTAAATTATCCTCCTTAGTATCTCTCAAATTATTATATAATCTTTCTGCGAAAAGCTCAATTGTTGGTGGCTTATTCTGATAAAAAAAATTCTTGGATTTTAGATTATGTTTAATATAATCAAAATATGTAATTTTTAAATTTATAGCATAAGTTTCTCCCGAAAATCTATTAAAGAAGTAGCTTTTGTCATTGTTAAAATAATAGACTTCAAAACTTTTAAAATCATGATTAACTTTCTTCACTGAAATTTCTCCTTGAAAAGTCTTTTTTAATTTTAAGTTTTGAACTGAACCAATTAATGGGGATAAGTAAATAATTTTTTGATTATTATTTCTTCTATAATTTAATTGCAATAACCTGGCTAAAATAAAACTTCTTGAATCTCTCTTAAAAATGTTATGAGCTTCATCTACAAATAAAATATCATAATAATTTCTATTATTACTATTTAAAATGCGGGTTGCTCTTTCTTGTGTTAAAATCCCAATAAATCTACTTTCGTTGGAATACATTTCATCATGTAAAACTAATTTATAATCTGCAGACAATTCTTTTAAATCGAGATAAGTTTGAATTAATAATGATTTAGTAGGTACTATAACGGCAATTTTATTTGGCTTATTTATTTTAATAAAATCTTTAACTATTGAACTTTTTCCATATGAAGTTGGAGCAATGTAAGCAATCTCATTTCCTTCAAAGCTTATGATTCTTTTTCTAGAATTATTTTGCTCTAATGATTCAACATAACCTTGTCTAATTTCATAGTCTTTTTTAAACAAACTATAAGCAAAAGCATCAATAATAATATTTTTGGTATTTAATTTCAGTAGTCCTTTTCGGAGTATAAATTCTACAAGTGGATAAAAACCTAACTGCATAGATACATCATATAATGCTTGATACTTATGATATGAAAATGAATATTTGAGGATAATATAGTAACCTATTTTAAAGTAAGAAGTATATCTTTTATCTGCATCATATAATTTAAAAAATAATATAGAACAGCTCAAAAGAAATCGAATTTCTTCGAAAGATAATTCTCTATTTAGACATAAATTTTCAAAATTATTTCTAAACTTTTCGTTATTTCTTAATCTACGTAATTGTTCAATGTCCTTTTCCACTATTAGCTATTTATAAACTTTATAAAATCATCTACACTCTTTTTATTAACACATAAAACATTTAATTTTTTAGCTTCTTTTTTAACTATTTCTTTTTCTAATTTCTTTTGAAGTTCACCATTGTCAATTTTTTTCCAACTCCCTTTAAGATAAATTGTTGAACAAGGTATTATATTAAACTCTTTAATTTTATGTTTTTTATTATTGATAAAATCCGAGCTTAATTTTTTCATATTTTCTGTTAAAGTTTTATTTGGATTTGCTATTTGAATATGATGTTTTGCATTTTCCCAAGGATCATTTATTTCGAGATTTTCTTCACTAGATTCTATTTTTGTTTTAATATCGGAATATGCTTTATTAATTTCGCTAAAGTGAGTATTTGTTAATACTGTCGTCGATTTACTTTCTACTAGCCACATTTCATCATCTAGCATATACAGACCGTCAAATCCTTTCTTTGGTCCTCTTTCTTCTAAATTTTTAAATAGAGAATATTGTTCAAATTTTCTAGATCGTAAATATAAATGGCAAATAAATTCAGCAACAAATCCATTTTTAGCTCTTTCATCCTTTTTCTTTCTATCAATCCATATTTTGATTCTCTTCTTGACGTCCTTAATACCCTCATCATTTATAATTCCATTTCTAATAAATCCGATCTCTTCTTCAATTAATTTTAGAAAATCCTTTGAGTAATTTTCAACATTAATAAAGTTGAGTGTTACTTTCTTATCTAAGGGAATTACCGTATGATTGAAAATATTCATAATTTGCTGTTTATATTTTTTTAATAAAAAACCAATTCTCAAAGTTCTATAAAGTTCTAATAATAATCTTACGGTTTTCCGTAGTTTGCAGAATTATCACTTCCAAATATATATAAACAAAAAGCCTTCAAACCAAGTAAAAACCCCTGATTTAAAAGCCAACAAATAATCTTTATAATTAAAATCTAAATCCCAAAAAACGCTTTAGCATTCCTAGTCGTTTCCTCCGCAACCTTATCCAAAGCAATTCCTTTAAACTGTGCAATGGTTCCCGCAACGTAAGGCAGAAAAGCAGGTTCGCATCTTCGTTCGTGGTATTTTTTTAAAAGGCTATTCGGGACATTTTTTGGAAGCATAAACGGCGCATCGGTTTCGATCATCATTTTGTCGAGCGGTACGTACTGAATGACTTCTTTTAAATGTGCGAAACGTTTGCTGTCTGAAATCGCTCCGGTAAAACCGAGATAAAATCCGTTATCGAGATAGGTTTTGGCTTCGGGCAAAGTTCCCGTAAAACAATGCACCACGGCTTTGGGCAGTTTCGGCAAATAGTCTTTTGTGATATTCATAAACGAACTAAAAGCGGCTCTCTCATGCAAAAACAATGGTTTCTGAACTTCGATCGCGAGTTCTAATTGCGCTCTGTAACATTCTTCCTGTTTGTTTCGGGGCGAAAAATCACGGTCAAAATCGAGTCCGCACTCGCCTACCGAAACGACTTGTTTTTGTTCTAATAATTTCCGAAGTCTCGCAATACTCTGATGATCGAAACTCTTCGCATCATGCGGATGTATTCCCGCCGTGGCATAAAGCACACCCGGATACTGTCTCGCAATTTTTGCGGATTCTTCACTGTTTCTTACGCTTGTTCCGGTAAGGATCATTTGCGTTACGTCGGCATCTACCGCGTCTTGTACGACATCGTCTATGTCGTTTTGGAATTGTTTGTTTGTTAGGTTGATTCCTATATCTATGTATTTCATTTTTTTTAGATTTTTTGTAGAAGAAAGAAGCAAGACTTTATATCTTTCTTCTTTGCTTTTTCTTCTTTGTCTGCATTTTTATTTTTTTGCCACGAAGGTGGTAAGGCTCAAAGTTTTTGTTTCTTTTCTTTGTGTTGAATTAATCTCGCAATCCCGATAGCTATCGGGAGCAGAGGCGCAAAGTTTTTTTGTTTCACGCAGATTTAAAAAAGATTTAAGCAGATCGGCGCAGATTATCTTAAAAAAAAATCTAATTAAATCTGCTAAAATCTGCCGTATCTGAGTGAAACAAAATCTGTGCGCTATATCTTTCTTCTTGCCTCTTTTCTCTCCTTAGTCTTCTCTGCTTCCGTCATCGGCCATTCTAACAAGCTTTGGTGTAAACTTGGCCACAACATCAACCAAATCCTGTTGTGCTTCCATTACCTGATTGATATCTTTATACGCCATGGGAGCTTCGTCCAGACCGGCACCGATAAGTGTGACACCATGATCTCTCAGGATCGATTTCATCTCTGTTTTCGTAATGTTTTTAATCGCCTGAGTTCTGCTCATTTGTCTTCCGGCTCCATGCGACGCGGAGTTTATGGCGTTTTCCTCGCCTTTTCCTCTCACTAAAAATCCCGGTGCGGTCATAGATCCCGGAATGATTCCCATCACGCCTTTTCCTGCTGGAGTTGCTCCTTTTCTATGCACGATTACCTCTTCGCCGTTCCATATTTCTTTCCAGGCAAAATTATGGTGGTTTTCGACTTTGGCTAAAATTGTAGCTCCCAAAGCACGTTCCATTTTGTTATGGATAATCTCGTGACAAGCCGAAGCGTAGTCTCCCGCCAAATTCATAGCCATCCAATATTCCTGACCCAATTGTGAGTTCATATCCAGATACGCTAAATTTCTAGCTACTTCCGGAAGTTTACATTCGTCTTTGGCTATTTTAGTATAATGTCCCGCGATTGTTGCTCCCATTCCGCGTGAACCGGAATGCGTTAACAAAGCCACATATTTTCCTTTTGGGATATTTAAAACGGCATCGTCTTTGGCAAATTCCATAATTCCGAATTCCACGAAATGGTTTCCACCACCCGAAGATCCTAATTGCGACCAGGCTTTATCTTTTAAATTCTTCACAAACGGATTCATATTGAAAGTATCATTCTCCAAAACCGCATGATCTGATTTGTACTGACCTTGAAATCCGTGACCGGCTCCGAAAACAGAATTCGTTATTAATTCTTTTTTGAATTTGGCTTCGTTTTCAAAGTAAAAATCTTCCTGAATATCATAAACCGACAAGGCCATTCTACACCCAATATCAACACCAACACCATACGGAATAATAGCGTTTTTAGTCGCTAATACACCACCAATCGGCAATCCGTAACCTTGATGAGCATCTGGCATTAAGGCTCCCGCAACTGTCACTGGCAATTTCATGGCTACTTCCATTTGTTTTCTCGCACCGTCTTCGATATGATCCAATCCGTAAGCCGAATACGCATTTGGATTTGGATTTAATGCAATAAAGTCTTCCGCTTTTTCATTCGCTTTTTCGATTAAAGCCACAGCCAGCTTGCTGAATACTTTATCGTCTATATAATTTTCCGGAGTTGCTAAGACGTTTTTGAAATTGGCAATCATTTCGTCTCTTGTAAATCCGTTTCTTTTGCTGTTTATTTTTAAGGCAATCCCGATTATTTTTCCTTCAGGGAATCCTAATTCTAATATATCTGTACCGTTTATTTGTGTTTTCATTTTTTTCTTTTTTTTTAAGGGACAAAGATCCAGAGGTTGATAGGTGCAAAGGTTTTACACTGCTACGCAGTTATTTTGCGTAGATTATTATTTCTCGCAAAGTCGCTAAATCGCAAAGTTTTTTTGCCACAAATTCCACAAATTTTAGCTAATTTTTTTGGCACAGATTAGAAGAATTAAAATGATATAAAAAATCTACTTAAATCTGCGAGAGAAAAACTTTGCTCCCGAAGCTTCGGGGCTGCGCTTTGAGAGATTAATTTAAAAGACGCACAACAGTGCACCTCTACAAAACCTATGAACCTTTGCTCCTATGAGCCTTTGTCCCTTTTTTTAATCTATTAATAATTGTGTCACCGCTGCAGCGTTCATTGCCCATTGCGCGTTGTACACCTCATCAGCATTTTCATTTTCTACGATTGTTAGACCTTGAGCTTGCGCTTTTAGTTGTAACAAACTACCAATATTTAGTTTGCTGTTCAATTTTGCCAGTAAAGCCTGAACTCCTTTGAAATCCAAACCTCCAACGACCTGACCTCCGAAAGTCATCTCTAACCAAACAATTTCTCGTTTTGCTACATCCAACACTCCAAAAACCAAACCTTTGGCAACATTCTGCGTCACACGAACCTGATGATCTACACACGACGGATCGTAGGCAACACCTGTTTTTTCCGAAATTTTCATCGGATATTTACTGTTCATCCAACCTACAACCAAATTTGGCGTAATACTTCCGTTGCTGTACGCGTTGCAGGTAAACGTCACAAATTTTGCGTTTGCTTTCGCCAACTCGTCTATGTTAATGTTGATATATTCAGCTGTTCCAATTTTATTCGGAATACTTCTGATATCACCACTATGCTGACAACCCATAGTCGTCAATCGGCTAAAAGAACACATATCTGAACGTGTTTCGTGTGCGATATGACAGCTCAAATCCATATCTAAATGCTGAGCCGGCAGATCTTTACCCCATTGCATAAACAATCGCACTTCGTTTCCTTCAATTGGGAAACGCGTTCCCATTAAAGCAACCGGCAAATCCTGAACCGTATCGCTTCGGTCTCCAATAGAAACCGGCATATTATACAATTGCGGATCAATATAGATCGTTTTGTTTGTGCTTTTAATCGCCGCAAAACGCTTTTTCATTGCCAGAATACACAAATCTTCAATTTTAGTTTTCATTTCTTCCAATTGAAAATCTTCATACAATTTCAATAATTGATTTGAAGCAATACGTTTGTTTGTTCCGCCCAGAGGTTTCACACTTCTTTCCATCTTTACATCAAAATAATTTTGAGCATACATGTTTAGCGTAAATATCAATCTGGCCGGAACTTTATCGATAATTTCTTCAAAATGAGCAATCGTTTCGTCTGCTCCAAACCAAAGCATATTTGAGAATAAAGATCGCGCAAACAATCCCGGACGTTGTTTTAACAATGCAAATGTTTTATCGGCATCAAATTTCAATCTTGACGAATTTACTTTGCTTTGCCAGACATCATACACTTGATTATAAAATACATCCATTAAAAAATTTAATTTCTCAAATCCTTTTCTTTTGCTGTATTCTGCCAAACGCAACGCACGGATAAAACGAACCCACATTCCTCTTTTCGGGTGCATGATCTCGCACATCATTTCGACATCCATTTCCATGTTGTTCAGCCAGTTTGCTACCATCAGACATTCTTTTCTCGAATATTTAAGTTTCAAATCTTTTTGAGAAGCAACTTTTGCCTGTGGACTTGTGTCCAGAACATGGTATAAATGCTGTGCATTTTTAGCTGTTCTTTTAATGATCGTTTTTGGCTCAATAATCTGCAATAAACCTGTGTTTTTGTACCACAAATAACGTAATATATCAGTTGGCGTTTTCAAAAATTGCTGAGCTTCTTCCTCTTTACCATTTTCAATCAAAAGATCGATTACGAGCATTAAAGTTTCCTTCATTGCAACATCCGTTTTTGGCAATGGCAAGTATTTCAAAGCGATTTTTAAACTATCAATCTGAGTTGCGTCTAAAGCCGTTTTGGACTGTAACAACGAAATATAAAAATCCTGCAATTCTTTTTCATTCCACAATTCCAGAACTTTTAATTTACTTCCCTGACCAATATTTTCAAGCTTTCCGAATTCGAATGGCGTTCCGCAAAACGGACAACCATTGTATCTTTCTATAGGAAAAGTATTTTCGGGAATAATATGTCCGCATTGTAAAGTTGTTCCGTTTTTAGACTGGAAAACATTTGCGAAAAACGTGACAATATGATCTACAACAGATTCGTTTGTTGGCACATTCCATTCTTTTACCAATGGTGTCCAGTTTTTGTCGGTTCCTAAAACTTCTCTCAGAACCTCTAAAACTTCTATTTTATATTTTGGGTTTTCGCTGTTTAAGGCATACAAAAGCGGCTCAGAAAATGTGAATCCGAGTTTGGAAACATTGGCCAGCAACACCGAAGTGGTTCCGG
This sequence comes from Flavobacterium olei, assembly GCF_039749035.1. Lineage (NCBI taxonomy): Bacteria > Pseudomonadati > Bacteroidota > Flavobacteriia > Flavobacteriales > Flavobacteriaceae > Flavobacterium > Flavobacterium olei. Next base: position 531,311 of record NZ_JBDKWC010000001.1, read on the forward strand.
ATATATTTTTAATTTCATTCGTCATCATTTCTGTTGGAACGAAAATTGCATTTTGACGTAAACTGATTTTTAATAATTCTTGTGTTTTCATTTTTTTTAGTTTTAAAAATTTAGATAATGGTGCTTCTGAGTTCTACCTAAAAGAGTTTGAAGTAAGAAGCACTTGACCTGAAATTGGAGTGTAATGAATTAGCTAATTCAAATTGGAAGTTTGTGGGTTTCCCCGAGAAGTAAGCTAATTTTGACCCTCGTTTTTTTGTACTGGTGATTTTAAAACTATCGTTCGGATTCGAACCGAAATTAGCCGTTTTCTAAAGTAAGTTTTAATTGACCATTACTAGTGGAGCAGACGGGATTCGAACCCGCGACACGGACATTAAAAGTGTGAGAAGTAAATTTTGATTGACCTTTTGGGATAATTTCAAAATTACCTGCTCTACCGCTGAGCTACTGCCCCATTTGTAATTTGAGTTTAAAAGGTAATGGTATAAGTTTATCTCTAAATGGGTGTTTGAAGTAACTTAAACTTGACCTGTCTGAACTCAATTTTTATTTATAAGAACGTTTGTTTTATTTTCTAAACAAAGATTTCTAAACTAGTACGCAATTATTCTGCGTAGTAAAACTTTTTTAAGAAATATCATTGTTTTATTTCCTGAGCAAAGATTTCTAAACTACTACGCAATTATTTTGCGCAGTAAAAAAGAAATTTTAAATTTGAGTAAAAAATTATATGAATTTAGAAAAAAATTATTCTGAATTACTTTTGAATATTGGCTTTACAGCGAATAAAATTCAGCAAAACTGGACTGATTTGGAAAAAGCATATTCCAATAAATCAAGGCATTACCATAATCTAACGCATTTAAAAGAAATGATTGCCAGTTTCGAAACGTATCGAGATCGTCTTCAAAATCCGAATGAAATATTAGTTTCTATTTTTTATCATGATTTTATTTATTCGGCTTCAAAAAAAGATAATGAATTGAAAAGTGCCAAGTTTGCTTTGTCGATTTTAAATGAAAATCACACTTTAAATAAACAATTAGTTTTTGATGCCATTTGCGCTACACAACTTCACGCGCACAATGCAAACGAAGATATTAATTGGCTGATTGATTTCGATTTGAAAATCCTAGCCAAAGACTGGGACGATTATAAAATCTATTTTGAGCAAATACGAAAAGAATACCGAATTTACCCTGATTTTCTTTATAAACCCGGACGCGCAAAAGCGTTGAAACATTTTCTGGAGAATGAATTTATTTTTCAAACGGATGAATTCAGGAATTTATATGAAGATCGGGCAAGAAGAAATATTGAAAAAGAGATAAGTTATTTAGAAATCAAAAAGTAATCTCGCAAAGTCGCTAAGACGCAAAGTTTTTTTATTTAAGCAACGCTCTCACAGTTTTGTCATTTCGAGGAACGAGAAATCACACGCGGGATTCGACGAAGATTTGATTTTCTTTGTAGAGTTACTAGTGTGATTTCTCGTTCCTCGAAATGACAAACCTAAACAAAAAACTTTGCGCCTTCGCGACTTTGCGAGCAAAAACACACACAACATATGTCACAAAACAAAAACGCCTTAATCCGCTACAAAACAATTGACAAATGTCTGCAGAATAAATACCGGCAATGGACATTGGAAGATTTAATAGAATGCTGTTCTCAGGCTTTGGAAGAGTATGAAGGGCGCAAAATCCCCATCAGCAAACGCACCATACAGATGGATATCCAGATGATGCGCAGTGAAAAACTGGGTTATAATGCTCCAATCGTCGTTTATGATAAAAAGTATTATCGCTACGAAGACGAAGATTTTTCTATCACTGATATTCCGTTAACGGAAACCGACATGAATGTGCTGACGGAAACCGTTTCTATGCTGAAACAATTTAAGGATTTTTCATTATTCAACGATGTTTCGGATATTTTACAACGTCTGGAAGATAAAATCTACGCCGAAAAATCGCATACTAAACCGGTTATTCATCTGGATAAAAATGAAAATTTAAAAGGACTTCATTATCTGGAAGAGATTTATCAGGCAATAATCAAAAAGATGGTTTTGGTGATTACTTATAAATCGTTTAAATCGCGAGAAGAATCCAAATTTCATTTTCATCCTTTTATATTGAAGGAATTCAACAACCGTTGGTTTTTAGTCGGAAAGAAAAAAGCAACTCAGCCGATTACGAATTTAGCTTTGGACAGAATTATTTCGATTGATTATGATTTCAATCTTACTTATCTGGAAGAAGATTTTGATGCCGAATCCTATTATGAAAATATTATTGGCGTAACGATGAATTCGGGTTTGCAGCCCAAACACATTGAATTGTGGATTGACGCTATAAATGCCCCGTATGTTTTGACTAAACCTTTGCATGCTTCGCAGCGTTTGCTTGCGGAAAATGAAGACGGCAGTATCATTATTGATTTATTTCTGATTGCGAATTATGAAATGGAGCGTCTGCTACTGGGATTTGGATGTGGCTTAGAAGTTCTTAAACCTGAAAATTTGAGAAACCGGCTTAAAAAAACTCTAAAAGATGCTATTTCTAAATACGAAGAACCAGATCATACTGAGATAAACTCATGATTTTTGGAAATTAATCAAATTTAAAATTACTAAAATAGCATAAAAAGATTTTTACGATATTAAAATTGTTAAAATCAGAGAAAAGAATAGTATATTTCAAATTAAATAAACTACAAAGCCCTCTAAACCAAAGGGATTTTTTAACTAACCAAAAAATTATGAAAAAATAATATGCATGCATAGTATTTTTTTATTATATTTGAAATCGATATAGTTACCTATGAAAGACAAAACGATAGATTATATTTTGAGAGCTACATGGCAGGCTGTTTCAAGAATGTATAATGAAGAGGCTGCAAAATATGATGCCACCATGGCAACAGGATTTGCTCTGTTAAGTATTGATAAGGAAGAAGGAACTCCGTCTACTGCTTTAGGCCCAAGAATGGGTATGGAAGCTACCAGCTTAACCAGGACATTAAAATCAATGGAAGACAAAGGTCTGATTGTCCGCAAAAAAAATCCAACTGACGGAAGAGGTGTTTTAATTTATCTGACCGATTTTGGAAAAGAAAAGAGAGAATTATCTAAAAATACTGTTCTGAAATTTAATGAGACCGTCAGAAAACATGTTTCAGACGAAAAAATGAAACATTTCATCGAAGTTTCGGAAATTATAAATGAACTGATTCAGGATAAAAACATATTTAATCACACGAGCGCCAGCGAACTGGCGAAGCAAACAGAAAACGAAGAAAAAGAATAGTATTTCCTCAGAAAAGAAATATTTCAAAAACTGCAAAAAACAAACAAGTAACAAATTATGAAATCGCCCATCATAAAAAAAAATTGTGTAAACAAATACCAATTAAAAAAGGCGATAACATATTTGACAAATAAAAAAGAAAATCAACAAATATGAAACGCACAATTAAAAAAGTTGCTGTAATCGGATCCGGAATTATGGGTTCGGGTATAGCTAGTCATTTTGCCAATATTGGTGTTGAAGTTTTACTGCTTGACATCGTGCCCCGCGAGTTAACAGAAGCTGAAGCTAAAAAAGGATTAACTCTTGAAAGCAAAGCCGTTCGCAACCGTGTTGTAAATGACCATTTGGCGAACTCATTAAAATCGAAACCCTCTCCTATTTACAGTCAGAAATTTGCAAGCCGAATTACGACTGGAAATACGACAGATGATATGGCAAAAATTGCCAATGTGGACTGGATTATTGAAGTTGTGGTGGAACGTCTGGATATTAAGAAATTGGTATTCGAGCAAATTGACAAATTCCGCAAACCGGGAACTTTGGTTACTTCTAATACTTCTGGTATTCCGATTCATTTTATGAGTGAAGGAAGAAGCGAAGATTTTCAACAGCACTTCTGCGGAACTCACTTTTTTAACCCTGCGCGTTACTTAAAATTATTCGAAATTATTCCAGGTCCAAAAACTTCAAAAGAAGTACTGGATTTCTTAACCGATTACGGATCTAAATTCTTAGGAAAAACTTCGGTTGTTGCCAAAGATACTCCGGCGTTTATAGGAAACAGAATTGGTATTTACGGTATTCAGAGTTTATTTCATTTAGTAAAAGAAATGGGATTAACGATTGAAGAAGTAGATAAATTAACAGGACCGGTAATTGGCCGTCCAAAATCGGCTACCTTCCGTACCGTCGACGTTGTTGGATTGGATACTTTAGTACACGTTGCTAACGGTATTTACGAAAATTGTCCTAACGATGAACAACATGAATTATTCAAACTTCCTGATTTCATCACTAAAATGATGGAAAATAATTGGTTAGGTTCTAAAACCGGTCAGGGGTTTTATAAAAAAGTAGACAAAGATATTCTTTCTTTAGACTTAGATACATTGGAGTACCGCGCTGCAAAAAAAGCAAATTTTGCAACGTTGGAATTGACTAAAACTATCGATAAACCAATTAATCGTTTTAAAGTTTTAGTAAAAGGAACAGACAAAGCGGGAGAATTTTACAGAAAAAGTTTTGCCGGAATGTTTGCTTACGTTTCAAACAGAATTCCTGAAATCTCAGACGAATTATACAAAATTGACGATGCCATGAAAGCTGGTTTTGGATGGGAAAATGGTCCATTCGAAATCTGGGATGCTATTGGTGTTGCCAAAGGAATAGAAATCATGAAAGCCGAAGGTTTAGAGCCAGCTGAATGGGTAAATGAAATGTTGGCTTCCGGAAGCGAAAGTTTCTACACGATAAAAGAAGGTGCAACGTATTTCTATGATATTCCATCAAAATCTCAGACTAAAGTTCCGGGTCAGGATTCATTTATTATCCTGAACAATATTCGCGAAAGCAAAAAAATCTGGAGCAACAGCGGAGCAATTATACAAGATTTAGGAGACGGAATTTTAAACTTAGAATTCCAGTCTAAAATGAATACGATTGGTGGTGATGTTCTTCAGGCTATCAATAAAGCAATTGATTTAGCTGAAAAAGAACACCAAGGTTTGGTTATTGGAAATCAGGCAGCGAATTTCTCTGTTGGTGCTAATATCGGAATGATTTTTATGATGGCCGTTGAGCAGGAATATGATGAATTGAATATGGCAATCAAATTGTTCCAGGACACGATGATGCGCGTTCGTTATTCTTCAATTCCAGTTGTTGTTGCGCCTCACGGAATGACTTTTGGCGGTGGATGCGAAATGAGCTTACACGCTGATAAAGTAGTTGCAGCAGCTGAAACTTATATGGGATTAGTTGAATTTGGTGTTGGTGTAATTCCAGGTGGTGGTGGTTCTAAGGAACTGACTTTAAGAGCGTCTGATTTATTCCGCAAAAATGATGTGGAGCTGAATGTTCTTCAGGAGTATTTCTTAACGATCGCTATGGCTAAAGTTTCAACTTCTGGTTATGAAGCTTTTGATACCGGATTATTACAGCACGGTAAAGATATTATCATAGTAAACAAAGACCGTCAGATTGCTGAAGCTAAAAAACATGCATTGTTAATGGCAGAAGCCGGTTACACACAACCGATCAGAAGAACTGATATTAAAGTTTTAGGAAAACAAGCTTTAGGTATGTTCTTAGTTGGAACAGATCAAATGGAGGCTGGAAAATACATTTCTGAACACGACAAGAAAATTGCCAACAAACTGGCTTACGTAATGGCGGGTGGAGATTTATCTGAAGCGACTTTAGTCTCTGAGCAATATTTACTGGATATCGAACGTGAAGCGTTTTTATCTCTTTGTACAGAAAGAAAAACGTTAGAACGTATTCAATATATGTTAACTAAAGGAAAACCTTTGAGAAATTAATCATGGAAGTTCAGAATCCAAATTTATTGCTATCAGTAAAAGAAATTATCATTCAGTCTCGACAACGGGTTTATCGAATGGTAAATTCAGTTTTATTAGATACGTACTGGAATATTGGAAGGTTAATTATTGAAGACGAACAAAACGGAAATACCAAAGCAATTTACGGCAAATCGACTTTAAAAAATTTATCAAAAGAACTGACTTTCGAATTTGGAAAAGGTTTTGATTATACAAACCTAACCAATATGAGAAATTTTTATTTGGCTTTTCCAATTCTTGACGCAGTGCGTCAAGAATTGAGCTGGACACATTATCGGTTATTATCACGAATTGATTCTGAAGAAAAAAGAATGTATTATTTAAATGAAAGTATTACAGGAAATTGGAACAGCAGAACTTTACAAAGACAAATTAATACTTTAAGTTTTGACAGGATTCTAAAGCCAGAAAATGAGGTTTCAGCAAAAATAAAAATTCAGAATATCATTAAAGACCCTTATATTTTTGAGTTTCTAGGTTTAGAAAACAATGTAAAAAATACTGAAAATAAAATTGAGTCTTCAATTCTGGAACATATTCAGAAGTTTTTATTAGAATTTGGAAAGGGCTTTGCTTTTGTAGCTAGACAACAGCATATCGTCACCGATACTTCTGATTTTTTTATTGATTTGGTTTTTTACAATTACATCCTAAAATGTTTTGTAATTATTGATTTAAAAACAACTGAGCTTTCCCATCAGGACATTGGACAAATCGACATGTATGTCAGAATGTATGATGATTTGAAAAAGTCAGATGATGATAATCCAACCATCGGGCTATTGTTATGTACCGAAAAAGACGAAACTATTGTAAAATATTCTGTTTTGAATGATAAAAACAACCTTTTTGCTTCAAAATATGTTTTGTATTTACCTAAAGAAGAAGAACTAAAACAACTTATTGACCAAGACAGAGTTCGATTTGAACTTGATAACATAAAAAACAAAAGCGATGAATAAAACAGCCTATATAGTTAAAGCTTACCGTACAGCGGTAGGAAAAGCACCAAAAGGGGTTTTTAGATTTAAAAGACCTGATGAATTAGCTGCAGAAACCATTCAGTTTATGATGGATGAACTGCCTGATTTTGACAAAAAACGCATTGACGACGTTATGGTAGGAAATGCCATGCCGGAAGCAGAACAAGGTCTTAACGTTGGACGTTTAATTTCTCTTATGGGATTAAAAGTAGAAGACGTTCCCGGAGTTACCGTAAACCGTTACTGCGCTTCCGGATTGGAAACAATCGGAATGGCAACAGCAAAAATCCAGTCTGGAATGGCAGATTGTATCATTGCAGGTGGTGCAGAAAGCATGAGTTTTATTCCGATGGGAGGTTACAAACCAACTCCGGATTATAAAGTTGCCGCTGCAGGTCACGAAGATTATTATTGGGGGATGGGATTAACAGCAGAAGCAGTTGCCAATCAATATAAAATCTCAAGAGAAGATCAGGATGAGTTTGCTTACAACTCGCATATGAAAGCTTTGAAAGCGCAGGCAGAAGGAAAATTTGACAAACAAATCGTTCCGATTACTGTAGATCAGACTTTCATTAATGAAAATGGTAAAAAAGAAGCAAAATCATACGTTGTAAATAAAGATGAAGGACCAAGAGCCGGAACTTCTAAAGAAGCTTTAGCTGGATTAAAACCGGTTTTTGCTGCTGACGGAAGTGTAACTGCCGGAAACTCATCTCAAATGAGTGACGGTGCTGCATTCGTTTTAATCATGAGCGAAGAAATGGTAAAAGAATTAAACCTTGAGCCAATCGCAAGATTAGTAAACTTTGCTTCTTCCGGGGTTGAACCAAGAATTATGGGTATCGGTCCGGTAAAAGCAATTCCGAAAGCGTTGAAACAAGCAGGATTAGAATTGAAAGATATTGACTTAGTGGAATTAAACGAAGCTTTTGCTTCTCAGTCTTTAGCTGTAATTCGTGAGTTAGGATTAAATCCTGATATCGTAAACGTAAACGGTGGCGCGATTGCATTAGGACATCCGCTGGGCTGTACAGGAGCTAAACTTTCCGTTCAGTTATTTGATGAGATGAAACGTCGTGGTAATAAATACGGAATTGTTTCTATGTGTGTGGGAACTGGACAAGGTTCTGCGGGGATTTATGAGGTGTTGTAGTTTTTTTTAAAGAGGACAGAAGCAAGACGAAAGACTTTCTGTTGTAATGAAAAACAGTCTAAAAAGAAAATTGAATAAAGTAGTAAAAAACTTACTTTTAATTTTTCTTCTTATCTTGCCTCAAAAACATGAAACACAATTTTAAGAATTTGAAGATTTGGATTTTAGCGATGGAAATTACAAATGATATCTATAAACTAACAGCCAATTTTCCAAAATCTGAAACTTACAGTCTGGTGAATCAAATGAATAGATGTTCTGTCTCGATGCCTTCTAATATTGCTGAAGGTTCAAACAGAGGAAATAAACATTTTCAGCATTATTTGAATATCAGTTTAGGCTCATCATTTGAATTACAGACACAATTGTTAATAGCTTGTCAAAACAACTATTTAACTAAAGAAAAAACAGAAAAATTAGAAAACAAAATAATTGAATTTCAAAAGATGACTACGGGCTTCATCAATAAGTTAGGTTAAAATCTTTCTTCTTGCTTCTTTCATCTTTCAAATCTAAAAAACAAAAAAGTCATGAGCGACAAAACAAGAGGAGGTCAATTCCTAGTAAAAGAAACAAAATGCGAGGACATCTTTACTCCAGAAGATTTCTCAGAAGAGCAGTTAATGATGCGTGACTCTGTAAAAGAGTTCGTTGATAAAGAATTATGGGCGCATAAAGATCGTTTTGAAAAGAAAGATTACGCATACACAGAAGCTTCTATGCGTAAAGCGGGCGAACTTGGACTCCTGGGAGTTGCGGTTCCGGAAGAATACGGCGGATTAGGAATGGGATTTGTTTCTACCATGTTGGTTTGCGACTATATTTCGGGAGCAACGGGTTCGTTCTCTACTGCTTTTGGTGCTCATACCGGAATTGGAACTATGCCAATTACACTTTACGGATCTGAAGAACAAAAGAAAAAATACGTTCCGAAATTGGCTTCGGGAGAATGGTTTGGTGCTTATTGTTTAACGGAGCCGGGCGCAGGATCTGATGCCAACTCTGGAAAAACAAAAGCGGTTTTATCTGAAGACGGAACGCATTACTTAATTACTGGTCAGAAAATGTGGATTTCGAATGCAGGTTTCTGCAGCGTTTTCATCGTTTTTGCCAGAATTGGAGATGATAAAAATATTACAGGTTTCATCGTAGAAAACGATCCGTCAAACGGAATTTCTATGAATGAAGAAGAGCATAAATTAGGAATCCGTGCTTCTTCTACGCGTCAGGTTTTCTTTAACGAGACCAAAGTTCCAGTTGAAAACATGCTGTCTGAAAGAGGAAACGGTTTTAAAATCGCAATGAATGCACTTAATGTTGGGCGTATTAAACTGGCAGCTGCTTGTTTGGATGCTCAAAGAAGAGTTACTTCTGGAGCTGTAAAATATGCAAATGAAAGAATTCAGTTTAATACTTCTATTTCTTCATTTGGAGCTATCCGTTCTAAATTGGCTGAAATGGCTACAAGTGCTTACGCTGGAGAAAGTGCTTCTTACCGTGCTGCAAAAGATATCGAAGACAGAATTGCTGCCCGTGAAGCAGAAGGAACTTCTCATCAGGAAGCTGAATTGAAAGGTGTGGAAGAATACGCGATAGAATGTTCAATTCTGAAAGTTGCGGTTTCTGAGGACGTTCAAAACTGTTCTGATGAAGGTATTCAGATTTTTGGCGGAATGGGATTCTCTGAAGACACTCCAATGGAAAGTGCATGGAGAGACGCACGTATCGCACGTATTTACGAAGGTACAAACGAAATTAACAGAATGCTTTCTGTGGGAATGCTGATTAAAAAGGCTATGAAAGGTCACGTTGATTTACTTGGACCAGCTATGAAAGTGCAAGAAGAATTAATGGGAATTCCATCTTTTGATACTCCGGATTTCTCTGAATTATTTGCAGAAGAAAAAGGAATTGTCGCTAATCTTAAGAAAGTTTTTTTAATGGTTGCCGGAAGCGCTGTTCAAAAATACGGACCGGATTTAGATTCTCATCAACAGTTATTAATGGCTGCCTCTGATATTTTAATCGAAATCTACATGGCTGAAAGTACAATTCTGCGAACTGAAAAATTAGCAAAATCTCAAGGTGAAGATAAAGTTCAGGAGCAGATTGCAATGGCAAAATTATATTTGTACAAAGCAGTAGATATTGTAAACTTAAGAGGAAAAGAAGGTATTGCTTCTTTCTCTGAAGGTGATGAACAGCGTATGATGTTAATGGGATTAAAACGTTTTACAAAATACACTAACCTGCCAAATGTAGTGGCATTGAGAGAAAAAATCGCAGAAAAATTAGTTGCAGAAAATTCATACTGCTTCTAATATAACAATAGTTTTTAGCTTTTAATTTGTTTAAACCCGTGCAAGTCCGAAACTGCACGGGTTTATTTTTTTTACCCCTATTTATTAGGTTCGATGATGTCGGAAATGAACTTAATATCCTTAGAAGGTCAATTTTATTACTGACCGCGTGAAGGATAGGAGCTGGCTACCGAAGTAGCGCGGATAGCCTGACAGCATCCTGAAAAAGGGCGTATATGCGCAAACAAAATTTGCCCTTTTTTAGGATGGTGGCACGCCCAAAATAGTCTACAAATCTTCTTGCACAATAATATGTTCTGGTTTATCGTCGAGCCAGGCCACGAACAATTTATATCCGATAGAAAAAATAATTGGTCCAACGAACAGGCCTATAAATCCCGACATCATAAAACCTCCAATTACTCCAAGAAAAATGACGAGCATGGGAACCATGGCACCTTTTCCTAATAATAAAGGCTTTAAGACATTATCTGAAAGTCCGCTGAGGATAAAAAATATTGACCATATAATGGCGGAAGAGGTATCATCTAACGAAAAAAGATAAGCGATTACTCCGAGATTAATCAGGATTGGTCCAATCTGGATAATGGATAACATGAGACATAATATGGTTAATACTCCGGCAAAGGGAATATTGGCACCAAAAAGGCCAATTGCCTGGATGATAGTCTGAATGACAGCGACGCCTAAAACACCTTTTACGACCTGATGTACGGTTGAAATAGAAATGGTTAAAAACTCGTCTCCGTAACTGCCTGAGATTCTTTTGACAAATTTGATCGCCAATGCTTGCCCGCTTGTAGAAACCAGCAGTACTCCGGCAATGATAACCGACAAAATAATTTGTAGAAAAGCGGCTCCTGAGCTAACTGCTTTTGCTAATAATAATTTTGAAATATCCAGGAGCTGTTCTTTGTACTGGAGCATACCATTTTCAAGATCGACTGATAATGCATAGAGAAAATTATATGCTTTTTCTCCAATAATCGGCCATTCCCTGATATTTGCACCGGGTGGTGAGACTTTTAGCGTTCCGTTTTCAATTCCGTTTTTAAGCTCTGTAACTGTTGAAGTAACGGAGTCAAAAAATACTACAGTGGGTAAAATTATTAGTAGTAAAAGAAGGGTCGTAATAAGAAATGAAGTCAGGCTTTTTCGCCCTTTTAATTTTTTCTGCAAAAAATTGAATATGGGATACAATACAATTGCCAAAATGACTGCCCACAGTATTGGCATTAAAAAAGGCAATAAAAGTTTAAAACAAAATCCTAATATAAGGAAGACGATTCCTAACTGCAGGATGGTTTCGAAGATCTGTTTACTTTTGTTTTCGGGAAAATCTTTCATATGGTTATATATTTAAGGATTAGATAATTTCTCTCTTTGAGATTTATTTTCGCTGTCATCGGAGAATAGACGACCTATTAAAAATTAGAGGAAATTATTTTCCTACTCCAAAAAATGTTTACAAAAAAGTGAGCTTTTCCCCTCTCTTATTTTCAATGATGAAAATTTGAATTCAGAACTTGTTGTATGAACCATTGATGTGATAATAACGCCTTTTTAAAATTGGAATAATCCCTTACCTTCCTGCGATTATAAATTCTATATTTCAGACTAATTAAATCCTCATTATCAATTACTTAGTAAATTTATGCAAAATTATTAATATTATTAACAAATATTTACTTCTCAATTTTTACTCTTTTATAAACAATATAAATTTGCTATTAAATTAAAAAGAGATTACGCAGTAAATGTTATATATTTAGGGCTCTAAAAACTAAGACACACAATGAAACAAATTATTTTATCTGCATTACTTTTACTGTTTGGTATGGGTATTACATTTTCTCAAAAAAACAAAAAACCGGACATCATTGCCTATTATACCGGAGATTCTAAACTTATAGATGAATATGAGATTAACAAATTAGATCAGATTATATTTAGTTTTTGCCATTTGAAAGATGGAAAACTAAGTGTTGATTCGGCTAAAGATTCAATTACTATAAAACATTTAGTAAGTCTGAAAGCTAAAAATCCACGGCTTAAAATTGTATTATCGCTTGGTGGCTGGGGCGGATGCGAGCCTTGTTCTCAGGCATTTTCTACGGCAGAAGGAAGAGTAAAATTTGCTAAATCTGTAAAAGAAGTCAGTGACTACTTTAAGGTAGACGGTTTAGATTTAGATTGGGAATATCCGGCAATTGAAGGTCTTCCCGGACATTTATTTCAGCCCGCAGACAAATCGAATTTTACAGAATTATTAAAGAGTTTACGATCAACCTTAGGCAAAAAATATGAACTGAGTTTTGCGGCCGGAGGTTTTCAAAAATATTTGGATGAATCTATAGATTGGAATGCCGTTACACCGCTGGTAAACCGTATAAATATTATGAGCTATGACTTGGTAAACGGATATTCTCAGGTTACAGGTCATCATACCCCTTTGTATAGCACTACCCCAAATGAAGAATCGACAAACCGTGCAGTTGAATTTTTGCTGAAACAAGGAGTTCCTGCAGAAAAATTAATCATTGGAGGTGCTTTTTATACCCGAACATGGATCAACGTTGAAAACATCAATAATGGTCTTTATCAGGCAGGTAAACATGTTGAAGGTGTTAATTTTAAAGATTATGCCAAAACCTATACAGAGGCAAATGGATGGAAGTATTTTTGGGATGATAAAGCCAAAGCACCATATTGGTACAACGCGAAAACAAAAAGTTTTGCAACCTCTGACGATATCAGATCTATCAAGGAAAAAACAGAATATGTAAAGTCAAAAAAACTAGGAGGAATTATGTTTTGGGAACTTACTTTGGATAGTACAAGAAACGGAATGGTAAACGCTATCTATGAAGTTAAAACTGCCAAATAAAAAATATAAAAAAACGGAAGTTATTTAAAATAGCTTCCGTTTTTATTTAGTAAATTATTTTTACATTACTTTGGACTTATCGAGTTCTCCAATAAAAGGAATTGATTCCAGAATCTCACTTCGAATAATCGTCTGCAAATAAACCTCTAACTGAATAAATTTAGCTGCATTTATAGCGCCTATTGCTTTTTTTGCCTGATTGTAAGTCTTCGAGTAAAGTTTCTCATACGCCATGTGATTTTTTAATGTGCCTTTTGCCAGTTCATCTGCTTTGGCATCTGTAAGTGTTTCGTAGTTTGCAGCGTAATCGTTAATTAGTTGAAATTTTGATTGACCGAGTGCCTTTCTTTCTGCTTCATAACTATCGTATACTTTAGAGAATGCAGCTGTCTGGACATCAGACAAGTTCATATATTGTTTGACAACATCTGCCTTAGATTTGCCATAAATACGCTGCACCACTTCAAGGTCTTCTTTATAAGAAGATTGCCCGTAACCAGAAAAAACAGTAATTGAAATCACGAAAACAAGAAGTAATTTTTTCATAATCTTAAATTTTTAATAGGGTTTATAATTGGTTTGCATTTTCTATAATTTTTAAATCCTGGGATTAAGATTTAACTAAAAAAAAGAATACTGATAAGATGCTGTCAACGCATAATAATTTAAGCCATTGTTTGTGTATGCGCCAATATGGTATTGAAATCTAAGCGACTGCCCTTTTGCAATTGGTGTAGAAAAGGTTGCTCCTACCCGCCAGTTGTCTATCGCACTATCATCGGCAATGCCATCTGTTATAGTCTCACCACCAAAAAACCAATTGGTGTTAAGACCAAACCACATATTATTTTTAAAATAATAATTACCATGCATTTGCAGGCTATAGGTTTGCTTCTGCTCTAATTTTTTACCCATAAAATTTTTATTATCGGTATAAAACCAAATGCCGCCATACATTTCTGCGTAGAAGTGTGCAAAACGATGCGAAACTCCGATCTCGGGTTTAAAAGCCCAGCGATTATTTCCTATATTGATTCTTTTGTCGTCATAATATTTTCCTGTCGGAATAGAAGTAACCAGACTTACTCCTAATATCGTTTTTTGTTCAAAACTGATAAAATCTTTTCGCGCAAGTGCTGGCGAACCGAGTAAATTAATTCCAAAACGAATTTTCATGTCTGCAAAACCCTGTCTGGAACCTTCAAGTACAGAACCATCGTTTATAGTTGCTGCCCCATCCATAAAAGCATAAGGAATTACTATTTGAATACGGGCTAATTTATCTGCTATAGCAAAAGTCCTGATATAACTTCCTACCAAATTATGACTCTGAATTTTGAAATCCTTAATAGGCAATGATGGCTCTGTCAACACATTTCCATCTATAAAACCATAACCGGCAGCAATAACATTTAAGTCTTTGGGTACGTTTGCATACACACGCGGTTCCAGATCCTGACTATGAATGGTGAAAATCTTGAAAAGGAAAAACAGAAAAAAAGGACACTTCTTATTTCTTAACCAAAAAATCTTTTTTACCATACGAAAGAAGAGTTTGGAACCAATTAAAAAAAATAGTTTTTATTTATTTTCTGCAGGTTTGGGAGCACTAATTATTCCATCATAACTAATTGGCCCTCTACTGTTGCTATTTACCGAAAGTGTTGCACTACCGTTATAAAATATTCTGAACATTAAGTCATAAGAATCATTGATACCCTTTACAGTTGCCCTTACATTGATATTTTTAGATTTATTTTCGATTTTAACATTCTGTGGTTTACCTTCAAATTTTATTCCGCCATCTCCGTTGTAAGGAACATTATACGCACGTCCAAAAAATGGAATATCACAGGTTGTTTTATCAGCATTAAATTTTAAGAAATACGTATTATAATCCAGATGAATTAATCTTCCGCCCTGCGGTGTTGCTTTTTGTGCCTCAAAAATAAAATTTTGAGAAGCTACAAGTTCCTGAATTTCTTTTTGCTTTTGCAGTTCTTTTTCCTGTTTAAGTTCTTTCTTCGTTTTTTCCTGCGCCAACAATGAAAAGTTAGAAATACTTAAAAATGTCAGCATACAAAGTACTATTGTTTTCATAATATTATTTTTTAGTAAAACTGATCATGGCAATATCACCAGAGAGAAAATTTTATGTTTTCCTCCACCTGTAATGTTTTATCACGTAATTTTTTGTAGTGCAGTCAAGTTAATGCAAATTAAGGTAAGAATATGTTCCGTCATATCATTAATCATTAATTTTGAATTAGTTAGATAAATGTAATTTCAGAAATTTTTCGTTAAAACCTTTACGAATTTAAGCAATATTTTTCTATTTTTAACTCAATCAAAATTAAATTACCGATAATAGTTTGACTTTTTTTTAACTTTTAGAGTTAATCCAAGTCGTTATTTTATGTTAAATTTACTTAATAATTAATTAAAAAGCCTTGAAACATGAAAAAGATAATCGCTTCTTTCGCCATAATTACTGCCTTAATTATTGGCTGTAAGACCAGTACAAAATCTAATGATGCCAAAACTCTGACTGTTGCCCTGGAGCCAAAAAGCAATAGCACAGTTACCGGAACTGCTACTTTTACCGAAAAAAATGATAAAGTAACATTTACAGCAAAAATGACTGGTTTAACACCAGGGGTTCATGCAATTCATATTCATGAAAAAGCAGATTGCAGCGCGGCAGACGGAAGTTCTGCAGGCGGACACTGGAATCCGACTTTTAAGAAACATGGAAAATGGGGAGTTGGAGAATATCATAAAGGAGATATTGGAAACTTTACTGCCGATGCAAAAGGTAACGGATCGATCACTTTAACAACAGATGAATGGTGTATTGGATGTGGAGACACTAATAAAGATATCTTAGGAAAAGGTTTAATTGTACATCAGGGAACAGATGATTTTACAACCCAGCCAACGGGAAATGCAGGAGGACGAGCTGCCTGTGCCGGAATCATCAAATAACTATATCGTAATAACCACTATTTTAACAAAATCTAGTGGTTATTTCATTTTAAAATGAATTCTAAAACCAGAAAAAGACATAGCTTTGCAACAGCAAAATTAAGTCCATGATTAATCCATCAGCACACGGCTGGATCGATAAGTTTTTTAGTGAACAGAAGTTTTCAGAAGCAATTCCTTTTGAAACTGTAGACTCGTTTTACTATAAAGTAAGAGAAACAGGATTTATCTACGGTCATATTATTGCTATAGATTCGCCAGTTCCAATTCAGATTAAAGGATGGTTTAAAACCGAAATTTCTAAGGTAGCACTTTTAAATACCCTCTATCATGTTTTTTGTTTAGAGAAAAAAAATTCGGAACCTAAAAATTTTATTTCAGAAGTTTTAAAGTTTTATAAAGAGATGAATCCGGAGGGATTTAATTTGTTTAAAATTTTATTGCCAAAAGATACACCTTCTCATTCCCTCGAAAATATAATAGATCAAAGAGTTCAGACCAATGACAGCATCATAAGTAAAAACTTTTCGCATTTGGTAACCAATGCATTGTTATTTATTGATGTTTTGGCTTTTAGACAATATCTGGAACATGGACATATTCCAGAAAAATATTTAAAACGCATTGAAGAAACTGTTTTAGGAATTGTTGGTTTGGCACTGAAAACAAAAACAGTAAAATCACAGCATGATGATTTATTGATCAAACTTTTTGAAGCTTCCATACGTTATTCTAAATTTTCAAAGGTTACTATTGAAACTTTAGAAACTTTACAACTCGATTATTTCAAAAATAAATTGGAACATTATTATTTAATCGACATGGCCGGAATGGCTTTGTGGAGTGATGGTATTGTAGAAAATGAAGAATCTTATTTTCTTTATTCATTAGGTTCCATGATGGGCGCCGGAGATGCGTTTGTTACAAAAAGTATAGACACCACCCACGATTTTATTACAACACACAAAAAGAAGATTCCATACTTTAATTATTCTAATCCGGTTAAGCATTTCTATGATCAAATGACGCATAGCGTTGTTAAACTGATTATAAGAAATAAGAACCGATTAATTAAGGAAATTGTCCAGAGCAAGGAATTAATGGTTTTACTGGCTTATTCTACCACAAGAGATCTGGATGCGAAGGAAAAAAAGAAAGTCAAAAAACAACTTTTGGATATTTGTAAGACCATTCCATCCCTGACTATATTTTTATTGCCAGGAGGAAGCTTACTACTTCCTATCTTAATTAAGTTTATACCCACAATGCTACCGTCTGCTTTTAATGAAAACTTAGACGAAAACGAATAAAAAAAAATCGCCTTTCAAAGGCGATTTTTTTTATTTACTTATTAAAATTTCAACTGATACACTTCATCCAGTTCTTCATTCGAAGCAATATTTACATTTAAGTCGGTAACAAATCCCGAATTTAAACCGTAAACCCATCCGTGAAGCATTAAATCCTGACCATTTTTCCATGCATTCTGAACAATAGAAGTTTTAGCCAGATTGTAAACCTGTTCTTTGGCATTGATTTCTACAAAAGCATTAAAACGCTCCGTTTCATCTTCAATAGAATTTAAATATTTATCATGTAAACGATATTCATCTTTAATATGACGAATCCAGTTATCAATAATTCCAACAGACTGATTTCCCATTGCAGCTTTTACCCCACCGCAGCCATAATGTCCGCAAACAATTACGTGTTTGATTTTTAGTACATTTACAGCATAATCCAAAACACTCAGCATATTCATATCAGAATGCACGACCATATTTGCGATATTACGATGAACGAAAACTTCGCCTGGTTTTGCCCCCACAATCTCGTTAGCAGGAACGCGGCTGTCAGAACATCCAATCCATAATAAAGGAGGCGACTGGCCTTTTGCCAGATCAGCGAAATAATTAGGGTCTAACGCCAATGAATTTTCTACCCACTTTTTATTGTTTTCTAATAACTGCTCATAAAATTTTCTCATTTCTTTATTTTTTTTGTGGTAATTTATAAGTTATAAACTTATCAAAAAAGGAACATGATGTAAAGTTACCTAAATTTTGACATTTCATCTTCTTCAAAAACACCAAAATTTATTTATTATTCTCTAACAACTTCTTTTTGAACAACTTCTCTTTTTGCAACATCATAATAATGTTCAATTGTAACATGATTGTTATTCTCAGGCGTATTTTCCAATTCGTATGCTTTTTTAAAGCCTTTCAGCTTTACTTTTATATTTTCATCAACAGCACGGGTTTCTTTAAATTCACGAATCAAATCCAGGACATCATGCGCGATATACTCTGTATCATGAGCGTTGATTATTACTTTTGAATTTTCCGGAATTTCGCTCAGAGTCTGTTTAATTGCCGCTTTGTTCAGGAACGAAACTTCCTGTGCTAAATCGATATGAATGATATCACCATCTTCGTATTCCTCTTTCTTAAAGATATACGCTCTTTTCAGGTTTCCTCTCAGAACAAAAATAATACTGATCACAATACCCAACGCAACACCTTTTAGCAAATCTGTCGCAACGACAAAGACCAAAGTTGCAATAAAAGGAACAAACTGGTATTTTCCCTTTTTCCAGAAATGCATAAAAGTTGCTGGTTTTGCTAATTTATATCCAACCAAAATTAAAACTGTCGCCAATGTTGCCAATGGAATCTTGTTTAGAATTGTTGGAATAGACAATACACTTATCAGTAAAAGCACTCCGTGAATAATAGCAGACATTTTGGATTTTGCACCAGCGTTATTATTCGCAGAGGTTCTCACTACTACCGAGGTCATAGGCAGTCCGCCCAAAAGAGAGCTTAATATATTCCCGAAACCCTGCGCTCTAAGTTCTACATTGGTGTTGGTATATCTTTTTTGGACATCCATTCTGTCTGAAGCTTCAATACATAAAAGTGTTTCAATAGAAGCAACAATGGCAATTGTAACACCAACTACCCAAACCTGCGGATTTGAAACAGCAGCAAAATTTGGTGTAATTATAATGGATTTAAATTCATCAAAAGATTTTGGAACTGGCAAAGAAACCAAATGTTCTTTTGCAATTGCCAACGCGCTTCCTGTAGATATAAATATTTCGTTTAAAATTACCCCGGCCATTACAGCTACCAAAGCTCCCGGAACTAATTTTATCCTTTTAAGAAAAGAAACTTTATCCCAGGCCAGAAGGATTGTTAACGAAACTGCAGAAATAACGACGGCCCCGGGAGTAATATGATTTAAAATATCAAATAAAAACGAAAAAGTATTGCGTCCGTCATTTTGTATAAATGCCTGATCTCCTTCAAAATCTGCATCATAGCCAAAAGCATGTGGAATTTGTTTTAAAATGATAATGATACCAATACCCGCCAGCATTCCTTCAATTACATTTGTTGGAAAATAGTTTGATATACTTCCGGCTTTTAAAAATCCTAATGTTAATTGAATTACTCCTGCAATAAAAACAGACATTAAAAACACATCAAAAGCTCCAAAATCGGTAATAGCTGTTAAAATAATGGCTGTTAAACCAGCAGCCGGACCTGATACACTAATGTGTGACTGGCTCAGATATCCTACCACGATACCACCCACAACACCGGCAATAATTCCGGAAAATAACGGTGCTCCCGAAGCCATTGCAATACCTAAACACAATGGAAGAGCCACCAAGAAAACCACTAAACCTGATGCAAAATCAGATTTAAGGTTGGCAAAAAGATTGATTTTTTTTGTCATAATACAATACTAAAAAAATTATTCATTAAAGATTTGCCCCATCTCTTCTGAGATGCGGTTAAGATTAAGATAATCGGAAGTATTATACTAAATTAGGTGGGGGAGCGAATATGCTCGGAGAGATATTATCAAGTTTGACAATATTTTCAGAAATGATTGTTTTTTTCTCGATGTAAACCGGTAATAAAACCTCGTGTTCTAAAATAGAAGGATGCACTACATTTTTAAGTTCTTTGTGTACCTCTTCTTCTGTAATACTAAAAGATACAGCCGCACTGTTACCTTTCTTTAACGCCTGAACAATAGTTGGGGTCGATAAGAAGGCAATAAATATGAATAATAATATGCGTGCAATAAATTTCATCAAGGCAAAAATAGCGTTAAACAAATAAAATCAAAGAGATTTTTATAGAAATTTAACAATAATAATAAAGCAGAATGCAATTTTAATCACATTCTGCTTCTAAATATTTAAAGAACAACAATTTAAAGTGTTTCTTCTAACCAGGCATTCATCATCCAGATCGTTTTTTCCTGCTCTGCAATGAAGTCACTCATCATAGAATTGGTTCCTTCATCATTTATTTCGGCCGATTTGTTTAATATTTCTCTTTCGATTTTTAATAAATCAGATAGCGAATGAACGATTAACTGAACGGCTTTTTCGTCATTAGAAATATTTTTCCCAACAGCCAGTTTGTTGTTTTGAATATAATCTTCAAATGTATGTAAAGGAGTCCCTCCTATTGTCAGCACTCTTTCCGCTATCATATCTATCTTAAGTTGTGCATCTGTATATAATTCTTCAAATTTGACGTGTAAGTCAAAAAAGCGCTTTCCGCGGATGTTCCAGTGAATTCCTCTTAGATTTTGGTAATATACCTGAAAGTTCGATAATAAAACATTTAATTCCTTTACTAATAATTCTGATTCTTCTACAGGTAATCCTAAAATATTTGTCTTCATACTATTATTTTTTACTCTAATTTACTACAAAATTAAAGCAACTTCACCAGAAATTGTATAATAAAAAATTATATTTCCCTATTTTTGCATCACAAAATACTATCAAAATGACGATAACTCAATTACAATATGTTCTCGCAGTTGCAGAACACAAAAATTTTACTCTTGCAGCCGAAAAATGTTTTGTTACCCAGCCTACTTTAAGTATGCAGATTCAAAAAATAGAGGAAGAATTAAATATCTTAATTTTCGACCGTAGCAAGAAACCCATTCAGCTTACAGACATTGGACAAAAAATAGTCAACCAGGCCAAAAACATCGTTAACGAAGCCGACCGTATTAAGGATATTGTGGAGCAGCAAAAAGGTTTTATTGGTGGTGAATTCCGTTTAGGAATTATTCCGACCATTATGCCTACTTTGCTTCCTATGTTTCTAAATAATTTTATAAAGAAATATCCAAAAGTAAAATTGCTAATTGAAGAATTGAATACTGAGGAAATCATCCTCAAATTAAAGAACGGTCACCTGGACGCTGCTATTGCCGCAACACCTCTAGAAGATGAAAAAATAAAGGAAATCGTTTTGTATTTTGAGCCGTTTGTAGCTTATATTCCGGAGCATCATGCCAGTTTTGAAAAACAGGAAATTGAAGTTTCTGATTTAAATCTAAATGAAATTCTGTTGCTTCAGGACGGGCATTGTTTTAGGGACGGAATTTTAAATTTGTGTAAAAATGTTTCAGACACCGACCAGAATAATTTCCAGATTCAAAGCGGCAGTTTTGAAACCCTGATCAAATTAGCAGATGAAGGTCTAGGCACGACATTACTTCCGTACCTGCACACATTAGATTTAAAAGAATCAGACAAACTGAAACT
The DNA here is from genome assembly GCF_039749035.1 of Flavobacterium olei. Lineage (NCBI taxonomy): Bacteria > Pseudomonadati > Bacteroidota > Flavobacteriia > Flavobacteriales > Flavobacteriaceae > Flavobacterium > Flavobacterium olei. Next base: position 553,135 of record NZ_JBDKWC010000001.1, read on the forward strand.
CCGAAACTTTAAAGAACCTAAACCCGCTCGCGAAGTAAGTTTGATTTATCCAAAAAGCGAATTAAAAATGCAGATTATCGATGCACTTCGATCTACAATTGCCGGCGTTGTAAAAGGCGCAATTGTTTTTCAAAATGTTCAGATCATTAGTCCGCTACAAAAGAAAGCATAAAAAAAGGAGCCAAATGGCTCCTTTTTTATTACACTATACTTTAATTAGTTGTAGACTTTGTTTTAATTCTGGTTTTTCAATTATAAAATTCATCAACCACTCTTGTAATTGCTCCATCTCATAAGGAAGCAATGTTTTGATAGCTTTTTCTAGCTCTTTGCAGAAAAGTACCGGATCGAAACTTACTCTTTCAAGTATTGATTTCGTGTAATCAAACATCATTTTTGACATAATAAAATTAGATTTTCGGGGGTTATCTATATTTTTAAACTCGCACCAAAAGTAAACAAATTACCCACATAAAGTCTATTTTTAACTTATTTTTTTATAAACTTTAGCAGCGAATACGTTTTCTTAAAACAAATAAATCAATATAGAATTGTTCTAAATAACTCATTTAAACCTTTTTAAAGGCTCTAAACATTTCTCTTTTTCCCGGTGGTCCAGCCAATTTTTCTACGGTAAACCCAACTTCGATCATGCTTCTTTTAACAACTCCGCGGGCTGCATAAGTTACAAGAACTCCATTTGGTTTTAAACTATCGTACATTTTCTTAAATATTTCAGTACTCCAAAGCTCCGGCTGAACTCTGTATCCGAAGGCATCAAAATAAATCAAATCAAAAATTTCTAAATCGTTTATTTCGTGAAAAAATTGTTTTCTTTTGGTTAACGAGAAGCGATCACAAATTTCTACTTTTTCATTCCAGTTTGATTTATGCATTTTCGCGAAAATGTTTTCAAATTCCAATGCATTCAGCTCTTCCGCATAATTCATCTCTAAAATCTCATCGGCATCCACGGGATAAGCTTCTACTCCAACATAATCAATAATTTGATTTTTACGAACAGATTCGAGATACGTTATAAAAGCATTCAGACCTGTACCAAACCCGATTTCCAAAACACTAACCGGAGTATCAAATAAGGAAAGTCCGTTTTTAATAAATACATGTTTAGCCTCCTGAATGGCTCCATGTTTGGAGTGATAACATTCGTCCCATTCCGGCAAACGAATTGTGGTTGAGCCATCTAACGTTTTAATTATTTCTCTTTTCACATTTTAGAATTTTACAACAGCCAATTCCATATTTTAAAGCTGTTTTGGCATTCAAATTTAATCAAAACAAATGCGTAAAGCCTTAAAAAACCATACTTTTTTCATAAATTCTTTATAAAAATCAATCAAATAATTCAGTTTATTATAGGATAAATAAATCTCAATCAAAGACGGTAAATAATGAATTTTCGCTAAGCATTTTACATAATTTTACGTAATTTTGCATACAATAAAATATATTTTACACGGTATCAATAGTTTCGAACTGCATACCTCACAAAAAACTTACATAACTATGAGTACAACTCAAACAGGCAAAATTGAAATCATAAAAGCTACTTCTACTAAAATAAATGAAGTTGACTTTGACAACTTAAGTTTTGGTGCTGTATTTACAGACCATTTATTCGAATGCGATTTTAAAAACGGACAATGGCAAAATCCTGTCATTAAACCATACGCTCCAATTTTGATGGATCCATCTTCAAAAGTCTTTCACTACGGACAGGCTATTTTTGAAGGCATGAAAGCTTATAAAGATGACAATAACGATGTTTGGTTGTTCAGACCAGATGAAAACCACAAACGTTTTAATAATTCTGCAGTGAGAATGGCAATGCCTGAAATCCCGGAATCTATTTTTATGGATGGTTTAAATGAATTACTGAAACTAGACAAAGACTGGATTCAGAGAGGCGACGGAGCAAGTATGTACATTCGTCCTTTTATGATTGCTACCGGCCCCGGAGTTATAGCAAATCCTTCGGATGAATATAAATTTATGATTTTACTTTCTCCGGCAAAAGCCTATTATGGAGGTGAAGTAAAAGTTATTATTGCTGAACATTACAGCAGAGCTGCAAATGGCGGAATCGGAGCTGCAAAAGCGGCAGGAAATTACGCTGCTCAGTTTTACCCAACCAATCTGGCCAACAAAGAAGGGTTCCAGCAGGTTATCTGGACTGATGATGCTACGCACACCAAACTGGAAGAAGCAGGAACTATGAACGTTTTCTTCAGAATTAATGATACATTATTGACGGCGCCGACTAGCGAAAGAATTTTGGACGGTATTACCAGAAAAAGTCTGATTGAAATGGCTAAAAAAGAAGGTCTTAATGTAGAAGTTCGTCCGGTTATAGTTTCAGAATTAGTAGAAGCTGCTAAAAACGGATCTCTAAAAGAAATCTTTGGAGCGGGAACTGCTGCAGTTATCAGTGTAATTAAAGGTTTCTCATATCAGGACCAATATTACGAAATGACTCCAATCGAGAATTCGTATGCTTCTCTTTTAAAAGAAAAACTAACAAGTCTTCAAAACAAACTTTCTGAAGATACTTTTGGCTGGACCGTTAAAGTTCAATAATCCAAAAGTTAACAAAAATAGAAAACCCGATAAATTTAGTTTTATCGGGTTTTTATTTACCTATTTAAAACAAAATCAAGGCGTAGATTCTGAGTATGTTACTTAGAATAATTTCGAAAAATCAGGTTTAAAATAATTCGGGCCTTTCATTACTTTACCGTCTTCACGATATATTGGCTGTCCGTTTTCTCCTAATTTACTCATATTACTTCGTTGAATTTCATCAAAAACCGCTTCAATTTTATCCTGAAGTCCGTGTTCGATAATTGTTCCGCATAAAATATACATCATATCGCCAAGTGCATCGGCAATTTCGACTAAATCATTATTCTGAACCGCTTCATAATATTCTTCATTTTCTTCCTTCATTAAATTGTAACGAAGCAATTTCTTCTCTACTCCAACATCGGCAATTGGAGTTGCACTGTGGCCAATTTTAAAAGCGGTGTGAAATTCTGTTACGGCGTCGAGTTGTTTTTTCATATTATAATTTTCTTTTTTTTGCTAATGTAAGTCACTTTGAAATAAATTCGAAAATAAAATATATAATTTAATAATTGAAAAGCAATTTAGCATTAAATCATATTCAATTCTTTAAATTTGCTAAAAATTTTTATATCATGTTTAGCCAGGGACAAATACTATTTGGAGTATGTTTTTTTATTGCTTTTGTAATTATTATGATATTTGCATATCGAAAAGATTTAGCCTTACATAAAATCTTTTATAAAGGAAATTACAAAGTGCTTCTTGTATTTCTGCTTTTTATTGCCATTTTATTTTTAATTAAATTCTTCTTCAAGAGATAACCGATCTGAAAATAAAAACTAATTTTCAAATAAAATATCCGCTGTTATAAAATAAAACCTAATAATTACGGGTTATTATTGAGATGACAATAAAATTTTTAACTTTACCCAAATCAAAATATCTGCTATGAAAATTCTAAAATATTTATTCCTTTTTGCGTTACTAAGCTTTGTTGCCCTTACTGTTTTTATTGCAACTCAGAAGGGAGATTTTATTGTAGAAAGAAGTAAGGTTATCAATTCGCCACGTTCGACGGTGTATAATTATTTGAATGACTTTAGAAATTATGAAGATTTTGAATCGTGGTCTCTGGAAGATCCTTCTATAAAAATGACTTACGCTAATAAAACAAGCGGAAATGGCGCTTCATTTTATTGGGATGGTGCTGACGGAAAAGGAAATGCTATAATTCTTAAAACAAAAGAGGGCGAAAGTATCGACCAAAAAATACAATATGATGGTACAGATGCCGATGTGACCTGGACTTTAAAAGATACCTTAAACGGAAAAACAAAAGTTACCTGGAAAGGAAAAGGAACGATGAGTTTTCTTTTTAAAATCTATAGCTCATTACATGGAGGTTCTGACAGAGTTATAGGAACTATTTACGAAAAAAGTTTAGCTAATATTGATAAAAATCTGGATTACGAAACTAAAACATACGCTGTTAAAGTAGACGGACCTGTTAAAAAAACAGAAACCCCTTATATTCGCCAGACTTTTACAAGTGAAATTGCCAAAGTAAATAAAAATGCACGAATTGTAATTCCGAAACTAATTCACTTTAGTGAAACCAATGGACTGGCGGCAAACGGAAAACCATTTATTATTTACCATACTTATGATACAAAATCTGGTTTAGCTAAAATTTCAATCTGTCTTCCTATCAATAAAGAAATTTCCATTAGTTCGGGAAGTGATATCCTTTCCGGAAAACTAAACGGATTTGACGCTGTAAAAACTACTCTTACAGGAGATTATTCTCACAGAAACGAAGCTATTGCAAAAACAACAGCTTATATTAATAATGAAAAAATTATACCGGACTTGAGCTGGTCGCATCTTGAGATCTGGACTCTTAGCAAAATGGACGTAAAAGGTTCTTCTAAATTGGTAACCGAAATTTATTTCCCGGTAAAACCGAGAGTAATTCCAACGGTTACAGAACCGGTTTATGGTTTGGAAACAACAGTTCCCCAATCTGAAGAGCAAACGCAAACCCAAGCTCCAAAACCAACACAAACAGAACCTGTAAAACGCAAACCGGCCACACCTGCAACGCCTGCTCCAACACAAACTCCTGCACAAGAAGAAGAACAGTCAGAATTTTAATTGAAACGGATTAAACCTTTTGTTTTTAATTCAGTCTAACTTCTAACAGAAGGTTACAAAACAAAAAGGTTGATAGACGAGAAAGATTTTATAAAACAATTATTAAATCCTGAGACGCAAAATATTGCGTTTCAAAAACTCTTGTCCGATTACCAGAAACCTTTGTATTCTCATATTCGAAACATTGTTTTGAATCATGATGATGCAGACGATGTTTTACAGAACACTTTTGTAAAAGTTTTTCAGCATCTTAAAAATTTTAAAGGAGAAAGCAAACTTTTTTCCTGGATGTACCGCATTGCTACAAATGAAGCTTTGACTTTTTTATCGCAGAAAGCAAAACTGAGAGGAATTTCATCTGAAGATCTTCAGAATAAAACTATAGATAATTTAAAAGCCGATCAGTATTTTGACGGAGATGAAATTCAAATCAAACTTCATAAAGCAATTGTAACACTGCCCGAAAAGCAGCAACTTGTTTTTAAGATGAAATATTTTGAAGAACTAAAATACGAAGAGATTGCAGATATTCTGGGCACTTCAGTAGGAGCGCTTAAAGCATCTTATCATCATGCAGTAAAAAAAATTGAATTATATGTTACATCCAATTAAACCTTTTGTAACTAAAACTGTCTTATAAGTATTATGAAAACATTTAAATTAGAAAACGAACCAAAAATAAAATCCGGGTTTAAAGCACCAGAGAATTATTTTGATGATTTTTCCGAAAAGGTTTTACAGCAATTAAACGAAAAAGATGTAAAAGTAATTCCGTTTTACAAAAATAAAAAATCACTTTCGCTGGCGGCCGCTGCGGTGATTGGTTTTGCTTTACTAATTCCGATCGTTAATAATTACAAAGCAACATCTAATGATCTTGACGAAGCTACATTAGAAACTTATTTATCTTATCAGTCCAATATAAGCCAGTACGATTTAATTCAGAAATTAGACGACAGTGATATTGAAAAACTAAATAAAAATGTTTCACTTGAAGATGAAACGCTGGAAGATATTTTAGCAACAAATCCGAATATTGAACATTTGATTTCGGAACAAAATTAAACTTAACCCACAACTTAGCTTAACAATGAAAATAAAAAACATTTTACCGTTATTGCTCTTTCTGATTAGTTTTTCATTTTTTGCACAAAATGGAAAAATGGATGAAAAACGTGAAAAAATTAAGGCTTTTAAAGTTTCTTTTTTAACGACAGAATTAGAATTAACTTCAACAGAAGCCGAAAAATTCTGGCCAATTTATAATGCGTATGACGATAAACAATTCGAATTAAGACATTATAAAATGAAAACTTATCTGAAGAAATTAAATGATGATAATATCAAAAACCTTTCAGAAAAAGAAGCTGTTACTCTATTATCTCAAATAGAAAGTACAGATAAGGAATTGTACCAGCTTCGTGAAAAATTCATGAACAATGTAAAGAAAGTACTTCCTGCAAAGAAAATATTAGTACTTAAAAAATCGGAAGACGATTTTAGCAGAAAATTGCTGCAGCAATACCGCGACAAAGCCAACAAAGATTAAACTTAACGATACAACAGCGATAGGAACCCTATATAATAATACTTACTTTATTATTTAGGGTTCTTATTATTTAAAACGAAGTCGGATTACTTTATTATGCCCCGCAGCTATTGCCGTATTTCGATTAACGAACCTAATGGTAAAAAGCGTCGAATCTGTAGATAACTGGGTCCAGTTTTCACCACCGTTTTGAGAATATTGCACGCCTTCAGATCCAACGCAGATGATTTCCCTTCCATTTCCGCCGGGAACATACTGCACGCATGATGCATAACCAAATCCCATGTTTTGCCCTATTAACTGCCAGGTTTTTCCACCATCGACAGTGAAAGCTTTATTGTCCTTTTTTTTATCCGGAAACTCGTAATCGCCTCCGGCAATAAATCCATGCTTTGAATCGTAGAAATCTGCTGTAAAGATTCCGGTCATTTCTTTTCCCTGTACAATTGGTGTATCAACAGTTTTCCACGTTTTACCTTTATCTGCAGAATAAAAAACACGGGCTTTTTTTCCTCCGGAAACCAGCCAGGTATCATTTCCTTTTATTACGATATTGGTATTACTTGCCGCAAAAGCTGCTTCGCCCTGAGAATTTGTTGGCAGTTTATCAGACAAAACCTTTGTCCAGGTTTCGCCGCCATCACGGGTAATAATAATTGAAAAGGTATCTTCGGTCGGGTCGCCAATTGCGATTCCTTCCTTATCATTCCAAAACTGCATACTGTCGTAAAAAACTTTCGGATTAATTTCCTTGTAGACAAGTTTGGTTTTCATTGTTTTTTTATCAACCTGATAAAGTAATGCGGGATTTGCAACACTTAAAAGAAAAACATTTTTTGATGTATGAGCAATACTTCTAAATTCCAAATTAAGAGTGTCACGGTAAATACGTTCTTCGTGCTTTTCCTTTTTATCAAGATCAAAACTTCCAAAACGTGAATTATCTGCTCCGTACCAAATTTTATTTTTATCAATTATAATAGCGCGGATACTAATTTTATCCCGAAACAACGTATCTATTTGTACTCCGGTAAAACCGCTAAAGAAACTTGCTTTATTCTCATTTGTTACAACTCTAAAAGAGACAAACACAAGAAACATGCAAAAAAACAGTAGTACTTTTTTCATATAAATAATATTTAGGGTTTTGCTAAAATACAATTATTTATAAAAATACAAATAGCTTTCTACAATAATTGTGGCACAGTGTTTGAAATATAATTAATATAATTTTAACAAGAAAAGTAATGAAATTAAAAATAATAATTATAGGAATAATTCTATTATCGTGTAATTTTCTCACTGCTCAAGGATTTGAAATTGAGGCTAAAAACGATTATATATCAGATAATTTAGATTTAAATGAAGTATTGAAGATTTACGAAGAATCTCAGAATTTACAGGACTTTGAAAGAAAATTAAACTTTCCAGTCTACACTATTTCAAATGTTGATATGGACAACGATGGCAGAGTTGATTATTTCAGAGTAATCGAACATAAAGAAAAAGGCATCAACACCATTTATATTCAATCTGTAATAGGCAGAAATAAATATGAGGATGTCGCGTACATCTATCCAATTTTGAATTCGGAACCCCAACAGAGACCGCAGCCTCAATTACAACAAGTTGACGCTTCTCAAACGTTTCAAAAAATAGGTTTCGTGGCTGCTATTTTTCTGAATGTACTCGATATTGTTTTATCCAACAGAAGATAATTATCAATCAGATCTTAACTTACAAAAGACAACCAAGAATAAGATAATTGATTTTCAACACATTAACAACTCAATCAAAAACTACAAACCTCTTCTATTTTTTTGTGGCACAGTAATTGAATATTCCATTACAGAAAACTTAATATATAAGTCATGAAAGCGAAAATACTTTTATTAGCCCTATTTGCATTAGGTGTAAGTTCTTGCCAGGCACAAGCCGGCGCTACTGTTTATGCAAAAAACTCAGATATAAGCGATAATTTAGATTTAAGGGCTGTTGCCTCTATTTTTGGAGAATCAGCAAACCTTCAGGATTTTGAAAGACGTCTTAACGATCCTAAATATCAGATATCAAATCTTGACCTTAATGGCGACAATGAGGTTGATTATCTTCGAGTAATCGAAAGTGTAGAAGACAGAACACACGTAGTAATTATTCAGGCTGTTTTAGATCGTGATGTGTATCAGGACATAGCGACCATAGACGTGGAAAGAGACAATTACAACAAGGTAAATGTTCAGGTTGTCGGAAATACTTATTTGTATGGCGATAATTACATTTACGAACCGGTTTACAACACCGTTCCGGTAATTTACACTTCATTCTGGGTTACAAATTACAGACCCTATTATTCAACATGGTATTGGGGTTATTATCCAACGTACTACAGAGCCTGGAATCCGTATCCGGTTTTCAGATACAGAAATAATGTAAATGTTTATATCAATGTAAACAACCATTACAATTACGTGAATGTAAGAAGAAGTTACAGAGCTCCTGCTATTTATGAAACAAGACGTACTTACGGTTACGAAAGAATGCGTCCTAACAGTAGTTTTTCACAAAGACATTCTAATGTTTCGAACCGATACGAACTGGATCAAAGAAGGGTTGCCAGCAGAGAATCTGGCAGAAATACATACAATACCAACAGAAATGCAACAGCAAGACCAGGATCTTCTGATAACAGGAATTCAAACAGGACTTATGCCGAAAACAGAAATTCTACAAGTAGAAATGCTGTAGACAGATCTAACAGTAGCAGATCGAACAACTCTACTGGAAGAAATACAGAAAATGCAAGTACGGGAAGAAATGTTAATCGCGATTATTCGTCAAGAAATGACAATGCCCAAAGAGTTGAAAGCAGCCCGAGAGCAGAGTCCAGAGGAAACTCAGAATCGAGAGGAAATACTAATCGCCAAATGTCTGCACAAAGATCTGAGAGTGCAAGAAGTCAGGCTGAAAACAGATCGAGTGCGCCAAACAGAGAATATTCTCCAAGACCACAACAAAGTCAGCAACGATCTGAAGCACCAAGATCTGAAGCTCCCAGACAGCAGCAAAGTCAGCAAAGATCTGAAGCTGCAAGAATGAGTCAGGAATCAAGAGGTTCAGAGTCATCCCGAAGCAGCCAGCCTCAAAGAGAGAGCGGATCGGGCTCCAGAGGTGGAGGTGGCAGAAGAGGTTAAGTTAATTAAATACAAAATATGAGAAAGAAGCACAATTCTAGGATTGTGCTTTTTTTTATCTTTTTACTTTTAATTGATGCTAATTTGTTTTAAAACAGTAAATTTGCAACCGTCTTTTATAAAAATATACATGAGCGCATCGCATAAAAACTTACATAGTAAGTTGTCTATTGGGGGTTTATTGATTACTTTAGGGATAATATATGGAGATATAGGTACTTCTCCATTGTATGTAATGAAGGCGATTTTAGGCGATCATACGATTAATGCTGACATTGTTTTAGGAGGTATCTCTTGTGTTTTCTGGACCCTTACGTTACAAACTACAATAAAATATGTACTGATTACCTTAAGTGCAGACAATCATGGCGAGGGTGGGATTTTTGCACTCTACGCTCTGGTCAAAAAAACAAAGATTCAGTGGCTTATAGTTCCTGCCATTATTGGAGGAAGTGCCCTGCTCGCTGACGGAATTATAACCCCTCCTATTTCGATTTCATCTGCGGTAGAAGGAATTCGGGCATTTTATCCCACAATGGAAACACAAACCATTGTATATATTGTTATTACGATTTTATTTATTTTATTTACAATTCAGCAATTCGGAACTAAACTGGTCGGTAAATTCTTTGCTCCGATGATGTTAATCTGGTTTGCTATGCTTGGAACTCTAGGCGCTATTCAGGTGGCTAACTTTCCGGAAGTAATTAAAGCAATTAATCCGTATTACGCTTATCATTTATTATCGATTCATCCTGATGGGTTTTTTGTTCTGGGTTTTGTATTTCTGTGTACGACCGGAGCAGAAGCATTGTATTCTGACATGGGACACTGCGGTAGAAAAAACATCAGAATAAGCTGGATTTTTGTTAAAGCAACTTTGGTATTAAACTACTTTGGACAAGCGGCTTATCTAATTCACCATGAAGGAAGTACGTTACAGCAATTAGGCGGCGAAAATGGTAACCCTTTTTACTTAATTATGCCACATTGGTTTTTACCTTTCGGAATTGTGGTTGCTACATTAGCAGCCGTTATTGCATCTCAGGCACTTATAAGCGGTTCGTTTACACTGATCAACGAAGCAATGCGTCTGAACTTCTGGCCAAAAGTAAAAATCAAATATCCTACAGAAGTAAAAGGTCAATTGTACATTCCGTCTATTAACTGGTTATTGTTTTTTGGTTGTGTTGGAATTGTTTTACACTTTGAAAAATCCGGAAATATGGAGCATGCGTATGGTCTTGCCATTATTTTGTGCATGATCATGACAACAATATTACTGAACTATTACCTAATCATGAAGCGTGTAAAACTGTACTTTATGGTGCCGTTAATTACAATTTATTTATTGATTGAGTTCAGTTTCCTTTTTGCGAATATTACCAAATTTGCAGAGGGCGGTTATGTTACTTTGATTATTGCATCAATGCTTATCTCGATAATGACGATATGGTATTTAGCTAAGAAAATCAATAAGAACTATACCAAGGTCGTTAAAATTGACGATTACAAACAGGTATTAGTTGAATTAAGCCAAGATTTTTCTATTCCAAAATATGCTACGCATTTGGTTTATATGACAAATGCTAACCGTATTGACGAACTGGAGGAAAAAATCATTTATTCTATTCTTCAAAAACGTCCAAAGAGAGCTGATATTTATTGGTTTGTTCACGTAAATATTTTGACAGAACCTTATAAAACTCAATATAAAGTAACTGAAATTGCAAAAGATGATATTTACAGAATCGATTTTAATTTAGGTTTTAGAGAACCAACCAAAATCAACTTAATGTTCAGGGAGGTTATCAAGGATATGGTAAAACGCGGTGAAGTTGATATTACCAGTCGTTATGAATCTTTAAACAAAAACAATATTATCGGAGACTTTAAATTTGTATTGTCTGAGAAATTTTTATCCAATGACAATGATTTAAGATGGCACGAAAATATTATCATGAATTCTTATTTCTTCATTAAAAAACTGAGTTTGTCTGAAGAAAGAGCTTTTGGTCTGGACAGCAGTTCTGTTAAAATAGAGAAATTCCCAATGGTGCTTCATGCTCCCGAAAATATTGGGTTAACCCGAATTACAAAACAATAATATATTTCAAAAAAACACTCTCAATCGGAGTGTTTTTTTTCTTTAAACGAAAGTCAGAATAAGATTCGGTATTAAAAATTTAACTTTCAATCAATTAATAGTACCTTTGCACTTCAAATAATAAAAATGAGATTACACAGAAATTTAGTTTATACTACCATTGACTCTTTGAATGCTATCTTCAATGAAGGAGAATATGCAGACAAAGTGGTAGCAAGAGCATTAAAAAAAGACAAACGCTGGGGAAGCTCAGACAGGAAGTTTGTTGCTGAAACGATATACGAAATTGTTCGTTGGAAAAGATTATATGCGGAAATTGCCGAAGTAAAAGAACCTTACGACAGAGATAATTTGTGGAGAATGTTTGCTGTTTGGGCAGTACTTCGCGGGTATCCTATTCCGGACTGGAGACAATTGGAAGGAACTCCGGAAAGGAAAATAAAAGGCCGCTTTGACGAATTATCTAAAATTAGAGCTTTAAAAGAATCGATTCCGGATTGGATGGACGAAGTTGGAGTTAAAGAATTAGGTGAGCAGGTTTGGTCTAAAGAAATTGCAGCTCAAAATCAGCCGGCAAAAGTTATTTTGAGAACTAATACATTAAAAGGCACCAAAGAAAGCCTTAGAAATACGTTAATGGATTTAAATATTGAAACAGAATATTTAAAAGACCAGCCAGAAGCTCTTGTTTTAAAAGAAAGAGCCAACGTATTTTTAACTGATGCCTTTAAACAAGGTTTATTTGAAGTTCAGGATGCCAACTCACAGTTAGTTGCAGGATTTCTGGATGTAAAACCGGGAATGCGTGTAGTTGATACTTGTGCAGGTGCAGGCGGAAAAACATTGCACATGGCTTCATTAATGGAAAATAAAGGTCAGTTGATTGCGATGGATCTTTACGAAAGTAAATTGAAACAGCTAAAATTAAGAGCGAAAAGAAATGGCGCTTTTAATATTGAATACAGAATAATTGACAGCACAAAAGTGATCAAAAAATTACACGAAAAAGCAGATCGTGTTTTAATTGACGCACCTTGCAGCGGTTTAGGAGTTTTAAAAAGAAACCCTGATTCTAAATGGAAATTACAACCTGAATTTATCGACAACATTCGTAAAGTTCAAAGTGAGGTTTTAGAAAATTATTCTAAAATTGTAAAACCAGGCGGAAAACTGGTTTATGCAACCTGTTCTGTTTTACCATCTGAAAACCAGGAACAAGTAGAGAAATTCTTAAAAACAGAAATAGGAAAACAGTTTACTTTTGTTCAGGATCGTAAAATGTTAGCTTCAGAGTCAGGTTTTGACGGATTCTATATGGCGCTTTTAGAAAGAAAAGCTTAATAATTTATATCTCAATATTTAAATTCCAGATTCCAATAATAAATTGTAATCTGGAATTTTTTATTTTAATTAATCCTGCAAAGTGGGTTTACGAAGTAACTTCCCATTCGCGTTTTCTTTGAATTTAGAAACAAAAACAATTTCTTTTGGTTTTTCGTATTTGCCTAAAACATCAAAAAAATCAGGAGCAAAATCTTGTTTTTCCCCTTCAATAACCAAAATTAATTTTTCGCCCAAAGTAGTATCCGGCAGCCCGGTAACAAAAAATCTGCTGTTAATCTTGCCTACTAATTTAGCTTCAATCTGCTCAGGAATCAATTTTACTCCTCCACTATTTATCACATTGTCAATTCTTCCCAAAAAGATAAATTGTTTTTCATTTACCAATTCTACCAAATCGTTTGTCACAATAGGTTCATCAGAAATTGTGGTTACATTTATCACAAGACACTGACGATCGTCCTGCGAAATTTTTACATTTGGCAAAACAGAGAAAACAGCATCTCCCAGACGTTTTGCTGCAATATGCGTTATGGTTTCAGTCATTCCGTAAGTTTCATAGATTTCTGTTTTTAAAGGCATTAATTTTTCCTCCAGTGAAGAATCCATTTTAGCACCACCAATAATTAACTTACGTACGTTAGCCAGTTTTTCTATCGAGTTTTGAACCTGAAGCGGCACCATTGCCACAAAATCGTAAGTTGCAGAATTAAAAGCCAAAGGATGAAGGCTTGGCGAAACAACATCCAATTCTAATCCTAAGATCAAACTTCTCACCAACATCATTTTTCCGGCAATAAACTGAGTTGGAAGACACAATAATGCTTTATCGCCCGGTTTTAAACCGAAAAAATCACCTGTTGCCAGGGCAGAATGAATCATAGCCTGTTTTTCTAAACGAACCAATTTTGGAAGGCCGGTGGTTCCCGAAGTTGTCATTTCGATATAATCCTTTTTATCAAACCAATCCATAAAAAACTCTCCTATCGATTGTTCGTAAGCATCTCCTTCTTTAACATAACTGTATGCAACGCGGCACAAATCATTGGCATTGAGATGATAGCCATTTAGCTTAAAATAATTATGAACATTTCTATGGGTTAAATTTGGCATGACTTTATTGTATTACTTCTGTATTATTAATATTTCCTGTTAACTTTTCTTTCCAATTTGTCCAACCGTATTTTTTACTGAAAATAAACAGCAAAATCGGATAAATAATCACTACAGGCAAAATAACATCTACACCTGCCGATGGTTCTGATAAATCCTTGAAAATGGAATTAGTTTGAAAAACAGACCAATCAGACGTGACTAACAAAGCTCCTATAAGGTTATTTGCAGCATGAAAACCCAAGGCAAGCTCCATTCCCTCATCCATCAATGTTATTATTCCTAAAAACAAACCCGTTCCTATATAATATATCATAATTACATTTCCCATTTTGGCTACTTCCGGATTTGCCCAGTGCATCGATCCAAAAATAACCGAAGTCATAAGAAGCGGAAACCATTTGTTACGGGCCAAATTCGCAAACCCCTGCATTAGATAACCTCTAAAAACATATTCTTCTGTACTGGTTTGAATGGGAATTAAAATGGCACCCAAAACAACCAAAATCAAAAAAGGAATTAATTTAAAATTTAAAATAAAATTTTCCGGAGATCTGAAATAAACAAATGCAAAACTAAGAAGCGAAAAAAACGTCCATATAAAAAAGGAAAAACCCACACGTTTCCAATCTACTTTTGATCGCGAAGTTGTAACAGATAATAAAGTCTGATGATGAATAAACCGCACTACAAAATAGATTCCTGCAAAAGCAAAAACAAATGAAATCATGACCAGAAAAAGAGTGGTATTGGATTCAAACATTCTCATAATTCCTTCATTTGTAGTAGGAAAAGCAGTTTTTTCGGTAAATGTTTTATAAAAAACAGCAGCTGTAATCGGAATTTGTCCCACAAAAGAAGCGGCGATAATAAACAACGATCCTAAAAGATACTTCCAGAACTTATTTTCAGGTTTAATTCCTTGCTCTAAAAACATAAATGTAAAATTTTAAAAAATGAGAATTCTTATTTAGTAAGTTAGTCTTACTTTTGGTAACGCTAAATTACCTCTTTTTTATCTTTCCTTATTTGGAATACCTAAATATAACAAAATGATACAAATTTACCATAACCCAAGATGCGGAAAATCGAGAAACTGTCTGGCTTTTATCGAAAAAACCAATCAGGAATTTGAAATTATCCCTTATTTAACGCAAACACCTTCTTTTGAAGAATTAAAAAAACTGCTGCAACAGCTTGATTTAGATCCGATTCAGCTAATTAGAACAAAAGAAAAAATTTGGATTGAAAATTATAAGGATAATGGGCTGACAAATGATGAGATTATCGCTGCAATGGTTGAAAACCCGATTTTAATTGAGCGCCCAATTGTTGTTAAAGACGGAAAAGCTATAA
The DNA here is from genome assembly GCF_039749035.1 of Flavobacterium olei. NCBI lineage: Bacteria > Pseudomonadati > Bacteroidota > Flavobacteriia > Flavobacteriales > Flavobacteriaceae > Flavobacterium > Flavobacterium olei. The sequence continues at coordinate 568,532 of NZ_JBDKWC010000001.1, forward strand.
TTGGCCGGGATCCTGAGAAGGTTGCTTCTTTTTTAGATTGATTCTAAAATATTCAATTAACATTTTTTTGTGATTTCTCTCATTAAACCAAAAACTATTTTTGCCGTCTAAAAAGAAAAGAAACCAAAAAATGAAAAAAATCAAATTTGTCGTATTACTTGTATTCTTGTTTACGAGTTTTTACAATTACTCACAACAAGGTCCGGGCGGTAGTACCAAAGTTAAAGTTTCCGGAAAAGTTTTAGAAAAAGTAACCAAACAACCTTTAGAATATGCTACAATTTCGATTACTGCTCCAAACGATACTAAGGTAGTTGCAGGCGGAATTACAAATCCAAAAGGAGAATTTGAAGTTGCTGTTGCTCCGGGTACATACGATATCAAAGTTGAATTTATTTCATTCAAATCAACAGAAATTAAACAAAGAAGCATTTCAGGCGACACAAATTTAGGTGTTGTCAATTTATCTGAAGACGCAGCTCAGCTTAATGAAGTTGTAGTTCGCGCTGAAAAATCTACAGTAGAAATAAAGCTGGACAAAAAAGTCTACAACGTTGGCCAGGACATGATTGTAAAAGGCGGAAGTGTAAGCGATGTCTTAGACAATGTTCCATCTGTTTCTGTTGATACCGAAGGAAATGTCAGTTTACGAGGAAGCGACAATATCCGAATTTTAATTGACGGAAGACCTTCGCAGGCTATCAATATGGCAGAAGCTTTAAGACAGCTTCCTGCCGATGCAATTGATAAAGTTGAAGTTATTACCAATCCATCTGCACGTTATGATGCCGAAGGTGGATCTGGAATTATTAATATCGTTCTTAAAAAGGGAAAAAATCAAGGCTTTAACGGGACTTTAATTGCTTCGACAGGTTTACCGGAAACGTATGGGATTAGTGGCAATGTGAATTATAAAACAGAGAAATTAAACTACTTTACAACAGCCGGATACAATTACAGAACAAATGAAGGAGCCGGAAAAACAAATTCTGAGTATTTAGACGACAATAAAAACACTACAAGTTTCTTAGACGAAACTCGTGACACCAAACGTGTAAGAAACGGATTTAACGGAAGAGCCGGCTTTGAATGGACGATTACACCAACCACTTTCTGGACAAATGCGATCAATTACCAAAAAAATACAGGTGATGACCGTGATTTGATCAATTACTATAATTATGATGCCGGTCGTAATTTTACAGGAACAACATATCGTTTAAACAACGCTGATACTGGCAGCGAAAATGTTGAATTTACTTCAAACTTAATTAAAAATTTCAACGACAAAGGACACAAACTTACTGCAGATTTTTCTATTTCAAGAAATACCGATGACAGCGAAAGCATAATTGAAGACTCGCCGAGATACGACAGTACATTAAATGATCAAATACAAAAACAAGTTTTATTTCAGGCAGATTACGTCTTGCCATTGGGCGAAGGAAGCCAGTTTGAAGCAGGTTATAAAGGAAGTTTTGGCGATTTGAATAACGTTTATGATGTTGCAAATAACGGCGTTCCAAATCCTAATTTATCAAACACATTAGAATACAAGGAAAACATTAATGCACTTTATACGCAATATGGTTTCAAAACAAATAAATTCTCTTATTTATTTGGTTTAAGATGGGAAGACACTAATATCGAAGTTAACTTACTAGACAACAACGATTTCAATACTAAAAAATACAACAATTTATTTCCAAGTGCTTTTGTTAGTTATGAAATTTCAGACCAAAGCAACTTCTCAGCTAGTTACAGCAAACGTTTATCGAGACCAAGAGGACGTTTTATGAATCCAGCTGTAAACTATGCGAGTAACATTAACATCTTTCAGGGAAATCCGGATTTAGATCCTTCTTTAACAGATAAATATGATATTGGCTATATTAAAAGATGGGATAAAGTCACTTTTAATACCTCGGCCTATTTTGAAAACACAAAGGACGTCTTCAGCTTCGTAAGATCTCCTACGGGCGATGTGGTGACTCCGGATGGTGAAGTGGTAACTCCAGCACCAGGTCAGATCGTTGAAGGTACTCCGGTAATCAAAAGTTCTCCTATTAACTTAGGAAGAGAACAAAAATTTGGTTTCGAATTTACCTTTAATTACACGCCATACAAATGGTGGAAATTGAACAGTAACTTCAATTTCTTTAATGTAAAAACTACAGGAGAAAACACCTATACCGATACCCAAGGCAATGTTGTGGTTCAGAATTTAGACAATCAGGCCAATTCATGGTTCGCAAGAATTAACTCTAAAGTAACGCTTCCGTACAAAATTGACTGGCAATTAACTGCCATGTACAACGGCGATCAAAAAACTGCACAAGGAAAAAATCTAGGTCAGTTCGGGATGAATACTGCTTTTAGCAAAGATGTATTAAAAGACAAAGCTACCATTGCTTTCAATATCAGCGACGTTTTCAATTCAAGAAAAATGAGATCGTATACTTATTTAGATAATGTAAATTCATACAGTGAATTTCAGTTCCGTAAACGTCAGTTCAATTTATCGTTTACGTACCGTTTCAATAAAGCAAAAGGCGAAAGAGATAAAAACATGCCTAAAAACGAAGGTGGTGGCGAAGGCGGAGGTGATTTTCCCGGATAATTTAAATTTCAATATTAATATCAATCCGGATTTCGATTTTGCAATTGGAATCCGGATTTTTTTACTTCAATTGAAATTAAAATTCCTGTTTTATGAAACAAAAAAAAGGACTCGTAAAAACGGGTCCTTTTTTTATGACATCAATCTAAAATCTTATAATTTAAAAGATTGTTCTTCTTGTCTTTTTTTAGCTCTCTTCTCTTTGATCATTTCCCAGCTTGCACCCGTAACCCAATAAGATACGAAACCAACTAAGAAAAACATTAACCAAAATCCTATAGTAAGAATGGTTAAGAAAAGTAAAAAGCCTAAGTACTGTGAAAATTCAAACATGTTTTCCGGAATTTTGAATGTTACGACAAATGTAGACTATATATTTTTTTTCAGCAATAAAATCTAAATCAATTTTCGTTAAATAACATTTATCCGTATATTTATACTGATTTTAAATAAGCTTTTTTTAATGCGAAGCCTTTTAAATAAAGACTTTGTTAAAAGCAATAATAATTTTAAGGAGCTGTTTCTCCTGAAATTTCAGGATCATCTGTATCTTTTTATTTTAAAAAAAAAAACAAAAAGGATGGCGCTCGACAGGGCTGGAAATTCATTTTCAAAAACATGCACTTATTTAATATTGAACATTTTACATTTTACATTTTACATTTTACATTTTACATTTTACATTTACAAATAACATTTTACAAACAACAAAATGAAATACCGTATAGAAAAAGACACCATGGGCGAAGTTCAGGTCCCAGCCGATAAATATTGGGGTGCACAAACAGAACGTTCCAGAAACAACTTCAAAATAGGACCATCGGCATCCATGCCAAAAGAAATCATTGAAGGTTTTGCCTATTTAAAAAAAGCAGCGGCGTATGCAAATTACGATTTAGGTGTTTTACCAATAGAAAAAAGAGATGCTATCGCAGCCGTTTGTGACGAAATTCTCGAAGGAAAACTAGACGATCAGTTTCCTTTAGTAATCTGGCAGACTGGTTCGGGAACTCAAAGCAACATGAATGTAAACGAAGTAATCGCTAATCGTGCACAAGTTCTCAAAGGTTTTGAAATCGGTGAAGGTGAACAATTCATCAAAGCCAATGATGATGTGAATAAATCACAATCTTCAAACGATACTTTTCCAACCGGAATGCATATTGCGGCTTATAAAATGGTTGTAGAAACTACAATTCCGGGTGTTGAAAAACTTCATGCAACTTTAGTAAAAAAAGCAGCAGAATATAAAGATGTTGTCAAAATTGGACGTACGCACCTTATGGATGCAACGCCATTAACTTTGGGTCAGGAAATTTCAGGTTACGCTGCACAACTGGCATTTGGTTTAAAAGCGCTTAAAAACACCTTATCCCATTTATCTGAAATCGCTTTAGGTGGAACCGCTGTCGGAACTGGCTTAAATACCCCAAAAGGGTACGATGTAAAAGTAGCCGAATATATTGCGCAGTTTACCAATCATCCTTTTGTAACGGCAGAAAATAAATTTGAAGCACTTGCAGCTCACGATGCGATTGTAGAAACACACGGTGCCTTAAAACAACTGGCTGTTTCATTAAACAAAATCGCAAATGATGTAAGGATGTTAGCCTCAGGCCCACGCTCCGGAATTGGCGAAATCCATATTCCCGAAAATGAACCGGGATCTTCTATTATGCCCGGAAAAGTAAATCCAACCCAATGTGAAGCATTAACAATGGTTTGCGCCCAGGTTATCGGAAACGATATGGCAATCGCTGTTGGAGGAATGCAGGGACACTACGAATTGAATGTTTTTAAACCTGTTATGGCGGCAAACTTTTTACAATCGGCACAATTATTAGGAGATGCCTGTGTTTCGTTTGATCAACATTGCGCACAGGGAATCGAACCTAATCATAAAAGAATAAAAGAATTGGTAGACAATTCACTTATGCTGGTTACGGCTTTAAATACTAAAATAGGATATTACAAAGCCGCAGAAATCGCTCAGACGGCTCACAAAAACGGAACAACTCTTAAAGAAGAAGCTGTTCGTCTAGGCTATGTAACGCCGGAAGATTTTGATGCATGGGTGAAGCCAGAGGAAATGGTTTAACCTTAGGTTCTGAGATAGTAAGTTGCTACGTTTCTAAGCTATAAGAGCTCAGAAACGTAGCACCTTGGTTCCTTAGAAACTTATTTACCATCTACATAATCCTGCAGATAGCTAAATCTTTCCGTCAATTTTCCTTTTTCTGTGATTTTGGCGCGTTGTAGAATTCCGTCTTTATCTCCATTAAAGAAAGCCGGAATTACATGCTGCATAAACTGCTCTCCGAATCCTTCACTGGCATCTTTTGGAATCTCACATGGTAAATTATCTACCGCCATAACTGCCACTGCAGCGGGATGAAATAAATCAACTTCCCTGTCTTCTAACGGAAAATAACCATATAAAGGCTCCTCAATTGTTGAAGAACGTATTGTACAGGCAATTGGGCCATTTACGTCACAAGAAATATCTGCCACAACTTTAAGCTTACAATCACTTGCGTTTAGCATTTCTTTAGTCAAAATCAATGGAGCATTGTTGGCGTAAAAATGGCCGGCAAAATAAATGTCGGACACTTTTGTGAATTTTTCAAAATCGGATTCGTATTCGTCAGGATGATTCACAAAATCTTTAAAATCCAGCATTTCACCGTCTTTTCTTTTGTTGTATTCCAAAACGTCAAGCTGTACATAAACAGCCTGAGCATATTTTTTATTCAGGTAATTATCAATCGTAATTTCTTTTACTTTTATGGCATCCAGAATTTCTTTGGCTCCGCTCCCAACCTTTCCTGTTCCGGTAAGTACAAATTTTAAGGCGGGCATTGTAATGCGTTTTAATTGCGTTATCATCGCATCTTTTCCAGAAAGTGTTTCTGCTTTTGGAAGCTTAAACAATTCAAATTTGATTCCGAAAGCTCTAATTCCATTGTAAACCCCAACCATTCCGGCATATTTTCCGAAACCAATTAAACGTCTGTCGAGTTCGTCAACAATGGTTTCGTGATCGTATAAGTCAATATTTTTTTCTAAAATGGCCTGCAGTAATTTTCTGTTATGAGGCTGTTTTTTAATAGTATGAGAAAAAAAGAAATACGCTTTGTCCGGAATTAGATTTTCTACCGGAACTTCTTTAACACCAAATAAAACATCACAGTCAGAAATATCATCTGCAACTGTAATCCCCATACTTTTGTAGGCGTCATCTGAAAATATTCTAATATCGGAACTTTCCACTTTTACAGAAGCTTCGGGATAAAGTTGTTTTAATCTGTTCAATTCATTTGGAGAAAATACAACTCTTTTGTCCGGCGGATTTTTTCTTTCTTTTATTATTCCAAACTTCATTTAGACTTTATTTTAATATTTAATTATATAACTTTTTATATCGTATTTGTTTCAAATGTAACAAATTTAGTTAAAATTTTGTTTGCAAATTCCTATTTAGAATGTTTCAAAACCGTTACTTGCTGAAAAACAAGACACTATAATTTTACTGTCTTAAAATTATGTTAAAAAGCAGTCGTAAACACGTTTTAATTGAGAAAACGACAAAATTGAATTCGATATATTTGTTTTTAAAGAACGATGCAAATGATTTTCCTTAAAAAAACAAAGATACCACAAATACTTTTTTCTATACTAGTTTTAAGTTCTTGCGGCCAAAACAAAAAAACAGCAACAGATACCACTCCGGAAGTCGAAGATACATTGCCTAAAATGAAGCCTTTAGCTTCAGAACCAAAAGTTTCTCAGGCCTATAAAAATTCAGTTATGGGCAGAATAAATCATTTTTATACTAAAAACTGGCCCAATAATAATATGAACGGCAGTTTTTTAGTGGCCAAAAACGGTCAGATTTTATTTGAAAAATATAATGGTTTTGCTAATAAAAATGAGGGCACAAAAATTACACCTGAAACTCCTGTTCAGATTGCGTCCGTTAGCAAAGTATTAACGGCTACAGCAGTTTTAAAGTTGGTAAATGCGGGTAAAATAGATTTGGATCAGAAAGTAAATACTATCTTAAAAACATTTCCGTACGAAGGATGCACCATCAGAATGCTTTTAAGCCATCGTACCGGAATGCGTAATTACGCTTATTTTACAGATCATGACAAATCGGTTTGGGACCGTCACAATCAATTGACAAATAAAGACATTCTGGATATTCTGGCTACTAAAGATATTGGTCTGGAAGCCAAAACTGGTACCCGTTTTAGCTATTGTAATACGAATTATGCTATGCTGGCACTTATTATTGAGAAAATTACGGGTTTAAGTTATAAGGAAGCAATGTCTGAAATGATTTTCAAACCCCTTGGAATGACTCATACTTATGTTTTTGACGATGATAAAGACCGAAAAAAGATTGTTCCTTCGTATAAGGGGAATGGTGTAGAAATTGGTTTCGATTATTTAGACAATGTGTATGGCGATAAAAACGTTTTTTCTACTGCAAGAGACCTTCTGAAATTTGACAGAGCCAGAAACTCACCTGATTTTCTAAAACCTGCATTACTAAAACAAGTTTACACCGGTTACAGTAATGAAAGAAAAGGGACAAAAAATTATGGTCTTGGCATAAGAATGATCAATTGGGAAACGGGACAAAATTTTTATTTCCATAATGGCTGGTGGCATGGTAATACTTCCTCTTATATTACTTTGATGAATGAAGGAGTTACAATAATTGCGCTTTCTAATAAAATGACAAGAAACACGTATGCCGTTCGAAAATTAGCTCCGGTGTTCGGAGATTATCCTTTTAATTTTAAAGACGAAGAGTAAAATTATAGTCGTAATGCCGAAAGTCAAAAGTCGTAAAGTCTTAAAAACATTTGCCAATGCTGACTTTGGGCTTTCGACTTTGGACTTTATGACTTTTTTTTTAAAATTTTAGCAGAAAGTAATTTCAAATACTCTAAATTTGCAGACTTATTTTTGGGGTCGACTGGTTTTGACAGCAAGTCGAATTGAACAGTAAGCACGTCGAGCATTGAGACCTTGCTCGTAAATATAAGATCTCAACACTTTTACACGGCGAAAATAACTACGCTTTAGCTGCATAATCTGAATTATAGTAAGATTAGCCACGTCCCTATCAGATAGGGAAGCTGGATTCTCCTTGAAAGCCTTGGTTTGTGGCGGTCAGTTAAGGGGAACCGTAAAAATAAACCTAGATTTCTATGAGCTTCGGGTAGATTTCGAAATTAAGAAGATAAGTGTTGAGTGGTTGTTTCTGGCCTGGCTCAACAACGAAAACCTAATCAGGAAATAAGCGTGTAGAAAGCTCTTTAGTTGCTTGTTTGGACCCGGGTTCGATTCCCGGCGACTCCACAGAAAGGAAGGTGTCGAACACCTTCCTTTTTTATTTATTTCTATAAAAATCAATGTTTTAACATCGAAATTATCATTTTTTACATCTATTTTTTAATAAAAACAAAATCATAAAGGAAAAAATATTTAGTGCTGAAGGGAATCGAACTCCATAATCCTAATAAAACAAGGCATGGAGCAAGCTGTTCGACATAAGCTTAAATTTAATAGTATTTAATCTTTAATGTCATTAGATTTATTTTGCTCATAAATTTTCTTAAAAACATCAGAAACAATAATATCAATGCACAACTCAATTATTGCTGCATTTTGTTTTTCTTCTTTGATTCTTTTTTCTTCTTTCTCTTTTAAAGACATTTTAGCTTTTGATTTCACATCGTTAAAAATTAATACATTATAAATCAAAGATTAAATTTCCATTTAAATTGATTGTTAGATAAAAAAGGTTTTTGAATTAAATAATTTTCAAAAAAAAATAATACTTTTAAAAACAAATATTTATTACTTATTTTTAATATTCACTAGATAAATTTGATACCATAAATCAGTTTAAAGAATACAGTTTTCGGTAAAAACCTTATAAATTAAATATTATTATTTACTTATTTATAAAGTAATACAAATAAAAGTTAATTGATGAAAGATTCGATTTTAAAATTAGATTAATCAACGTAAACTCAATAATAAGAGACCTTTTTAGTTAAAAACTAAAATTGATTTAAATTTGGTAGAAAACATAATTGAAATCAATAAAGTGACAATGAATTTGAAATTAAGAAACTTATTTCTAAGACAATTACACTTCATTACAACAAATACAACATTCAGATTACCAGCTTAATGGAAAATTGATTTCACATTTGAGCTATTTGAAAAAATCAGAATCATAACTAACAATTTTTATTATTTCTATCTAGCTACTAAGAATGATTGCGTTAATCTTACTTAGTTTTAAATATAAGAAATAAGTCTCTTTATAATATCACTATAAAAGAATATATTTGCTTAAATAATATTACAAAATTGGAAAAAACGCTTCAAATACAGAAATTAAAAAAACAGTTGAGTGAAGAGGTTCAAAAAGAGCATTCTGATAATAATATTATCTTATCCTTATCTAATAGTATAGCAAATTTAGATGATAATCAAGTTAGATTTTCTATTGACGCTGGTTTAATAGACCGATTAGGAAGAGAATTAGTAGCTCGACAAGAAACAGCCGTTTCTGAATTAGTAAAAAATTCGTATGATGCAGATTCCCAAGAAGTAACACTTTCTTTCATTGATTCAGACAGTATCGGTGGTACATTACGAATTCAAGATGATGGTGATGGAATGACAAGGGATGAATTGGTAAATGGGTTTATGAGAATTTCTTCAACTGACAAGATTCATAACCCCTTATCTAGAACATACAAAAGAACCAGAGCCGGTCAAAAAGGAATTGGGAGATTTGCCGTACAGAGACTTGGTAATAAACTAACTATTATAACTCAAACTTCAGAATCAGAATCTGCATTAATGCTTTCAATAGATTGGAATGAATATATAGGTGATATTAATTTATCTTCTATCTCTAATTCACTAAAGCTAATTCCAAAAAAAAGAGAAAAAGGTACCACTTTAATCATATCCGGTTTAAGGGAAAGATGGAGTGAGGCTGCTATTCAAAGAATATTCAATTACGTTACTGATATCATTCAGCCATTTGCTCTTACTGAAAGAAAGAAAATTGACGATAAAGAGAGAATTGATATAACTAATGATCCCGGATTTAAAAGCAAATTTGTCAAGATAGTTAATAATGTTCCTAAAACTATAAAAAATGAAATTCTTCAATTTCATTCTCATGCGCTTGCAATTATAGAAGGTGAAATTGATGATACAGGAATTGGATTATATTCCATCGAAAGTGACAAATTAAATATCAATGAAATAGGACAAATTGGAAATAATCCTGATAATAATCAAATTCCATTTGATAAACTAAAAAATGTAAAATTTAGAGCCTACTATTTTATTCATGATTCTGATTTAGTCCCTAAAATGCAAGCAACAAAAATTAAAAAATTAGCTCAAACACAGGGGGGAATTAGATTATACAGAAACGGTTTTAGGGTTTTGCCATATGGTGAGCCGAGCAATGATTGGTTAAAACTCGATAAATCTTTACGAACAAGAAGTATCTTGCCATCACATGGTAATAATAACTTTTTTGGATTTGTTGAATTAATTGATCGAGAAAATAATTTTAACGAAACATCTAGCCGCGAAGGGTTAAGTGAAAATGATGCTTTAATTCAATTAGAAAATTTTGTTTATAGAACAATAATTACTGGAGTTATTAAAGTTGCGGAAGTTAGAAATGTAAAAATAACTACTTCACAGTCTAAAGATGAAGATGGCAATTGGGGTAAAATTGAATTTAGAATACAAAATATTGCTCATACTTTAGAAGAATTGGATAGAGAACTGGAAAATGAATCCGGAGGAATTGAAGCAAAAAAACAGAGAAAAAAAAGAGTAAAACAAGTTCAAGATGCAATAAAGGAGATTGAAAAGATTCAAAAAGAAGAGCAAGAGCTAATCATTAAAGAACGTTCAATGCTTCGAGTTTTAAGTAGTGTTGGACTAACAATCGCCCAATTTATCCATGAAATCAAGTATTATATGGATAATATCCAAAGCGATATTAGATATTTATTAGAAAGGTTACAAGATGATAAATTGGCATTAGAAAGAATTACTATACTTGACGAGAATTTTTCTTCATTCCATACCTACACATCATATTTTGATAATGTTGTTTCTCAAAATGTTATACGAGAACTAAGACCATTAGATCTGCGTAGGGTTGTAGAGCCTTTTAGAAAATCGATCACTAATGATGCTTTAAAATCTGGTATTCAATTTGTAGAGCCAATTTATAATAAATACAGAATATTTACAAAACCTATGCACCCTTCCGAGTGGTCTTCAATATTATTTAATTTTTATACAAATTCAAAGAAAGCGATAAAAAGAGCAAATAGTGAGGGTAAAATACTTATAGAATGTGGCGAATTTGAAGATAAAGTATATCTGGAATTTTCTGATAATGGCGATGGAATTTCGACTGAAGATGAAGAAAAAGTTTTTGACGAATTTTTTACAACTACCTCACCTAATAATTTTGAGAACACAAATGATGTTTCGGAGATCTTAGGTACTGGCTTAGGACTCAAAATTGTTAAAGATATTATTAAGAGTTATAGAGGGAATGTTTATGTAGTATCCGCAAAAGGAGATTATTCAACTTGTATTAGAGTTGAATTACCAAAAGCAACAGAAAAAGATTTAGAAAAATATGGCTTATAAAATATTATACATTGAAGATCTACAACCAGGTTCAATTATTCACGAATTACAAGCAAACGGTTTTGAAGCTGAACATTACAATCCCGAAAGCTTAGAAGAATTACTCCAAAAAGTTGTAGGTTTTGATTTATTACTTTTAGATTTTAGACTTACTGAAAGTAAGAAAATAATCTTTGATGCACCTACTATCGCACAGACAATAAGAACCGTTGGAGGGAGTGTTCAAATGGACATTCCAATAGTGCTTATATCTACTGAAAAAAACATCTGTGATTATTTTAGAGATTATTCAAGTCAAGATTTATTTGATTATTCCGTTTCTAAAGAAATTTTTTTAGAAAATATAAAAAAATATACCACTCGTTTTATTGATGTTATTGAAGCTTATAAGAAAGTTATTGAAAATAAAGGAGATCTTTCTAAAACTCTTGCGCTGAAAACTGATGAAATACAGAATATAGACTATAGGATAGTAGAAAAATTATCCAGTGAAATATTTGCAGACAATGTTTTTGCATATAATAACTTTATATTGAACCATATCATACGGTCAACTGGAATTCTTGTAGGTGAAGATGTTCTTTCTGCAAGATTAGGTGTATCCATGGATTCTCCTGATTGGGAAAATCTTAAAGCCAAATTGATTGATTTTAAGTATTCTGGTATTTATTCAAATGCATATGAAAGATGGTGGAGTTTTAAATTAGACCATTGGTGGGAAGAAATGAATAAGGGCATAAGTCTACGAAGATTAAATGCCACTCAGAGGGTTCAAAAATTAATAGGTAATACGGATTTACAATCTCTTATTCCTCAAGAAAAACTTGCCCATTCAAGTAGTTCTAATTTTTGGACAATCTGCAAGGATTCGAAAATGCCGATTGATTCTCTTGATGGACTTGAATTACATCAACGTGATTTATTTCCCTGGCAAGAAAAAGAATATATATCTATTAAAGCTGGACTTGAGTCATCTGATTTGACTAAGTATATTAAGCAATCAGACAAAGCAAGGTTAAGAGAAATAATGAAACAACTTGAGGTATGATTCATTGGGAAAAAGTAAATTTTATAAAAGATATTTCTGATTTTTTAGCAATTATAGCAAAGTATGATGCACCAATTGACGTATCGAAAATTTATGCTTTGCAAAGTGGCTTCGAATATCGAGCAGATTATAAAATCAATGTCAATGATATTGTCTTTAATGTTGATTCTAAAATATCTGGAACCATACCTTTTGAAGTTAAGAAATTAGCAATTTTTTTTAATCATACTTGTGAGTTTGACTTAAGTAAAGATAAATCCAATGAAGATTTGATAATGTCAAGTTATCATTTTCAGATAAAAATAATTGGTTATTGTGATGATGATGGTGAATATGTAAATTATTGGCGTTTGGATCAGGATCAGCCTGGTGCTGGAATTCATAAATCGACACATCCATATTATCATTTTCAAGTAGGTGGGGATGAAATGGCAGGTGTAGACACGGGAAAAGCTATATTTACTGGGGCGCCTAGAATTGCACATCCTCCAATGGATTTGTTTCTTGGATTTCATTTTATAATTAGCAATTTTTATAATAATAAGCATTATCAATTTGTTAATGAAATTATGTCAGATGGAACGTATCAGGATATAATATTTAGAGCCCAAAAAAGATTATGGGAGCCTTATTTTAATGCGTTTAAAGAAGAAACAACTCATTCTAATTTTACCAAAGAAAAGGTATTTCCCTTGTATATAAATTAGTAATATAAATGAAGAATAAAGAAATATCTAAATATATACAAAATTATTCCACAGATCCCACGTTAGTTGATAGATTAATTGTATCCTCATTCATAAAGTACAATTCTCTTGAAGTAATTCATAATGAGTTCATTAAAGATTATGTTATTTATGAAACAGATTCTGAGTTTATAGAGGTTGATAGTTTTATTTCAATTGTCAAGCAAGAAATGAAAGAATTTGACTTTGAGTTTCTTATAGAATTGTTTGAGCATGTTATATCGCCGGGCGATAAAGTTATCACTGGGGCAATATATACACCTAAAAAAATACGTCAATATATAATTGAACAATCATTAAAAAGTAAAACTGATAGGCAGCTATTTAGACTGGCGGATATCGCATGTGGATGTGGAAGTTTTTTATATGAGGCAACTATTTATTTGCGTAAATTGACGAAAAAAAGCTTTTTAGAAATTTATAGTCAAAATATTTTTGGTCTTGATATTCAAAACTATTCAGTGATAAGATCAAAAATACTTCTTACCTTATTAGCTATAAAAAATGGTGAAGACTTAGTTAATTTTAATTTTAATTTGTATGTTGGCGATGCTTTAGATTTTAATTGGAGTGACAATATTAAAAATTTCACTGGCTTTCAAATCATAGTTGGAAATCCTCCATATGTTTGTTCAAGAAATATATCAGAAGAAACAAAACAACATTTGAAAAAATGGAAAGTATGTGAAACTGGACATCCTGATCTTTACATACCTTTTTTTCAAATTGGGATAGAAAATTTAGATCATGGTGGATTTTTAGGGTATATAACAATGAATACCTTTTTTAAAAGTATTAATGGTCGAGCACTAAGAAAATACTTCCAAGAGTTACAATATCGATTTAAAATTATTGATTTTGGCAATAAACAGATTTTTACGAGTAAATCTACATATACTTGTGTATGCTTTATTGAAAAGATTAATGAAAATTTTGTTCAATATTTCAAAAATCAAAGTGAAAATATTGATAGAGATTATTTATTCACTAAGCTAAAGTATGATGAATTGGATGCTAAAAAAGGGTGGAATCTTGAAGTTGCAAATACTTTAAATAAGATTGAAAAAACCGGTAAACCTTTCGGGGAGATTTATAAAACTAGAAATGGTATAGCTACACTCAAGAATAATATTTATATATTCGATCCAGTAGATGAAGATGAAGACTATTTTCATTTGCAGAATGGTAGCTTATATCAAATTGAAAAGAAAATCTGTGTAGATATTGTAAACTCAAATAAATTTACTCAGATTGATAATGTGAACGAGGTTAGAAAAAAAATAATTTTCCCTTACGAGTTTATAAATGGAAAAGCTAAATTGATTAATGAAGTTTTCTTTAAGGATAATTATCCCAGAGCATATGAATATTTAAATGCCAAAAGAGAAATCCTTTCTAAGCGCGATAAGGGAAATGGAAAGTATGAAAATTGGTTCGCATTTGGAAGAAATCAATCATTAGAAAAGATTAAAAACAAGCTTTTCTTTCCTCATATAACTCCTCATATTCCAAATTTTGTACTTGATACCGATGAAAATTTATTATTTCACAATGGATTAGCCGTTATTGCAGAAGATGAAGATGAATTATTATTCCTCAAAAAAATAATGAGTTCGAGGTTGTTTTGGTATTACATCACAAATTCAAGTAAGCCATATGGTTCAGGATATTTTTCTTTAAGTAGAAATTATATAAAGAATTTTGGGATCTATAATTTTTCTGACGAGCAAAAACAATATATAATTTCAGAAAATGATTCAATAAAACTAGATCAAATCCTATTTGATTTATACGAAGTTGTCATGTAACAAATTAATGAAAAAATGTTGTAATTATTGTATATATACTTTTTCATTAGTGGCTGTAAAGAAGCGGGGAAAAATGGTATTAAATTTATAAACTCTAAATTTTAACTTTTAAGGTGTTCGATAGTCGAAAGCCTTAGTAACTTTTTCGGAGCATTTTCAATTCAAAAAATATCATTTTTAATGAAAAAGATATAAAAAAGAATAAAAAACAACTGTCATAAATGAATCATAGATATTATTAAAAAGTATTTATCACAAAGGATTCAAGACATTTTAAGAACCTTTCCAATAAACATTAATATGGGAATTAGGTGTTCAATTGTAATCCCGGCGACTCCAAAAAAACCTCCTGATTATCAGGAAGTTTTTTTTTAAAGCTTAAAAAAAGTGAACAAAAAGTGAACAGATTTACCTTTATTTAATACTTCTTATGTTCCCAGGAATCTTTTAGTTTTTTATAAATCCATTTTTTAAAATTAGGATTATCATATATTTCTCCTAATAAGCCTATTGGATTTGAATACAATGTATCGCTGGCAAAAACTTCTTTCCAGTTAATTGCGGTCGCCGGATTACCTTTGTAAACACCTGCTTTTGTCATTACTTTAAGGAATTCATACGCTATTAATCCCTGACCAATTGCGGTTGGATGAACTCCGTCAAGGCTAAACAACCCTCCTGCCTTAATTTCGCGGTTACGTGTAACTCCATAATATCTGGAATCGACTCTTGGATAGCAAAATTTGAAATAATCCGGAAATTCGTATGGAGGATCGTAACTGTTTCTTTTTAAAGCCATATCATTAAGTGCCGTAGCGATATCGACTAAATAGAATCGCTCCTTGTTCAGTTTTTTATTGGCTTCTGCCACAATTTCCTGTATAATCCTGTTATACATCCTGATGCAATTGTCAATATGAAGCACATCTCTCTGATTGAGATGTTTTAGCGTAATATCAAAATTATCTTCAAAAAGAAAATAAGGATAATATTTTCCATACGATACGATCGATTTCTTTTCATTCGATAAATCACTCTTCTTCATCGGTGCAGGCTTATCCGGGTCTACAATCCATTCCGTAATTTCGATATCTGTTCTTCCAGCTTTTTCAACTGCTTTAATAAGCGGACAAATAGTAACAAGCGGAATGGTTCCGATAAAAACTTTGTAATCAACATCCATAGGATTATCTTCCATAATAGCGATAACCTGATCCATCATGTATTGATATTCTACTCTAAAGTCTTCGGGATGCCAGAGATTCCAGTCTTGTTCCCGGCGTGTATCATAACTTACATTTTGTGGTCCGCTTGCAAAAGCAGTTCCGTCTGGAGATGTTTGTTTGATGGTTAAATTCGTTACGGTTCCAAGAGCATTATTTGCGCCCAGCCACAAAACAAGATTTTCTACTCCTTCTTTTTTGTGATGGTATTTTAACCATCCAAATTGGGTTTGGTCTTTATTATCTGCATTTCCGGATCCTAATACTTTATAAGCTGTTCTGTGCAGGGATTCATTGACAATACCAAAACGGTTATCTCCGTTTTTATCTGACTTCTCTACATATTTTTTGGAGATATCGGCACTGAGCTGCCATGCATTCGAGACATCAAAACCTCTGACAGAAACATTATGGTAGGCATTTTTCCCTTTCGATTTCTCGAGGGATCCGGCTCCTCGTTCATAATAATCTTCTACTTCGTCCAGATAACCATCAATTATCGATACGGCTTTAATCCATTCAAATGGTCCGGAAATATTGGTTTCTAACTTTCGCTCCAGACGGCGAAAAACAGTTTCGAGGTCTAAAGGCAATCCTCCTTTATCCCATTCGGGAAAGTTGTAATCTTTTGAACCTAAAATCTTAGCAAGCAGCGTAGAATAAGATTGATTTGTTTTCGCAGCCGCGCCCGACATAAATCCCTGGGAAATACTGTCGCCTATGGTAAATAATTTTACAGACATGTTTGTAAGTTTTAAATTAAACTTCACTAATTGAAACGTAAGTTAAATCTTTCTGAACAAAGTTTAAGCATAATTATGTTATTTAATTCTTATAAAACAACAAATTAAATATGCTAATGTGTTAATACTGAAAATTATAAAAGAATATATTTAAGCTTTCGCTGAAGTTGAAGAGTGAACTTTTAAGTTTAAAAAGGAACTGCAAAACTAATCCTGAGTATTAATCTGATTAAGTTTTCTTTTATTTCTGGCCCAATACAAAAGGTATAAGATTCCTATTGCAAATATCAATATGTCAAACTTTATAATCTGAGGAATCCGCATAATCTGGTCATTGTAATAACTGCCTCCTAAAAGCGCCCCGCTTCCGATTCCGAGTTCCATTGAAATATACATTGTGGCCACGGCTTTTCCCCGATGTTCCGGATTACTCAAATCAATTGTCCAGGCACTTATTGCAGGTGATAAAATACCCGTTCCCATTCCGTAGATTCCGGCTCCGGCCAAAAGCATCTGGAGATTTCTGCCTTCGCTAATTACAAATAACGCCACTGCGGTTATAATAAGTCCCGCCATAATTACTTTTGGGCGTCCATGTCTGTCAGAAACCTTTCCTGCTCCAAAACGTACTAAGACCGAAGTTACGGTGTAAGCGGTAAAAAACAGGCCTTTGTTGGTGGCGCCTAAATGTTCGCTCCAATCTGGTATTAAAGTTAAGATTAAACCAAATGCAGTATAAGAGAGAAAAGTAATAATTCCGGCCGGGAAAACATTTTTGTCTACAATGTCATTTCGACCTATATAAAACATTCTTTTGTTGAGTTTTTCTTTAACAGCAAGAGTTTCTTTCATATTGAATACAATAATAATGGAGAGAAAAGCGAGAAACGAGGAACTGTAAAACATCACATTCATTCCGTAAGAATTCACAATCATACTTCCTAATGCCGGTCCCAGCGCTCCTCCAATGCCAAAACACAAACCATGCATTCCCAATGCTTCTCCCCACCTTTTCTGCGGAATAATATCTGCAACATAAGCTGATGTCGATGTTGGTTTAAAACCGGTAGAAAAACCATGAACCAGACGCAACAGAAGAAAACCCGAAACGGAACTTAAAACAGGATAAAGAAAACCACAAATTACACAAACCGATGATCCGATTGCCATAACAGGAACACGACCCCATTTGTCTGTGAGTTTACCACTAAACGGACGCGAAATAGCAGCTGTCAGCGTAAATAACGAAATAATCAAACCCTTATATTCTGCACCTCCGAGACTGCTTAAATAATTAGGAAGTTCCGGTATCATCATGTTAAAACTTGAAGAGAAAAGTAGGGAACTTAAACAAAGTAAAATAAATTGTAAAGTATATATTGATTTTTCGTTTTGTGACATTAGGTTGTTATTGGTAATAATTGCGAAGGGCAATACTATTTAAATTAAAACAATTCAAGCTGGTTGTTGGGAGGCATTGGTTTTCTTTTTGGTGGTTTTGCATCTCCAAAAATAGTTTTCCCTCCATATTTATAGGAATTATCTCTTTCTCTCTGAACGAGCGCGTCAAAATTTGAATTTGGCGTAAAGCTTTCTTCTGCTTTTCTGGAAATTTCAGATAATTTCTGAATCGCATTCATCTTATCGCTGTTTCCTATTTTCGCCCGGTTAATGGCTCTCTGCAAAGTATCGATTGTCTCGTCATAAATGGTTACCGGTACAGGAAATGGATGTCCATCTTTTCCACCGTGCGCGAATGAGAAACGTGCCGGATCTTCAAATCTTGTCGGAGTGCCGTAAATTATTTCGCTCACTAATGCCAACGACTGTAAGGCTCTTGGTCCCATTCCTTTCAGAAGCAATAATTCTTCAAAATCTTCGGGTTTATTATCGTGCGTTGTCCAGAGCATAGCTCCCAGTCTTTTCATGTTTACATCTTCGATCCTCACATCATGATGCGCAGGCATAGAAAGATGCTGCATTTCTTTAATAATTTTGGCTGGCGATTCCTTCATCAATTCTAGAATGCCTTCTCTTGATTTTTCTGCAGCGCCAGAGGTAAGATTAAGAATATTGCCCTGGTTTTCACCATAAATAAAAGTATGGGGCTCATTAATAAAAGACTTCAGATCCTGTGAATGCCAATGGTATCTCCTGGCTGTCTGCGAATTTGCATTCATTCCCTGCTGGATGACCGCCCAATGTCCTTTATTGTCCACAATAAAATTATGCTGATACAATTGAAATCCGTCCTGGATTGCTGTATTATCTACTTTTGCTGTTAACCTACTGAAATTTGCGAGGTTATTTCCGTCGAGACCTGTTTTTTCACCCACAAATAAAAGTTCCTGCGGGGTTGTCATAGAATGTTTGCCTTTGCCTCCGCAAATGTAGATCCCGAGTTCTTTTGAATGCGGATTTACAGCCTTCTTCAAAGCTCCGAGTACAGATGTTGTGATTCCCGAAGAATGCCAGTCCATTCCCATGACGGCACCAAAACTCTGAAACCAGAAAGGATTACTTAGTTTACTGATTACTTCTGAAGTTGAAAATTCCAGCGCAATAGTTTCGACAATCGCAAAACCAAGTTTAGACATGCGTTCGGCAAGCCATAATGGAACATGTCCATAATGTAAAGGAAGATCTGCTGTGCCTGAACGTTTCATTTTTTTGATTTGTGTCATGCAAAATTACGCAATTTTTCTATTAAGAAATTACTAAAAAAAGACCCAAATCATAACAAAAAAAGCCTGTAAACTAAATATCTACAGACTTTTTACAAATCAAATTATCTTTTTTGGCTTATTTATTACATCATAAAAAACAAAGCCCTTTGGAGCACTTCAAGTTGTTTTTCATTTGTTTGTGACTTATCAAATTTTTCTTTTGAAAGTTTAGGAAGTATTCGTGACGGCTTTTTAAAATATAATTTTAAATCTTCAAAAATCTCAGTTTTTGTTTTGGAAGCATCAATCAAAAGTACGTCTTTGATTTCCTCAATCATAGATAAGCCATTATAGAGATGTTTACTAAATAAACAAACTATAAAATTGGAATGTATACCTTCGAGTTCAAAAAAATCCAATAATTCAGAATACTCATATACAACAAATACAGAGTGATCAAAGCTGGTCGCTTTATTTTCATTTTTCAACAAAAAGGAATCTTCAGAAAATTCAAATTCGTTTTTAAATTTTCTTTTAAACATTTTTAAAAAAATACCTTTATTATCGCGAACCAAAACTTTTTCTTTTTTAATCATCTCTTAAAAATTAGTATTTATTCTTATACACAGTTCACCTGGCTCATTGCATCATTTCGATAAAACACCGAAAATTTTAATGAGTATAAAAAATTCTTTTGTTCTCTCGGATACGAAAGCAAATGTCATTTTTATTACTGTTTTTAACTTTACGCGATTTAGGGATAGGATAAACAGATTAAGGGACATGCACTTATTGTGGTTTTTTTTAAGAGCATAAATTTAATTTGTCAAAAAGTACAATTGATGAATTTCGAATTACTAAAATGAATTCGGAATTGAAGCATTCAAAACAGGGAATAACACAGAAAAATCCATAGCAATTTGAGACTGCAAAAAAATACAATCTTGAAATGATAGGAATTTATAAAATTTAGGGAAGTGAAAAGTTTACAACAATGTAAAAAAAAGATCTAAAAGTATTAAGCACATACTTTATTGGGCAAAATACTTTTAGATTTTACTACACATCGTGTAACATTTTGCTGTTGCCTCTTTTGAACTTATTAGAGGCGATAAGTAAAATACCAAAATGAAAAATAGTAATCCATTCCACAAACACAGCAGGCTTAATGGATTGTTAATCCATCAGCAGTCAGAAAAAAATGAAGGTAACTAAAATACTAAACGCCAACGTTTACATTTGGAGCTTCTACTGTATTCATGTTTTTTACCTTTTTAATTTTGTCGTTCAGCTTAAGAACTCTATCCAGTTGTTTTTGCTGAATAGTATATTTTGTATAGTATTTATACCATTCTTTTCCGATAAAAAAGGTTGTTACAGAAACTCCTGTAAGCAGACCAATTAGGTAGTTGTTGATATCCATAATTAAGTTAGTTTAGTTTATTTTTTAGTTTATTAGATATTATTTTTTAGGTTTTTCAAATTAATTAAAATGCATTTTTGTCTCCCTTTAAAGTTACAATAACTGTTAGAAAACAAATTTTTACATCCTTTATAAGGCTCCAGCGCTGGACATATTCAATATCGGTGGTAACACGTCGCTTCATATCAGATACTTTTTTGGTTTCACCTCTCAGACCAGAAACCTGTGCCAGACCGGTAATTCCGGGTTTTACAAAATGACGGACCATAAAATTGTTAATATGTCCATTATAATCAGTTGTATGCTTTACCATATGTGGGCGAGGACCTACAACACTCATATTACCAATTAAAACATTAAAAAACTGTGGCATTTCATCTAAACTTGTCCTCCTGATGAATTTTCCAATTGGCGTAATCCTGCTGTCTCCTTTCTGCGCCTGCTGGGTTTCGTCGCCAACATTTACATACATACTTCTAAATTTGTAACACCAGAAATTTTGGTTCTTTTTACCTGTTCGCATTTGCCTGTACAAAACAGGACCTTTACTTTGTTTTTTAATAATAATTGCCAGGATCGGATACAACCATGATAATATAAAAACTATTACCAGAATACTAAAAACAAGATCAAATATTCTTTTCGTTAATCTGTTATACGCATTTTGTAAGGGTTCAAAACGGGGTTTTATAACATGAAAATTATTTAAATGACTGGAATTGAAATGCTTTTTTGAAATGGAGGAAAAATCCGGAACAAATTTTAAACGCATGCAGTACTTGTCACCAAGTTCAAAAAAATCATTTAGATCTGAAATAAAATCGGGTTTTGAAACAATGTATAATTCATTTATATTGTCTTTGGATGCGGCATGAATGGCTTCACAAAGTGCTTCTGTAAAATCCCTGTTATTGGTAAATTCGACCGAAGAATTTTCGTTTAATATCCCAACAAAGTTGATAAAGAAAGAATTATTTTCTAAATGAGAAGCCAATTCGATACTGGTTTTATTAAATCCCCAGATTGCAACGGTATATTGTTTAAAAACCCAGCCTTTTATTTTTCCGATCACGACTGTAAATAATATTCTGGAAAGCAAAAAATAAGACAGTAAGAAACTTAACTGAATTAAATTGGCTTTTGTTCCAAAAAAATACAGCACATCATCCTGAAATATAAAAATGTAACTGTGCCATAAAACCCGTTGTGTAAAGAAAGCACGCCAGCTGTTACGGAAAAATTCATCTAAACTGAAAAGAACGTCTACCCGGTACAATTGAAAATAAGTAACTGAAAACAGCCAGCTTAAAATTGTAATAGGAATCATTTTATTGAGAAACAACGTATTCCAGCCGACTTTCTCCTCAATTGCAAAATTCAAAAAAACCATTGTGCCCAAAACCATTGCAATCATATCTGCAATAGCACAACACATGATGAAAGTAAATTTATGTCTGTTACGCATTTTTTATTTTTTTCAATAAGTTATAACCTACTGCTCCTATTAAACTTCCTGCAATGCCATAAAAAACATCCATAAAATCGGGACTTCTTCTTTCGATAATAAATTGACCGCCTTCTGCCACACATACAATCAATGCTGCAATTCCTAAGTTTTGTGCTAAATTCAAATTTTTAATATCGTTTGGATTTGATCCTGTATATACTTCCAATAAAAAACCAACAGCTAAAAAAGGGACCGCAGTTCGCAAATTATAATACTCATTACTCCATTTTATAAGCCATCCCGGCAAATAATTTTCATTTGAGAACCCGGGATCCGGCAGCCATGAAAAGTATAAAACGGAAACAACCACTATAATTAATAGTAACAGAACTATTTTGTGAGACATTTTTATAATTATTTATTTTAGCAAATAAGCATTGCTGCGTTTAGGCTTCTTTCACTCTTAGTCCTTTTTTGTACCAGGGTTTTTTGATTTTTGCCTCCTGATACTGATAGCCGTAACTTGCTCCGTAACCGTATCCGTATGAGGTTTTCATATTTACTCCGTTGATAACTATTCCCACATTTTTTAATTGATCTTTTTTAATGAAATTATTCACCTGAACCAAATTGCTTTTATCTGTATAATCATATTTTACCACAAATACGGTTACATCTGCCAGATAACTAAAATTAAGTGTATCTGAAACTATTTGCACCGGTGCTGTATCCAGTATGATAAAATCGTATAAGGTTTTTGCTTCTTCAATCAATGATTCAAAATTGGAATTGGTTATCAATTGAGAAGGATTCGGAGGAGCTTCTCCGGCGAAAAGAACATCCAGGTTTTTAGAAAAATTATTGTCTTTCTGAACAAATCCTTTCCAGTCATCACTTTTATTGGCCAGGAAATTAGAAAGTCCTAATCCGTTTCTGCTGATATTAAAATAATCATGCAACTGCGGATTTCTCAAATCTACACCAATCAGCAGCACTTTTTTATTGAGATTACTTATCGTAATTGCGTTGTGCACCGCGCAAAAGGATTTTCCCTCACCTTGTATAGAAGACGTAAACAATATTACATTTCCTTTATTTTCTTCTTTTTTGGGCAGTAAATACGATACGTTTGAAACCAGCGCGCGTGATGATTCTGCAATCATAGAGCGAGAAGTTGCCGTATTGTCTAATCTGTCGTTGAGACTAATTTTAGGAATGTGTCCCAAAATAGGAATATTGCTGATTATTTTCTGAATGTCCTCTTCGTTATGAATTTTGGTATCAAAGAATAAACGGGCATAAGTAACTCCGAAAGGAAGCAATAAACCAAACATAAAAGCTCCTAACATAAAAACTTTCGGCTGCGGAAAAATAGCAGAATAATTGGTTTCGGGCGCATTTAAAGTTTTTAAATTCGATTCTAAAATGGCACCGTTTAAAACCGCTTCTTCTCTCTTTTGTAATAACGCTACATAGGTCTCTTCTTTTAGAGTAAGATTACTGTTGATATTACCTAATATTTTATCCTGGGTTGGAATATTTTTCACCTTGGCATCGGCAATACTCTGCTCATTTCGGTTCGCATTATTGGTTTGATTCAGAAAATTTAAATAGCCTTGTAAAGTATTCAAAATCTCCTGTTTCTGACTTTTAAGCTGAGTCATTAAACTAATATAGGCCGGATTATTTTTTTGTGCTCTTTCTAAAATCAACTGACTTTCCATCAGCTTCGAATTATAATTGACAAGCATTTGATTGACCGTTGGCGAATCTAAATTGTAATCTGTACCTAAAGTCTGCGCAGGACCGGATTGTTTGACGTCGTTTATCGCAAAAACAGCCTGCCCAATTTGTCTTTCGTTTAATGTGGCACTTTCTTTTTTCTGACTTCTGTCCGCTGTTTTTTCCGTCACGTAATTGTCCATTACAGCTATGTCGTTATTTTGCAAATATTTTTCTTTTACCGTTTCTATTGAATCTTTTTCTTTGGTAAAACTTTTAATTCTTTGATTTAAATAAGAAACCGTATTTCTAAATACTTGTTGTTTGTTCAGCACGATGTTTTTATCCAGCAAAACAATGATTTCGTTTAATATTTTTTTCGAACGATCAGGACTCGAGCCAATATGTTTTAATTCTAAAACCCCTTTTGCTGTTTCGTCGGATACAACAAATAGCGAGGATTTTAGTTTTTTTAATGCCGTTGCTGTCGGTTCTAGACTCACTTTATATTCCTTCTCAAAATAAGCAGACGGATTTTTTTTCGCTTTCGCTGATAACTGAATTTTAAATGGCAAACCTATAACAGAGGTATTACTTTGATATCCTTTAACATTATAGCTGTTTTCTGTACCCGTTTCTGTTACTACAAAACCGTCCTTATTTATTTTAATTTCGTATGAAATCTCGGGTAACGAATCTTTAGAAACGGTCGGAATTACAACAAACGGTACAACATTTACGTAGTTATTTTGTACTGTGTACACCTTTTCATAATAGCTGAAATTTAAATTCAGATTTTTTACCACATCCAACAAAAATTCATTAGAAGTCATCAGTCGGATTTCATCTTCCAGATTATCCTTTTCGCTTGTTTTATCTGTGCTTATCGTGATAATTTTTGTTTTGTCTTCTTGTTTTTTATCAATGAAAATAGAAGCCGAAGTTTCGTAAGTTGGCGGAACCACTTTTATAAAGACATATGCCGCACCAACAAATACAATCAGGCTGAGTAAAAACCAGGGCCAATATTGTAAATACTTTAAAAATTCTTTTTTAAAATCCATAACTATTTCAATTATTATATTTGTCTTCCAGATGAAAGTTAATTTGTAGTAATCAGTAAAATTACTGCGGTAAGAGAGGCCGCTATACCCATCAATTGTATCGGATCTTTTATTAAACCGCCACTATTTACTTTCAGTTTATTTGCTGTCACAATGATGACATCATTTTGTCTCACTCTGAAATTGGGATTAGACATCCAGGAAGCGGTAGTTAAATCGACATGAAAAACCAGACGTTTTCCATCTACTTCCCTAATTAGTTTTACGTCTTTTCGGATTGCAGAATAGGTAAGGTCTTTTGCTAATCCAATTGCATCTAACATACTAATCGATTCTTCGCTAAACGGAATAACGCCCGGAGCATTTACTTCTCCCAAAATGGTAAATTTATTATTGAGAACTCTAACCTGTACAGTCGGATTGACAAGGTAATTTTCGTTTATAAGACGTTCTTTTACTTTAGTTTCGACATTGGCTGGCGTGAGTCCGCCTACTTTTACTTCGTTTAAAATCGGCATCATTATATTTCCCTGAGGATTAACCAGATACCCTGACAATTTCATAATTTCTACCGAATTTTGAGCACCCGCTGTTCCAAAATTCATATTAAAAGGAGCTGCCACGACGGGATTAAGATCACCAATATCAATTTTAAGAATATCATTAGGCTGTATTTTTGGAGATGTGTAGGTTACTGTCGAATTGGAATAGCTGTCTAAATCCTGCAAATACAACATTTGCTTTTTGGTTGTACAAGACTCCAGCATCAGTAAAGGCAATAGAATTATCGAAAGGTAAATTTTCTTCATTTTATATTATATATATTAGTATTCTTAATTACTTTGATTTTCAATAATCTAATCTTGCTAAAGACGTATACATTTAAAACGAAGGTTCTTTTTTTTCCTCTTTTTAATGCACTATGTATTGCTTTAAAGCACTTGTTTTCTTTAGAAATACAGTTCCCATAGCCGCTAAACCATGAAATTTATAAATTCTGTAATCTTCCTGTAAAACTTCAAAAGCACGTTTGAAACTGGTACTCATACCTCCCATTCTCATTTTGACGATATAGGAGTCGATATAACTCATCTTAATTTCATATTTGTACAAATAGCGAAGCAAAAATTCGGTGTCAGACGCTATTTTAAAATCAAGATTGTACAAGCCGTATTTATCAATAATATTTTTCTTTAAGTAAACAGTCGGATGTAAGGGCAGCCATCCTTTTTTGACTTTTTTAAGACTGAAAACGCCTCCAATTCTGTTGCGGATCAAACGTTCCTGTTTGTCATTCGAAACATAAACTCCGTCGCCATAAACTCCTTCTGTATATTTTTCAGAATCAAAACGGGATGCAATTCTTGAGATAACTTTTTTATCATAAAATTCATCATCAGAATGCATTAGGCCTATTATATCTCCGGTTGCTAATTTCAGTCCTTTGTTTATAGCGTCATACATTCCTTTATCCGGTTCAGAAATATACTGGCTTATTTTATCTCTGTAAGTCTCAATAATTTCTTTTGTTCCATCTGTAGAATTTCCATCAATAACAATATATTCTATATCATTATAATTCTGTTCCAAAACACTTTGAATTGCTTTTGCAATAGTGTTTTTGCGATTGTAGCATACTGTGATTATAGTAACTCTCATAATATTTATTTTTTAAATTATAAATAGTTTCCATAGTTTACTGTATTTCCCAATTCCAGTTTAAAATTAAAACAAAGGTGTTTTACTAAAAAATGTTCTCGATGAAGCACCACAATACTCGTTAAAAGCACAAAAACGAAGACTTGAAACTTTAAGGTGCAGCAAATTAGTTCCTTAATAAGGAAATTGAGGAAAAAGGAAAGTTACAGCTGAACTAAATAATGGTATTTTGTAAAAAGGAAGTTCTTGCCTCATTTAGCAATAACTGGTCAAAATAAGTAATGGTAGAAACTAAACCTTCTCGTAGTTGTATAGTTGGTTCCCAGCCGTGGAGTCTGCTTTTAGCCAGAGCAATATCGGGCTGTCTTTGCTTCGGATCGTCCTGTGGAAGATCCAGATGTATAATTTTTGATTTGGAATCTGTAAGCTGAATAATGGCTTCAGCCAGCTCCAGCATTGTAAATTCATTTGGGTTGCCTAAATTTACAGGTCCTAAAAAATCCGGCCCGGAATTCATCATTCTTATCATTCCTTCTACCAAATCGTCAACATACTGAAAGGAACGCGTTTGAAGTCCGTCGCCAAAAATGGTAATGTCTTTTCCCTGCAACGCCTGTACAATAAAGTTGGACACCACTCTCCCATCCGCAGGATTCATATTGGGTCCGTAAGTGTTAAAAATTCGGATGATTTTAATGGCCACTTTGTTCTGATTGTGATAATCCATAAATAAAGTTTCGGCACAACGCTTACCTTCGTCATAACAGGAACGAATTCCTATCGGATTTACGTGACCCCAATAGTTTTCAGTCTGAGGATGAACCAGCGGATCGCCATATACCTCGCTTGTACTGGCCTGCAATACTTTTGCATTCACACGTTTTGCTAAACCTAAAACATTAATGGCGCCCATTACCGAAGTCTTAATTGTTTTTATGGGATTGTACTGGTAATGCACCGGTGATGCCGGACAAGCCAGATTATAAATCTCATCAACCTCAGCATAATAAGGTTCTGTAATGTCGTGACGTACCATTTCAAAATAAGGATTATCCAGTAAATCAATAATATTAGATTTAGCTCCCGTAAAATAATTGTCGAGACAAATTACTTCGTTGCCCTCGTTCAACAATCGTTTACACAAATGTGATCCTACAAAACCTGCCCCGCCGGTAATTAATATTCTTTTCATAGCTATATATTATTTTTGATTGAATTTACCTTGGTCTGAATCTGAAAAAAGTAATGTGATTTGAAACGCGCCAGATAAAACCCTTCTTTGCCATCCAGAAATCCTAATTTGAAAAAATAAGCTCCTATAAAATAAACTGCCGGAAGGAATCCCGTATTCAGTAAACCATATTTAATCTTCTGATTTAAAGATAGATGTTCATTTTTTGATTCTTTTAACTGAAGATATCTCTGAGCTTCCCACGAAGAATAGGCATTGTGTTTCGCTATGTAATGTTCGAGGTTTTTAAAATCTTTATGTGCCACTTTTGCTTTTATAACTCCTACTTTACCTTCAATTATCGGATGTTCGTGAACTTCCATATCCAAATGACTCCACAAATCTTCTTCGATTTTTTCGTACGCTCCTTTAGATTTCTTAAAAAGAGCCGATTTCTGAAATCCGTAACCATATTTGAGTTTCCTGCCCATAAAATAGTTCTCAAATTGTATGGTAAAACCATTGTAGTCAGGATCCTGAGTTTTAAGAGCCACTTCTTTTACAAAGGCATCTGTGACAAATTCATCGGCATCCAAAAACAAAATCCATTCGTTGCGAAGGTTTGCATTCTGGAGTGCCCAATTTCGCTTTTTCGGAAATTTACCATTCCACTGAAATTGCAAAACCTCTGCTCCCAGACTGGCTGCAATGGTCGTAGTATCATCTGTACTTCCGGAATCTACTACTATTAATTGATCAAATTGCTTTAATTTATCCAGACAAGACGATAAATTCAAAGCTTCGTTTTTAACAGAAACGATCACAGTAATTGGTATTTTATTCAAAGCTTCTGATTTTTATGATTTTTGCAGGATTACCTCCTACTATAGTGTTTTTCGAAATATTTTTTACTACTGCCGAGCGGGCGGCTATAACCGCATAATCCTCTATACATATGCCGGGCCCAACAAAAGCATCTGCGGCGACCCAGACGCCATTTCCAATCGTAATCGGTTTTAAAATCAGCGGAAAATCATTTTGATTATAATCATGTGTGGATGCACACAAGTACGTTTTTTGCGAAATTATGGTGTTAGAACCGATCGTTATTTTCCCTTGGTTGTAACAGTCAACATGGGGTCCGAGACTTGAATTTTTTCCTATTTCCAAATTCCATGGAGCCCATATTTTAACGGATGAATAAACATTGGCTGACCATTCTATTTTTGCACCAAAACATTTAAGTACCAATACCCTCCATTTTATAAATAATCTAGATCCAAATGGGCGAAAAAGAATTTGTCTCGCTAAATTCCAGAGTAGTCGTGAAAATTTATTTTTAAGACTAAAAGAATGACTGTAAGTTGATAAATCCAAAATATTAATGTTCAAGCGTTTTTTTATACAGTTCATTCATTTTGCAGGCAACAGATTTAATTTCATATTTTTCTGTGACAAGTCTTCTGCCTTTCTGTCCCATATGTTCCAGCTCATTCGCCGGCGTGCTGATTACTTTTGCAATCATATTTTCTAAATTTTTAACCGAGAGCATGATCCACCATCCACATTCATGAATTTCGAGATCTTCCCAAGGTGTACCCTGCGTTGTAATTACAGGTACACCCGTGGCAAGCGCTTCTGCGACAACAATACCAAAGTTTTCACTGTGAGTAGGAAGTATCATCACATCTCCGGATTTTAAAAAATCCCATTTTTCCTGCCCGTATTTAGCTCCGACAAAATTGACATTATTTAAATCTTGTGCACTTACTCTCAAATTCGAAATATAATTTTCGTCCCCGTTGCCGGCAATTTCAAGTAGCCAGCCATTGGTATTAGAATTTCTCCAGGCTTGTAGAAGAAGTTCAATACCTTTTTTAGGATGGATACGCGATAAAAAAATTATCTTTTTTGTTCCGTAGTGTTTCTTAATACCTTTTATATCATTTAAATCGATCCCGTTTGGTATAATATGAATAGGAGTTTTAAAACCTAAATACTGAATATTCAAAGCTTCCATTTCGGCCGTTGTGTGCAGAAATTTCGCATTATCAAGTGCTTTTCGCTGATAGAAATACAGTCCTAATTTTTTCTTTATGGTATTTTGTCTAATAATCCATGGTTCTAACATGCCGTGAGGAGAAAGAATCACTTTAATTCCCAATTCCTGTGCTATTTTTTGAAACCCCCAGTTTTGCGGACTCCAGATACCATTTATATGGACGATATCTGGCTTTTCAGCTGTTAAAAAAGAATGAAACTCCTTTAACATAGAAAACCATCTAAATACATTGGTTTCAAAAAATTTAATTCTTACCCCCTTAATATCTATAGGATTGGCAGATCTTCCGGTAGCAACAATTATATCAATATGATTTTTTAACTCGGAGCCTAATAACCTCATATATTCTGATGTACCTCCATCTTTTTTGTCGATTCCTGCTATAAAATGGATCACTTTCATACTTCATTAATTTGTTTGTAAATAACTTCAATTGCATCTAAGGAATATTCCATGGCAAATTTTTGTACCTGATCAAGAGATTTTTTAGTCGATTCGGCTTTTTGCAGATTGTCTAATTTTAAAACCTTGTCAATAATTTTTGCACCTTCCTGTTTCCATTGCTGTAAATATTTCAGGTCGGTTGGTTTTTTGTCAATGTAAAAAGCGGCCTCTCCTCCTACTTCATTCATAGGAGCTTTATTGGTGGTGATCACTGGGCAGCCGGAAGCCATTGCCTCAATTATTGGCCAGCCGAAACCTTCGTCAAGAGATGGAAATAATAAGCAACTGGCACCACAATAAGCTGCATTTATAAATTCATCAGCCAAATTGGTGACAAAATGAATATCTGTCGCATAGGATGATTTATTCTGCATGTCAATTAATTCATCTGAGGGAGCTTCGCCAAATAAAACTAATGGAGTATTATTCTGGTAATTACTTCTCCATGATTCGTAAATTTCTACAACCCCTTTTCTGTTCTTATAATATTGATTACCACCAATATGCATTATATAACCTTTTGATAAATCGATTTTTAAATGGCTTTCTAGCACTTTTCTGGCAAACTCTTGTGGCGTTGACAAAAAAGTACGATTCAAACCATTGTAACATACTGCAGAATTAATTATGTTTCCTAAATGGAGTTCATGCAAATCTTGTTGTGTTTTCTGTGAAATCGAAATAAAGTTTTTTCCTTTCGAAAAACCTTTTCTAAT
This sequence comes from Flavobacterium olei, assembly GCF_039749035.1. Lineage (NCBI taxonomy): Bacteria > Pseudomonadati > Bacteroidota > Flavobacteriia > Flavobacteriales > Flavobacteriaceae > Flavobacterium > Flavobacterium olei. The sequence continues at coordinate 599,824 of NZ_JBDKWC010000001.1, forward strand.
ATAATACTGATACAATTTTCCGGTAGCTGAGGTTGGATTTTCCGGTATATGTCCTAAAGCAGATCTCAAAGCTAAAAAATCATGACAATGTACCACGTGTTTTCTTTTTTGTACAAGGGGTACCCATGGTCCAAGAGCCTGATCGGCAAAAACAAAAAGCGTATTTTTTGATGCCTTTAGCAGTTTAAACTTTACTTCGACAGGAAAAATCAAATACTGATCAACGTACCCAAGCCATTTCCTTAGCGAATTCGTTACCGGTAAATTGTAAAACAGGGCTTTAGAACTCCAAATTTCAACCTGATGACCCCTTTGTTTCATACCAGTCTGCAGCATATTTGCGTAACGCGGCATGCTTTGATGTTTTAAAAACGAAGGGTGGGTAAAAAGTACAATTTTCATCTATTCTCTTTTCGTATTGACATTTAAACTGGCTACCAATAATCCGGAAGCTATTACAGAACAGCCCAGCATACTCGGCTGTGCCCATTGTCCCTGAGTAATCAGAAATAAAGCAGTTCCACAAAAGGTTAATGGTAAAAGTTTAAATTTGCCTGGTAATTTGAGTGAACTAAAAAAAAGTCCGCATGCAAAAACTAATCGTAAAACTATAAGACCACCACCTAAAATAAGTCCTTGTTCTCCACCAACACGATTTAATTCTCCTTCAGAAACCAGGAAACTTCTTTTCCCCGTTAGCAATTGTGCTCCGGCATTTGTTCCCATTCCCAAATTACCTTCAAATAATGGGGCGTTTAATAATGTCGTAAAAGGCTCGCTAAATCCATCTATTGATCTTTGTATAATAGAGCCCCCTTTCTGTCCATTGGCAGTATCCACACGACTCATAAAAACTTCAGTCCCCAGATTAAAAACAGTTGTTGTTTTTTGCAGAACAGCAAAGAGAACACCAATAACCGCTATCGTTAAAGCCAGTCTAAAAATGGATTTTATACTGGTTGAGGAACCTAGAAAGGCAAAAAAACCAACTAATAAAACGCCTAAAACTGCGGTTCTGCTCACTGTTAACGGTAAGGCAATTATTAATGCAATTGTACTGCCTATCAATAAAATCTTTGAACACGCTTCTTTGGACAACCAAAAATAAAATACAAATACAGAAGCCAGAATGTAATAGGAAGATAATCCCGTAGTAAATGAAAACGTTCCTGATGGCCGAAAATACCCCATTGCTCCATCAAAACCTGCGCTTCCTTCTCCGCCAAGACCTGTATTTATATAAGCGGTTTGTGGACTTATAAATTGAAAATAAATAATTACAGTCATTGCAATGGTAATAGCCAGCATTACTCTTCCCATTTTAAGAATATCTTCTTTTGTAAAAACTGCACCAATAACAAAAATTAATGGAAAATGAAGCAGCATTATTCTGGCCCCATAAACCCCTACGAACATATTTTCGTGACCAAAAGTAAATGTAATTACTAAGCTTAATAAAGTAAAAAACGAACTCAATATAACATATACATTGACAAATTTTACTCCGAAATAAAAAGCTCTCAAAAGGATATAAATAGCGATAGGGTCACGCACGATCAGCAATGGCGTTGCTAAACCAGGCAAAATCCATTTACGAAGTGCTCCCTCTAAAATCCACAGTAAAAAATACAGCCATATGGCTATTTTAATGGATTTATATTCGGGTGTTAATGTATGTGCTGTTGTATTCATGACATTATTTATAAAATCTGTAAAGACGAAAGTGCGTCTGCCATCTCTTGTCCGTAAACAGACCATGATCTGGTTCCCGCCTTGTTTTGAGCTGCAATTCCAAATTCCTGCAGAATATCAGGTTTATCCAATATTTGACTGATGACTTCTTTGATGGCAGCTGAAGATCCAGCCGGTACAATCCATCCATTTTTCCCGTTTTCAATTAAATCGGGTCCTGCTGTACGATCTGTGGTAATAACAGGAAGGCCTTGCGACATGGCTTCTGTTATTACTAATCCAAATCCTTCGAAAAGAGACGGAAAAACAAAAACATCATGCTGTCGCATACTTTCTAAAACCTCATCATGAGATAAGGAAGGGATCCAATTGTGCATTTCTAAAGCTAAATTCAATGCCGCACAATTAGAAACCGATTTATGTCCAACAATTGTCAGCTCCACTTTATTTTCCAACCCTTTTACGGCATCAAACAAATAAGAGATTCCTTTTCTTTGTGATAAGCCGCCTACAAATAAAACCCGGAGTTTTCTATTTTCAAGGGATTCATACTTTTTCTGGGTCCGGACTTCAGGAAAACCGTACGGAATTACTTTTATCTCTGCCAATTTTCCCTGAAACTCTTCTAATGTCTTTTTCGTAAAACTGCTTGCTACAAAAATGATATCTGCCAACGCCAATTCCTGGTCTTTTTTCTGCAGTTTTTCATCTGAATCATTAAACCCAATTAGTGTCTCAGCCCAGTCCGGATTAATTTCAAATTCTCTTTCCATAAGTAAGCGGGCACTTCTCCAGTAACCAATAGGCAAGTCATAAATACATTGTATCCCTGTTTTTTTCGCTTTTTTGAAAGTAAGTAATGCGCCATCTTCATAAGCATATACACCCGACAGACCGAGTTTTTTTGCTTTAGCCAAGTTACCGGCTGTCCATTTATCGTGTTTGTGATAAACATTGTCGATACAAAAAAAGCCGTTTTCATGTCGTATTAGAAAATCCAATTTTAGTTTTGATGCTAAAAGCCGACCCGTTTCATAAAACATTTGAGATTGGGTATAAGGCTGCCAAGTTGTATTTAAACTCCTTCTTTTTAAATCTTTTAACCTGGAATTGCTGCTCAATTTGAATAAAAATTGATTCGGAAATATGGCAATGGAGGTGTATAAGCTAAAAAGAATTTTATTTCTTAATAATCCGGCTACCAAATTTTTTGAATTTGCATTTAATGTAGGATGAGATACCAGAACCTTCATACAACAGAAATTGAATTGATAAACTGCGATGCCATATTATTCAGATTGAAAGCTTCCAGTTCTACCGGGACAATATTCAAATTGTTTTTTTCATATCTAATAATTTGCGGAATCTCATATTGTCCTTTGGAGGGTGTCCAATTGCGCGAAACACAAATTGAATTAATTTGATGTTCTTTATAAGCGGCATAAACTCCGCTTTTCTCGCTTTGAAAGTAAGGTGTGGTAGATATTCCGAAATCACTGTTTCTTAATACTTCTGATATTACTTCTTCCGGCTGAATGCCCAATACCTCATAACGAATATTGTAAAAATCCAGAACAGCTGTATAATTGGTCAGCTCTGTTCCATTTTTACCAATGAAAACAAATTTTATGGGTTTAATAAACTGACTTGAATTGATCATTAAATCTTCAATAAAATCTTCAAATGGGGCACCGTTATGAATGGTTCCAAATAAAACAAACTGAACAAACTCTCGACTTTCCTTCTTTAATGCCGTCAGCGGAATATTACCGCAAATAGGTAAAATTTCTGCATTTATATTATGCGACCGAAGAAAATGCTGGTATAACTTATTTTGCGTATTTACAAAATGGGTTTTAGTATTTTGAATTATTTTCTTTGCTATCAATTGTTGTAATTGCCCAATACATTTGTGTTTTAACGAAGATTCTGTGTCAATCCCTAACCATAATTCATGAAACATCACATGCCATTTATGATTCCCTCTGATTTTTTTCAGGTAAGATGGCAGCCAAAATGGTAATCCTTTCGGATTAAAGCTGTAAGGCACATATTGCAGCGAAATCAAATCCGGTTCAAAATCTTTTACTACAGCCTGTAACCAAAGTAAACGTTGTTTCATATTGGTATCAGCAGGTATACGGTGCACCATTACAGTAGTATTTTCTACAACCTGACTTTCACTTGTATAATAAATAGTCTCATCACATAAGGCTAAAATTCGAGCCTTGTGACCCTCTTTTATTAGTTTACCGCTTAGACGACGTGTATAATCACCAACACCATCATTGCCGATTTCGGCTGAGCCGCAAATAAAAAGTATATCCATTGTGTAATCTTATTTTTGAAATCTGTTTATTATAATCTGTACGAACAGCTTATTGATTTAAGGAATAAGCCTTCTTATCCACCCATTACCACCTTAAATATTTGTTTAGAAGTTCTGTAAGTTTTCTTAAAACTTTTGTCAATAAAGTTTACGATTGGAAATATGCGGGGATAATTGTTTCTCACAACGTGCTTGAATTTTTCTATTCCTTTTTTGCCTCTCCAACTTCCGTTAATTAAATGTATAGCGTAAGATTGCTTATCTAAAAAAATAGCATTTCCAACCAAAATATTTGCGGGGAGAATAAGCATATTGTTTTTTAAAACTTGCTCTGTATTTTGATACCGATACCCGTAGTTCTCTGCAACCGGCGAAATAACAGACCCTATTATTATCTGCTTTAAATCGATAGTCCCATCACTTTTGAAAAGCTTTAAATCTGTATATTTTTCTAAACATTCTTTTACATACGGATGATTGGGTGCCGACGCAAAAATGGCGCCCTGAACCGCAAACCCTGTAATTATTTCCCCATCCGTTTTTGGCAGGAATAAATCATTTAACTGTTCATTTCCTCCCGCATCTTCAAATAAACCGGGATGTATTTCCTGAGCGCTAAAAAAATCATAATCAAACCATGATTCTTCAAAAGGCTTTAAAATCTTGACATCAGAATCTAAATACAAACCTCCCTCTGTGTATAAGGCATATAAGCGAATATAATCTGCTGCAAAAGCCCACTTTTTTGCAAGGATTGCTTCTTTTACAAAGGGAACAGAATCAAAATCAAAACTATCTTTATTCCATATGCGTATTTTAAATTCGGGCAGATGTACTTTCCAGGTAGCCATGCATTCTTTTATAAAAGGCGTATAATCTTCTCCACTAAACCAGCAAATATGAATTGTTTTTGGAATCATAATTTTTCTTTTATCATTTTTTTAAACTCAGACTTTATAAAATCTTCCAATAACCTTGGCCAGTTTAATACTTATTGATTTTTTTTTAATTTCCAGTTTAGAATGGGCTAAAAAGGGATAAGAGCAGTTTTTCCAGTAGATAACATCGCTATTTCTTGGAATTTTTCCCTGAATGGCTCTAAGCAAATGATTGGCTTTCCAGGGCTTTGGGCTTCCCATACCGTGAGACATAGTAGATTCTCCTTCCGTAAAACCCATTCCTTCTTTTCCAATGTAGCTTACAATTCCGTCGTACGCCTCAATAGCGGCGTTTAACGCATCCTGATCGGGCTTGTCAAAAATCTGAAAACCCTTCATTCTTAAAACAGTTGAATTATAAGACTGGTTTAAAAAAATAGAATTCTCTAAACCTCCAATTGCCGGCCCCATAATTTCCTGCATTTGAATCCACAACTTTAAGAATGTGATGTCTTTTTTTAGAAGTCCGACAAAACCAGCATTTACATAAATGGCATTTTTAAAATTTAAATCAATATTGTATTCTTTATAATATGATTTCCAGCCTTGCCTGCGTGGATGATATTTCTGAAGAGGAGAATTAACATCTTCGCAAAGTGCCACTCCACAATTTACCCACTGTTCATAGGAATCCCAGGAATCATTGATCACAATATCCGGATCAAAATAAAATATTGATTCTGCATTTTTTGCCGGTCCATTCCAAAGTTCCAACATAAAATCCGGCTTATAATTTGCCATATTATAGTTGGTTTCTATCGGCAGAAAAATAATTTTTATCCCTTTGGCAGGAGCCAGAGTAATGGCATTATTCCATTTACAGACTGCTTCCTTTTTTCCTTTTAAAATCCATTCAGGCAATGTACCGCGGTAACCTGCATATATATTACCTGTAAATCCGTTTTCATACAATGAATTTGAAAGTGCGGCTACACCATAATGGTAATGACCTTCGAAAATAGTGCAAACTGCTGCATTCATAGAATATTATAATTTTAATAGCTGTTTAAATTTTCTTTTTATACGTTTTGACTGGTGCCTGATGAAAGTGATGTAAAATAAATCAGCGTTTTGAATTTTGTATAAACTCATCATACGTTGTCTGTTTGTCTGACTGGAATACATAAGTTCATCAATAGATTCTGGTCCCAACCTTCCTCTGCCCGAATAATGTATGTGGGTAATGGGGACGTAATGGTCTGGATGGTGCGTTTCTTGATCGACTTTCAGCTTTGATTCTTCACTTAAAGTGGAGTACCACATTTTATAAGAAACTGTATTTTGCGTGTATCCTCCCTGTATTGCATGGATCAAATCCAGGCTGTTTTCATAATCTCCAGACCAGGAACTAAGCCAATTGTAAGGAGGTTTACACAAGTTCAGTAATTTCCAGTCTCCCAGTAAGGAAGCAATATGCAATAGCGATTGATCGTGTTTTTTTGGTATTTCCGGATTTTGTTTAAACCAATCTACCGCTGCATTTATATCTGTAATAATTTTAGATTTAATCCTGATCAGCATATGCCCTGCCGTAATGGCGGTATTTAAAGCATCTTTTCCAAAATATTCATCGACTTTTTCCGGAAGCAGATAATTATGAATTCCTGCTGTTGTATATTCTGTATCCGCATGAATTAAATCATAATATGGTGCAAAATCAAACATTCTCTCCCAATTCATTAAGGCGACGATATCATTATCGGTATAAATAAATTCGTCCCAATCTGAAAACAAAGCCAAAAAGCGATATAAAAATCCTAACGGACATTCTGTTAAAACACTTCTAAGATTGTTTATAAAGGCTTTTGCTTCATCTGAAAAGTCATCGACAGTTAAAAACTCGACCTCTTTTAAAATATATTCAGAAGTTACTTTTTCACCCCCAAAATGAATTAACCGTATTGGCAGCTTACAACCGCTTTTCCTTATTGAAAAAATTAAATTTTCACTATACCACTGGCTTTTTAAATTGGCCACTAAGACAATACCTTTTTTCATTGAATTTCTGTTATAAACCGAGATGCCACTTATAATCTTTCTGCCACATTTTATGGCGGACTGGTCCTGTATAATGTCTTACTGCCATTTGTTTAGGATGAAACAAATAAGAAAAATCAAACTGATCTCCTGAATCCAAAATGAATTTTTTTGGAGTAAGAGGCATATAATAATTATTCTTTAATAAATGATGGTAGATAGTTTGCTCACTAAAATATTCGTAAGTAAAATCGAATGTTTTGAAAAAATCTAATGATTCCTTCATATTTTCGAAAGCCACATTTGCAAAGATAAATCCTGAATTGACCTGATAGATTTGTTCGGTATTTACTGCTTTGTACCGACTATCTAAACAGCCCCAGTTAGTATCCGGCATATACCACCCCTTTGCAGCAGGCTTTTCGGATAATACTAATTCTAATATATTGGCATGTTCATAAAACAAAATATCCGAATCTATAAAAAGAGTTGGTTTTGCAATTGCATGATTTAAATAATAGAACATCTTCCTGCCCAGCGGTGATGTCTTACAATAATGAATTAAATATTCTTCATAAGGTGCCAATTCTTCTTTGCAAATACCTTTAAGAGACTGAATTTCGCTCCAATTAATTCTATTGACAATCTTGATAAAACCAAAACTTTTTTCCAGTTGCTCTATTTGCTGCTGCGTGTGAGATCCATCTGAGTAAAGGGTCCATTTTAATGGTACTCCAACGTAACGAAGAAAGGATAATATGGACAGGAGCTGCTCCTGAAAATCATTAAATGAAGAGAAACTGGCAATTTCCATGTCAATGGTTTTCTTTTGATTTATTTTAGAAATCACAGTAGACAAATCTGAAAATACTTCCTTCTCGAATTTTCTGCGATTTTTTTTTCCTTTAGCTACGGCAATTTTTTTTGTAAGTCCGCCCTGACCAGGTAATTTATTCATATAATCAGAATTTATTTTTCTTAGAATTTGGTTTTGAAAAAGAATGATTTATAAGTACTGTTTATTTATTTCTTATTGGAAAGTATAATCGAAAAACTAAACACGTAATTGACTATTAAAGAAATGATCTGATATAAAATACTATAGTAAAGTATACCCCGTAGCGTTGTCAAATCCCAGATGAAGTACGCCATTATCACTGCTCCAATATTCAAACCAATAACCATAACCGGATTTAAAAAATGACCCCTGCTGCCCATTAAATTACCAGTCATTGCTGTTATCAATCCGATACAGTTTGAAAGCATAATTAAAAAAAGTTCTGAAGACAGTGAGTTGTAGGAAGCTCCTAAAAGCCACAGCATCTGATAAGGAAACAGAAATACTATGAGGATAATGGCTCCCGCAGCTAAAAAAAGAATCAACTGAAAAAACAAAAAGTACTTTAAAAGAGTTTCCTTATTTTCTTCTAATCTCGAAAAACGTGGTAAGAACAATGTTCCCGAAATGGTTGTAAAAAAAGCCATAAGTGCTGCAAATCTCCCTAATGCTCCCACACTTGCCAAATCTGTCGAATTTCCAAAAACAGATAATATCCAAATTACTATTTGACCGGATAAGGCGTAAAAAATAACATTGGGAAGAATTTTAGCTACTATGCCTAAAATTTCTTTACGAATTTTTGGATCTGGTTTTTGATTCCCTTCAACAAATTTTTTATTGATTATTTTTAATCTTGAATTCCCATAAATCTGTGGAATTCCCGAAGCCAAAATAATAATAGCTGTCCAGGGGAAAATGAATAGAACTAAAACGGTTAATACTAATCTTCCTAAACCAATTATTAATTGATTTTTTTGTAAAGTTGCTATATCCTGATGCAGTTTTGGAGTTATTTCAAGAAGCGAATCTGATAAAGCAGCATAAAAAGCAGGAACTAAAGAAAGTAAAATTAAAAGTGAAGCTAGCCAGCCTGCATTATTTTTTAATAATAAATAGATAATTATTGGAGTTGCGATTACTAATGCTATAAAGGCGAATTTCTTTCTAAGATCTAAACCTGTGGCCAAAACAATCCCTAATTTCTGAGGATCTTTCCAAACTTTTCCGCTAAGGGCCATAACTCCGTTAGAAATTCCCGAATCTGTAAACATAACCAGAGTACCTAACATTGTATTTGCGAGCGTATACAGTGCATATTCCTGAACAGGAAGCATTCTCACAATCAATATACCCGATATAAATCCGACTAATTTTAATAGTACCTCTGTACTTCCGACAATAGAAATTAGTTTACCCCAATTAACAATTGTATCGTATTTGGGATGTTGTCGGAGTTTTATCAAAGTAGCTTTCAACAAAAAGAATTTAACAGTTTAAAAAATAGTTATTTACAATATTAAAAGATCAACCTTTGCCGATACTTTTCACCTGAAATCCAATTGCAAGTAGTTTTTCGACATCCAGAATATTACGTCCGTCAAAAACAAAAGCCGGTTTATACATATTAATAAAAATAGAATTCCAGTTATAGGTTTTAAATTCGTCCCACTCGGTTAAAACAGCTACAGCATGTGCCTGATGAAGTGCTTTTTCGGCTGATTGATAAACAAAAATCTGTTTCAGTTTCGATTCAATTTTTTGCTCTGTTAGTCCTTTCAGCTCCCATAAATAACTCATATCTGCTTTTATTTTTTCTTCAGAAACTTTTGGGTCATACACATGAATTTCTGCACCGTCTTCGATTAGATGTTCGGCTACATAAATAGCTGCAGATTCTCTGGTATCATTAGTGTCTTTTTTAAAAGCCCATCCCAGAAATGTTATTTTTTTTCCGCTTACGGTATTAAAAAGTGAGGTTATAATTTTCTTTGCAAAACGGTATTTTTGATAATCGTTTAAAATGATGACCTGCTCCCAGTAACTGGCCACTTCGGGCAGATTAAAATAACGGCACAAATAAACCAGGTTTAAAATATCTTTTTGAAAACAAGAGCCTCCAAAACCCACAGAAGCTTTCAAAAATTTTGGTCCAATTCTGCTATCTGTACCTATTGCTTTTGCCACCTCATCCACATCGGCTTCTGTCACTTCGCATAAAGCAGACAAGGCATTTATTGAAGAAATTCTTTGTGCCAGAAAAGCATTGGCCGTTAATTTTGATAATTCTGAAGACCACACATTTGTAGTTAAAATTTGGTCTGGCGAAAGCCAGTGCGCATAAATATCAACCAATGCCTGAATTGCTTTTTGACCATTTTCAGTTTGTTTTCCTCCAATTAAAACGCGGTCTGCATTAAACAAATCATTTATTGCTGTTCCTTCTGCCAAAAACTCCGGATTAGAAAGTACTTCAAATTTTACTCCGTTTCCGGTATGATCTAAGATGGTCTGCAAAGTTTCTGCTGTCCTCACCGGAAGCGTCGATTTTTCTACAATAATTTTATCGTTTTTTGCGATCCTGGCGATTTGTCTGGCGCATAACTCTACAAATTTTAAATCTGCCGCCATACCTTTACCTTCACCATAATTTTTTGTCGGAGTATTTACCGCGATAAAAATCATGTCTGCTTCCTGCACGGCGCTGTCTACATCTGTAGAAAAAAACAAGTTACGTCCTCTTGCTTCACTTATTACTTCTGAAAGTCCCGGCTCATAGACCGGTAATTTATCCAGATCATTGTCATTCCACGCAGCAATTCTGCTTTTATTTAAATCTACAACCGTTACTTTAATTTCGGGACATTTTAATGCGATAACAGACATGGTCGGGCCACCAACATAACCGGCACCTAAACAGCAAATATTTTTGATCTTCATTTAAATATCTTTTTTGGGAGGCGAAGTGTACTTTATTAATTAATTTGGTAATTTATTATTCATAATAATTAAAGATGGTAAAGCCCGATTCCTGAAGAAGCTGCTCTTTTCTCATTAATTTTAAGTCACACTGCATCATTTCCTGCACCAATTCAGAAAGTTCATATTCGCACTGCCAGCCTAGTTTGGTTTGCGCTTTTGTTGGATCTCCAATTAATAAATCTACTTCTGTAGGTCGAAAATAATGGGGATCTACAGCTAATACTTCCGTACCAACAGGAAGCTGATAATCGGGATTGCTACAGGATGCCACAAAACCTTTTTCTTCTACTCCTTTTCCTTTAAATTCTAATTCAATACCCACTTCTGCAAAACTCATTCGTACGAATTCACGAACCGGAGTCGTTTTTCCTGTCGCAATAACCCAGTCTTCTGCCTGGTCTGCCTGAAGGATCATCCACATCATACGAACGTAATCTTTGGCATGTCCCCAGTCACGCTGTGCATCCAGATTTCCTAAATATAATTTATCCTGTAAGCCTAAAGCTATTCTGGAAGTTGCTCTTGTGATTTTACGGGTCACAAAAGTTTCGCCACGAATTGGTGACTCATGATTAAATAAAATACCATTACAGGCATACATTCCATAGGCTTCCCTGTAATTTACCGTAATCCAGAAAGCATACATTTTGGCTACTGCGTAAGGCGATCTCGGATAAAAAGGAGTGGTTTCTGTTTGGGGAACTTCCTGTACCTTACCATACAATTCTGAAGTGGATGCCTGATAAATTCTGGTCTTATTTTCCAGTCCCAGTAAACGAACAGCATCCAGAATTCTTAAGGTTCCCAAACCATCAACATTACCCGTATATTCAGGAGTTTCAAACGACACCGCAACATGACTCATCGCCGCCAAATTATAAATCTCATCAGGCTGAATTTCCTTAATCAGTCGCGTCAAATTAGTGCTGTCGCTCATATCACCATAATGCAGAATGAAATTCCTGTCATTTACATGCGGATCCTGATATAAATGATCTATCCGATCTGTATTAAATAAAGAAGTACGTCTTTTTAAACCGTGAACGATATAACCTTTTTCCAGTAAAAATTCACTTAAATAGGCTCCGTCCTGCCCTGTTACTCCTGTTATAAAAGCTGTTTTTTGTATTGGATTCATAATATAATTGTATGGCACAGAGGCGTTCTGCTGCAATGTTGCAAATTGATAAGTGGTTTGAGCGTGCTGAATCTAAAAATCTAGTAATGCTTTTCTTTCAGCGTTTCGATATTTTTAAGGAACCAGTCATATGTTTTTTGGATTCCTTGTTCTAAGTCTGTCTGATGTTTCCATCCGATGGCGTGCATTTTTGAAACATCCATTAATTTTCGGGGTGTACCGTCGGGTTTGCTTTCATCCCAAAGTATTTCTCCGGTGTGTCCGACAATTTTTTGTATAGCTGAGGCCAAGTCTTTAATGGTCAGATCTTCACCTGTTCCTATATTGTATAAATGCTCCGGTAATTTATTTTCTAATGCGAACACTACTGCTTCTGCCATATCTTCGACAAATAAGAATTCTCGCATTGGTGTGCCGGTTCCCCAAAGTGTAACCGGAGTATTATTACTTTCTTTCGCTTCATGAAATTTTCTAATCATAGCGGGCAGAACATGAGAACTATTTAAATCAAAATTGTCATTAATACCATATAGGTTAGTTGGCATTAAACTCACAAAATCTTTATCAAACTGTTTGCGGACAGCTTCGCATAATTTTACGCCGGTAATTTTTGCCAAAGCATACCATTCGTTTGTTTTCTCTAAAGAAGCGGTGAGTAAATAATCTTCTCTAAGTGGTTGTGGCGCTAATTTTGGATAGATACAGGAACTGCCCAGAAAGATAAATTTTTCAACATCCAGACTGTGGGCTTCACTAATCAGATTATTCTGAATCTGCATGTTTTCCATCAAAAATTGATAGGGAAAATCATTATTGGCTAAAATCCCGCCAACCTTTGCGGCAGCATCTATAATTACATCTGGTTTTGATTTTTGTATAAAATCCCGAACTGCATTCTGATCTCTTAAATCCAGTTCTTTACTTGTAACACCTATCAGATTTCGATAGCCTTTTGCAGTTAGATTTCGCCAAATGGCGCTTCCCACCATTCCTTTGTGTCCGGCAATATAGATTACAGATTTTTTATCAATCATTTTAAGCTTATTTTATTATAATAATGGCGAAGCAATCGATTCTAACTGTTGGTAGATTTGTTTTACTTCCTGAGAATTTTCCTTTTGCAAAACCATCAAGGCATCGGCAGTGTAAATAAGAATGCAATTCTTAACCCCAATAAAAGTCGTGTGCAGTGAAGTACCTATTACAATATTTCTATTGACATCAATTGGGTGACCTTTGTAAACCAGATAATCGTAGACCGATTCAAAAGAACCTAAATCTGACCATTCAAAATGAGCCGGAACTACCTTAATGTCGCTGCTGCGTTCCATCACTGCATAATCAATACTGATTGATGGAATTTCTAATGACAATTCATAATCTAAAAAACCATTCGTATTGGCTTCCCAGGCAATTTTAGATTTTTGGTAAACTTCTGGTTCCTGCTTTTCCAGTTCATCTAAAAACTTTCCTGCTTTGAAACAAAAAAGTCCGCTGTTCCAGAAATAGTTTCCGTTGTTTAAGTAGCGTTTTGCTGTTTCATAATCAGGTTTTTCGTGAAATGCAATTACATTCTCATTTTCAAACTCGATATAGCCGTATCCGGTTTCCGGCTTGCTTGGCTTTATACCGAAAGTCACCAGATAATCCTGACTGGCTAATGAGAATGCCTGCTCCAGTGCATTATTATAGGACTTAATTCCCTCTATAATATGATCTGAAGGAGTAATCAATAAAATATCTTCAGGTGCTGATGCAAACGCTGCAAATGCAATTGCAGCAGCTGTATTGCGGGGAACTGCTTCTATAATTGGAGTAAATGGCCTGTCGAATTTTGACATAATTGCATTACTCATTTTGTAATTTTCTATATTTCCAACAACTATCGTTTTATTGGATATAGTCAGATTTCGTGCAACTGTTTTTTCAAAGAGTGACTCTCCGTCAAAAAGTTCTAAATATTGCTTTGGAAGTGTTTTCCTGGAAAGAGGCCAAAGTCTGCTGCCCACTCCTCCGGTTAAAACGACGTGAGTAATGGTATTAATTCCCATTAGAATGCACTAAAACTTCTCTTTGATAAACTTCATTACGCAGGTTAGTACTCGAAAAACGATGATCACGTGTATTAAAATAAAGCTCAATTCCTTTTTCTTCGCAGTACTTTCTTCCTGTAAAATCTCTCTCCTTATATTCATCTCCTAAAATACGGATGTCTATAGCAAAGGATTTTAAAACATCTTCTAAGTCCTGTTCCGTCGAATATGGAACAACTTCATCCACAAACTTGCAGGCCTTTAACTGTATGTAGCGTTCTACTACAGTCTGGGTCGGTTTATTCTTTGTTGGGCGATCTAACGTCGGATCCGTCTGTAGACCAACAATTAAATAATCACAATGTTGTTTTGCTTCTTCAAGCATTTTAACGTGCCCTGCATGTAACAAATCAAAAGCACTAAATGTAATTCCGGTTCTCATCTGCTTACTGTTTTAAATTAAAAAATATGTTTGTTAATGTGGTATGATTTTCAGAAACGGTAGTCAACCATTTTATTAGGGTTTGAGCTCTTTTTACTAAAATTTAAAAAAGGGTTCCCCGTGAATAGTTACATTATAACTACTCAAAAAAGAAAAATAAAATGGTGTAAAAACTTGGGAAACCAGGAAAATTAATTGCGATACATGAGCAAAACTTTTTATAATAAAGCATTCAAATCAGCGCCATAAAGTCAATTTATCCCTCTCAATAATTAAGATAAAATTATAATAATAGAACTAATACAGAATTTCATTTTTGTTGCTAAATGTCCTAAATAAGGAAATTTTAGTATAAAACACTTTCGCCTTTTTTTAAGTGTGGAATTAAATTTACTACCTGGTTTAAAGTTACATAACCTGATTTTTAATCGTGCTTTTCTACACATCAGTAATACATCGATTGAAGGTTTGATCATGAAAGAATCTGACCCAATTTTGTAGTATATGAAATAAATTAGAGAGTATTTTTTTTAGAAAATTTCGAAATAAAATAACAGATATAAAAAGATTAATATTTAAGCACATCTATTTACAAAAAATAAATACAATTGAAGCCTTATGAAATGGTATGTAGTTTACACAAAACCAAAGTGGGAAAAAAGAGTTGCAGAGCAGTTAACCAAATTTAATATCAACTGTTATTGTCCTGTTATCAAAAAAGTTCAACAAAGATCAGACAGAAAAATAAGGGTCGAAGTGCCGTTATTTAATCATTACATTTTTGTACAATTAGCAGAAAAAGACAGAAATATGGTATTTAATTCGCCCGGAGTTGTCCGCTTTTTGTTTTGGCTTGGAAGACATGCTATTGTTAAAGACAGAGAAATAGAAACGATAAGAGAATGGCTGGATGGCGGAGATACATCTTCGGAGATCTCGGTTATGCAATATCAAATTGGCGATAAAATACATTTAAATTCGGGTGCTTTCTGTAATCAGAATGCTGTTGTAAAAGATATTACAAAAACCCATTATGTGTTGATTTTAGAATCTTTGGGATATGTCTTAAAAGTAAAACATAAATAATAAATAAAGAAAGAGCCTTGAGAGAAGTTCTACGCTTCACTGGTAATTTCCTTTTTTAAAGAATGAAATTATAAGCTCCTGAATTATCAGTTTTCCAATTGAAAAATCTGGCTCTTTTTAATACCCAGGATTTTAACCAACTGATCTAATTTTGAGAGTTTGAGGTCAATCATTCCAAGCTCAATTTTTTCGTATTTTTTTACGCTCATCTCCATTTGAATAGCTACATATTCCGGAGTATGATTGTTCTGTAAACGATACTCTTTAATTTTTAAGTAGTAATTTTCCATGACTTAGTCTTTTAATACAATTTTTTGTAATCGTTAATTTGGTTAATCTAATAATCAATCTGTAAAAAAAATTAGTTATCTGGTTTCACTAAAAAAGATCGAAACATCGAATTTAAATATGAACTCAATCGAAACCTCTAAAACTTTTGATATTTCTATTAATTTAGAAACGGTTAAATCAACATCACCTCTTTCAATTTTGCCATAACCACTGGTACTCATATTTAATTCTGCGGCAACATATTCTCTGGTGAAATTTTTTAATTCTCTTATCTTTCTAATATTTTCGTATACACTATATTTCATAAAAAATAAAAAGTATAAATAATTCTTAGTCAAAAGTTACTGTTGTTACCATCATTAAAATTTTTCTTCAAAATAAAATAGCGTTATATTCCTATTATGCAAAAAAAATCAGTTTTTAACAATAACCTTTCAATTATTAATAAAGTTTAAAGCTAAATAGTTGTTTTTATTTAGCATTCATTTTAATTTTCGATCAAAAATATATAATGTTTTGAGTTTATAATAATAAATCTGTTCAACGGATTTTAAAATCCGATAAAATACACGATGTTATGTTTTAAGGCATCTGAAAGGTGCTGGAAACCGTAAAAAAATTAATTTATAAGCACCAAAAGTTCGTAATCTTACTTGTTTTATAAATTTTTAAAAGTTTTAAAGAAGAAGAAGAAAATCCGGAAAATCTGCCACAGTTTGTTTTGAAGAAAACTACATATAAAATAAAAAAGAGCTTCCGATCAAATACTCGGAAGCTCTTTTTTTATAATACACTGTTGTAAATTTTACTGTTGTGTGACCAATAACCGCGGATATGGATTAGGGGTAGAATTTATTACTACAGTTGGCACACCGACTTTTACATTTACAAGCAGTTTACTTAATGTGGGATTGGCAGATAATGTCGAATTTACATAAATAGCCGATGAATCATAATATAAATTTGAAGGCTTAGTTACAATTACATTCCCTGCAATAGTAGAATTTAGAATATAATGATATGTCGAGTTGTACATTACAGGTGAAAACATATTAGCGGAATCTAAAAAATTACTGCCTTCAATGTAAGTCACCATGGAATTTACTACCGAAGATGACGGGTTATTATTATAAAATTTCGAACTATAAATAGAAATAGAATTACTGCTAATTACATTTGCTCCTTTGTAATTACTAAAATCACAATTTGCAATAACCGGATAATTTTGACCACCCATACTAAGCGCTACTGAGCCTGTGTCAAATTTACAATCCACCCATGCATTTAAATTATCTGGTCTGGTTGCGGGCATGGAGATTGCGGTACTGCAGTTTATAAACTGAGATTTGTAATACATGGTTTTATCAACATAACTCGACGTATTATAATCTCCGGAATAGGGCAATAAAGGCTCCTGAGAAAATCCTTTTCCACAATTAATAAATCCCAAATACTCGAAAAAATTATTATCAAGTCCCATAATCTGATACAGCTGAATCCCTATTGCCTGATCTCTGAAGTTAACAAATCTCAGGTTTTGATATGCAATCTGACCAATTCCTACATTATTCTTTTTAGCTGCATAAAGACCAACACTTCCGCCTTGTAAGGTTAAATATGCTAAAGTAAAATTACTATCTGTTCCTGTATCAAGTGTCAGTAAAGGAAAATCATCTGTCAAACCAACAATAACCGTTTTTCCGGTTCCCTTACCTAATATCCCATGATTACCATCAAGATGAATTTTTAGGGTTGATCCGATGTAAAATATACCTTCGGGTAATTCTGCAATTCCTTTAGAATCAATTAAACCCTGGATATATGCACTTTGATCTGTTTTTCCCGTTCTGGTTGTCTTCCAGTTTGGGCCTAAAGGATCTGGCAAAGTCTCCCAATTTGGCCTTGCCCAAGGCGTATATTTTGTACCCAGAATGACACTACTCAGGTTTGCCAGCACAGATGAATTAGTGATGACAGCAGTCTGCTCTATACTATTGTACTTAACAGAATTACTATGATCAAGATTACCCAGTAAATCAAATCCTGTTACGGCGCCGCTTCCTCTGTTATATCCACCCTCGCCGTCTATTAAAAACATATTAGTTCTGGGAGAGATAACATCACTTGTCGTTTTCAGATATTTATTCAGAAAAAATAAATTTTGTGCATCGATATCATAAGATCCTGTTTTAACAGCAGAGTATGAATTTCCGCCCCCAAAATCGGTTATTTTCAGATCACCTATATTTTTAGCAGTAAACATTGCTTTAGAACCTTGTCCGTTCAGATTCCATCCCTCGCTGTCCACACCAACAAAAGTTGCCGATTGTAATCCGTCAATATCTGTTGCATCTCCCACAGGGGTTAAATAATTAGAATGTAAATTCACATTTCCATAACTTGGTGTCAGACTATTACCTTTCATAATGAGTTGATTGGAAATGGATTGAGCCTGATGCTTAATTATTTTATTATTTCTGAAATACCCAGAGGTACTGCAATCGAGTTTTATTTGTCCGCCGATATCTATTAATTCATTATTTTCCAATTTTGCGCCAACTGCACTGATGTAAACATATTTTAAAGTTTTAAAAATACAATTGGATATTACTGCACCTGCCTCAAAAGACAGTGTTCTGTCAACAAACGACAATTGTTCCAAACGCACATTACTACTGCCTGCAGCTATTGTTATATTGGATACTTTCGTCAAGGTAGGATGTCCGTACAATCGTTGATTAGTTTTCATGACTATATTCACCCCGGAATAATCTCCTTTCTCTAATCTTACTGAACCATATTGATCTAAAGCCTGCTGTATAGTTGCTTTTTGCGTAACTGGTAACAAATAGGAAGTAAAATAATTATTCTCCTCCTGTTGATTATTAACTATCGGATTTTCGGGAGTTCTCGCAGGCACTTCATCAATTGCATATTGATAATTTTGCGAAAAAACCGTTGTAGACAGCAGTAAAAAGTAAATTAGCTTTTTCATTGTCCGGATATAATATAGGAGTTTGCACCTGTTTTTCTAAGAAATCCAAATCTGACATTTCCTGTAGTACTTGTAAATTTTCCAGCTCCTCCTGCTGTATAGTTCAGAGTCACACCAGATGCGCTCTGAATGGAAAGTACAGCTCCGTTGTGAGCTTCTAAATTAATAGTCTCGCCGACTGCCATAGCTGAAAAGTCTGATGTTAAGGTAAGAGTAGACGATGTTGTACATTCTAATGTATTATTTACATCTCCTGTTGCAATGTTTCGTGATGTTGTAAAGGGAACAATTGCAGAACGAAAAGGCGTACTTGAGGTTCCGCCTGCAGTTTTCGCATACAATGCATAAGGCACACTTAAAAGTTGGGTAACTCCCACAATATTGTATGAAGACCCCCCTTTTACATCTACCTGTGTTTCTATATAATAAGGTCCTTTATCCCAGCCAATTTTACTAAAATCACCGGTAACGATCGTTCCGGTTCCAATTTCAAGAGAAACAAGTCCATTACTATTTGTAGTAGGAGAGTGCGTTTCCTGATACACAATTGTTCCTGTTGAGGTACTTTGATGCACAATTACTTTAACGCTAATTCTGGAATTGACAACGAGACTGTTGTCCTGAGCGCGAATAATTGCCTGATAACTCATTTTTTCAGGTGATTGTGCAGATACCTTAAACGTCACCGTCACAAATAATAATAAGAGGATATGTGCGAGTTTCATTATATTTTTAGTTTTAATTTTTAATTATCTTAAATGATTTCAGGATTTTATTGTTTACATATACTACAAGTATATATATTGACGGACTAAGATTATTTAAACTAACCTGTGTTTCCTCCTGATTAATAGTGTTTTGCCTTAGTAATCTGGCTTGAATATCGTAAAGTCTGTACGAGCGCTGACCATCTTCAGACTCCAGGCTGTTCATACTAATAGTAACAAAATCTGTGGTTGGATTGGGGTAGACAAACATTTGTGCTTTAGCAGGCTCATCAACTTCGGGAATATCGAGATTACCACTTTTTTCCTGATGCTGAATACCTTGGGCAACACTAAAAACAGGTTCTTCTCCGATGTAAGTATAAAATACCTGACCAATAGAATAAGTAACTGTTCCCGAGCTTCCACTTGCACTATTTCCAGATGTTACAATTGTCTCCATTAAATCTGTATTGGCGGGAGTACTTTGACTAATTCCTTTAAAAGGAATCCATAACATCATAATTAGCAGCAGGTATATGTTTCTCGTTTTTAGATACTTCACAGTTGATTTATTCTTACGTTAATTTTTATACTGCAAAATTATTTAATTTCAAAAAATAATCGATATAATAAATATTATATCCGATTATCGGTATAAAATGTAGTATTTTAATGACTATTTACTTACATTGAAAAAGTTAAAAAAGTAGAATGGAGCGGTGCTTTTATTTTAACTTGACTAAAATTATTACAGATTTGAAAGTAGGACTGTAATAATAAGGGGCTTTAAAATCTTAGTAGGAAGATGTACAAAAATAACGACTATTTATTTTTAAAATTATATCTGATAGTTGTTTTTATTTAATATTCAATACAACGCCTGATATTATCTCAATTTAATAATTATGAGGTGCCTAAATAAAAATAATCACAAAAAATTTCTATTTAGTTGATTTACAAATATTTAAAAATCGCTTTTTTATATCATTCAATGATCCAAATTTGAAATCCTACAAAACTGATCTGTATGAATGGATTTGAATACATATAATACTCTAAAATAAAAAACACTAAAAATTAGTCTTTACAATTCAATAAATAAATTAAAACAGGCTCACAATTATTTAAAATATGCTTTTAATCGAGAATAATAGCTTTATACAGAATATGCGAGATTTAGTGAAATATTTTTCCTTTTTTTGATCGACTTATTAAAGAATAAGCAATAAAAAGTATTTAAGACCGAGCCAAAATAAAAGCCAATAACCAATCCATTTCTTATATCCTTTTATTTTTTTCAACAGAAAACACAATAAATGCGACGACGAAATACCTCACTAAAAAACTGTAAGACAAATATCTAATATTTTTCTTGTGGAAAGCACTGATACTATCATCCTATTTTGCTCCTCTTTAATTTTAATACCCTTAAAATGAAAAGACCAAAAAACAATAATTCAGAGAAAGAAGTCAAAGGAAACTTCATGGCGTATCCTGATAATCCGGTACATGAGCTTTTTTCAAAACAAGCGTCAGTATCGCCTACTGCCACAGCAATAGAATTTAGAGACCTGAAAATTTCATATCAGGAACTGTCAAAAAAAGTGAATCAAACCGCAAATTATTTTGTTGGGCAGGGATTATCTCCCGGACAGTTTGTCGCTGTCGCAATGGATCGAAATCCTGATTTAATTGTTTCACTTCTGGCCATTATACAATGCGGGGCAGCCTATTTACCCTTAGATCCAAAATTTCCTGCTGAACGGTTAGAGTTCATGCTTGAGGATTCACAGGCGAGTTTTCTTCTTACCACAAAAACACTTTCAGAGTCATTACCAAAAAATTTAAAAACAATATTAATTGAAGATGTCTTAGTTTCACTAGTCCAATATCCCGATACATCTGCAGGTAATTCGGTCACTCCGAAAGCTGTTGCTTATATAATATATACTTCAGGTTCGACAGGAAAACCCAAAGGTGTCACTGTTACGCATAAAAATTTAGTCAATTTTCTTTTTAGTATGGCAGCTGAGCCAGGCTTAAACGCGAAAGACAAATTATTATCAATCACCACCATCTCGTTTGATATTGCAGGTCTGGAACTATTTCTTCCTTTAATAAAAGGCGCTGCAGTAGTTTTAGCCGATTATGAAACTACACGCGACGGTCAGCTTTTATTTAATCTTTTACAAAAAAAAGAAATCACTATACTGCAGGCAACTCCCACAACCTGGCAGTTACTATTAGATTCGGGCTGGAACAGTCCACTTGCTTTAAAAGCACTCTGCGGAGGCGAAGCCCTGCCTTTAAACCTTGCAAAAGAATTACTGTTAAGATGTGATTCTCTTTGGAATATGTACGGTCCCACAGAAACGACAATTTGGTCTGCTGTAAAACAAATTACAGCCGAAGATAAATTCATTACGATTGGATTTCCTATTGCCAACACCCAGATATATATGCTGGATGAAAAATTACAAATTGTAGAGCAAGGAGAAATTGGTGAAATCGTAATTGGCGGAGACGGAGTCGCAGAAGGTTACTGGAAACGTCCTGAATTAACAGCGGAAAAATTTATTGCAAGCCCGCTTTCTACAATACCCGATTCCATTCTTTATCGCACCGGAGATTTAGGAAAGCTGCTTCCAAATGGAGAATTGCAATGCTTAGGACGTATTGACCATCAGGTAAAATTGCGGGGCCATCGTATTGAACTCGGCGAAATTGAAGCAACTCTAAACACCATTTCCGGAATCAAACAATCTGCGGTTATTCTTAGCAGGCATTTTGGAAATGAGGATAAACTTGTAGCCTATTTAAAATCTGAACAGCAACAAGATGAAGAGGAAATTTCAGAAACACTTTCAAAAGTTTTACCCGAAATATCGATTCCGTCAAAATACATTTGGGTAGATGAATTTCCAATTACACCAAATGGAAAAATTGACAAGAAAAATTTACCTCTTCCAAAAAATAACAGACCCGAATCTGCTCCTCTTTTCAAAAAACCAGTTACACAATTAGAAAAAGATATTGCAGCAATCTGGAGTCAGCAACTGAAAATAACCGATATAGGAACAGAGGATAATTTTTTCGATTTGGGAGGAAGCTCTGTATTGGCACAAAAAGTCACAACACTGCTAAAACAGCGTTTGTCTCTGGAAATACCGGTTTCAAAAATTTATATTCACCCTACGATAAAAGATCTTGCTTCGGTTTTAGAAGAAAATAAAATTCCGGAAAATCCTTTTGAATTGAAACCAACCAATGAAAATCGAACTCCTTCGGATATTGCCATAATCGGTATGGCAGGAAGATTTCCCGGTTCTGACACCATCGGGGAATTATGGGAAAATTTACGGGACGGTAAAGAAACTATTTCCTTATTTTCCAAGGAAGAATTAGATCCGAGTTTACCCGAAAGTCTTAGAAAAGACCCATTGTATATTGGAGCAAGAGGAATTTTGTCATCGGCCAAAGAATTCGATGCCAATTTCTTTGGATTAAATCCGCAGTTGGCAGCTGCAATGGATCCTCAGATCAGGATCTTTTTAGAAATTTCGTACGAAGCTCTGGAGCAATCCGGACATCTTCCCAAACATTATAAAGGAAGCATCGGAGTTTATTCGGGAAGCGAAATTAACTCGTATTATGAAAATAATATTTTCCCAAACAACGAGCTAAAAAGTGCTGTTGGCGATTTACAAATCTACACCGTCAACGGAAAAGATTTTATTGCACCGCGCACTTCGTATCATTTAAATTTAAAAGGGCCATCAGTTAGTGTTCATTCTGCCTGTTCTACTTCTTTATTGGCTGTAGCCGAAGCTGTAAAAGCAATACGAACCGGTATGTGCGATGTGGCTCTTGCAGGAGGATCGAGTGTAACAGCACCCATAAACAGCGGGCATCTTTATGATGATGGATTCATTAAAAGTCCCGATGGATCTACCCGTTCTTTTGATGCATCCGGAAAGGGTACTGTTTTTAGTGATGGCGCGGGAGTTGTTGTACTTAAAAAATTAGAAGAAGCCGAAAAAGATGGTGATATTATTTACGGTATAATAAAAGGTGTCGGTGTAAATAACGACGGGGGTGACAAAGGAAGTTTTATGGCACCAAGTGCTAAAGGTCAGGCAGGAGCCATAATAAATGCCTTTAATGATGCGCAAATATCGCCTTCGACAATTACGTATATGGAAGCACACGGAACCGCCACTCCTATTGGCGACCCCATTGAAATTGAAGGACTTAAAATTGCTTATGGCAAACAGGAAAAATACAATTATTGCGCATTAGGCTCTATAAAAAGTAATATGGGCCATACTACTGCTGCAGCCGGTGTGGCGGGTTTGATTAAAACACTATTGGCGATGCAGCACAAGCAGATTCCGCCAATGATTAATTTTGACAAGCCCAATCCAAATATCGATTTTGATAATAGTCCTTTCTATATCAACAACAAATTAATTGACTGGAAAGCAGAAGGTAAACGAAGAGCCGGAATAAGTTCTTTTGGCATAGGAAGTACCAACGTTCATGTTATTGTTGAAGAATATGAAGCACCAAAAAATAAAGAATCGTTAAACACAAAACCATTGCAATTATTAACCTGGTCAGCAAAAAGTAAGAACAGTTTGCTGGGTTATGAAAATGCTTTGGGCCATTTTATCGATAGATCTAAAAATGTTGCTTGGGCTGATATTACTTACTCACTGAATGTTACACGAGAGGACTTTAACGAAAGAAGTTTTTTAATAGCGGACTCAAATGAGGATGCTGCTGAAAAATTGATTTCATTAAAAACTAAAAACATAAAATCTTCTACCTTAAAAAGTATTCCCCAAGAAATCGGATTCCTTTTTCCAGGACAGGGATCACAATATATACAAATGGGAAAAACACTTTACGATAACGAAAAAGTGTACCGTGATGCCGTAGATCAATGTGCCGAATTACTGATGGACGATCTGGAACTAGACATTCGCAGCATTCTTTATCCAAAAGACAATTCTGCAGATGCCGAGGAACTTCTTAGAAACACGCGTTTAACACAGCCTTCTTTGTTTGTAACAGAATATGCATTGTCTCAATTGTGGCAAAGCTGGGGAATAAAACCAACCTTTCTATGTGGTCACAGCATTGGTGAATTTGCAGCGGCACATTTGGCGGGAATTTTGTCTTTGAAGGACGCTTTACACATCGTGGCCGTCAGAGGAAAATTAATCAGTCAGTTACCGGGTGGATCAATGCTTATTGTTCGTGTATCGGTGGATCAGCTTAAAGAGTTAATTCCTCAAACACTTTCAATTGCAGCCATTAATTCTAATCAGTTTTGTGTTGTTGCGGGGAAAAAAGAGGATATCTCCCTTTTCAATCAGGTGCTTGACGCGAAAGATATTCCGAACAAATTACTCAATACAAGTCACGCCTTCCATTCTTATATGATGGAACCGATTCTCGAAGATTTTAAAAAGACTTTAGAAAATGTAAAATTAAGTATACCCAGACTCCCAATTATTTCGACTGCATCGGGAACCTGGCTTAAAGATACCGAAGCCACAGATCCGGAATACTGGATAAATCAGTTAAAAAATACAGTTCGTTTTGCAGACGCCATGAACACAGCATTTGAAATGGATGATTTTGTACTATTGGAAGTGGGGCCCGGACAAACCTTAATAACTCTCGCACGCCAGCAGGCTGCCGGAAAAATCATTCCTGCATTTGCGAGTATAACACCTCCGCGGGAAGATCAGGAAAATGAGTACAAAACATTATTAACCACTTTAGGCGAATTGTGGATGAAGGGTTTAAATCCGGACTGGAAAGCATTTTACAAAGAGCAGCAAAGACAAAAGGTCGAATTGCCAGGTTATGTTTTTGATCGCAAACTTTGCTGGATAGAACCTTTGGCAACTACCGAAAACATGCACGTTCAAAAAACATACGCCTCTCAAGCTACTGTAGATTTAGGAATTGCAGAAACTAAATCGGAATCAAAAAACCACTTGAGAAAAGATAAGATCATTTCTCAAATTGCTGAGATTATAAAAAATGCATCAGGAATTGTTTACGACTCAGCTGCGTCAGATAATACCTTTCTGGAATTAGGCTTGGATTCCTTATCACTTACTCAGTTGTCGGGGAAATTAAAGAAAGAATTTAATTTACCTATTACTTTCAGACAACTTAACGAATCGTATGCTACACCATCTCTTCTGGCAGAGTATATAGAACTTAATCTTCCTGAGGAAGTTGTTTTCGCAAAAGAAACTGAAAGTCCTGCTCCGATTATCATTTCAAATAAAACAACTATCGAAAATAATGCGGTTTCTTTAGAACAGCTTAAAAAACAGATACAGCAATTAAGTCAGAAAGTGGATCAGTTAGAAGATTTGAAAAGTTTATCTGCCCATAGAAATAGTTCTATTATTCCTTTGGAATTACAAATTCCCGATTCAGTTAAAATCAGTATGAATGAAATTAAAGCCGAACCGAACGGAATTCTCAGAACCAATGGTATTTCTAAAAAAGAGAATATTGTAGACATTGTTAAGAGTCAAAATCAAAATTCAGAAAAAAAATATACTATAAGAGCAAATGAACCTCCTGTTCAAGGCAGTAAACTGGGAAGGGATGAGTATGGAAATCCTGTCTGGTTTATCGATGATCCTGTCAGGAAAGGAAATTTTATAAAGATCAAATTATAATAAAAATAATATTTTAAAATGTCAAAAAAGCTGTCCGGTTTAACATTTAAAATAGGAGAACAATGAAAAATCAACCTCAAATACAGTTAGAAATGGAAACTGAAACTGAAATTCAATTTAATCCATTTTCACCCGAAATAGAGAGGGTAATTTACACTACAAATTCGCAACAGGAAATTTGGAGTGATTGCATTTTTGGAGGAAGTGATGCCAACAAAGCTTACAATTTGTCTGTATCTATTAAACTGAAAGGCAATTTCTTTACAGACATTTTTGAACGCGCTGTAAACACATTAGTACAACGTCATGAAGGTTTGCGGGCCACATTTAGTCCGGACGGTCACTTTATGTGTATTTATAATGATTACAAAATTGAAGTTTCTCAAAATGATTTTTCTGATTTAGCATTATTCGAAAAACAAGGCTATATAAACCGATTTATCAAAGAAGAAATCAGCACTCTCTTTGATCTGGTAAATGGTCCGCTTTTTAGGATTAACATTCTTAAAATTGATGATGCTGAACATCTTGTTACGCTTACAATTCATCATATTATTGGCGACGGTTTAAGTATCGATATTATTCTGGAAGAATTAGCTGCACTATATTCTGCCTATGTTGAAAACAAAGAACGACAACTCCCAGTTCCGGAACGTTTCAGTGAGTTTGCTGAAAAAATTAATTCCTTCATGGAAAGCACTGATTATAAATTGCAAGAAGATTTCTGGATCAATATGTACAAAGAATCTGTTCCTGTTATAGAATTACCGCTGGACTTTACCCGACCTTCGTTACGGACATACAACAGCAACCGAATTGATTTTCCTTTTGATGATGCCCTTATCAACAAATTAAAAAACATCGGAATTTCTGCCGGAAGTAGTCTTGTGACCACACTTTTGGCTGCTTTTGAAATTTTTTTATGCAAAACAACAGGCCAAAATGATGTCGTAGTAGGATTTCCGTCTTCCGGAAACAGCGTCTACG
Organism: Flavobacterium olei; assembly: GCF_039749035.1. Classification (NCBI taxonomy): domain Bacteria; kingdom Pseudomonadati; phylum Bacteroidota; class Flavobacteriia; order Flavobacteriales; family Flavobacteriaceae; genus Flavobacterium; species Flavobacterium olei. The sequence goes on from NZ_JBDKWC010000001.1 coordinate 626,972, forward strand.
ACATGAGACAATTAATTGGAGACTGTGTTAATTTACTTCCGCTCCGCAGTAAAATTGCGTCGCATCTCAGCTTTTTTGATTATCTAAAAGAAAGAAATTCGCAATTATTTGATGCATACGAAAATCAACAGGTAAGTTTTGGTCATCTGCTTAAAAGTTTTCCGATCGCAAGAGATCCGTCGAGAATACCTTTGGTTCCGATTATTCTGACAGTTGACCTGAACAGAACTATTGAGGAAGATTTTTCTTATACAGGTCTTACCCATGAATTTAAACAAAATCCACGCGAATTTGGAACTTTTGAAATTCAGCTTCATATTTTCAGAACCAAAAACGGACCCGAATTTCAATGGACGTACAATACCACACTATTTAAACCCGGGACCATAAATAAAATGATGGAATCGTTGCAGGAAATTATTAGTAAACTAATCGCTGATCCAAAAAATCCATTATCAGATATAATAGGCGGGAATTATTTAGAAGACTATGCCGAAATAAACAATACGGATATGCCTTATCCGGATGTAACTTTAACCGAATTATTAAGGAAACAGGCGGAGCTTACACCACATAATATTGCTTTGGAATTTCACGATTCTAAAACAACATACCTTGAATTACATAAAAAAGTAAATCAAATGGCGCATTATTTAAAAGCGCAGGGTATACAGTCTGGAGATTTTATTGCAGTTTCATTTGAAAGAAATCCGGAGCTACTTTATGCATTACTCGCGATTATGCAATGCGGCGCTGCCTATCTGCCTTTAGATCCGGAATATCCAAAAGAGCGTTTAGATTTTATGCTGAATGATTCTGGTGCAAAAGTACTGCTGACCAGTAAAAAATTATTCGCATCTCTTCCCTCCTGGCCTCAAACACTATTTATCGAAGATGCAACGGAGGTATTGAATGACTATTCGCCACTTCCGCTTGCCTTTATGATGAGTTCTGAAAATATTGCGTATATACTCTATACTTCAGGTTCTACCGGAAATCCTAAAGGCGTACCCATTACACACAAAAATTTGGTTAATTTCCTTTGTAGTATGGCTTTGGAACCCGGTTTGAAGGAAAAGGACAGACTGCTTTCCATTACAACCATCTCATTTGATATTGCAGGTTTAGAGTTGTACTTACCGCTTACAAAAGGTGCAACATTAATATTAGCAGATCACGAAACTGCAAGGGATGGCAGACTTTTACTCGATTTGGTAAAAAGCGGAAACATTAACTTCCTGCAGGCTACGCCAACTACCTGGTCTATGTTATTAGATTCCGGCTGGAACGAGCATTTACCGATTAAAGCTTTATGCGGAGGTGAAGCAATGCCGGCAGATCTGGCGGGCGAATTACTATCCAAATGTAATTCGCTCTGGAATGTTTATGGCCCTACCGAAACCACCATTTGGTCAACTGTAAAGGAAATTAAAGCCGAAGACAAAGCGATCACCATCGGTAAACCAATTGGAAATACACAGATTTATATCTTAGACAATCAAGGCCAACTTGTGGCGCCTGGAAATGTAGGCGAAATTGTAATTGGGGGCGATGGTGTTGCCAAAGGATATTGGAACAGACCCGAACTTACTGCTGAGAAATTTATCAAAAATAGTTTTTCAGCCAAAAAAGATGAGATACTTTATCGCACTGGTGACTTAGGGAAAATAAATCCAAACAAAGAAATAGAGTGTTTGGGACGTGTAGATCAGCAGGTTAAAATTAGAGGACATCGAATTGAACCCGGCGAAGTAGAACAGGCTCTTTTACTCCTTGGCGGAATTAAATACGCTGTGGTACTGGCAGATGAAAACTTTCTTGTTGCGCACATTGTACCAGATTCCAGCTTAGAAAGTGGTGCGGAGAAAATCCCTGAATGGCGCGAAGCACTGGGCGCAAAATTGCCGGCACAATTAATACCGCATGATTTTAATTTAATTGAAAAAATCCCTACTACACTTAACGGTAAAACAGACCGCAAAGAATTAGCAAAATATAAGGTAAATAAAAAAATCACATACACCGCTCCCCGAACAGAAGAGGAAAATATAGTGGCCACTATCTGGAAAGAAAGTTTAAATCTCGAAAATATTGACATTTTCAGCGACTTCTTTGAAATGGGCGGACACTCCATTAAAGGAGTAAAAGTAATGATCGAAATCGAAAAACATACTGGTAAGCGAATTCCTTTATCGGCATTATTTAAATATTCAACCGTTGAGAAATTTGCTAAGTTGTTAAACACCGGAACCGAAATCTACGCTGATTGTCTCGTTCCCATTAAACCAGTTGGCAATAAAGTACCGTTGTTTATCATACACGGAGCCGGACTTAATGTTCTGAATTTTATAAATTTAAGTAAACATTTTGATGACGATCAGCCTATTTATGGCATTCAGGGAACCAGGCCCAAAGGTTTTGACGGCTGGTACGAATCGATTGAAGCGATGGCAGCCCATTATATCGAAGCCATCATCAAAGTAAATCCAAAAGGACCGTATGCTTTGGCCGGATTTTCTTTTGGAGGAATTGTAGCTTTTGAAATGACCCGTCAATTAAAGGAAATGGGCAAAACCGTAACTTTAACAGGATTACTCGACTCGTATGTCGATTCTTCTTATTATTATGGAAATTACAGACGCAAACAACTTGTGAGATACTTTGATCTGACGCACAAAAGACTTGATTTCCTCAAAGAAATGCTGTTAAGCTGGAAAGCTTTTAAAATGCGCATCAACGGAAAAAAAGAATATATACTTCAAAGGCATTTTGGCAAAAAAATTACAATGACCGAACAGGAAGAACTGGCTCTTCAGCAATTTATTGAAGCAGATGCAATGGTAAAGAAAATTGTGGACCGATATCATCTCAAACCACAAAATTTTAGTGTTGATCTCTTTCGCTCCAAAGACGATGAGAATTACAAATTAGATCCAACACATCTGGGATGGAAAAAAGCTGCAATGGGCGGAGTTACCATTCACAATATTTCGGGTAATCATTTAAACATTGTAGCACCACCGAATGATAAAGTACTGGCAAGATTAATTCAGGATATTTTAGACAGGAATCATGAAGATCTCTAAACTCCTGGTTTCATTCTTTCAGGCAAAAAGTACTGCTTTTATACCACAAAAAGAGTATTTATTAGAAGATAATGAGATCATTATTTATATTGTCTATCTGCCAAATTTCAGCGCAATTAAGGACGAGCTGGCTGCATTCCTTAATTCTGCCGAAGTGAAGAAAACAAAACGCTTTTATAAGGAAACAGACCGAAACCGGTTTATAATATACCGGTCGATTTTGAAACTTGTATTGGGTGCTTACACGAAATTAAATGTAAAGAACATTTACCTGGATTATGACTTTAACAGAAAACCTTATTTAGCTTCTCATCCGTGGCTGCATTTTAATATTTCGCATTCTGAAGACTTTGCTGCTATTGCTGTTTCCCGCAGAAAAGTTGGACTGGATATAGAATATATGAGTAAGGATTTTAATTTTACAGGTATGCTTCCTGATGTTTTTAATGAAAGTGAAACCAACATCATAGAAAAGGCACTGGACAAAAAAAATACATTTTATACTTTATGGACGCGTAAAGAAGCTTTTGTAAAAGCACTGGGAAAAGGTATTGACGAAGATTTTAAGTACATTCCATGTTTGGATGGAGAGTACAATGTAGATTTTTCTTTAATAAAAAACAGTCAGGACTGGCAGGTTCACAGTTTTGATCTTGCAGATGATTATGTTGGTGCTATTGCTCTAGAAGGTTTATCTACCAGTTCTAAAGATATTTTTATGTATAAAATGCCAAATAAAATGCACGATTTATTAAAAATGGCTCAAAAAAGGGGTTACTAAATCACAGCTTAAATTCATAATTAAAAACGAGGAAAATATTGTGTTTTATTCTAAGCAAAAACATGAAGATATTTATTAACTGCCAATTTTGGAGCGGAGTCTTTCAATCCCGTCTCTAAATTTTCAATTACCGATCGCAAAACGTCTTTTAAATCGTTAAAATTATTAGGTTTTACAAAATAACAAAGTGCTCCCTGCTGAGACGCGGTTTCCAAATCGTTTTTGTGTGAAGAAGTCGAAATCATAATGACCGGAATGTCCTTATAACGTTCGTCAGCTTTAAGTTTTTTGAGGCATTCCCAACCGTTAATGATCGGCATATTTAAATCAAGAAAGATAACGCCCGGCAACTGATCCTGATTTTCGAGTATTTTTAAAACTTCACTTCCATTTTCTGCACAATGACAAATTACATTTTGATCTATGTCGATCAATGCTTCACAAAACATTTCAGTGTCATCCCTGTCATCATCAGCTAGTAAAATTATTTTTTCTTTCATAATTAAATGTCTTTTTCCTTTTGCTCAAATGGCAGTGTAATTTTAAAAACTGCACCTTTATCAAGAACTCCCGAGGCTGTTATTGTACCTCCGTGACGTTCTGCTATTTTTTTACAAAGTGACAATCCCAATCCGGTACCTTCGTAACGGTCTTTGGAATTAAGTCGGGTAAAAGTTTCAAAAATACGACCTGTCTGATCAATATCAAAACCAATTCCGTTATCTTCAACAGTAATTATTGCAAAATTTTTATCGCCTTCAGTTTGTTCTTTGGCGGCAATAACGATTTGCGGTGGTACTTCTTCCCTCGCAAATTTAATAGAATTATTGATTAGATTATAAAACAACTGATAAATCAATACAGCAGCACCTTCTATCGTAGGAAGGTTATGATAGAAAATTTTTCCGTTTGCTTTCTGCAGCGTAATTTCCAAATCTGTTTCAATATTTTTGATCACTTCATTAAGATCTACTAAAGTAGCGGTTTGAGAGTCGGCATTAATTTTAGAATACGCCAGAACGCCATCAATCATATTAAACATACGATCCGAAGCTACATGAATTCTGTCAATAAATCGGGATGAAGATTCGTCTAATTTACCTTCAAGATGATTTTCCAGACGGCCTACAAATGTTTTTATTTTTCGAATTGGTTCTTTTAAATCATGCGATGCCACGTGCGCAAATTGTTGTAAATCATCATTAGAGCGCTGTAATTCTTTGGTACGTTCTGCAACCAGAATCTCCAGATTCTCTGTAATTGATTTTTGTTCATGAATATCTGTGCAGGTTCCAAACCATTTCGTAATTACACCATCTTTATCCTTAATAGGAACGGCTTTACTTAAAAACCAACGGTATTCTCCGGTACTCGCATTTCGCAATCGAAACTCAAGCTGATACGAAGTACCGCTGTACACACTGTTGTACCATACTTTAGAGACCAGTTCTGCATCGTCGGGATGAGCTTTGGAAATCCATCCGGAATCTCCAAAATCATCCTCCTCCATACCTGTATATTCGTACCATCGGCTGTTATAATAATCTACAAATCCGTTTGGATTAGCGGTCCAGATCATCTGAGGAACAAGATCGGCTAGCTGTCTGAATTTTTCTTCGCTTTCTGTAATTACATTCTGAAGTTCTTTTTGCGAAGTGATATCACTCGCTGTACCAAACCATTCTATAATTTTATTGTGCTCGTCTAATATGGGAACAACCCTCGAAAAAATCCAGCCCACTGAACCGTCTAAATTAATTACCCGGTGTTCCATTTCAAAAATGCTTTTGTCTACAATAGATTTAGAAATGAGATGAACTGCTTTTTCCAAATCTCCTGGATACACAAATTTATCCAGCCAATTCACGCCGCGCCCTTCAGGTCCGGATAATAATCCGTCACCTTCCAGACTCTGCATAATCATCCAGTCCGCATCCATGTGATAGACTAAATCTGACGATGCATTTACGAGTGCACGAAAACGTTTTTCGCTTTCTTCCATTTTCTGTCGTGCCATAACCTGTTCGGTTACTTCGACAGCAACCTGTATCATTCCGGTGATCTCTCCTTCTTCAATTAAAGGACGATAAGCCAAGTTATAATAGTAGTTTCTTAATTGTCCGGTACGGTTATGTGGTACACGAACTTCGCTTTGGTCAAATGGGATTCCTTCATTATATACTTTCAAAACCTGTTGCCAGACATATTGTCCTTTGAGTTCCGGTAAAACATCAATGAGGCGCATGCCGATGATTTCTTCGCCACGGCCAATCATCTGAAGCATGTGAGTATTAATTTGTTCGATTACCAAATCATCTCCTTTTAAAACCAAAGTAGGCGCCGGAGTCTGAGAAATCATATGTCGGAACCGGTTCTCACTAACGCGGAGCTTTTCTTCAGCCAGTTTTATTTCGGTAATATCCCTGGTTGTTCCGGCTACACTTTCTACTTCTCCATTTTCGTTAAAAACCGGGACTAAAATATAATCGTAAACCCTTTTTCCCAGTTCTGCATGCGGAAAAGAAACCGTCCCTCTGATTGATCTCTTTTCAGCAACAATAATATCTATTTCTCTTTCATGCATTAAAGCATGCCATTCTTCGTATCCATTTTCTCTTAAGCCCTTACCTATTGCATCTTCTGCCGATTTCCCCCACATGTTGAGCAGGGCTTTATTGGCATACGTAAATTTATAATCCAGATCAAATACATAAACCAGATCGGGCGTGCTGTTTATTATAGAATCGTAAAGTCTTTTTTGTTTTTCTGCATCAACTGAAGCGGAATTTAATGCAGTTTCTGCTTGCTTTTTTTCAGATATATCTTCCATTGTCACAACCAGCAGTTCACCTTCTTTTACAGCGTTAAAAACAAACCAATAGTCAGTATCGTCCTCTGTGTAAGATTGTTCAAAATTACACGCCACTCCTGTTTCTGCAGTTTCAATAAATTTTCTAAGATTGTCAGTTTCTTTCATTTTCGAAAGCTCACTGTAACGTTTACCTGCATAATCCGGATTATTAATCCAGTTTATCAGATACGTGTTTAGTAATAATATGGAAAAATCCTGTACTTTACCTTTATCATCAAATAAAGGTTTTAGTACTGCAATTCCGCTTGGAGCAGAATTAAAAACAGTCTGAAAGAGGCTTGAATTATTTATTATCTCCATTATAGTAGTTGGTGAAAATAATTTCCAATGCTGTTTAATGAAATTAAAGACATAGTAATTTGGGTTAAATCCTTCTCAAATATAAATAAAAACCTGCGTAATTAAATCATTCATTTTAATTATTAGGCACAAATAAAATCAGGTAAAATGAGGTTGGCAAACTGTTTTAATTTCACAAAGCCAAATCGTGAGATTCAGCTTTGTAAATTATTGTAATATTTGCTTTTTTTATTTTGCTACAGAATCAACCTGAACACTGGATGCAGTGTCTTCCATAATTGTATCTACTTCTGGTCCAACCGTGTCGAGAGTATTCTGAATAGTATCATTCTCGTTTGGTGTCATTGTCGCAGCTTCATTATTTTTACAGGAAAATGCAACGCCGATTAAAAGAATCACAAAAGCAATTTTAATGTTTACTATTGTTTTCATCCTAAATATTTTAAATTAATTAATTCAATCTGTCTGTTAAATATCAGATTTACTTTTTCTTGTTTTTTTGTGTATCGGATTTTGGCCTTACACTATCCTTCTGTACACCTGAAGAAGGTGTATAAGTTGCACCATCCTGTGAACTTGCGCTGGGTCCGGTTCCTGTTCCAGTGGTATTTTCAGACTGATCATCTGCTCTTTCCTGATTTCCGGCTCCATGTGTCTGAGGAGCAGCTTCAGTTGCAACAGTATCTGTTGTAATTCTTGTCGAATCTGCAGAACTGGTCGTATCTACCGGAATTGTGCTTGTTTCTATCTCATCACTGTAACCGTCATTTTTTTTACAGGAAACAAACAGTCCTATTAAAGCGGCTAAAAACATAATTTTCATTCTAAGTATCGATTTCATAATATATGGTCTTTTCATTTTTACTAAGTAACTAATTATAAAATATTTGAGATTACATTATTTTTTAAAATCCTTACATAAAAGCCTACTTGAAATCCTATAAAACTGGAATTGGAAAATTGTAATCCTTTTCAGCATTTACGAAGTAGATTTGGTAATATTCATTTAAATAGCATTTAAAAGATTACAGATGGAAAATTCAAATCAAAATATAAATGAAGGAAGCATCACTTCTGGTGAAAATGTTTCCTTTTGGGTAGATTCTACAGATCTGATCTCCTATGAAAAACCAACTCAGGACATTACTACAGAAGTTTTGATAATCGGTGGTGGTATTGCTGGACTTACAACTGCTTACAAACTTATTAAAGCAGGAAAAAAAGTAGTTTTAGTGGAAGATGGCTTTATCGGAAGCGGAGAAAGCGGCAGAACAACTGCTCATCTTACTTGTGCGCTTGACGACAGATATTATTATATTCAAAATACTTTTGGTAAAGAAAACGCCAAACTTGCAGCCGAAAGTCATAGTGCCGCAATTGATGAAATCGAAAAAATTGTAACTGAGTTAAATAGTGACTGCAATTTTAAACGAGTAAATGGTTATTTATTCCTTCATCCTAATGACAAAGAAAAAAATCTAGATAAGGAGTTTGAAGCAACTCAAAACGCAGGACTTGATACTGTTTTATTAAATCATATCCCATCTCTAGCAAACGCGCAGGATCAACGTTGCCTTACATTTAAAAATCAGGCACAGTTTCATATATTACATTATCTAAAAGGGCTTTCACAAGCCATTATAGACCTTGGAGGAGCAATTTATACAGAAGCCCATGCCGAAAATATAACCAAAAAAGGCGCAACAGTAAATGGTTTCAGTTTTTCTGCAGACCATATTGTAGTGGCGACCAATACACCAATTAACGATGTTGTAACCATGCACACCAAACAGCATGCGTACAGAACGTATGTTATTGGCGGAAAAATTCCGAAGGGCAGTTTGCCCCACGCTTTGTGGTGGGACAGCGGTGATCCGGAATCAAAATGGGTTGCAGAACCTTACCATTATGTCCGACTCGAAGATTTTGATGATGAATATGATTTGTTAATCTGCGGGGGAGAAGATCATAAAACGGGACAGGCAGACGAAGAAGATATTTCTGCACTTACGCGCTATGAGCTATTAGAAAACTGGGCCAGAAAATATTTTCCGATATTAGATGAAGTAATATATAAATGGTCGGGTCAGGTTATGGAACCTTTTGATTCTTTAGGTTTTATGGGAAGAAATCCCGGCGATGATAATGTTTATATCATCACAGGAGATTCCGGAAACGGAATGACTCATACTACTATTGGTGCCATGATAATATCAGACCTGATTCAGGGTAAGGAAAATAAATGGCAGGATTTATACAGTCCGTCGCGCATTACTTTTAAGGCGATGGGCGACTATCTGAAGGAAGCAGGAAATATGGCATCACAATATCTGGACTGGATTACAGGATCTGATCTTAAAAATACCGCTGATCTGGAACCTGGTGAAGGCGGAGTACTCTCTTTAGGATTACGAAAAGTTGCGGTATACAGAGATTATGATAAATCCTTACAGGCTTTCTCTGCTGTCTGTCCGCATTTGGGCTGTATTGTGCAATGGAACTCAGACGAAAAATCGTTTGACTGCCCCTGCCACGGTTCCCGATTTGCTACAGACGGGACAGTTTTAAACGGACCTGCAGAAGATAATTTATCAAATATTCATATTAAATAGTATAAGGCCGACATTCCGAAAATGTCCTTATTAATGTTATGGTGAATGAAAAAAGCTTGCAACAAACAATGTTGCAAGCTTTTTTATTTAATAATCTATGTAATAAAAGTATTTTACAAAGTAACCAGTTTCACGCCCAAAGTAAACCATCTTGATGGCAATGGTACTGCACCAGTTTCATAATAAACAGCATTGAAAATGTTTTGCCCGTCCAGGAAAATCGTGAATTTATTAATGGACTGACTTATCCTGAAATCATTTACCCAGTACGAAGGCCCGGTAATTCTTTCGTTGAAACGAGTTGCAAAAGAAACAGATAAATTTTTAAACTGATAATCTATAGTATTGGTAATTTGATGTTTTAATGAAGAAATTAAGTACTTAGAATATATTTCTGTTCGGGAACTTTTAAATTCAGAATCCAGATAAGTATACGCCAATAAAATATTCAGCTTCGAGTCTTTTGAGAATACAAGTCGATAGATACCTCTTAGATTAATTCCGTTGGTGTTCAAGTCTCCAGTATTCTGGCTCTGCCATGGCATCGTGGTTGCATTGCGCATCCAGTCGATATAATTATCAATTTTTCTGTAGAAATAATTTGCATTAAAACTTAATGCCTTTTTATTATATTTAAAACCAATTTCACTCTGGAATGCATTTTCTGAATCTAAATCTACATTTCCTATATTTCCCGTCTGTTTCAGATACAAATCTGTAAACGAAGGAATTCTTTGGCTGGTTCCTACATTTCCAATAATTTTAAACTGATCTGTTATGGCATAACTTGCATCAATTCCGGGATAAATCTGCCATTTATAATCAGAATTGTAATTCAGATAAGTTCCAACATTAATATCTAGCTTTTCAGTAAAACTTGTTCTGTATTCGGCGTAAATCCCCATATTTTCGCGGTCGTGATCTCCTATATTGGAAGAATGAATATTTTCATTTCTAAATTCGGCTCCAAAACCAATTTCTCCCTTAGACAATTTAACGGTAGAATTTAATTCCCCGGCAATCGAATTGGTATAATGCTGACTTCTACCCGCATTTAAATTGGCATTTCCTAAATAACGGTAATCGTCATAATTGTATCGGTAGGTAACGCGAGGCATAATTATCCAGCTTTCGGTAATTGCGTGTTTAGACTGGATATTTGCAAATGTTGTCTGTACAATTTCTGTTGAATTAATATCTCCCGGCGCGGCATAAAATCCGTTTGCTCCAAATCCGTTGTTAATGTAACCCGCAGAACCTAAAATTTCATTAGAATCATTGATTTGCACATTTCCCTGATAGAAAATTTTATTATTTTCGAATGCGGTGTTGTAACGGTACCCATTACTTTTATCGTGCGATGCAAAGATTAAATGCTGTTGTTTCTCTTCACCTAAAACCGCTCCTGCCTGAACGCCGGTGCCGTAAAAAGTATCACCGGTATCCTGTGTATCTTTTTCAAAATTAGAACCTGCATACGTGCTTACCATAAATCCTGAATCAGTTGGTTTTTTGGTAATAATATTGATCGCACCGGTTAAACTGTTGATGCCATAAATTCTTGCAGCCGGACCACGAACAATTTCAATTCTTTCTATTGCTTCAACCGGAAGGGGCAGATTCAGCATATTATGAGCCGTTTGCGAATCAATTACTTTGGCTCCGTTTAATAAAACAACAGTCTGTTCAAAACTACCGCCGTCTACGCTTACATCTGCCTGAGTTCCAAACGGTCCTCGCTGGCGAATGTCGACACCGTTGGCGTATTGCAATATTTCCTGTAAGGTTCTTGCCGGTAAAGTTTTTATGGTTTCGCTGGTAATTACATAGACGTTGCGGTTTTGTTTAGAGATCGGCGTATTAAAACGGTTTTCATTAATTATAACTTCATCCATCTGCGTAATGGAATCACTTTTTGTTTGTGCGTAAAATTGGGTACAAATTACTGAAAGGACAGCAAAATAGATTTTTTTCATTTTGGTATTTTTTTTGGCAAAAGTAGTATCTTGCCGTACTAATCAAGTATACCAGTTTTGTAATTATGAATAGTCCGGTTGAAATTCCTTTTAAAAGCTTTATTCACCTTAAACCAGAAGAAAGCACCGCAATCTATCTTCAGATTGTATTTGAATTTATCAAAGCCATTCAGACCGGATTTCTGCCCGAAGGAACTAAACTTCCCGGTTCCAGAATCTTATGTAAAATATTGTCGGTCAACAGAAATACACTTATTAAAGCCTTTCAGGATTTAGAATCGCAGGGTTGGATTGAAACTATTCCAAACCGCGGAACTTTTATTTTATCGCAGCAGAAGCAAAAAAGCAAGGCCGAATTTTCAGTGTCAAAAAATCAGCAGCCATTTGGTACAACGGTTGGTTTTTCGTTTCAAACTTCCACAATTCTCGAAAATCCGACCGAAATCAGTAATCTTCCTTTTCAGTTTAATGACGGAATGCCCGATTTACGACTCGTTCAGACCGATGTCCTTGCCCGAATTTATGTTTCCAAATTAAAAAGAAGAAAAACTTCTAAAACATACGAACAAATAGAACAGCGGTCACATTCGAATTTTAAAACTCATTTTTCCAATTATTTAAATCTTACCCGCGGCATACGTATTGCGACATCCAATCTTCTTACGGCAAGCAGTCACGAAATTGCTTTGTATCTGGTTACCAAAGTGCTCATTGCACCAGGCGATACAGTTGTCGTTGCTTCTCCAGGATATTATATGTCTAATATGACATTAACCAATACGGGGGCACAAATTATTTCTATTCCGGTAAACGATGACGGAATTGACACTAAAAAACTAAAAGAAATTTGCGAAACCACAAAAATCAGAATCCTGTACCTGACTTCCAATTACCATTATCCAACCACAATTTCGCTTAGCGCTAAAAAGAGAATCGAAGTTCTTGAATTAGCCAATCAATACGGATTTGTAATTTTGGAGGACGACTATGATTTTGATTTTCATTACGATAACAATCCCGTTTTACCTTTAGCAGCTTTTGATTCCCATGAAAAAGTGGTGTATATCGGCTCTTTCGGTAAATCTTTGCCTTCCGGATTTAGTTATGGTTTTGTTGCCGCTCCTGCGGAATTTATAGAGGAACTCGAAAAACATCAAAATATTCTGGAACCCCGAATCGATGTTATAAAAGAACAGGTTTTAACAGAATGGATTACGGAAGGCGAAGTGCACCGACTTTCAAAAAAAAATAAAAAACTCTACAAAGAACGTCGCGATCATTTCGTTTTACTCCTTAACGAAAAATTAAAGGACAGAATTAAATTTAAAGTGCCGCCAAGAGGTTTAGCGATTTGGGTAGAATGGCTGGATCATTTTAATCTCATACAATTACAAAAAGAATGTGCCGGCAAGGGTTTGTTTCTTCCTAAAACAATTTTATACCAAACCAAAAATCTCACCGCCACCCGTTTAGGATTTGGCCACCTCGAAAATGAAGAAATGGAAAAAGCAGTTTCTATATTAGAGGATTGTATTAAAATCGTAGCCCATAAATCCCTTTAATACTGATAATTATATAATTACAGGTTTTAATAGTATAAATAAAAAAGTATCACTGAAAGTAACTTTACCATAGTTAATTCAGAAAAGCTATGATTTTATATACTACTATACAATTAATAATAGTTACAATTGCGGCTACAACAGCGATGACGTTTTTTAGCTATGTAATGTCCAATACGTTTCGCGAGTTGTACAAGGAACCCGTTTTGCTGACTTTTGTTTTAGAAAAATTAAAAATCAACCTTTCAGAAAAGTCAAAACAAATTTGGGCCTGGCTGATTCATTATTTTATAGGACTTCTATTTGTTATTGGTTATCATTTACTATGGTCAAACCATATTTTACCCATTTCACCATTGATTGCCGTAATTTTTGGGGCCATAAGTGGGATCATCGGAATTATAGGATGGTTTTTCTTATTTAAAATAACCCATCATCAGCCGCAAATTGATTTTAAAGGCTATTACATCCAGTTGTTTTTTGCACATGTCATTTTTGGTATTGTTGCAACTGCAGTCTATGCTATAAGCCTTTCAACTTTTTAATACAGTACGTTATGTCATTATCCAAATACAATCAGAAAAGAGATTTTAAACAAACCAAAGAACCCAAAGGAAAAGTTGCAAAATCGGCAAGCGAATTGATTTTCGTGGTGCAAAAACATGCCGCATCACACCTGCATTATGACTTTAGATTAGAAATGGATGGTGTTCTAAAGAGCTGGGCAGTGCCAAAAGGTCCGTCGTTAGATCCGGAAGTGAAGCGCCTTGCAATGATGGTTGAAGATCATCCGTACAGTTATAAAGATTTTGAGGGCACTATTCCGGAAGGAAATTACGGCGCAGGAAATGTTATTGTCTGGGATCACGGAACGTATACTTCTGATGAAAAGACAGATTCTGATGAAAAGCAATTATTAAGCGACCTTGCAAAAGGACGTCTGAGTTTTATCCTGAAAGGGAAAAAATTAAAAGGCGAATTTTCTCTGATTAAACTTCACGGAAAACAGGAAAATGCCTGGCTTTTAATGAAGAAAGATGATAAATATGCTTCTACTGAAGATATTTTAGCAAAAGATAAATCGGTTATTTCCAAAAGAAGCCTTGACCAACTGGAAGAAAAAGCTAAAAAAGTTTCGCTTAAAGCGGAAGAAAAACCTGCTGCAAAAAAAACAGCAAAAAAAAAATCCAGCCCAAAAACTGAAAAAGCGGAATTTTTAAAACCAATGCTGGCAACGGTAAAAGAAAAACCTTTTGATGATGATCAATGGATTTTTGAAAATAAATATGATGGCTACCGGACTGTTGCCGTTATAAATCCGAATGAGGTGGAATTGTTTAGCAGAAACGAGATTTCTTTTAATACCAATTACAAAACCATTGCAGAAGATCTTAAAAAAATAGACCATACAGTTGTTCTGGACGGTGAAGTTGTCGTGGAAAATGAGGAAGGAAAAGCAAACTTTCAATTGCTTCAAAATTACATGAAAACCGGAATTGGAAATCTGAAATATTATGTTTTTGATTTATTAAATCTCGACGGAAACCTAATTACAGAATTATCTCTTTTGGAAAGAAAGGAACTGCTTAAAATTCTGTTTAATAAATATCCGTTTACCAATGTAATTTACTCCGAACATACAATCGGCGACGGAATCAAACGGTTTGAAGAAGCTGCTAAAAACAAAAGTGAAGGTATTATCGCTAAGAAAGCAGACAGTACCTATACCATTAACAGAAGAAGCAATAACTGGCTAAAAATAAAAACCGCAAATGAAGAAGAAGCTATAATTATCGGAGTTACAGAACCTAAGAACTCAAGAAAGTATTTTGGGGCAATTCTGCTCGGGCAATATGACGGCAAAAGGCTTCAATATATTGGAAAATGTGGTACGGGTTTTACCGAAGCGGTTTTAAAAGAATTATACAACGAACTGGAACCTCACTTTACAGATCAGTCTCCGCTTGACGAAAAAATTCCGTTGCGCGATACTATTCAATGGGTGAAACCTAAAGTGGTTTGTCAGGTGAAATTTTCAGAATGGACTCAGGATCAACATTTGAGACATCCTGTTTATCTCGGAATTAGAATTGATAAAAAGGCAACTGAAGTTTCTTTATCTTTTAAAAAAGATAAAAACACAAAGTCATCAGATTCACAATCCAATACACAATCAAATATACAATCAAAAACAGAAGAAATGGAAGATTCTAAAGAAACTAAAAAAAAGGGTAAAACCGAAAATGATTACGATTTGAAGGTTGGAAAAACAGTTTTGCATCTTACTAATCAAAATAAAATATATTTTCCAAAAGACGGAATTACAAAAGGCGAAATCGTGCAATATTATAACGAAGTTTCTTCTTTGATTTTACCGTATTTAAAAGACCGTCCTGAATCGATGAACCGCTTTCCTAACGGAATAGCCGGTCCGAGTTTTTATCAGAAAGATGTTGATGTAGATAAAATTCCGACCTGGCTTAAAACTGAAAAAGTATACTCAGAATCGAATGATGCCGAAATAGATTATCTTATTTGCAACGATAAGGAGACGTTATTGTACATGGCTAATTTAGGCTGTATCGAAATGAATCCGTGGAACTCCACAATAAAAAATATCGAAAATCCGGATTGGCTGGTTATCGATCTGGATCCCTCAACAGACGATTTTAGTCCGGTAATTGAAACCGCTTTGGTTGTAAAAGAGGTTTTGGACGAATTGGAAACAGAATGTCTTTGCAAGACTTCCGGTGCTTCGGGTTTGCATATCTACATTCCGCTTGGCGGTAAATACGATTATGACTCGATTAAAATTTTAGGGGAATTGATTGCTAATGAAGTGCATTCGAGAATTCCTGTTATTACTTCTGTAGAAAGAAGCATCAAAAAAAGAAACAATAAATTGTACATCGATTTTCTGCAAAACCGACGCGGACAAACTTTGGCTGCTCCTTATTCGGCAAGACCAAAACCGGGCGCAACAGTTTCGACACCACTGGAATGGAGTGAGGTTAACAAAAAACTGCATCCGTCTCAGTTTAATATCAAAAATGCAATGAAACGTTTTGAGAAAAAAGGAGATTTGTGGCAGCCGGTTTTATCTAAAGGAGCCGACATTAAAAAGATTATTGAGAAACTGGAAGAAATAAAAAAAGTCTAAGAAGACTTTTTCTTTTTCGTTTCTAAACTGGCTTTCAGCATTGACATTAAATCGTCGCTTTGTTTGTGTACCACCTCAAGTTTTGGAGCAGCTTTTTTGAGTTTTCCTTTGGCTTTCTTTTTAATAATATCTAAAAGTTTAGCGGTATACTCATCTTTAAAACCAGATATATCAAACTTTTCGGTTAGCTGATCGATCAGTTTTTCGGCCATGTCCATTTCTTTGGTAGATTTTTTGGACATGGGCGGCAATTTTAATTCCTCGGTTGAACGAATTTCCTGTTCAAAGCGAATTCGGTTTAGAACTATAACGTTTTTATATGGTTTTAAAATTGCCAGGCTTTCCTTGTTTCGCATAACAAAACGTGTTACGCCCACTTTTCCGGAGGCCTGCAATGCATCACGAAGCAATCCGTAGGCATTCATAGCACCTTTATCGGGTTCCAGATAATACGGCTGTTCATAATAGATGCTCTGAATTTCTTTTTCAAAAGCAAAACTTTCAATATCAATTGTTTTGGTTTTTACAGCATCGGCAGCTTCAAAATCAGAATCGTCCAGAATTACATACTTGTCTTCCAGTTTGTAGCCTTTTACAATCTTTCCAAATTCTACTTCTTTGCCGGTATCCTCGTTCACACGTTTGAATTTAATGTGAGCATGATCTTTTGGATCAAGCATATCCATATCAAGCGTGCTTTCCTGAACTGCAGAAAACATCTTTATAGGAATATTAATTAATCCGAAACTTACTGAACCTGTCCAAATTGATCTCATGACATTTGTTTTAAAATTGACTTCTAAATTAAGCCAACTAAAAACATAAGTCTTACAAAATCAAAAGATAGTTTTATAAAATTCTGCTTTTTATGAATGGCAAAAAAAACAAAAATGTGATGCTTAAAAAATAGATCTCACATTTTGCATTTCACATATCAGAAATTTTTCACCATCCCTTAACAGCGCCGCCTTTAAATTGCTCATTCGCAACTTTTTCGACCTCCGGAGATTGAAATGCCTTTAAAAACTGTTTAACTTTTTCTTCATTTTTATTGTCTTCACGGCTTACTACTAAATTAACGTACGGAGAATCTTTATCTTCAACAAACAAAGCGTCTTTTGCCGGAACCAAACCTGCCTGTGAAGCAAATGTATTGTTTATAATGGCGATAGAAACATTTTCGTCGTCTAATGCACGTGGCAATTGAGGTGCCTCTAATTCCAGAATTTTTAAGTTTTTTGGATTGCTTATAATATCTGTTACTTTTGGCAGCAAACCAACACCTTCTTTTAATTTCAGCAAACCATTTTTTTGCAGAAGCAACAAAGAACGTCCACCGTTTGTTGGATCATTTGGAATGATAATGGTGCTTTCATTTTTCAATTCTGAAAGGTTTTTTATCTTTTTGGAGTATGCCGCAATCGGATAAACAAATGTTTTCCCGATAATTGCCAATTTATAACCACGCTGTTTAGACTGTTCGTCCATGTATGGTTTGTGCTGAAAAGCATTGGCATCAATATCCCCCTGACTTAGAGCTTCATTTGGAATCACATAATCGTTGAAGGAAACTAATTCTACTTCCAGACCAAATTTTTCTTTCGCTACTTTTTTTGCTGCTTCCGCCACCTTTAATTCCGGTCCCGAAGCAACTCCCACTTTTATAAAATGGGGATCATTTTTTTTATCGTTTCCGCAATTTGCTAAAACAAGTGACAACACTATAATTCCGGTAGTTTTTAAAATATTTAATTTCATAATATTATTTATTTTGCATTTATATTTTCCAATTATCTAATTGACTAATTATCTGTGATCAAATCTTTTGGATAAGGCATCTCCGGCAAACTGAATTGCAAATACCAGTAAAACCAGTAATGCCAGGACGGAATTCATTGTTACGGCATCGTATCCGATATATCCGTATTGGTATCCCACTTGTCCAAGTCCGCCTGCACCAACAGCTCCACCCATTGCAGAATATCCCACAAGGGTAATTAAGGTAATTGAAGCCGCATTTATTAACGAAGGCAAAGCTTCCGGAAGTAATACTTTATAAACAATCTGAAAAGGGGTTGCACCCAAAGCCCTTGCCGCTTCTATTAATCCTGAAGGAAGTCCCAGCAAACTATTTTCAACCAAACGGGCGATAAAGGGTGCTGCACCAATACTTAACGGAACCAGAGCAGCACTTACACCAATCGATGTCCCAACAATTGCACGGGTAAACGGAATCATCCACACTATAAGAATAATGAATGGAATAGAACGAAAAATATTGACTACCACAGATAATGTGCTGTTTAAAACCTTTTGCTCTAAAATTTGGTTTTTACGGGTCAGGAAAAGTAAAATCCCTGTTGGAAGTCCGATTAAAAAACCAAAGAGACCCGAAACAAAAGTCATTACAATGGTTTCCCACGTTCCTTTTAACAATAAATCTATAAGAGAGTCAGACATAGCCTATAATTTCTGTTTTAATATGTTTTGAATTGAAATATTGAATCGCCGCAGCATAATTTTCGCGTTTCCCTGAAAGTTCAATCAGCATCACTCCGAAATTAACTTCTCCTGCCTGATCCATCTGTGCACTAACGATTTTAAAATCGGTATCAAAAAGTCTGGACACTTCAGAAATAACAGGTTCGTTTACCGATTTCCCTGTCATTTCGAGTTTCAATAACGGATTCAGATTTCCGTTGTCTTCTGTCTGTAACTTTTCCTGATAAACCGACGGAACATCAATATGAAGCGAAGAAGAAATAAATTCTTTTGTCAGTTCGTGTTTTGGATCTGCGAAAATTTCGCCCACACTTCCCTGCTCAATTAATTTTCCGTGGCTGATTACCGCAACCTCATCACAAATCGATTTGACTACTTCCATCTGATGCGTAATCAGTAAAACGGTAATATTTAAGCGTTTGTTAATGTCTTTTAGTAAATTTAAGATCGATCTTGTAGTGGCAGGATCCAGTGCGCTTGTGGCTTCGTCGCACAATAAAACCTTGGGATTATTGGCTAAAGTCCTGGCAATCGCAACTCTTTGTTTTTGTCCGCCTGAAAGACTCGCCGGATAATCGTTTGCTTTTTCTCCCAGTCCCACTAACTGCAATAATTCTGAAACGCGGGTTTTGATTTCGTTTTTTGAAGTTCCGGCCAGTTCCAAAGGAAAGGCAACATTTTCAAATACAGTTCTGGAAGAAAGCAGATTAAAATGCTGAAAAATCATTCCGATCTGTCTTCTTTCAATTGCCAGTTCTGCATTTGATAATTGCATCAGTGCTTTTCCGTCTACTATAATTTCGCCGGATGTTGGTCTTTCCAATAAATTGACACAACGAATCAACGTACTTTTTCCGGCACCTGAAGTTCCGATTACACCAAAAATTTTCCCGGGCGGAACTCGCAGCGAGACATCAGACAAGGCAGCAACTATTCTGTCTTTCTGATGAAAAGTTTTGGTTACATTTTTTAATTCAATCATTCTTAAAGGTTTAAAAACAAAAAAGCCTTTCAACAATTCAGGAAAGGCTCTTTGAAATATATAACATTGTTTATATCGAAGCCCGTTCAATGCATCTCATTACAGTATCACAGCACATTGATGTACTGCAATTATAATAATTCTTCATATTCAGGCCGTAATTTCTCATTGCGGTTGCAAATTTAAGCAGTTATTTTCAATTTCAATGCATAAATCAACAAAACTTTTATTTCCCTATCAGATTAATAGACTACTATAACGATTACTTCTGCTTCTAAAAAAAACACAAAACTTATCTAACAAAAAAGACAGCTATAGTAGCTGTCTTTTAAAGTATTAAAATAAAATTTATTAATTGTTCTGCTCTGCCATAACAGATTTATTGAGCTTGATAACCCTGATTCTTTTATTCGTATTATCAGAAAGAAAAATTTTATCGTCGAGTTGTGCAGTTCCTACGATAGTTCCAAATTTGTTTTGTCCCAGAATATCCGAAGCGTTTAAAACCGCTTTATAATTCATTTTACTAAATTCTTCTTTTGGATACAGTCTCAGATAAGAAGCACTTCCCACATTTTCTGATGTTACTGCCCAGTCTTTACTAAAAGAAACTGCAATTGGTTTTACATCTACCAATGGTATTTTTTCCGGTTCGATTGGAGTCGTCAGCGAATTTGCGGCATTTGCTTTTATGTTGGCAATATTATAGTACAAATAACTTTTGGCATCTCTTCCGGCTATAACTAATTTTCCGTTAATTACATCCATAGAATAAACTTCTGTGCCACCGTTTAAAGTATTTAATTTGGCAATTGGTTCGAGATTCCAGTTGCTTGTTTCGGTAATCTGAGAAGTTTCAAACACTTTTATCGATGTGTTTTTTTCTTTTACGAATATCAAACCGTCTCTGACAACAACGCCAAAAACGTGTACGAAAGTCTGCCACCACTGCCCGTTTCCAACCGTACTGATTCCGGCATTTGTACTTTCATCAAAAACAAATAATCTGGATTCTGTACTTCCGACATAGATACGTCCGTTGTCTACAGCAACTGAAGTTAAGCTTGCAAGCGGAATTGTTGTTGTGCCTTTTGTATATTCTTTAATGGTTTTAATATGGGCTAATGTCAAAGCGTTAAATACTTCCAGAACATTTCCATTAATGACGTACAATTTTTCGTTTGCAATGGCGATTCCTTTCGGGTCAAATCCTTCTGTACTTCCGGGAATATTTTCTGCAGCGATATAAGCTTCATCTGTAGGATAGTAATAAGTATACTCTTTAGACTCAATATCGTCTTTACTGCAATTTGTAAATAAACAAAGCGCAAGAATCAGGGGCAAAATATGTTTCATGTTTAATTTATATGTTAGTTCCATTTTCCTTCGCCTTTATACTTCAGCAAAAATGGATTTTTCGGATTAATTGTAAATACTGGTTTTTTATAGGTTCCTTTCAGATATGCGGTTTTTGTATATGTTTTTAAAACCTCCGGATCTGTAAAAGGAAGATCATTTAAGTAAATCAGATACTTATAAAAATTTGTCAGCATTTCCTGCTGTCCTCCTCCTTCACCGCTGTTTGCCAAATTACTGCTGTGGCTAAAACCAATGTGATGCGAATATTCGTGTGACCAAACCGACATCTCTCCTACCCAGTGGCCGGTTACATAACCAGATTCCCATTGTGACGCCAGTGTGCCTCCACCCCAGGCAGAATCTCCGCCCACCATTGCCATGTACAGGGTACGTTTATCCAGATAATTCCAGTATATTTTTTCGATTTCGTCTTTGCTTATGTAATCGTAAACTCCGTCGGCATCTTCCGTATTTCCGTGCCAGTTTAACGCACCATTTATCGCTGTTCCTGCTGTTGCTGCCTGCTCTTGTTTGTATTTATCAAAATTGGTAAAGGTGCTGTAATACAACGGATGACTCAATGCATACGAGTAATTGATAATCATTGCAATTGCTTCCTTTGCCAACGCAGGATTCATTGGTAAATATTTCCCTAATTCATTAATGTGATAACCATCATGAAACTGAACTAAATGTGAAGATTTTATTTTTTTGAATTTTTGAAATAAAGGATCGGCCGATTCAACAGAAAATTCAATCACTCCGGAAGAGAAACCTTCGATTTTATCAATTGTTAAGGTGTTGCCCGATTCCAGCAAATAATCGTTTTTCTTATCTGTCATTGGAAGTTTATGAAACGAACGATGAAAAGCCGGTATTTTCGAAAATTCATAAATCAAAAATCGTTTATCATAATTAGGCAATTTGGCATACACTTTTACATCTGAAAGTCCAACCGGTGAATACAGAGAAACCTGTACAGAATCTTTTCCTTTCTGAATAATCTGAAGCGGTTCGTTTACTCTAAACCAGCGATCTGTTTTGTCGTACATTCTGGCAGGATCTTCCGTATCTTCAAACATTGTCATGGGATGATTTTCTGCAGGTAAAGCTGTAGCGTCTATGCTTGGCAGATAATTCGGCTGGTACGACTCGGCATCGTCACTGCAGCTAAAAATGACACCTGATACAATAGCAAGTACAAATAAGTGAATGTTTTTTTTCATTTTGAGTAAGTAGGTTTTGGGGTTAAATTATCCTGCAAAACTATCAATACTCTTAACATAAACAAGCACGTTGAAAGAAAAATAAGAACATTAATTATATTTATAATAAGTTTTTTAAGATATAAATATATTTTAATGTTATAAAAAACGGGTTATCCTACATCATTGAGTGTTTCAATGCAAGATAAATCAGAATCAAATTTTACAAAACTGGCCGGAAACCCCGATTTTATTTTTCCGATTTTATGCTGCATGCCAACAGCAGAAGCTACTCTTGTAGTTGCCATTTTTATTGCTTCATCAAGCGAAACATTCAGATGATTGTAAGCATTTTGCACTGCTTCTGTCATGGATATGGTTGCGCCTGCCAGATTGCCGTCTTCATTTCTGTAGAAACCATTTTCCAAATGAGCATCAAAATTATCCCATTTAAAAGTCGCTACTTTTCTCCCTAGAAACGTTGCATCGCTTATCAGAAAGAATTTTTCCTGTTTTAATTTATAAGCCACTTTTGCCGCAGCGTAATCACAATGAACTCCATCCAGAATTACCGGTGCATAAACTGTTTCATTCTCAAAAACAGCACCGACCAAGCCTGGTTCACGATGTCCAAATTGTGTCATAGCATTAAACAAATGGGTAACCAGATTTATTCCTTTAGCTAAATAAAATTGTGCTTCTTTATGTGTAATGGTCGAATGTCCAATCGAAATCGTAATACCGCTTTCAATCAGCATGTTCAATTGCTCTTCTGTAAAACATTCCGGAGCTATTGTAATCACTTTTATAACTTCTTTTCCGTGCCTGATTATTTCTTCAAGTTCTGCGTTTGTAGGTTTTCTAACCTGATCGATACTGTGTGCGCCTCTCCTTAACGGATTTAAAAATGGTCCTTCCAGATGCATTCCGAAAACACCATTATTATATTTTTTCATATAGTGACGAACCGCTTCGATACCTTGTAAAATAGTTTCTTTTGAAGAAGAAATCAGGCAGGGTAAAACGTGTGTTGTGCCGTACTTCATACTGGCATCATAGATATCCTGAATGGTTTCTTCACTAGGAGTCTGACTGAAATAGTACTTTTCTCCACCATTAATCTGGATATCGATAAATCCTGCTGAAATATGTTTTCCGCCCAAATCAATTTGTTTGATATCGGTTGGAATTTCTTTTTGTACCGAAATAATGGTGCCGTTTTCTACAATTACAACTCCGTTTTCAATTATCTCTTCACCAGTATGCACAACAGCATTAACAATTGCTTGTTTCATGATTCTCTTTGTTCTTTTTCTTTCAAATTTAAAAAGAACTTTTAATTAATGGGAAATAAAAAAAGCTTCAGATATTTTTCTGAAGCTTTTTTAAAATTAAATCTGAAAATTAATATAGTGCAATCTTTTTACTAATTGCATTTATGTTTAATCCGGATTGGCCAGGATTTTATACAATTCGGCATTGGAGAGATAAAATTGGTTTTCTAAACTTATCTGAGACAACTTGGCACTGACCAGATTATTTTCTCTTGAATTAATTAAGAAAATCGAACTTTCTCCAAATGAAAATAATTTTTCTTCTGAGTTTAGCATTGTACTATAATCCTTTACCAGATCGTCGATTACTTTCTTTTGTCTTCTTAAAGAAGCAATTTCGGTTTGCTGTGCTTTTATTTTATTTTTAAGTTCAAGTCTTTGCTGCCCAATATCAAATTGAAGGTCCTGAATTTTAATTTTAGCCATTTTTAAACTTCCGCGCTCTTTTCTTAGGAAAATGGGAAAACTAAAATCGACATTAAATTTATAGTCATCAGCATTAAATGAATTCCAATACTGAGGCTCAGATATATAATTGTAACCCACATTTACTTTCGGAAGAAGCGAATTGGCTTTTAATTGCCTGTTAACTTCTAAAATAGACATTTTAGTTTCTAAAGACTGAATTTTCGGATGCGAATCCAGCGATTGTACATCGACCATCATGGCATCTGTACGCAATGTTTGTTCTATAGTCTGAATTAAATTGGTTTCTGGTTTTACCATCTCTCCCAATTCAACCGGTACATTTTCAATCCATAAATAATTAGCCAGATTTAATCGCGCTTTTGCCAATTTCAGGTTTCCGTTTTCGAAATTTAATTCGCGGTTTCGCACTGTTATTTTTGCTTCAACGCTATCGATTGCCGGAGAATCTCCCGCTTCAATTAACTTTCTCACGCCTTCGAACCTGGCACTCGCAAATCCCAGGTAATTTTTATACAATTCGGCTTCGTTATAACTTTTTCTCCATTCAAAATAAGCTTCGCTTGCTTTGGCCAGAATGGCAATGGCCCGTAATCTACGCTCGGCATCGCTTAGTTTTACCTGCAATTTTCCTTCACGCACATCTGCCATTCGCTGGTTGATAAACATTCCCTGACCTAAGGCTACACTCACGCCCAGTGAAGTTAAACCCGCTTCGGGAGTACGATTTTGCGGATTGTAATATTCGCCGTCGGTATCGTCAAAACCGGCTTTTACTTCAATTCCGTACCAGGTCGGAATTTTGAAACTGCTGTTTAATAACGAATAATATTCTGTTCCTTTAAATTCTTTCTTACTGTAATCGACTTCAATTTTCGGATCAAAACCACCACGCGCTGTCATTAATCTTGCCTGAGCGCTGCTTACTTCAAGATTGGCCTGTTTAACAAGCGGATGGTACTTTTTTACGTATCCTAAAAACTCTTCAAATGTTAGCTCTTCCTGATTAAAATTTTGACTTTGCATGGAAGAAAAACAAAACAGGATTAAGAAAGAAAACAATTTTACAAGATTTCTCATTTTATTTTTTCTCCTTTCCTTTTTCTTCTTTTTCGCCCGAATTATAATAATTAGGAGGAAAACCATTTAGATTTCGCCAAATTTCATACCCCACAGAAACTGTTTCAAGAAGTGCAATACTTTGAGCCCCTGCTCCTATACTAAGTTCTTTGGGCCAGTTATGATCTTTTCCGTCAGGAGCAACAAGAATTCTGTATTTTCCGTTTGGACTGATAAAATTTTCTATCGCAACCACTTTACCACCGTAAGTTCCGTAAGACAATCCCGGCCATCCCGAAAATACGATTCTTGGCCATCCATCGAACCAGACACGGACTTTTGCTCCTCTGTGCACCAACGGTAAATCAATTGGTTCCACATACGTTTCTACCGCAATATCATAACTTTGCGGCATAATACTCACTACCGGAGTTCCCTCTTTAATTGTTTCTCCCAAACCAGCAAGCAAAGCACGGTTTACATAACCGCTTTGCGGAGCCGTAATGTAATACAAACCATTTCTCAGTCGGTAATTTGTATATTGATTCTGAAGTTTATTTACCTGGGCTTCTGTATCGTATTGGGTACTTAAAGCCGTAAACTTATCACTTCTTGATTTTGAAATTTTTTCTGCATATTCAGCCGTAATCCTGTTGATTTCTACTTTCGCATTTATCAGCTCATTCCTGCTGCTCAATAACTTATTTTCCTGCGTAATAATATACGCTTCGGCCTCCTGAAGCTTCAGTCTTTTCTGCTCAACATCTGTTAATGGTTTAAGGCCTTCCTTGTTTAAGGCAGTCGAACGGTCAAATTGTGTTTTTGCAATTCGGAGCTGTGTTCTTACAGCGACAAGATCCATACTGTCACTTTTAATTTTCAATTGTGACTGACGAATTTTGTTTTGTGCCTGCTGCAGCTTTAGTTGTCGTTCGGTCGTAAGCGATTGTGCCTGCACGTCAAGCGAATTTACCTTATCTCCGTAGGATTCTACCGCCATTTTTTTGGCATCGACTTGTTGTTTGGTATTTCCAACAAGATTCGGATCCAGGTAATCTTCTTTAATTTCTGAAATAAAAAGAATAGTATCTCCTTTTTTTACAAAATCTCCTTCTTTAACAAACCATTTTTCGATTCTACCGGCAATTGTATTGTGTACCGTCTGAGGTCTTTGGTCTGGTTTTAAAGTCGTAACAGAACCGCTTCCCGAAATATTTTGTGTCCATGGAAGAAATAAACAGCAAATCAGAAAAATTAAAAACCCAATGATGACTTTATTTAATATTCTGTAGTGCGGTCTGCGGGCGACACTTGTAATCGATTTGTATTTGCCCGGCGTTATAAGTATATTGTTATCTTTAGATATATTGAGCATGATTAAAGCTTTATGTCATTAATAATTTTTCCGTCATCAATCGTGATCATACGGCTGCATTTGTTTCTCCAGACATCATTTTTAGAGGTTACAATTACAGTCCAGTCGTTTTCTTCAGAAAGGAGAAAATCAACAATTTTACTCGACGTGATATCATCCATTTTATCTACCGGATCTTCTAAAAATAAAATATTCGGTTTCCCTACAATACTTCTTGCCAAAAGAATTTTCTGGACATCTGAAGCAGAAAGTTCGCGTCCGCCAGGATGAATCTGATTCTCAAGCCCATTCTCAAAAGTTTTAATATACGGTGTCAGACCTACATTATCCAAAGCCCATTTTAAATCATCACTATTAAGTGCTTCATTTCCAAAAACAATATTTTCGCGAATAGTTCCTGCAAAAAGGGTATCGCCCTGTAAATATGTTCCGGCCTGTGCCCTGTAAGTGTCTTCGTTAAGTCGGTTCATGTAATTATCGGTCACATACATGGCTCCGCTTTCAGGTTCCAAAACACCAGAAAGCAGTCGTAATAAAGTACTTTTTCCGGCACCATTTGTTCCTGCCAAAATGATTTTTTCTCCCTGTGAAATTTTAAGGTTGATGTTTTTAAGTGATTTTTTATTGTGGCCGGGGTAATTGTACGCAATACTCTCCGTTTCGATGTTAATTCCTTTTTCTGTTTTATCAGAAGTTTGCGGAATACAGGAGATCTCCATATCGGTTACCTGACCAATTTTTTCCACAGATGTCAAAACATCATAAAAAGATTCCAGTCCGAAAATGATTTTTTCAACAGAATTAATCAACAATACAATTACAATTTCAGCTGCTACGAACTGCCCTATGTTCATTTGGTGGTGAATTACCAGAAAACCACCGATCGATAATAAGGCAGCAGTAACAATTACTTTAAAAATAGTAAGCTGAATATATTGTTTTTTCATTACCTGAAAATGCTTTTCGCGGTAATTGACATAATTGCTTACATAGCCGTCGTTTCTTTCCAGAGCATATTCAAAAGCACCTTTTCTGCGGAAACTTTCTCTGTTTCTGGCAATTTCCTGAAGCCATGCTGCTACTTTATATTTAAATTTTGACTCGTTAAGACTTGTCTCCAATCCGTCTTTGTATGAAAATTTAAAAATGATATATAATATGGCAATAAACAGAAGCCCAATTACCATAAAAAAAGAATGATACAGCACCAGTAAGATAATACCCAAACCTACCTGCAGAAATGCGGTGCAGAAATCCAGTAATAACTTTGCAGTACCTTTTTGTACCATTAAAGTATCAAAGAAGCGATTTGCTTTTTCGGGAGCGTACTCAGAGTACATTTCCTTAAATTTTATTAAAGGCATTCTGTATGCAAATTCGAAAGAAGAGCGTACAAAAATTCTTTGCTGCAGGTTTTCTACAATTCTCAGCTGTAAAATGGTCAGGACTCCACCAAAACCTACTCCAACTGTAACCAGAATCACAAGAACGATCCAGGAAACGCTAAGTTGTCCGCTTTGAATGAAATTAATAATAGCCTGAATTCCCAGGGGCAGAGAAAGATTTACTAAACCTGCAAATGCAGCATAGAAGATAATTTGATATACATCGCGCTTATCGAGCTGCAATAAGTTATAAAAACGTTTAAATGGTGTCATGAATGTAAGTATAAATACAAGATTATTACATAGAATAAATATACGGCAAAAACCGCATTTAAGATCAGGATTTTAATCCTAATCCTTAAAGGACAAGTATTTATGAATTTAACTGAGGAGGCGGTAAATGTATTTTACCATGAAAACCAAGCGAAAATATGGTGTTATTAATGTAGTTCTTTCCTTTTTGTTCTTTTAGAAAATACAATTTCGGCATTGCAGATTCTAAAGAAATAAGATATTCCATGGCGGGAATACCTTTTGTTAATTTGGCTGTTTTAGTGTCTTTGGTTTCGTAATCGTCAAGTTCTTCTGTAATGCCGTCGCATTTAAAAACTTTTTTAAGAAAATTACAGGCAATTCCTTTTATGGTATAGGTTTCGGCGTTGTCGTTTATAATACGTCCAAAGCTGTTTGAAATGTTTAAGCTGCTAATTAAAAAATAGCCCACTAATAACACCTGAAGGCATTTGCAAAAAAAGCTATTTTTAATTTTTTTCAACATTTTCTAAAAAATAAAAAGTTATCCACCTCTAAAATCACATTAAAAACTTCTTTAATCTTTTAAACCTCGTTTTTAATTCTTTCCGCTAAATTTATTTTTTTCATCTTAAAAATTATGTTCCTTTTCCACTGAGAGATCAGTGATATAGGGCAGTCATTTTAATTTTTATGAGCGCGCAATTTAGAGCCATTTTTTTTGCGGAACATTAAAATAACATTAGAATTTGGCTGACTTAAAAACTTTAAAAATAAATTAACAAGACATTCTTACATGGTGGCTTAACAATCGGAATTATATAACTCACTGCTAAAATTCTATAACTCTACGGCTGAGATCTAATCTACTTTTGGGTATCGAAAATTTGACAAAGTTCTTTTAAAAAATATATAATGTTACCCGATACACAAATTAGATTTAACCATTTAATACATAATCAAAAGATGATCTACGCAAAAAATGATTTGACAAGATTCTTAGATGCACAAAATAAACTTTACCTAACTGCTTTTTCTGAAATTAAAAAAGGCAAAAAAGAAACCCATTGGATGTGGTTTATTTTTCCGCAGATCAAAGGTTTAGGAAAAAGCACTCTTTCTGATTATTATGGTATAGCCAATCTTAAAGAAGCTACAGAATATTTAAAACATCCTATTTTAGCTAAACATTTAGTTGAAATCTCTAAACTTCTTTTAAATTTTAGTAAAAAATCTGCCGAAGGCATTTTAGGAGAATTAGGTGCAAGAAAATTGCATTCTTCTATGAGTCTGTTTGTTCAGGTTGAAAATGCAGATCCTGTATTTCAGGAAGTACTGGACACTTTTTTCTATGGACATTTAGATCCGCTTACTTTAAATTTCACCAAGAAGACAGTTAAAAAACTGCCTGCAGAAGTACTTTCTTAATCTATATATTCATATCAATTTCAACAAAAAAGGGAATAGTTTTTAAGCTATTCCCTTTTTGACTTTTTAGAGATAAATTAAAATTTAACAAAGAGTTGTTTTTCAATTCAGCAATTAATCGTAATATTGCGATTAATTAATAGCTAAGAAATGGGAATTACCAAAACAGACATGTTTAATGAACAGCAAAATAAATTTGCTTCGCAGCTCAAGGCACTCGCCCATCCTGCACGCATTGCCATTTTGCAATATATAATTAAACAAAATGCCTGCATTTGCAATGATCTGGTGAATGAACTTGGTTTAGCACAAGCCACTATTTCCCAACATCTGAAAGAATTAAAAAATATCGGCATTATAAAAGGAAGCATTGAAGGAACCAGTATTTGTTATTGCATAAACGAAGTGGTTTGGAATGAAATTAAAAACGAACTTCAGTTGTTTTTTACTGCTGATGTAAAAACCAATACTTGCTGCTGACCTTTTTTTGCTTCAATAAATCGCAATATTACGATAAACATTTAAAAGAAATTATTATGAAATTATCAGAAATTAAATCCGTGTTAGAAAAACTGGAAAGTGTTAATTTTGAACTTCCTGACGGGACTTTTGTTCCGGAAAATTTCCATGTTACAGAAATTGGTCAAATCCATAAAAGCTATATTGATTGTGGCGGAACGGTTCGAAAAGAAACCTCGGTCAACTTTCAGTTATGGGATGCAAATGATTTTGATCACAGATTGAAACCAAAAAAATTACTGGACATCATCGAACTTTCCGAGAAAATATTACATATTGAAGATCATGAGATTGAGGTTGAATATCAAAATACTACAATTGGCAGATATAGTCTGGATTTCACTGGCGGGAATTTTATATTAGTGAATAAAAAAACTGCCTGTCTGGCACAAGAGCAATGCGGAATTCCATCAGAAAATAAAACATTTAAAATACTAAATGTTTCAGATGAATCTAATTCCTGTACTCCGGGCGGCGGATGTTGTTAATTGTGAATTCTATCATATATAAATATGGAATCTAAAATTAGAATTCTGGTATTATGCACGGGAAATAGCTGCAGAAGCCAGATCGCAGAAGGATATTTAAAATACTACGCAAAAGACAAAGCCGAAATTTACAGTGCCGGCGTAGAAACCCACGGTGTGAACCCAAAGGCAATTACAATAATGCAGGAAGATGGTATAGATATTTCAGACCACACTTCCAATACTATGGAAGAATATGATACTATAGCATTTGATTTTGTAATAACGGTCTGTGATCATGCAAAAGAACGCTGCCCGTTTGTGGCTTCAAAAGCAGTTAAAATGCATTACAATTTTCCTGATCCTGCAAAAGCTACAGGAACTGAAAATGAAATCCTGGAAGAATTTCGTAAGGTCAGAAATAGTATTAAAGACTATTGCCGAAAATTTATAGAAGAGCATGTATAACAATTGTTATTTACATTTAATAAATTAATTTTGTCTGCAAATTTAGCTGCATGAACCTGAATGACCTGACCGTAAACGATAGTGAAAAAATTGCTTTGGAAGATCTTTTTTTTAGTGATGAAAATAAGACCGCTCTTCTTCAAATTATTAAAGAACATCGATATCTGGAAGAATTAAAGAAGTACAATCTTAAAGTCGATAATAAAATTTTACTTCACGGAAGTTCAGGTTGTGGAAAAACGACTACAGCAAAAGCAATCGCTAATACGCTGGACAAAAAAATTATCATTATAAACCTTAGTACCATAATTGATTCGAGAATTGGAGAAACTTCAAAAAATCTGAAAGCCATTTTTGACAAGGCAATCCGCGAGAAAGCCGTTTTATTTTTAGATGAATTTGATCAGATTGGAAAAAGCCGTGACAGCGATGACAAAGACGTAGGCGAAATGAGACGTTTGGTAAATACTATTATTCAGCTTTTTGATTATTTCCCTTCTGACAGTTTACTCATCTGCGCTACAAATCATTACAAGATTATTGACAGCGCTTTATTACGGAGGTTTCAATTGCGTTTAAAATACGAAATGCCTTTAAAGAAACAACTTGCTCTCTATTACGATAAAATTCTAAGTACGTTTCCGGAGCATTTTCAAAACATAGAAAGACGATTTTCTATTTCGTATGCCGAGGCTTTAGATTATATACATACAACTATGAAAAGGCAGATAATTAACGCTTTAGAATCCAAATAAATTAAAAGACCCGCTGTAAATTTACAGCGGGTCTTTTCCTTGGGTGGAGTTTTATATAGAATAAATAGTGTACTAAATTATAATCCTCTTGTTAACCAACCTCTTTTGTTGGCAGTTACCAGAGCATAAGGTGCAATCCAGAATAAACTGAAGGTATAGAAAAAACTATAGGTATAAGCCCAGAAAGATTCTGTTGATTTGTATCTTTTTGCGTAAAATATCATGGAGAAAGTCGACATAATAAGAATTCCAAAAAATGTAGACGTTATAAACAATATTGGATGAACTGCAATAAAGTAAATCATAAATATTAAAAACGGATACGTCATGGCGATTCTAAAAAACTGATTTAAAAACAGCATTCTTGCTCCAAATTTAGAATCTTTTCTAAAATTAGTAAATACAAATTTCCCCATTGCCAGATTCTCACGCACATTACTTCTTGCCCATCTGATAAACATTTTGTACAATCCTTTGTAGTCTTCCGGAACGTTGGTTAAAACCACCGCATTTCTTTGAAATTTTACTTCCAGACCTTGTTTCAAAATCATGTTGGTCATAGCACGATCTTCTCCAATATCAGATGGCTGTCCCATAAAAGTCTGGTTGATCCATTCGGGAAGGCAATTAAAAACTGCATCTCTTCTGTAAGCCGCAAGTGCACCCGGAGTACATAATACAGAACCCAACTCGCTTTCTGCAGAACGCTGGAATTCAAAACTCATCACGAAACTTACATTTAGCATTTTTGGTAAAATTGCTTTTTTGTTATTCAGAACCTGAACATTTCCTGCAACAGCACCACATTTTTTACTTACCACAAACGGGCTTACTAAATTTCTTAAAGTATCTTTTTTCACAATAGAATCACTGTCTACTGTTACAAAAATCTCTCCTGTTCCCAGCTTAAATCCTCTGTATAAAGCATGACGCTTTCCTGCATTTTTAGGCTGTTGAAAAATCGTTACGCGATCTCCCAATTTCGCTTTTGCTTCCTGCATCCAGTACCAGGTATCATCTTTACTTCCATCGTCAATTGCTAAAAGCTGTAATTTTTCGGCCGGATAATCGCTGTTTGCAAGACTCATTAAAGTCTCCCAAACTAATTTTCCTTCATTATAAGCAGGAACTATTATGGTACAAGTTGGCAACAAATCATCTGAAACAGAAGGAATTGCTTTATATTTTAAATATAGATAAGAGCTGTATAGAAAAACCCCTGCCTGATAGAAAAACAATATGGTAGCAATAACTAAAAATGGGAATCCTAAAGTAGATTCGATTCTTTCCAGTTGAAATTGTTCAAAATCATCCTGTAACTGAATAACGAAATACGTTCCAACCAACATTAATATAAATGTTCCTATTAAGACAGCAGAACCAAAAAGACTCTTCGGCCTGCTTACATGTATTTTTTTTGCATTGTTTTTAGTTCCAAAAAAAGAACTGTTTAATGGGCTTTCGCTAATAACTGCAGCGCTATTAGATGAATAAAATTGTTTCGAGGTAATTGTTTCGCTTTCCATGCTTATACTCCTTTTTTGATTTCTTTATATGGCTTTTAGTAAAATCTTTATTTTTAATATCAACCGATTCTGTGCATCGATTAAAAATATTTCGAAGATTTTGACATAGACACAATTTGCAAGCGTCGTGCCAATACAACTCTAAGCTGTTACAGAGGCGATTAGGAATATTGAAACAAAAATAAGTGTATAATTATTTTACACATTTCTGGTTACAGTATACAATAAGAGTAAATTGATAATTCAGGAAGGAGCTTTTAAGACTGAAAGATCATTAAGAAATACGAAAGCATTTTAAGACCATTTCTTTAAAAAACAGAAAGAAGAATTTAAACGTTACTTTTTATAAGAAAAGTATATTTTAAGTAGGAAAATTTATTTAGTCTGCTATTTTTTTTGAATTTAAATAAGCATTCTTCGAAAAAAAAGCAGGAAATACGACTTAAAAAAGTTAAATTTATCGAAATAAACTTAATACTAAATTACAGAGATTACAAAATGAATAAAGAGCATTACAATCTTTTGCTTGCAGATGATGATGAAGATGACTGCCTTTTTTTTAAAGAAGCTCTCGATGAAATAACAGTCAGCGCGACGCTGTCTATGGTGCATGACGGTGTACAATTAATGGATTATCTAAGAAACCACAGTCCGAATTTTCCGGATGTTATCTTTTTAGATTTGAATATGCCAAGAAAAAACGGTTTGGAATGCCTTACCGAGATTAAAAATGATCCCAATTTAAAGACCCTTCCTGTTATCATTTTTTCTACTTCGCTGGATAGTGAAATAGTAGATAATTTGTATCAGAAAGGCGCTTCCTTTTATATTCGTAAACCCGGTGATTTTTCCAAACTAAAACTAGTTATTACAAAAGCGCTGACACAGGCATCCGAAAACAATTTTAAACAGCCCGAAAGAGCCAGCTTTATACTGCAACCTTAATTCTCTTTGGAAATGAACCAAAACAAAAAGGAACATTATTTTTTGTCCGAAGGAGGAGAAATGGGCAGCCTGATACGTTCTGCCGATTGGAGCAAAACCCCTTTGGGCGATCCCGAAGAATGGCCTCAGAGCTTAAAAACGATGACTGCTGTAATGCTGGCCAATCCTTTTGGTATGTACATTGCTTGGGGCGAAAACTATACGCAATTATACAATGATGCTTTTCGTCCGATATTAGGTACAACTAAGCATCCTGCGGCTTTGGGCGGAAGTCCAAGAGAAACTTTCTCTGAAATCTGGGACAAAATCGGACCCATGTTTCATGATACAATGAAGGGAGAAGCGGTAAGTTTTAATGATTTTAAGGTTTCTTTACATCGAAATGGTTACATTGAAGATTGTTTTTTTGATTTTGCTTACAGTCCGATAAAAATCGAAGACGGATCTGTCGGTGGTATTTTGGTTACCATAAGAGAAACTACCGGAAAAAAAATTATTGCAGATGCTTTACAGGAAAGTAATGCCAGATTTGTCAATAATATTATGCAGGCACCTGTGGCAATGTGTATTTTGAGAGGCGAAGATCATGTTGTGGAAATTGCCAACGAACAAA
Organism: Flavobacterium olei; assembly: GCF_039749035.1. Classification (NCBI taxonomy): domain Bacteria; kingdom Pseudomonadati; phylum Bacteroidota; class Flavobacteriia; order Flavobacteriales; family Flavobacteriaceae; genus Flavobacterium; species Flavobacterium olei. The sequence goes on from NZ_JBDKWC010000001.1 coordinate 661,921, forward strand.
TGTTACAGCTTTGGGGAACAAAAGCGAAGGACATTACTAACCAACCTATTTTACAGACTTTACCTGAGTTAAAAAACCACGGTTTTGATGAAATTTTGAACGACGTATTTAGAAATGGCAAAAAAATTACGGCTGACGAACTTTCTATTCATCGAAACGGTCAGACTGACGATACCTATATCAATTTTGTTTACGAAGCACTTCGGGAAGCAGACGGCACCATATCTGGTATTGCTATAATTGCAAATGAAGTGACCGCACAGGTTCTGGCACGCTCCAAAGTCCAAGACAGTGAACAAAAAATCAGACAACTGGTAGAAAACGCTCCTTTTCCTATTGCAGTTTATGTGGGGAAAGAAATGCGAATAGAACTGGCAAATGATTCTATAATTAAGGTTTGGGGAAAAGGTCCTGATGTCATTGGAAAAAAATACACCGAAATTCTTCCTGAATTGAAAAATGAACCGATTTTTAAACAAGTTGAAACCGTTTATGAAACCGGACAATCTTTCCATTCTAATAATGCACGAATTGATATTCTTGTAGATAATGTATTAAAAACATCTTACTTTAATTACAGCTTTACACCTTTATTTGATTTGAATGGTAAAGTGTATGCCGTAATGAATACGGCTGTAGAAATTACAGATTTGTTTTTAGCCAAACAAAAAATTGAAAAAAGCGATAAAAGATTTAGGGAAACCGTAAAACAGGCACCAGTAGGAATTACTATTCTGCGCGGACCCGAATATATGGTCGAAATGGCAAATGAGGCCTATCTTAAATTAATAGACAAAGAAGAATCTGCCTTTGTTGGAAAATCACTATACGACTCGCTTCCTGAAGTAAAAGAAACCGTAAGTGCGTTATTGGATGGGGTTTTGAACACGGGAATTCCATTTCACGGATATGAAGTTCCGGTGCCATTACAACGATATGGAAAAATGGAAACCAGTTATTTTGATTTTCTGTATCATCCGTTAAAAGAAGAAAACGGAAGCATTTCAGGAATTTTAGTAACAGCATCTGAAGTTAGTGAAAAAGTAGAAGCCAGAAAAAAAGTCGAACTTAACGAAGACCGGCTTAAAATAGTATTAGAAGCCAGTGAACTCGGCACCTGGGAACTGAATGTTAAAACCAGAATCCCAACGTACTCCAAAAGATATCTGGAAATAATTGGCGGTTACGAAGAGGAAGTTGTATTAACTCACGAACAATTGCTGCAGCATCTGCATCCTGATGACATGCATATCAGAAATAAAAGTTTCGAGGAAGCCCTCACTTCAGGCATTCTTTTTTATGAATGTAGGGTAATCTGGAAAGACCAATCCATACATTGGATGGAAGGCAAAGGAAAACTTTTTTACGATGACAACAACAAACCCGAAAAATTAATTGGCACTATAAGAGATATAACGGAGGAGAAGGAATATCAGCAGAAAATTGAAGAGAGCGAAAAAAAATTACGCAATCTCATTATGCAGTCACCTGTCCCGAAAGCTATTTTGCGTGGAAAGGATTTAGTGATAGAAATGGCCAATTTTGTCCTTTTAAACAATATCTGGAAAAAAGAAGAAACAAAAGTGGAAGGGAAAAAGATATTAGAACTTTTCCCTGAATTAAAAAAACAAAAATACGCCCAACTACTAAAGATGGTGTATGATTCGGGTGAAGTATATTCTGAATCTGAATCCTTACTTTTTATTGATAATGAATACGGCGGAGATCAGTTTTATGTCGATTTTGAATTTGCACCGCTCCGCGAAAGTAATAATACAATTTCAGGAATCAGAATCACGCTTATTGATGTTACAGAAAAAGTAGAAGCCAGAAAAAAAATCGAAGAAAGTGAGAAGAGATTCCGCTCTCTTACAGAAAGTATTCCGCAATTAATATGGGAAACCGATGCCGAAGGAAATTCTCTTTTTACCTCAGCCAAATGGTTCGAATATACTGGTATAGAACCAAGCAAAGAACATTCCTGGAAGCAGATAGTTCATCCTGACGATTTTGATGAAAATACCAGAATGTGGCAGCATGCGCTTACTACTGGCGAAATATACCGCTGTGATGTACGAATGCTAAGAAAAGACGGCATCTACAGATGGCATACTGTTATTGGTGAACCGGTTTTTGGTCCTGACGATAAAATTATAAAATGGGTTGGCGCCTTTACAGATATCCATACCGAAAAAGCTTTTACCCACGAACTGGAACAACAGGTTACCGCAAGAACAATAGAATTAATTAAGATCAATGAATCTCTGCAGAAAAGTGAAGAACGTTATCATTTAATGGTTGACGAAGTTCAGGAATATGCAATTTTGTATTTAAACCCAAACGGAATCGTTGAAAACTGGAATGCCGGTGCCGAAAAAATAAAAGGTTATAAAGCAGATGAAATTATTGGAAAATATTTTGCTGTTTTTTATACCGAAGAAGATCAGAAAAACAATCTGCCTCAAAATCTGTTACAACTCGCAAAAGAAAATGGAAAGGTGATTCATGAAGGATGGCGCGCCAAAAAAAACGGAGATCTTTTCTGGGCAAGTGTCGTTATTACTGCCGTTCATAACAAACATGGTGAAATTGTAGGTTTTTCTAAAGTGACGCACGATCTGACAGAGCGCAAAGAAGCCGACGATAAACTAAAAATGAATGCTCTGGAACTGGAACAAAAAAATAATGAACTTGAAGAAATGAATAAGGAACTTCAGTCGTTTGCTTATATTTCCAGTCACGATTTGCAGGAACCGCTTCGAAAAATCCAGACTTTTGCTTCGCAGATTATAGATAGGGAATTCGAAAGTTTATCTGACAATGCAAAAGATAAATTTAAAAGAATGCAAAATGCAGCTCAGCGAATGCAGACTTTAATTAATGATTTACTAGCGTATTCGCGAACGAATATTCAGGAGCGTGTTTTTATAAAAACAGATCTTTCCAATATTATTAAAGAAGTTAAAGATGACCTTAAGGAGGAATTAGAACAAAAAAGTGCTGTAATTGAGATTGAACAAACATCTGAAGTCGATATAATTCCTTTTCAGTTTAAGCAGTTATTATACAACCTCATCAGCAATTCATTAAAATTTTCAAATCCGGAAGTTCCCATTGTCATAAAAATCAGAAGCGAAATTGCAGAAGGTAGAAATCTTAATAATGAAGCATTAATTGCTGCCAACCTTTACTGTCACATCAGAGTTTCGGATAACGGAATTGGTTTTGAATCACAATATGCGAAAAAAATATTCGAAGTCTTTCAGCGTTTGCACGGTCGGGACCGCTATACCGGTACAGGAATCGGACTGGCAATCGTAAAAAAAATTGTAGAAAATCATAACGGAATCATCACTGCATCCGGAATTCTTAACGAGGGAGCTTCTTTTGATATTTATATTCCGGTAGCGTAAAATTTTCACAAAAAGCAAAAATAAAAAAAACGGAAATCACATAAAGTGATTTCCGTTTTTCATTTCAAACGATTTGAAATTATCTTTAAAAAAAAGATTTATTATCTAGTATATACAGTGATCATACCAGTTGCTTTATCTTTTAATTTTAATTCTTTGTTAGTAAGATTCATGATATCACTTGTTGTAGTTACCCCACCAATAGTAAGCGTTAAATCATTGTGAGATCTTACGTAAGTTCCTGTAGTTTCTACTAAAGCACAGTTAGAACCACTGTAATCACCTTCAACTGCAGCATTACTTACTCTTAAATCTAAATAATCTCTGTTGCAACCCGCTGCATTTTCTACTGCATCAATCAGCACTTCATTTCCGCCAACAATTGATCCTGTTTTGCTCAAATTGTATTTCCCCTGGATTGGTACAATTGTTTCTCCTTCGTTATCATCGCTACTGCAAGAGGTAGCAAACATCCCTAAGCTTAAGGCTAATACAAATAATATTCTTCTAGTTTTCATGTTTGTTTGTGTTAAAAATTAATACTGCTAAATTAGATGTATAATCTCAAACAGATTTCCATGATTTTAGTAAAACATTACATAAATCGCATTAATTTATAAAAAAACTGATTTTTCTAAATTTTTTAATGCTTTACTACATATCTATTAATAATATATTGAGTCACCGGTTTTAACCCTCTTCCAGTTTCCGGATGACTCCCATGAGTGTTAAAAAATTCTATACTATCTCCAATCTTACAATACCAAATAATGGCTTTTCCATTTTTAAAAAAGGCCGTGGTATCGCAAACCTTAATCTTCCGAAGATCAATAACTCTTTCATCATAAGGTTCAGGTACATTAAATGTTCCTATACCTCCTATTTTCAAATCACAACTTACTTCTTCAAAATGATCTCCCGACCATTGCATACAATCTTTTTTGAGGGCGAGATGTATAATTGTACCTAACCCGAGAAGAACAAATATGATTGCTATATACCTCGCTATTTTAGATTTTGGTTTGAGATTTAATGTTGCTTGTGATCTTTCACTTTTAATGGATTTGGACTCTTGAATTTGCGTCGCTTTTTCGTCTAATTTATCAGGAATTTCGATTTTTATTTCTTTAGAAACTTTCTCATTAGTAATATTAGTTTCCGTTAATTCTTTGAACATTTGTAAATCTTCCTCATCAATTTGTTTTCTAAATTCTCTAAAAGGTCTTGGCTTTAGATCTACCAAAATTGCGGCCAGTTGGATTGTATCATCAGCGGGATTCTCTGTTTTACCCATAAAAAACCTTTTAACAGCTTCTAATTTATTCATCTCATCATCTCCAAAAAGATTTTTTTTCTCTCCGTCAAATGGAAAATCGAAAAATGATTTAAATCCGTTTAAGTCTTCATTATTAGTATTTGACTCAAATCTTTTGATACACAATTTTCTCAGATTTGCCGTCGTTGGCGAACTCAGATAATTTGAAAATTCTCCATCTGCTTCCTCTCTGTATTTTGCTTTGATAGCATTTTTATAATCTTCAAAAGTATTGTTTGACATAGGCATTTTAAACTTTTTTAAACTTTTTCTAAAGTATTTTATTCTACTTTTTCCAACTTCTTAGAACTTATCCCGACTTTAAGAAAACTTATTAGACTTTCCTGACTTTCCAATAAACAGAGGCTCAAAACGGCCGTTCCTTTGCCTCAACAAAATTAGTTATCGTTTTGATCTGCAGGTCAAAAACAAAAGTACAAAACTAGTTAAGTAACTAAATGCGGAAAACCGTAAAACGCAATCTATCCGGAAGTATAGAGAACCTTTTTACGCTTCTACGCCCTTCACTTCCGAAATCATTGGTATTACTCAAAAAAGTTCTGGACAGAATCCGGACAGGAATACCAATGCCTAATTTTAATTCATAACAAAATGAAAAAATTATTATTATCCGGAGTATTTGCGTTATTGTCAACTACATTATTTTCCTGTACTGCCGACGAATTTGAAACAGGAGCAGATAAAACCGAAGTAAAAAAAGAAGTTAATCCTGTCAAAGAAGCGCAGGCAACCGGCCCAGATGATGATCCGGTTATTGTACCGCCACCACCAAAAAAACCATAATAAAAAACGCTAATATTTAATAAATTAGTATTTTCGGGGAAAGTAAACTTTATGTTACGATCCCCGTTTTTATTTCTGCTAATTTTTCTTCTTTGCTTTTCCTGTAAAGAAAAAACAATTGTCTCTGCAAAAGCTGATCTTAACCGTGACAAGGCTTACATTTTGAGAGATGAAGGTATAGCACATCTTCAGAAAAAAAATTATAACAGTGCATTTTACAACTTTAATAAATCAAAAATAAGTTTCGAAGCTTTAAAAGACAGTGCCAATATCGTTTATAATTTAATTCAGATGGCGTCTATCCAACAGGTAAACGGAGATTATTATGGTAGTAAAGAAACATTAACAGAAGCACTCCCCTACTTAAAAAAGAAAGATATTTACAGCGTTGCGATCCATAATTTTTTTGGAATAGCAGACAAGGAACTTTCGCTTTACAGCGATGCTATTTATTATTACAAAGAAGCAATCAGACAATCTGATGATAATGTTTCTAAATTCTCTCCTTTAAATAATATTGCCGTTATTTATATAGAACAAAAAAAATATAAAGAAGCCATTACGCTTCTTGAATCCATTTTACAGGAGAAAAAAATTTCGAAAGAAAGCAAAGGAAGGGTTTTAGACAATCTTGGTTTTGCTTATTTTAAAACCGGTGCAAACGAAAAAGGACTCCATTTAATGAACGAAGGCCTGAAATTGAGAAATGAAACTAAAGACCTTTATGCTATAATTGGAAGCAATCTTCATTTGGCAGAATTTTTCTCTCAGACCAACATTCAGAAATCAAATTCATATGCATTAAAAGCCTATCGTACAGCTACAGAACTTCGTAGCATTGATGAACGTTTAAAAGCATTGTCTTTTCTAATTTCCAATGACTCCGACGATCAAAACAATTATGCCAAAAAATTCATTTTTCTGAATGATAGTATTATCGATATCCGAAACAACTTTAAAAATAAATTTGCTAAAATTAAATACGATTCGAAAAAAGAAAAAGACGAAAACCAGAAACTCCGTTTAGAAAAAACAGAAAATCTTTTGGCGATCCAAAATGCTAAAATTCAGCGAATATTTTTTATTGGAGGAATTATTGCACTTTTCTTCTTATTGGCTTATGGGAAAAAGCATTATGAAAACCGAAACCGCATTGAGAAAATCAAAACCATGCAGGATACCGAAACCCGAATTGCCAAAGATATTCACGATGAACTGGCAAATGATGTTTTCCAGGCCATTACATATACGCAGACCCAGTCGCTAACAGCGGAAAATAATAAAGCGACTTTACTTCAAAAACTGGATCACATCTATTCGCGCGTTCGCGGAATCTCCAGAGAAAACAATAATATTGATACAGGACCAAATTTTTCTGCTAATTTGAAAGAATTACTTTCCACTTATAATACTCCCGAAACCAACGTTATTATTACCAATATTGAAAAAATTAACTGGGACATAATCGATGATATTAAAAAGTTTACGATTTACCGTGTTTTACAGGAATTAATGGTTAACATGAAAAAGCATAGTCACGCTCCTGTTGTAGTTGTAAAGTTTGAAATTGACTCCAATAACGTATTAATTGACTATACAGATAACGGAAAAGGCTGCGAAAAATCAGAAATAGTAAAAAATGGTCTGCTAAATATGGAAAACCGTATTTCGGCAACAAAAGGAACTATTACTTTTGACACTGAACCACATAAAGGTTTTAAAGTAAAAATATCCATGCCTAAATAATTTTCTATGTTTAAAAAAGTACTAATTGCGGAAGACCTTGATGCAATGAATTTAGGAATTCAACAAGTTTTAAAAGATTTAAATATTGTCGATTTTCAGCATTCTAAATATTGCGATGACGCGTTTTTAAAAATTCGCGCAGCGATTCAGCAAAATGAACCTTTCGATTTACTGATTAGTGATCTTTCTTTCAAAACAGATCACCGAAAAGCCGATATCGAAAACGGCGACCAACTGGTTCAGAAAGTTCGTGAATTGCAGCCCCATATTAAAATCATTGCTTACTCTGTAGAAGATAAAGGTTTTCGAATTAAATCGCTTTTCGAAAATGCCGAAATCAATGGTTTTGTTTTGAAAGGTTTGAACAGTATCGAAGAATTGAAAAAAGCGATTCATTTAATCTCAACGTCAGAGGAAAGATTTATTTCCCCGGAAGTTGCCTCGGCATTACATGAAAAAAGTAACTTCGAAATTGATGATACTGATATTAAAATTTTAAAATATTTATCTTCCGGAACTTCACAGGACGAAATCATAGAAATCTTTAAAAACTCAGATATAAAACCCAATAGTAAAAGCGCTGTAGAAAAAAGATTATCCAAACTAAAGGACTTTTTTAAAGCAAATAACACGGTTCATCTGGTTTCGATTACAAAAGATATGGGAATTATTTAAAATCTTGCACACTAAACTCTTAAGCTTCTCCGGAAGCTTTTTTTTATGGCTGCCATTTAAATTTTCAGGATTATGGATTTCCGTAAAATACTGGTTTTGATTGGAGGTATTTTTGAAAAAGTAATATGCCTTCAATTAATAATCTAATTTTAAAAAAAAACATGATAAACGATTTAAAAAAATTCTTAAACGAAGAACAAGACCCGAAAGCTGTTGAAAAATTATTAGGTAGCGTTACAGGACTTTTAACAGCAGGAGAACAAATAGAGTATATCGGAGTTCAAAAAAAGCCTGTTGTAAATCTCTCACCTGATTGCATTGCTTTGACAAATAAAAGAATAATTTTTTGCAGACCTAAAAATCTAGGATTTTCAATGGATTTCCAAGATTATGCCTGGAAAGACGTTTTAGATTGTCATATAAAAGAAGGTATTATGGGTGCAAATTTTTCGATGAAAACAATAAAGGGTCAAATCAATATGCTTGATTATTTACCCAAAGCCCAAGCTAGAAAGCTTTACCAATTTGCGCAACAAAAAGAAGAAGAAATGGTTGCTTACAGACGTGAACATGACCTTGAAAACAAAAGAGCAATTGCTGGAGGAGGTATAACCGTAAATACAAATGTTCCCGCTTCTCAAAATACAGAGCAAAAAGAAGATCCTTTGGAAATATTGCAAAAATTAAAAAAATTATTAGACAGCGAAATTATTTCTCAAAATGAGTTCGATACAAAAAAAATAGAAATTTTATCAAAAATGTAAATTATGAAAAGTAGACTTACCGCAGCAATTTTAGCATTATTTTTTGGCGGAATTGGTATTCATAAATTTTATCTAGGACAATCTTTGCAAGGTGTTTTTTATCTATTATTCTGCTGGACACTGATTCCCTCAATATTAGCTTTCTTTCAATTTATTGGACTTTTATTAATGTCTGACCACTCATTTAATGTAAAATACAATAATGGTTTTTAACTGAAATACAAATTAAAAATAATAAACTATGGAAACCGCAATTCAACTAAAATCATTGGCAGATAAAATCAATCAGTTAAAAGACAGAATTGAAACGGAAGAATCTGCTAAACATGCTTTCGTATTACCTTTCATTCATATCCTAGGATATGATGCTTTTAATCCGCTTGAAGTTGTTCCTGAATTTACCGCAGATCTAGGTCTAAAGAAAGGTGAAAAAGTAGATTACGCTATTTTCTTAAATGGTGAACCTATAATTATTGTGGAATGTAAAGGCTGTAAAGAAAAACTGACCATTCATAATTCGCAATTATTCAGATATTTTCATGTTACCAAAACACGCTTTGCACTTTTAACAAACGGAATTACGTATCAATTTTTTACTGATCTGGATGCACAAAATAAAATGGATGAAAAACCATTTTTGGAATTTGACATCACGAATCTAAAGGAAAATACAATTAATGAAATTACGAAGTTTCATAAATCCAATTTCAATGTTGATAATATTGTAAGTAATGCAAGTTCTTTAAAATTTATTAAAGAAATTAAAAAGCAAATTAGTAATGAACTTGAAAATCCTTCGAATGATTTTACGAAGTTTTTTGCCAATAAAGTATACACGGGGAGATTGACAGAAAAAGTGGTTGATGAGTTTAAAGATTTAGTTCAGAAGTCCCTGAATCAATTTATCAGCGAAAAGATAAATGATCGTTTAAATGCGGCCCTTTCTAAAGAAACTATCAAACAGCAAAATGAACAAATTGAAGTGATTGAGGAAGATAATAAAGTCACTACTACCGAAGAGGAATTGGAAGGTTACAGAATAATTGTGGCTATCTTGAGAAGAAAACTTCCCATAAAAAGAATTGTCTATCGTGATACTCAATCGTATTTCGGAATTCTTCTCGACGATAATAATCGTAAACCTCTTGCCAGACTGCACCTCAACGGAAGTAAAAAATATATCAGTCTTTTTAATGATAATAAAACGGAAGCAAAAAATCCTATTTCCTCAATTGACGATATCTATCAGTTTGAAAAAGAATTACTGGACACTGTAGAAGTTTACGAAAGTCAAATTCAGGTATAACTACCTGAATTTTTGCTAATAAACAAACCTATATTTTGAATAGAATCTGTTTGCGAAATTTCAAAAATTTTATTTCATATTAAAAAAACAATTTATAGATAACAAAACTACTCTCAAAACATGTTACTTACTAAGAAATTAATATTCCTGATTTTTCTATTGGGCATTTTCGCCTGCAAGAGAGCGGACGCCCCTCCTCCACCGCAGATTAATACTTTTGTCGAATCATCTATTACTCCTGATGACAGAAAAACAATTACTGTCGAAGAAGCCAAAACGTATCATATTGATTCTAAACGTAAGTTTAAATATCGTACCGGAAATCCAGGCCATTATGAATACAATTATAACGTGAAAGGAATTGATATAAAGGGGGATTCCGTTTTCGGAAACATTAATACAGAAGGAAAATACGGCGCCGGAATTTTGGAATCTGACAGCATAGGAGAACTTCAGATTAAAACCCAATGGGTTGACTACGGTAAACTTAAAGCAACGGATAACCAGGGAAATGAATATCAGCTAATCGTGAAATAATTTATTTTTTTGAACTTAACTTATTTAAAATACCACACTTATGAAATATACTTTACTCTTAATATTCTTAATCTTAAGTTCCTTTGACACTGTCGAAACTTCTGTTTATATCTGTGGTTCGACCGGAGCAAAAAAATATCATTATAAGGAAACCTGTCGCGGACTCAATTCCTGTAGTCGCGGCGTTGTTAAAACATCTGTTAAGCAGGCTCAAAATCTTGGTTTAACGCTTTGCGGATGGGAAGATTAAAGTCTAAATACATTATTTAATCATTTGATAATAATCACTTTACCATAAATTCACATTAGTTTTATTAATTTGAATAAAACTAATCGTTATGAAATTCTTCAACCTAAATTTTCTGGTATCTTTTAAAGAATGGCTTTTTTTAAGAGCAATGCAATCTTCTTTCCTTCATTAATAATAGTTTAAAAAAAGGAAAATAAGATTGAATGAATAAAATTGAGAGCTCATTTCTAAACAAAAACCAATTTGGTGAAGATTTCTTGTGGGGTGTTTCTACCGCTGCCTTCCAAATTGAAGGAGCGCATGATTCAGACGGAAAAGGTACTTCTATCTGGGATGTTTTTACCTCTAAAAAAGGTAAAATAAAAAACGGGCATCACGCTCGTACGGCATGCGATTTCTACAACTCTTATCCGGAAGATATTAAATTGATTCGTGAATTAAATATTCCGAATTTTAGATTTTCCATTAGTTGGAGCCGAATTATGCCAACCGGCCTTCATCCTGTAAATCAGGCCGGAATAGAGTATTACAATAAAATTATAGATTCTTTACTGGCCTTAGAAATTCAGCCCTGGATTACACTTTACCATTGGGATTTACCTCATCAGCTTGAATTAAAAGGCGGATGGACAAATCGGGAGTCGGTTTCGTGGTTTAGAGACTATGTTGAAGTTTGCGTGACGCATTTTGGCGATCGCGTTAAAAACTGGATGGTCATTAACGAACCTTCTGTATTTACCGGAGCAGGATATTTTCTGGGTATACATGCACCTGGCAAAACCGGAATTTCAAATTATTTAAAAGCGATGCATCATGTCACTTTGGCCACCACTGCAGGCGGTAGAATAATTCGAAACCTGGTATCAGATGCTAATATCGGTACTACTTTTTCATGCACGCACATCGAACCTGCAACAGAAAATCTCAAAGATGTGGAAGCCGCAAAACGGGTCGATACTTTATTAAACCGGACTTTTATCGAGCCGATTTTAGGTTTAGGTTATCCTCAGAAAGATTTGCCGGTGCTAAAAAAGCTCAATACTTATATTTTAGCAGACGATTTGGACAACCTCGCTTTCGATTTTGACTTTATAGGCCTGCAATGTTACACCCGCGAAGTTGTAAAATCTGCTATGCTGATTCCGTATATTGGCGCGGAATTGGTAAGCGCCGAAAAAAGAAATGTGATTGCTACCGAAATGGGCTGGGAAGTTTATCCACCCGCGTTATATCACATTCTGAAAAAATTTAATGAATATAAAGGAATTCGAAAAATCATTATTACTGAAAATGGCGCTGCCTTTCCCGATACGGTGACCAACGGAAAAGTGCACGACATCAAACGAACACATTATATTCAGGATCATCTCGAACAGATTTTAAAAGCCAAAAACGACGGATTTAATGTGAATGGCTATTTTGTGTGGAGCTTAACAGATAACTTTGAATGGGCAGAAGGTTATAATGCCCGCTTCGGATTGATTCACGTTGACTTTGAAACCCAGAAACGAACAATAAAAAATTCGGGATTGTGGTTTAAGGATTTCCTGTCTTAGATTTTTTTCTAAAAAATAAAAGGCTTTCATAATAAAGTTATGAAGGCTTTTTTGTTGTGAGAGAATCTTCTCTTAAATATGTCTGAATTTATAATTTTGTTTTAAGATTCCGACATGCACTTTTCCATTCTTTTTTAAGTGTGCCGTTATCAGGATATATTTTTCTTCCGGATATTTTATTTCATAGCTAAAAGTGGTGTCTTTTGCTTTAATCTGAAGGATATGCTTTCCTTCATCTGAAATTGAAAGATCGGCCACCTCGTATTTTGGGAGTTCATTTGTCGCTTTCAAATTGATGTCCTGAATTTTCTTCTTGTCCAGAAATACTTCCAGTTTTAAATTATCAAGTTTCATATCTGTTGGCTGTTCAAACGAAACAACATACTTTTTACAACCAAAAATGCAGAGAACAATTAAAAGTAGCAGGAGCTTTTTCATAGAGAATGTTTTAAAAGAATAATTTCAGGAAATCTAAGTTTCTTTAATTTTATAAATATAAATATTTTTATACAAAACTGCTGTGTTAAAAAAGTAAATTTCATACTTCTTTTACCGCTATTTCGAGCGAGGAAATTCCATGAAATAAAAAATTAAAAAAAGACTAATTTTTTCATTATTTTACTGATAATCATTAGGTTTATACGTTTATTTTTCTTATCTTTAAGTACTAAATAACACTTGATATATGCCAAAAAACAAACTTTTTAAAAGCCTGAAATGTTCTTCAAAAAATTATTCTTTTTACTTCTTCCTGCATTTTATTTTTCAAAATGACTCCGAATTTCTTTTAGAAATTAATCCTCTCTCTTTTCTTTCTGTACAAAACGTACATTGGCAGAATAATTCTCCGCAAACGCTCTAATTAGCATCATAATGCCGTATTGCGGTTTTATTTTCTGATTCTTTCGAAAATAAAACCTTTAAACTTAAAAAGATTTCCCTTTTGGGATTTTCTTTCGACTCTTCATGTTTATTTCCCAAAAAACTAATCTTAATTATATGATCTATTTCCTGTTTTCGCGTGATCGCATTTGCTTTATGATTGATTTCAATTTACTGATTTCTTCAATTTTACATTTATCTTCTTTTCTTTGAATTTACAACCAACTTTTGAGGCTCATATTGCATCTATAATAGTAAAGATTCAATTTGATTTTGCCTTACAATAAAGTTGTAATAAGCTTAAAATTATAAGCAATGTAATTTGTTTTTTGGGAATTCCCGGGAATCTCAGGAAAATGCGGGAATTCTGGGAATTCTTATCTACAGCCACTTAAAAGCGCCTTTACTTTGCCAAAGAAATTAGTTCGTTTTATCTGCAGATTAAAACAAAAACAAACAAACTAATTTAAACATTAGTGTTGAAAATTGTAAGACCGAGTTTGTTCGGGAAGTATAAACAACGTCTTACTATTTCTTCACGCTTTACTTCCCAAAAGCAATTTGGTATTGCCTTCAATAGCGCCGGACATAATCCGGACGGCCATACCCATGTCTAATTTCTAAATCAAATCAAAATGAAAAAGCTAATACTATTTATCGCATTTGCGTTATTGTTCACCATATTTTCTTGTACTCCTGACGAATACGAGACACAACCAACAAAAAAAGTTGAAAAGAATATTAAGAAGGCTCAGGCTGGTGATCCGGATCCTGATGGTCCTGGTGACAAGGGAGGTCAAACACCTCCACCAGTAAAACCTTAAAAAATTATATTTTTGATATCTAATTAATTATTATTTTCGGGGAAAGTAAATTCATATGTTACGATCCCCGTTTTTTATTTTTATCATGCTTCTATTCGTATCTTCCTGTAAAGAAGAAAAAACTGCTAATATAGATGCCGAATCTATAGAAAAGGAAGCTCTTAGCTTACGAAATGAAGGAATTGAAAATGTAAAAAATCAAAACTTTAATACTGCTTTTTATGGATATAATAAAGCAAAACTTCTTTTTGAAACATTAAAAGATTCTGCCAATATAGGATTTTTACTTATTGAAATGGGTAAAATTCAGCAAGTAAATGGAGATTATTATGGGAGTAAAGAGACAGTGACTGAAGCATTGCCATTTGTGAAGAAAAATGATATTTACAAGGCAACTATAAATAATACATTAGGCATTGCCGACAAGGAGCTTTCTCTATATAACGATGCGATTCTTTATTATAAAAGAGCAGCGGAAGATTATAAAAATCCTCTCGATAGACAAGCACCTTTAAACAATATCGCAACTGTTTACATTCAACAAAAAAAATATGGCGATGCAATATCTATTTTAGAATCTCTGCTGAAATCTCTTTTAAGCAAACAGTTAAAAGATAAAGCCCAACCTAGTGACAAATCTATAATTCTGGATAATTTAGGATACGCCTATTTTAAAAAGGGACAGGAAGAAAAAGGATTTTCATTAATGAATGAAGGACTTCAAATAAGAAAGGCTACTAAAGATACGTATGGAAGCATTGAAAGCTATCTTCACCTCGCCGATTATTATTCTAAAAAGGATCTTCAAAAATCGGACGAAAACGCTCATGCTGCTTACACTATTGCGACCAAATTAAATAGCGTTGACGAAAGATTAGAAGCACTTCAAATTCTAATTTCAAATGATAATACTCCCAAAACCAATAAATATGTACAGCATTATTTTTCTTTAAACGATAGTATTATTAAAGTTCGAAATAACTTTAAAAATAAGTTTGCCAAAATTAGATACGATTCGCAAAAGGAAAAAGATGAAAACGAAAAGCTTCGTCTGGAGAAGGCAGAAAATCAATTATCGCTACAGAGAGATAAATACCTCAAAATTGTATTTGCCATTGTATTTGTCTTTTTACTGATTCTAATACTAATTTTAATCCGTTATTTCAGAAATAAAAACAAGGCTATTGAATTTAAAACTTCGTACAATACAGAGACCAGAATAGCTAAAAAAATTCACGATGAACTGGCCAACGATGTTTTTCAGGTAATTGCTTTTACAGAATCTCAACCATTAGCTAAAGAACGAACGAAAGAAGATCTTCTTCAAAAATTAGATGATATTTATGGCCGAGTGAGAGGGATTTCAAAAGAAAATAACCGGATTGATACCGGTGCGCATTTTACAAAAAGTATAAAAGACATGCTCTCGACTTATCAGACTAACGCCAGAAATGTGATGGTTACGAATTTAGAAAGCATTGACTGGGACCATATTGATGATGTTAAAAAGATTACCATTAGCAGAATTTTACAGGAATTGATGGTCAATATGAAGAAACACAGTCATGCAAATCTGGTGGTCCTCAAATTTGAAAGCGACCAAAAATCAATCTTTATCAATTATATGGATAACGGCGTAGGGTGCGAAAATGATAAGATCTCAAAAAATGGTCTCACTAATATGGAAAGCCGTATTTTTGCCGTTAAAGGTACTATTGAATTTGACACACAACCCGATAAAGGATTTCGGGCAAGAATAGCAATGCCAAAGCAAACTTTAAGTAAAGTAAAAAAAATAGCTGCAGCATTTTAAGACTTATTTATAAAGAAAAAAAGCCTTCCGGGATTTTACTCCCAAAAGGCTTTTCACTACAAATTAACAGGCAAAATTATTTCCATCCGCCACCCAGGTCTCTGTAAACATGAACGGCAGCATTTAATTGTTCTTTTTTAGTATCAACCAATTCCAATTTTGCTTCTAAGGCGTCGCGCTGTGTCATTAAAACTTCAAAATAATCAACACGTGCCGATTTAAACAAATCGTTTGAAACACTAATAGATGTATTTAAAGCATCTACCTGCTGTGCTTTTAAATCATAACTCTTTTGAAGGTTATCGATTTTAGAAAGCTGAGTAGAAACTTCCAGATAAGCATTCAGAATCGTTTTATCGTAATTGTATAATGCCTGAAGCTGTCTGGCGTTGGCACTTGAAAATTCTGCTTTAATCGCACTTCTGTTAATTAAAGGCGCAACCAGATCTCCAGCAAGAGAATATAAAAGAGATTCCGGCATTGTAAATAAATAGGATGGTTTAAAAGCCTGAACACCAATTGCGGCAGAAATATCCAATCTGGGATAAAATTCTGCACGTGCAACTTTTACATCCAGTTTTGCAGCAACCAATTCCAGCTCGGCTTGTTTAACATCCGGACGATTTGTTAACAACTGAGACGGAATTCCGGAACTTACTGCTGATGGCAGTAAATCTGTAAAATTAGAATGCGTTCTTTTGATTTCCTGTGGATAACGACCTAACAAGAAATTGATTTTATTCTCGTTTTCTTTTATTTTCTGAAGTATATCAAACTCTAAACTTTTAGAGGTCAGGACTTCAGCCTGAAATTTCTGAACTCCTAATTCTGTTGCTCTAGCAGCCTGCTTTTGAATTTTTACAATTTCTAAAGCATTACTTTGCAAAGTAATCGTTTGTTTTACAATATCCAGCTGTGTATCTAAGGCCAGTAATTCGTAATAGGAATCGGCTATTTCTGCAATTAGATTGGTTATCACGAAGTTTTTACCTTCTACAGTTGCTAAATATCTGTTTAGAGCAGCTTTTTTTGAGTTACGAAGTTTTTTCCAGATGTCTACTTCCCAATTCGCGTAAGCGGCGATAGTAAAATCGCCTAGGGGATCCGGAGTTTCAATACCAGGTTTAATTTCTGTCGTGGCGTCTCCCGCTCCCTGACTGGTATAGCGTCCGACTTTTTCTACACCGGCACCGGCACGAATACCCGCTGTTGGAAGCAACAATCCTTTGCGAACACGAATATCATTCTTTGCAATTTCGATTTCCTGCAATGTCATATTCAGTTCCTGATTATTTTTTAAAGCGACATCGATTAGGTCTGTAAGATTTTGATCTTTAAAAAAATCTTTCCATTTTAGAGCAGACATATTGGTTGTGTCCTGAGATTTTACAGCTCCAAACGCTTCCGGAACAGGAGCGCTTGAAGTTGCGGTTTCAGCTGCAGGGGCTTTACATCCTGCCACGGCAAGACATAAACCCAATGCAATACTGTATTGATATAATTTGATTTTATACATGATTGTTGTCAATTTCTTCAGTTAATGGATTCTCTTCTTCATGTTTTACCAGTTTGTGTTTTTCAGCAATTTTGGCAAATATGAAATACAATCCGGGAATTACAAATACACCACAGATTGTCCCGATAAGCATACCTCCTGCAGCTGCAGTACCAATAGTTCTGTTTCCAATTTTTCCCGGACCAGAAGCAAATGCAAGTGGTAATAAACCGGCAATAAAAGCAAATGAAGTCATCAGAATCGGACGGAACCTTGCCTTCGCCCCTTCCATAGCAGCTTGTAAAACAGATAATCCCGCAGCATGTCTCTGGATGGCAAACTCCACAATTAATACGGCATTTTTACCCAATAATCCAATAAGCATTACCATTGCTACCTGCGCATAAATGTTGTTTTCTAAACCTGCAACCTTCAATAAAAGGAACGCTCCAAAAATACCCGCCGGTAAAGAAAAAATTACAGATAATGGTAAAATAAAACTTTCGTATTGTGCTGCTAAAACCAAATAAACGAATCCTAAACAGATTAAAAATACCCAGATTGCCTGATTACCCTGAGCAACCTCATCGGCAGAAATACCCGCCCAGTCAATGTCATATCCTCTTGGTAATTTTTTTTCTGCTACTTCCTGAATAACTTTAATCGCTGTACCGGAACTATAACCCGGAGCCGGGCCACCACTAATCTCGGTAGAAGTGTACATGTTGTGTCGGGTAATTTCAGAAAGTCCGTATACTTTTTCCAACTTCATAAAAGCAGAAAAAGGAACCATTTCATCACGATTGTTTTTTACATACAATTTTAGAATATCATCCGGCTGTGCACGATATTCCGGTGCTGCCTGTACGATCACTTTATAATTAATTCCGTATTTAATGAAACTGATTTCGTAGTTACTTCCCACAAGAGTTGACAAGGTATTCATGGCATTTTCAATTGAAACGCCTTTTTGCTGTGCCAGATCATTATCTACTTTCATCATATATTGAGGGAAACTCGCGCTAAAGAAACTAAATACGTTAGAAAGTTCCGGACGTTTATTTAATTCCTCAACAAATTCTTTATTAACCGCTTCGAGTTTTTTGAAGTCACTGGATCCTGTTTTGTCCAGTAAACGAAGTTCAAATCCTCCTGCTGCTCCATATCCCGGAACTGCCGGTGGCTGGAAAAATTCGATATTGGCACCCGGAATATCTTTTGATTTTTCTTCCAGTTCCGTCATAATTTCCTGCACAGATTGTTTACGGTCGTTCCAGTCTTCCAGGTTTATCAAACACGTTCCGGCATTTGATCCTGTACCTTCTGTTAAAATTTCGTAACCTGCCAATGCAGAAACTGATTTTACGCCTTCTACTGTTTCCGATATTTTTTGCAGTTTCAATGCAATGTCATTTGTTCTTTCTAATGACGATCCCGGAGGCGTCTGAATAATGGCATAAAACATTCCCTGATCCTCATTCGGAATAAATCCGGAAGGAACTGTAGCACTTATTAACCATGTTCCTGCACAAAATCCAAGAAGTACGATAATCGTAACGGCTCTTCTGTCTACGATTTTACCTAATACATTTTGGTATTTTCCCTGTGCAAGGTTAAATTTATTGTTGAAACCGTCGATAAACATGTTTACCGGAGTTTTCTTTTTCGGTTTACCGTGATTGTTTTTTAACATCATCGCACAAAGTGCAGGTGTCAGAGTTAAAGCTACAATACCCGAAAGAATAATAGCTGTTGCCATTGTAATGGAGAACTGTCTGTAGAAAACTCCAACAGGTCCCGACATGAACGCAACCGGAATAAATACCGCAGCCATTAAGAACGTAATTGCAATAATTGCCCCCGCAATTTCATGCATCGCTTTTTTAGTTGCTTTAAATGGCGAAAGATGTTCTTCTTCCATTTTGGCATGCACAGCTTCAATAACTACAATCGCATCATCGACGACGACTCCAATCGCCAGAACCAAGGCGAATAAGGTGATTAAGTTTAGGGAAATATCGAAAAATGTCATAAAAACAAAAGTCCCTACCAACGAAACAGGTACCGCAATCGCCGGAATTACCGTTGAGCGCCAGTCTCCAAGGAAAAGGAAAACCACTAAACCTACCAAAATAAAAGCTTCTACCAGTGTGTGAATTACTTTTTCTATGGAAGCATCAAGAAACTTAGAAACATCATACGAGATTTCGTAATCCATTCCTTTTGGAAATTTTTGTTTGATTTTCTCCAGTTTTGCTTTTACATCTTCGATTACCTGATTGGCATTACTTCCAAAAGACTGTTTTAATACAATTGCAGCAGAAGGTCTTCCGTTAAGGTTCGAATAAATATCATACATCGAACTTCCAAATTCTACTTTTGCAATATCTTTCAGACGTAAAAGTTCTCCGTCTGAAGTAGATCTAACTACGATATTCTCATATTGTTCTTTGGTTGTAAAACGTCCTGAATATTTCAATACGTACTCAAATGCCTGAGATCGCTTACCGGAACTTTCTCCGGTTTTACCAGGCGAAGCTTCCAGACTCTGACTTGATAATGCTTCCATTACTTCATCAGCAGAGATTTTGTATGCCAGCATACGATCAGGCTTCAGCCAGATACGCATTGCATATTCACGGGTTCCTAAAATATCTCCCGAACCAACACCATTTACCCTTTTTAATTCAGATAAAACATTGATATCTGCATAGTTGTACAGAAATTTCATGTCGGTATTTTTGTCTGTACTGTAAAGATTCACATACATTAACATACTCGGAACCTCACGCGTGATCTTCACACCTTCTCTAACTACCAATGGAGGAAGTTTATTCGTTACCGAAGCCACACGGTTCTGAACATTAATCGCTGCCTGATTTGGATCTGTACCTAAGTTGAACACAACCTGAATACTGGCTTCCCCATCATTTCCGGCATCAGAAGTCATATATTTCATTCCGGGAACACCGTTTAAGGCTCTTTCTAACGGAATTACAACCGATTTGATCATCAATTCCCCATTAGATCCAGGGTAATCTGCCGTAACGTTTACCATCGGAGGAGAAATGGAAGGGAATTGTGTAATGGGTAAATTTAATACCGACAATACTCCTAAAAAGACAATTATCAACGATATCACTATCGACAATACAGGTCTTTGTATAAATTTATTAAACATTTGTATATTTTTTAATGATTAATCTGAATACTAAAAACTGTTTACTGAACACTTTGTATTATTCCGCTTTTAATCGTAAATTGTTGATTACCTTTTGTGGTGCGATGTAAGCAAAATTGATTTTGTCATTTTCTTTTACTTTCTGAACCCCGTCAAGCAGGATTTTATCATTCTCAGACAAACCACTTTTAATTACATATAAATCAGGTATTTCGCCTGTTATGGTAATTTCTTTAGATGAAATTTTATTGTTTTTATCAACAAGAAAAACATACTTTTTATCCTGAATTTCGTAAGTCGCTTTTTGTGGTATTACAATAGCGTTTTTCAAAGGAACCATCATTTGAACTTGTCCTGTTTCGCCATTTCTAAGCAATTTTGCTGAATTTGGAAATCTCGCCCTGAAAGCGATATTTCCGGTTTCATTGTTGAATTCACTTTCTATAACTTCAACATTTCCTTTATCCTTAAATGTATCTCCATTAGCCAAAACTAAATTTACTTTATTGTCTGCACGGTCTGTCACATTGGTCTCATATTGAAGATATTCCGGTTCGGAAACATTGAAATAAGCAAACATCTGACTGTTGTCTGAAAGACTTGTCAATAATTCACCCTCATCAATAAGACTTCCGAGTTTTAAAGGAATTCTGTCAATTGTTCCGTCAAACGGAGCTCTGATTTCAGTAAAAGATAAGTGAAGTTTCGCCAGTGCAACCTCTGCTTTTGCAGATTGTAATTTAGCCTGAGCGACACTTAGTTCGTTTTTAGAAACGATATTTTTATCTGCTAATAATTTAGCGTTTTGTAACTCAATTTCAACTGATTTTTGCTCAGCCTGAGCTTTAAGTAATTCTGCCTGATACATGTTAGGCATAATTTTAAACAACAGCTGTCCTTTTTTCACAAACTGACCTTCATCAACATAAATATTTTGCAAAAACCCTTTTTCCTGGGCACGGATCTCGATGTTTCTGACAGATTTAATCTGAGAAACATACTCTTTTGTAAATGAAGTGTCGATTTTTACAGGATTAGTTACAGTGAACTTTTCCGCTTCTTCTTTTTCTTCTTTTTTTGCTGTACAACTGGTTAAGCACACCAAGGCCATAAAGCCTGTGAATAAGATAATTCTTTTCATGATTTTAAAAATGGAAATTAAGCGATTGAATGCCTAGAATACAAAGATTCCGTAAAGATGGAATTAGACATCTGTAAGCCTTTGGTCTGACCTTAAATTTTCATATAAGTAGAAGTAAGAAAAAAATATACATCAACAAGATATGCAGGATCGCAACTTAGGCAACCGATGTATACTTGAAAATCAAATTCTTAATACGCGTTGAGTAATGTATAAAGGATTTGAATGCCCTAAAGAAGGCGTAGAAATTTTAAAACGATTGGAATCATTTGCAGCAGACTGATCTGAAAGTGCCAGATATAAGTCGTTAACAAAACTGTAACCAG
Organism: Flavobacterium olei; assembly: GCF_039749035.1. Classification (NCBI taxonomy): domain Bacteria; kingdom Pseudomonadati; phylum Bacteroidota; class Flavobacteriia; order Flavobacteriales; family Flavobacteriaceae; genus Flavobacterium; species Flavobacterium olei. The sequence continues at coordinate 683,949 of NZ_JBDKWC010000001.1, forward strand.
CTGCAAAAAGTTTTATGCTGTCTCCATCAACATCATCACTTCCCAGAAGATCCTCTTCTAAATCAATATCTGCGGCATCTTCTATTGTTGAAGATCCGCGATCCTGACTGGTAAATTTAACACGATGTTTCTTTTCCAGATTGTGGTGTTGAGGTAAGCCAAAAGTATTGGCATTCAAATACTGACCTCCGCCAAGCAGAAGCATATTCATGAATACTAAAAATACTATTAACTTTCTCATTTGGGTGCGAAAGTAATAAAAGATCGGAATAAAAAAAATAAAATAAGAAAGTCTTAACATTGGATCTTAAACGAAAACGTTTTCATTGTAATCGTGGCACTTGAGGCTTCTTATACAGAAAATAAAATGTAACTAATTAAAGACCAAAACTTAAACTAAAACTTCCATAATGGTAAATTCTTGTCCGGCTTTGGTAAAAACTGCACCAGTATCCCGCATACCGAATTTTTCGTAAAAATATTTTTTCTCTTTTCTGGCGTTGCACCAGATTTTTGTCAATTCTTTTTCTCTGGCAACATTAAAAATAAAATGCAATAACGCAGATGCCAGACCTTTTCCCTGATAAACATGCAAAGTAGCTAATTTGCGAAACTGCATTTCATCCTTTACAATAAAACACGAAACAACAGACACTACCTGATCTTCATTAAAAACGCCATAATGCAAACCGGTATCGTCCTCTTCAAGCTGAACAAATTCAAAAGGCTGGTCGGGCCACATTACCTCATGGCGAATCTGCCAGGTTTCTGATGCATCAATTGCTTTAATTACCATTCTTCTTTTTTAATTTCAAAAATAAGTGATTTTTAAATAATATCTAATTTATATCACCAATCCTAATTCAGATTATTGCAAAAAAAAGGGAATCAAATGATTCCCTTTTTTCTATATTTTTACGTAATAACTTTCTTCATTATTACTTTCAATTTTTTCTATTCCTGCTTCTGTTTTTTTGGCAACATTAATAACATGGAGAATAGTAGCTTTTTCATTAATACTACAATTCCATATACTTCCGTCTGAAAGTATAATTTCTGAGAATAGTGACACTGTGTTATTTGCATCATTATAAATTAAACTCTCTGTCCTGAGCAGCTTTTTTGTCTGGGTACTTTTATCCAGCTGATAAAATAAAATCTCGTCTTTTTTTATTTCAATTAATTCGTCAATATTAGAATTGTTATTTACCTGAGAACTGGACCAGACAGGTTTATTGCCCGATTTTTTCCATGTTCCAACAGCTACATCTAAGATTTTCTTTCTCAGAACCTCGCGCAGTGTATCTACTTTTTGAATAGCCTGCTGTCCTATTTTGCTATCAGGTTTAACTTTCGCCGCTAAAGAAAAAAGATCAATAGCTTTTACAAAATCATCCTTTTTGTAATAGGAAACTGCCAGTTCATATTTATTTTTCTGAAATGCCGTTTTTTGATCATTTTGTGCAAAAAGTTGAACAGATATCAAAAAAAAGGCAATAATTAAGTAGTTTTTCATCAAATTAGTAGGTTTAGTATTATTTTGCAAACGTAAATGATTTTTTGCAGAAAAATTTACGTAAAACCGTACTTCTTTTTTATTTTTTTCTAATTCATAAAAAAGAGCCAACATATATGCATAATAATGACTCTTTATAAATTTTATTTAAATTTAACTCAACTATTTAACATTAATAATGTTATTTGAAGGAGTAGCATCCATAAAAATTCCGCCGTCTAGCTGAATTTTTTGAATCTTTTTTGTAGTCTTTAAAATCACTTTTGCCGACTTTTGGTTTTTCTCCCAAATAGCAGGTGTCTGATGCAGCGTTACTTTAGATTTATCGGCAAACGTAATGATTACATCAAACGGAATAGCAAAACCTCCAATATTTTCTACAGTGATCGTTTTCCTGTCTGATGAGATATTTTTAATTGCGATATCTAAATAATTATTAGTGAAAAACCAGTTTTGGAAAAACCAATTTAGATTTTTGCCGGTTGTTGCATTGAACGAATTAAAATAATCCCAAGGAATCGGATGTTTACCATTCCATGTTTCCATGTACGTGTGAAGCGCTTTTTTAAACAAATCGTCTCCCAGCATATCTTTTAAAGCCAGATAAGAAAGAGAAGCTTTTCCATACGAATTATTACCATAACCTGCTCCCGAAACTTGTGTCGACATGGAAATAATAGGCTGATCTTCTTCTGCCGAGCGGTCATTTATATAATTCTGAACTCTAAATTCCTTATAAAATTGATCTGCATCCTCTTTACCATGTTCTGCAATTCCGATTAAATATTCGAAAGTAGTTGCCCAGCCTTCATCCATAAAAGCGTAACGCGTTTCATTAATTCCCATATAGAAAGGAAAATAAGTATGCGCCACTTCGTGATCCTGTACCAACTGCGCAAATTTTGCATCGCCCATTTGCGAATCGTTACATATCATAGGATATTCCATGTCGGCAAAACCCTGAAAAGCAGTCATTTTTGAAAACGGATACGGAACTCCCGGCCAGTTATTCGAAAACCAGTCCAAAGCATATTGATTGTTTTTTACTGAGTTTACAAAATCGGTTCCTTTAACATCATAAGCCGCCTGAACACTGGCTCTACGATTTGTTTTTTTATCTACAATTACGCTGCTTGCATCCCATAAATAATGATCACTTAATCCAAAACATACATCTGAAATGTTTTTAGCTTCAAACTTCCAGACATTCCAGTCGTATTGTTTGGTTACAATTCCGCTTTTCATTTCCTGCTCATTCGCAATGTGCAGAATTTCATCGGTTGTATATGATTTTTTTAATCGTGCTGCAAATTCAGGCTGTAATACCTCATCCGGATTTAATAAATCTCCGGTTGCGTATACCACATAATTTTTTGGTGCTTTTACAGAAAAGACATAATCATTAAAATCATTGTAAAATTCCTGGCGATCTGTATGTGGTAAGATATCCCAGCCATTATAATCGTCAAAAACAGAAATGCGCGGATAACTATAAGCCACAAAGAAAGTGGTTTCGTCAATTTGCCCTTCTCTGCCGCTTTCTTTAGATAATGGATAATTCCAGTCTATTTTAATGGTGACTTTAGTATGTGGCACTATTCCTTTTGTATACTTAACACGACCTACTGTTCCCCAACTTCTTGCATCTTCCTTATACACTTCATTTTCTATTTTTAAAGATGTAATTGTTAATCCGTTGCTTAAAAAATCGTCGCTTACACTACTTCCACGAGGCGAAGAAGGTTTATGAAGATTATTGACAAAACGAATCGCTATGTTTCTTAGCGTATCATTGCTGTTGTTTTCGTAAAGTATAGTTTCGGTTCCGCTGACCATCTTTGTCTTAGGATCAACCGAAATTTCCATATTATATCTGCCCTGGTTTTGCCAGTACTTTTTTCCAGGTTTTCCGTCCTTAGACCGGGTTCCGTTAGCATACGCCTCTTTTATATTTCGGGGCATGTAAAGTTCTTGTGCAAAATTACTTTGGGTAAAAAGAACAAATGCGATAATTGCCAAATGCAGTATTTTCTTCATTATAATTAATTCTTAGGTCTTTAAATTTATTTTAGATAACTATTAGTGGCGGTTTTCTGTGTAATGTTACAAAGTTAATTATTAATTACCAATGTCAATTGTGAATAGTAAGTGGTAAATAGAAAATTAAATACAATAAAAAAAAACGCCCATTACTAAAGCAATGGGCGGATTCTACAATTAAATATAACCTGATTACTACAAAATATAATCGGTGTTAATAAAATTCGATTCTTTGCTGTCCAGCAATTCCTGCAGAATTTCATTATTATAATCGATATCTTTTGAAGCTACAAACGTACGGATCGAGAATGAACGCAAAGCATCCGGAATACTTAAAGTTCCGACAGCCGAATCTTTTCTTCCTGTAAAAGGGAAAGCATCCGGACCTCGCTGGCAGGAACTGTTGAGGTTTACCCTGCAAACTAAGTTTACCAAAGAATCGATAAGCGGTGCCAGTGTTTTAATATCTTTACCAAACAAACTAACTTGTTGCCCGTAATTAGATTCTGCCATATCGTGCAGTGGTTCTTTAATATCCTGAAAAGAAATTACGGGAACCACCGGTCCAAATTGCTCTTCATGGTACACGCGCATCTCTTGATTTACAGGATATAAAACAGCTGGGAAAATATAATTTTCTGTATGTTTTCCTCCTTTTTCGTTTAAGATTTTGGCACCTTTTGAAATAGCATCATCAATTAATCCCTGAATATATTCTGGTTTTTCCGTTTCCGGAAGTGGTGTCAAGGAAGCTCCTTTTTCCCACGGATTTCCAAATTGTAACGCATCTACTTTTTCAGAAAAACGTCTGTTGAATTCTTCTCTGATAGATTCATGTACATAAAGCACTTTTAATGCTGTGCAACGCTGACCGTTGAACGATAAACTTCCTGTGATACATTCCTGAATAGCCAAATCTAAATCGGCATCCGGAAGAATAATTGCCGGGTTTTTAGCTTCTAAACCTAAAATTAAACGCAATCTGTTTTTATTAGGATGCTGATCCTGAAGCGCAATTGCCGATTTACTGTTACCGATTAAAGCCAGAACATCTATTTTTCCTGATTTCATGATTGGCGAAGCCACTTCACGTCCTCTGCCGTAGACGATATTAATTACTCCCTTTGGGAAACTGCTTCTGAAGGCTTCCAGTAATGGAGAAATACATAAAACACCGTGTTTTGCCGGTTTAAAAATTACGGTGTTACCCATAATTAACGCGGGAATTAGCAATGAAAAAGTTTCATTTAAAGGATAATTGTACGGTCCAAGACATAAAACAACGCCAAGAGGTCCGCGACGAATCATGGCGTTAACGCCCTGTACTTTTTCAAAATGCGAGCTGCGTCCGTTTAGTTCTTTATAACTTGCGATTGTATCGTAAATATATTCTACCGTTCTGTCAAATTCTTTTTGCGAATCGCCAAGGTTTTTTCCAATTTCCCACATCAAAAGTTTTACTACTTCCTCGCGGGTTTCTTTCATCTGGCTTACAAAATTCTCCATACATTTAATACGGTCTGCCACTTTCATAGTGGGCCATAAACCCTGCCCCATATCATAGGCAGCTGTAGCAGCTTCAACAACTTCTGCCGCTTCTTTTTCTGCCATAAACGGAATAGATCCTAATAAAGTTGGCGTATATTTTTCTGTTGAAGAAATAGTAGAAAATACAGGTGTGGTCTGCCCTGTCCATTGTTTCAATTCTCCGTTTACAAGATACGTATCCTGATTGATAAGCGTTTTAATCTGATATTCTTCTGGTATAAAACTCATAATTTGGTTTGTTTAAAGGTCTGGTAATTTTATTTTCAAAAGAAAAAAGAGGCCTTTTTATGCCTCTTCTTTTTTTATGGTTGTACTGTTTCGCCTTCCCAATCCAGGATTCCTCCAAGCAGATTGTAGGCATTTTCGATACCCAGTTCGTTCATTACCTGACACGCTTTTGCGCTTCTGGCTCCGGAACGACAGTATACATAGTAATTTTTATTTTTATCTAATTCTTCAATTTCGTAAATAAATCCCTGTCCTTTATTGATATCAATATTTACAGCATTTTCAATATAGCCATCGTTAAATTCGTCCTGAGTTCTTACGTCAAGTATAACGGCATTTTCGTCAGCTTCTAACTGAGCAACCCAATCTTCTTGTGATAAATTCATAATAAAATGTGTTTTTGTAAAATTACGACGTTTCTACATATAAAAAACGTACCCAATGCGATTTCGATTATTATTCTCAGAAAACGTTTTAGAGAAACTATTATAATCAGTGAATTACAAATTTAGTTACTATTTTTAAAAATACAGCCTACAAAATCGATAGAAAATAGGATTTTTTCATTTGCATTAAACAGTTCTTAATTCTGTTTTTTTGACAATTAATCTTAATTCAAACCTTTATCTTTGCAATCAATTACGATTTTTAATTAGATTCTAATAAAATTTTCTGATGAAAATTGCAGCAATTTAAACCAAATAGTTTGTAAAAATTAGCTCATTTCAGATAAAACATAACTCATGCAACATTCATTAAAAACCATCTTTCCGCATTTCTCCAACGAGCTTATTTCAACAATTGAAGAAAACGGCACCTTGCAGGATTTTAACGTCGGAACTATTTTAATGCGTACTGGACAGTATATTAAAAATACAGTTTTAATTACAAAAGGCAAAATAAAAATATATCGCGAAGGAGAAGACGGCGGCGAATTTTTAATGTATTACTTACAGCCGGGTCAGGCCTGTGCTATTTCTATGATCTGTACTGCAAAAAGCGAAAAAAGTCAGATTATGGCAAAAGTGGTCGAGGATGTTACCGTAATGATGATTCCGCTGCAAATGATGGACAAATGGATGATGGAACACAGAAGCTGGTACGAATTTGTTATTGAAACCTATAGAAGCCGTTTTGAAGAAGTTCTGGAAATTGTAGACAATATCGCCTTCCGTTCTATGGACGAGCGTCTGGAATTTTATCTAAAAAGACATTCTGATGCCTGTGGCTGTTCTGAAGTTAACCTTTCACATCAGGAAATCGCGACCGAACTCAATACCTCGCGCGAAGTTATTTCGCGTTTACTCAAAAAAATGGAACAACGCGGTCTGGTTAAACTGAACAGAAACCAGATTGAATTATTGAAAAAATAGTCGCAATTCACACATTGATTTTCGAAAAATAAAAAAACAATTATTGGATTAGAGCAAAAAAACAAATCCCTTCTGTGATAAATGTTACTGTAGGTTTCTGCAGAACCAATCATCTTTGCATAAAAACAATTGCAATGGAATACGCAGGATATTTTGCTTCAATCATTATCGGAATTTCTCTTGGGTTAATTGGCGGCGGCGGTTCTATTCTGACGATTCCGATTTTGGTGTATTTGTTTAAAGTCAATCCCGATCAGGCCACTTCATATTCTTTATTTATTGTCGGATTAACAGCCATGTTTGGAAGTTACAGTCATTATAGAATGGGAAATCTGAAATTAAAATCGGCTTTGTATTTTGCCATTCCATCTATCATTTCAATTTTGATAATTCGCGAAGTAATATTTCCGCAGATTGCACAAACCCTTTTTTCGGTTGCTTCGTATTCTGTCTCAAAAGATTTTCTCATTATGATCATCTTTTCCGTTTTAATGATTACAGCAGCCATCTCTATGATCAAAAAAAGACCGGACGAACAGAAACCAACAGAAACCAATTATGTGCAATTGTGCTTCATCGGTTTTTTGGTCGGAATCGTAACAGGGTTTTTGGGTGCCGGCGGCGGGTTTCTTATCATTCCGGCCTTACTTTTCTTTGCCAATCTGCCCATGAAACAAGCAGTCGGGACTTCATTATTAATTATCACTATTAATTCAACAATAGGTTTTGCAGGCGATTTATACATTGGCACACCAATTCAGTATACTTTTCTGCTGAGTGTTTCTGTCATGGCATTAATCGGAATGTTTATTGGCAGCCGTCTTTCGAAGAAAATAGACGGAGCAAAATTAAAACCCGTTTTCGGCTGGTTTGTATTAATAATGGGATTCTATATTATCGCAAAAGAAATTTTGCTTTAAAACATAAGTGCTGTAGTGCACTTATTTTAATTGAGTTTTTACTTGTAGTGTGATCTTTGTCAAAATTAAAACTTTGACAAAGATCAAACTAAAACAGCCTTTAAATTTCTCCAAACCTGCCTTTATAACGCTCAAGCTCATTTTCTGTCCTGTTTAACAGTTTTTCTAATAAGCGAATTTTATCCTCATACAATTCTCTTAAAACAGAAGTATTATCGGCATTTATCAAAATGCTGCCGTTATTATTTCCGGTTATTTTATTGAAATTATTAAAATACCTGTCATAATCAAAACTAATAATATCTTCAACCCTGACGTCCAGAATACGTCCAATTTCAACCAGTTTCTCATAACTCAGAGACGTTTTTCCTTTTTCAATTTTACTGTAACCTGCCTGCGTTACACCTAACCTTTCTGCCATATATTCCTGAGTATAATTTTTTAACTCTCTAATGTTTCTAATTTTGTTTTTAATTGTTGCGGCCATAATTTTGATTTCTGATTTGGGGTCATGTATAGTTAAAACAGCCAGCCGTAAAAACGGCATAACTATACTTATTTTTGGGAATTTAGAGCTAAATCACATGGTGAAACTACGACTTAGCAATTGGTTAATTTTTTGTTTGGGTTATACTATAATTTGTACAAAACTTCGATTATGAAACGAATTCATAATGAGAAATGTCAAATTCTAACATCTTTTATTTTTAATAGTTGTCTCGCATTTATATTAAAAGAAAGCTTTAAGAAGTATTTGTCCCATGCCTACTAATGTACAATCTTTTAATTTGGCATTGGATTAATCTGACAAATATTTTTTAAAAATAAACCGATAAATCCGGCTTTATTATAAGCCTCCCTTTTAAGACAAGAATATACTAATCAGGGCAAAAACGCCGCAGCAAAAACGTATCCATATTAAAAAAATCAGATAGTAATAAAGAATAACGTGTACGGAAATTAAATCGCCGGTTTCCAAAAAATATTTTTTCTTTTTTTATAAGCAGCCCAGACAATTGACTGGGATCAAATTGGTACTGCCCGCTTTTAGATTTGTAGCAAAATCTAACCTTGTCGGCAAAAATTGTTAAGGACATAATAATTTAAGTAGGTAAAATGATTTAAGCTTTTGGTAAAAAACATTTCTAAGAATTCTAAGGATAAAAAATTCTTAGATAAGCAATATTAAGAATTAGCTGATTCTTTTTCCTACAATCAAAATTATAGAATATAACTATTGGTTGTAATTAAATCTTTAAACGAAGTTTATTTTATCAATTACTATTAAAATGTCCGCGTTAAGGAGAATACTCAGGGCGTTGCCTCCGGCCGGGCTATCCACTTGTATCTTTTTATTTTTTAAAGAAAAAAACAAAAAGGATACCGCTTCTATCCCTAACGCAAATTTGGGTCATAAAAAATTTCACTTTATAAATGAATGAACTGCCTCCAGATTTAGCTGGAGATAAACAAATATAGCTACAAAAGGCTTTAGTCAAACTTAGCTATCTTGGCTAAAGTCTCCTCTATATTAAAACAAAAGCCCCCAGCGAAAGCTGGAGGCAATTCAAAAGTTAATCTGTATCATTATCAGTCTGTGATAAAGTATAAAACTTTGTCAAAGGTTGAAACGTATAATTTCAATTTGTAAAAATTAGTGCAATCGTGACAAACAAATCAATGCTCTCCATACCCAATCTCATCCATTTTCCCATTAAAAACTCTGTACTGAATAATAAAATAAACAATTACCAAAGCCAAAGCCACAAAAAACCAGCTCATTCCCGCAGATAATCCGTATTCTCCGGCGGCAGTATTATAAATAGTCAGCGATGGATTCACTTTATTAGTCGATGGCAAAACATTCGGAAAAATAGAAACCGCTGTCGAAGCAAATCCTCCAACAAGAAAAAGAGTGGAGAATATAAAAGCCTGTCCGTCTTTTTTGAACGAACGAACTTTAAATAAACCTAAAATTCCAACAAAAGTCATAATCGGAAAAAACCAAAGAATTGGGTTTTCTATAAAATTATGAAACGGTTCCGGTTCAATAAAATGCCAGATTTGAAGCGAAATAATAACCAGAATTAATAACACAATATTCAGTTTAAAAACTAAATTTTTAAGCTTTTCGTTTAATGCCGAATTGGTTTTGTAAACAATCCAATTCGCACCGTGAATCATTAAAGCAACAACACTTACAATTCCCAAAAACAAAGTAAACCAATCGATAATCCCCAATTGATCTGCTTTTGGGCTAAAAGTCGGATTCCATAAAGGCAGAAAGAAAAAATGCGCTTCCTGTGTAGAAACTCCGTTTTCTACCATTCCCAGATTTACGCCGCGAACAATATTACCCAAAGCAATTCCGAAAAACAAAGCCAAAAGCAAACTCGCAATTCCAAAAGCTTTATCCCAAACGGCCTCCCACATCGGGTGATGAATTTGTCCGCGCATTTCTAAACCAATCGCACGGAAAATCAACAGCCATAAAATCATAATCAGAGGCAAATAAAATCCGCTGAAAGACGATGCATATAAAGTCGGGAAAGCAAAAAACAAAACGCCTCCCGCCGCAATTATCCAAACTTCATTGGCATCCCAAAACGGACCAATTGAGTTTGTAATGGCTTTTTTGTCTTTTTCTTCTTTAGCAAAAAACAAATGGATGATTCCTGCGCCAAAATCGTAACCGTCTAATACAATATAAACGGCCAGAATTCCCATTAAAACTACGTACCAAAAAAATTCCATAATTATATTTTTTCTGTTGAGAGTTCAACGTGATGAGGTCCTTTACCGATAATTTTTCCAATCAATAATAGAAATAACATTCCCAGTAAAAGATACAATCCGATAAAACCTAATAAAGTAAATAAGGTGTTTCCTGAAGAAACCGTTGGCGAAGCCCCGGCAGAAGTCCTCAAAAGATTATAAACCAGCCACGGTTGTCTTCCTAATTCGGCAGTGTACCAGCCTGTTGTATTGGCAATATACGGAAATGGCATCATGAACATGAGCGACCAGAGAATCCATTTGGTTTGAAATAATTTACCTCTTATTAATTGCAAGAGCGAAATCAGCATTAAACCAATAAAAACCGTTCCGAGTCCCACCATAATATGATACGCATAATACAATCCCGAAATATTGGTCGGATGCAGATCTTCTTCAAATTGATCTAAACCTTTTATTTCCTGATCCCAATTTCCGTAAGTCAGAAAACTCAGAATGTTTGGAACTGCAATTTTATTATCTAGTTTTTTGTCTTTTACATCGGGCTGACCAATTAAAACAATTTCTGATCCTCGCTTTTCTGTATGAAAAATTCCTTCCATTCCGGCAAAAGTTACGGGTTGATATTTCACGACATTTTTTGCCAGTAAATCACCGGTCGGAACTGCTACGATTACACTCGAAATCAATCCAAAAATGACTCCGGTTTTTAAAAATAATTTTCCGTAATAAATATTTTTCTGACTTAAAATGTAAAAAGCACCAATTCCCGCGACAACAAAAGAACTCGTAACCAAGGAAGCAGCCTGATTGTGCAAAAATGAAGGCCATAACCACGGATTTAAGAACAAAGCCTGAAAGTTCGTCAACACAAATTTTCCGTTTTCCAGAATTTCATAACCAACGGGATTCTGCATCCAGGAATGCGTGGCAATAATTAAAAAACCGCTCGCCCAGGAGCCAATACAAATCAGCAATCCGGTGACAAAGTGCCATTTATGTCCGAGGAGTTTTTCTCCAAATAAAAAGATTCCGAGAAAAGAAGATTCGAGAAAAAACGAAAACATTCCTTCCATTGCCAGCGTCTGGCCGATAATTCCTCCGGTTAACTCAGAGAATTTCGCCCAGTTGGTCCCAAACTGAAATTCCATCGGAATTCCTGTTACAACGCCCATTGCAAAATTCAGCGCGAAGATTTTCATCCAGAAATGCGTGGCGTGATTGTATTGTTCGTTTTTAGTTTTTAAATATTTCCACTTAAAGTACACTATGATGAGCGAAAGACCCATTGTAAGCTGCGGAAAAAGATAGTGAAAGGTAATGGTGAAGGCAAATTGCATTCGGTCATAAAAGAGCATTTCTTCCATAAGGTGGTATTTGTTTTATGAAGTTCTACAAATTTACCCATTAAAACCCGAAATACTGCCTTAACAAAGGAGTTTATTTTTAAAGTTTTGAACCATATAAGTTATTTTTAAACCATATAAGTGATGTAAGTTCATTTTAGTTTTTTTTGTGGCAAGTTTATCATTTCGACGAAGGAGAAATCTCCACGCGAAGCTCTCCAAAGATTGGATTATAGTTGCGGAGTACTTGCGGAGATTTCTCCTTCGTCGAAATGACAAACTATGTCTTATATTCTTTGTGTACCAATGGTTGAAACCATTGTCTATGTTTGATATTGTTTCTTTAATCGCCCGAGGTTTCAACCGTGGAAACATTAGCTAAACGTTGGGAGCTTTGACAAAGTTGGACACGATTTACCCCAAAACTAAAATGAACTTACATCACTTATAGGGTTTAAAAAAATCATTTCTCTAAAATTCCTTTTTCTACGCTATCGTTTATCAAACCTTCGGCATAATTCCAAATTGTTTTTGAACCTTCCTTAATGACACTTTTCTTTTCATAAACCTTATCATATTTCACTCCGAATTCTTTCCAGGTTCCGCCGTTATTTGAGGTATTCTGTAAAAGAGGTTCTAAGCGGTCCATTGATTTTGCGAATTTGGCTTCGCTTGTTTCACCGGCTTCAAATTCTTCCCAAATTGAAATAAATTCCTGCGCCTGTTTTTCTGGCAGCAGGCCAAAAATGCGATTTGCCGCAATTCGCTCCTCGTCGGTATTGGAATGGTTTTTTACGGTATCATACATAAAAACATCGCCCGCATCAATTTCTACAATATCATGAATCAAAACCATTTTAACAACTTTCAAAATATCAATTGGTTCATTACTATGCTCTGCCAGTACAATTGCCATTAAAGCAAGATGCCAGCTGTGTTCGGCGTCGTTTTCGCAGCGGTCACTATTAAAAAGTTTTGTTTTGCGCTGAATGTATTTAAGTTTATCGATTTCTTTTATAAAAGCAATCTGATTTAATAAATCTTGTGTCTTCATATTATTGTGGTTTGGAAATGACATCCGTCAGATGCAAAATTAAAGCTTAAAGTGCAATTGCTCCGCATTAAATTGGTTTAAATCATTTTTATGCTGACTGTTCCGTTTTTTTTTACACAAAAACCTAATTTCTGTAACATTAGTCACTCATTTTATTAAAAAACAAAGTTACCTTTGTATCCCATCATTTTACAATATCATGAAAATAGAACAAATTTACACCGGATGCCTGGCACAGGGTGCATATTATATTACTTCAAATGGCGAAGCGGCCATTATTGACCCGCTTAGAGAAACACAACCCTATTTGGACCGTTTAGAACGTGACGGCGTTACATTAAAGTACATTTTTGAAACTCATTTTCACGCTGATTTCGTTTCCGGACACGTAGATTTAAGCAAAGAAACCGGCGCATCAATTGTATACGGACCAAACGCTTCCTGCGAATTTGACTGCATTTCTGCTACAGACGGACAGGAATTTAAAATAGGAAACATTACTATAAAAGTTTTGCACACGCCGGGACATACAATGGAAAGCTCGACTTTTTTATTAATTGATGAAAACGGAAAAGATCATGCGATTTTCTCCGGAGACACTTTATTTATTGGAGATGTTGGCCGTCCCGATTTAGCTCAAAAAGCAGCCGGAATGACTCAGGATCAATTGGCAGGGATTTTATTTCATTCGTTAAGAGATAAAATTATGACTTTGGCCGATGACGTTATCGTTTATCCTGCACATGGAGCCGGAAGCGCCTGCGGAAAAAACATGAGTAAAGAAACCGTTTCTACAATCGGAAATCAGAAAGCTACAAATTATGCTTTGCGTGCAGATATGACCGAAGCCGAATTTATTAAAGAGGTAACAGAGGGACTATTACCTCCTCCAGCCTATTTCAGCATGAATGTAGCCATGAACAAACAAGGTTACGAAAGCTTTGAGACTGTTCTTCATAATGGAATGAAAGCAATAAATGTAAATGAATTTGAAGCTGTCGCTGAAGAAACCGGAGCTTTAATTCTCGATACCAGAAATGCTGCCGATTTTAGTAAAGGATTTATTCCGCAATCTATTAATATCGGAATCAATGGTGATTTTGCTCCCTGGGTTGGAACTTTAATTGCCAATGTAAAACAACCTATTATACTGGTTACCGAAACAGGAATGGAAGAAGAAACCGTTACGCGTTTAAGCCGGGTTGGTTTTGATTCTATTATAGGTCACCTTGAAGGCGGTTTTGAAGCGTGGAAAAATGCAGGTTACGAAATTGATACCGTGAACCGAATTACAGCCGCACAATTTGCAAAAGATTTTAAATTTGGGCAGGACAAAGTTGTAGACATCCGCAAAGAAACAGAATACGAAGCAGAACATATCGACGAAGCCTACAGCAAACCTTTGGCTTATATTAATGACTGGGTGGAAGATATTAATCCAAACGAACATTTTTATCTGCATTGCGCCGGAGGTTACAGAAGTATGATCGCCGCTTCGATTTTGCAGGCAAGAGGTTTTAGAAACTTCTCTGAAGTCGAAGGCGGTTTTGGAGCAATCTCCAAAACAGAAATCCCAAAATCTGATTTTGTTTGTCAGAGTAAAGTATTAAAATAAATTTTAAGCGACAAAGGTCAAAAGGTTCAAAGCGACAAAGGCTGTAACCTCTGCACCTTTGAATCTTTGGACCTTTCTAACTAAAAAAAATAAAAAAATGCTCGAAATAATCAAAGACCCCTGGCCTTGGTATGTTGCAGGTCCGTTAATTGGGTTAACCGTTCCTGTTTTATTAATAATCGGAAATAAATCTTTCGGAATCAGTTCGTCCCTGCGTCATATTTGTGCGGCTTGTATTCCGGCGAATATTTCATTTTTTAAATACGACTGGAAAAAAGAAAGCTGGAATTTATTCTTCGTTTTAGGTATTTTCATAGGCGGTTTTATTGCGGCATATTTTTTAACCAATCCGAACGATGTAACAATAGCACCGGAATTAGAAGCACAATTATCAACGTACGGAATCACAGATCATACTGGTTTAGTGCCGTCGCAATTGTTCTCCTGGGAAAGCTTATTAACACTTCGCGGATTCATTATGATTGTCGTGGGCGGATTTCTGGTAGGTTTCGGAACCCGTTATGCCGGCGGATGCACCAGTGGACATGCCATTATGGGATTATCTAACCTACAATGGCCGTCTTTAGTGGCAACAATCTGCTTTATGATTGGCGGATTCGTAATGGCACTTTTAATTCTGCCTCATATTCTTTCACTTTAAAATTTCAAAAATGAATACTTTAGAAAATAAAAATACAGACGGAGAAGGAATCAACGCAAGTCAGAAAAAAGAATCAGTATTTGGAAATATTAAATATCTGATCGTTGGCCTGTTTTTCGGCATTGTATTCGTAAAAGCAGAAATTATCAGCTGGTTCCGCATTCAGGAAATGTTCAATCTGCAGTCATTCTTTATGTACGGCGTTATTGGCTGCGCTGTTGTGGTAGGACTTATATCGGTACAATTAATCAAAAAATTCAACATAAAAACCCTTCAGGGCGAAAAAATTGAGATTCAGCCCAAAACATTTAACAAAGGACAAATCTACGGCGGATTATTATTCGGCTTCGGATGGGCAATTACAGGAGCTTGTCCAGGGCCGCTTTTTGCACAAATTGGCACCGGCGCCACAGTAATTATTATTACCCTGTTAAGCGCCATCGCCGGAACCTGGTTTTATGGGTTGATAAAAGACAAACTACCACATTAAGGTTTGAATATTTTTGTTTGATGTTTCAGGTTTCAAGTTTCAAGTCGTGAAACCTGAAACATGAAACTTCAAACTTCTAACCTGAAACAAAATAAATACCAACCTGGGCGTGCCACCATTTAAAAATTGGCCTAAAATACTTTGCGTTCATGGGGCCAATTTTTAAATGCTGTCGGGCTATCCACGCTGCTTCGGCAGCCTGCTTCTATCCCTCACGCGGGGAACGTTATAAAAGAAACTTTCATTATTAGCGTTATTTCTGCAATTTATAGTTCCTTATAAATAACCTTATTCGAAATATAATTATCAATAAATCAGGTAATTAAAATCTAAAAAACCTAACTTTACAGAGATTCTAATTACCTTCTCATCCACAGTTTAATTAAATTAACATATCTTTAACACAATACTTGTATATACAACTATCAAAAGTTATACATTTGTATATACAAATTATACACTTACGACTATGACAATTGAAGAGGTTATTAAGAGTACGGTTAAGATGGATAATGCAAAAAAAGTTATTCTGAATATCATGTACACTCAAAATGTGGTTCAGGATCATTTCAACGAATTGATAAAACCGTATGATTTGTCCGGAGAGCAATATAATGTGTTACGAATATTAAGAGGACAAAAAGGGAAACCGGCCAATATGTGCGTGATACAAGAACGAATGCTTGCAAAAACGAGTAATACAACACGACTGGTAGATAAATTATTATTGAAAGAATTTGTAACCAGAAATGTTTGTCCGGACAACCGAAGAAAGATTGAAGTTTTAATTACACAAAAAGGATTAGATGTTTTAAAAGATCTGGATCCGAAAGTAGACGAACATGAACGTATGTTTGGCAACAATTTAAAACCAGACGAATTAGCTTTATTAAATCAATTACTAGAAAAATTCAGAACCAATAAATAAATTAAATACTATGAGCAATTTCTTAGAAAATCAAAATTGGAGATATGCAACCAAACAATTTGATGCTTCAAAAAAGATATCAGACGCTGATCTTAATACTTTAAAAGAGGCAGTGAGATTAAGCGCTTCGTCATACGGATTGCAGCCTTATAAAGTTATTATTGTTGAAACTCCCGAAATAAGAGAGCAACTAAAAGCAGCAGCATGGGGACAAGCGCAATTAACAGATGCCTCTCACCTGTTTATTTTTGCAAACGATCTAAATCTTGATGCCACATCTGTTGATAAATACATTAACAATATAAGTGCCGTAAGAGGCGTTCCTGCAGATGCTTTAGGTGGATTCAGCGATATGATGAAAGGTGTAATTGCCAATTTATCTGCAGATGCAAAACATATCTGGACTGCAAAACAAACTTATTTAGCTCTTGGAAACTTATTAAATGCAGCAGCAGAATTAAAAATTGATGCTACACCAATGGAAGGTTTCAATGCCGCAACTTTCAACGAAATCTTAGGTTTTGATAAATTGGGTTTAAATGCTTCAGTAATTGCAACAGTGGGTTACAGACATAATGATGACAAATCTCAACATCTTAAAAAAGTGAGAAAATCACACGAAGAATTATTTATCACTCTATAATTATTATTAATCAAATTCAAATTTAATTTAACAAACATGAAAAATTTAAAAACAATTGCAATAGCATTATTCGTAGCAGCAGCTGGAATCTCAGTAAACGCTCAAACTAAAAAAATCGACGTAAAAGCGTCTACTATCAAATGGGTTGGTAAAAAAGTAACAGGAGAACACTCTGGAACTGTTAACTTTAAAGATGGTGCTGTAGTTTTCAAAGGAAAAAAATTAGTTGGAGGAAGCTTTACAGTTGATATGACTTCTTTAACTTCTACAGACTTAACAGGAGAATACCAAGGGAAATTAAACGGTCACTTAAAAGCTGACGATTTCTTTGGAACTGAGAAATTCCCAACTTCAAAATTAGTTTTCAAAACTATCGGTGCAAAATCTGCTGATGTTTATACTGTAACTGCAGATTTAACAATCAAAGGAATCACTAAACCAGTAACTTTTGACGTAACGGTAAAAGGAAACACTGCTACAACTGCTTTCAAAGTTGACAGAACGAAATATGATATTAAATACGGTTCTGGTAGTTTCTTCGAAGGTTTAGGAGACAAAACGATCAACGACGAATTCGAATTGGCTGTAGCTTTAAAATTCTAATTTCAGACTTACTAATTCAAATATTATTAACCCCGACGGTTCTCACTGCCGGGGTTATTTTTTTATCTGTACTTTTCAAAAACATAACATTCATAACATTATAGTAACAGATTGGTAATAAGTATCAGGGCTTTGATTAACATACGCCTTCTAATTTTGAGGAAATAAAAAAAATCAAAAACTAGAAATTAAAATTATAGTTATGAAATCAAAATTACGTATTGCCTCTATCTTATTCACAATCAGCTTTTTTATACACGCACAACAACAGCCAAAAGGAATTATCGGAACTTCAAACTGGATGAACAACTGGACCAACTTCAAACCAGCCACGACGGAGTATAATGAAGCAACCAATATAATTGCCGGAACAATCGATAAAGACACCCGATTATTAAAACGTAATACCTACCATCTTGTTGGTGTCGTGTACGTTACCAATAACGCCACCTTGACCATTGAACCGGGAACTGTAATTCGCGGTGACGATAAAACTTGCGGAACTTTGGTAATTACAAACGGGGCAAAAATTATGGCAGAAGGGCTGGAAACAGATCCCATTGTTTTTACCTCAGAAAATGAAAAAAACAATAGAAAACCCGGTGACTGGGGTGGTATTATTATCTTAGGAAAGGCACCTATTAATGCTTTGGGGGGAATCCACACACTGCCTTTCGATTTAGATCCGGGCTTAAATCATTATGGAGGTCAGGATGCCGAAGATAATGCAGGAATCTTAAAATATGTGCGTATCGAGTATGCCGGAAGAAAATTAAGTGCTTCTAAAGAACTTAACGGACTTTCTCTTGCGGGCGTTGGAAGAAAAACGACGGTAAGCAATGTCCAGATCAGTTTCTCTAACGATGACTCTTTTGAATGTTACGGCGGAGATTTAAACATGAGCAATTTAATTTCATACAGAACAACAGACGATGATTTCGATTTTACTCAGGGAGCGCAAATTAATATCAGCAACAGTATTGCTGTCCGCCATCCTTTCTCTTCGGATGTTTCGGGCTCAAGATGTTTTGAAGTCGATTCATACGAAAAAGTTGCCAATACCGATATGACAAAAAAAATGACTAAAATTAATGCAAGCAATATTACTTTGGTAAATCTTGAAGAAAACAATCAGGGTTTGGTTAGGGAATCTGCTTATATTAAGGAAAACACCTATTTCCATATGACAAATACCGTGGTTTCAGGCTTTGCTCCTTTTGTTTTACTGGAAGGAAATATTGGCAACGGTGATGCTAACTTATCTAAAATCAGTTTTAAAAATGTTATCGCAAATAATTGCACCGGCGAAATTGAAAGTGAAGCTGCAAGCAATATTCCCGGTATAAAAAGCTATTACAGCAACCCGGCAAACGGAATAGAATTTACTAAAATTAAACTGAGTGAGCTGTTTACACTTCCAAGCATCAAAGGAAATCCGGATTTCAGATTAAACGTAAACAATACAATAGCTATTGGAAATTAAGGCTTTGACATGAGCATCAGTATTGATATTTAACAAATTTTCTAAAATCGAAAAGATTTTTTTCTAAATTTATAGATCTCAATTCAAATTACATTTATATATTTGCCATAACAAAATAAGATATGAATACAATTTTAAACAATACTTGGTGGTGGAACAATTTACGTCAGACGTCGTGAACAAAGCTTCCTATGGTATTTTAAAACTATAAATATAAAAGGCTTGTCATCACGACAAGCCTTTTTTTTTGGTTAAAATTTAAATAAACAACAAACTAAATAAATCCAATTACTTTGAAACCTTTTATTCTAAATACGCATTACAAACAAATTCTTGCCGATACGGTTACTCCGGTAAGTATTTATTTCAAAATCAGAGATAAATTCCCAAATAGTTTATTACTTGAAAGTAGTGATTATCATGGAAATGACAATAGTTTCTCGTACATCTGCTGCAACCCAATTGCGACTATTAAAATCGAAAACGAGATAATTTCTAAAACTTTTCCGGACGGTACATCAGAGAAAATCAATATTGATTCTTCAACAAATATTCCTCAGGTCATTCAGGAATTTTCAGGTCAGTTTCAATCTGAAAAAAATGATTTTAAGTTTATAAATAATGGACTTTTCGGATACATTTCTTATGATGCGGTTCGTTATTTTGAAAAAGTTTCTATTGCAAAAAAAGACAATACAACTTCAATCCCGGATGCTTTTTATGCTGTTTATCAAAATATAATTGCGATCAATCACTTTAAAAACGAAGCGTATATTTTTTGTCACAGCGTTGACGGAAAAAATAATATTGCAGAAATAGAACAATTACTGCAATCCAGAAATATTGCTTCCTATAAATTTTCTAAGGAAGGAGAAGGTTTCTCTAATTTAACAGATGAAGAATTTAAAGCAAATGTAGCGCTGGCAAAAAAACACTGTTTCCGCGGAGATGTTTTTCAGCTTGTACTTTCACGCCGTTTTACTCAAGGTTTTAAAGGTGATGAATTTAATGTTTACAGAGCTTTAAGAAGCATTAACCCCTCACCTTATTTGTTCTTTTTTGACTACGGAGACTTTAAAATATTTGGTTCTTCACCAGAAGCACAAATTATTGTAAAAAACAGAAAAGCAGAAATTCATCCGATCGCCGGAACTTTTAAAAGAACCGGAAATGACGAACAAGATGCTGTTTTGGCCAAACAACTTTCTGAAGATAAAAAAGAAAACAGCGAACATGTAATGCTGGTAGATTTGGCAAGAAATGATTTAAGCAGAAACGGACACGATGTAAATGTGGAAAAATACAGAGAAGTGCAGTTTTTTTCTCATGTAATTCACTTGGTTTCAAAAGTTACGGGACATCTACATGATAAAGCAACAACGATGCAGGTGGTTGCTGACACTTTCCCCGCAGGAACCTTGAGTGGTGCGCCAAAACACAGAGCCATGCAATTAATTGAAGATTTCGAAAAAACAAACCGCAATTTTTACGGTGGCGCAATCGGATTTATGGATTTTAAAGGCAATTTTAACCACGCAATTATGATTCGAACCTTTCTTTCTAAAAACCATCAATTACATTGTCAGGCTGGTGCCGGAATTGTAGCAAGTTCAGATGAAGAAAGCGAAATGCAGGAAGTTTACAATAAGCTGAGAGCTTTAAATACAGCTTTAGAAATTGCAGAAAAAATATAGCTTTTTGTTTCAGGTTTCACGTTGGTTGGAACGCAAAGCAAACTTGAAACTTTAAGCCTGAAAAAAATAAAACAAAACTTATAAATCATGAAAAAAGGAATATTCATTTTACTTTTAATAACAGCCATTTCATCCTGTAATTCAGAAAAAAGGAATTTTATAGAAGGAACCTGACGGCTTATCTCAGCAGAAACAACGGAAGGTGATTCGACTTTCCCGACTTTCAATAAAAATACTAAGATGATTAAAATTATAAATGAGAGTCATTTTGCATTTTTCAATCATGATTTAAAAAACGGCAAAGATTCAGCAAGTGCAGTGTTCTTTGGCGGAGGTGGAAAATATACTTTGAAAGACAGTATTTATACCGAGAATCTGGAGTATTTTAATAACCGCGACTGGGAAAACCATAAATTTGAATTTGTAGTGAAAGTTCAGAACGACACTTTGATTCAAAGAGGAATTGAAAGAATACAAAAATTAGGAATAGACCGTGTTATAATAGAAAAATACGTTCGTGAAAAATAAGAACATTTTGTTTCAAGTTTAAAGTTTCACGTTGGAGGAACTTGAAACTAAAAAAACTTGAAACCTGAAACAAAAATAAAAATGAAAAAAATATTAGTTATAGACAATTACGATAGTTTTACTTACAATTTAGTACACTATTTAGAAGATTTAAACTGCGAAGTTACCGTTTACAGAAACGACGAATTTGATATTGATGAAATCGCTTCTTTTGACAAAATTTTACTTTCTCCGGGTCCCGGAATTCCTGATGAAGCAGGTTTATTAAAAGCGGTAATCGAAAAATACAGTCCGACCAAAAGTATACTTGGAGTTTGTCTGGGACAACAGGCAATCGGAGAAGTATTTGGCGGAACACTTTCTAATCTTGACAAGGTTTACCACGGCGTTGCAACCCATGTAAAAACAGTTGTAGACGACGAAATCTTATTTGAAGGTTTAGGCAAAGAATTTGAAGTCGGGAGATACCACTCATGGGTTGTCGACACCAATCTTCCAGACGAATTAGAAGCAACATCTTTTGACGAAAACGGACAAGTAATGTCTCTTCGCCATAAAAATTATGATGTCAGAGGTGTTCAGTTTCATCCGGAAAGTGTTTTGACACCAAACGGTAAAAAAATGCTTGAGAATTGGGTTAAGAGTTAGTTTTTTTGTTTCAAGTTTCAAGTTTCAGGTTGTACTTTCCAACAACTAGAAGTCTTAAACTTAAAACATCTTAGCACCTCAGAACCTTAGCAACTTAGAAACTTAAAAAATGAAAACAATATTAAATAAATTAATCAATCACGAAGTGCTTTCTAAAGAAGAAGCCAAAACGGTTTTGATTAATATTTCAACTGGTCAGTACAATCCGAGTCAGATTTCGGCATTTTTGACCGTGTTTATGATGCGAAGCATTACCATTGATGAACTTTCAGGTTTTCGCGAAGCTTTATTAGAATTATGCGTTCGTGTAGATCTATCGGCTTACAATACCATCGATTTATGCGGAACAGGCGGCGACGGAAAAGATACTTTCAATATTTCGACCTTGGCTTCTTTTGTCTCGGCGGGTGCCGGAATAAAAGTTGCCAAACACGGAAATTACGGAGTTTCTTCTATTTCGGGATCAAGTAATGTGATGGAAAAAATGGGAATTAAATTTAGTAACGATCCGTCATTTTTAGAAAAATGTATCGATCAGGCAGGAATTTGCGTTCTGCATGCTCCATTATTTCACCCGGCAATGAAAAATGTTGGTCCAATTCGTAAAGAGTTAGCAGTAAAAACATTCTTTAATATGTTGGGGCCAATGGTAAACCCAGCATTCCCACAGAATCAGTTAGTCGGCGTCTTCAACTTAGAACTGGCGAGAATGTACGCTTATTTATATCAAAACACCAATACCAATTTCACGATCCTGCATTCGCTTGACGGTTATGACGAAATTTCATTAACAGGTCCGACAAAAACAATTTCGAATCATATGGAAAGAATGCTCAATCCGGAAGATTTTGGCGTTAGTCTTTTATCTCAAACAGAAATTGAAGGGGGAAAAACTATCGAAGAATCTGCAGAAATTTTTACCACAATTATTTCAGGAAAAGGAAATGAAGCGCAAAATAATGTAGTTTGTGCCAACGCGGCAATGGCAATTTCTACCGTTACAAAATGTTCTCCAAAAGAAGGTTTTGAATTGGCAAAAGAAAGTTTATTTTCCGGAAAAGGATTGAAAGCATTAAATAGATTGAAAGAATTAAGTTTGTAAAATTTTGTTTCAGGTTTCAAGTTGTTTTGAACGTTCTACAACTTGAAACCTGAAACCTGAAACAAATAAAAAAATGAACATCTTAGATAAAATAATAATAGACAAAAAAAGAGAAGTTATTCTTAAGAAATCGATTATTCCGGTTTCCCAGTTAGAAGCTTCGGTATTTTTTGGAAAACAAACTATTTCATTAAGTCAGAATTTAAGAAATAGCAATTCAGGAATTATTGCAGAGCACAAACGAAGATCACCTTCCAAATCAATCATCAACAATAATTTTACAGTTGAAGAGGTAGTAAAAGGATATGAAACTGCCGGTGCGTGCGGAATTTCGGTTTTAACCGACGGAAAATATTTTGGCGGATCTCTGGATGATTTACTTCTGGCCAGAGCTTCTGTAAATATTCCGCTTCTGCGAAAGGAATTTATTGTAGACGAATATCAGATTCTCGAAGCCAAAGCTCACGGAGCCGATTTGATTTTATTGATTGCAGCAGTTTTAACAAAGGAAGAAATTAAATCTTTATCTGAGTTTGCGAAAAAACTAAATTTAGAAGTTTTGCTTGAAGTTCACAATCTGGAAGAGCTTGAAAAATCCATAATGCCAACTTTAGATATGATTGGCGTTAACAACCGAAACCTAAAAACATTCGAAGTCAGTTTAGATTTCAGCAAAGAACTGGCATCGAAAATTCCGGATGAATTTGTAAAAGTTTCAGAAAGCGGAATCTCAAATATAGAAGCTATCCACGAATTAAAACCATACGGTTACAAAGGTTTCTTAATTGGAGAAAACTTCATGAAAACGGATAATGCCGGTCAGGCCGCAACTGAATTTATTAAAAAGCTTTAGGCTTTAAGCAATAAACTTTAAAAACAGTAAAAAAACAAATAGTAAAAAAGCTTAAAGCCTATTGCTTAAAGCATAAAGCATTAAAATAATGAAACTCAAAATATGCGGCATGAAAAATCCTGAAAATATCCTCGAAGTAGGCGCACTCCTACCCGATTATATGGGATTTATTTTCTGGGAAAAGTCCGCGAGATATTGCAACGGGAATATTCCCGAACTAATTAAAACAATTAAAAAGGTTGGCGTTTTTGTCGACCAGAGTCAGGAGGAAATTCTCGGAAAAGTAGAAGAACACAATTTGCAAGCCGTTCAGTTACACGGACAGGAAACGGTTGAATTTTGTGCAGAATTAAAAACCAAACTACCTAAAAAAACTGAAATAATTAAAGTATTTTCGGCTGATGAGAATTTTGATTTTGAAGTCATTAAACCCTTTGAAGAAGTCTGTGATTATTTTCTGTTTGATACCAAAGGTAAATTACCTGGCGGAAACGGTACAACATTCGACTGGAGTATCTTAAAAAAATACAATTCAAAAAAGCCGTTCTTTTTAAGCGGAGGCATCGGAATGAACGAATTAAAAGCCATTGAAGAAATTTCGAAAACAAAATTACCCCTGTATGCAGTCGATGTAAACAGTAAATTTGAAATGGAACCGGGGCTAAAAAATAAAAATCTATTAAGCAATTTCAAACGCAGATTTGATATTGTAAACATTTAAACTTTTAATAAAATGAGTTTTAACGTCAACGAAAAAGGATATTACGGAGAATTTGGAGGAGCTTATATTCCGGAAATGCTATATCCGAATGTAGAAGAATTACGTCAGAAATATCTAAGCATAATGGATGAACCGGATTTTAAAGCAGAGTTCAACCAATTGCTTAAGGATTATGTCGGCCGCCCAAGTCCGTTGTATTTTGCAAAGCGTTTATCTGAAAAATACAATACCAAAGTCTATCTAAAAAGAGAAGATTTAAACCATACCGGAGCGCATAAAGTAAACAATACGATCGGGCAAATTTTGCTGGCAAAACGTTTGGGTAAAAAAAGAATTATTGCCGAAACCGGAGCGGGACAGCACGGAGTTGCCACTGCAACGGTTTGTGCCCTAATGGGAATTGACTGTATCGTTTACATGGGCGAAATTGACATTGCACGTCAGGCGCCAAACGTGGCTCGTATGAAAATGCTTGGCGCAGAAGTACGTCCGGCACTTTCAGGTTCAAGAACCTTAAAAGATGCAACAAATGAGGCTATTCGCGACTGGATTAATAATCCGGTAGACACGCATTATATTATAGGTTCTGCAATTGGACCGCACCCTTATCCAGATATGGTAACACGTTTTCAGAGCATCATTTCTGAAGAAATTAAGTGGCAGTTAAAAGAAAAAGAAGGTCGTGAAAACCCGGATTATGTTGTGGCCTGTATCGGTGGAGGAAGCAATGCTGCCGGAACCTACTATCATTTTCTGCACGAACCGGAAGTAGGAATTATAGCTGTAGAAGCGGCGGGAAAAGGTGTAGACAGCGGACACAGCGCGGCAACGAGTAAATTAGGAAAAGTGGGTATTATTCATGGCTGCAAAACTCTTTTAATGCAAACTCTTGATGGACAAATTACAGAACCATATTCTATATCTGCAGGATTGGATTATCCCGGAGTTGGTCCTTTACATGCGCATCTGGCAAAAAGCGGCAGAGGCGAATTTTTCTCGGTAACCGATGATGATGCTATGAATGCAGGTCTTCAGTTAACAAAATTAGAAGGTATTATTCCAGCTATAGAAAGTGCACACGCTTTTGCAGTTTTAGACCAGAAAAAATTTAAGCCGACAGATGTTGTTGTAATTAGTCTTTCGGGTCGCGGCGATAAAGATTTAGATAATTACATTGAATACTTTAAATTGTAATAAAAATCATAATTTTGGCGTTGTCGCTTTTGCGATATGGAGTTTATCCTTACAGCTAAAAATTAACGGGAAATATTAATCATTATGGAAAAGTTATTCTCTTACGGAACATTACGATCAAAAGAAATTCAAATGCAGATTTTTAATAAAGTTTTAAGCGGAACTCAGGATCAAATTTTGGGTTACAAACTTAAAAGTTTACAAATAGAAGAAGAATTTGGAATGGCAGATTATGTAGTTGCAGTGCCAAGCGAAAATCTGGAAGACAATATACATGGAGTCGTTTTTGATGTTTCTAATACCGAATTATTAAAAGTAGACCAGTTCGAATCCAATTCATACAAAAGAGTTCAGGTTAAATTACGATCCGGAATAACGGCCTGGGTTTACACTGAAAATTAATAATCCAAAGTCTTTTAGTAAAAGACACTTCGACAAATTAAAGTGATTTCAAAGATTTTTTTTTCGAAATATCGGAGAATGCTTTTATCTATAAAAAAATAAATACCTACAAGGTTTTGGAAACCTCGCAGGAGAAAAAATATAAAAAATGAACAGAATAACTCAGAAATTACAAGAAGATAAAAAAATACTTTCCATCTATTTTTCTGCAGGATATCCAAACTTAAATGATACGGTGCAGATGATTCAGGATTTGGAAAAAAACGGAGTCGATTTAATTGAAATCGGACTTCCGTTTAGTGATCCTTTAGCGGACGGACCTACAATTCAGGCGAGTTCTACAACGGCATTAAAAAACGGAATGACCACGCAACTTCTTTTTGACCAGCTGAAGAATATCCGCGAAAGCGTAAAAATTCCTTTGATTATTATGGGATATTTTAATCCGATGCTGCAATACGGAGTTGAAGCTTTCTGTAAAAAATGCGCCGAAATTGGTATCGACGGATTAATCATTCCGGATCTTCCGGTTGATGTTTACGCAGATGAATATAAAGCGATTTTTGAAAAATACGGTTTAATTAACGTCTTTTTGATAACACCACAAACCTCAGATGAACGTATTCGTTTTATTGACAGCGTTTCAAACGGATTTATTTATATGGTGAGTTCTGCAAGTGTTACGGGTTCTCAATCTGGATTTGGAGACACGCAGGAAAGTTATTTTGAAAGAATTTCGCAAATGAATTTGAAAAACCCTCAAATTATTGGTTTCGGAATTTCAAATAAAGAAACATTTAATCAGGCAACGAAATTTGCAAAAGGCGCAATTATCGGAAGCGCTTTTATCAAACATTTAAGTGAAAGCGGAAGTGGGAAAATTGCTGAATTTATTGGAGGAATTCGATAGATTTTTAATTTGTTTTATTTCTTATCTTTGAATAAAAATATAATAGAATGGATTTAGAAGCTCGCAAAATATCTTTTGTTCAGGAGTTCTTAAGACTGGAAAATGAAGAAATTGTAACCAAACTGGAAAATTTACTTCACGAAAAAAAAGTAGAATTGACAGATTTAGAGATGAGGCCAATAACTATTGATCAGTTTAATAGTGAAATTGATCAATCACTTAATGATGCGGCTCACGGAAGAGTTGTATCTGCTAAGGATCTAAAATCGAGAATACAAAAATGGGACTAACAATTTATTGGACCCAATTTGCTCAAAATAAACTTGAAGATATTTTTGAATATTACAAATTTAAAACAGGTATAAGAGTTGCACAGGTACTTGTTGATGGTATCGTTAATTCCTCCCTTACTCTGGAATTCAATGCATTTGGCGGTCAGATAGAAGAACTTTTGTCAGATAGAATTCAAGATTTCAGATATTTGGTTTTTAAAAATTACAAAATTATCTACTGGATTGATGAAACCCGAAATACTGTTTTTATATCGAACATTTTTGATACTAGGCAAAATCCTGAAAAACTTAAATTAGGAAAATAATTAAAACATACTCTTAAACAAAGCTGAAACAATAACTGTTTCAGCTTTGTTTTTTGCGCCAGATTATCGAAACCGTTTTATGTTAATATTATGTTAAAATAAAATTAAACAACTGTTTAAATTAAACAAGTGTTTAATTTTGTATCCGATTAGAAACACTATCATGTCAAACATCGAACTAAACGATAAAAAAATTCAGATTCTTAACGTTGCTGAAAAGCTGTTTTCTGAGAAAGGATTTGAGGGGACATCAATACGGGATATTTCCAAAGAGGCAAAAATTAATATTGCCATGGTCTCGTATTATTTCGGTTCTAAAGAAAGGCTTCTCGAGGCTTTGATTTTTCATAAAACAGTTGATTTAAAATTACAACTCGAAAATTTACTTCAGGAAGATCTGGCGCCCCTTGACAAAGTCAATAAATTAATCGAAATTTACATTACCAGAATTTGCCTTAACAAAGGGATTTACAGGGTTTTACATTTTGAATTAAACAACAAAAAAAGAGAAAAAAGCCTGCAGGCTTTCACAGATCTCAAAAAAGGAAATTTAAAATCTGTAGAAAGTATTATCAAGCAGGGTCAGGATCAGGGAGTTTTCAGAAAAGACATTAATATTCAACTGATTACACCTACGATTATTGGAACCTTTTTTCACTTTCACATGAATCGCTCTTTCTTCGAAGAATTATTGGATTTAAAAACAGATGAAATGTTTAATAATTACATTCAGAACGATCTTACAAAGCACATTCAACAAACTATAAAAGCGCTACTTGTTTATGAAAATTAGTCAATTAATGCTCTTTGGAGTTTTCTTTATTGGAATATCTTCAATTGAAGCACAAGAAAAAACAAGTTTAACCTTAGACGAAGCCGTGAAGATGGCCTGGGAAAAGAGTAACGAAGTTACCCTTGCCAACACTAAGGTAAACTCGAAGAAATATGAACTTCAGACGGTTAAAAACAACCAATATCCTGATCTTAAGATTCAGGGACAGTACCAACGTTTAGGAAAAGCGTCAATCGATCTGCACAATGATCAGGCTAGTGCCGAACCAATGGCTTCTCCGGATCGCGCAATGTTTGGTGCAGCAAATCTAAGTTTACCGATATTTTCAGGATTTAAAATCCAGAGCAGTATTGATGCCTACGAAAATGTTTACGAAGCAGAAAGTGCAAACGCAGCTAAAACTAAAGAAGATGTGGCGCTTCGTGTAATTACTTATTATACTGCATTATATAAAGCTCAGAAAACGCTGGATCTTTTAAACGAAAATCAAAAACAGGCGAAACAGCGTGTTACCGATTTTACTGAATTAGAAAAAAACGGAATTATTCCGAGAAATGATTTGTTGAAAGCGCAATTATTGGTTTCTAAAACACAGTTATCTATTGATGAAGCTAATAATAACATTAACAACATCAATTATTATCTGGTAACTTTATTAAAATTGGATCCAAGCGTAAAAATTGATGTTAATGAAGATAATTTCTTTAGTTTAAAAACTACCAATGCTCCTACATCTGATGCTTTGGCTCTTGAAAACAGAAAAGATCTGGAGGCTATTCGTTTTCAGTCAAAAGCTAGTGAAGCCAACATCAGAGTGGCAAAATCGGGATATTATCCTTCGCTTGCCTTATTAGGAGGTTACACGGCTTTGGATCTTAAAGATTTTATTACCGTAAAATATGCCATGAATTTTGGAGTTGGTTTATCTTATGATTTATCCGGAATTCTAAAAAACAATGCTCATGTTCGTGAGGCAGAAAGCAGAGCATTAGAAGTTAAAAATACTGAAGCTGTTATGACAGACCGTATTAAAGTTGAAGTTCAAAAATCTATAGAAGATTACGATCTGGCTATTAATCAAAGTGTGGTTTATGATGAAGCTCTTCAACAGGCAGCAGAAAACTACAGACTGGTAAAAGACAAATTTGACAACGGTTTATCTGACACCAATGATTTAGTTGAGGCTGATGTTGAACATCTTAATGCAAAAATAAACACCGCTTTGTCTAAAGCAGCTATCATTCAAAAATACTACGAGTTACTTTCAGTATCAGGACAATTATCACAATCATTCAATCTTTCTAAAATATAATCGACAGCTCTCATGGAAAAGAAAAAGACAAATAAAAAATTCATCATCATACTTACCGTTTTGATTTTAGCGGGCGGAACTTACGGAATATCTAAATACCTGCATGCGCAAGCACACGAAGAAACTGATGATGCTCAGATTGAGAAAAAAATGAATCCGATTATTCCAAGAGTTTCCGGATATATCAGTAAGGTTTATGTGAAAGATAATGATTTTGTAAAAAAAGGAGATACTTTATTTACAATCGACAAGAGAGATTATCAGTTAAAAATTGACGAAGCGAATGCTGCTTTATTAGGAGCTGAAGGCCAGTACGAAGCTGCAAAAGCTGATATTGGTTCTGCTTACGCGAGTATTTCTGTTTCTGATGCCCAAATGAGATCTGCCGGAGGTTCTATCGAAAGTGCCAAAATCAGACTAAGACAAGCAACAAACGATTTTAACCGTTACAATAATTTATACAAAACGCATACGATTACAAAACAACAATTTGAACAGGCTCAGACTGCAAAAGACGAAGCCGAAAATCAGGTACGTGTTTTAGAACAACAACAAAGAGCGAGTTCTTATCAAAAATCTGTTATTCAGTCAAAATCTAAAGTTACAGACAAACAAACAGAAGTTGCAGCTGCAAATATCAAGAAAGCAAAAACAATGTTGGACGTTGCCCATTTAAATCTTTCTTACACAGTTGTTACTGCCGCAATCGATGGTCAGGTTTCTAAAGTTGACATTCAGCCTGGACAATTGGTTCAGCCGGGACAATCTTTATTCTATATCATTAATAATAATGAAGCCTGGGTTGTAGCTAACTTTAAAGAAACACAGTTAAACAAAATGGTTGTGGGTCAGAAAGTAAGTTTAAAAGTAGACGCTTATCCAAAATACGAATTTAAAGGAACTGTAACTTCATTTTCTCCTGCAACAGGATCCCGTTTCTCTCTATTGCCACCGGATAATGCAACAGGAAACTTCGTAAAAACAATTCAGAGATTACCGGTAAAAATTAGTTTAGATCAATCTAACGATCCTGAAAAAGTAAAATTATTACGCCCGGGAATGAATGTTGACGTAGACGTACACTTGAAATAAAATAAATGGCAGCAGCAACAGTACAAGATGACGATTTAGTAGAATACGGTTTTAGACGTGTTGTCATTACGATTACGGCAGTACTTTGTGCATTGCTGGAAATTGTAGATACCACGATTGTAAACGTAGCACTAACGGACATGCGAGGAAGTTTGGGCGCGACCCTTACTGACGTTGCATGGGTTATTACAGCATACGCAATTGCGAATGTTATTGTAATTCCGATGACGAGCTGGCTATCGCAGCAATTTGGGCGACGTAATTATTTTGTGGCTTCGATCATAATATTTACGGTCTGTTCTTTCTTATGCGGAAATGCCTCTAATATATGGGAGCTGGTAGCCTTTCGATTCGTACAAGGTATGGGTGGTGGAGCGCTTCTGGTAACGGCACAAACAATTATTACAGAAAGTTATCCCGTAGCAAAACGTGGAATGGCTCAAGCTATTTACGGAATGGGTGTAATTGTAGGACCAACACTTGGACCGCCTTTGGGAGGTTATCTGGTAGATAATTATTCGTGGCCTTATATTTTCTACATCAACATTCCGTTGGGAATCATCGCTACAATCCTGGCTCTGACTTTTGTCAGAAGTCCGAAATATGGAGAAAAACTAAAAGCCAATCAGGTTGACTGGTGGGGAATTATTTTGTTGAGTACCTTTATTGGTTCTTTGCAATTCGTATTAGAACACGGACAACAGGACGACTGGTTTAATGATTCTCTTATTGTAACTTTAAGTGTTGTAACCGTTCTAGGATTAGTATTATTTATATGGCGAGAGCTTACTTATAAATATCCAATTGTAAACTTAAGCGTTTTAAAAGACGGAAATTTAAGAATTGGAACCATTATGTGTTTTATCCTTGGTTTCGGATTATACGGATCGACCCTGATTATCCCGATTTATACGCAATCTATTTTAGGATGGACTGCAACTGATGCAGGTTTACTATTGATTCCGGGATCTATTACAACAGCGATTATGATGCCTTTTGTGGGTAACATGATTCAGAAAGGTGTGCCTCAGGGGTATATGGTCGGAGTAGGATTTCTAATTTTCTTCTTCTTTACCTTTATGATGTACAGCCGCATGACACCCGATACGGGAGTTGAGCACATGTACTGGCCTTTAATTTTGAGAGGAATTGGTTTAGGATTACTTTTCGTTCCTATTACAACACTTTCGCTTTCAACATTAAAAGGAAAACAAATCGGAGAAGGAGCCGCTTTTACCGGAATGATGCGACAATTAGGAGGATCATTTGGTATTGCGATTATTACGACTTTCATCACCCGTTTCAGCCAGTCGCACCGTGTGGATTTAATCAACAATTTAGATCCTGCGAAATTTGAAGTTCAGCAAAGAATTCAGGGAATGCAGCACGCCTTTATGGCTAAAGGATATAGTGCAGATGTCGCCTTGAAAAAAGCATATCAGGCTATAGAATATTCAGTAATGAAACAAAGTACTGTAATGGCTTACATGGATATTTTCCTCTATCTGGGAATCATGTTTTTACTTTGTATACCGATTATTCTTTTCATCAAAAAAGGAAAAAACAAAATTAATCCTGCTGATGCAATGCATTGATATTTAATAATTATTTATAATACGAAAAAGCCGAGTCAATTTCCTGTGACCCGGCTTTTTTATTGTTGTTTTGTTTGTTTGTTTTTTTGTTTTTGTTTCAGGTTTCAGGTTTCAGGTTTTAGATTTTAGATTTTAGATTTTAGATTTTAGATTTTAGATTTTACTTTGCGAATTTGCAAAACCTTTGGTTTTGCGGTTAAATAAATTCAAAACTCAGAAACCTTAGCATCTCAGAAGCTTAGCAACTTATAACCTTAAAAAAACTATCTCGTAAAAACCAAATGATTATCTTTTGAAAGATTAGCATCAAAGCCGTAACCATCATAATTAAAACCTTTAAGATCATCAATCGTTTCTGCATTGGTATCGATAATATAACGCACCATCATCCCTCTCGCCTTTTTAGCAAAGAAACTGATCATTTTAAGTTTTCCGTCTTTGTAATCTTTAAAATCGGGAGTAATTACCGGAACTTTTAAGGCTTTTACATCAACAGCAGAAAAATATTCATTACTGGCCAAATTGACAAACAATTCGTCTTTTTTCAACTCTTTATTTAAAGTCTTGGTAACAATTGGTTTCCAGAATTCGTGCAGGTTTTTTGATTCTCCTACCGGCATTTTTGTTCCCATTTCCAGACGATAGGCCTGCATTAAATCTAACGGTTTTAAAAGTCCATAAAGGCCGGATAAAATTCTTAATTTATCCTGCAAAGCATCGAGTTTTTCTAACGGAATGGTATAAGCATCTAATCCGGTGTAAACATCACCATCAAAAGTATATATGGCTGGACGCGCATTTTCGGCTGTAAAAGGTGTTTTCCAGTCCTGATTCCTTTTCCAGTTTAAATCGGCTAATTTATCTGAAATAGACATTAATTCGGATAATTCTGAAGGCTTTTTTTGTTTGACGACTTTATGAACGATTCGTGCTTCTTTTAAAAAAGCAGGTTCTGTATGTTTAGTTGTAGGTAATTCTTTTTCGAAATTTAATGACTTCGCAGGCGATATAACAATTTTCATTTGTGCATTTTTAAGTGACTCAAAAATACAAATTGAATTTTTAAAAACAGATTATTGTAATTGATTTGTTTATTGCATTGTATTTTTTTTTGCCACGAATTCACGAATTTATTTTTAAAATCTTTGGGTAAAATTTCGAATGAATTCGTGTAATTCATTACTCTAATTTTTTAAAAAACTAACTACAATTCGTGAATTCGTAGCGAAAAACACAATCATCATTTTTTACTTTATAAATTTCTACTGAGAAATTGTGAATTTATTCAAAAAATTGAGCAATAGATTATAAAAGGCATTTTCTATGTTGTAAATTTGCAACCATAAAATTCCAAAAACATTTTCAATACAAAATTGAAAGTTGTATTCTAAATAATAGCCACGAATTCACGAATTAACTTTTTAATTAATTAAAAAAATTCGTGAATTCGTGGCGGAAAAATTTAGATCATGACAAAAATATTATATCAGTTAGAAAGTTATCAGATAGTAGGAATTTTATTTGATGTTCATAAAAATTTAGGTGGAGGATTTTCTGAAATTGTATATAAGGATGCCTTAGAATATGAATTTAAGAAAGGAAATATACCATTTGAAAGAGAAAAAGAATATTTGGTTAATTACAAAGACATTATATTAGATCATAAATTTTATGCTGATTTTGTTTTGTTTGATAAAATTATCCTTGAGGTAAAATCAAGTGATTTTCTACATCCAAAACACATTTCGCAATGTCTTAATTATTTAAAAGTTTCCAAAAATAGTTTAGCCATTTTGGCAAACTTTAATTCTACTTCGCTTGAACACAAACGTATTATTTTATAAAAACTCGTGAATTCGTGGCTATACAAACAAATTACAAAACTGCATTAGAAAATAAAATCTTCGGAATCATCTCCAAAGCCGCTCAGGAATTAAAAGTTGATTCGTATGTAATCGGTGGTTTCGTTCGGGACTTGCTTTTAAACCGGGGTTCTAAAAAAGATATTGATGTTGTAGCGGTTGGAAGCGGTATCGAATTGGCTCTGAAAGTTTCTGATTTACTTCCAAACAAACCAAAAGTTCAGGTTTTTAAAACCTACGGAACGGCAATGCTTCGTTTTGAAGATACGGATATCGAATTCGTAGGCGCGCGTAAGGAATCTTACAACTTTGACAGCCGAAATCCGATTGTTGAAAACGGAACTTTGGAAGACGACCAAAATCGCCGCGATTTCACCATTAATGCATTGGCTTTATCTTTAAATGAAAATAATTTTGGAGAGCTCTTAGATCCGTTTAATGGGTTAAAGGATTTGGAGAACAAAATCATAAAAACGCCTTTGGATCCGGATATTACCTATTCTGATGATCCTTTGCGAATGTTACGCGCAATTCGTTTTGCAACGCAACTGAATTTTGAAATCGAAGAAAATTCACTGAATGCTATCACAAAAAATGCCGATCGTATTAAAATTATTTCGGGCGAAAGAATTGTTGACGAATTAAATAAAATTCTTTCTACAGACAAACCTTCAACAGGATTTTTACTCTTATATAAAACGGGACTTTTAGATTTAATATTACCTGAATTAACGGCTTTAAATCAGGTAGAAGAAATTGAAGGTCATACGCATAAAAACAACTTTTACCATACGCTTGAAGTTGTAGATAATATTTGTCCCAACACAGATGACGTGTGGTTACGCTGGTCGGCATTACTGCATGATATTGGAAAGGCACCGACAAAACGTTTTACTAAAAAGCAAGGGTGGACTTTTCATGGTCATGAATTTTTGGGCGGAAAAATGGCGAAGAAAATCTTTGAGCGCCTTCACATGCCGTTAAACCATAAAATGAAATTCGTCCAGAAAATGGTTATTATGAGTTCGCGTCCGATTGTTTTGGCGGAGGATATTGTGACTGATAGTGCAGTTCGTCGTTTGGTTTTTGATGCCGGCGAGGATGTTGAAAATTTAATGACATTATGCGAAGCGGATATCACAACTAAAAATCCGGCGAAATTTAAAAAGTACCACAAAAATTTTGAAGTTGTCCGCAGAAAAATTGTTGAAGTCGAGGAGCGTGATCATGTACGTAATTTTCAGCCGCCTATTTCAGGAGAAGAAATTATGGAAATGTTCGACTTGAAACCTTCACGCGAAATTGGCGTTTTAAAAGAAGCTGTAAAAGAAGCGATTTTAGAAGGTGTTATTCCAAACGAATATCAGGCTGCTTATGATTTTGTAATTAAAAGAGCTGCAAAGTTAAATTTAACGCCTAAGAAATAATGGATCTTTTAGGATGGGTTTTCTCAGTAACATTTTTTGTTTCAATTGCTTATCCAAATATTGATTTTTTCATAAAGCTAAAATTTACAAAAAATATAAAATTAAAATATAAATTAATACATGTTTTGATTTCAATTATTATTCCATGCTTAGTAATAGTACTTTATACCGCTGTAGCAATGTATTCATCATTGAATAAGTTGGATAACGGAGGTTATATTTACAGAATTATTTTTGCAGGTTTGGTATTTCCTTCCTGTATTTTAGGGAATATCTTTTTTTCGAAATTTTATTTCAAGAAAATTTCGAAACTACAAAACAATAACGAAATCCAATTAATCGGAAAAGAATGAAAAAAGAGAATAAATCAGTAATTATTTGGTTGCTATCGGGTTGTGTTTTATTATTTTTAATGGTTGTCGTGGGCGGGATTACCCGTTTAACCAATTCTGGTCTGTCAATGACCGACTGGCATTTGGTCACCGATACGTTTCCACCATTAACAGATGCCAAATGGCAGGCTGCTTTTGACGAATACAAGAAGTTTCCCGAATATCAGAAAATCAACATTCATAACGATTTTCAGCTTTCAGATTATAAATTTATTTATTTCTGGGAATGGTTCCACCGTTTTATTGGCCGTATTATCGGTTTGGTTTTCTTTGTGCCATTTGTTTATTTTTTAGTGAGAAAAAAATTAGATACAGATACAATCAAAAAATGTATCATTCTTTTGGCAATGGGAGCTTTTCAGGGATTTTTGGGTTGGTTTATGGTAAGAAGCGGACTAATCGATAATCCTGATGTGAGTCATTTCAGACTTTCATTACACTTAACTTTTGCCTTTATCACTTTTGCTTATACACTTTGGGTAGCTTTAGATTTAATTTATCCAGAGAGAAATATCAATAAAATAGTGCCACTCAGAAATATTGCCCGTTATGCATTGGTAGCGTTGTTGATCCAGATTATTTATGGCGGATTTGTAGCGGGATTAAACGCCGGATTAATTCACAATCACTGGCCTTTGATGAGTGACGGAGAATTTATTCACGAATCGGTTTTTATAGAACAATCATCTTTAGTGAAAAATTTAATTGAAGGAAAAAGCGGTGTTCAGTTTGTACACCGAACTTTTGCTTATGTAGTAGTGGCAATTATTCTTTTCCTTTTCTTCAAAAGCAAAAAATATTCTCTTACAAATACGCAATCTAACGGAATTAAAACTTTAGTAGCTTTCGTATTTATTCAGTTTTTATTAGGAGTTTTTACTTTATTATACAGCGTTCCTTTGGCTTTGGGATTAATCCATCAGATTATGGCATTTTTTCTTTTAAGTGCCATGACGTTCACATTACACAGACTGACTAAATAAGGAAGTAAATTTGAGACATAAAAAAAGAACCTGATTATGGTTCTTTTTTTATGTCTTAAATATTTTGCTAACCCAGCCAGTTTTTAAAATCCTGTACTTTTTCACGGCTTACAATTACCTCATCTTCTTTATAAGTTGGTAAAATAACTTTTAAACGGGAATTGGTGTAAACCTGAATTTCCTTAATCGCTTTTAGCGGAACAATAAATTTCCTGCTTACGCGGAAGAATTCTTTGCTGTCTAGTTCCTGTTCCAGAATTTCTAAAGTTGAATCGATTAGATAATCACGATTTTCACAAGTATGAATGTAAGTTCCCTTGTTTTCACTAAAAAAACATTCGATTTCTTCTGTAGTGATTACTTTTAAATGCTGACCAATTTTAACAGTAAACCTTTTTTTATAAGTTTTCTCAAACGGATTGGACAACATTTGGCGAATCTGTTCAAAATCCAGATGAAGATTTGAAGTTTCTGCAGGCGCTTTCGGGAGTCTGTTTTTAAACTTAGAAACGGCAGTTTCCAGATCATCTTCGTCAATTGGTTTTAGAAGATAATCAATACTATTTAGTTTAAAGGCTTTTAAAGCATATTCATCATAAGCAGTTGTAAAAATAATGGCGCTTTTGATGTCGATTTTTTCAAAAATTTCAAACGATAAACCATCTGATAACTGAATATCAAGAAAAATTAAATCAGGGTGCTGATTGTTTTCAAACCATTGAATCGATTCTTCTACAGAGTGCAGCATCGTTTCTACTTTTACATCTAATTTTTCGAGTTTCCTTTGCAGCAATCTTGCCGCCGGTTTTTCGTCTTCTATAATTAACGTGATCATCTACTGTTTGAAATTTGGAAAAATTAAGTCAAATTTACTCCCATTTATTTTTATTTCCGGCGTCTTTATCCAAATATTTTTGAATTTTTCTTTTCTCCCAGTCTTCACTAAAAAACAAATTTGAGCCAAATACAGATAATCCGTGAGACGCTAAACCAATTCCCCAAAAGAAAGCTGTCGAATACGTATGCCATTGCGATAATCCGCTAAAGTCAATGCCGGAACTAAAATTTCCTGTGACGGTCAAACTGGACACGATCAAAAGCGTATTTATAATAATATACACTTTTAAATGCGTATAAAATCCTTTAATCTTTTTTACTTTCCTGTATGCCGCGTTGTAACTTTCGTCATTTGTATATTCTCCTGAATGCTCACTTGCATAAGCTTCATATAGATTCCTTCTAAAACGTCCCATGATTTTATAATTTAATAATTACTGCCATTTGTTTTTACTCTGTCTTTCCTTTTCCATAAACTCTTTAATTTTTCTTTCTTCCCATTCTTTTCCCATTCCGCGAAAAACTTCAAAGACTTTTAACCCGTGAAAAATCACACCTACTCCCCACCAGAGTAATGGCCAGAAAAACCACAAATAAGTGGGAGATGTATATAGGTTTATAAAAATTAAAATTGCATTTACGAATATGTACGAAATCAGATTTCCGTAAAATCCCTTAATATTTTCGACCTTCTTTTTGGCCTTAATATATCTCTCTTCCTCGTTTAAATTCAGTTCCATGACTATTCCCATTTTTGTTTTTTATATCTTTTTTCTAAGATGCTTTTCATTTTACGCTCCTCCCATTTTTGTCCAAAAATGGTATGTGAGGTAAATAAATCAATAGCAGAGCCCAAAATTACCGCCGACCAAAGAATTACAATTACCCAATTTAAATATTGAATCGGAAAAAATCGAAGTGGCAGATTGGTATATTCTTTTAAAAGAAAGAGGATCACTGCGATTGCGTAAATGAACAAATATTTATAGAAGGATCTTAGCTGCTTTACTTTTTTACTGGCCAGTTCCTTCAAAATAATTTGTTCCTGGTCGTTACTCAAATTTGTTTCCATGATTGCTTAAAAGTCTTTTTTTATTTTCCTTCTCCAAAAGTTCCTGAATTTTTCTCTCCTCCCAATTCTTATTAAAAAAAGTCGGCAGATTATAAATTTTCAATCCGTGCATAATAATCGCAAAACCCCAACCCATAACACACCATAAACACCACAAATATCCCGGAGAAGTCATTAGATTGACTACAATCACAATGGGATTGCACAAAATATAAACGGTTAAATGTTCATAAAACCCTCTTATTTCTTTGACTTTTTTTTGCGCATCATAATAACGTGCTGATTCTTTGAAATCTCTTTCCATAATTATTTCCACGTTTTTTGCTGGTTCTCTCTTTCTAAAATTTCCCTGATTTTGCGTTCCTCCCAGTCTGTGCTGTAACCAAAAACTTTAAAAGCATGCATTGCAACTCCAAATCCCCAGCCTAAAGCAGAAAACCAAAACCATTGAAATTCCGGTGAAAATCTCAGATTGATAAAAACTAAAAATGGAATTACACAACAGTATGAAATTATATTTCCGTAAAATCCTTTTAGTTCTTCTACTCTTTTTTTGGCTCTGTAATACGCTTTAGCTTCATCTGTATATTCTGTACTCATTTCCATAACTGTAATTTGTTTCGTTAAAATTGGAATCCTGACCGTGAAATTCTTTTCGTCTTCCTGCACCTTCACTTTTCGGTCGGTTATAATTCCGTATCGATTTACAATATTTAGAAGTCCAACCCCCTGCCTGTCCTGTAATACTTCTTTTTTCTGAAGATCATTTTGAATCGCCAGATAATCCCCGTCAATAAATATTCTTATATGAAGTGGTTTTTGCTCACTTACTACATTATGTTTTACCGTATTTTCGAGTAAAAGCTGTAAAGAAAGCGGTACCACGCGCGCATCCGGATTAATATTTCCTGTAGGCAGCTCATAAAACAAACTGTTTTCAAAACGCATTTTTAAGAGATTCATGTAGGTTTTTGCAAACGACAATTCATCTTCTACCGAAACCAGTTCTTTGTCTTTTTGCTCTAAAACATACCGGTAAATTTTAGAAAGAGAAGTGGTAAAACGCTGGGCATTGTCTGGATTTTCTTCAATCAGCGAACTTAAAACATTGAGACTGTTAAAGAGAAAATGCGGATCGATCTGATTTTTTAAACTTTCAAATTTCGCATTTGCCGTTCCGGCTATAATCTTTTGCTGGGTAACTTTATTTTCCTGGTAAATTTTGTAAAAATGCAGCGAATGAAAAACCAACAGAACTATAAAGGTAATCACCGAAGATTCTACATAATTTGCCGCTTTTTCGCTGGCCAGAAAAGCAATAAGTGATTGCTTCTGAATGACAACCTGTGTAAAAATTCTTAGTATGGCAATAAAAAAAAGCGAGATAAAAAAAGAACTTACAAAACCAATTATGATTCTCTTTGGCGAAAACCTGTTATCCTGAAACACTCTGTCCAACAGTTCAAATATGGCAACATTAACCAGATACAGCACCACACTGTACATCATACAATATAAGAAGTAAATGTACAGATCGTTGCTAAAAACGGCTAACCCCAAAGATGCAAACCGAATAAGAAAAGAGACTATAAAAACGGCTCCTCCTACTAAAAAAGCTTTTAACAAATTGGGTCTTAATGCCATAATGAATGAAGAAAAATTAAATTATTTACAAGTTTTTTGAGTTTCCAAAGCTCTTTCTAATCCCCATTTTGGAGAATAAGGAGTAGCGGGTTTAAAAGTATTAAAAAGTTCAATAGATTGATCTACCTGCGCGCATAAAGGTTTCGTATCTACGCCTGTCCATTTCGCGCCTCCCAACTGGTAATCTGCTTCTCCAAAAACGGCTCTCGGATTTTTTGGGTCCAGTGCTTTTGCTTTTGCATATGCCTCCATTACCCTTCCTGAGTATTTCATTCCGTTTGTCATTGGGTCTGCTACTACATATCCTGTGTAGATTAAGGCCTGTAAAACATATAATTCTGTGTTACTCTGATCTTTTATCATTTCAATATCCAGTGCATCCTGAGCTTTGGTCAACAATAAATCGATTTTTGTTTTGTCTTTTTCTGTAAAAACAGAAGTCGTATTAATTAATGCTACATAATAATTAGGCAGCCAGCTGTTTTTTTCTGCGGCAGCAATTCTTTCAAATAACTGAGATGCTTCTGTATTTTTTCCTTCTTTCCAGAGTCCGAAAGCTTTGTTCATTCCTTGTTCAAATTGTGTTTGTGCTGAACAGATTGCTACTAAAAATAATGCGATTAAAGTGGTGATTTTTTTCATTTTACAAGTAATTTAAATGGTTTGTTTTTATGATTTTAGTTGTTATAATACAATAGAAATTTTCGAATTTTTACTGATCTCAAATTTTGCGTCCTTATAGGATGGCGGCCCCATAAAACCTTTAGCATTGTTAGAAGCGGCATAATCTTCAGATGGAATTCCCATCATGTTTTTATCCAGTTTTCCGTTGTTATTTTCATCATGATAAGTTGAAATGGCATATTCACCAGAAGGAAGATCTTCAAATTTCACTACTGCTATATTATTTTTAATATCTGCGACCAGACTTTTGTAAGTCGTTTTAAGAAATGTTCCGTCGGAGTTAAACAAACCTACTCTAACCGTTCCTGTGCTGTTTTTTAAACCCGAAACAGAAACTGTCAAATTAACATTCTGCGCAGACATCAGGCTGCAGATAAATAACATTGTTATTGTAATAATTTTAGTCATGATTTTGTTTTTTATAGTTAGAATCGTAAAGTAATAAAGGTCTTGATTTTATGGTTATTAACACTAAAAATCTTTTATTTCTTTGTGTTTTTGTTTCTTATAATTTACACTTCAAAAGTAGGTCGGTTTTTAGTCTTTTAAAATTTAATGGTACTGAGTTGTTGATTTTCGTGACTGAATTGTTTTTTTGTCTGATTCAAATTTTCAGAGCAGCAAAGTGATAACCTTTTTACGGTTTAAAAAACCTTTGTACCTATGCACCTTTGCCACTCTGTACCTTATATACTTACAAGTTTTTCAGCTGATTCTCGGTTTTATTCTGACTGATAGTCCAAAAGAAACCTACAAAGAAAAATCGGTCTGCTGTAGGTACAACGGCTTGTCTTTGATAAACTCCGCTTGGATCCGGCGTTCTTGCATAATCGTATCCGAAAACGTTTTGTGTTCCTAAAACATTTGAAACAGAAAAATAAAGGATTTTTTGTGTGGTCAGTAAATACGCCCAGTTAAAACTTAAACTATTATAAGACTTTGTTTTTCCATTCATAAATTGTGTTTGATTAGGATCATTGTAGGGACGTCCTGAGCTGAAACTGTTCGTAAAACCTATTTGCGATTTCCAGTCTGTAATAAAATATTTGGTTACAACAGATAAATTATGATTGGCAATAAAACTTGGAGTGGCCATGTTTGGAAAATTCTTGTACTGTCTTTCAGAATCAATGTAAGAATATGAAATCCAGTATTCTAAATTTTTATACAAATTGCTGTCTCTCCAAAATACATCGAGTCCTTTTGCATAACCTGATCCGTTGTTGTTGAAAACCGAATTGTATTGAATGTCCCTGGTATCGTATTGAACTAAATTGCTGTAATCTTTATAATAAGCTTCTGCTCTAAGCGTCTGACCCGGTCTTGTAAACGTATAATTTAAAATGTAATGACTGGCTTTCTCACTTTCAAACTGATGGTATTTTGAATATTTGATATAATCTACAACCGGTGCCTGAGTAAAATCTCCGTAAGCAAAAGAAAACTGACTGCTTTTTGAAACTTTGTAACCTAAAGAAGCTCTTGGTGCAATATTGTTTTCGTCTAATAAGCTGTTGTTCGAATATCTCAAACCAACTTTTAAAGCCAGATTTTTAGAAAACGAAACTTCTCCTTCTGCATACGCTGCAAAAATATTGCTGTCGTAACCATTTGCAGCAGTTATAGCAATATTGTCATCAAAATTTTCATTGTATTTGGTAATGAAATAATCTGATCCAAATGAAATTTTGAAATGATTAGAAACCTTTTTTTGCAATTTTAATTTCAGCTGGGCAGCATTTTCGTCACTGTTTATATCACTAATATTATATTTTAATTT
The DNA here is from genome assembly GCF_039749035.1 of Flavobacterium olei. Lineage (NCBI taxonomy): Bacteria > Pseudomonadati > Bacteroidota > Flavobacteriia > Flavobacteriales > Flavobacteriaceae > Flavobacterium > Flavobacterium olei. The sequence continues at coordinate 727,256 of NZ_JBDKWC010000001.1, forward strand.
GTTTTTGCTATAGCCGTAACTAATTCCCGATGTTAATTGCCATCCCGTTCCAAAACTTCCTTTGTAAGAGGAATTCAGATAAAAATTATTGTTATTCATATCCGTTCGCACAGGGTTCTCAAAATTGATATTCTTCTGATTTAAATCAAATCTTTCAGAATCAAAAGAAGCGTATAATTTGAAGATTCCGTTGGTAAATTTATATCGGTAAACTGTTTCGCCTCCAAGTGACTGATATGGATTATTCCAATCTACATTTTGTGGAATCACAGCCTGGTAAGGTGCCAAATTGATGTAAGCCATATTTACACTTAAAGAACTTTTGTTCCATTTCTGCGTGTTTCCTAAACTTAAACCAACCGTCATAAATCCAATATCTGTTTTTTCGTGATCTTCTTCATCATTCGTGTTCAAAAGTAACACACTCGATAACGCTTCACCATATTCTGCAGAATAACCTCCTGTAGAAAACGCGATTCCGCTAAATAAGAAAGGGGAAAAACGGCTTCTTGTTGGCAAATTATTAGTTGTAGCACCATATGGCTGGGCCACGCGAATTCCATCCACAAAAGTCTGTGTTTCACTTGCTTCCCCTCCACGTACAAACAAACGTCCGTCTTCGCCAACGCTTTGCGTTCCCGGTAAAGTCTGCAAAGCAGCAACAATATTACCTGCAGAACCAGCAGTTGTAACAATATCCAACGGTTTTAAAACAGATACCCTTGCCTTTTCTCCGGATTCCATTGTTCCGGCAGTAATTACAACTGCATCAAGGGCATTTACATTTTCTCTTAACGTAATGGTTTGGTCTTTATAATTCGTAACATCAATTTCAGTTTTGTAGGTTTCGAAAAGTAAAAAACTTATCACTAGAAATTTATTGCCGGTTTCTGTTGTTTCAAAAGAAAATTCTCCCGTTTCAGAACTTGTTGCTCCATCATAAGTTCCGTCTATATAAATGTTGGCACCGGCAACAGGTTTTCCTTTTTGATCTACTACTTTTCCTGAAATAGTATTCTGAGCAAAAATAACAGCTGTAAATAGTAAAAAGCTTATTGTAAAAAGTAATCTGGTTTTCATATCATTTTGGTTTTTGATGAAGCAAATGTATTTTAACAATTCCTGTTAAAAAATATATAATAACCGAATTGTAGAATTTCGGTGATGAGTTGTAAATTACTAAATTTGTATCTTAGCGATCAATTCCAAAAAATTACCATTTATGTCAGAAAGTAAAAGAATTTCAAATTTATATCGATCCATTTATAATGGAAATCCCTGGCTGGAAGTTAACCTGGCCGATACCTTAAAAAATGTAACTGCAGAGCAGGCTTACAGAAAAATAAATCCAAATCTTAATACGATTTGGGAAATTGTAAACCATCTTATCCAATGGAGAAGAAATATTCTGGAACGCATGCAGGGAGAAGTAATTATCACTCCGGATCATAACTATTTTGTTCCTGTTTTAGATCCGTCAGAAGCGGCCTGGGAGCAATCTTTACAAACGCTTGCAAAATCACAAGACTCGTGGACTTCGTTTTTTGAAAGTTTTGATGAAGCGGATCTGGCAAAAATATATGAAAATAACGGCCATACGTATTACGAACATATTCACGGAATTATTCAGCATGATGTTTATCATTTGGGACAGATTGTTATTTTGAAGAAACTGCTGTAATACAATATCTGCCTTTAAATAGATGAAAACAGAAAAAGAAAAAATGATCTCCGGCGAATATTACAATGCCTTTGATCCGGAATTAGTAAAAGGCCGCCGTACCGCAAAAAATTTATTGCACAGCTTAAATGTAAAAGAATACAGGGTTACCAAAAAGGCAAAAGAAATTTTAAAAGAATTGATTCCGAATACCGGAACGGGACTTTATATAGAACCGCCTTTTCATTGTGATTATGGTTATAATATTTTTTGCGGAGACAATGTTTATTTCAATGTAAATTGCGTTGTATTAGATTGCGCGCCCGTTACTATTGGATCCAATGTATTTATTGCGCCAAATGTCCAGATCTACACAGCTTCTCATCCGCTTGACGCTGAATTGAGAAAAACTCACGAAAATGCTTATCCGGTAGCAATTGGAGATGACAGCTGGATCGGCGGAAATTCAGTAATTTGTCACGGCGTTACAATTGGAAAAGGCTGTGTAATTGGAGCAGGTTCTGTGGTAACAAAAAATATTCCGGACAATTCACTTGCCGTTGGAAATCCGGCGAAAGTCATTAGAAAACTAAATCAGGAACCTGAATCAGAAAAATAAAAAATGCTTACGCTAAATAAAGTTCATCATATTGCTATTTTATGTTCCGATTACGAAAAATCGAAATATTTCTATACTCAAATTTTAGGTTTAACTATTATCCGTGAAATCTATCGTGAAGAGCGCCAGTCTTATAAATTAGATCTGGCGTTGAATGGTTCTTATATTATCGAATTATTTTCATTTCCTAATCCGCCGAAAAGACCTTCGCGACCAGAAGCCGTTGGTTTACGTCATTTGGCTTTTGAAGTAATTAATCTGGAAGAAACTATTGCTTTTCTAGAAACTCAACAAATTGAAGCCGAACCAATTCGAATTGACCACACTACTGAAAAACGCTTTACTTTTATTGCCGATCCGGATTTGTTGCCGATTGAGTTTTACGAGAGATAATTTTTCACTACAGGTCTTAAAAGCACTTTTTTAAGATAGGGGATACTTTTATATTGTGAAAGAATTTTCCTGTTTATATCAGTTTTAACATACTAAATTAGAGATTTCCTGTAAAAAACCAATTTTGATTCTTAATTTTGTAATCCGCAGAAAAATAAATGCGGATTCTCAAACTTATAATGATGAACAAAACGGCGCAAATCAAAAAGAATCATCAATTTATCAAATTCCGAAAATTAGTAATTGTTTCTATTTTAATTGGCTTTCTTTCTGCCTTTCTCGGAATTTCACTTAAAAAAATAACCGAATATTATGAGGAAATATTTTTTCATGAAGTATCGGTTCATCCCATATTTTATATCATATTTCCCGTTTTCGGATTATCAATCATTTACTTTCTGAGACAATATCTTTTTAAGAAAAAAGAAAATAAAGGTATTAAAGAAGTTTTTGAAAGTACGGCATCAAAAACCAAAAATCTACCTTCGTACAAGATTCCGTCGCACTTTATAAACGGGTTACTGACAGTGATTTTTGGAGGCTCTACAGGAATTGAAGTTTCTACCGTAGTAGCTACTGCAACGATTGGTTCTGTGGCCCACGAAAAAGAAAATGTCTTCCGTCAATACAAAACCGAACTAATTTGTGCGGGAGTTGCCGCCGGAGTTACAGCCTTATTCAGCAGCCCCATTGCCGGAATTTTATTTGCTTTTGAAGTGATTTCCAGAAGAGTAACCCGAGCATTTATAATTTCCAATGTTATCGCCGTCTCAATCGCTTTTGGTTTACTTACTATTTTAAAAGAAGAACCTTTGTTTGCTGTTTCTATTGCAACATGGCATTTAAAAGCAATTCCATATTTTATTCTTCTCGGAATTTTAGCAGGAATGAACTCTGTTTATTTAACAAGATGCGTGTTGTTTTTCAAATCTCAATTTGGAAAAATCGACACCCATTATTATAAAATATTAATTGGTTCGGTCGTATTAAGTGTTTCCTTATTTATATTTCCACAATTGTACGGAGAAGGATATCATGCTATAAAAGGGATTTTTGGAAGTTCATCCCAGCTTCCGCTTACAGTTACTTTGGCTTTTACCTTTATCGGGATATTGATTTTAAAACCCATTGTAACCTCAATTACGCTGGCTTCTGGCGGTGATGGCGGTGTTTTTGCACCAAGTTTATTTATCGGAGCATTTTTAGGATTGTTACTGGCTTCTGTTTTAAATACTTTTTTTCATGTCAATGTAATTCCGGTTAACTTTATGATTATTGGAATGGCAGCTGTTTTGAGTGCCAGCATCCATGCTCCTTTTACTGCAATTTTCTTAGTATGCGGATTAACAAACGATTATACTTTATTTTTCCCAATTTTAGTTGTTTGTTTAATTTCAAAATATACCGCAAAGGCTATTTATCCTTTCACGGTATACAGCTATTCCCCTAGTATAATTAAATAATTTGCGTATGTCGACTCATTCTTTCATGAATGTGTATGCATATCGCAATATTTTAAAAAGCACAACGCTTACATTTCAAAGTAAAAAATACCACGTCAAAATGCCAACTGAAAAAATAAAAAGAAGTTACCGCAAAACGCGCTACATTTTATACAAAGAAACATTAATTGATTACAAAGAACATTTCTGGTCCTTTTTAGGTTCGTTTGTCGGAATCGGGATTTTAGCATATGTACAATCTATACATTTTTCGGGCAGCGACGCCGTTTATCTGATTGGTTCTTTCGGCGCTTCCAGTGTTCTGGTTTACGGGATCATTCAGAGCCCGTTTTCTCAACCTCGAAATTTAGTTGGCGGACATGTGATCTCGGCATTGGTGGGGGTAACCGTTCACAAATTAGTGCCCGACATTATGTACATAGCTGCTCCTCTGGCAGTTTCTGTTGCGATTATTCTAATGCAGATTACAAAAACGCTTCATCCTCCCGGAGGGGCAACAGCATTAATTGCCGTTATCGGGACAGAAAAAGTAAAATCTTTAGGGTATATGTATGTACTTTCTCCAGTTTTAACGGGCGTACTTATTTTGTTACTTACAGCGTTAATTTTCAATAATATGACTTCCAGCAGAAGTTATCCTAGTCATAGTACGTATCACAAACACTATCATAAGCTTAGAAAAAGGTTATCCAGAAAATAATTTTCTCTGCGTTGTATCTCTGAGCGAAGTCGATAGAAGTTCAATTAGAATCGGCTTCAACTTTGTCAGCCTGACACAGGTCATTCCTTCCGGAATTTACCGCAAATTCACAAAGCTGGTATACGCTTAGCTTTGCGAGACTTTTTATAAAACCCAACATACAAAAAAACTTAGCGTGCATTACGGTAAATTTTTCAAATAAAAATCCAGACGAAAATCTTTTCAACAAATCATCATTACAGATTCGTATTTAGTTAATTTAATTTTACCTTTGACCTCTCAATAAAAACAAAGATTATGGTTTATAAATTTAGAGTTATTCTAGAGGCCGAAGAAGATATTTTCAGAGACATTGCAATTCTTGAAGATGACACACTTGAAGATTTACACAATGCCATCTTTAACGCTTTTGGTTTTGACGGATCAGAGGTAGCTTCGTTTTATACTTGTGATGAAACCTGGAATCAGGAAGATGAAATTCCGCTTTTTGATACTGGAGATGTTCCTGGCGAGATCAGAACCATGAACGATTATCCGTTATCCAGTATTTTAGATAAAGAAAATACCAAAATTATATATGTTTACGACTTCATCAGCATGTGGACTTTCTTAGTAGAGCTGGCAGCAATTGAAGAAGAATCTGTAGGAGCAATTTATCCTGAAACTCTATTTTCTCACGGAGAAATGCCGGACGAAGCCATTGAAAAAAACTTCGAAGCCGATATGCACGATGACATCTACGGCGAATTTGAAGATGATTTAGACGAAGACGATCTGGATATGTTCGAAGGCGACGACAGCTTCGAAGATTATGGATTTGAGGAGAATTGGAATTAATTTTTGAGGTACAAAGGTTCATAGAGACAAAGGTTAAAGGTTTTTTTAAAATCCATTTAAAAGTAGGAATATTTTTATATTTTCGTTTATTAAAAACATAATATGAATACTTTTAGAGACCTTTTAATTTGGCAAAAGTCAATGAACATCGTTACCGAAATTTACCATCTAACAAATTCATTCCCCAAAGAAGAAATTTATGGCCTATCTTCACAAATTCGAAGGTGTTCCATTTCAATACCCAGTAATATTGCAGAAGGATACGGCAGAGATGGAAATAGTGATTATTTGAGATTTTTGAATATCTCAATTTCATCACTATTTGAAATGCAGACTCAGCTTGAAATTTCATTTAATCTAAAATATATAACCGAGTATCAATTCAGTAAAATAAATGGAGAAAGTAAAGAATTAGAACGAATGTTAAGTTCTTTTATCAGAAAAATAAAAGAAAGAAAATAACCTTTGTTCCTTTGAACCTTTGCATCTCTGAACCTAAAAAAAAGAATGATCAACCTATTCAACACCCACATCGAGACGCTGGCAATACACCGCGTTGGAAACAAAAGTCGTAACGAAGCGATTTTTTTATCAGAGCAGCCATTTAATTTAAATGACGAAATTGTTCCTTTGATAAAAGAGTACTTTTTTAAGCCTTTTAGAGAAAAAGAAGAAAACTATTATCAGTTTGCACACGAAGTGGACCTGGATTATAATGACATGTTTAAATATGCAACTGAGATTTTTGCAAATCCGGGGAATTTACAGGAGATTTCTAAAAAAATTACAACTCATTTATTTGAGCAGTCCAATCATCCTCACATTAAAAATGGAGAGGTTTATGTGACGTATCTTACTAATTTAAGTATCGATAATAATGTTGTCGATGCTATCGGAATTTTTAAAAGCGAATTGCAGGCAGATTTTTTACAATTTGAAGAAAAAGGCAGCAATCTGGAAATGATTTTACAGCAGGGAATCAACCTGAGCAAGCTCGATAAAGGCTGTCTGATTTTTAATTATAAAAGAGAAGAAGGTTATAAAATTCTTACTGTAGACAGCAATCGTTATGATGCACGTTACTGGTTGGAACACTTTTTATCTGTAGATGCTTTTGAAGATGAAAATTTCATCACAAAAAAATACTTAAAGTTCTGTCAAAACTTCGCAAAAGATGTGGTTTTGCCTGCTGAAGATAAAAAAGAAGAAGTAATGTTTATGAACAGATCTGTGAATTATTTCGCTAAAAACGATCAGTTTGAAGAACAAAATTTCCTGAATGAAGTACTGGACAATCCTGATTTAATTCCTGAATTTAAAAATTACAAAGTTGATAAAGGCGAAAAATACAGCATCGAAGATGTAACTTCTTTCCCAATCGCCAACGCAGCAGTTTCTGACGCCAGAAAATCGATTAAAAACGTTATTAATCTGGATACACACATTCAGATTAAAATGGATTTTATAAATCCTGAAAGCGCCGAAAAATTTGTTGAAAAAGGCTGGGACGAAGAAAAACAAATGTATTACTACTTAGTTTATTTCAATAAAGAAGAAAAAAGCTAAGAAGTTTTCATTTTCTATTACTTACTTAAAACAAAAAACGGCAGTTACTATGGTAACTGCCGTTTTTTTATTGTCTTTATTTCTAAATCAGAGAAAACAATGCCTTCAGAATGTCATCGTATACTTTTTTATCGGTTTCCCCGGCGCGGGCCAAAACCCGGATCCCCGAATAATTATTAAAAATAAAACGAGACAGTGTACGTGCATCCAGTTGAGTAGAAATTTGTCCTGCCTCCTGCCCTTTTTTTACTGCTTTAAGAAAAATATCTTCCATAATCTTCCGGTTATCATTTACAATCTTTGCGATCTCTTCGTCGTGCATAGCCAGCTCTACTGATGAATTGACCATAAAACAGCCTTTTGTAATCCGGTCTTCCAGACTTTCTTTTACCGCATGTTTAAAAATTTTGGTAAGCGCTTCTTTTATATTGTCAGATTCTTCCAAAACCTTTTTTACAATATCCTGTCCCTGAGTCTGATATCTTTTCAAAGCCATAGCAAACAGCTTTTGTTTATCGCCAAAAGTGTCATACAAACTGGAACGGCTTAAACCGAGATGTGTTACCAAATCCTGCGCAGAAGTTCCGTTGTACCCTTTGTGCCAAAAAATTTCAATAGCTTTATCTAAAGCGTGATCTTCGTTAAATTCTTTTGTTCTAGCCATGACTTCACCATTTATTCTTTACAAAGATATAAAAAATACGGAACAATCGTTCCTGAATTAGGCCAAAAATTAAACTAAAGCATTTACTGTAAGTCCGCCGTCTACAACAATTTCTGTTCCTGTGATAAAGGAAGCATCATCTGAAGCCAAAAAAGCAATCGTTTTACCAATTTCTGAAGCCTGACCAAAACGTTTCAATAAAATTTTATCTGCCAGAACGGCTCCAAAACCTTCTACTTCTTCTTTTTCCAAACCTAATTTTCCGTAAATCGGAGTTTCAACAGGTCCGGGAGATACGGCATTGATTCTGATTTTTCTTGGTGCCAATTCGGTTGCAAATACCCTGTTTAAAGATAAAAGAGCTGCTTTACTTGCTGCGTAAACACTCGAATTGGGCATACCCACACTTGCATTTACAGAGGTATTTAAAATGATTGAAGCACCATCATTTAGAATTGGCAATAATTTTTGCAAGGTAAAATAAACTCCTTTTACATTGACATTCATTATTGAATCATAATGCTCTTGTGAAGCCAATTCTAAAGGTGCAAAAGAAGCAATTCCGGCGTTTAAAAATACAGCATCTACTTTTCCAAATTTTGCAGCAACTTCAGCAACTAAATTGTCAATCGATTTTAAATCAGATTGATCTGCTGCAATTCCGGTCACATTTAATTCTTGTTCTGCCTTATTTAAAGCTTCTTTATTTCTTCCGGTTACAATTACTTTTGCTCCTCTTTCTGCTAATACAGCTGCTGTTGCATATCCAATTCCGCTGTTTCCGCCTGTAACAATGGCTACTTTGTTTTCTAAATTTTTCATTTTATAATTTTTAAATTAGTGATTATTGCATTATTATGGTACAAAGATATAATAACGGAACGATCGTTCCGTTATTATAAATGTTAAATTTTAGTTAATAATTAAAATAGTCTTTTAAAGGCTTAAATTATTGAAGAGTTTAATTATTTAACTATAAAGGAAAGAAATGAAAAAATGTCGGGCATTCTTAAATTATCATTAATTTTGCATTAAAAATAAACTAAGATGGATATTCAGTTTTTCAAAGAAAGTCCCTTTACTACCATCATATCATTTCATAAGCTAATTGAATCTTTTGAGGAAATTGCCTTATCAGACGTTGATTACAGATCAGATTACGCGAAAGCAATCTTAAAACAAATTGAATTAATTCCCGAACTAAGAACCGGGATTGAGGATTATTCGGTTATCAGAAAAAATGAAGCACTGATCAAAAACATTTTGGCCGATTTATTTCCTACAGCATTAACGCACAATGAAATAAAAGCGGTTACCATTCCGTTTCAAAATATCTCTTTCAATTATACAGAACGTTTCAAGAAAATTTTAAAAAATGCCGGAGACGAATTCTATATGGAAATTCGGGATTTTGATGATCATCAATTTTACATCAACAACTGCTGTTTGATTTTAAGCAGTTACTATAAACAGCATATTGATTTTAACCGCCCGTTTTTCTACGATATTCCGGATGAAGATGGTGTAGAAAAGCATTACCGCATTTTATATAATGCTGATTTTATGGAAATTATTCCAACAGAAAATGCGATTGAGCTGACTCAGGAAGACATTGACCAATTAATTGACAATTATAATGATATCAATTTATGGAAATCTAAATTCCCTAAGGGAAGCTGGGTTTTAAGAGGTTTTGGTATTGTTTCCTTATTTGATGCTACTACAGAAAGTGCTATTTCTACGCTGAAAAGTAATTTGCTTAAACCTGGTGCAAAAACAGTTACTACCGGTGAGGAAGTTTCTAATATTTTTCAGTCGATTTTTAATCTTCCAAAATTAAAAGTGGGTTTTATAATTTATAATCCCGAAGAAGAAAAATTTCTCAGACCTGCAAAATATGAGAATCAGCTTAAAAGTTTTTTACTTTCTGCAGATCAGGAAGTTGATTGTAAAAATGCTTTTTTTGGATGTTCATTTGAAAATTTATTAGACAATAAAGAACCTTTTGTGATTTCTAATGTTCAAAAATTCACAGAAGAATCAACCAATAAAACTCTGGGCCAGCACTTACTGAGGCAAAATATTAACAGCTGTATTTTTGCACCGGTCATAAAAGAAGGTCATTTACTGGGTGTGGTCGAACTGGTTTCAGAAAATGCAAGAGATCTAAATAGTGTAAATGCCACAAAATTAGATTTGGTGCTTCCTTATTTAACTGATACGATTGACCGTTACAATACCGATATGCAACATCAGGTAGAAGCAATTATTCAGCGTGAGTACACTACTATACATCCAAGCGTGTACTGGAAATTTAAAAAAGAATCTCAGAATTATTTTCAAAACCTGAATTATACAAAGGATTATATTTTTAAGGAAATTGTTTTTAAAAATGTATATCCCTTGTACGGACAAATCGATATTAAAAGTTCGTCTGAACATCGAAATGAAACTGTAAAAATTGATTTAAAAAATCAACTTTCTGCGCTTTTGGACATTTTTGACAATCAGAAACCAAACTCCAATCTGGTACTTCTCGAACAGAGAAAATTCGAATTGGAATCACTTCGAAGTGAATTGGATTCGCCTTTAAAAGCAGACACAGAACAGCATATTCAACGATATATTGAAGAGGAAATTCATCCGATCCTCAAAAACACAAAAAGCAATGCTAAAAATGAAAAATTAGAAGAATTGTATTTTGAAAATCTGGATGAAAAAACCGGAATGTTTTATCAGGAAAGAAAGAAGTTTGATAATGCAATGTCGATTATAAATAAACGACTGGCCACTGTTCTGGACAAAAAACAAGTTGAGGCACAGCAGATTTATCCGCATTATTATGAAAGATTTAAAACAGACGGTGTAGAACATAATTTGTATATCGGAGCCTCTATTTCGCCTACAAAACCGTTTGATATCATGTATTTGCATAATCTTCGTTTATGGCAATTACAGACTTTATGCGAAATGGAACTTGAACATCACGAACTTAAAGAATCGCTTCCGTATGAACTTGATGTTACTTCGCTGATTCTGGTTTTCAGTGCACCGCTTTCCATACGTTTCAGAATGGACGAAAAACGCTTTGACGTGGACGGAACTTATAATGCGAGATATGAAGTAGTTAAAAAACGTATTGACAAATCGAACATTAAAGGGACCAAAGAGAGAATTACTGAGAAAGAAAAAATCACTATCGTTTATTCTCAAAACAGTGAAGAAGCAGAATACTTAAAATATATAAAATATTTGCAGCACAAGAAAATATTAGAACCGTCTATCGAACAATTTGAAGTAGAGGATCTTCAGGGAGTTTCAGGTTTAAGAGCGATTCGTGTAAAAGTCATCAACAGAACTGCAAATCCCGAAGCCAAAAAAATAACGTATCAGGATTTACTGGATGAATTGAACTAATGTTCTTAAAATGAAATAAATCGGATTTTAAAATCTTAAAAAGTATTTTATTTTTATAAACAAACATATCCTTAAAATGGAAAAGCTTTGTCAAGGTTTCAATCCTGACAAAGCTTTTTCGTTTAGCTATTGATAAGAAACTAATTTCTTTTCAACAACTGTGTTTCCATTTGTTTAAATGTTTAAGCTTATAAAAATTAAATCGACTTAAAAGCAATTACAAAAGAAATCACGGTAACAATAATTCCGACCATAAAGAAATTGTACGCAATTCTGAGCAAATTATACTTTCTCTGCAAAACCAATCCCAGATAATATAAGTCTTTAATCATCGTAGAATAGAGATAATCGCGGTCCTTCATCATTTCATTCATTGCCCAGTTATAATCTTCCAAAGGCATTTTATAGAAATTCCCGAAAAACATCAGATTCACCTTTTTGGCTTCGACATCATCACGAGTAAAAAATCCGGAGGTAACTTTTGGTCTTGTAGAAAGAATCGCAAAAATAATGGTAATTACACTCGACATCAGCATAATGAAAGTCGGAATAACCAAATGAGCATTTTTGGGACTGTCCAATTTCGGAATAATTGACGATAATGCAATCGAGATGATAATCGCATTTACAGACAGTAAAATATTGGCCTTACTATCGGCAATTCCGCTTAAGCGTGTATGATTTCCAAGTGTGACACGAAATAAAGTATCGATTCCACGGTCCGGCTTCTCGGCTTTATCTTTCTTTTTATTTTCTTCTTCGATGGCTGCAGCGGCTTTCAGTTCCTGTTTGTTGATTTTTTTCTGAATCAGAATTAAGTTCTTTTCTTTGAGGGGCTGCCATTTTCTTAAGGCATAATCTGTGTAGAAACGGTGTTTGTTCATGAGAAAGTTTAAATTCTCTCTGGTCCATTCGGTATTAGAAAAGTTAACAATTCCTGTGTTTTTTAATTCTAAACGCAATAATTCGCAGGTTGTCGTATATTCCTCTCCCACTAAATGTGCATAATCTGCATCTTTAATAATCTTTTCCAAATGTGTTTTGGGTTCATATTGTTTGGCTGTAGCCAAAATCAAACTGCCAACAAGTGCAATAAATTCTTCTGATTTTCCTTTTGTACGCAAAAAATCGGTTGCTATTTTAACACTTTTCTCTTCATGATTTTCATATCCGTCGATATATCCTGCGTCATGAAACCAGGCTGCAATCAAAAGCGCCTCTTTATCATCACTTTCGACATCTTCTTTTTTACAAAGTTCTTTTACAGCTGTTACAACTGTAAAAGTATGGTTAAAATTATGATAAGAATATAGATTAGAAAGTTTATCTTTGAGTAAATTACTGACGAAATCCTCGGATTGTTCTATTAGATTCATAAAGAATATTTTTATACCACTAAATTATGAAATTGTTTTTGTATAACCATTTTATTGCTAAAATTAAAAAAAGTTGTTTGGCAATTATGGCACTTTTTATCATTTATTCCTGTGCAACGCACAAACCACAATATGGAAAAGAAGTTAGTGCCAACGAAACAGAAAACGCCACCGATACGATAAAAATTGCTCATACTTTTTACCTTGTCGGAGATGCCGGAAATGCAGATGAACCCAAGGCACAGCAAACCCTTGAACTTCTTCATAATAAACTCAAAAAAGCAAATAAAAAATCTACCCTTTTATTTTTAGGCGACAACATTTATCCGAAAGGTTTTCCTGGCGATAAAAAATCGGGCAATAAAGATCTCGCAGAAACAAAACTTACCAATCAATTAAACTTAACAAAGGGATTTAGAGGAAAAACAATTGTTATTCCTGGAAATCATGATTGGTATAGTGGAATAAAAGGACTGGAACTGCAGGCAGATTTTGTGACGAAATATTTAAATGACAAGAAAGGTTTTCTTCCAAGAAAGTCCTGTCCGATCGAAGATGTTAAGATAGACAGTCTAACGACTTTGATAGCTATTGATAGTGAATGGTTTCTGGAAGACTGGAACAAACATCCTACAATAAACGACAATTGCGAGATCAAAACCAGAGAAGCTTTTTTTGAAGAACTGGAGAATATCCTAAATAAAAATCAGGAAAAAACTGTTGTACTAGCCATTCATCATCCTTTATTAAGTAACGGAACGCACGGCGGTCAGTTTTCATTAGAGAAACAATTATTTCCTTTTGAGCAAAAAATTCCGTTGCCGGTAGTCGGTTCATTTATCAATTTATTGCGAAAAACATCAGGTGTGAGTCCGCAGGATATTCAGAATAAACAATATACTATTTATGCCAAACGTATTAAAACGCTTTTGCAAAAGCAGAAAAATGTAATTGTAGTTTCCGGACACGATCATAATCTGCAATACATCAGTCAGGAAAATATCCAGCAGATTATTAGCGGCGCAGGATCAAAATCAGAAGCTGCGAGAGCCATAAATCCGTTTGATTTTTCTTATGGAGGAAATGGTTATGCCATATTGAGATTGTTTAAAAGCGGAGACGCTAAAGTTTCTTACTACGGAAATGAAAACAACAAGGAAAAATTGCTTTTTGAAAAGGAAATTATAAAAGCCAAGGAAATAAACTGGGCTGATGACATTTCGAACAAATTTCCGGCAAAAGTGACCACTTCTATTTATTCTACTAAAATGACAGATAAAAGTGCGTTTCACAGATTTTTATTCGGAAAGCATTACCGATATTATTACAGCTTGCCTATAGAAGCCCGAACAGCAACTATCGACACTTTAAAAGGCGGTTTAAAACCAATTCGCGAAGGCGGCGGACATCAATCGGTTTCTCTGAGAATGTCAGATCCAAAAGGCAGGGAATATGTAATGCGTGCGATGAAAAAAAGTGCGACCGTTTTTTTACAGTCGGTTGCTTTTAAGGATCAATATGTAGTAAACGAATTTCAAAATACATACGCAGAGGATTTTCTGTTTGATTTTTATACTTCTTCGCATCCTTATACCTCTTTTGCAATTGGCAATATGTCCGATCAGATTGGTTTAAGACATACGAATCCGATTTTGTATTATATTCCAAAACAACAAGGACTTAGAGAATTTAATTCCGGTTTCGGAGATCAATTGTATATGGTTGAAGAAAGACCGGCAGACAATCATCTTGACGCTAAAAACTTTGGTAAACCAGGCAATATTATCTCTACAGAAGATATGATGTTAAATCTTCATAAAGATGAAAAATATACGGTCGACGAAAAAGAATATATAAAAGCACGTTTGTTTGATATGCTTTTAGGAGACTGGGACAGACACAGCGATCAATGGCGTTGGGCAGAATATAAAGAAGACGGAAAAGTAATTTACAGACCCATTCCACGCGACCGTGATCAGGCATTTGTAAAATATGACGGCGCTTTACTTTCTATTTTAATGAATATTCCGGCTTTGCGTCACATGCGAACTTTTAAATACAAAATTGACAATGTAAAATGGTTAAGCAGAGAACCTTACCCTATGGATTTGGCTTTCTTAAAAACCGCTACAGAAAAAGACTGGATTGAACAAGCAAAATATATTCAGGAAAATTTATCTGACAGCGATATAGATGCCGCCTTCAAAAATTTACCAAAAGAAGTTCAGGATGGAACAATTGAGGAAATCAAAGCAAAATTAAAAAACAGAAAAAAAGACCTTCAAAAGTATGCCGTAAGCTATTCGGATGTTCTGAGCAAAACAATCATGATTGCCGGAACCGATAAAAAGGACAAATTTGTTTTAAATCATAATGTTAAAAAAGGAATTGAGATTCAGGTCTTCAGAGTTAAAAAAGAAGGCGATGAATTGCTTTATACAAAAAATGTAACCGACGCTAAAACCAGAAATTTATGGATTTACGGTTTAGATGATAATGATATATTTGAAGTCAGGGGAGATGAAAAATCAAAGATTAAAATTCGTCTAATCGGGGGTCAGAACAATGATACTTATAACATTGAAAACGGAAAAAAAGTTATTGTTTATGATTTTAAATCAAAAGAAAACACATATAATCTTTCGAGAGCAACGCAAACACAACTGACTGACGATTATGATGTAAATCAATATAATTATGAAAGACCTAAATACAATGTAATTTCCGGTCTTCCAAATATTGGATACAACCCGGATGACGGTGTTAAAGTGGGGATAAATATGAATTATACAGTTAATAATTTCAAACAAAATCCGTACACGCAGCGACATATTTTTAATGCCTTCTACTATTTTGCAACAGGAGGTTTAGAGTTTAACTATGCGGCACATTTCCCTGGCTTATTGGGCAAATGGGTTATCGATGTTGAATCGTTGTATACAACTCCAAATTTTGCGATGAATTATTTTGGCTACGGAAATGAAGCTCCTTACGATGATGATCTTAGCTTAGACTACAATCGTGTACGAATCAGGAAATTTAATGCTTCCGGTGCAGTGAGACATGTCGGAAGATATGGCAGTGAATTTAGTATACAGCCAATCTATCAGAGAATGACGGTGGAGGAAACCGAAGACAGGTACATTAATATTCCCGGAATTGTAAATCCTGATGTTTTTAATACTCAGAATTTTGGTAGTTTAAAAGTGAAATATGAGTTTAAAAACGCTGATTTTGCTGCAAAACCAACTTTAGGAATTTATTTTATGCTGGCCGGAACATGGACTGCAAACCTGGACGAGACCAAAAAGAATTTTCCAACTCTGGAAAGTATTTTAGGATTTACACACAAACTGGATCACAACGGGAAACTTACGTTTGCAACTTATTTTAAAGGAAAAGCAGTTTTAAATAATAACTTCGAATTTTATCAGGGCGCCACTTTAGGAGGCGATACCGATTTGCGTGGTTTTAGAAATGAGCGTTTCTTAGGAAGTTCTTATTATTCTCAAAGTTCTGATTTACGTTTGAGCATTGGAAAAATCAGAAAAACGATTGCTCCTTTTACTTACGGTATTCTGGGTGGTTTTGACTATGGAAGAGTTTGGCTTGACGGTGAAGATTCTAAAAAATGGCATCACGATTATGGTGGCGGACTTTGGCTGAATGCCATCAATATTATAACAGCAAGAATTTCATACTTTAAATCTCCGGACGAAATAGGAAGGGTGATTTTTGGAGCGGCTTATAGTTTTTAGAAAAAAGTTGCTAATGTTCTGAGATGCTCAGCCTCTAAGTTTTTTTTAGCTGCAAGACAGAAAGTATCAAAGTTTTTTGCCACGAATTACACAAATATCACGAATTATATTTTATTTCTTACAATAAAAAATTTGTGGAATTCGTGAAATTCGTGGCAAACTTTTTTGTTAAACTTAGTAGCTTAGTATCTCAGCACCTTAGAAACTTAGTTAGAGCTTAAACTCATAAACATTTCCACCAATTTTATTCGTTTTTTCATCGGCAATAAGTAAAGTGTTATTGTCTTTGAAAACTATTGCTTCTTTTTGGGAAAAATGATTTAATTCTATTTGAGTCTGAGTTCCTTTATGGAATAAATCTCCTTTAAAATTTTTGAATAAAAGAACTTTATCGTGGCTTAGCAACGCCACTTTTTTTCCGTCGGGACTAATGGTTGCGCTTGTTAAAACGCAATGATTGTAATTATTACAGGTTTTAAATTCTCCTATTTTTACTGCTTTTTGGGCTCCTGAAGCATTTTTAATTTTATATATAAAAGCAGTTCCGTCAAAACCTTTGCTTCTGTTTTTTGTAAAAAGATAAAAATAGCCGCCCCTTTCAAAGAAACCTTCTACGTCATAAAACATTTCTTTTTTTCTCGGAGGAAATTCGGTTTGTTCAGGATAAGAAAATGAAACTTTATATTCGGCTTTAGCCACATCATTCTTCAACTGATTTTTTGCCACTTTGTAAATGCACAAATCTTTTCTTTCGTTGTCGTTATTACCAAAATCCCCAATATAGATATTACCCAATTTATCTTTCGTAATATCTTCCCAATCGACATTCTTGGCATTCGAAACCGTAATCGTTTTCTCCAGTTTCCCTTTGGAATTAATGGCATAAACAGCATTTTTATTTCCGCTGTCTTCTAAAGTATAAAGAATATCTGTATCCGGAAAATAGGCAATTCCCGAAACTTCTTTTAACTTTTTAGGAAGTGAGTAAAGCTCTTTTAGATCAGAACCCGATTGTTGCTGACAGGCTAATAAAACTACTGAAACTAAAAACAGGGATAATTTTTTCATATTGTATTTTTTTTCTTTTGTCACAAATAAAGATTATGAGCATTAAAATGTGACTAATTTAAACTGTATTTTTAAAATTTCGGATAATAAACGCAAAAGCCGCATGCATGATGTGCCCCATCGATTTCGCATTTTTAAATTTCATGTCATTGGTGTAACGGTATAATTCCATTTTTAACTGCAGCAAATGTTCGTGCGTCGAAATGGTATCATGGCACATTATATTGAGCAATTTATTGATTCTTGTTTCTGCAGAATGAATACGTTTTGCCAAAATCGCTCTTTCTTCATCTTTGTACTGAATAATCGAACGCTCTTCCAGTTTTTCCTTAATCAATTGAATCATAGGAGAATTCTCCTTGAAAAACTGCGGCCGATAAACCTTAAAATTCCCTTCGTAACATTGTTGGTCAAAATCAATCGGACGGATTTTATACACAACCTGGTCAAAATCATGAATCGGAACAATCACATAATTATACGCCCTCATATCTCCTAAAAGCCGAATCATACAACGCTCATTAAACTTTACGAATTCTTTAGCGATCTGCGCTTTTTCCATTTCGGTACAGGAATCCAGCAAATTATCCATAAAAACATCTCCCGGAATTCCGATAATATGTTCCTCGATCAGAGTGTCTTTATAAACCAAAAAATTGATTTTATCAGGCGAGAGAATATCTTCCAGTTCTAAACCGTAAATACGCGAAGCATCTGCTTTTTTAATGTAAAAATGAACATAATTGTCATTGAGAATATTTCGTACTTTAATTCGGAAAGGCTTCGAATTTCCGAAAGTACAGTAATCAATGGCATCAACATTCAGATATTGAATGATCTCACTATTCCCGTCAGAGTGTAATAGTGAATAGATTTTTTTTAGGTTTAAATCAATTTCATTGCGTTCAAATTCGCCATAATAAACCCGGATCCAAAGCGTATCTGTATCATTTTTATCGTAGACATTTACAGAACCCGAAAAACGAAGCAAGTCATCATAAAACACAGATACCTTAGAAATACGTTCGTATCTCTCCAAATAACTTAAAAGTGGCTGCGTTAAAGGATAAGAAGGTTTTTTTAAAACCATTAAAGGCTCACTCATTTTGAATATCTTTAATACAAATTTACATCAATACGATTTAAAGTTAGAATTTAAAGTAACAAAAATCAACTTGGCTCGTCATACTAAAAACTAAAACCAGAAAAATTTGGAAACCATTTTAACCATTGAGAATCTAAACAAGAGATATGGCCGAATTCAGGCTTTAAAAAATGTATCTTTTACCATACAAAAAGGTCGCGTATACGGCATCCTTGGACCAAACGGAAGTGGAAAATCGACCACATTAGGAATTGTTTTAAATGTTGTAAATAAATCGTCGGGGAATTACCGCTGGTTCGATGGAAACGTTGAGACTCACGAAGCGCTCAAAAAAGTAGGCGCTATTATTGAGAGGCCTAATTTTTACCCTTACATGACAGCGGAGCAAAACCTGAAATTGGTTTGCAAAATCAAAAACATTAATTATGCTAAAGTAAATGAAAAGCTGGAATTGGTTGGCTTAAATGAGAGAAAAGACAGCAAGTTCAGCACTTTTTCTTTAGGAATGAAACAACGCCTGGCAATTGCATCGGCGCTTTTAAACGATCCTGAAATTTTAATTTTAGATGAGCCGACAAATGGTTTGGATCCGCAGGGAATTCATCAGATTCGTGATATTATTAAAAAAATTGCTTCTCAGGGAACTACCATTTTATTAGCGTCGCATTTACTGGATGAAGTAGAAAAAGTCTGTTCTCAGGTAATTGTTTTAAGAAAAGGCGAAGTTTTGTATTCTGGCTCTGTTGACGGAATGTCATCTAATGAAGGTTTCTTTGAAGTTCAGGCCAATGACAATTCATCATTAAAAACTGCTCTGCTGGATCATCCTGCTGTAGACAGAATTTCTGAAGAAGAAGGAAAAGTTTTAGTCTACTTAAAAGCAGATTTATCAGCTTCAGATTTAAATCAATTTTTATTTTCTAAAAATATTGTTTTAAATCATTTAGTAAAACGTAAAAACAGCTTAGAAGCACAATTTTTAGAATTAACCAAAAATGCCACTTCCCAAAAAAACTAAACCATGAAAAGACTTCTTTCTATAGAATTGCAAAAAATCTGGATGAATAAAGCCAGTAGAGTTTTAACCTTAACTTATTTTATATTACTTTCTTTTATTGCACTTATTGCTGCGATAAAATTTGATATTGGTATTTTTAAATTTCATTTAGCCGAAATGGGTATTTTCAACTTCCCTTTTATCTGGCATTTTAATACGTACGTTGCCGCCTGGCTCAAATTCTTTTTGGCGATAGTAATCGTTTCTATGATGGCAAATGAATACAGCTATGGTACATTAAAACAAAACCTTATAGATGGTTTAAGCAAAAAAGAATTTATTCTGTCAAAATTCTTAACCGTAGTTTTATTTGCTTTCGGCTCTACTGTTTTTGTTTTTATAATGAGCTTAATCTTAGGATATGTTTTTTCTTCGTACACAGAATTTAGTATTGTCTTTAGCGATCTCGATTATTTGTTAGCCTTTTTTGTAAAATTGACCGGATTTTTTTCTTTCTGTTTGTTTTTGGGAATTTTAGTTAAACGTTCTGCGTTTGCACTTGGTTTTCTTTTAGTCTGGAGCATCATTGAAGGTATTATAAAAGGTATATTAGCTTTTAAGATTTTTCCTGAAAGCGATACAGATGAAAAAGTCATGCAGTTTTTCCCCTTAGAATCCATGTCTAATTTAATTGTTAATCCTGGACCAAGATTGTCTGTTATTAAAAATATTGGCTCACAAATGGGAATTGAAACAGAGAGCAATTATGGTGTTGATTATTTTGCTGTTTTGATTGTTTTAATCTGGACTTCCCTGTTTGTTTATTTTTCATACAAGCTATTAAAAAATAGAGATTTGTAGTATATTTGCTACTATGGGTCTTCAAAAAACTTTAATTTTTATTTCTGTTTTGTGCTGTTTTTTTTCTAAAATAAGTGCTCAGAACATTTCTGTTAATTCAAATACAACTCCGACAGATTTAATTGAAAATATTTTAATCAACAGTTCTTGTATTACTATCGAAAATGTTACCGCTTCCGGAAATCCAACACCAGGCAGACAAAGTTACGGATCCTTTACGGCCGGAAGTAATTTTCCTTTTTCAGGCGGACTGGTTTTAAGCACCTCCTCGAGCATAAGAGCAGAGGGACCTTACAACCAGTCTGATTCTAAAGGCGAACAAGTTTCAGGATGGAATGGTGATGCCGATATGGATAAGGTTCTACAAATTACCAACAGCAGGCAGGCAACAGTTTTAGAATTTGATTTTACAGCATTAACGAATTCTATAAGCTTTAATTATATTTTCGCCTCAAATGAATACCAGTCTTATTTCCCCTGTGAGTTTTCAGATGGTTTTGCTTTTTTAATTAAGGAAGCAGGAAGCGCTGATGCATATAAAAACCTGGCTATTTTACCCAATTCTACTACAGCTGTTTCTGCAATTACAGTACATCCCAAAATTGATCCCGTAATTATAAATGGCGTTCCCAAAGGTTGCGAAGCATCTAATGAAGCTTATTATAATGGTTACAATTCTCCATCAAGCCCTATAAATTACGCTGGTCAAACTGTAGTGATGAATGCCTCGACAGATGTAATTCCTAATAAAAAGTACCATTTAAAACTTGTTATTGCCGACGATGAAACCCGACAATTTAATTCTGCCGTTTTTATTGAGGCAGGAAGTTTTGTAACACGAATAAATTTTGGCGAGGATCGTACCAGAGCAAATAATAGTCCGGTTTGTTTTGGAGAAAATTACGTTTTAGATACTAAACTAAGCGCAGCAGATTATAGCTTTAAATGGTCTATCAAAGATGCTTCTAATAATTATGTAACGTTATCCGGAGCAACAACGCCAACTTATGCAGTAATCACACCGGGAACTTACAAAGTTGAAGCTGCATTAAATGGGACAACATGCATATCTGTGGGAGAAATTACTGTGGAGTTTGAACCGGAAATTGCTTCTACAAATACTGCTCTGCTGCAATGCGATGATAATACCGATGGTCTTAGCATTTTTAATTTGACAAAAGTCGCTACTATTGTAAAAAATAATAATACCGATATCACCAATCAGGGTTATTACGAAACACTGGCAGATGCCAGGACAAAGGCAAATCCAATCATGAATCCGGAGCGTTATACGAACAAAATTCCAAATCAGATTATCTTTGCCAGAATCGAAAATAAATATGGCTGTTACTCCACCCCAGAAGTCAAATTAATTGTTTCCGCCACTAATATTCCGGACCAATCGTCCATTGCAACTTGCGATGGAGATGAAATACAGGATGGCCTGTATCAATTTGATTTAAACGCCCAGGTAACGCCGCAAATACTTAAGGGCCTGCCTCCGGGATTGGTGGTCAATTATTTCTTAACTGCAAATGACGCGGTAACGGAAAACAATACGATATCAAATAATTTTAAGAATACAGCTGCAAACAGCCAAACTATTTACGCACGCGTAATAAACGGATCTGATTGCTATGATATTGTTCCCGTTGAATTAATTGTACATACCTTTAATCCTCCAAACTTTGAAGACGAAACGCTTTATTTATGCAAAGGAGAACAAATAACTCTAACACTGCCTTCTGGCTTCAAAACCTATAACTGGTCAAATGGCGATACGGCCAACTCCACCTTAATTAATGCTCCCGGAGATTATGCTGTTTTAGTAACTGATTATAATGATTGTCAGAAAACTAAAAAATTCAAAGTAATATCATCTGAACCAGCAGTAATTACCGGAGTCGACGTAAAAGATTTCTCAGGAAACGAGAATACATTACAAATTCGACATACAGGAGTTGGGGATTATGAATTTTCGCTTGACGGATCTGTTTTTCAGGAGGCTTCTACTTTTTCCCAGGTAAATCCGGGAATTTACAATGTGGTTGCGCGCGACAAAAATGGTTGTGGCCTATCTAACTCGTTTTTAGTTTATGTTTTAGATTATCCACGTTTTTTTACACCGAATGGTGACGGATATAACGATTTATGGAGTATTAAAAACATGGATGAAATGCCTGATTATTCGCTTTCGATTTTTGATCGCTATGGCAGATTGTTAAAACAAATGAATCAGAACGCTGCCGGATGGAACGGAATTTACAATGGCCAGGAATTACCATCTGACGATTATTGGTTTACTCTTTTATTTGTAAACGGAAAGAATGTAAAAGGCCATTTTAGTCTCAAAAGATAACTGGATATTTTATCTATTTATAAATAAAACAGAAAGTCCGCAAATAGTAAGCATAAAAAAATCCCAAACTCCTGAAAGGAATTTGGGATTTTTTATATGAAGTTTAAAATGATTACACTTTAAATCTTTTTCTATCAGTTTCTGTCAAGTAGATTTTTCTTAAACGAATAGATTTTGGCGTTACCTCTACGTACTCATCTTTTTGAATGTACTCTAAAGCTTCCTCTAAAGAGAAAATGATTGGAGGGATAATTCTCGCTTTTTCATCATTTCCTGAAGAACGAACGTTAGACTGTTTTTTCTCTTTCGTTACGTTTACACACATATCATCTCCACGAGAGTTTTCACCAATTACCTGTCCTTCGTAAATTTCAGTATTTGGTTCAACAAAAAACTTACCACGATCCTGTAATTTATCGATAGAATAAGGAATAGCTTTTCCTTTTTCCATAGAAATCAATGAACCTTTATTACGTCCGGCAATTTCTCCTTTGTAAGGCTCATATCCAATAAAACGGTGCGACATAATAGCCTCACCAGCTGTTGCAGTAAGCAATTGATTTCTTAAACCAATAATTCCACGAGATGGGATATTGAATTTGATAATCATACGCTCACCTTTAGTTTCCATAGAAAGCATTTCACCTTTACGAAGCGTAACAAATTCAACTGCTCTACCTGAAAGGTTTTCCGGTAAGTCGATTGTTAATTCTTCGATAGGCTCACATTTTTTACCATCAATTTCTTTGATGATAACTTGTGGCTGACCAATTTGTAACTCATATCCTTCTCTTCTCATTGTTTCAATAAGAACAGATAAGTGAAGTACACCACGGCCAAAAACCATAAATTTATCAGCAGAATCAGTTTCACCTAACTTCATAGCTAAGTTTTTCTCTAATTCTTTTGTTAGTCTTTCTCTAATATGACGAGAAGTAACAAATTTACCCTCTTTACCAAAGAATGGAGAGTCATTAATAGTAAATAACATACTCATTGTTGGCTCATCAATAGCGATAGAAGTTAGACCTTCAGGATTTTCATGATCAGCGATAGTATCACCAATTTCAAAACCTTCTACTCCAACAACAGCACAAATATCTCCAGCGATTACTTCTGTTACTTTTTTACGTCCAAGACCTTCAAAAGTATGTAATTCTTTAATTCTTGATTTTGTTACAGTACCATCTCTTTTTACTAAAGATATTGGCATTCCTTCTTTTAAGACACCTCTTTCAAGACGACCAATTGCGATACGACCTGTAAAAGCAGAGAAATCTAAAGATGTAATTAACATCTGAGGAGTTCCTTCTGATACCTTAGGAGCAGGTACATGCTCGATAACCATGTCTAATAATGGTTCGATGTTTTCAGTTTGGTTTCTAAAATCATCAGACATCCAGTTGTTTTTAGCAGAACCGTAAACAGTTGGGAAATCTAATTGTTCTTCAGTAGCACCTAATTCAAACATTAAGTCGAAAACTTTCTCGTGAACTTCTTCCGGCGTACAGTTTTCTTTATCTACTTTATTGATAACTACACAAGGTTTCAATCCTAAATCGATCGCTTTTTGCAAAACGAAACGAGTTTGAGGCATTGGTCCCTCGAAAGCATCAACTAGCAAACAAACACCATCGGCCATGTTCAATACACGTTCTACTTCACCTCCAAAATCGGCGTGACCGGGAGTATCAATAATATTGATTTTTGTTCCTTTATATTGAACAGAAACGTTTTTAGAAGTAATAGTAATACCTCTCTCACGCTCTAAATCGTTATTATCAAGAATTAAATCACCTGTGTTTTCGTTGTCACGAAATAATTGACAGTGATACATAATTTTATCAACCAAAGTGGTTTTACCGTGATCGACGTGGGCAATAATTGCAATGTTTCTAATAGATTCCATCTGTGATTTTTAATGGGCGCAAAGGTACACTTTATTTTCTAAAAAAAAACGTTTCTGACATAGTTTGCGTATATACAATCAATTAGTTAATCAAAAACACCAAAATAACGGCTTCAAAATGACATTTACATACGTTTAGTTATAGTTAAATTAACTATATTTGAAGTGATGAAAAGTAAAACGCTCCAAATTACTCTTATTTATACCATCATCTCGTTAATTATGGCGTACCTATGTCATAAATTACTTATAACGTGGTTTTCATCTTCAGATTATCTGTATTTATCACTCATTAAAGACATCTTGTTTATATTAATTACAGGACTGGTTTTCAGATTTATACTTGCTAAAAATGAAAAAAGAAATATCTCCGTCTTCGAAAAGTTAAACAAAACCAACGAAGAAATAAAAGAATCTAATGAGAAATATGACATCGTAGCAAAAGCTACAAGCGACACAATATGGGACTGGAAAATTCAGGAAGACAGCATTAATTGGAACAAAGGAATTGAAAGCGTTTTTGGTTACAATCCCGAAGAAGTGGGCAAAACTTCTAAATGGTGGTTTGACAAAATTCACCCCGAAGACAGCATCCGAATGTCCATAAAATTATATTCTTTTATTGAACAAAAAACCCAAAAATGGCAGGATCAATACCGTTTCAAATGTGCAGACGACACGTACAAATATGTTCTGGACAGAGGTTTTTTACTCAAAGACGAGAACGGAAGAGCCATTAGAATGATTGGTGCGATTCAGGATATTACGAAACAAAAAGAAGAAGAGCAACGATTAAAACTTCTGGAAACTGTAATTACCCAATCTAAAGATTCGATTTTAATTACCGAAGCCAATTCTGCTGAGCATAAAATACCCAAAATAGTATATGTTAACCCGGCATTTTCTCAAATGTCCGGCTATCAGTCCACTGAAATAATAGGAAAATCTGCAAGTATTTTTAAAGGTCCGAAATCTGATTCAGAAGAATTAAAAAAGCTTTTAACAGCAATAAAAAATGAAGAAGAATGTCTCATTGAAACGATTACTTACACCAAAAACAAAGAAGAGTATTGGGTACGTTTTTCTATGATTCCGATTTTTAATAATGAAAATATAATTACACACTGGATTTCCATACAAAGAGATATTACAGAAGAGAAAAAACTCGAAACCGAAAAAGAACATCTTATTCGCGAGCTCACACAGAATAACAAGGATCTTAAACAGTTTTCGTACATTACTTCACACAATCTCAGAGCACCACTTTCCAATCTAATCGGACTTTTAAATTTAATTGAAGACATCCCTTTAGAAAATGAAGAACTAAAAGAAATTCTGGCTGGCTTTACCAAATCGACGCATTTGCTAAATGAAACGATAAATGATTTAGTTAAGGTGATCATTATTAAAGATAATCCTTCGATGCAAAAAGAAGATGTATCTTTACAGGAAGTTTTTGAAAATGTTTTCAGTCAGCTCTCTTTTCAAATAGAATTGCACAAACCAATAATTAAACTAAAGTTTGAAAAAGCTCCAAAACTCATTATAAACAAAGCTTATATAGAAAGCATTTTATTAAATTTACTTACCAATTCTATAAAATATAAATCTGAAAACAGAAAACTCAAGATTTCTATAATAGCAGAAAACATTGACAACAAAACAATTTTAACTTTTAAAGACAATGGAATTGGAATTGATTTGGAAAGAAACAGGGATAAAGTATTTGGACTTTATCAAAGATTTCATAATTACCCTGACAGCAAAGGACTTGGCTTGTATCTTGTGAAATCACAGGTAGAAACAATGGGAGGAACAATTTCTATTGACAGTGAAGTTAACAAAGGAACTACATTTACAATCACATTTAAAAATTAATTATTATGCTGGAGCAGATTTTATGCATTGACGATGATCCGATCACACTGATGTTATGCAAAAAAGTAATTTCTAAATCTTCATTTTCTCATGAAGTCATAACAGCTCAAAATGGCGAAGAAGCCCTTCACTACTTCAATATTTTAAAATATACAAACGACAAAAATAAAAGAAAACCAGAATTAATCTTCTTAGACCTGAATATGCCAATAATGGGCGGCTGGGAATTTTTAGATCATTTTACTTCTCCGGATTATAGCGAATTTAATTCGGCACCTGTTATAGTATTGTCTTCTACTATTGACCCTGAAGATCTTGCAAAAGCAAAAAAATATCCAATAATTATAGATTTTCTTTCTAAACCCATTACACAACAAATGCTGGATTATCTTAAAAAGAAAATCAACCTCTAGACAAAAAAAATCCAAATTCTAAAGCTTAAGAATAGAATTTGGATTTTTATATGGAATTCACAAAATGCACAAACAAAAAAAAAAGTCCTCTCTTAGAGGACTTTTTATATAAGTAATAAATTGTTTTAATTACAATTTAGCAACATGTTTCGTTAATTTAGACTTCAGGTTAGAAGCTTTATTATCGTGAATGATGTTCTTTTTAGCTAATTTATCAATCATTGAAATAACTGTTGATAATTTTGCAGCTGCATCAGATTTATCAGTAGCTAATCTTAATGCTTTGATAGCATTACGAGTAGTTTTATGCTGATATCTGTTAAGAACTCTTCTTTTTTCGTTGCTTCTGATTCTTTTTAATGCTGACTTATGATTTGCCATTTTTTTAATTTTAGATGTAATAATTATTATAGATACTAGCTAAAAAAGAAAAACCTCCCACAATTGCAAAACAAT
Organism: Flavobacterium olei; assembly: GCF_039749035.1. Lineage (NCBI taxonomy): Bacteria > Pseudomonadati > Bacteroidota > Flavobacteriia > Flavobacteriales > Flavobacteriaceae > Flavobacterium > Flavobacterium olei. The sequence goes on from NZ_JBDKWC010000001.1 coordinate 754,755, forward strand.
CACTTTGGTTTTAACTAACAAAACAAAAACCGAGACACCAATTTTTATTTTATAAAACTTATTCACAACTAATTTTGTAGTCTGTAAGGGAATCGAACCCCTGTTACCAGGACGAAAGCCTGGAGTCCTAACCCCTAGACGAACAGACCAATTCTTCTAAGTTTTCTTCAATTTAAATCAATTGAATATTGTAGCCCGTAGCGGAATCGAACCGCTCTTACATGGATGAAAACCATGCGTCCTAACCGATAGACGAACGGGCCATTTTTAACATTAAGTTAAATAACATATCGCAGTAAAAAAGTAGTAGCCCGTAGCGGAATCGAACCGCTCTTACATGGATGAAAACCATGCGTCCTAACCGATAGACGAACGGGCCTGCTTCTCTAATGCGGATGCAAAGATACATCTATTTTTTAGTTGCGCAATAGTCAAGGCAAAAAAAATATATTTTTTTTTAATATGCCTTTGCAAAAAGCACTCTTTTCGAAGAAGGTTTCCTAGTAAATACACAGGTTCCCGCCTCTTCAACAGCATCCAATGCAATGCATCGAATCGTTGCTTTTGTAAGCTCTTTTATCTTCTCTTCTGTCTCTGCAGTTCCATCCCAATGAGCAGATAAAAACCCTCCTTTTTCTTCCAGAACTTCTTTAAACTCCTCAAAATTATTTACTTCTGTAATATGGGTATTTCGATACTCCAAAGCTTTGGTAAATAAATCATTTTGAATTTGCTCTAAAAGATCATTTACATAATTTACAATTCCGTTTGCAGCAACTACTTCTTTTGACAAAGTATCACGTCTTGCAACTTCAAAAGTTCCATTTTCCAAATCTTTTGGCCCCACAGCAATACGCACAGGTACTCCTTTTAACTCCCATTCTGCAAATTTAAATCCTGGCTTTTGTGTCGTTCTGTCATCAAACTTAACCGTGATTTTTAATTTTCTGAGTTTAGCAGTTAAATCAGCAACAGCTTCTGTAATCTGAGCCAATTGTTCGTCTGTTTTATATATAGGAACAATAACCACTTGTATTGGAGCTAAATTTGGAGGAAGAACCAATCCCTGATCGTCAGAATGCGTCATGATTAAGGCTCCCATTAAACGGGTAGAAACTCCCCATGAAGTTCCCCAAACATATTCTTGTTTTCCTTCTGCGTTAGCAAACTTAACATCAAATGCTTTTGCAAAGTTCTGACCTAAGAAATGCGAAGTACCAGCCTGTAACGCTTTTCCATCCTGCATTAATGCTTCAATACAATAGGTTTCATCTGCCCCTGCAAAGCGTTCAGTTTCCGTTTTAATACCTTTTACTACCGGAATAGCCATAAAGTTCTCTGCAAATTCTGCATAAACATTCATCATTTTTTCAGACTCTTCAACAGCTTCCGCTTTTGTAGCATGGGCCGTATGTCCTTCCTGCCACAAAAATTCTGCAGTTCTTAAAAACAAACGCGTACGCATTTCCCAGCGGACCACGTTGGCCCATTGATTTATCAATAAAGGCAAATCTCTGTAAGACTGCACCCAGCCTTTATAGGTCGACCAAATAATAGCTTCACTTGTTGGACGCACTATAAGCTCCTCCTCCAGTTTAGCATTTGGGTCCACCATTAGTTTTCCAGGTTTATCAGGATCATTTTTTAATCTGTAATGAGTTACAACCGCACATTCTTTCGCAAATCCCTCTGCATTTTTCTCTTCCGCCTCAAACATGCTTTTAGGCACAAATAGAGGAAAATAAGCATTTTGATGTCCAGTTTCTTTAAACATTCTGTCTAACTCAGCCTGCATTTTTTCCCATATTGCATATCCGTATGGTTTAATCACCATACACCCTCTAACTCCTGAATTTTCGGCTAAATCTGCTTTGACAACCAGTTCATTATACCATTTCGAATAATCTTCTGATCTAGTAGTAAGGTTCTTACTCATATTATATAGTTTGGCACAAATTTTGTTTTAATAATTTTAACTAAATAGTTTGACAAAACTAACTATTTTTGTAATGTGCAACAATAAAAAACACCACAGATATGAAAACTAACATTTCTCTTCGCCAAAACTCTGGTCATTTTTACTTAATTGGATTAATGAGTTTATTACTTGCGTCATGTGGTTCTTACCAGAATTCTTCTTATTACGATAATGACGGAGTTTATGGTAAATCATCTACTGTTCGTGTTCAGGCCAACAATGGCACGAACAATCAATACAAGGATTACTTCAGATCACTACAAGACGATAATCAGCCAACTGAGATATTTACCGATGTTGACAATTATACTAATTATGCTGAAAATGACAGCACACAAACAGCTTCTGTTAGCTACCCGGCTTGGGGCAGCGGTAATTCAGAAGTTTCAGTAAATGTCTATTCTAACCCAACATGGTCATTAGGATTTGGGATGGGATACCCTTATTACGGCTGGGGATACGGAGGATATTACGGCTGGGGATACTCGGGATGGGGCTATCCGGGTTGGGGTTACCCAGGATGGGGATATCCAGGTTATTGGGGAGGATATTACGGCTACAATAATTATAACTACAGTTACGGAAGAAGAGGTTCTGCCGCTTATTACGGAAGCAGAAATTACGCCACAAACAGAAACTACTCGTCTAACAGAGCTTATTCAACTAACAGAAACTATAGCACAAACAGAGGAAGTTACACAACCAACAGAAATTATTCTACAAACAGATCATCTAACAGCTATAGTGACTTTAGAAGAAGCTCGAATGTAAACGGAAGAACTTCAAGTCCGACATTTACAAACAGAAGAGGCACTAGCGGAAGTTCAGATTACAGCACGTACAGCAACAGAAGATCGTACAATAATAACAGCAGCGGAAATACAACAAACAGAAGCTACACTCCGAGCAATAACAGCGGATCATCAAGAAGCTATACTCCTAGCAGCCCTTCCCGCTCAATGAATAGCAGTGGTGGTGGCGGAAGTATGAGATCATCTGGCGGCGGAGGCGGCGGAGGAATGAGATCTGGCGGCGGAGGCGGTAGAAGATAATTTTCCCGGCATTATTTATTCAATTTAAACTTATCAAAATGAAAAAAATATTTTTCCTATTTATAACAGGACTGACTGTCAGCGCGTCTTACTCACAAGAAGTTTCGGATGCTCTGCGTTATTCTCAGGACAACTTGACCGGAACCGCGAGATTTAGAGCTATGGGTGGTGCTTTTGGAGCTGTTGGAGGAGATTTATCTGCTTTGAGTGTCAATCCTGCCGGGTCTGCGGTTTTTAGCAGCAATCAGGTTGGAGTGACTTTTAGCAATCAGAACATAAAAAACAATTCTAATTATTTTGGCACTCAGACATCTGAGAAAGAGAATTCTTTTATTTTAAATGAAGCGGGAGCTGTATTTGTTTTTAAAGACCACAATCCAAATAATGGATGGAATAAAATAGCGATTGGTGCGACATACGAAAACACGAATAACTTTAACAACAATGTTTTCTCCGCAGGAACCAACCCGACGAATTCTATAGATGGATATTTCTTAGATTATGCAAACGGGATTCCATTGGGAAGCATTGCAAATGCCGATTATACAGATTTAGGCTATAGAGAACAACAGGCTTTTTTTGGACTTGAAGGATACGTTATCAATCCTGTGACAGGTGACAATAACAACACACAATATTTCACAAACGTTCCTGCTGGAGGAAATTACCATCAAGAAAATGAAGTATACACTAGAGGCTATAATAGCAAAGTAAGTTTTAACATTGCGACCTCTTACAAAGACAGATTATACCTAGGAGCAAACTTAAATGTTCATGTTACAGACTACAGAAGATCATCAAGTTTCTACGAATTCAACAAGAATCCTCTAGAGACAAATGAAACAATTTCTAATGTACGTTTCAATAATGAACTTTATACCTATGGAAATGGTTTTTCTTTTCAACTTGGAGCAATTGGAAAAGTTACAGATGCTTTCAGACTTGGAATAGCATATGAATCAAATACATGGTATGAGCTTTATGATGAAGTATCACAAAGCTTATATTCTACAACAGAAACTAACGCAGGTGAAACTTTTAACAACTCTGTGAATCCAAACATTGTAAATGTATATGAATCTTACACTCTGCAAACACCGGACAAATGGACTTTTAGCGCCGCATACGTGTTCGGAAAATCGGGTTTATTAAGCATTGATTATGGCATCAGAAACTACGGAAACAGTAAATTCAAGCCTACAAGTGATAGTGGTTTCAGAGAATTAAACAATGATATCAGCAACGCTTTAACAAACACGGGCGAGCTTCGCATTGGCGCTGAATACAAAATCGAACAATTAAGCTTAAGAGCGGGATATCGTTATGAAGACAGTCCATACAAAAATGGAATCACAATTGGAGAATTAAATAGTTATTCTGCCGGTTTGGGATATAATTTCGGATCAACAAAAGTAGATTTAGCTTACTCTTATTTAGAAAGAAAATCAAATCAGGGTTTTTTCTCCAGAGGATTTACCGATGGAGCTGAAGTCACTTCTAAATTAAACAATGTAACACTTAGCTTATTATTTGAATTGTAATTAAGAATTAAATAGATGAATGAAAATTTCCGTCAAGCTTAAACTTGACGGTTTTTTTTTATCTATAAGGAATCAACTTCACAAAAAACCGCTAAAACAAACCGAAACTAGCGTGGTTTGAATAAAAAAAGTGTAATTTTGCACTCCAATTTATAAAACTATGAGAACCAAGTCTTTAAAAAAGAACAAAATTAACGTAATCACTCTTGGGTGTTCAAAAAATGTTTATGACAGTGAAGTCCTTATGGGACAGCTTCGCGCCAACGGAAAAGAAGTTGAGCATGAAGCTCCGGCGGAAAAGGAAGGAAACATTATTGTAATTAACACTTGCGGATTTATTGATAATGCTAAAGCAGAATCGGTAAACATGATTTTGGAATATGCCGATAAAAAAGACAGAGGCCTTGTAGACAAAGTTTTTGTGACAGGATGTTTATCTGAGCGTTACAGACCAGATTTAGAAAAAGAAATTCCGAACGTTGATCAATATTTTGGAACTACTGAGCTTCCTCAGTTATTAAAAGCTTTAGGAGCAGATTACAAACATGAATTATTGGGAGAACGTTTAACTACCACTCCAAAAAATTATGCCTATTTAAAAATTGCAGAAGGCTGCGACAGACCTTGCAGTTTTTGTGCAATTCCGTTAATGAGAGGAACCCACGTTTCTCAGCCGATTGAAAAATTAGTGAAAGAAGCGCAGGGTTTGGCTAAAAACGGAGTTAAGGAATTGATATTAATTGCTCAGGACTTAACGTATTACGGACTTGATCTTTATAAAAAGAGAAATCTTGCCGAACTTTTAGAAGAACTGGCAAAGGTTGAAGGTATTGAATGGATTCGTCTTCATTATGCTTATCCAACTGGATTCCCAATGGACGTTCTAGAGTTAATGAAACGCGAACCTAAAATCTGTAATTATATAGATATTCCGCTACAGCATATTTCAGATTCCATTTTAAAATCTATGCGTCGTGGTACAACCCAGGCCAAAACGACTCAATTATTAAAAGATTTTCGTGCTGCGGTTCCTGGAATGGCAATTAGAACAACTCTAATTGTTGGATATCCGGGAGAAACTCAGGAAGATTTCGAAATTTTGAAAGATTTTGTGCAGGAAATGAAATTTGACCGAATGGGATGTTTCGCTTACTCTCATGAAGAAAATACGCACGCTTACTTACTGGAAGATGATGTTCCTGATGATGTCAAACAAGCAAGAGCAAATGAAATTATGGAATTGCAGTCGCAAATTTCATGGGATTTAAACCAGGAAAAAGTGGGTAAAACTTTCAAATGTATTATTGACAGAAAAGAAGGCGCCCATTTTGTGGGCCGTACAGAATTTGACAGTCCGGATGTTGACAACGAAGTTTTAATTGATGCTTCTAAACATTACGTAAAAACAGGAGAATTTGTTAATATAAAAATAATTGAAGCAACAGAATTTGATTTATACGGAGAACCTGCTTAAATTTACACAGAACTCTGCTAACATTAGAAAAAACATACTTTTATGAGACCTATTCAAAACGTAATTCTTTTAGTTTTTACTTTATTTTGTTTCCACTCTGCGTCGGCACAATATGGAAATGGCTATAATAATGGTTATGGGAACGGATACGGCGGAAGAGGTGGCGGAATGGGTATGGACAGAAGTATGATGGCAGGACAACAGCAGGGCTCGCAAAGCAAACCCAAAGAAACTCCTCCGGAAGAAACTGCGGGACTTATTGTAGAACAAATGAAACCTGAGGTAAATCTTGATGAACTTCAGGCGATTGCAATTGCTAATGTTTTAGCTGAAAGCATAAGGGAGCAGGGTATTTTAATAAAAAATGAGAGCAGCAGTCAGGATCAAAAAATTGAACAGATAAAAGCACTGAGAGAAACTACAGACAAAAAAGTAACGGCTTTTTTAAATCCAGATCAGATTGAAAAGTACAAAACTTTTATGAATACCCTAAAAGAGGTTAAAAAGACAAAATCAAAAAAGAAAAAAGATAAAGAATCTAAAGATTCAAAAGAAGTTAAAGATTCGACAGATACGAAAATATCAGAATAATCGTTTTAATTTAAAACACGCATTATGAGAATAAACCATTTTTGTTATCTGATTTTAGCAGTTATAATCAGTTCATGCTCTACAAATCCATACAAAAAAACTGAAAAAGCTTACGATCAGCAGCTTAAAACTTTAGAAAACCAGATTACCAATAAAGAAGCAAAGGCCATCCCGGCAGTTCCACCGCTTGCTATTGACACGTCATACGCACAGCAATTAGGCATTATTAAGGATACTTTATCTAAAACCGGTTCGACTTATCTGCAAAACGGAATTAACACTGAATGGGTTGGAACAGTCAATTTCAATTTAAGAAAGCCTAGTTTTGTAATTATTCATCATACTGCTCAGGACTCGGTTCAGCAAACGATTAGTACCTTCACAAAAACCAAAACGCAGGTTAGTGCACATTATGTAATTTCTGAAAATGGAAAAGTGGTTCAAATGCTTAACGATTACCTGAGAGCGTGGCACGCCGGAAATTCTACCTGGGGAAAAACAACAGATTTAAATTCTTGTTCTATAGGTATCGAGCTGGACAACAATGGCTTTAAACCTTTTACAGAAGCTCAGATAAGCAGTTTAGTAGCTTTATTGACCAAACTAAAAAAGGATTATAATATTCCTACTCAAAACTTTTTAGGTCATGCAGATATTGCCCCTGGAAGAAAACAAGATCCGAGTGCATTGTTCCCATGGAAAACTTTAGCGGAAAAAGGGTTTGGAATCTGGCCGGATGAAATTTTGGAACCTGCTCCGTTTGATTTTAAAATCGAGCCTGCGCTTAGAATAATTGGTTACAATACCAAAAATTTAACCTCAGCTATTCAGGCATTTAAACTGCATTATATTCAAACTGATGCTACCTCAACTTTAGACAGAAAAACAATCGATACTATCTATTCTATTTTTAAGAAACAAGTTCAATAAGTAATATCGCGTTTAAATAATTAACCGCTAAGAGCGCTAAGATTTACGCAAAGTTTGTAAGGCATATATCGCTTTGAGAACTTTGCGTTTTTTTTATTGCGCTCTTTGCAGTTAAAACATTTTTTCAATTTTTAACTTAATAATTCTTTGTGCCTGATCTCAATTTGACAAGATTTTACCGGGCTTCTAGTGCGATTTCTCATTCTTCGAAATGACAAACTTGGCGTTTAATTGCAGAAGGCTAACTAAGCGATATACTTTTACTATGTTAAGAATTTACTTTAAGTACAAATAAAGAACAACACAACATTTCCATTCTTATGTAAACAAATAAAAAAGCTGCCAAAACATTAGTATGTTTCGACAGCTCCAAAAAAAAAAAAAAAAATATCAATCTTTATCTCTAGAAAGAGTATGTTGTAGCAATTAAAGCATAGAAGCTTCCTCCTGTTGGCAATGCATCTTTATCTAAAAATATATCTTCAGAAGCTGCATCATATCTTAGTTCAGGAATAATGGTTAGTTTTCCGACTTTGTAATTCAATGAAACCGTATTGGCAAATACACTTGATCCTGTCAGAGTTCCCAAACTTGGAGCTGCATCTTTACCGTCGAAATATTCAATTCTGTAAGCTAAAAGCAATGACGGACTGAAAGAATAATTAGCATATCCTACCAAAGAAAACCATTCACCATCTAACTCACTATCAAAATCATTTGTTGTTTTAGCATAGGTTGCATTAAACCCTAAAGCAAATGAATCACTTACCGTTTTTGAAGCCACTAAATCAAACTGTGTCTTATTTTCGTCTGAAACTGGTATTATACTTCCCGGTATTGCATTTGTACTTCCGGTTGTAAAATTCAAGTAAGCACTTCCTGTATCTCCAATATATCCAAGTTGTCCGATAAATGTTTTTTGATACGAACCTGCATCCATAGCCGATTTAAAATCAGTGGGATTTGTAACTCCCAACATAGCTGTAAATTTTCCAGCAGTATATTGTGCCTTTATCCCTGTGTTAAAAAATGGCCCATAAGAAAAGGCATAAGACATGCTATAGTTTTTATTATCTACGGCATCTAACACCTCATAACCGATATGCGTTCCAAAACTACCCGCTACTACTTTAAATTCATCTGTTAAATTGTATGTAAAATATAATTGTTTAATTAAAAATCTTGCATTAATATCTTTATCTGTTGTTTCATTATATGAAAATTCTCCCGCTCTTTTTCCGAAGCCTAAGTCAACAAAAACCGAAGCTTTCCCGAAAGTATGACTCGCCTCTATAGACGCCATTCCTAGTTCAAATGAATTTTGTGAGTTGGTAAAGCTCGTTAATCCATTCATTTGTTTTGAAAAATCATATTTATAGTACGCATCTGCAGAACCTCCCCAAGTGGTGGCTGGAGGAGCGGCTGCTTCCTCATCCTGGGCAAAGGCAAAAGAACTTGTTAACATCGCGGCTAAAATGTGAAATACTTTTTTCATGTTTTAAATTGGTTTTTAGTTATTAATTGATTCTGGTTAGTTAATCTTTTATATATCTATTTAATAGTATAGTAATTCTAAAACCTCTTAATCGCCTTCAAATCATCATCATTTTCATTAGCGAATTTATTAACTTTTGTATGAGTAGAATAATTCATAACAGCTTTTTTGACGTTTTAGATGAAGAATTATGGATTACAAAAATTAAATCCTCAATAATCGTTATTTGATATTTATAGAGATTTGTTTTTGAAAATTCAATAACACATTTTATCCTTTAAAAGCAAAATTACTTGGGTTATAAATTAAATTTACAGATTTAAATGACAAAATATCATCAAAAAACTATTATAAAAAAATTATACCCCCATAAACATAGGGGGTATAATTTTTTATACAATATAAGTGCGTTTAACGGTACAACATCAAATAGGGAATCAGCTCATTAAACAACACTGGTTTATTCTTACAAAAAAAATAATCAAAAATTCGTTTTACAATCTGTTTTTTACCGGTATTTATACAATAAAAAAGCCTGCTCATAATAAGAGCAGGCTTCGCATTTTTTTAATTATAACCTATTTATTTGTCGGTGTTGTATTTTCTCAGATATTCCCGCACTTTAAGTCCCGATTCTTTTAAATCTTCGTCTTTCCATTTCCCTTCAGAATTTGCGGATTTTTTCAGAATAGAACACGTTTCGTCTTTATCAGAAACCGACCATGTAATCCAACTCAACTTTCTGGCTTCCATCCAGTCCATATAATCCTGCCAGGCTTTTAGATTTAAAGGTCCATCGCCCGAAGCTTCCATTCCGGCAGACTCTGAAATAAAAACAGGTAAACCGCTTTGAATTGCTTTGTCTGTCCTGTCCCTCAACTCTTTTCCGTGCGTTGCCGCGTAAAAATGCATAGTATACATTATATTGTTATAACCCTGAATAGGATCTTCTGCAGGTAAATTAATGTCCTGATCCCAGTGAGGACATCCTACGAGAATAATATTATTAGGATCGTTCTCCCGAATAATTTTAATAATTTCTTCTGCATAATTTTTAACCTCCCACCATGTTTCGTGATCCGGTTCATTGAATACCTCATATATTATATTAGGATATCTTCCGTATTTTTTGGACATCTCAGCAAAAAACTCACTTGCTTCTTTGAGATTTACATTATGACTGTGCCAGTCTATAATTACATAAATATCAGATTTAATCGCACCCTTTACAACAGCTTCCACTTTTTCTTTAGAAAACTGCGGATTGTTTATATAGGAGAGATCGCCAAGTTCTACGCCCATTGCGGCACGAACTACAGTACAATTAAAATCTTTTTTTAACCAGCTTACTGCTTTTTCATTATAAAATCTTGGCCATAAGCTGTGCCATCCAAAACTAAGGCCGCGCAGCACAACCGGACTATTATTTTGATCAACAAGCTGCGTTCCCTGTACACTTAGCCTTCCATGTTTTTTTACAAATTGTGCATTTGCAGCAGTTACAATCAGTACTATAGAAAAAGCGAGATAACAAACTTTTAATTTCATACCTGATTGTTTAAGGAATTAATTTAAGCGTTATAACATCGTGTGAAGCAATTGCTGAAGTAAATATTTTTTTTGTTGTTCCGGCATCTTTATTTTTCCAAAGATCCTTAATTTTAAAAAGCGTCTTATTAAAATCGGCTTCATAACCGAAATCAGCATCCTTGATGGTATTTTTCTTCCAGTCGAAACTGATATTTTTTGAAGTTTCGGTTCTGTTGATAAAGCTTACCGCCCACGCTGCGTCAGAAAGTGGCTTAACCCAAACTTCTACTCCATCTAAAACCGCATATTTGAAACCCTGAATACCAAGTTTATCCTGATTTACAGCCAGTAATTCTTTATTTGTCAAAATGGATAAAGTTTCCTTCGACATTTTTCTATAATCATTTCCTGTAAATAATGGCGAAGAAAGCATACACCACATAGCAAAATGCGTTTTATCTTCGGTATCATTCATTTCATTTCCTACTTCCATCATATCAAAATCATTCCAATGATCGGGGCCCGAATATTTACGAATATCTTTTCGCATATCGGCAATTTTCATAAATCCCCAGGAAGACCAATTTTCAGGATGTTTAAATTCACAATCAAAACAAGGATAGATATCGCCAGAGATCCTCCAAAGATTACCAACTGGTTTTCCCCATTCCCACGGCTGATTATCACCCCACTCACAAAGACTGAAAACAATGGGCTTCCCCGCTGTCTTTAAGGCATTACTCATCGTAGTATATGCTTCTTTGGCAGTAATTCCTTGTGTATTGCACCAATCGTATTTTAAGAAATCTATTCCAAGTTTAGCATAAAAACGTGCATCCTGATATTCGTAACCGCGGGTTCCGGGATATCCTGCACAGGTTTTGGTTCCGGCACAATTGTACAATCCGAATTTGAGTCCTTTTGAATGTACATAATCTATAAGTGATTTCATTCCTCCCGGAAATTTTTGAGGATCCGGTACCAAATCACCATTTGCATCGCGTTCGTGCGTCATCCAGCCGTCATCCAGAACAATATAATTATATCCTGCAGCAGCCAAACCAGAAGAAACCATAATATCTGCGGTTTCTTTAACCAGTTTTTCGTCTATGTTGGTGGCAAAAGTATTCCAGGAATTCCATCCCATTGGAGGCGTCATTGCTAAACCGTCAAATTTTCCTCCTGCCTGAACGTGAGTATTTCCCTGACCAAAAGTGATATTCGATATAGTTAACACAAATAGTAAAGCGATTTTCTTCATTTTATAAAACTTAAATTATTTATAAAAAGATGTTCCCTAATCTTTCAATCAGGGAACATCTCAAACTAACTCAAAATAGAATTTTATTTTAATACAAATCCTAAATCATCAAACAATACGACATTTCCACCATCATTATTCGATTCCTGAAAAGTAAGCATTGTTATACTTGAAGGATTTCCTAATTTATCTAATGGGATTTCCATGTAAACCCATGAAGTAGTAACCGGAATTACATAATTTGAGCCTCCGTTTACGCTAAAGTTTACCTGACCATTTTTAGCTCCTTTTACTGCAATTCTCATTGCTTTGTAAGGTGTCATATCAATATTAAAGCCCCAGTTTCCTCCGTCCCAGGCACCAAAAGTCCATTGCCATGATTTTTCTCCCTGATATGAATCTCCGTCAAAATCAAAATTAACTCCTTTACCAGCCCAAGGTCCGCCCCATTCCATTCCATACAATTTGTCATCATATAATGCCGTTCCAATTGCTTCTTTTGAAACTGCTGTTCCTGAAATATTGGTTACCGCAAGATTTCTGAAATTTGCATTAGCAGGGATTTTAACTACTATCTCCTCTAAAGTAGAAGAAACAATTGTTACCGGAACTTCTGCCAAAGTTGCAGTTTTAGCTAAAGTAACTACAGGATTTAAAAAATACTTCCCTTTAATTATAACCTGATCGCCCTCGGCACAGTTAATATAATTATAGCCTGAAAAAGTCGGAACCGGCGGTGCAACAGTAAACGGCATTGTAACAGTTCCCTTCTTTGTTACAATCTTCAACTCGTTTGACGTATTAGCATACGGAGTATTTTCATCAATTAAAATTACAATATCTGTATCTGTTACAAATGTGGGTCTGAAATAAGTATCATAATCATTAAAATAGACTTTCTCTGTTGTCAAAAGACCTTTACCATGAATGATATAATAGTTTTTAGGATCACCGACAGTTACAGGAGTTGAAGGAAACATCTTTCCATCTTCGTCATAACCAGAACGAACGACACTTTCTATCATTGGTCCGCCTCCGGACGACTCAGCATTATCATCATTGGAGCATGAAGTAAAAAACATTAAAGACAGTATCAATGTTATACATGCTGCTACCGAAACAATTTTTATATTTTTCATATTTCTATTTTTAAAAAATTATTTAAAAGTATACGGTGCTACTTCTGTTAATTTTGGATTTTTAATTAAGTCATCTGCCGGATATGGCAGTAGAAGGTTTGTTGCAGAAATACTAATGTGTCTTTCATTTTCTTTATCGCCTCTGTTTTGTGCCTCTAAAATGGCTTTTGCCTGAGCGAAAGGAAGACGTCCTAAATCAAAATAATAATCTCCTTCGCAAGCCAGCTCTGCACGTCTTTCTTTAAAAATATCATTAAATGAAATTGTCGTTTTTTCTGCTAAACCAGCTCTTTTACGTACTGCATTATAAGATGCAAGTGCTGCAGCATCTGATGTACTGCCTGTTTGCGAACCTAAAATTGCTTCGGCATGGATCAGTAATAATTCGGCATAACGCATCATATAGCTATTCATACTGCTTTCTCCGTTAAATGGCGCATTGAAAGGTCCTGTAATTGGAAGGTTTTCCTTTCCGATTACATATTTCTTTAATCCGGCGCCAGAATTCTGAGCTTCATTTACCAGTTCAAAAGTATAACCTAACAATTTTGGAGAATCTACTGCAAGTGTTTGTGCATACGTTAAATTTGGGTAATAATCTCCCGGAAGCATAAAGGTTTCAATTCTTCTTCGGTCTCCGTTTTCAAAAACATTATGAATCAAATCCTGGGATGGTGCAATCTGACCAGAATAAGTTGTTTCTACCAATCTGTTCTCAGGAGCAAATAAGGTATTCGAAAAGTTTCCTTCAAAATATGTTCCTGATCCTGTCCATTGCCATGAAAAAATGGATTCTTCATTATTATTATTTTTCTGAAGCCACAAATCAGCAAAAGACTTATTTGGCAATGATGCTCCTCCTAATAATTTAAATTCTCCACTATTGATAACATCCTGAGCCATTGCTTTTGCTAAGTCGTATTTCTTTTGATACAAATACACTTTTGCTAAAAAAGCTTTTGCAGAACCGCTGGATACGTGTGCATTTGAAGCATAATCTGAACCTCTGTTTTTAGTTCTAAGATTAGCGATAGCAAATTTCAGGTCATTTTCTATAAAAGTATAAACATCTTCAACCGGATTACTCGGAATCACAAAATTCTTAGAATAGTCGGCATTGTTCTCGATAATGGGCACATTTCCCCATAATCTTACTAAAAAGAAATAAGAAAAAGCTCTAATAAAATGGGCTTCTCCCAAAGCATTATTCAATGCTTCTTTACTTACATTTGGCCCAACACTTTGCGGAAGATTGCTGATGTAAGCATTAGAATTGGCGATTGCACCAAAACAAGATCTCCATGCGTCTGAAATAAAAGCCTGATTATTCGTAAAACTCAAATCGGTAAACTTTCCAAAATCATTGTACTGACTCGCGTACATATTTCCTGATATTACATCTGTAATACCATAAAAAGCCGATTTATTCATATTAAACCAAACGATACCATAAAGTCCATTTGCTGCATTATCTAATTTAGAATCAGAATCATAATAATTCCCAACAGTAGGAGCTCCTTCGGCCGGCACATCAAGAAAGTCCTGCGAGCAGGAAGAAGAAACTAAAAGTATTACTGTCATGAAAACAACACTACTTCTTTGTATTATATTTTTCATATTAATTTCGTATTAAAATTCAACATTAAAACCAAAAGTGATTTGTCTTGGCACAGGATAACGTCCGTTATCAACTCCGGAAAGCAATGCATCCTGATTAAAATTACCTACTTCCGGATCGTATCCTTTGTATTTAGTAAACGTGTAGAGATTTTGTCCTGAAGCATAGATTCTCAATCTTGTTAAATGCAATTTTGAAATCATATCAGAGGGAAGTGAATAACCTAATGTCACGTTTTGAATTCTTAAATATGATCCGTTTTCAATGTTACGTGTCGAAATTGCATTATTGATGTGATCATAAGTTGAAGGTCTTGGCAAAGAAGCATCCAGATTATCGGCTGAATAGAAATCTGCTGCCTCAGTTAAATAATTTGTTCCTACATAACTGTTCATTGTTCCTGACAAACGAGTTAAGTTCATCAGTTTATTTCCTGCAGTTCCCTGAAGGAAAACAGACAAATCAACATTTTTGTATTTAAAGTTATTTGTAAAACCGTAAGTAAACTTCGGATTTGGATTTCCAATTGGCACTAAATCATTCAAATCGATAATACCATCATTGTTCTGATCTTTATAAATAACATCTCCTTTTTGGAAATCCGGCTTTAAAGAGTTTGTTCCGTCTTTCAAAATCACCTGATTCCCTGTACCGTCTGTATGACCGTATTTTGTTAAATCCTCATCTGTTCTGTATATCCCTACAGCTTCGTATCCCACAAAAGACCCAATTGGCAATCCTTCTTTAGTTCTGGAAACTGTCACAGTATTGTACGCCAAAGTATTCATTGTTTTAACAATATTCAGACCAGCCATATTGGTTACTTCATTTACATATTTAGTGAAGTTTGCGCTGGCATTCCAGGAGAAATTTTCGGTAAATTTTTCGGTATATCCCAAAGTGATTTCGATACCTTTATTCTTCATACTTCCAAGATTAAAGTATGGAGGATTTACACCACCTTCGTAATCTCCACCACCGGAAAGGAAGTTTGGAAGCGGTACCTGATACAGGAAGTTCTTAGAAACTTTTTGGTAGACATCAACAGATGTTGTCAATTTATTATTAAACAAATTGAAATCTAAACCAATATTTGTCTGATCCTGAGTTTCCCATTTCAAATCTTTATTTGGTGTGTTTGAAGGAAGATAAGAAGTTCCCATTGTGCTGTTTACAATGTGCAGATTGGAATCGTACAGATTGTTTCCGATCTGATTATTTCCTGTTTGCCCCCATCCTGCTCTAATTTTTATACCGTCGATATATTTTTTGGTCCCCTCCATAAAAGATTCATTTGAAAGTTTCCATGAACCACTTACAGAACTAAATACACCCCATTTATTTCCAACAAAGAATTTTGAAGAACCATCTGTTCTTACAGAAGCCGTTAATCCGTAACGATCTCCGTAATCATAAACCACCCTTCCTAAATAAGAAGCTAAAGTCTGTGTTCCGGAATAAACTCCGCTTGTCACTGCTTTAGACAAATCTGAAGCCGAAAGCGATTTGTCGTTATTATCTTTATAACCATAACCGGTTATCGAATAACCTTCCCAATGTGCTCTGTTAGATTCCTGAACTGCTAAAACTGTAAAATTGTGTTTACCTATGGTATTTCTGTAAGTCAACATATTTTTCAAGTTCCATGAGTTTCCTGTTGAAGGATTATAGTATAAGTTTGCATAACTTTTTGCCGCATTCCCCAAAGAATACATGGGATCAAAACGCTCTCCTAAATTATCATAAATATATCCACCAGCCTCAAAACGATATTCTAGACCTTTTAAAATATCAATTTGTGTATAGAAATTTCCAGAATAGTTTTTTCTAACTAAAGTGTTAGAGCCTAACAAAGAAGTGGCCACCGGATTTACAAATGAAGTCTGACCTCCCGCAGGCGGTCCTGCAAATGCTCCCGATAATTCTCTGACAGCAACATCCGGCGTAGCTAATAATGAAGTAGCAACAACTCCGTTAAATTGTCCGTTCAATGTTAATTTTTCATCCGTAATTGCCCCGCTGATATTCACACCAACTTTGATAAATTTATTTACTCTCGCATCGATATTAGATCTGAAATTATATCTTTTAAACCCGGATTCTATCACTATACCTTCCTGATTCAATACGCCTCCGGAAATATAATAGTTAATCCCTTCCTTGCCTCCGGAAAATGACAACTGATTTGATTTCATAATTCCCGTTTCATAAATCGCATCCTGCCAGTCTGTGCCTGTACCTAAAATTTCAGGATGAGCAAATTCCGGACGCTTTGCAGTCGGATCATAAACATCTGCCAGAGCATTTTGATGAACTGCATATTGTTGCAAATTCATAGAATGTAGTTTTTTAGGCAGATTGCTAATAGAATAAGAATTTTCAAAAGTTAATTTTCCTGTTCCTTTCCTACCCGATTTTGTGGTTACAATTACAACCCCGTTTGCTCCTCTTGAACCATAAATTGCTGTCGCTGAAGCATCTTTTAAAATATCAATAGACTCAATATCATTTGGATTGATTAACGAAAGCGGACTCAAGGTTATATTTCCCGCATTTGAGAAGTTAGAATCACCGGACGCATTTCTTCCTGAAGTAGATGAATTCCTTGCATCTCCCGATATCGGCACACCGTCAATTACATATAATGGCTCATTCGTTCCTGTTAAGGAAGAAACTCCACGAATCCTGACAGAAACATTACTTCCTGGTGCTCCGGAGTTACTGTTTACGACTACCCCAGCCGCTTTTCCCTGCATCATCTGATCGAAGGAAGCCACCTTTAAGTTTTCAATATCTTTGGAAGCAATACTTGAAATGGCACTGTTTACGTCTTTTCTCTTTTGAGTTCCGTATCCAATTACAACTACATCTTTTAAGTCTTCAGCATTCGATTTTAAAATTACATTAATAACCGATTTCCCATTAACTGCGATTTTCTGAGTAGAAAAACCAATAAAAGAATATGACAATGTAGCATTTGCCGGCACATCGATAGTATATTTTCCATCGAAATCTGTCGAAGCTGACAAGTTTGAACCTGCAACCGAAATATTTGCCCCAGGGATAGACAATCCCTTTTCGTCTGATACGGTTCCTGAAACCTTTACCTGAG
The DNA here is from genome assembly GCF_039749035.1 of Flavobacterium olei. NCBI lineage: Bacteria > Pseudomonadati > Bacteroidota > Flavobacteriia > Flavobacteriales > Flavobacteriaceae > Flavobacterium > Flavobacterium olei. Next base: position 772,476 of record NZ_JBDKWC010000001.1, read on the forward strand.
CGGTAATAAAATTACTGGTCAGTAATAAAAATAACATCAACGGAAATGCCTTGTGGCCAGCACTCCACTGAATGAAGTTAGTTATTAGTTTTTTCATAATAAGTGTTTGGTTAGTTTAAGTTTTTATTGCCGAATTCAGGAATAAGAGGCCCGGGTTATTTTCTTTCCCTGAATTTTTAACAAATCTATAACAGAGAGAATTATCAAATCGATAATATTATATCATTTAATGATAATATTTTTACTGTAATCGATTTAAAAAACAGATATCAAAATAAAAACTGATAATTATTACATTATTCGCAACAACAATCCCTAAAAAGAACACCAATTATAAATTTAAAACAATGAAACTTCATAAAAGCAAACGATTTCGTTAAAAATAATATTTATAACTGATAAAAAAGTATCACTATAAAATACGCTTTAAACCAGAAAAATCCTCACGATATTGACTGGGAGTACAATTTTTTGTCGCTTTAAAACTACGATTAAAGTTTGCGATGTTATTAAAGCCCGATTTAAACGCGACTTCAGAAACGCTCATATCTTTTTCTACCAGCCAGCGCGCCGCATAACCAATCCGAATATCATTAATGTAGTTTACAAATGTTTTACCGGTGCGCTTTTTTATAAAACGGTTAAAAGAGATAATAGACATACTTGCCACATTGGCGACATCTTCTAAAGTTATCTTTTCTGCAAAATGCTTCTGCACATATTCATATACAAGTTTCATTTTATCGTAATCATCAAACGTATCATAATCCACTGTATAAGTAGAAAGCAAACGCTGATTTCTGGAATTGGCCAAATCATATAAGATAGAAGTGATTTCAAGAAAGTAATCCATACCATCTAATTTAGAAAGCTTTACAAGTCGGGGCGTTAACTCCTCGGCTGTTTTTTTTGAAAAAAGTATTCCGTGAATGGAACGATTAAACATGTCACGAATCGGATTCATAATACGTCTTGCTAAAAATGATTCATGAAATAAATCATTATGAAACTGAATTGTAATTTCGTGAATTTTTTTGCTGGTACATTTATTCAATTCCCAGCCGTGATATAAATTTGGTCCAATTAAGACCAGTTCGACATTGTCAATTTCTTCTATATTATCACCCACAACCCTCTTCACACCTTTTCCGTTTAAGATAAAATTGATCTCAAATTCCGGATGATAATGCACCGGAAAATCAAAGCTGTCTTTAACGCGGTCAAAAACCAAAAAACTGTCGCCGGCAGCAAGCGGTGCAATTTCTCTGTAAAAATTTTTATTAGTAGCCATTTCAAAAAGTATTTTGCAGGAAAGTAATATTCTAATTATCGACTGCAATAATATGATATATAATTGATAAAATAATATTAATTAGACTATAATCATCCTTTTATCTTTGAAAAATAAAATTATCATTTATTTAAAAAGCTCTATAATATTAAACATTAATCGTTTTTTATTAAATAACTTTTTATAGTTTTAATAATTTTCAGAGCAAATCAATAAAGAAAAAGCGAACTCAAAAAACAATCGTTTTTAAAGTATAAATGCTTGTATCTTTAGCTTTTAGCTCATAACAAACAAATAATCTGACAATGAAAAAACATTTTATTACGCTTATAACCACACTAGTTTTAGGAACTTCCTGTTCTGCACAACAAAGCAATACTAATACTAAATTGTCACTTGCAGATAAAAAAGCAACGAACGAAATGAAAATCTTATATCAAAATCTCGAAAAACTTTCGAAAAAAGGTTTTTTATTCGGACATCAGGATGACTTGGCGTATGGTGTAAAATGGAAATATGAAGATGGAAGAAGCGATGTTAAAGATGTCGCCGGCGATTATCCTGCCGTCTATGGCTGGGATATTGCTGGCTTAGAAAATGACAGTCCTAATAATATTGACGGAGTTCCCTTTGTCAAAATGAAACAATATATTATTGATGCCAATTCACGAGGCGGAATTTCGACAGTAAGCTGGCATTTTGATAATCCCAAAACTGGAAAAAATGCCTGGGACAATACTCCAAATTCACTAAAAACAATTTTACCAGGCGGCGAAAACAATCAAAAATTTACATCGTGGCTAGATAAAGCAGCCGTTTTTTTCCTTTCTTTAAAAGATAAAAACGGAAAACAGATTCCGATTCTTTTTCGTCCCTTTCACGAACTTACCGGCGGATGGTTTTGGTGGGGTAAAGGAAACTGCACACCCGAAGAATTTAAAACAGCCTGGAAATTTACCGTTGACTATTTGCAAAAGAAAGGCGTTCATAACTTAATATATGTTTACAATACAGGAGGTTTTAGTTCTGAAGAAGCTTTTCTAACCAATTATCCGGGTGATGATTATGCAGATATGATCAGTTTTGACAGTTATCAAAATGGTAATGATCCGACCGGCGAAAAATTTATTAACGAAGTTCAGACTCAGCTTAAAATGCTTAATGAAATTGGCAGGAAACACAATAAATTAATCGCTGTCGCGGAAGCAGGTTATGAAGGCATTCCAGATCCGAAATGGTGGACAGGAACTTTATTAAAAGCAATCGGCGATTACCAAATTTCTTATGTTTTATTATGGCGAAATCACGGCTGGCAGGAAAAAGAACAAAAAATGCATTATTATGCGCCATTTTCCGGTCAGGTAAGCGAAAAAGATTTTGTTGATTTCTATAATTTAGATCAGACTATCTTTGAAAAAGACATTCAGAAAAAATTAAAATAACTTCCCAAATTCAATTTAAAAAATAACCAATGCACGACAAAATTAGTTTAAAAGAAAAAATAGGTTACGGTCTTGGAGATGCTGCATCTTCTATGTTCTGGAAAATTTTCAGTATGTACCTGCTCTTTTTCTATACCGATGTTTTCGGATTAGCACCTGCAGTTGTAGGAACGATGTTCCTAATTACAAGAATCTGGGATTCCTGTTTTGATCCTATTGTTGGAATTCTGGCTGACAGAACCAAAAGTAAATGGGGAAAATTCAGGCCTTATTTACTTTGGGTTGCGATACCTTTTGCCGTGATCGGAGTCCTGACTTTTTATACTCCGGATTTTGACGAAAAAGGAAAAATCATCTACGCTTATGTTACCTATTCTTTAATGATGATGATTTATTCTTTAATCAATGTGCCTTATGCTTCACTTTTGGGCGTAATGTCGTCAGACAGAAAAGAACGAAATACACTTTCATCTTACAGAATGGTTTTCGCTTTTGGCGGAAGTCTCTTAGCACTGTGGTTAATTGAGCCTTTAGTCAATTATTTTGGAGGAAACTTAAATTCAAAAACTGGCTGGCTGGCAACAATTTCTGTTTTCGGATTCATTACAACCTTGTTTTTCTGGGCTTGTTTTTTATTCACAAAAGAAAGAGTAAAACCAATTGGAAACGAACAAAATAACCTGAAAGAAGATTTACAAGATCTCCTGAAAAATAAACCCTGGTGGATTTTACTCGGAGCCGGAATTGGCGCTTTGGTTTTCAATTCTATTCGTGACGGAGCTGCAGTTTATTATTTTAAATATTATGTAAGCAGTTCGGTAAACTTTGATTTTTCACTTTTCGGAACCGATTTTCACATGACTCCCACCTCTATTTATTTAGTTTTAGGACAAGCTGCAAACATCATCGGAGTTATCATTGCAACTCCAATTGCGAATAAAATTGGAAAAAAGAAGACCTTTTTTGGCGCAATGGCCATGGCAGCAATTCTGAGTCTGATTTTCTATATGTTCGGCAAAGAAGATGTTTTTTTAATCATGAGTTTTCAGGTATTAATCAGTATCTGTGCAGGTTGCGTTTTTCCATTAATCTGGTCCATGTATGCAGACAGCGCAGATTATTCAGAATGGAAGCAAGGACGAAGAGCAACAGGATTGGTTTTCTCAGCATCATCAATGTCGCAAAAATTTGGCTGGACTATTGGCGGTGCCGGTGCCGGATGGCTTTTGGGATATTTCGGGTTTCAGGCCAATGTTGAACAAACCGCCTTCACCCAAAACGGAATTCAGTTAATGTTAAGCATACTTCCTGCAATTGCAGCTGTTATCTCCGTTTTATTCATCTTATTTTATCCCTTATCAGAAGAAAAACTGCAGATAATCGAACAGGATTTAAACGCAAAAAGAGACCAAAATCAATAAAAAATAAAGACTAAGAAATCAACTAATATGACAACAATTATCTCTTCGACGACTTTCCTGGAAAGAAAATCGGCTTTAGAAAAAGAACATACAACACTCCTGGCACAACAGAACGAACCGCAAAATACTGTAGGTAACGGCATTTACGAACGCTATAAAAATCCTGTCGTTACTGCTGATCATATACCTTTAAACTGGCGATTTGATTTTGACGAAAATACAAATCCCTTTTTGCAGGAACGCATCGGGATCAATGCTGCTTTTAACGCCGGAGCCATGAAATGGAACGGAAAATATGTAATGGCAGTTCGTGTAGAAGGAATAGACCGGAAATCTTTTTTTGCTATAGCGGAAAGTCCAAATGGCGTCGATAATTTCAGATTTTGGGACAAACCCTGCGTGATTCCACAAACCGAAGAACCGGACACAAACGTTTACGACATGCGTCTGATTCATCACGAAGACGGATTTGTATACGGGATTTTCTGCACCGAAAGAAAAGATCCAAAAGCTCCCAAAGGAGATACCAGCTCGGCTGTTGCCAATGCCGGAATCGTCCGTACTAAAGATTTGGTAAACTGGGAAAGACTTCCTGACTTGATTTCGAACACCGGACAACAGCGAAATGTAGTTTTACATCCTGAATTTGTAAACGGAAAATATGCTTTATACACGCGTCCGCAGGATGGATTTATTGATGTCGGATCCGGCGGCGGAATTGGCTTAGGCTATGTCGATGATATGACAAATCCTGTTGTAAAAGAAGAGAAAATTATATTTGGCAAACAATATCATACCATCTACGAATTAAAAAACGGTCTTGGTCCTGCGCCTATAAAAACATCAAAAGGCTGGCTGCATTTGGCACATGGCGTGCGCAATACAGCAGCAGGTTTACGTTATACTTTGTATATGTTTATGACCGATTTACACGATATTGGAAAAGTAACGCACGTTCCGGCAGGTCATTTTATGGGGCCGGAAGGAATCGAAAGAGTCGGTGACGTTTCCAATGTATTATTCTCTAACGGATGGATTGAAGATGAAAACGGAAACGTATTTATATATTATGCCTCTTCAGATACCAGAATGCATGTTGCTGTTTCAACTGTTGAAAAGCTGGTAGACTATGTAACGAATGCTCCGGAAGATACTTTTATTTCTGCGGGTTCTGTACAGACTATAATCAATCAAATCGAAAAAAATAACGCAATTTAAGATATCGTGTCACTAAAATTAAAGCTTTTAAAATCTGAACTTACTGCAGAACTGAATTCTATTTTAGATTATTGGTCGAAAAACACAATCGACAATCAAAATGATGGTTTTGTCGGTCAGATTGATTTTCACGATCAGATTATTACAAATTCAGAAAAAGGTTCGGTTTTAAACGCCCGGATTCTTTGGACTTTTTCTGCCAGTTATCAAACCACTAAAAACGAAAACCACAAAAAACTGGCAGAAAGAGCTTTTGAATTTTTGGCTTCTTATTTTTATGACACCCAATTTGGAGGTCTTTTTTGGAGTATAAATGAGGATAAAACTCCAAAAGACTCTAAAAATCAAATTTATGCCCTGGCATTTGCCATTTACGGATTGTCTGAATATTATGTTATCTCTAAAAATGAAAAAGCTTTAGAAATAGCAAAAAATTTATATCATAAAATTCAGGAATACAGTTACGATCCTGTAAACAAAGGATATTTAGAAGCATTTACGCGAGAATGGAAACCGATTGAGGATCTGCGTTTAAGCGAAAAAGACGCCAACGAAAAAAAAACAATGAATACACATCTTCATATTGTTGAAGGTTATGTAAATTTATATAAAGTCTGGAAAGACGAAAAACTTCAAAAAGTAATTGTTGAATTACTGGAAACCATCGAAAAATACTTTATTAATACTGAAACCGGCCATTTACGTTTATTTTTTGATGAAAACTGGAAAGAAAAGCCAGACGTGATTTCATATGGACATGATATAGAAGCGGCTTGGCTTTTACAGCAATGCGCAGAAATTTCAGGAAATGAAAAGTTGATAAATCATTATAAAAAATATGCGGTGCAAATTGCCGAAGTCACAAAAGAAGGGCTGGATACGGATGGTGGCTTATGGTACGAATTTGATCCTGAAAAAAAGGAGCTGATTGCTGAAAAACACTGGTGGCCGCAGGCCGAAGCTTTAATTGGTTTTTACAATGCATATCAGCTGACCGGCAGAGAAGAATATTTAGATATTGTATATAAAAACTGGTCTTTTATAAAAAAATATATTTTAGATCAGAAAAACGGAGAATGGTTCTGGGGTGTTTACCACGACTATTCTTTAATTAAAAAAGACAAAGCCGGATTCTGGAAATGTCCTTATCACAATGGCCGCGTTTGTCTGGAACTGATTGCCCGCATCGCGGATTAAACGCTTAAATTAACCCATTGTAATTATGAGACAGCTACTTTTTCTTTTGAGTTTTTTATTTCTGAACACAATTACAAATGCACAGACAAATCTTGTAAAAAACAATGCATTTGAACGGGATCTTGCCAATTGGAAAGGCGAGGAAAATGCTGCGCTTTCGCCTTACGAGAAAAAATCAGGAAAAAACAGCGCGATGATCAATCAGTTTACGGGAACTGAATGGCGGGCGATAGACCAGATCATTTTAGTTCCGAAGTTTACTTATGCACTAGAATGCAGCGTCTGGATGAAAACCGATCAGGTGGAAAAACAAAAAGAAGAATACAAATCTGCCGCCGTAATTTTAGAATTTACCAATGGTAATGAAAAGCAAATCAGTACAGAAACAATTGCCAATGTTACAGGAACAACCGACTGGACCAACTACATCAAAGTGGTTAAAGTACCTGCTGAAGCCAAAAAAATCAGAATTATGCTGGCTTTGGCACAAACAAACGGCACAGTATTTTTTGACGACATAAAACTTACAGCTATAGGCGAAGAACAATTTGCCAGACTATCTGCCGAACCAAATAAACCAAAATGAAAAAACATCTTTTTAAAATAATGTACCTGAGTTTTACAGCGCTGCTTATTGCAGGCTGTTCCTCAGATAATGATTCTTCTGGCGAAATTATCGTTGATCCGCCCGTGCAGCCAGATCCTTTAACCACTTCCAATGCTGCGGGCTATATGGTTGATCCCGGTGCGACAAAGGAAACTGTAGCTTTATTTTATAATTTAAAAAAGCTGGCAAAAACCAAAACTGCTATTGGACAGCAAGATGCTTTTAATGGCTTTTATGAGGATGAAGGCGGAGAATCGGATATTAAAAAAAACACAGGATTTGATCCTGCCATTTTAGGTTCAGACTTTTTATTTATTACAGACAAAAACAATAATAACCAGACCGATAATTGGTTTTATCAGCAGGAGCAAAAAACAATTGCCGATGTTAAAGCCGCTTACGCGAAAGGAATAATCAACACGTTCAGCTGGCATTTGAGAGAACCCAATAACGAAGATTCCTTCTATGCCGCCGACATGACTCCGGCGCAAAAAGCAACTGCTTTCAGAAGTATTTTGCCGGGCGGGGCCAATAACGAATGGTACAAGAAGAAACTGGACAAAGTCGCAAGCGTTATTTCGGGTCTTAAAGGTTCAAATGGCGAGTTAATTCCGGTTATTTTCAGGCCTTTTCATGAATTTGACGGAAGCTGGTTTTGGTGGGGTGCGGATTTTTCTACTGCCGATGAGTATAAAAAAGCATATCAATTTACGGTTGATTACCTTAAGAATACAAAAGGCGTTCACAATATTTTATATGCCTTTTCCCCTGACAATTCCTACACCACTGAAAATGCCTATTTAAGCCGGTATCCAGGTGATAAATACGTTGATATTATCGGAATGGACAATTATGGAGATTTCAACAATCAGGGACAAACCGGTTCTGATAAAGCGAATGCTAAATTAAAAATCCTTTCAGATTACGCTAAAGCGAAAGTTAAAATAGCAGCGTTGACCGAAACAGGTTATCGCGTGACAGCCTCGACTCCGGCAATCGCCGATTGGTTTTCGACAATATTATACAATTCACTGACTAAAAATGATATAGAAATTAGTTATGTAATGTTTTGGAACAATAACAAAGACGGTTATTATGTCCCAAATGCTTCTGTTTCTAATGCAAATGATTTTAAAACTTTCAGCTTAAAAACAAAATCGGCTTTGGTAAACGGATTACCGAAGATGTATGAAATGCCAAAATAGATTTTTGTTTCTCCCGAAATATTGGGATAAAATTTCAGATTACCCTCAATCTGTCATCCTGACCAAGGAAGGATCACAGTAACATATCGACCAGAAGGGGGAAATTTTAAATTCCATTTTTTGTTTTTGTATCGAAATTTTAAAAAACAAAACATCTAATAAAACGTAAAGCCTAGCCCTGATAGAAGTGAAAATCCTTTTGTCTCGTTTGAAAAACGGTACAAAAGATTGTAACGGATAGCAGGAAATAGCTCCTAAAAAATAAAAGTATGAAAAACAGATTTCTAAAAACACTTTCTTTAGCCTTGATTTTTTCTGCAACCGCTTGTCAGTCACAGGAAAAAATCACTGTAAAAGGAAAAGAATTTTACAAAGGCGATAAACCTTACGCGTACATTGGAACCAATTATTGGTACGGAAGTATGCTGGCTTCTAAAAAAATAGGCGACCGCAAAAGGCTTTTACGAGAACTGGATCTGATGAAGAAGAACGGAATCGATAATCTGCGTGTTTTGGTTGGCGCTGATGGCGGAAAATATGATTTTACTGTTCGTCCGGCGTTGCAGTACCAGCAGGGAAAATACGATGAGGATTTATTGGATGGTTTAGATTTTTTAATTTCTGAAATGCAAAAACGAAATATGTATGCCGTTCTATACCTGACGAATAATTGGGAATGGTCCGGTGGAATGTCGCAGTATTTAGAATGGAATGGTAAAGGAAATGTTCCTGTTCCTGCGATTCCCCCAAATACATGGCCGCAATTTATGTCTTATACCGCGCAATTTCACAGTTGCGAACCTTGTATGGAAGCACTCAATAACCACGTGAAATTTATTATTGGCAGAACAAATGCCTATTCTAAAAAAAAGTACAACGAAGACAATACGATTATGGCCTGGCAGGTTGGAAACGAACCACGGACTTTTACGCCCGAAAATGAAGCGAAATTTACAAAATGGCTCAATAACATTGTCAATCTGATTGACAGTCTGGACAAAAAACATTTGGTTTCTACCGGTTCTGAAGGCTTAAATAGCTCTAATGATGATATTGCTATTTTCGAAAGAACACACAAAAATCCGAATATTGATTATTTGACCATGCACATCTGGCCCAAAAACTGGAATTGGTTTAAAGCCGATAATGCTGAAGCGACAATGCCAAAAACGATTGAAAATGCAGGAAAATATATTGACGCCCATATTAAAGTAGCCAACAATCTCAACAGGCCCATTATTATTGAAGAATTCGGTTTACCAAGAGAAAATGAAAATCTAAACGCAGGTGCGCCATCTGTTTATCGGGATCAGTTTTACAAGTATATTTTTGGAAGAGTTCTGGAAAGTCATAAAAACGGCGGACCGCTGCAAGCCGCAAATTTCTGGGGTTATGGCGGTGAAGGAAAAGCAATTCATCCTGACGGAAAATGGAATCCCGGAGAACCTTTTACTACAGATCCTCCGCAGGAACCGCAAGGTTTGAATTCGGTTTTTAATGGCGATAAATCGACTTTGGAAATTGTAAAAAAATACAATTTAGAATTAAAATAATTTACCATATAAGTTATATAAGTTCATTTTAGCTAAAGCCTGCATATCAGACTTATTAAATAAACTTATATCACTTATATGGTTTTAAAAAATATCCGCATGAAAAACATATTTATTCTATTTTGTTTTCTAATCCTAAACGTTTGTTTTTCGCAAAAGAAGCAGGATTTTACTTTGAGTTCTCCTAATGGGAAGATTGAAGTAAAAATTGCAGTAAATGAGAAAATCTCCTGGTCGGTTTCTCATGGAAAAGATTTGATCTTAGCTCCGTCCCCAATGTCTCTGACTTTGGAAAATGAAGTTTTAGGAAAAAATGCTGTTCTAATAAATTCAAAAAAAGAAACTGTTAATGCTTCCTTTGAAACGCCACTTTATAAAAAGAAATCTGTTCAGAATAATTACAATCAGCTGACTCTAAATTTTAAAAATGACTTCAGCATTGAATTCCGTGTTTTTGATGATGGTGCTGCCTATCGTTTTAGTACCAAAAAGAAAAAAGACATTACGGTAAAATCTGAAGAAGTTCTTTTAAATTTTGATCAGGATTACAATACTTTAATGCCGTATGTAAGAGATTTAAGAAATCCTAAAGACCCTTATATTTCTTCTTTTGAGGCACATTACGAAAACAAAAAAATCAGCGGATTTTCAAAAGACACTTTGGCCTTTCTTCCTTTTTTAATTGATTATAAAAACCATAAAAAAGCCGTTTTCCTGGAAGCGAATCTCGAGGATTATCCGGGATTGTTTGTCACAAATAACAAAGAAAAATCGGGTTTTGAGTCTCGTTTTTCTAAATATCCTTTACAGGAAAAGAATGGCGGATTTAATAACATTAACCGATTAATTACCGAACGTGCAGACTATTTGGTAAAAACAAAAGGAACCCGAAATTTTCCATGGAGAGTTTTTGTTATTACTGAAAATGATGCTGATTTAGCGAATAATGATATGGTTCAAAAGTTATCTGAGCCTTCAAAAATTAAAGATATTTCGTGGATAAAACCTGGTAAAGTCGCCTGGGACTGGTGGAACGACTGGAATATCTACAATATCGATTTTAAAGCCGGAATTAATACACAGACTTATAAGTATTACATTGATTTTGCATCAAAAAACAAAGTAGAATATGTAGTTTTGGATGAAGGCTGGAGTTTGGAAGAAAACATTATGAAACACAATCCGAATGTAGATCTGGAAGCTTTAATTGCGTATGGAAAAGAAAAAAACGTCGGACTTATTTTGTGGAGTTCGTGGATGGCTTTGACCAAAAACACAGATGAAATTTTGAAAAATTACGCCGATTTGGGAATTAAAGGATTTAAAGTTGATTTCTTGGATCGCGATGATGCTAAAATGGTCAATTCTGTTTATGATATTTCACAGAAAGCGGCGAATCATAAATTGATTTTAGATTTTCACGGTATGTACAAGCCAACGGGAATTCAGCGCACTTTTCCTAATATTTTAAATTTTGAAGGTGTAAAAGGTCTTGAAAATAATAAATGGACACCAAATGATGATGTTCCGCTTTACGATTGTACGATTCCGTTTATCCGTATGATGGCGGGCCCAATGGATTACACGCCGGGCGCAATGCGGAATGCAACTAAAAGTGAATTCAAACCGAGTAATTCTAATCCGGTTAGTCAGGGAACGAGATGTCACCAATTGGCATTGTACACCATTTTTGAAGCGCCTCTACAAATGATGGCCGACAGTCCGACTGCATATATGAAAGAGCAGGAAAGCACCGATTTTATTGCAAAAATCCCCACCACTTTTGATGTAACAAATGCACTCGATGGCGAAGTTGGAAAATTTGTTTCGATTGTCCGCAAAAAAGGAAATATTTGGTATTTCGGCGCCATTACAAACTGGGATTCCAGAGATATTACTATTAATTTTTCTTTCCTTGAAAAAGGCAAAAAATATCAAGCCGAAATTTTCTCTGATGGTTTAAATGCCGATAAAGCTGCTGTAGATTATAAAAGAGAAATTATAACGGTAGATTCTAATTCTAAATTAAAATACAGATTAGCAAACGGCGGTGGTTTGGCTATGATTATTCAATAAATTATTAATTTGTATACTAACAAACCCGACAGGTTTTTAAATCTGTCGGGTTTAATTACGTTTAGAAATGCAGCTTTAAATTGTAATCACCAATCTTTTACCATCAGGAACATTCATTTCCCAGGCCTTTTCGATCTCTTTTATATCAAGAGAAACAGTTTCAATTATTAACTTTTTAGATACTGCCAGTTCAAACATTTCAGGCAAAATCTCAAGCAATAATATTCTCATTTCTTCTTTCGTCCAGCTTCCAAAACCGGAACCCGACAATTTAAGATCGACACTTCGCAAAATTTCTGCGGATAAATGAATTGTATCTCCAGCCATAGAACCCACAGAAACATATCTTGTTTTATGCGTAAAGCCGCCGTCTCCTTTTAAAGATTTTAGGATCAATTCAGCGGAATGTCCCCACAAATAATCGATTATAATATCAATTGGTGTATTGGCATGAATTTCTTTAATTTGGGTTATAAAATCTTCATCAGATTGTGTTAAAACTAAATATTCATCTGCACCTAATGTTAATAATGATTTTAAAGTTTCTTCTTTTCTGCCCGTAACAATTACTCTTGCTGCTCCGTAATGTTTAGCAAGCTGAATTGCAATTTTTCCGGTAACTCCGGCTGCTCCGTTTATTAAAACCGTTTCTCCTTTTTGGATATTGGCTCTAAAACGTAAAGCCATTGCAGAACCCGCAACTGCATTTGGCAATGCTGCTGCTACAGCATCATCAAGTCCGTCTGGCACTTTTACCATTTTGTGTTTATCTACAATTGCTTTTTCGGCAATCATTCCGGTTACGCCCAAAGCATAAACTCTGGTTCCGTCTTCCAATAATCCTACTCCATCGCCGCCGGCTGCTTTTGCGGTTTCTTTACTGTCAGACGAATAATGTTTTCCGCTTGCAATGTTTTTGTCTAAATTTTTAACGGCCGATGCTTTAACAGAAATTAAAAGATGATTTTCATTTTCTACAACTGGATCTGGAAAATCGATATATTTTGGTACTTCTCCTTTTTTATAAATTACTGCTGCTTTCATATTTTTAATGTTGTTTAAAATTTATGAAGCAAAATTAGTCCGCCGTAAATCGTTGTGCGATAACATTTGTTATCAAATGCAGATTGTGATTATTTGAGCAGTTTACTTTTTATCCGGCTTAAATGAACCGAAGTGATTCCAAGATAAGAAGCGATATAATGCTGTGGAATACGTTTTATAATCTGCGCATTTTCTTTTAGAAGATTAAGATATCGCTGTTCTGGCGTATCTTTTATAAACGAAACAAAGTGTTTTATATAATCAAAAGTGCGCTCAAAAATGCTGTCTATAAAATTATTTCTTAGTTCCGGAATTTCGATTAATTCATTGACAATTGTATCCATATCTTTTTTATAGACATACCATAAAATACACGGTTCTATAGTTTCTATTGTAATCGGACTTGGAATTTTCTTTCTAAAACTTTCTATAGAGGCAACCATACCGCCTTCTAAAAAAAACTGTATGGTTAAATCTTTTCCATCTTTATTAAACCAGCATCGTACACATCCTTTTTCGATAAAAAAGATACGTTCAGAAATTTCGCCTTCATTCAACAGAACCGTTTTTGAAGGCACTTCGAGTTTATTAAAATGCGTTTTGTAATGCTCCCATTTCTGATCTTCTATGAGAAATTTATTTTTAAAATGATCAAACATGGGAGCGTTATTATTATTGTAGAATAGATTCGATTGCATTTAATTCATCATTCGAAAAATCAAGCCTTTGCAAACAGTCAATATTATTATTTAATTGTCTTACAGAACTCGCGCCAATTAAAACCGAAGTAATTCGTTTGTCCTTCTGTAACCAAGCCAAGGCCATTTGAGCCAAAGATTGGTTTCTGTTTTGAGCAATTTCATTCAGTTGAATTAATTTCTGAATGCGTTCGTGCGTAACCTCAGCTTCTTTCAAATGTCCGTTTGGATTATGTGCTCTTGAATTTTCAGGGATTCCGTTTAGATATTTATCCGTCAAAAGGCCTTGCGCCAGAGGTGAAAAAGCAATACAACCCACGCCTTTTTCTTCTAAAACATCTAAAAGTCCGTTTTCTACCCAACGCTCCAACATCGAATATTTGGCCTGGTGAATCAGACATGGCGTCCCTAATTGTTTTAAAACATCAACTGCAACTCTGGTTTGTTCGGCAGAATAATTACTAATGCCGACATATAAAGCTTTTCCGCTTCTCACCGCGTGGTCTAAAGCCATCATAGTTTCTTCTATCGGAGTCTCCGGATCGGGACGGTGCGAATAAAAAATATCGACATAATCAATATTCATTCTTTTTAAACTCTGGTCTAAACTTGAAAGCAAATATTTTCTCGAACCCCAGTCACCATAAGGTCCGTCCCACATGGTATAACCGGCTTTGGTTGAAATCACGATTTCGTCACGAAGGTTCCCCTGAAAATTATGCCATAGTATTTTTCCGAAATTTTCTTCGGCAGACCCCGGCACCGGACCGTAATTATTAGCCAGATCAAAATGAGTTATTCCTTTATCGAAAGCTTCTTTAGCAATGCTTTCTGCATTTTCAAAATTATCTACCGATCCGAAATTATGCCACAATCCTAAAGAAATTTCAGGCAGTAATAAACCGCTTTTGCCACATCTGTTGTATTTCATTATTTTAATTTAATGGTTGGAGTTTTTTAATAGGTTTTAAAGGTAAAAAAACTCCCGCAGATTTTGCAGATTTTGCAGATTTAGGAGATAAAAGTTTTTTGCCACGAAGACGCCAAGGCACAAAATTTTTTTATTTATCTCACAAAAACGCAGAGCCGCAAAAGTTTTTTTAAAATCTAAGATTCAATTGCGTCAAGATTTAGCTGGATAATAAAATTAATAAAAACACAAAGACTTTAGCCTAACTGCTATAGTTCGTTAAAAAATTTTAAAACTAAACTACTATGATTAAATTTTGTAATTTTGTTTTAAATAAAAAAATCATGGAAAATAGCTGGCAAAATTTAATTTCGATAAATCCCGATATCAGATTTGGAAAACCTGTTATTACAGGAACAAGAATTTGCGTTTCTGATATACTTTCCTGGTTAGCTACAGGAATGTCTTTTGAAGAAATTATTGAAGATTTTCCCGAAATAAAAAAAGAACACATTCTTGCATCTTTAGCATTTGCTGCTAATCGTGAAAATATAACTAAGATAATTGCTGCATAATGAAATTACTTCTGGATGCTAATATTTCCTGGAGGATTATAAAACTTGTCGAAAGCAATTTCTTAGATTGCTTTCATTCTAAAGACATAAAAGTAAATCAGCCTGCAAAAGATATCGAAATTTGGAATTTTGCAAGAGAAAATGATTTTACTATCCTTACTCACGACGATGACTTTGAGAAATTATTACTTTTAAAAGGAGCTCCACCTAAAGTAATCATCTTAAAAACTTTCAATAAAAACACCAAACAAATTGCCGAACTTTTGATTTCAAAAAAAGAAATTATTGCATCATTCGTTTGTAATAATGAATTGTTGATTTTGGAAATTTATTAGACTATTATTAAAAAAATATTTATTTAAAAACTCCGCAGATTTAGGAGATTAAAAAATCTGCTTGAACTGCTAAATCTGCGTGAGAAAATAATTTTGTTTAATCTCGCAAAGTCGCTAAGACGCAAAGATTAATTAAAAAAATGAATTGCGTCCCGCTTTAGCTGGATGTATAAAATGAAAACATTGAAAGGGCTTTAGCCAAACTGCGAGTAGTTTGGCTAAAGTCCTTTAATATTAGAATCTGTATTCCCTTAGCTGAAGCTAGGATCTATTGAAAAAACTTTGAACCTTTGTTACTTTGTCCCTTTGAACCTCAAAAACTATTCTTTTATTTCAAATCCACTCGTCAATCCCTTATCAGAACTTCCGCCGACCATAATTTTAAAAGTTCCCGGTTCTACTAAATAATTTCCTTCATTATTATAAAAACCAAGTTCTTTATCTGTCAAAGTAAAAGTTACCGTTTTGGTTTCTCCTTTTTGAAGATTTACTAATTCAAAACCTTTTAATTCTTTTATAGGACGAACGATACTGGCAAATTCATCATGAATATACAATTGCACTACCTCTTTTCCGTCATAATTCCCAGAGTTTGTAACGTCAACAGAAACCTGAACTTTTTCTCCTTTAGCGAAAGCTGTTTTATTCAGTTTTAAATTTTTATAATCGAATTTGGTATAACTTAAACCAAAACCAAACGGAAACTGAGGTGTCTTTTCCACATCCATATAATGCGACCAAAACACGTTTTTATCACTGTCAATTGGTCTTCCTGTGCTGTATTTATTGTAATAAATCGGAACCTGACCTACATTTCTTGGAAACGACATTGGTAATTTTCCACTCGGATTATAATCTCCGTATAAAACCTGCGCTACGGCATTTCCGGTTTGCGTTCCTAAATGCCAGGCTTCCACTATCGCCGGGATATTTTCTGCTGCCCACGGAATACTCAACGGACGGCCATTGTTTAAAACCAAAACTACATTCGGATTTACTTTATAGATTTCCTCTAATAATTCCTGTTGCAAACCCGGAAGATTCAAATCAGTTCTGCTTCTTCCCTCACCACTCTGAAATCCGTATTCTCCTAAAACCATTACTACAACATCAGCTTCTTTTGCGGCTTTTTTAGCTGCTTCGAAACCGCTTTTATCTGTGGTATTAAAAACAGTTTCTGTCAGGAAAGTAGCTCTCTGTTTCAATAAATCAGTACCTTTTTCAAATACCAGCTGATTGTCTTTGTATTGCTGCATTCCTTCGAGAACCGAAACTGCGGTATTATCATCTGCAGCGATTCTCCAGCTTCCCAACGGACTATTTTTATCATTTGCCAAAGCACCTATTAAAGCGATTTTCTGTCCGGATTTCTTTAGCGGAAGCAGATTTTTCTCATTCTTTAAAAGAACAATCGATTTTTTGGCCATATCCAAAACGCCGTCGTTATTGGCTTTGCTTCCTACAACCTCTTTTTCGCGTTTTTCATCGCAATATCTGTATGGATCATCAAATAATCCCAATTCAAATTTTACTCTCACAATTCTGCGGACCGCATCATCAATCAAAGTCTCTTTTACTTTTCCTGACTTTACAAGTTCACCTAATTTTGCGACGTACAAATACGATTCCATGTCCATATCAGAACCGGCATTTACAGCTTTTGCAGTCGCATCTGCTTCATCTTTTGCGTAACCGTGCGCGATCATTTCGCGTATAGAGGCATAATCTGAAATTACAAATCCGTCAAACTTCCATTTTCCTTTTAAAATATCTCTTTGCAAAAAGGCATTTCCGGTTGCAGGAATTCCATTTAATGTATTAAAAGAATTCATAAACGTACGAACTCCTGCCTGTACAGTGGCTTCAAACGGAGGCAAAACCGAATTATACAATTTCGAGTTACTAATATCAACAATATTATATTCCAGTCCCGCTTCTACATAACCATAAGCTGCAAAGTGTTTGGCACAAGCCGCTATCGTATTTACTTTCGCCAAATCGGTAACAGTTTCACCCTGAAAACCTTTTACTCTGGCGTAACCCACTTTACTTCCCAAATACGGATCTTCTCCTGCACCTTCCATCACACGTCCCCAGCGCGCATCGTTTGCAACGTCTACATTGGGTCCAAAAGTCCAGTTAATTCCGGATGCCGAAGCTTCATCTGCCGCAATTGCCGCCGATTTTTTTATGGCTTCCAAATCCCAGCTCGCTGCTTCTGCCAACGGAATCGGACTTAAAGTTTTATAACCGTGTATCACATCAAAACCAATAATAAGCGGAATCCCTAAACGGGTTTCCTCCACCGCGATTTTCTGTACGGCTCGCACTTCTTTCACACCGCGAACTGTCAGCATCGAGCCAACGAGTCCTTTTCTCAAATGTTCGTATTTTAATTCGGCCGTTCCGCCTTTTGGAGCCGGTCCCGTAACATCCCAAAAACCATTATATTGATTCATCTGCCCTATTTTCTCCTCCAGAGTCATTAGAGGCAAAAGCAAATCTATACGCTGCTCAACAGTTTTATTCTTATCCAGATACGGCTTTTTTTGTGCATTCATATTTCCAATCGTAAAAAGGGACAAAACCCCAATAATAATTTGTTTTTTATTTTTCATAGTGGTTTAGTTAGTTTTGTTTTTAAAGGCTCTGCGTTACTAGGATTCTAAGTTTATTTTTGGCGTGTCCCTCCGGGTCGGGCTTTCGGCTTTATCTTTTGTTTCGTTTCACTCCCAAAAGGATACCGCCTCTATCCCTCACGCAATCGTTGTTAAAAGAATCTTTTCGTTTATCAAATCCTTATTTTCAAACAAAAAACATCTATATGATACATTATGTGACTTCGACTTCGCTCAGTCTGACATTTCAGTATCAAAAATCAGTGTGAATCTGCTTAATCGTTAAATCTGCGGGCAAATTTCTATTCGCTTATAAAGCAAGAAGCTGGCAAATTCGCTTTATTAAACAAATCTGACTGAATCGTATTTCCCCATGCAAACCTTACTTTTACAGGATTTGAAACTTTTTTACTTGTCAAAATCACATCATTATTTTTAATAGCAGCCTCGGCAGGAAAAAAAACTCCATCTGCTCCAGCCAATTCAAACTGATTTGATTTTTTGTTTCTAAAATAAAGTCCGTCAGCATAATCAAAAGAAACAATGACTTTGTCTTTATCCACTTTTAAATTTTTAAAAAGAGGACCATTTGTCAAACCCACATTTACTTTATATGTTTCAGCTAAAGCCAGATTGGCCAATCGGATTCCGACTGCCTTTTTATTTTTTGGATGAATATCAATCGTATCCGAAACATCGCTGATTACGACCATTCCTGTATTATTGACTTCTTTGAGTAGTTTTCTTTGAGAATCTCTTACGGTTACGTTGGAGAAATTATTGCTTCCGGTTTTATAAGGTGCAATTTGTACGTAATAAAAAGGGAAATCATCTTTCCATTCTTTTCTCCATGAAGTGATTAATGCTCCTAAAGTTTTATCATAAACCAAAGAACCTACATTCGATTCGCCTTGGTACCAAAGCGTTCCTGCAATTTTAAATCTGGTAATGGGATAAATCATAGCGTTGTAGGCGCGTCCGGGTTGTCTTGGCCCGTATTCCTGTTCGTTTAATTTTTTGGCATTTTCCAGTAAAACCGGATCGTTTTTTACAACATCCTCCAGCATCCAGATTTCAGCCGGAGTTCCGCCCCAATTGGATGAAATTAATCCGATGGGAACATTTTTTAAATCTTCACGAAGACGTTTTGCAAAAAAATAACCAACAGCGCTAAAATACTTCATGGTTTCCGGAGTTGATTCTGTCCAGTTTCCCAACAAATTATTTTGCGGGGTTTCTGCCGTTAATTTCGGAACGGTAAAAAATCGGATATTGGGATTCATGGCGTTTTTCATTTCCTCCTCACCATCATCAATTCCCCAGCTGGCAGACATTTCCATGTTGGATTGTCCGGAGCAAAGCCAGACTTCGCCAATTAAAATATTCTTTAGAACAACTTCATTATACCCTTTTACAGAAATCGTATAGGGTCCGCCCGCTTCCGGAGTTTTAATGGTAAGTTCCCATTTTGCCTGGTTATTGGCAATGGTTTTATATTCCTGATTGTTCCAGCCGGAAACCAATCTGATTTCTTCTTTCGGATTTCCCCAGCCCCAAATTTTCACTTCAGAATTGCGCTGTAAAACCATATTATCACCAAAAATATTTGGAAGGGAAACGTTTGCCATCATAGTACCGGAAATCAATAGAAAGAAAACAAACTTAAAAATATTATTTTTCATTTAGTAATTTCTTTAAAAATGGAGCATACTCGTTTGCCAAAACTTGATGATCTGCCACGTCTGGGTGTCCGCTGCAGCCTTTTGGAGTCATTGGTTTAAATTTAAAAATCTGAATTGGCTTGTGCATTTTGTCTTTCGCGAAAGCGTCTTTTACTTTATTCAGACAATCTTCAAACACAACTCCCCTTTCGCCGCCCACCATGGGACTATTGGTAATAACAATCTGCACTTTCGGATTATGTTCGTACAACATTTTGATAAAATTGATATAATTGGAAACATATTTTTCAGGATTAAAAGGCAGACGCTCTTTTTTACCGTCTCCACCAGAAAAATCGTTGGTTCCCAAAGCAATACTTATAATATCCGGCTGAAAGGCAAAATCATATTTTGGTTTAGACGAATCTTTTGTCAGATATAAATTCGGATACACCTCCGGCATAATTGCCTCATCTTTATTCTCATCATTCCAATTGCGGTACATTCCGATTCCCGAAACGCAGCTCATTAAATAGTCGACTCCAAGTTGTCTTGCAATTCTGGGTCCGTAAGCATAATAACTGTTGTGATGATCCATATATTCTCCTTTATCACAAGGCGTTTCAGATGCATCGCTCGCGGCACCACAAGTAATAGAATCGCCAATAAACTCAATTTTCTTTTTCTTTTTAAACGAAATTGAAGTAAGCTTTGCCGTTGTGCCTGCAAATAAAATTCCTCCAGAATGTGCTTCTGTATCTTTATAAATTTCCAGACTATGTTTTTTAATATTTTCTGTAACTTTAATTGGAAAAGACTGAGCAGCACCTTTTTCGATTCGTATTTTACCAATATATTTATCATCCAAAACTAAAGACACATAGTTATGATGCTCGTAAGAATCAACACTTTGAAGTGAAATTGAACATTCATTTCCGGTAAAATGGAAAGAAACAGAAGCGGCAGTTCCAATTAAAATCACCTGATTATTTTGCAATTTTTCGATTCTGCCTTCGTATAAAAAAGTTTTATTTGAATTTTGAGTTTGTGCTATCGAAACAACCGAAATCATTAAAAACAGAATTAAAAGCGCTATTTTTTTGAGAAACATAATTTATTTGTTAAATATAAATACGATTCACAAATATATTTGAAATGATGTACACAGAAAGATACTAAAATGTCAAAAAGTAATAAAAAAACACCACATAAACACATCAATGCAACTATAAGAAATGGTAATTCTTACAATTTAACACGAGATATTAAATTAAGAGTTTATCTTTAGCATTTAAATCGCTAAAAATGAAAGTACTTTTTTTATACGCCCTGCCACTTTTCTTTTTTTCTGCTTTTAATTGTAAGAACGAATCAAAACAAAACGTTTCTCACAGTGCTGCAGTCTCTACAGACACAGAACGGGAGGCGATTATTATGTATGCAAAAAAATATTTGGGCACACCTTATTTATATGCAGGCGCCGATCCCTCTAAAGGATTTGACTGCTCAGGTTTTGTAAGTTACGTTTTTAAAAACTTTGGATTAAGCCTACCCAGAAGTTCCGGCGGATATAAAAATTTAGGAAAAGCTTTAAAACCTGAAGATTTTAAAGTTGGCGATGTTTTAGTTTTTTACGGTTATAAAGACCGGACCATAATAGGTCATTTAGGAATTATTTGCGAAGCCGACGGAATGCACTCTAAATTTATTCATGCCTCATCGGGCAAAGCACAGCAGGTTACGATTACGGCACTTGACACAGAACATTATACAAAACGCTTTTATAAATGTATCGATGTTTTGAATAAGTAATTTTTTTAACCATCAATTACATGAATTTTATTTCACGCAGATTTAAAAGATTTGAGCAGATACGCTCCCATTTATTTTATTGTACTTAAAAAATCTTTTGAAATCTCTGAAATCTCCCAAATCTGCGTGAAAAATATAATATACTCTTTTATTCTTCCGTCAATAGTTTAATCAGACTTTCATCCCGGCTGTAAATATCTTTGTAGAAATTTAAATTTCCATCACGATCTACCCACGCAGTAAAGTAACCAATATAAACCGGTACTTTTTTCTTTAGCGTATACCAGCTTTCTTTTCCGGCATGCATGGCTTTATCAATTCTTTCGGGTGTCCACTGCGGGTCGGCTTTTAATAATTCAATTGCCAATTCACGTGGTTTTGCCACACGCACACAACCGTGGCTAAAAGCCCTGCTTTCTCTTTCGAACAAACTTTTAGACGGCGTATCATGCAGATAAATATTACTTGAATTTGGGAATAAAAATTTGACTAAACCAAGAGAATTGTTTCTCCCCGGTAATTGACGAACCGCGCCGTTGTTCCACTCCAGATTTTTTTTCGCTAAATAATCTTTGTCTTTCGCCATTCCGGGTTTGATTTCGCTTTTAATAATACTCGGCGGCACATTCCAATACGGACTAAAAACAATATTATTCATCATTCCGCTGAAAATCACAGTTTTGTTCATCGTTTTTCCAACCACAACTGCCGATGTAAACGCAATTTTTCCGTCTTCTATCAAATACAATCTAAATTCGGGAATGTTAACTTCAATATACTTTTTGCCTTTTTCCAATTCGGGATCAATCCATCTGCAACGTTCCATATTAGCAATGATGGTTTTAATTCGCTCCGAAACGGGAATATTCAAATCTGCAATATGCTCTTTTAAAATGAAGTTCTTTTGCGAATAACCATGACGTATTTCGTAATTTTTCATGGCTCTCATTAAAGTAGTATCGCAAACAGCGCTATTGTTATTTTCCTTTAAATCTTTGGTAACAAAAAGCCTTTCCCTAATTTGAGCGACTGTACTGGACGAATCTCCAACTTTAATATTTTTAAAATCTTCGTTGATTTCGATATTTTTCCAACCGCCGTTTTTCTCAATAGCCCTGTATTCTTTCAGCGCATCACGAAGTTTATAATATTGGCTGAACATCTTTCTCTTTTTATCATCGAGAATGGTGGACTTTTTAAAAATCGAATCTGAAAGGAGCTGGTAATTCAGTTTTTTTCTTGGCAAAAGCCATTCTAACGAAATACTGGTCTTTTCATCAAAGCCTGCATATACCTTTTCAGCATAATAGTAATACAAGTTCGAAATCATCAGATCGGTATCTTCTTTAGAAAGTTTGTTGCCTGCCGCATTTTCCAGAATAGGACCCAACTTTTCATTGTACGGAAAATTAGCCTTTAACCCTTCCTGATCC
Organism: Flavobacterium olei; assembly: GCF_039749035.1. Lineage (NCBI taxonomy): Bacteria > Pseudomonadati > Bacteroidota > Flavobacteriia > Flavobacteriales > Flavobacteriaceae > Flavobacterium > Flavobacterium olei. The sequence continues at coordinate 795,572 of NZ_JBDKWC010000001.1, forward strand.
AGATTTTTATATTGATTGAATAACGTATGACTAAACTCGACTAAACCTTTATTGTCCTGCCACAACTGAGTAGATTTGTTTTTCTGATATAAAGAAGAGACATCTTGCTTAAATTTAGCCAGTTTAGGATAATTTTCATAAAATGTATTAATACGCACACTATCAATTGTAAGTCGCAGTTCCGGAATTTCTGTAACGGTCGGCACCGTATTTTCCTCTTTTTTATCTTTCGAATTACACGAAAAAAGAACAAGAAAAACAATTACAACAAGAGGCGAATACCAAATTTTCATAGCTTATAATTTTCATTAAAAGTAAAAAATAATCTCTTAAATCAAAATTTAGAATTTAATCTAAAAAAAGATCGCAAGATATTTAAACGCAAAGTTCGTAAAGGCATTTACAAAGAATTTTATGAAACCATATAAGACACACATTTTGTGTAAACTCCTTTGTGAACTTTGCAGTAAAATTTTGACTTGATAATAAAAAAAAACTCCGGCCAATTTCTTGCCCGGAGTTTTTACATATAACCAACCTATTAAAATTCTTAAATAACTGTACCTTTTAAAGTAAGGATTTTTGGTGTTTTTTCTGCGCTTGTGGTCACTGTAACTGTTTTTGTAAAACCACCTTTGTTTGCTGCATTATAAGTCGCTGTAACTTTTGCAGATTTACCTGGCTGAACCGGTTCTTTTGTATAATCTGTAGCAGTACATCCGCAAGATCCCTGAACATTTGTAATCACTACAGCTGTTTTTCCTGTATTTTTAAATTCATACACAATTGCTTTTGGAGTTCCCTGCGGAATTTGTCCAACATCAATGGTTTCTGCTTTCCAAACGATTGTAGAAGCAGCAGTTTCTGTAATTGTAGTCTCTGCAACTAAAGATTGTACCGGCGCAATTGCCGAAAAAGACATAAGGCCTAAAGCCAATGCTAACATAGAAATTTTAATCACTTTCATAATGGTATATTTAAAATGGTTTATAGTTCAAATTTATATTACAAAGGTAATTCAGACAAATTCACATCGCTGTTAACCGCTTTCAAATGTTTGTTAACGACTTGTTAATCGCTTATTTTCAGTATAAAATTGATTAATATTACACTTTCAAAATACTTTTCCTTGAAGATTAATAAACTCAACAGCATCATTATATTAGGACTAATTGCTATTATCAGCATTTTGGTCGCGCAACTGCTCTGGACAAAAGAAGCTTTTACAATTGAACAGAAAAAGCTGAGTCAGAAAGCTCATATTGCTTTATTGGAAGTGGCGAAAAAACTTTACGAAGGAACCAATCACGAACTTCCTGTACAAAATCCGGTGCAGAAAATTGCCAACGATTATTACATCGTTAATGTGGATAACGAATTTGAACCCGAAATTTTAGAATTTTATCTCAAAACGGAATTCAAAAAAATGAATATTACGACCGATTTTGAATACGCTATGTACAATTGTCAAAGTGATGAGATGATTTACGGAGACTATATTTCACTTTCAAAAAAAGAAGATTGTAAAAAAAGCGTTTACTTCCCTAAACATAAAAACCTGGTTTATTATTTTGCAGTTCGTTTTCCTAATGAAACCACTTATTTGTTTAGTTCAATGCGATTTTGGTTTGTTCTTTCAACAGCATTAATACTGATTCTGCTAATTTATGTTTATTCTATTTTTAAACTCTTACAGCAAAAAAAATATTCTGAATTGCAGCGCGATTTCATTAATAATATGACGCATGAATTTAAAACACCTTTGGCTTCTATTCTCATCGCTTCAAAATATTTAATTGAACAAAAACCCATTAAAGAAGACAAAAAGCTTTTTACTTATACCGATATAATTATCAATCAGAGCAATAAGCTAAATGGTCATGTGGAGAAAATTTTAAATATTGCAAAATCAGATTATACACCATTGGAGCTCAAGAAAGAAAGTGTTTTAATTGTACCTGTATTGGATGAAGCAATAGAAAACATTAAACTAAAATACCCTGACGCTTCAGTTACAATCAGGACTTCCTCTCCGGAATATGTATTGGAAACAGATACTTTTCACTTTGCCAATCTGGTTTATAATTTATTGGACAACGCCGTTAAATACCGCAATGAAAAACCTGAAATTACAATTCATTTATATGAAGAAAACAATTGTCTGAAATTGGAGTTTAGAGATAACGGAATCGGAATAAATCCTAAAAAAATTTCTTATATCTTTGATAAGTTCTATCGGGTGCAGAACGAAAAAAGCAATGAAGTAAACGGATTTGGTCTTGGATTATATTACGTAAAAGAAATCTGCAGCCTGCAAAACTGGAAAATCAAAGCTGAAAATAATGTCGAAAAAGGTATTACTATAACCATATCAATTCCTTTAAAAAAATGAGTAATTTCAAAATACTATACGCCGAAGACGATGAAACCCTGGCATTTCTGACCAAAGATAATCTGGAGCAAAATAACTATGAAGTGATTCATTGTTCTGATGGTAAATCTGCTCTCGCTAAATTTGAAGAGGAAGACTTTGACATTTGCATTTTTGATATTATGATGCCAAAAATGGATGGTTTTGAATTGGCCGAAGCAGTCCGGAAAATCGATATTGAAGTTCCGATTATTTTTCTTTCAGCAAAAACATTAAAAGAAGACCGGATTAAGGGTTTGCGTTTAGGCGCAGATGATTATCTGGTGAAGCCTTTTAGTATTGAAGAATTATTGCTCAAAATTGAAATCTTCTTAAAGCGTTCTCAAAAAAATGTCGCGCCATTAAAAACAATTTATGAAGTAGGGAAATATCAGTTTGATACCAAAAACTTTATTCTTTTTAATAATGATGAAAAAGTCGGGCTGACACAACGTGAAGCGGAATTATTGAAACTGTTTCTGGACCATAAAAATTCGGTTTTAAAAAGAGAGCAGATCCTGACTTCTCTTTGGGGAACCGATGATTACTTTATGGGAAGAAGTCTGGATGTTTTTATTTCGCGCCTGCGAAAAATTCTGGCTGATGAAAAAGGAATTTCTATAGAAAATCTACACGGAATTGGCTTCCGATTTTCTATTGGGTAAAATTTACTTTTGATTAACCGCAACGATTTGTCATTCCGAGGTACGAGGAATCTCCGCAAGAAGCTCGACAACGATTTTAATTTTGATTGCGGAGTTACTTGCGGAGATCCTTCCTTCGTCAGGATGACAAATTGGACCTGAGGGAGATTCTTGCAAAACTTAATCGCAACGATTTGTCATTCCGAGGTACGAGGAATCTCCGCAAGAAGCTCGACAACGATTTTAATTTTGATTGCGGAGT
>NZ_JBDKWC010000001.1:798987-903760 GCF_039749035.1 Flavobacterium olei
TACTTGCGGAGATCCTTCCTTCGTCAGGATGACAAATTGGACTTTTAGAATATAAAGTTATTAAATTAATACTGCAAAAATTCTAAATTAGGATTCATAATTTTAATCAAGGCTAATTTCTTATCTCTCCAACCTTTTAATTCTTTTTCTCTTGCAATTGCATCGTGAATCCAAGTAAATTTTTCATAATAGAGCAAAAATTCAACATTGTATTTGGATGCAAAAGTTTGGGTATCCAACAAAATATTGTCACCATGTTGCTGCAATCTTTTTTTTAGATTACCTGTAACACCAATATAAAAAACAGATTTAGCCTTATTTGTCAAAATATAAATGAAATAGGTATGAAAACATTCTTGTAAAAACATAGATTTATCAATAAAAAATTTTAATCAAAATTACAGAAAATTCCGTCAATATTTTCTCGGAAAAACTTTGTATTTTTAATATCTAATCTTCATCGATATGAAATTACATCACTTGCGAAATGCCACTTTGGTTATTGAAACAGAAAAGCATGTCATTTTAGTTGACCCAATGTTGGGGAAGAGAAAAACGCTTCCTCCTTTTACCATTTTTAGATACAAGCCGAAAAGAAATCCGTTGGTGGCGTTACCCAAAAATAGCCGCGAAATATTAAGCCGTGTAACACATTGTTTTATTACGCACTTACATGCGGACCATATTGACAAAGCCGGCGAAGTTTTTTTACGCCGCAAAAGCATTCCGGTAATCTGCAGTGCAAAAGACGAAAAAGTTCTGGTGCAGAGAGGTCTCAGCGTGATACAAACTTTAGAATACTGGGAACCGCAATTTTTTCTTGACGGAAAAATAACGGGAATTCCGGCGATTCATGGCTATGGTTTTATTGCCAAATTAATGGGAAATGTAATGGGATTTATAATTGAACTTGAAAATGAGAAATCTATTTACATAAGTTCTGACACGGTTTTTACAGAACATGTCGAAAAAGTTTTAACGCAGCTTCGACCTGATATTGCAATTGTAGCCTGCGGAACTGCTAGATTAGACATCGGACAGCCTTTGTTAATGCGAATGGACGATATATTAAAATTTGCAACACTTGCTCCCGGAAAAATTATTGCCAATCATCTGGAAGCTTTAAATCATTGTCCGACCACAAGACAGGAATTAAGGAAAGTCCTTTCGGATCATGGTCTTTTAGAAAAAACAATTATTCCAAATGATGGAGAATGTTTAGAGTTTGATTAAAGGACTAACAATCCAAACTCCCGTAAGGTATTTATTGGTTTAGAATACCAGAACAGTTCAAAATCTTCTAATGAAGTTTCGAAATCATTTTTCACTTCCAGAAAAGTATAATTTTTAGCGTTTGAAACCGTTATTTTGGACAAGATAGAAATCAGCCACTCGCCTTCGTCCTTACTGGTTTGAATAGCAAAACTTTCTTTTTTATCATGAAAAGTTAAAGACATCATTTCCCAGCTTCTGCCTTTTTTCGATTTTATAAAAAGTTCCGCTGAAGGTTTTCCGCCAAGCCAAACCACTTTTGCATTCGGTTTTGTATTAAAATCATTTTGTTCTTCCAATGCATTGAAAATAAAATCGGGATCAATTTTGGTTCTCGGAATTTTAAAATCGAACCAGTCCTGAAGTTCATAATCAAAACATATCCCGTGCATAAAATTGAAGAGCGATTTTTTTAATCCGAAACTAAATTTATCGTGGTTAATTCCTGTAGAATCACTGTATTCAATATCATTATTAGCAAAAGTTCCAATAGTTTCTGTTTTTTTGGTCACGCCAAATTGTTCCGGATACAAACCTACAGGACTATGCGCCGTTAACGCAAACTGATGCCAAAAACCAGACTGTAAAACCCCTGCCTCAAACAACTGACGGACCATTTCTAAACTATCAATCGTTTCCTGAATGGTTTGTGTCGGATATCCGTACATTAAATACGCGTGAACCATAATTCCGGCTTCGGTAAAATTTCGAGTTACTTTTGCCACTTGTTCGACAGTAACGCCTTTGTCGATCAATTTCAGTAATCGATCAGACGCTACTTCTAAACCTCCGGAAACGGCAATACATCCGGAAGCTTTTAGCAATAAACATAAATCTTTAGAAAAGCTTTTTTCAAAACGAATATTCGTCCACCAGGTCACTGCCAGTTTTCGTTTTAGAATCTCGAGCGCCAAAGCGCGCATTAAGGCAGGCGGCGCAGCTTCATCTACAAAGTGGAATCCGTTTTGTCCAGTTTTTGCTATTAATTCTTCAATTCGGTCGCAAAGCAGGCTTGCCGCTACCGGTTCGTACACTTTTATATAATCTAAAGAGATATCACAAAAAGTACATTTTCCCCAGTAACAACCGTGCGCCATTGTCAGCTTGTTCCAACGACCATCGCTCCACATTCGGTGCATAGGATTTACAATTTCGATAACCGAAATATATTTATCCAAAGGAAGGTCCAAGTAATCCGGTGTTCCTACATAAGCTTGTTTGTAATCGTGTTTTAGAGAATTGTTCTTGTAAACTACTTTTTCATTTTCTAAAAGAAAAGTTCTTTTATAAGAATTATAATCTGGGTTTTCAAGATTAAAAATTAACTCTTCAATAGGAACTTCGCCATCGTCTAAAGTGATGAAATCGAAAAACTCGAAAACACGTTTATCAGAAAGTGAACGTAATTCGGTATTTGGAAAACCGCCGCCCATGGAGATTTTTATTTCAGGATGGTTTTGCTTAACCCATTGCGCACATCTGAAAGCGCTGTATAAATTTCCCGGAAACGGAACCGAAATTAAAAACAAAGTAGGATTTACAATTTCAATTTTATCTTTTAAAAGCGAAATTAAAATCGAATCGATATAGGTTGGTTCTTTTTGTAAAGCGTCATACAATTCATCAAAAGAATTTGCGCTTCTGCCCAGACGTTCGGCGTATCGGCTGAAGCCAAAATTCTCATCGACACATTCTACAATAAAATCTGAGATATCTTCCAGATACAAAGTCGCCAAATGTTTGGCTTTATCCTGAGTTCCCATAGTGCCGAAAGCCCAATCGAGTTCTTCCAATTGTGCAAAACGCGAAGCTTCCGGAAGAAAATCTTCCTGACAAATCTGCAAAGCCAAAGTTGGATTTTTTCCCTGGAGAAACTGAATTACAGAATCAATAGTTTTGATGTACTCGTCTTGTAAAGCAAAAATACGTTTCGAATTGTCTGAGATTTCAGAATGAACTTGAAACTTAGAGCTTGAAACTTCAAACAAATCAATAAGTCCTTGCTTCGAAAACAATTCCAAAATTACATCAATACCCAAATCGGCCTGAACCGATTCGATATTTTTAGTATTCAGAAAACCTTTTATATACGCCGTTGCCGGATACGGCGTATTCAGTTGAGTAAATGGTGGCGTAATTACAAAAAGTTTCGTTTTCAAAAGGGAATTATTTTTTTGCAAAAATACGGGTTATTTGGAAACTTTTGGAGAAAAGATTTTATTCATCTGATTTCTAATTTTTAATTCAGTTTTGTGGATATTTAATTACATTTGGAACAATTAAAATGTCTTGCATGAAGAAAAAATTACTTTTTACATTTATTTTGTTCTCTATTTTATTCCAAAATGCAACTATGGCGCAAGATTTACGTTGGGTTAGACAAATTGGAAACCAACAGACTGATGAGGCAGAGGCCTTAGCTGTTGACGATAATGGCAACTCCTATTCTATCGGAGTGGCACAATCTTATACATACGATCTGGATCCGACGCCAAATGGCACTCAGATTATCAATAATTTATCTACTCCTTTTTCCCCTTTCAGAGATATTTATTTAATAAAACTTGACCGAAATGGTAATTACGTTTGGGGAAAGACTTTTGGAGATTTAAAATCTGGCCAATATGCTTATGATATTAAAATTGGGAGCGATGGCAATATCTATCTTTTTTTACAAACTTCTCAATTTGTCAACAATGAAATAAGTTATTACTATACAATTGTAAAACTTTCTGCAAATGGAAATGAGTTATCTCGAAGCAGAATAAAAAACAATGGCTCATTTTTCATTTATAATTTTGATGTCGATAATCAAAATAATTTTATCATCAGTGGCTGGTTTGTAAACCCAAAAACTATTGAAATTAATAATACGCCTGTTAAATTTGAATCGCAAAATAATATTGGTCAATATATATTAAAACTAGATAACTCAGGAAATTTTATTTGGAAAAAGATATTTGATGATCCGGGTTCAAGCGATATCAAAATTAAGACAAAAGGCGATGGGAATATTATCGCTATATTAAATAATTACAACCAAGGCAATTATACTTCCACTGTTTTTAATATAAACACTAACAATGCAAATGTCATTTGGGAGAAAAAACTTTTACAGCAATCTGAAAATACTTTTCACATAGATAAAAAAGGAAATATTATTATAGCCGGAACCAATAATGTTTACCAAGGCACTATAGATGTCGACCCTTCACCGAATGTCGTAAATATATCATCTCAAAAATTTATCTTATGGCTAGATAGTAATGGTAATTATTTGGATGTAAAAGAATATTTTGTCGCTCAGTTTTCTGCAGACTTTCAAATATGGAAAATTGAAAGTGATTTTCAAAACAATATATATGTTGCTGGAGATTTTGCAGGAAAAGTAGATGCCGATCCTTCTGCAAATTCTTTTTTCTTAGAAAATCCAAATGGCTCAATTCAATATGGATCTGGTTATGTACTAAAATTTGATTCTAATCGAAATTTTGAAAAAGCTTACATGTTTATTTCTAATTATCGTTCGTTGGTAAAAGATATTCAAATTAAAAATAAAAGCATCTATGTTTTAGGCGATTTTAATTGGAATTGTGATTTTGATCCCGGACCTGCCACTCACTCATTAAGTTCTTTGAATGGAGGAATAGTTACTACTTCTGATGGTTTTGTTCTCAGACTTAGCCCTTGTGACCCATCAAAACCTGAAGGAGATGAAAATCAGCTTTTCTGCGCAAGTCAAAATGCTACTATTTCCAATCTAACGCCTAATTTTAGTGAAATTCAATGGTATGATAGTTTAACAAATGGAAATATTCTATCTGCCAATACTAATCTAGAAGATGGAAAAACTTATTATGCTTCTCAAATATCAAATAATTGCGAAACCGAAAGATTAGCCGTAAAAGTAACTATAACTAATGTTCCAGCGCCACCAACAGAGACAGCGTCTCCTTCATTTTGCAAAAAACAAAATGCTACTTTGGGCGAAATTCAGGTAACTGGTCAAAATCTAAAATGGTATGACACTTATATGTCTGCTAGCGTTTTACCAAGCAAAACTCTCTTAGAGGACAACAAAGTATATTATGTATCGCAGACCATCGCATGCGAAAGTGATAGAACGCCAATTCTAGTACATGTGTATGACACACCTATGCCAGTTGGAAATAATGATGTGCAATTTTGCAGTAACGAAATTGCCAGACTAGCAAATCTGGATATAAGTGGTACATCTCTTAAATGGTATGATACTTCGTCAAATGGAAATACTTTACCAGAAACGACTTTGTTACAAAATAATACTTACTATGTTACACAAACTCTGAACAACTGCGAAAGTGAGAGATTTGCTGTTAAAGTAAAAATAGATGAAATTCAAGTTCCGATAGCAGAATCTCCGCAGCAATTCTGTACTCAGAAAAATGCAAAAATTAATGATATTGAAATTAATGGACAAAATATCAAGTGGTACGAAAGTATTTCTGCAACAAACACTTTACCAGAATCTACTTTGCTTGAAAATGGAATCACGTATTATGCTTCTCAGACAGTAAGTACTTGCGAAAGTGACAGAATTCCAGTTATAATAAATATTTTAGAAGCAACTTCTAAAGATTGCATTAATTTGGTAAATGAACTTCCGTATCCAAAATTCTTTACTCCAAATGGAGATAGTTATAATGATATCTGGACAATTGATTTTGCTTATTTAAAAGCGAACACCGGAATTAAAATATATAACCGTTACGGGAAATTTATCAAAGAATTGGGACCAAATACTTCGTGGGACGGTACTTATCTTGGTCGGTTAGAACCTGCCTCAGATTACTGGTTTACGGTTACAAGATTAAACGGTACAGAATTCAGAGGACATTTTACTTTAAAAAGATAGAAGAGTAAATCCCTTAATCTTAAAAATGAAAGTTCCCAAAAATAAATTTCTTTGGGAACTTTTTGTTGAGAATAAATATTTTAAAACTTATGCTCTTTTCGACTTATAACCAATAAAGAAAATAAAGAAATACAAGCGGCAAAAGTCAGATAGAAACCTACGTAAGTTAACCCGTAAGTACTTGCGAGCCAAATCGCTATCATGGGAGCAAAAGCAGCGCCCAGAATTCCTGCCAGATTAAAAGTCAATGAAGCGCCCGAATAACGAACCGTGGTCGGAAACAATTCTGATAAATATGTTCCTAAAGGTCCGTATGTAAATCCCATTAAAGTCATTCCCAGGCAAACAAAGAAAGTCACCATAAATGTACTTCCTGAGTTTAAGAAATATGAAAAGAAAAATCCGAACAAGGCAATTGCAATTGTGGTAACAATCAATATTTTACGTCTTCCTATTTTATCGGCAACTATTGCAGAAAGCGGAATAAATGCCGCAAAAAACAAGACCGAAAACATTTGAATTAATAAGAAATCACGTTTTGCAAAACCTAAATCTGAAGTCGCCCAGCTTAATGTAAAAACCGTCATTAAATAAAAAACCAAAAATGTGGTTATAGCAGCAAGCGTTCCAAAAATTAATTGATTTTTATATGATTTGATTAAAGTCAGAAATGGCACTTTTACTTCTTCGTGCTCATTTTTTGAATTTTCGAAAGAAGGGGTTTCGGTAATCTTAGTCCTGATATAGAAACCTACGATAACCAAAAGTGAACTGGCAATAAAGGGAATCCTCCAGCCATAATTCATAAAATCTTCGTTACTCATTGTATCGGTCAGCAAAAGGAAAGTTCCGCCGGAAAGTAATAATCCAATAGGAGCTCCCAACTGCGGAAACATTCCATACCAGGCACGCTTGTGCGGAGGTGCATTTTCGATCGCCAACAAAACAGCACCGCCCCATTCGCCTCCCAAGCCCACGCCTTGTCCAAAACGGCACAACATTAGCAACAGCGGAGCCGCGACACCAATACTGGCGTAACCAGGAAGAAAACCAATAGTAACCGTAGAAATCCCCATAGTTAATAAAGCAGCGACAAGGGTAAATTTACGCCCGATTTTATCTCCGTAATGTCCAAAAAAAGCCGAACCTAAAGGCCGCGATAAAAATGCGATTGAAAAAGTGGCCAATGATTCTAAGGTAGCCATTGTAGGATCTGCACCTGGAAAAAACAATTGCGGAAATACCAAAACTGCTGCATTTGCATAAATATAAAAATCAAAAAATTCAATTGTAGTACCAATAAGGCTTCCAAAAAGAACATGATTTAAAGAGTTCTTCTTATTCTCGTAAGTTTTCATGTAAAATAGATATAACTTTTTTTTTGATTACAAAAATATAGTTTCATTATTAATAATTCACCTTTAAGAGAATTAGTTTTAAAGACACATTCTATTTTAACAAATTTTGTATTTATTCCATTTTAAAAAGAGACACATAATACTAATTTAAGAACTTGATTTTCGGAAGTTTAAAATAAAAAACAAAAATCAAATCATAAGCAATCGTTAAAAGCATTTTTAACTGTATATTTTCATTAAATTTACAGCTGTCAAAAATAAATTTAAAATTATGCCTACCGACTGTATCAGCTTTCAATCTTCTGGTTATTTTTCTAAACTAATGCAGGATTATTTAGACCAGAAACCAGAATTAAAATCGCTGTACAATAACTTTCCTACTCTGGAAAGTTTCGAAAAACAAATTACTGAAAAAGCGGCTAATTTTGATTCTAACAACCGAATCGCATTGGTTGAAACTTTACAGAAGCAATATGAGAAAATCGACATTTCAGATTCAACTAAGCAAAATATTTCGCTTTTAGCACTGCAAAATACCTTTACTATTACGACGGGACATCAGTTAAATCTCTTTAGCGGACCATTATATTTTTTATATAAAATTATTTCTGTCATTAATTTAACAAAAGAATTAAAGTCGAAATATCCTTCTTATAATTTCGTCCCTGTATATTGGATGGCGACGGAAGACCACGATTTTGAAGAAATAAATTACTTCAATTTTAAAGGAAAAAAAATTCGCTGGAATGCTGAAAGCAATGGTCCCGTAGGAAGATTATCAACAACCGGATTAGAAGATTTGTTTGAAGTTTATTCTAAAGAATTAGGTTCGAGTACCAATGCCGCAGAACTTAAAAAACTATTTGAAAACGCGTATTTAGAGCATGAAAACCTGGCAGATGCCACTCGTTTTTTAGCCAATGCTCTTTTTGCAAATTACGGTTTAGTGATTTTAGATGCTGATGATGCCAATTTAAAACGCGCTTTTATTCCCTATGTGAAAGAAGAATTAGAAAATCAGACTTCCTTTAAAGAAGTTCAGAAATCTATCGAATCGCTTGCGGATTACAGCGTTCAGGTAAATCCCCGCGAGATAAATTTATTTTACATTGAAGATCAGCTTCGCGAAAGAATCATTTTCGAAGACGATAAATATTGGATCAACAATACTAAGATGTATTTTTCTAAAGAAGAAATCTTTAAAGTACTGGAAAGTAATCCTGAAAAATTCAGTCCCAACGTTATTATGCGTCCGTTGTATCAGGAAATTATTTTACCCAATCTGTGTTACATTGGCGGAGGCGGGGAAATCGCTTATTGGCTGGAATTGAAAGCATTTTTTGATGCCGTAAACATTACATTCCCGATTTTGTTAGTTCGAAATTCTGTGCTTTTAGCAACTGAGAAACAGGCTAAAAAAGCAGATAATTTAAATTTAACCTGGAAAGATTTATTCAGTAAATCCGAGAGTTTGATGAGTCATATCACGCATAAACTTTCTCCATTTCCGATAGATTTAACGCCACAGAGAGAGGCACTGGAAAGACAATTTGAGTATCTTTTTGAACTCGCAGAAAAAACAGACAAATCTTTCTCCGGAGCTGTGAAAGCTCAGGAAGTAAAACAAAAAAAGGGATTGGAAAAGCTGGAAAAACGTTTATTAAAAGCACAAAAAAGGAAATTGCACGATCAATTGCAGCGGGTGGCCGATTTACAGTGCGAACTGTTTCCGAATCACGGGCTTCAGGAACGTCAAACTAATTTTTCTGAATTTTATTTAGAAAAAGGAGAACAGTTAATTCCAATTCTAATTCAAAAATTAAAACCCTTAGAACATAATTTTGACATCATAATAATCTAAAATAATTATCTTTAGAATTCAAAAGTGATAATTTAGAAACAAATAACCAGCTCATTTTCTATCTTATTGCTCTCTCAAACCAAATAGAATTATATTTTATAACCTATTAACTAACTAACCAAAATGGTAAGAGAACGCCTAATTTCGCTAGATGTCTTTCGCGGACTGACTATTCTATTGATGACTATTGTAAACAATCCCGGTGATTGGGGAAATGTTTATCCACCACTTTTACACGCGCACTGGAACGGTTGTACGCCGACAGATTTAGTCTTTCCCTTTTTTATTTTTATAATGGGTGTGGCAGTTCCACTGGCAATGCCGGAGAAAAAGTATGATGAAACGACATTCAACAAAATCCTGATTCGTTCGTTAAGAATGTTTTGTCTGGGGATTTTCTTCAATTTCTTTGGAAACATTCAACTATTTGGTTTAGATGGAATCCCGCTTCTTATTGCAAGACTGACGATAACAATTGCTGTTGGATATGCCCTGATGGGAAGTTTTAGCAACCGGTTAAAAAATATTTTAGCTTTTACTATATTATTTCTTTATCTGATTTTAGCATACGGAGGTTTTGAAGATTATCAGGATGTGAGACTTCCAGGCGTTTTACAACGTATTGCCATTGTATATTTTGTTGTTTCACTTTTATATTTGAAAGCATCCCGAAGAACCCAAATCATAACAGGGATTGTTTTACTTCTGGGTTATTGGGCCATTATGACTTTAGTTCCAGTACCTGGATTTGGTGAAGCCAATCTGGAAAGAGGAACTAATCTTGCCACGTGGCTTGATAGTGTAGTACTAAAAGGTCACATGTATTACGAAACCAAAACCTGGGATCCGGAAGGAATTTTAAGTACGCTTCCATCCATTGTCAACGGAATTATTGGTCTTTTAATCGGACAGATTTTGCAATTAAATGTGACCAAAATACAAAAAGCCCAACGAATGGGAATGATCGGTACGGTACTTATTTTTCTTGGTTTAATCTGGGATCTGGTTTTTCCAATCAACAAATCAATCTGGACAAGCAGTTATGTTTTATATACCACAGGTTTGGCAACGGTTTGTCTCACAGCATTATATTACGTTATTGATATTGCTGGTTACAAGAAAGGTTTTAAACTATTCGTAATCTGGGGTGTAAACCCAATGATTGTTTTCTTTGCTTCGCAGATTATTCCTCAGGCATTGGTAATGATTCGTTTTGGCAATCCATCGAATCCGCAGGAGCAGACTAATCTTTTAGATTATTTATATCGCTTTGGCATTGCACCTTTATTCAGTAATCCTATGACGGCTTCTCTTGCAGGAGCAGTTACTTACGTTGCTATCTGGACATTCATATTATGGATATTCTACAGAAACAAATTAATATTCAAAGTTTAAAAACCAGAATATCAATTAAGAGACATGCAGAATTCCGCAATTTTTTAGCAATTGACCTTAATCTTTCGAAAAACCGAATTTAATGCAGTTTAAATGTATTTTTATTAAAATCAATTGACAAAAAAAGTATACTTTTGCACAAAATTTAATAAAAAATAGAAATGGCAACAAATAGAACTTTTACAATGATTAAGCCAGATGCTGTTGCAAACGGACACATCGGGAATATCTTAGCAATGATTACGAATGGTGGCTTTAAAATCGTTTCATTAAAATTAACTCAATTAACTGTAGCAGATGCTAAAGCATTCTACGCAGTTCACGCAGAAAGACCTTTCTACGGAGAATTAGTTGAATTCATGTCTCGTGGACCAATCGTTGCTGCTATTTTAGAAAAAGACAACGCAGTAGAAGATTTCAGAACTTTAATCGGTGCTACAAACCCGGCAGAAGCTGCTGAAGGAACTATTCGTAAAGCATACGCAACTTCAATCGGAGAAAATGCGGTTCACGGATCTGACAGCGACGAGAACGCTGCTATCGAAAGTGCATTCCACTTTGCAGGAAGAGAGCAATTCTAATCCAGACTTTTTAGATCGAAAGATTTATAGACTACTTAGATTATAAAATAAAAACCCGCTTCAATATTGAAGCGGGTTTTTATTTTATAACAAATTGTTGACTAAAGATCACTAGAAGTCTTTTTTACCATTTTCTCAATTCTTCCATCAAGATCTTTTAGAAGCTCATCTAATGCGCTTTCGCACATTGGTAAGACCTTATCAAAAGATAAAACAGGAATTCCACCTACAATTGTTCCTGTTTTTTTAGAATTAGCTCCTTCATTAAACGCAAATACTTTTTTTCCTTTTTTATCATACAAAGCAATTCTTGCGTAAGCTCTCATCTTGATAGTTCCGGTACCACCAACAGCAAATCCTTTTACCACAGCAAAATGAATTTCTGTAAATAAAACACCGTCAGCATTCTCTTTAAACATAGTAGCCGTCGCAACTTCATTTGCAGAACCATTTATTCCTTCATAAATATATTTGTATCCAGGGTAGTTAATAATATACTTTCCAGCCTCTCCTTCTTTATCAAAATGAGGAACGTAAGCAATATATTCTTGTTTTTGAGTTACTTCATTTTCAGGAATTAGATCAAAAGGGAATTTTTTCGAATAATCATTGAAAAATGCAGCATGATATTTCTCTAAAATAGGACTAAGGTTGAAGTTCGGGTTATTACCAAGATCTGTAACTGCAGCTACTGCATTTAAACCTAGTTCAGATAAATCAATTGTTTTGTCCGTATAAAATGCTACAACAGCAACTTTTTTCTTTTGTGCAGAGCTGGTTAAAGCAAATAATACAGTTAAAATAAGTAAAATTTTTTTCATTGTTTTTTGTTTGTTTTTTTGAGTTATTAAAAGGATGTTACTTACAAAAGCAGCGCCCAAATGTATCGCAAAAAAAAACACTTCACAATAGAAGTGTTAATTATTTTTAAAATTAATCTTATAAAAAAACGTAATAAATCAGCGTAAAATCACATCTTTTACAACCTCGCGACCCAATTCTTCATTGATCATTTTAACAATTTTATATTTTCCATGGGTCAATTCCTCACGCAGGACAGAAGAACCTAATTCAACATAAAGAGTACTCCCTTTTAGAACAACATTTCGGGTATAAGTATTCACGCCACTTCCCATAAGTTGTTTCCAGGCATCCCGCACGTCAATTTGATCCATACCTGGCTGCAATTTGTTAACCTGAATAATCTGTTGTAAAACAGCGCCAATTGTACTTTCGTTATTTATTCTTTTCGCCATCATTCAATAGGTTTACTGGTCCTGTTTTTTTATAATGATATTCTATTTTTTGTGGATTTTTAACCACCAGCTTATCATCAGAAAGCAAAATAATCTCTTCGCTCCATTTTGTGTAATCTGTTTTATAATCCAGAAAAGCCTTGTCTTGGGCAAAACGTACGGTAACATTTTCAAAAGTATTAGTCGTTAAAAATGTTCCATCAAACTGCGGCATTACTTTGGTACGGAAACCTTTGTTATTTTTAATTTGAAAGAAATCAAACGTTTCATTCATTTTATAATCTTTCTGCTCGCCTTTATCAAACACTACTTTTTCAATTTCCCAGTAACCGTTTAGTTTAGAAACATCTGCAGGTTTAATATCCTGTTTACAGCTTATAAATAAAACAGACAACAAAACTATAAAACCATTTCTCATACTATTTTTCATTCAGATTAAAAGTTAGGAGCTCATTCCTGCTGTCCGCTGTATCTTTTGTCCCGTTCTTCAACGTAACAAAAGGATGCCGCTTCCATCAGGGCTAGGGCATTTGGTTTCAAAAGAAATTTTACCCGGACTACAAAGATAGTCTTATAATCACCAAAAGAAAAAACATGTACTAACTATTTAAGGAAAAATAATTAATAAAAAGTGTCTTATAATGACAGTTTAATAACTTTTAATGACTTTAAAAAAGTTAAAAAGAAATGAACTTTATCTCCAATTTTTCAAACCTAAAAAACATTACCAGAACTAAGTTGACAATGAAAAACACCATAGTATTATTTTTTATTCTTTTATTTTTAAGCTGCAGTAAAACAAAGCAGAGCGCTATCGTTTCAGAAGAAACACTTAAAAACACAAAAAACAATAACCCTGTCCAAATTAAAAAAGATAGTTTACCAAAAAGAGAAAAAGCTCCTGTCACGATTATATCCGCAACATTGATTAAAAATCAATACTCCGACCATAAAGACATTAAAATAGTTTTTAAAAACTCAGGAACAAAAACCATTAAAGCAATTAAATTTGAATGGTTTTGCCTCAATTCATTTGACGAACCTGCAGGTGGCAGATTTTTTTACGGAGAAGGAAGATTTACGACAAACTCTGTTCATATTATTAAACCAGGCCAGATACAATCTGAATTTTTAGAAGATTTCTCTACAGATGCAAATCAAATTGTCACAACTAGAGCTTATTATATTGTATATACAGATGGTTCAAAGTGGAAACTGCATGATGAAAATACTATTTATTAAAATAGACCCAAATACAATACTCTTCATAACAAAAGAGCTTTTAAATCGAAATCAATTCAATTTAAAAGCTCGTGATTTTTTTATTTGTTTTTGTTTGTTTATCGATTTGTTCTTATTCTTTTAAGAATACCTAAAAAGAACAAAATTATTCCCAATACAAGCAAAATATAATAGACAGAAAGATTATTATCTTTCAAAACATTGGCTAAAACAAAACAAATTACACTTGCAAAATAAAAAGCAACTGCCGATATGTTTTTTAAAGATTCAAAACTCATACTAATTATTTAAAGAAACTGTCAACGAATTCATATTTATTAAAGACTTGTAAATCTTCAATCCCTTCGCCCACGCCTATATATTTTACCGGAATCTGAAACTGATCTGAAATACCAATTACAACGCCACCTTTTGCGGTTCCATCTAATTTAGTAACAGCAAGAGAAGTTACTTCTGTTGCAGCCGTAAATTGTTTTGCCTGCTCAAAAGCATTTTGACCTGTCGATCCGTCTAAAACCAAAAGCACATCATGAGGAGCATCTTCTACAACTTTCTGCATGACACGTTTTACCTTTGTCAGCTCATTCATTAAATTAATTTTATTATGAAGTCGACCCGCAGTATCAATAATAACCACATCAGCATTTTGAGCCACAGCAGATTGCAAGGTATCAAATGCTACAGAGGCAGGATCACTTCCCATATTTTGTCTTACAATAGGAACATCTACGCGATCTGCCCAAACCTGCAACTGATCTATGGCTGCAGCACGAAAAGTATCTGCCGCACCTAGAACTACTTTATGTCCCGCTTTCTTAAATTGATAAGCCAACTTACCAATCGTTGTTGTTTTTCCAACTCCATTTACGCCAACAACCATTAAAACATACGGTTTTTTATCTTTCGGAATTTCAAACTCCGTTGCTTCACCGGTATTGGTTTCAGATAATAAAGAACCGATCTCATCACGAAGAATCTGATTTAACTCTTCTGTCCCTAAATACTTATCTTCAGCAACACGTTTTTCTATTCTTTCAATAATTTTCAAAGTCGTATTTACACCAACGTCAGAAGCTACCAGAACTTCTTCCAGATTATCCAAAACATCGTCATCGACTTTAGATTTTCCGGCTACGGCTTTACTTAACTTTGAAAAAAAAGTAGTTTTTGATTTTTCAAGACCTTTGTCTAAAGTCTCTTTTTTATCGGTAGAGAATAATTTTTTAAAAAAACTCATTTTTTATAGATTGTTAGTTTTTTTTGAATTTTAAAATTTCTGTGCTTTTAAAATCCCAGTGCTTAAAAAAGCCAATTGTTTGTTTCTAGTCCCGGTAGGAGCTATATTCTTTACTTGCCTTCTTTAGACAGGTAAAAATATAGCAGATAGCAGGAACAAATGTTTAAAAAAAGCCAATTGTTGGGCTGTTTTTTAAACTTTAGACAAATATAGGTAATAAAAAAGCTACTTCCGAATGAAAGTAGCTTTTCTATATACTGTGATTGTAATTATTTCTTTTTCAAGAACTCATCAACTTCTTCAGGAGCCATAATAGATTCTACGAATGTATATGCGCCAGTTTTAGGAGATTTCACCATTTTGATGGCTTTTGATAATCTCTTAGAAGATGTTTGTAACGATGCTACGGTTTTCTTTGCCATGATTCAAATGTTATTTGAAGCTTTATAAAACTCAATGGCGACACCATTTGAGATTTACAAAATCTCTAATTATTACTTAATTTCTTTGTGAACAGTTACACGTTTCAAGATTGGATTAAATTTTTTAATCTCTAATCTATCCGGAGTATTTTTTTTGTTCTTAGTTGTAATATATCTAGAAGTTCCTGCAACACCTGTAGTTTTGTGCTCAGTACATTCTAAAATTACCTGGATTCTATTACCTTTCTTTGCCATCTTGCTATATATTTATTTAGGAAAAGATTATTTGATAAATCCTTCTGACTGTGCTTTTTTCAAAACAGCAGTGATTCCATTTTTATTAATTGTTTTTATCGTAGATGCTGCTACTCTAAGAGTAATCCATCTATCTTCTTCTGGAAGATAAAAACGCTTTTTAACTAAGTTTACAGAAAACTTTCTCTTAGTTTTGTTCATAGCGTGAGAAACGTTATTTCCTACCATCGCTCTTTTACCTGTAAGGTCACAAACTCTTGACATTATACTTATCTTTTATCGTTATTCAAAATCAGGGTGCAAAGAAAAGAAAAATAAACCATTGTAGCAAAAAATTATTGCACAATTTTTAAAATTTCTTTTTGCAGTATTTCCAAACTCTTAACTGTTGCCCTATCTATCACTTTTTCACGAGGTTGTCCGAAGTTAAATTCTTCTGTAATTACTCCGTTTGGCGTTGCCAAAGCGATAAAAACAGCTCCTATTTCTGCATCAGAATCTCCTTTGGAAGGCCCTGCATTGCCCGTCGTTGCTATCGCGTAGTCTGTTTGCAATAACTTTTTAACATTCAGCGCCATGGCTGATGCAACTTCTGCACTAACCACAGAATGTGCAGAAATTATTTCTCTGGAAACCTCCAGCACATTTATTTTTGTTTCGGTTGCATACGAAACTACACTCCCTTTAAAATAAGCAGACGCCCCGGGAACGGCAGATAAAAGAGAAGCTATTCTGCCTCCGGTAAAACTTTCGGCAGTTGCAATGGTTTTATTTTGTTTGGTCAGCAATTTACCCACTACGGTTTCCAATGTTTCGTTTTCATCATAACCTACTATAATATCATGAATTATAGCATCTAATGACGTTACATTTTCTTCTATTGCCGCTTCCAGAAGTTCCTTATTAGTTCCTCTCGCGGTTAATCTTAAGCGTACTCTGCCCGGATTTGGCAGATAAGCGAGTTTTATAAATTCAGGTAGATTATTCTCCCACTCTTCAATACGTTCTGCAACTAAACTTTCGCCCTGTCCATAAGTCAGAATCGTTTTATGCAATATAAAAGGGCGTTCGTATTCGCGGACAATTTTTGGAATAATTTCTTCTTCAACAAGATATTTCATTTCGTAAGGCACCCCGGGAAGTGAAATAAAAACGGTATTTTCCTTTTTCATCCACATACCGGGCGCGGTGCCCACTTTATTCGGCAAAACCGTACAGGTTGACGGCACCAAAGCCTGATCTTTATTTAATTGCGAAATTGGCCTTTTATAAAAACCTTCAATCAATTCTGTAACATGCGCCAATACACCCTGATTGACAACGAGTTCATCATCAAAATATTCGCAAAATGTTTTTTTGGTAATATCATCTTTCGTCGGACCTAGTCCGCCGGTTATGATTACGACGTCTACCCTGTTTTGAAATTGTGCAAAAGTGTCTAAAATATGCTGTTTATTGTCGCTAATAGACAACATTTCGACAACCTCAACTCCGATTCTGTCAAGCGATTTAGCAATAAATCCAGAATTGGTATCAATAATTTGTCCAATTAAAATTTCATCTCCAATAGTAATAATAGCTGCTTTCATATTAGTGAAATGTTTTTTTCTTACTTGCGTAAGCCCATAATTTACGAATAGGTTATTCAATTATTTAAACTTTGTATTGGAGGGAGGTTTTTACGATTTTCTAAATTCAAACCGTTTTACAAAATTTAAAATAAGGATAAGTTAGTTTTATTCCTGCTTGAATTAAACAGGAATAAAACCAAATTTCTTCTAAAGATCGAAGTCTTTCTTTATCTCTTTAATCGCGTCTTTAACTTGTATTTTTATGCTTTTAAAAGTTTCGACAATATCTTTTTTCTTGCCTTCGGCTTTTGTCCAGGCTTCAACCTGCAAAATTTCTTCAAACGCGACATTAAGTCCCATTAAATCTAACGTGGGCTTTATTTTGTGTGCGTACGAATAGGCATATTTATGATCCTTTTTCTTGATTCCTTCTTTGATTTGTTTTAAATCTTCGGGAACTTCTGTTACAAATAAAGTTAAAATTTGATTTACAAATTCAGGATCGTTATCAGAAAGTGCATATACTTTCGAAAGGTTGTATTTTAAAGCCATTATTTTACTTGTATTCTGAATAATTTTTTATCTTCTAAAAAGCCTTCTAAAACATCATTTGGTTTTACAGCCGCCACACCTGCCGGAGTTCCTGTAAAAATTATATCTCCAATTTTTAAGGTAAAAAACTGGGATACATGAGAAATCAGTTCGTCGATATTCCAGAGCATCATACCGGAATTTCCTTTTTGAACTGTTTCTGAATTGGTCTTTAATTCAAAATTAAGGTTTTCCATAGAAACAAAATCTGTTTTTGGTAAAAAATCACCAATAACTGCCGAGCCGTCAAAGGCTTTGGCTTTTTCCCATGGAAGGCCTTTTTCTTTTAGTTTACTTTGTAAATCACGCGCCGTAAAATCGATTCCCACACTAATTTCGTCATAATATTTATGAGCAAATTTTGGTTCAATATATTTTCCGACTTTATTAATCTTTACGATTATTTCAATCTCGTGATGAACATCATCTGAAAACTCCGGAATTACAAACGGATGCTGTTTCAGCAAAACTGCCGAATCCGGTTTCATAAAAACAACAGGTTCAGCCGGACGTTCGTTTTTAAGTTCTTCTATATGATTGGCATAATTCCTGCCGACACAAATAATTTTCATTTTCTCTAAGCTTCTAAGATACTAAGTCGCTAAGCTTCTAAGGCAAAAAACTCAGCACCTTAGAAGCTTAAAAACTCAGAACCTTATTTCGTATTTAATTTTCTTAATTTAATTGCTGTCAGAACTTTTTTGGTATATAAAGGAAAATCAGCGTTTTGAATCCAACTGAAATATCCGGGTTCCGTTTCCAGAACTTTATTCACTTTTGCCCCTTTATGTTTTCCAAATGTAAAAATTTCTTCGTCATCTTTATCAAAAGCAATCATTCCGGCAAAATCAGCGATTTTTTTTCGGGTTGTAAACTCAGACAAAGATTTCATATCATTTTCCAGTTCCGGATAACGGTCTAATTGCGCTTTCAGAATTTCATAGGTCGCCATTGTATCTGCTTCTGCAGAATGGGCATTTTCAAGACTTTTTCCACAGTAAAATTTCAAAGCCGCACTTAATGTACGTTCTTCCATTTTATGAAAAATAGTCTGCACATCTACTGAAACCTTATTTTTCATATCAAAATCAACTCCTGCACGCAGCAATTCTTCTGCCAAAAGCGGAATATCAAAACGATCTGAGTTAAATCCGCCCAAATCACTGTCTTTTATCATATTATGAATCTGATGAGCCAGTTCTGCAAAAGTAGGTTCGTTGGCTACTTTTTCGTCTGTTATACCATGAACGGCCGTAGTTTGCGGCGGAATTGGAATTGTTGGATTGACCAACCATGTTTTACTTTCTTTATTTCCGTTTGGAAAAACTTTGAAGATTGAAATTTCTACGATTCTGTCTTTACCGATATCAATTCCCGTTGTTTCGAGATCAAAAAAGCAAATTGGCTTGTTAAGTTTTAATTCCATTTCTAATTTTTATAAGTTTACAAATGTAATTTTTAAAGCGGAATATCCTCCTTTATTCTGAGTTTTTTTGTCTAAAAATGCTTTCAATTAACGATTTTAACTTTTATAAAAAAGTCTTCGCTCTTTTTGCGTATTCTCACTTAATTGTTTTCTTACAAAGAAAAAATCCGACAAGTAGAGCACTTATCGGATTTGATTTTATTTTTTTATAACTGATTTTAGAAATCTCTGTCAACGTCAAAAGCTTCCAGATATTCTGCTACTCGTTTTACAAAACTTCCTCCTAAAGCTCCATCTACCACCCTGTGATCGTAAGAATGAGAAAGGAACATTTTCTGACGGATTCCGATAAAATCTCCTTCCGGAGTTTCTATAACTGCAGGAACTTTACGAATTGCTCCAAGAGCCAGAATACCCACTTGCGGCTGATTGATAATCGGGGTTCCGAAAACGCTGCCAAAAGTACCCACGTTTGTTACTGTGTAAGTTCCTCCCTGTGTATCGTCTGGCTTTAGTTTTCCGGCCTTAGCGCGATTTCCTAAATCGTTTACCGCTTTTGCCATTCCAACCAAATTCAACTGATCTGCATTTTTAATTACAGGAACAATTAAATTTCCGTTTGGCAAAGCCGCCGCCATTCCTAAATTGATATTTTTCTTTTTAATAATATAATCACCGTCGACAGAAATATTCATTCCAGGGAAATCTTTCAGTGCTTTTGCAACTGCTTCCATCATAATGGGCGTAAAAGTTAGTTTTTCGCCTTCTCTTTTTTCGAAAGCAGTTTTAACTTTATCTCTCCATTTTACAATATTCGTTACATCAACTTCTATAAAAGATTGTACGTGAGCAGAAGTCTGAACCGAAGCAGTCATGTAACCTGAAATCAGTTTACGCATTCTGTCCATTTCTATAATCTCATCGCCTCCGTTTACAGAAACCGGAACCGCCTGCTGACTTTTCTGAACCACTGGCTCAGCTGTTTTTGGAGCTTCAGTCACAACTTTTGCAGTTTCCTGAACCGGTTGTGGCGTTTGCACAACTCCAGATTTACGATCTTCTATATATTTTAAGATATCTTCTTTTGTTACTCGTCCATCTTTTCCTGAACCAGACAATTTCTCTAATTCATCTAAAGAAATACCTTCTTCTTTTGCAATATTTTTTACTAAAGGAGAAAAGAATTTATCTGATGCTGAGAAATCCTGAGAAGCAGAAACGGTATCTTTTACTTCTTCGATAGATTTTTCAATTGCTGCAGCTTCTGCAGGAACAGTAGCTTCCTCTGCTTTATTTACTTCAGCAGCCGGCGAATCGCCCCCTTCTGTTTCAATAATTGCTATAGTCTGCCCTACTTGTACCAAATCATCTTTTCCAAACAATTGCTCCACTAAAATTCCCGATACTTCGCTAGGCACCTCACTGTCAACTTTATCTGTTGCAATTTCAAGTACCGCTTCATCAGCCTCAATTTTGTCTCCAACTTCTTTCAACCAATTTGTAATAGTTGCTTCAGCGACACTTTCTCCCATTTTAGGAAGCTTTAATTCAAATCTTGCCATATTGTTATTCTAAAGGATGATTTTGATTTTCTGATTGCGAAATTACTGAAATTTTTAAACATAAATTATACTTAATATAATTTTTAGTTAATTTTTCTGATTTCCCCTCTGCTGTTTCTGGAATTGCTTCCAATAATAAAACCTGTTCTTTTGGGGAAAATCTTAAAAGTAATGTTCTTATCTTTAAGAGTTTCTATGATTTTGATACATTTTTTGAATGAAACATATTGATTATCCAAAATGATCTCGGTATTTTTACCCTTTAAAATCAGCCACGAATTTACCATTTTTTCTTTTTTGAAATCTAAAAAACTAACTTTATTTTCCAAAATCGAAGCCAGTTTTTCAGATAAATTCGCATTTTCAGAGTATAAAATATAGCTTTCCGGTAATGGATATTCTTTAGATTTTCCCTGAAACATTTTTGCCAGAGAGAAAAACCAAATTCCGATTTGGATGAAAAAACTAAAAAACAGCGATTTCTTAAAATGCTTTTTATAAAAGAAATTCATTGCCTCCTGAAAACGCAACATGTATTTTTCGTTTTTTATGGTACTTTCTCCTTTGTAATGCAAAACCGTTGTCCCGTGAAAATAATAGTTGTTTTTGCCTTTCTGCAACGCGCGGTAAGACAGATCGATATCATCTGCGTACATAAAACAATTTTCATCAAAACCTTTTAGATCATCAAACAATTTACTTTCTAAAAACATAAACGCGCCTACGAGAATGTCCACTTTTCCTGTTGCATTTTCATTTAAATGCTGTGCATAATACTGATTGAAAAGTTTGCTTTGCGGAAAAATTTTATATAATCCGAAAATTTTGGTAAATGCAGTCCACGGTGTTGGAATTCCGCGTTTACTTTCGGGAAGAAACTGGCCGGTGCCGTCAATTAATTTACAACCGATAATTCCGGGATTGTTTTGCCTTTCGGCGAAAGCCAGAATTTTGGTAAAAGTATCTTCTGCAACAACGGTATCCGGATTTAAAATACAAACATATTTTCCTCCCGCCTCACGAAAACCAATATTATTTCCTTTTGGGAAACCGAAATTTTCTGCGTTTTGGATAAGTTTTACGTCGGGAAATTTTTCCTTCATCATCAAAACACTATCGTCTGATGAATGATTATCGACCACAATAATTTCAGCCTCGATTTCTGTTATGGCTTCCTGAACACTTAAAACGCATTGTTCCAGAAAATAACGGACATTATAATTAAGGATAATTATCGATAACTGCATGAAAATTGAATCTGTAGATTTTGGCCGAAGTTAGAAATTTTCTGATAAACCCAAACGCAAAGACCAGTCGTTTTTGCTGATTCCGTAATCTAAGGCCAAATTACTACCGTTTCGTTTGTTCCATTTAATCCGGATTCCGGTTCCAACAGCCGGATTCCATTTTTTAAACTGATAGGTATCCAGTCTGGAAACTGATGAAATATTGGTAAATACTACAGCTCCGAAAAACCCATTTCTGCTGATATCAGTTCTATATTCGGTTTCAAAATAAATCAGAGCATTACTTCTGTACCGGTTTTTGGTAAATCCACGGCCCGTTTTTCCTTCGCGATCCCAACCAATGCTGGGTAAATCCAGATAATGTGGCTTTCCACCAAAAGTGGACCAGAAAAATGCTCTTGACGCCCAGACTCTGTGTTTGGTTTTACTAAAAGAATAGTATTTTCTGGCATCAAAATAGAAAGATTGCCATTTGTCTCCATCAACGCCGCTTGTATTAATTCGCAAATCAGCTTCTACATATAGACCTTGTTCAGGATTGATAATATTTTCCCTCGAATCGTATAAACCCTGAACCGCACAACCAAAGGAACTTTCATTGCTATAATCGCCATTCATATATTTATAGTAATCGGTTTCTTCTTCTATATATGATTCTTCTGAAATGTTTTGGTAATTATCGAAAAGAAAACCAACACCCAAGCGATAATTTCCAACTATTTTTCTGGTAATAAACTGATAGAACCGCCATTGCTGGTAATCGAGCGTAGATATTTCTTTTTTATTATTATGTTCGCCCAAACCATAAGTCAACTGCGGATAAATCATATAGCGGTAATCGCCTGTAAAATTCCATTTATTCTCTTCGGTATAAATATAAGACTGGAAAGGAAAAACGAATTGTTTACTAAAACTAAAATAAGGCGAAAATGTTACCTGAGACATTTTGGTTTTTTCATGATCTTCTCCCAAATAAAATGTTGTCAGGAAGGAAATTACCAACCCAGAACTGGAATTAACCCCAACCGGAACAGGCAGCAATGAAAAAGCTACTTTTTTCTGGTCCCTTTTTTGAATAGTGTCACCTTTATTAAAAATCTTATGAATAACATCTAAAATATCTCTTGTTCCCACGGCTGTACTGTCATTTTGGGCACAACCAAATGAAGCTATTAAAACTAAAATAATCGTAAATTTAAATTTTAAATTATTCATTTACAATATTTTAAACACTACACAAATTTAAAATATTATAAATAATAACAACCAAATTTTTTAGTAATAACTGCAATTTACAATTAGGTACTCATTTCGACATTATCCCAATCTTCGGCTCGATTAAATACCCATTCTAAAGATTTCTTCTTTCGTAAATAATTCCTTCATTTAGTTTTGCCTGCCTTCCATTTATTCTTTCGTCGACACAATACCAATGTAGCCTGTAATAGTAATCGAGCATTTCGTAAATTTCACGCTCCGATTTTAAGTTTTGTACACTTTCTAATTTCTGATTGTCTTCTTCATTTTGTAAATTAGGTAAAAGAGAAGCCATATCATCTCCACAGTAATTTTCTTCGTCTAATTCCGGTATCATTTCTGTAACCCACATGAGCGCCCACAGCGATTCTAAGTACCAGTTTAAAGAATTGACTTCTATATCTGACAGTTCTTCATTTTCTTTTTCTAAAGTTTCTCTTTCAGAATCTGAAAGATATTTGCTCAAATTATGGCTTTCAATCCAGTCTTTTATAATATAAACCGGCGCTCCAAAAGCAATGTTGATCAGCGCATTCATTACTGCCATTCTTCCTTTAATCTCCTCAAGGGATCTTAAATTTGGCGTATCTAATATTGGCAGCCAGTCATTTACCTTATATCCTTTGTTCCTGATTGCAGCATCATTTTTAAGTTTGATTCCTCTTTTTTGTAATTCGTCCATAATTGTAAATTTGAAAACTTAAAAATAAGCTTATTCTTTCTTTTTTCAAATTAAAGCTGCATCTGAATTTTATACCGGTTTAAAATTTTCATGACAAAAAGCATTATTACAGAAAATAAAAGTGCCCAGACAATTCCCGGAACTCCCTCTGTAAAATAATCCGGAATAATATGAAGATTAAATGACTGATTAAAATAGTAAATAACGCCGGGCAAAATATAAATCAATAACGGATTTGCAGCTGCGGGCATAAAAAAATCACTCCATCTGGTATGTTTCTTAATTTCCATAAGCCAGTATAAAAAGTAAAACAAGATGCTGCAAATTCCAGCTGACAGCATGGTCCAGGATGGCGTTCCCTGTATTTTGGAGATTCCGAAAAAGGGTCTTAGAGAAAATCCGACTGCAAAAAAGAAAATTATAAATCCGATTACCGGCCAATTGATTTTACTTTCAATCTTACGATCAAAAAATAATAGTGAAATTATAATTCCTGCAGCAGCTAATGCCGCATGTGTGAGATGTCCCGCAATAAAACTTAGCCATGAAGTATTTTGCACAAAAGAATTTTCGGTTAGGTTTAGCGAATTCATTACAATACAAAAAATTAAAAAAGCAATCATTGCCCAAAGATTTCCGTTTACCACCCAGTAATAAATTACCGTAAAAAGATAGGCCCAGCCAATCAGTCCCAAAATTCCCCACCATTTTGGCGTCATTCCGATTTTACCAGTTTCTTCCTGAACATACAAAAAGTATAAAGCAATTAAAACCAGCATTCCACCGTATTGAAGTACATTCTTTAACCAACGAGGAAAATCTTTAGGATATTTATTCCAGATCGGAACAGGCATTGCGTAAGCCAAAAGTCCCCAAAAAGCCGGAGCAATTAGCATTTTTGAAGCATCATAACCATATTCGGCATTTACCATAAAAACACCTATTATTATAAGTGCAATGGCCCGTTTTAAAGTGTGTGTCCAGATTGTTTTAGAATTGTCGCCTTTCAGTAACCTGGCGTTAAAAGCAAATGGTACAGACATTCCGACAATAAATAAAAAAGAAGGAAAAACAAGATCTACAAAAGTCATTGCATCTGCATCTGCCGGCATGTGTTTCATCCATTGTGGTACATTTTTAACGCTTGCCAATTCATTTACAAATATCATTACAAAAATGGTGATTCCGCGCAAAGCATCAATAGAAATAATTCTTTGATTGTACAAATTCTCTTTTATTTTCATAATTTTTTATCATTTTACTAAAAATCAAATATAACATAAATCTAAAATGTCTTATTAGAATTTCTGGATTAATTTTGCGCTTAATAAATTGAGTATTATACTTTTTGACGCATGTTATCATTCTTCAAATCTAAACCTAAATTAAAGGATCTGCTGGACGGAAGTTTTGTAGACATACATTCGCACATTCTTCCCGGGATTGATGATGGCGCTAAAAATATCCAAAAATCAGTTCGTCTTAGTAAATCTTTGCAGGAACTGGGTGTTTCTCAAATTATTACAACTCCGCATATTAGTCATTATGTGTATAATAATTCTCCTGAGATTATCCAGTCGAAACTTCAGGAAACTCAACATGCACTAGAAGAAAATAAAATTGGCACACCCATTCGTGCCGCTGCCGAGTATTTTATTGATCATTGGTTTGAAAGCCATTTGCAGCAAGAAAAACTGCTGACATTAAAAGACAATTACATTTTGGTCGAAATGTCTTATCTGCAGGCACCTTTGAACATTTATAAAACCATTTTTGAAATTAAAGTCGCCGGATATATTCCGGTTCTGGCGCATCCGGAACGATATGTTTTTTATCATAATAAATTTGAAGAATACGAAAAACTAAAAAATGCCGGCTGTCTTTTTCAGCTGAATTTACTTGCCGCTGTAGAATATTACGGATCTAAGATTGCCAACATTGCCGACGAACTTTTAGCAAAAGGGATGTACGATTTTTGCGGAAGCGATGTTCACCACAGAAAACATATTGAAGCTTTTGACAATAAAGTAAAAATTAAAAATATTAATACTCTAAAAGAAGTAATTACTAACAATCAGTTTTTTAAATTTTAAAAACCGTTAATAAGCATTCTCTTCTCCTTTAAAGATATTGATTATGGTTTTAATGATGATTTTTACATCCAGTAGAAGACTCCAGTTTTCGATGTACCAAATATCATATTCTACTCTGTTTTCCATATCACTTAAAACTTTGGTCTCGCCTCTAAATCCATTTACCTGCGCCCAGCCCGTGATTCCCGGTTTTGCATACTGTCGTACAAAATAATTACCAATTAAATCGCTGTATTCTTTGGCAAGATTAACCATGTGTGGCCTTGGCCCTACAACAGACATATCGCCTGCAAAAACATTAAAAAACTGAGGCAATTCGTCTATACTCGTTTTACGGATAAAAGCACCAAATTTAGTAATTCGGCTATCCCCTTTATGAGCTTGCTTGCTATGTGCCAAACCATTGATATACATACTTCTAAATTTTAAACACTTAAAAGTCCTGTTATCCCGGCCAGCTCTATCCTGCCTGAAAAATACAGGTCCCGGAGATTCTAATTTAATGATAATCATTATAATGGGAAATAGCCACGGAAAAATAAGAATGATTACCAGACTTGAAAAAAGCAAATCAAAAACTTTTTTTATAAGCCGGTTTGAGGCGTATTCCATAGGCTCTGTACGAAACATCAATACAGGCGTGTTTTCATAAAAAGCTACTTCTACTTTACTGGCTTTTGTATACAGCTGAAAATCCGGAATAAATTTTATACGAACCATATTTTGCTCGCAAATCCTGATTAACTCATTTATGACATCAATATTTTCAATACTTAACGCCACATACAATTCGTCAATTTCATTTTCTATGACAAATTTTTCTATATTTTCGAATTTCCCGATAATTAAAGCGGGATCAACAAGGGTTTGGTTTTGTATTTCGTCAAAGAAACCGAAGAATCGATAACCGTACGTCAGATCTTTGGCGAGGACTTTTCGAATCTTTTCTCCTGCTTCATTGGCACCAACGATAATGAATTTCTTAAAATTATACCCTTTACTGCGAATATACTTGAGGAGTTTCATCGATAAAAACCTCGTTATCATGAGCAGTCCAAAAAAGATCAGATAAAAATAAACCATTCTTAATCTGGAAACATCTCCATATTTTAAATAAACGACGAAAACAGAAATCAATGACGCATGAATGACAAGCTTTTTAATGGTTCTCCATAAAATAGATTCGATGGGTTCTACACGGACACTTCTGTTGGAATCATTTTGAAGTAATAATGCAATCCAGATTATAACCGCTAAAAGAGAAATCGTCCTTTCTTCTTTCGAAAGTAATTTATCAAGATTTCCAAATCGGGCTAAAGCCGAAAGAAGTGTCGCGAGATTTAACAATATAACATCTACCCCAACAAACAAAAGCTTGAAGTAACGCGAGATTCGGTAATGGGATAGTTTTTGTAAAATTTTCATGACACAGGTTCCTTTTTATCCGAAAAGAATAAAAAAGACTTTAACATTTAAATCGATGCAAAGTAACATTTAAATTATATTTTTTGTACCTAATTTATTATATTATTTAAAAAACTTTACTCTTAAACTATGCAAATTTAATATTGCAGTCATGATAAAAACTATTTTCTTATTTCTTTTTACTTTCACTTCAGTTTATGCGCAAATCTCGGGCTGTACAGACGCATCTGCTCAAAATTACAATGCTCAGGCTACAATAAATAATGGGAGTTGTTTGTATAAAAATCTAAAATTAAAACCGGAATATTCTATGCGTCTGAGTGATTCTGTAAAGGAAACTTCGGGATTAATTGCCTTTGATAATTTACTTTGGACACATAATGACGATCATGATAAAACAATCTACGGATTGGATTCTCTGGGAAAAATTAAACGAAAAATTGTTCTCACTCAAATAATCAATCACGATTGGGAAGAAATAGCGCAGGACAGTACACATATTTATATTGGTGATTTTGGAAACAACTATTCGGGTAACCGAACAGATTTGAAAATTTTTAAAATCGGCAAAAAATCTTTTTTAGAAGAAAACCCTAAAATTGAAACCATTACATTTACCTATTCTGATCAGACTGATTTTTCCCGTTCAAAACCAAATAAAACCAATTTAGACTGCGAAGCTTTTATAGTTTCAAAAGACAGTATTTATTTGTTTACCAAACAATGGAAATCTTTCAAAACAAGTATTTATTCCCTTCCAAATCAACCCGGTTCACAAATTGCAAAATTACAATCGACACTTGACACAAAAGGTCTGGTGACCGGTGCCACGTATTTAGAAAATAAAAAACTGATCACTTTGTGTGGCTATACCAAAGCCGGAAAACCTTTTTTGTACTTCCTTTATGATTTTAAAAGTCCTGATTTTTTATCCGGAAATAAAAGGCGAATCGATTTAAAAGTACGGTTCCATCAAATTGAAGGCATTGCGACTAAAGATGGATTGCATTATTTCTTAACCAATGAATCTTTGGTGCGAAAACCGGTTATAAATGTTGTTCAGCAGATTCATTATTTCGATTTGAGTTCTTTTCTAAATTCCTATCTCCATAAATAATTCGCAAATAGTAAGATAAAAGTTTACTTTTGCAAAAAAGTTGTGTTTTGTAAAACATTCATAACTTATAATTTATAACTCATACTTACATAGTGAATTACTTATCTGTAGAAAATATATCGAAGTCATTTGGCGAAAGAGTCCTTTTTGACAACATTTCATTTGGAATCAATAAAGATCAAAAAATCGCTTTTATCGCCAAAAACGGTTCGGGAAAAACCACCATTATGAGCATTATTAATGGGTTGGATGAACCTGATACCGGACAGGTTGTTTTGAGAAAAGGAATCAGAATGGCTTTTCTTTCTCAGGATAATAATTTACAGGATGAATTGACGATCGAAGAAAGTATTTTTGCATCTGATAATGAAACGCTGAAAATAATTGAAGCTTACGAAAAGGCTTTGGAAAATCCGGAAGATGAAGAAGCGTACCAAAAAGCTTTTGACGGAATGGATCAGCATAATGCCTGGGATTTTGAAACGCAATACAAGCAGATTTTATTTAAATTAAAGCTGGAAGATTTTAAACTTAAAGTAAAAAATCTTTCCGGAGGACAGAAAAAGCGTCTTTCATTGGCGATAATTCTAATCAATCGCCCTGATCTGTTGATTCTGGATGAGCCGACCAACCATTTGGATCTTGAAATGATTGAATGGCTTGAAAGTTATTTTGCTAAAGAAAACATCACGTTGTTTATGGTAACACACGATCGTTTCTTTTTAGAACGTGTTTGTAATGAAATTATCGAACTTGACAATGGAAAATTATACCAGTACAAAGGAAATTATTCGTACTATCTGGAAAAAAAGGAAGAAAGAATAACTTCTGAAAATGCAAGTGTTGATAAGGCCAAAAACTTATTTGTAAAAGAACTGGAATGGATGCGCCGTCAGCCAAAAGCAAGAACTACAAAATCTAAATCCCGTCAGGACGATTTTTATGTAATTAAGGAAAAAGCGCAAAGCCGTCGTAAAGAGAATAAAGTGGAGCTTGAAATTAATATGGAAAGAATGGGAAGCAAAATTATTGAGCTTCATAAACTTTCTAAAAAATTTAAAGACAAAGTTATTCTGGATAATTTCAGTTTTGATTTTCAGCGTGGAGAACGTATCGGTATAATCGGTAAAAACGGAACAGGAAAATCTACTTTCTTAAATCTTTTGACAGGAACAATCCCACCAGACAACGGACGCGTAGTAAAAGGTGATACCATTAAAGTTGGATATTATACGCAATCAGGAATTAATCCAAAACCGGGGCAACGTGTTATTGATATCATCAAAGAATACGGTGAATTTATTCCGTTGGCAAAAGGAAGAATGATTTCTGCTTCGCAATTATTAGAGCGTTTCCTTTTTGATGCCAAAAAACAATACGATTATGTAGAGAAATTGAGCGGTGGCGAATTAAAGCGTCTGTATTTGTGTACGGTTTTAATCCAGAATCCAAATTTCCTAATTCTCGATGAGCCAACAAACGATTTAGACATTGTAACTCTGAATGTTTTGGAAAGTTTTCTTTTAGATTATCCGGGATGTCTTTTAGTGGTTTCTCACGATCGCTACTTTATGGATAAAATTGTCGATCACCTGTTTATATTCAGAGGTGAAGGCGAAATCGAAAATTTCCCTGGAAATTATTCTGACTTCAGAGCTTATGAAGACAGCGCAGATGTAGCTCAAAAAGAAGAAAACAAGGCCGAAAAGAAAGACTGGAAACAAAACAACCCAACTGGAAATCTATCTTTTAACGAGCAGAAAGAATACCAGAAAATCGAAAGAGAAATTAAAGATCTGGAAATCGAAAAAACTAAAATCGAACAATTATTCTCTGAAGGAAAAGTTGCAGATGCCGATATTGAGAAAAAAGCGAACGAACTGCAAAACATTATAAAAAAAATAGAAGCAAAAGAAGAACGATGGTTTGAGCTTTCGGCTAAGATTGAAGGGTAGTTCTGTTTGTTTCAGGTTTCAGGTTTCAGGTTTCATCCTGACGCTTCTGGCAAAGGTTTAAGTGTTTAACTAAAATCATATTCGACTGCGCCTGAGACTAAAATCTTTATTTACTTATATTTACAACATTAAAAAAAATTAATACCACATAAAATGAAACATGTATTTACTGCTCTTTTAGTAATGACTTTATTTATTTCCTGTTCAAATGATACTACTTTAGAAAGAATCGATACCACAGATTATTCTGCAAAAAATGATAAGGAAATACAGGATTATCTAACGAAAAATAATTTAACTGCCACGAAAACTTCCAGTGGTTTATGTTATATCATCAATGAACAGGGAACAGGACAAAACCCAACAACATCATCAACTGTAACAGTCGTTTACAAAGGAACTTTAACCAACGGAACTGTTTTTGATCAAAGTGCTGCAGGAGCAACATTTCCTTTAAACAAACTTATATTAGGATGGCAGGAAGGATTACCAAAATTTAAAGAAGGCGGAAGTGGTATTTTATTAATCCCATCTCGTTTAGGATATGGAAATACCAAGGTTCAAAATATTCCTTCTGGTTCTGTTTTAATTTTTGAAATAAAACTGACTAAAGTAGCCAACTAAAGTTGCGTTATAAAACTGTAAGGGAATGCTGTTTCAAATTAAATCGTATTTAAAATTTCTTTGGAATTCAAAAAATGAACATGCTGTTCATTCTCCATTTGTTTTTAATTTACTGACGAGATGTTTTTACGACAGGAAATATAAACCGGAATATGCCATTTTAAAAAAGTACCGAAGATCGCTTTTAGAGAATGCTAATTTTATTGAAGTAACCGACTTTGGAGCGGGCTCCAGAGTTTTCAGATCCAGTAAAAGACAAATTGCTAAAATTGCTAAAACAGCGGGAATCTCGCCAAAACGTGCCGAATTATTATTTCGTGTAACTACTTATTTTCAGCCTGAGAATATACTGGAAATTGGTACATCGTTAGGTCTTGCAACTTCTGCATTGGCTCTGGGATCCCGAAGCCTCGGGACGAAAGGGAAAGTAATCACGATTGAAGGTTGTCCAAATACTGCTGATATAGCAAAAAATCAATTAGAACAATTTAGTTGTAATAATGTTGAAAATGTAATATCAGAATTTGAATCTTTTTTAATTACAGAAAACCTGCAATCTGTAATTTATGATCTTATTTATTTTGACGGAAATCATTCTAAAAGCGCGACTTTAAAGTATTTTGAACTTTTGCTGCCCACTATTACTAATGATTCAGTCTGGATTTTTGATGACATACATTGGTCAGAGGAAATGGAAGAAGCCTGGGAAGTAATCAGAAATCACCCGAAAGTAAAGGTTACAATTGATACCTTCCAATGGGGATTTGTGTTTTTTAGAAGAGAACAGGAAAAAGAGCATTTTATAATTCGAACATAAAAAAAAGACAATCATTTCTGATTGTCTTTTTTGTTTATATTAAACTACTAAATTATTTTTTAGCGTCTTTGTTTTCTTCAGATTTTGCTCCCATTCTGTTAACAGTATACATTGGTGCAAATTTAACTTTTAAACCAGCAATTTTTCTATTGTCTTCTGCTGAAAGTCCTTCTTTTTCAACTGTATTTTTACGGCTGTCAAGTGCTTCATACATTAACTTAATTTCATCCCAGTCTTCTCTTGAATATTTATCTTTATTGTCTTCTACCGTGTGAACGAATTGCTGATAAACGCTATGAATATTCTGCGCAGTTACCCAGCTAAAGTTCATATCATCACCGATTTTTCCTGCACCAAACAAAGCGTCTCTTAAAGATTGTTTTGGACTTGCTGCTGCCGGAGGGGCAAATTGGGCGGTCATTTCGTTTTTAAATTCCTCGTATTTCAGTTTACTTGCATTAATTTTTTCAGTTGCATCTGCATTGTCTTTAATATCAGCTAAAGCAGCCTGAGCTTCCTGAGATCTTCTGTCATATTCTGTTTCAACAGTTTGCCAGTTTTCTTTTAAATCCGCAGCAGCGACATTTTTTACAGAATCTACGTAAGTTACATAAGAGTCTACTGTTCTTTGTGCTTTTTCTTGTTTTTCATCTTTACATGATGTAAAAGCTAC
Organism: Flavobacterium olei; assembly: GCF_039749035.1. Classification (NCBI taxonomy): domain Bacteria; kingdom Pseudomonadati; phylum Bacteroidota; class Flavobacteriia; order Flavobacteriales; family Flavobacteriaceae; genus Flavobacterium; species Flavobacterium olei. The sequence goes on from NZ_JBDKWC010000001.1 coordinate 831,801, forward strand.
TGCAATTAATGCAATTCCAATTGTGATTTTAATATTTTTCATATTACTGATTATTTAATTAATATGATTCAAATTTACTTAAAACCTAAATCAAAAAATTACATTATTATCATGTTTCTAAAATAAAAAACATCTTAAAACTATAAAAAACAGTATTTTATGTTAATTATGTAAAATATTAAATATATTCTATAACCTAGCTCTGTTTTAAAAATCGAAATTAAAGCAATAACACGGATAGAGGAGAAAAATTGTAACAAAAACCAAATGACAGCTACTAATATTTTTATTGAAAAGTGTTTTGTACTTTTAAATCCAAAATTGAAAATCGAATGGCTGAACCATTAATTAAAATAACCGACATAAAGCGAAATTTTGTTTTAGGAAACGAAATTGTATACGTATTAAAAGGTATTAATCTGGAAATAAAAAAAGGCGAATATGTCGCTTTGATGGGACCATCCGGTTCCGGAAAATCTACACTAATGAATTTATTAGGATGCCTGGATACTCCAACTTCCGGTCATTATGTATTAAATGGGAAAGACGTCAGCCAGATGCGTGATGATGAGTTGGCAGAGATAAGAAATAAGGAGATTGGTTTTGTATTTCAGACTTTTAATCTTTTACCAAGAACAACCGCACTCGATAATGTCGCTCTTCCTATGATTTATGCCGGTTACGGAAAATCGGAAAGGATTGCACGGGCAACAGAAGTTTTAAAACAGGTAAATTTGGCTGACAGGATGGATCACCAGCCCAATCAGCTTTCCGGAGGTCAGCGCCAGCGTGTTGCCGTAGCGAGAGCTTTGGTCAATAAACCTTCTATAATTCTTGCCGATGAGCCAACCGGAAACTTAGACAGTAAAACTTCTGTAGAAATAATGAAGCTTTTTGGAGACATTCATGCACAGGGAAATACTGTAATTCTTGTAACTCACGAAGAAGATATCGCCGCTTATGCGCATAGGGTTATTCGTTTAAGAGACGGATTAATTGAAAGTGATACCAGTAAATGATTTAGTCCCGACACTTCGGGATTGAGAACCTTAGTCCCTTAGCAACTTAGAAACTTAGCAACTTTTAAAAAAAAATGAAAGTATATACCAAAACAGGAGACAAAGGAACGACAGCTCTTTTTGGAGGAACCCGTGTTCCTAAAGATCACATTAGAATCGACAGTTATGGTACTGTTGACGAATTAAATTCTTATATAGGACTAATTCGCGATCAGGAAATGGATGCTCATTATAAAACAATCTTAATCAAAATACAGGATCGTCTTTTTACAGTTGGTGCCATTCTGGCAACTCCACCGGAAAAAGAAGTTTTAAAAAATGGCGAACTGCGATTAAAAAATCTCGGTATAATTGATTCAGATGTTGAATTACTCGAAAACGAAATTGATAAAATGGAAGAAAGCCTTCCTCCTATGACGCATTTTGTTTTACCAGGCGGACATCCAACTGTGTCACATTGTCATATTGCGAGATGTATCTGTCGCAGAGCAGAACGTTTAGCAGTCCATTTAAGCCATAATGAGCACGTTCCGGAAATAGCAATTCAGTACTTAAACCGACTTTCTGACTACCTTTTTGTCTTGGCACGGAAGTTGTCCTCTGACCTAAAAGCGGAGGAAGTGAAATGGATTCCGAGGAAGTAAATTTTAGATTCTACTCCCGACACATCGGGATAGATTTTAGATTGTTTTAGGTCTAAAATCTAAAATCAACAATCTAAACTCTGCAATTAATAAGGACGTTCTTAAATTTTATTAAAATAAATGAAAATTTACTTGTCTTTTTCAGTAAAAAATTTATTTTTGCACAAACTAAACAGATAACAGATGTATTGGACATTAGAATTAGCATCTTATTTAAGTGATGCGCCATGGCCTGCTAACAAAGACGAACTTATTGACTACGCTATTAGAGCTGGTGCTCCATTAGAAGTAGTAGAAAACCTTCAGTCAATCGAAGATGAAGGGGAGATATATGAATCAATGGAAGAAATTTGGCCTGATTATCCAACAGACGAAGATTATCTTTGGAATGAGGATGAATATTAAAAAATAAACCAAATGAAAAAGTCTCATCACAGAGGCTTTTTTTTTGGTTCAAATACATATATAATAAAGAAATACAATAAATCATGAGTTTCATAAACAGTATTATTAAAGTCTTTGTAGGTGATAAATCACAGAAAGATGTCAAAGCTTTACAACCTTATTTAAATAAAATTAAAACATTCGAAGCGCCTTTAATGAGTCTTTCAAACGATGAATTAAGAGGCCGAACTGTTTTTTTTAAAGAGAGAATAAAAGAAGCAAGAGCTGAAAAGGATGCTAAAATTGCTTCGCTTAAAGCGGAAGTAGAAAACATCGTAGACATTGATAAAAGAGAAGATCTTTATGATGCAATAGATACTCTTGAAAAAGAAGCTTATGAAATCTCTGAAAAAACTTTACTGGAAATTCTTCCTGAAGCTTTTTCTGTAGTAAAAGAAACAGCGCGTCGTTTTAAAGAAAACTCACATATTGAGGTAACTGCAACAGCGAAAGACCGCGAATTTTCAGCTTCAAAATCATACATTACTATTGAAGGCGAAAAAGCAATCTGGGCCAACAAATGGAATGCTGCCGGAAAAGATATTACCTGGGACATGATTCACTATGATGTGCAGTTAATTGGTGGTATGGTTTTACATGAAGGTAAAGTTGCCGAAATGCAGACAGGTGAAGGTAAAACTTTGGTTGCCACCCTTCCTCTTTACTTAAATGCTTTGACAGGAAACGGAGTTCACTTAGTAACTGTGAATGATTACTTGGCAAAACGTGATAGTACCTGGAAAGCGCCTTTATTCGAATTCCACGGTTTATCTGTTGACTGTATCGACAATCACCAGCCAAGTACAGAACAAAGAAAAAAAGCATACGACGCAGATATCACTTACGGAACTAACAATGAGTTTGGTTTTGACTATTTAAGAGACAACATGGCGCATTCTCCTAGCGATTTAGTGCAGAGAAAGCATAATTTTGCTATTGTCGATGAGGTCGATTCTGTATTAATTGATGATGCGAGAACACCGCTTATTATTTCAGGACCGGTTCCACAGGGAGATCGTCATGAATTCAACGAATTGAAACCAAAAATTGAAAACTTAGTTGCACAACAGCGTCAGTTAGCAAATGGTTTCTTAGCAGAAGCTAAAAAATTAATTAAAGAAGGAAATACTAAAGAAGGCGGATTCTTATTATTAAGAGCTTACAGAAGTTTACCTAAAAATAAGGCATTAATTAAATTTTTAAGTGAAGAAGGAATTAAACAATTACTTCAAAAAACTGAAAATCAATACATGCAGGACAACAATCGTGAAATGCATAAAGTTGATGAAGCTTTGTATTTTGTGATTGAAGAAAAAAACAATCAGGTTGAATTGACAGATAATGGTATCAAATACCTTTCCGGAGATACTGATGCCGATTTCTTCGTTTTACCGGACATTGGAACAGAAATCGCTGCAATCGAAAAACAAAAGTTAGACAAAGACGCTGAAGCAGAAGCCAAAGAAAGATTATTTCAGGATTTTGGTGTAAAAAGCGAGCGTATTCACACACTTACACAGCTTTTAAAAGCATATGCCTTATTCGAAAAAGATGTAGAATATGTGATCATGGACAACAAAATTATGATTGTCGATGAGCAAACAGGCCGTATCATGGACGGACGTCGTTATTCTGACGGTCTTCATCAGGCTATTGAAGCTAAAGAAAATGTAAAAATTGAAGCTGCTACTCAAACATTTGCTACTGTTACATTACAGAATTATTTCAGAATGTACAATAAATTGGCAGGTATGACAGGTACTGCAGTTACAGAAGCGGGCGAATTGTGGCAGATCTACAAACTGGATGTTGTGGAAATCCCAACCAATCGTGGAATTGCAAGACAGGACAAAGAAGATTACATCTACAAAACAACACGTGAGAAATTTAACGCTGTAATTGAAGATGTTACCGAATTATCAAATGCAGGAAGACCAGTTCTGATTGGAACAACTTCTGTTGAGATTTCGGAGTTATTAAGCCGTATGTTAAAAATGAGAGGCGTTACACATAACGTTTTGAATGCTAAAATGCACAAACAAGAGGCTCAAATTGTAGAGGAAGCAGGAAAAGCCGGAGTTGTAACTATTGCAACAAACATGGCTGGTCGTGGTACCGATATTAAATTATCTCCGGAAGTAAAAGCTGCAGGAGGTTTAGCAATCGTGGGTACAGAACGTCATGATTCCCGTCGTGTAGACAGACAGTTACGTGGTCGTGCAGGACGTCAGGGAGATCCGGGAAGTTCTCAGTTCTATGTTTCTCTTGAAGATAACTTAATGCGTTTATTTGGTTCTGAAAGAGTTGCTAAAGTAATGGACAGAATGGGTCTGAAAGAAGGTGAAGTAATTCAGCATTCTATGATGACTAAATCTATCGAACGTGCTCAGAAAAAAGTAGAAGAAAACAACTTTGGTGTTCGTAAACGTTTATTAGAATATGATGACGTAATGAACTCTCAGCGTGAAGTAGTTTACAAACGTCGTCGTCACGCATTATTTGGTGAGCGTTTGAAACTGGATATTGCGAATATGCTTTATGATACCTGCGAATTAATAGTAAGTCATAATAAAGGCGCTAATGATTTTAAAGGATTTGATTTTGATTTAATTCGTTATTTCGGAATTACATCTCCAATTTCAGAAGCAGATTTTGCTAAATCATCTGATATTGAAATTACCGGAAAAGTATACAAAGAAGCTTTAGCATTTTACACTGAAAAAACAGAAAGAAGTGCCAGAGAAGCTTTCCCAATTATCAAAGGAGTTTACGAAGAACCAAACAATCACTTTGAAAGAATTGTAGTTCCATTTACAGACGGAATCAAAACTTTGAATGTGGTAACGGACCTGAAAAAAGCTTACGATAGCGAAGGTGCTCAATTAATCGCAGATTTTGAGAAAAACATCACACTTTCTATTGTTGATGAGGCCTGGAAAAAACACTTACGCAAAATGGACGAATTGAAACAATCTGTTCAGTTGGCTGTTCACGAGCAAAAAGACCCATTGCTTATTTACAAATTAGAAGCCTTCAATCTGTTTAGAGGAATGTTGGATAATGTAAACAAAGAAGTTATTTCATTCCTATTTAAAGGTGATCTGCCTGCTCAAAATGCTCCGGAAATTCACGAAGCAAGAGAAGTTCGTCAAAAAGAGAATTTACAATTAACTAAAGACGAAATTCCAAATAGTGAAGAGATCAATCGTGAGGCAGGAGAAACTCAACAACGTCAGGTAACTGAAACTATTGTTAGAGATATGCCAAAAATCAACAGAAATGATACTGTTACAGTTCAGGAAGTTGCAACCGGCAAAACCGAAGAAATGAAGTTTAAAAAAGCGGAAAGTTTAATCGCTTCAGGAACCTGGGTTTTGGTTAAATAAAAAATTAAAGATCTCATCTTTGAGCTTTATATATAAAAAAATCTCCGATTAATAATCGGAGATTTTTTTTTAAAAGAATTAATTAGCGTGGATTATCTTCGTAATAACGTGCTTCAATTCTTTTTATATCTTTTATCGTATTCTTTGCCCATTGTAAACGTTTTACCAGAATTTCTTCCTCAGTTAATTTCCAGTCAATATCAGACTGGCGCAGTCTGCTAGTTAGATTTTGAATGATTATAGCAGCAGAAACCGAAATGTTTAGACTCTCTGTAAAACCAACCATTGGAATCTTTAAATACCCGTCAGCTTTGTCCATAATTTCTTGTGACAGTCCTTCTTTTTCTGTTCCAAAAAACAAAGCACTTGGTTTCGTGATATCAAAATCTTCCAACATACAATCTTTTTCATGCGGAGTTGTTGCAATAATTTGATAACCTTTATTCTTCAAATCTGACAGGCAGTTTGAAATTGAATCAAAGCGATTGATATCTACCCATTTTTGAGCACCCAAAGCAATTTCCTTATCGATTCTTTTCCCGAAACGCTGTTCGATAATATTCAATTCCTGAATTCCGAAGACTTCACAGCTGCGCATTACAGCACTTGTATTATGCATTTGAAAGACATCTTCAACAGCAACGGTAAAATGTTTAGTTCTTTTGCTGAGTACTTCTAAAAATCTTTCTTTGCGGTTGTCTGTTAATATATTTTCTAAGAATGCGAGGTAATCTAAATCAATCATTATAAAATTCTGTTTATTACTAGTTTAAATGTCTTAACTTAAAAGTATCAGTTTGCGAAAATAACTATTTCATTTGAAACATTTCTCATTTGATTATCTTTGAGATAAGAATCAAAAATTTCAAATAAAAATGAAAAAGAAACTCGTAGTCTTAACCGGCGCAGGAATCAGTGCTGAAAGTGGAATTAAAACTTTTCGGGACAGTGACGGATTATGGGAAGGGCATGATGTAATGGAAGTTGCAACTCCCGAAGGCTGGCATAAAAACCAGGATTTGGTTTTGGATTTTTATAATAAAAGACGTCAGCAGCTTAAAGAAGTTCAGCCGAATTTAGGTCATATTATTTTAGCCGAACTCGAAAAAGATTTTGATGTACATATAATCACACAAAACGTAGATGATTTGCATGAACGTGCCGGAAGTACCAAAGTTTTGCATTTGCATGGAGAATTATTAAAAGTAAGAAGTATAAAAGATAAAAACCTAATTCTGGATTGGACTGAGGATTTATTTACAGGAGATTTTGATGAAAATGGATATCAACTAAGACCTCATATTGTCTGGTTTGGAGAAGAAGTCCCGGCACTTGAAGAAGCAATTGATATTACAGAAACTGCAGATTACTTTGCCGTTATTGGAACTTCATTGCAAGTTTATCCTGCTGCCGGTTTAATTTCTTACACGCCGTCTACAACTACTGTTTTTTATATTGATCCAAAACCAATTACTATTCCGAATATCAGAAATAAAGTAGAAACGATTGCAAAATTTGCTTCTGAAGGAGTTGCAGATTTAAGAACAAGATTAAATTCATTTTAAAACATATAAATGCAGGTTTGGGTTACTTCTAATCGCTAAATTCTGTTTATATTTGCACCTTTCGAAAAACAACATAACAATGACTACTCTAAACGAATTGAATGCTATATCTCCTATTGACGGACGTTATAGAAATAAAACTCAAAATTTAGCCCCTTTTTTCTCTGAAGAAGCTTTAATAAAATACCGTGTTTTAGTTGAAGTGGAATACTTCATTGCTTTATGTCAGATTCCATTACCACAATTACAAGGTATTGATGCGTCTTTATTTGAAAGCCTGAGAAACATTTACAAAAATTTCTCTACTGAGGATGCACTGTGGATCAAGGAAACTGAAAAAGTAACCAACCATGATGTAAAAGCGGTTGAATACTTTATTAAAGAGGCATTTGAAAAATTGGGTTTATCTCAATACAAAGAGTTCATTCACTTCGGACTAACATCTCAGGATATTAATAATACTGCCATTCCGCTTTCTACGAAAGAAGCTTTTGAACAGGTTTACATGCCGACTTTAGTTGCTGTAATTGCAAAATTAAAAGAATTAAGTGTAGAATGGAAGGACATTCCGATGTTGGCTCGTACACACGGACAACCTGCCTCTCCTACTCGTTTAGGAAAAGAGATTTTGGTTTTCGTTGAGCGTTTAGAAGAACAGATGCGTTTGTTATTCAACGTTCCTTTTGCAGCTAAATTTGGAGGAGCAACAGGAAACTTTAACGCACATCACGTGGCTTATCCACAAATTGACTGGAAACAATTCGGAAATAAATTTGTTGAAACCGATCTTGGTTTACAGCATTCTTTCCCAACCACTCAAATCGAACATTATGACCATTTTGCGGCATTTTTTGATGCTTTAAAAAGAATCAATACTATTATAATCGATTTGGACCGTGATATCTGGACGTATGTTTCGATGGATTATTTCAAACAAAAAATCAAAGCCGGAGAAATTGGTTCTTCTGCAATGCCACATAAAGTAAATCCAATTGATTTTGAAAATTCTGAAGGAAACTTAGGAATTGCAAATGCTATTTTTGAGCATTTATCGGCAAAATTACCCATTTCGAGACTGCAGCGCGATTTAACTGACAGTACCGTTTTGCGTAATGTGGGAGTTCCTTTCGGACACACCATTATTGCTTTTGAAGCCACATTGAAAGGTTTGAACAAACTGCTTTTAAACGAAAAGAAATTTGCTGAAGACTTAGAAAAAAACTGGGCGGTTGTGGCAGAAGCTATTCAGACTATTTTACGTCGCGAGGCTTATCCGAATCCTTATGAAGCTTTAAAAGGTCTAACCAGAACTAATGAAGCGATTGACAAAAATGCAATTCATAATTTTATTGCCACATTGGAAGTTTCAGATGCAGTAAGAGCAGAATTAATGCAAATTACCCCTGGTAATTACACAGGAATTTAAAGAAAACCTAAAATATTTTCCCAAAAAAAGCTATCTTTATCGAGATAGCTTTTTTTATTATATCCGGTTCCAGCCCAGATTGAAATGAAAAGCCTTTTGCAAAAAAAGCCTTATTTTGCTGGTGCAAAGCGTAATCCCGAAGCTTCGGAAAGCTCCTGCAAAACTTAATAATAGGTATTTTAAGTAAAAGCTTGTAATGAAAACTGGATTGGCTCCTAAAAAAAATACCACCTTTATTTATGATCGCATTGAATGCCGCTGCTGAAAGCACACATCATTTACAACCTTTAATTAGTGATCTGGGATTAATCCTGATGACTGCCGGAATTGCTGTTTTATTATTTAAAAAAATGAAACAGCCGTTGGTTTTAGGGTATCTGATTGCCGGATTTCTGGCGGGAAACCATTTTGATTTTTTCCCCTCAATCACCGATATGAAAAGTGTCGAAGTATGGGCAGAAATCGGGGTTATATTTTTACTATTTAGTCTAGGTCTCGAATTTAGTTTTAAAAAGTTAATGAAAGTCGGAGGCACGTCTTCTGTCACTGCAATTACGCAAATTATGTTTATGACATTAATTGGTTACTGCGTGGGACAATGGATGGGTTGGGGCAAAATGGATAGTATTTTTCTGGGTGCCACACTTTCTATTTCCTCTACCACAATTATTATTCGGGCTTTTGATGAATTGGGTGTTAAAGGAAAAAAATTCGTTGGTATTGTATTTGGAGCGCTGATTGTTGAAGACATTGTCGCGATTTTGATGCTGGTCTTACTTTCTACAATTGCGGTGAGCGACCAGGTTTCAGGCGGCGAATTATTACAGTCTGTTTTAAAATTGATTTTCTTTCTCATCATCTGGTTCCTGGGCGGAATTTTTATAATTCCGACTGTTCTAAAAAAAGCCAAACATCTTTTAACCGATGAAATGCTTTTGATTATTTCGCTTGCATTATGTTTAATGATGGTTATGTTTGCAGCAAACGTTGGATTTTCTCCCGCATTAGGAGCGTTTATTATGGGATCTATTATTGCCGAAACGACTCAGGCAGAAAAAATTGAACATCTCATCCAGCCGGTAAAGGATTTGTTTGGTGCGGTTTTCTTTGTCTCTGTCGGAATGTTAATTAATCCGGACACTTTGTTGACCTATGCACTTCCTGTTGCAATCATTACATTACTGACGATTTTTGGAAAAGCATTGAGTTCTTCTATTGGAGCACTTATTTCCGGTCAGCCCTTAAAACAATCCGTGCAAACGGGAATGAGTCTGGCACAAATTGGCGAGTTCTCTTTTATTATTGCAACGCTGGGAATGACTTTAAAAGTTACAAGTGATTTTCTTTATCCAATCATTGTTGCTGTTTCTGCCATAACTACTTTTACAACTCCGTTTTTAATTAAATATTCGGAAAGATTTGCCTTTTTTCTGGAATCAAAAATGCCCAAAAGATGGGTTAAAAACATTAATAGATACAGTGTGAATGCTCAGGCAATTAAATCTGTAAGTACCTGGCAGATTGTGCTTCGCTCTTCGGTTACGCAGATTATTCTTCACACTATTATTATAACGGCAATTATTTTATTGTCATCCAAATTTATAGCGCCATTGGTTGCCGACACAAGATTCGGAAATACCTTGGCTGCCTTATTGACATTAGTTGTAATTGCACCTTTTTTATGGGCGCTTTCTCTCAGAAGGGTAAAAGTTGAAGAAGTAGAGATATTGTGGGAAGAGCGCAAATATCGTGGCGCACTATTAATGCTTATCCTCATTAGAATGAGTCTTGGACTGTTCTTTGTTGGTTTTTTACTGAATATTTTCTTTTCGCCATTAGTTGCTTTTGTAGCACTTATCATTGCAATTGGAGCCTATCAGATTTTCCCTAAAAAACTAAATGAACAATATCATAAAATTGAAAATCACTTTTTAAAGAACCTCAACGATCGTGAAAATAAAAAAATAGACCGAAGATATGCCAATTTAATGCCTTGGGACGGGCACATGTCGTTTTTTGAAATCAAAAAAGAATCGAATCTGGTTGGTCAGACTTTGCAGGAATTAAAAATCAGGGAGCAATTAGGAATCAATATTGCCTATATTAAGCGTGGTGATGTTACTATTCCGATTCCTATTAAAACAGAACGTTTATTTCCCGGAGATGAAATTTGTGTAATTGGTACCGATGAGCAGATTACACAATTCACAAAGTTCCTGACACAAAATGAAGTTGAAGCGCCAACAAAAGTGCAGGAAACCGATATTGTCCTGCGTCAACTGGAAGTTTCGCAGCAGGATTTTATTCAGAAAAGCATCGGACAATTTCGCGCAAAAACAGACGGAATGGTTGTAGGCATCGAAAGAAACGGAAATCGTATTCTTAATCCCGAATCGAGTTTAATTTTACAAAAAAATGATATTCTCTGGGTAGTTGGAGATAAAAAGAAAATGGCCGCGTTGTTGGCGGTAAAATAGGTTCTAAGCTGCTAAGGTACTGAGTTGCTAAGATTTTTGGTTGTTGACTTATTATTTTAAATATGAGAAAGCGCTGAAATTAATTATAATTTCAGCGCTTTCTGTATAAAAATATGAAGTTGATTTCAAAGAGATAAACCTTAGCATCTTAGAAACTTAGTACCTCAGAAACTTAAACTTACTTATTCGGTTGCGGTGTTAAACGCAGGTAAGGTTTAATTGGTGTATGTCCTTTTGGAAATTTAGCTGGAATCTCACTGTCCGGAATTGCCGGAGCAATTACCACATCTTCACCATCTTTCCAGTTTGCCGGAGTTGCGACACTGTAATTTGAGGTTAATTGTAAACTGTCAATTACACGCAATAATTCGTCAAAGTTTCTTCCTGTTGAAGCGGGATAAGTCAGAGTCAATTTGATTTTTTTATCAGGTCCGATCACAAAAACAGAACGAACTGTAAATTTGTCGCTTGCATTTGGATGCAGCATGTCATACAAATTGGCTACTTTTTTATCTTCATCTGCAATAATTGGAAAATTAACTTCTGTATTTTGAGTTTCGTTAATATCTTTAATCCACTCTTTATGCGAATCTAAACCGTCTACACTCAAAGCAATAACTTTAGTATTTCTTTTGGTAAATTCAGGAACATAATTGGCCACGGTTCCTAATTCGGTAGTACAAACAGGGGTAAAATCTGCAGGATGAGAAAATAAAACACCCCATGAATCTCCTAACCATTCGTGAAAACTTATTGGCCCTTGTGTGGTTTCTGCCTGAAAATCGGGAGCTATATCACCTAATCTTAATGTTGACATAATTTAATATTTTTAGTTCATCTAAAATTAATTAAAAAATGCATGTAGAAAACATTTAAAATGCAAAAAAAAGTTAAAATTCTACTTTCTCGATATAATTACTATTTTAAACTATATCAAGTCTAATATAAAGTACCAAAACGCGAGGGTCAGAAAGGAAATCGGAATTCCAAAACCAATCATCATACTGCTTAATTTTGGTTTTAAACCATACGTTGACGCTAAAATTGCACCCGTAATCATAGGCGCCATCGCGGTTTCCATAATGGTAATTTTTATTGCTTCTGAATGCTGATTGAAAATAAAAACATACAGCACAAAAATTACAGCAGGAATTAAAAACAACTTAAAAAATAATCCAAGACGCAGAAATTTCCAATGCTGGCTTTTCCGGTCAAATGTCAATTGTAAACCTACAGAAAGCAGGGCAAGCGGTGTTACTAAACTTCCTATAAGCAGTAAAAGAGATTGGATATTTTGATGTAAATCGTAACCTAAAATATTCAAAAGGCAAGACAAAACAAACATGATAAATGGCGGAAACAAAATGATTTTTTTTAAAATTCCCAACGCATTCGGACTCCCTTTAGAATAAAAAGCAGCCGTAAAAACCCCAAGTGTAGAAACTACTACAAACGTTCCGGGCTGATCGACCAGAATTGCGGTTTCGAGCCCTTTCTTTCCAAACAAAGCTTCAATAATTGGATATCCTAAAAAAGAACTATTGCTTAAACCCGCAGTTAAAATCAGACAGCCAATCAATTTATTCGACCAGCCGTTTCTTCTTCCTAAAAAATGAAAAAACAAAAAAGCTAAAATGTACGTAATCCAGCCCGCCCCTATTGGAAATAATAATTCGTTGCTCCACCTTATTTTCGGAATATGATATAAAGTAATCGCAGGAAGGCAAAAATAGATAACAATTTTGTTGAGTATTTTATAAAGAGAAGTTGGAAATTGTTTTACATGTTGTAAAACCAAACCCAGTGTAAGGAAAAAAAATATTAGAATAAAGTTGTTCATATCTGTATATCAAACAAAAATAAGAATTTAAAAAATGACGCAAACCATTAATTTTTAGTTAAAATTGTTTTTTGTGTTACAAAACACACTATATTTGTAACATATTTTATTACAGTATGATTTCAGGTAAATTTGCCATAACGATTCACATTCTAACATTGCTGCATAAATTCCCAAACGACTTTTTGTCTTCGGAGTTTATTGCGGGAAGTATCAATCTGAATCCTGTTCTGGTTCGAAAAGAAATTGCCAATTTAAAAGCACATCATATTGTAGAAAGTAAAGAAGGAAAAAATGGCGGAACAAAATTGGCTGTAAATGCTTCTAATCTGACATTAAAAGAAATATTTGAAATGACATTTGAAACGATTGGTTTAGGTTTTGCAAAAAATCAGCCGAATCCTGATTGTCCTGTCGGAAGGAAAATCAATCAGAATCTGGAAGCTTTGTACAGTGAAATGAACCAAAAAGTAAGCGCACAGCTGGAGAACATTTCTCTCGAAGATTTTTCGAATCAATTCTAAACTATTTTTTTAAACAAAACTGTAACATTTTTTATTACTAAATAAATTTTATATCATGAAAATCGCACTTATCGGAGCTACAGGTTTTGTTGGCTCAGCAATCTTAAATGAATTAGCAGAAAGAAAACACGAAATTACTGCAATCGCCAGAACTCCAAAAGAAACAACAAATGCAACTTGGGTTGCGGCAGATATTTTTAATATCGAGGCTTTGGGAGAAATATTAAAAGGACATGACGTTATTGTAAATGCATTTAATCCCGGATGGACAAACCCAAATATTTATGATGATTTTTTAGCAGGTTCAAAAGCAATTCAGGAAGCGGCAAAAAAATCGGGTGTTAAGCGTTTTATCACAATTGGTGGTGCAGGAAGTTTATTTGTAGCTCCAGATTTACAAGCTGTTGATACCCCAGATTTTCCTAAAGAAATTTATCCCGGTGCAAATGCTGCAAGACATTATCTGGATATCATTAAGGAAGAAAAAGATCTGGACTGGGCATTTTTTAGTCCGGCATTCGAAATGCACGCCGGAACGACGACAGGAAGAACAGGAAAATATCGTTTAGGACTTGACAATCCGGTTTTTAACGACGAACAAAGAAGTATTCTATCTGTTGAAGACTTAGCTGTAGTTATTGCTGATGAAGTAGAGAATCCGAAACACCATCAGGTTCGTTTTACAGCAGGATATTAATTTTTCAAGCGGCTAAGACACTAAGGTCCTATTTTTTTCCGCATTACATGAATTGCATTAATTTTTTAATTTAATTCGTTTATTAGTGAAATTCGTGGCAAACATAACAAACAGTTTCAAAAGCAAATACTGCCTTTTGAAACTGTTTTTGTTTTCTGTACTTTTACAAAACCAAAAGAACTACTGTGTCTGATTTACAAAAACATTCGAGTGCTTTACAGGAAAAAGCTGGAATTTCGCCTCCCGAAATTACCAATGCTGTTGCTATAAATCAGATTAAAAAAAACCGCCGGCAACAACCATCTTCCGATGAATTAATAGCCGATATCCTTAGCGGAAACCGAACTGCATTAAGCCGTTCGATTACTTTGATCGAAAGTACCAATCCCGAGCATTTTGCAAAAGCCGGTGAGATAATTCAGGGATGTCTCCCCTACGCTAATAAATCAATACGGATTGGTATAACAGGAGTTCCCGGAGTGGGAAAAAGTACTTTTATAGAAGCTTTCGGAAAGCATCTCACACAACTCGGAAAAAAAGTTGCCGTTCTTGCCGTTGACCCTAGTAGTTCACTTTCGCACGGAAGCATTCTGGGCGACAAAACCCGAATGGAGGAATTGGTTAAAGATGAAAATGCTTTTATACGACCAAGTGCTTCCGGAGATACTTTGGGCGGTGTGGCGCGTAAAACCAGGGAAACTATTATTTTGTGTGAAGCAGCAGGTTTTGATACTATTATTATCGAAACTGTTGGCGTCGGTCAAAGCGAAACCGCCGTACACAGCATGGTTGATTTCTTTCTGCTTTTAAAAATATCAGGTGCCGGCGACGAACTTCAGGGAATCAAACGAGGTATTATGGAAATGGCAGATGCCATTGTCATCAACAAAGCAGACGGCGATAATATTAAAAAAGCAAATCTGGCAAAAGTAGAATTTGGCAGGGCTTTACATTTATTTCCTCCAAAAAAGTCCAACTGGCAGCCAAAAGTAACTACGTGCAGTTCTCTGACAAAAGAAGGAATTGCTGACGTATGGAATACTATTTCTGATTATTTTGAAATGACAAAGGAAACTGGATTTTTTCAGGAGAAAAGAAACAATCAAAATCAATTCTGGATGATGGAGACCATCAACGAACAGTTAAAACAGAATTTCTACAACAATCCAGACATTATTCAGGCATTAGAAGATAATAAAAAAGCAGTGCAAAACAATGAAATTTCATCATTTGCAGCTGCTCAGAATCTTTTGAAAAAGTATTTTCTTAAAGGCTTATAGGTTCAAAGGGACAAAGGGACAAAGTGATGCATCGGTGTCTATCACTTGTTCCTTTGTTCCTTTGTTCCTTTGTTACTTTGCACCTTTGCTACTTTGCACCTTTGCTACTGTGCTACTTTTTCCTCAACTTATATTTACTCTCTTTATACAAATTTCCAGCTGTAATTACATGCGCCAAAGCATCCTTTGCCAATTCTTCGTTTAATTTTACCGGTATCAGAGTGGTATCATTTTTAATTTCAAATTGTAAAGGTTTTAAATTTGGCTGCATTATTACAACCTGATTTTCAACTCTAAAAGCATTAATATCATTAAACTGCATAATAGATCTTCCTTTTACTTTTGAATCTAATGTATTCAGATTTCTGCCGACCATTGGAGTTTCAAACGGCAGTCCGAGATAAGCCAGCAATGTGGGCGGAATATCTATCTGACTGGCGAGTCTGGAATATGAAACACCTTTTGGAACTCCAGGACCCATTATTAATGCCGGAATATGGAATTTATTAATCGGAACCAGGTTTTTCCCGTAAGTTCTCGTATTGTGATCTGCGATTACAATAAAAATTGTGTTTTTAAAATAGTCTTCTTTTTTAGCCATTTCAAAGAATTTCCCAATAGAGAAATCGGCATATTTCATGGCATTATTAACGGTATTCGGCTTTTTGTCATACGGTTTTATTCGACCCTCAGGATATTCAAAAGGTTCGTGATTCGAGGTCGAAAACATTAGTGAGAAAAAAGGTTTATTTCCTTTTGATTTGAAATACTGATTGGCTTTTGTTACCAAATCTTCATCAGAATAACCCCAGGTTCCTTTAAAAGCATATTTATTTCCATCAGAATCAAAATCTTCCTGATCGACAATGTCGCTGAAACCGTTTCCGTTAAAGAAGGAAGCCATGTTATCAAAATTCGCCATTCCGCCGTAGATAAAACTGGTATCGTATCCTTTCTGTTTTAAAGCTTCCGCTAGAGTAAAAAAGCCCTGTTGGCTATTTCCCAGTTTCACAACACTTTCAGACGGAGAAGGGAGAAATCCTGTGACAACAGCTTCGATTCCGCGAACGCTGCGTGTTCCTGTACAGTATAAATTAGTAAATAATAAACCTTCTTTAGAAAGTTTATCAAATTCAGGCGTTAATGGTTTCCCTCCTAAAATACCAACATACTCTGCCCCTAAACTTTCCTGTAAAAAGATCACCAGATTATAGGGTTTTGATTGGGCAGAATCCGGTTGCTGTACATGCAAAAACGGAATATCATGATCTGTAAAATCATTTGGTCCCGCAATCATGTATTTCTTTACGCGTGCAATCGCTTCGGCTTCATCCATTTTACCGTACATTTTAGTATTTCCTTCATTTTTGATAGAATACGCCGCAAAGGCAACAGTATAAAATGAATTTAATCCCAGCGTATTGGTCAACTGATCTGTCGAAAAGACAGCATTACTAGCATTGATCGGACGCTTTGAAGTCAGACTTGAGCGTGCGCCAAAAAACAGTAAAAATGCTACTAAGGGAAATAATAGCAATTTAAATTTATAGTTTGTATCTGTAGTATAAAAAAGCACTTTGCCTTTTTTAAAAGCAAAATAAAGCGTTACTCCTAAAATTAAAAAAGTAATGATGATAGAAGTCAGATAACTTTTTAAAAGCATTCCCACAACTTCTTTTGGGTAAATAAGGTAGTCCAGAAAAATTTTGTTGGGTCTGGTATCGTATTGCTTTATGAAATCCGGCGAGGCCAATTCTACAAAAAGAATCAGAAATAAAAACAATAAACTGTAAATCACCAGAAAATTGTTGGTGAATTTCAGCCATTTATTCGGCAAAAAAGTAATCAGCAGTGCCGGAAGGAAAGACAAATAACAAAGCAAAATTAAATCCATACGCAATCCTATTGGAAATATGTACCAGAAATCAGGAGTCTGCTCTACTCTTTCCTTAAACAGAAAGAACAGAAAAATGCGGCTCAGCGTTGTAATCAGCAATCCAATTGCAATGAAATTAAAAATAGGTTTTAAAAAAGTTAGCTTCTTCATCAATAAAAATTTAAGAACGTAAAAAAGAGAATTAGATCGTTACAAAGAAATTATTCTTCGTAACGATTTATTTCGCGGTCGTAAAATTCATTTGCTTTCTCAATTAAACCTTCCATTTCGATGTTCAATTCAGATTCGTCAAGATCTTCGGCTTCTTCCAAAAACTCCACCTCATCGTCTTTTAAATTGATAATAAATCGTGGATAATCTAAGTGAATGATAAAAATATCGTCTGGAAAATCTGTATTGTCTCCGAGTAAAAATTTAGGTAATTCCATATTGTTTATTATTTATTTTTAGTTTTTTTGTTTCTTGTTTATTTTGCCAAAGATCGCAAGTTCTCAAATGATTTTTTTTCAAAAACTAAAACCTTTAAGAATCTCTAATTTCCGGCTCCTAATAAACTTCAAATTTAATTATTTGTAAGTGAATTTTTGATTAATTTTCCCGTAAGGTAATTAAAACGAAGATACAGTAAAACGGCCGCAGTTGTTAAACCTGCCAAAAGTCCGATCCAGACACCTTCTGCCTTCCATTCTGTAAACTCTCCGAGATAATACGAAATCGGAAAACCAACTACCCAATAAGCGACAAAGGTGATATACATCGGAATTTTTACATCCTGCAATCCGCGGAGTGCTCCTAAAACCACAACCTGAATTCCGTCTGAAATTTGAAAAACAGCAGCAATTAACAATAATTTTGAAGCAATTTCTATTACCTCTGTATTATCTGTCAGCTGTAAAGTATTTTCCATATTTATGAAAACATAGGGAAGCACGGTATGAAATAGTACAAAAATGATTGCGAAGAAAACTTCCAATATAATTGCCAGTAAGAAAATGGATCTCGCAACAACCAGTAATTTTTTATAATCCATTAAGCCTCTCTGATTGCTGACACGAATCATTGAAGTTACGCTCAATCCCATGGCAAACATAAACGTTAATGAAGCCAGACTTAATGCAATCTGATTGGCCGCCTGACTCGTTTTTCCTATATTCCCGCAAAGCCAGATCGAAGCCGTAAACAATACTACTTCAAAAAGCATTTGCATGGCAGAAGGAAATCCGATGCTTACGATTTTTTTTATTGTTGTTTTTTTGATTTCATTAAAACTGAAATTACTGAAGAAACGTTTCAAATCATTTCTTTTTGACAACATGATGTGCATGAACATCACAAGAAATATTCTGGAAATTACCGTTCCAAGTGCGGCACCGATGATTCCCATTTTAGGAAAAAACCAGATTCCATAAATCAGAACATAATTAATTCCTACATGAAGCACATTTGCCATAACCATTGCATACATGGAGTATTTGGTCATTGACATTCCATCTGCAAATTGTTTATAACCCTGATACATTATTAGCGGAATAAGCGAAAAAGCAACCCAGCCTAAATACGGCTTAGCCAGAACAATAACTTCTGCCGGCTGATGGAGTAATTCCATAATTGGTTTTGCCAGCATAATAACTCCAAAGAGAAACAATCCTAAAATGGTACATAAAAACAAACCGTGATGAAACGCAGAGCGAATTTTACCGTCATTTTTTTCAGCATCTCCTTCGGCTACAATTGGTGTAATAGCAGTAGAAAAACCTATTCCCAAAGACATTGCAATAAAAATCATGCTGTTTCCGAGAGAAACCGCTGCAAGTTCTGTACTTCCCAGTTTACCAACCATAATATTATCAACTATACCTATTAAGGTATGTCCCACCATCCCTAAAATAATCGGGTAAGCCAGTCTTAAATTATACGAAAACTCCTTTGTGTACTGCTTTAAATTCACTTCTGTATTTTATTAGGCGGCAAAGATAATCAGAAGCTTCGAATTCTGTTCTATTAATAAAATTATATACCAATTTTAAGGTAAAAATAAGCAGACCTCAATATTATATAACGATTATTAAAAATTGTATAACGATCCCGAAGTAGCTCCAATATAATTTTACACCATTAATAATTCAAAAAAAAATGTCATGAGAAAATTACAAATTATCTGCCTAGCTGCTTTTTCATTTTTATGCGCCAACACAACTTTCGCTCAAGACAGTGAAGTCCAAAATTACGATCAGGGTTTTAGATTAGGTTTTGGAGTTAATGGCGGTTTGCCAACCGACGGTGATTACGACTGGGCGCTTGGAGGAGATGTTCGTCTACAGTACGATTTATCTCAAAAAACTTCTTTGACTCTAACAACTGGTTTTACCAATTTGTTTAACGGAGACAAGGACGAACTTGGAAATGACATCAAAGATCTTGGATTTATTCCGGCCAAAGCAGGTTTCAAAGCTTTTGTATGGGAAGATCAATTTTATGTTATGGGAGAAGTAGGTGCTGCTTTTGCAGTAACTAATGACTATAATCAGACTTCATTTTTATGGGCTCCAGGAATTGGATACGCCAATAAATACATTGACTTAAGTGTTCGTTACGAAGATTATCATGATTTTAGAACCAACCAGGTAGCATTACGTGTTGCTTACGGTTTTAAACTCTAAAAAATAGGTTTAATTTATTATTTTGTTTTTGGTAAAAACCCCGACAGCCCTCTATAGCTAGTCGGGGTTTTTGTTTGTTCTGTTTTTAATTTAAATTCGTAGTTAATTCAGAATTATGATTTTTTAAAAAATTATCTGATTGTCAAATTATCTCAATTATCAAATTTTCTTATTTCTCCCCCAGTTCCTTTTTATACAATTCTATGTTCAAGGCTGTTTTTTCATCCAGTTCGGGTTCTTTAATATCGGTATGTTTTTTCATTTCTTCCCAGATTATTTTGGCTACAATATAGCGTGACATTTCTTTATCATCTGCCGGAACAATATACCATGGTGCGTGCGGAGTTGACGTTTTATTAATGGCTTCTTCGTAATAGTTCATATAATCTTCCCAATAACCACGCTCTTTCAAATCGCCCGGAGAGAATTTCCAATTGTGCTTTTCTTCTTCCAGTCGGCGAAGTAAACGCTGACGCTGTTCTTCCTTACTCAAATGCATATAGAACTTCATCACAATCATTCCGTTTTGTGTAATATGCTTTTCAAAATTATTAATCTGTTCAATTCTCTTTTCCCAGAATTCGGGTGTAATGTCATCAACCGAATTAATATCGGGCAGATTTTCGCCTAAAATATATTCCGGATGCACACGCGTTACCAAAACATTTTCATAATGTGTACGGTTAAAAATCGCAAATTTTCCTTTTTCGGGCAAAGCAATATAATGTCTCCACAAATAATCGTGTTCCAATTCTGTCGAATTCGGCGTTTTAAAACTATGCACCACAACGCCACGCGGATTAAATTCTTTAAAAACCTCGCGAATGAGACTGTCTTTTCCCGAGGTATCCATTCCCTGCAGACAGATTAAAACGCTGTATTTATTGTGCGCATACATTACATCCTGTAAATCGCTCAGTTTTGCTTTTACTTTCTCGAGTTTTTCTTCTTTTTCACTATCGTCGGCTTGTATATCTAATAAAGTTGGAATCTTTTTCAGTTTTATTTTTTCAACAACTTTAAAATCATTTGGATCTATTGATTTCATATTTTCAAATTTTTGTAATATAAATATACTACTTTTACGAAGCAAATTCCTGCTATTCATTGCAATACTTTTCAATAAATTGCTTTTTTCCAAGCCATAACAAGAGCTTCCGCTGGTCGCTTTGTTCTGTCAGGAAAAAATACAATTTCTTTTCAAAGTATTTCCATTTCTATCAGGGCTAGAGATTGGTTTTCAAAACAACACTTCATGGAAAAATTTACATTAGAAATATTATTTCAGATTATCGGAATTGGTTCGGCATCCGGCTTATTCTTCCACAACGATGCACTTTACGTAATTGGCGATAACAGCGGATTTCTGTACGAATACAATATGCAGAATCAACAATTGAATCAACATCCTTTATTGGATAATCCAGCCCAGAATATTCCCAAAAACCTAAAACCCGATTTTGAGTCAATGACCAATCATAACGACACACTTTACATTTTTGGTTCCGGCTCTACCGAAAAAAGAAATCAGATGCTTGCTTTTGATCTGAAAAATAAAACGGTCGTCCAAAAAAATAATCTGGTAGATTTATATGCATTAATGCAGAGTTTCGGCGAAATAAAACCCGAAGATTTCAATTTGGAAGGTGCTATATTCGATGGAGAAAACTGGTACTTATTTAATCGAGGAAACGTAATTTCAAACAAAAACACCATTTTTACCATTCACGCCAAAAATCTTTCAGAAGAGTTTGCCTTGATTTCTGTTAATTACAAACTTCCAAAAATTAAAGGCGTTCGCTCCAGTTTTACCGACGCGGTCTTGGTAGAAGATAAAATTTACTTTCTATCTACTGCAGAAGACACCAAATCGACTTATGACGACGGCGAAATCTTAGGAAGTTTTATTGGCCGCATCGATCTTAAATCCATGAAAATAGATTTTACGCAAAAAATAACCTCAACCAATAAATTTGAAGGTTTGACTTTGTACAAAAAATCAAATGACAAAATAGAGTTTTTGCTTTGCGAAGACAATGACACAGATTTATTAGAAACTAAAATCTATAAATTGACTTTGCCGGTTAAGTAAAATTTGATCAGCTTTTTTGTCATTCCGAGGAACAAGAAACCTTCGCAAGTAACCCTACAATCTTTTTTGCGCGGAGAATATTATTCAGAATGAATAATAGAATTTATAAATGTTAGACGCCTGCATTGCGTCTCTATGGTAAACCTCTTTAACTTTGTAGCTTTGTAACTTTGACCCTCAAAAAAGTTTTTAAACTTTTTTTCATTCCCGTCCCAACCTTTTTATCTTTTAATGTCTCTATATAAGAAAGACACCAATTGTGATAAACGAAACTCAAATAGCAAACTGTAAAAAAATGCACCGCGATGCCCAGCGTCAGGTGTACGAATACATGGCGCCAAAATTGTACCGCCTTTGCAAAAGATACCTCAAAAAGGAAGAAGAGATTGAAGAAGCCCTTGCCGATTCCTTCTTTACAATCTTTACCAAACTGGATCAGTTGAAAGAAGCTTATGCTTTTGAAGCCTGGGCCAGAAGAATTACGGTAAACCATTGTTTGGCGACCATTAGAAAAGAAACCAACTTCAACATGTATCTCGATGACGTAAAATTGCTTTCGCAGCCTTTTGTCGATGAACTGAATACATTAGAAGAAGAAGATTTACTGAATTTATTAAATCACATTCCGGATGGCTGTAAAACAGTATTCAATCTTTTTGTTATAGAAGGTTTTGCGCATAAAGAAATAGCCGAAATGCTAAAAATCTCCGAAGGTACTTCAAAATCACAATTGAATGCTGCCAAAACCAAACTTAAAGAACTGGTTAATAAACTGTATTATCAAAAAGCAAAGTAGTCATGGACAATCAGGATAAATTATTCGATAAAATAAAAGAAGCTTCGCAAAATGCGGAATTCAAAGACTTTCCCGGAATGGAAAAAGTCTGGTCAAGAGTAGAAGAAAAACTAGACAAAAAAGAAGATAAAAAAACAATTTCATTATGGAAGAAGGTTGCAATAGCTGCTTCTCTCCTACTATTAATTTCTTTAGGTTCTCAATTTTTACAATCTGATGAAAATGCTGTTAATGAAACTCCAAAAGTAGTTTTAGATCAAAAAGAAAAAGATAAAGATCCGATTAACACAGAAAGCAACGAAATTATTTCAACTAATTCTGAAATTGTTACGACAGAAGAGGGCGCTAAGATTTTAGAGATTCAAAAAGAAAGACAAAAGACGGTTGCTGTTCAGGAAACAATTGTTCCAAAAACCACGTTAGCTCAACCAATTTCATCTCCAAAAATTAGCGCTGAAGCTGTTACCGCTGCTCCGGCTCAAAAAGATTATATATCCGAAAGTAATGAAATGTATGCACAGGAAGAAAAGATTTCAGGCTCACTTGAAAGAAATGAAAGAGAATCTGCAAAAGTTGCCTTTGCTGCAAGAGAAACTCAAAAAGCAAAAAAGCCAGCTCCGCTTGTAATTCTGAATGGAAATGCAATGGCACACAGTGACGCTGCTAAAAGGGATAAAATGATGCGATCTGAAATAGAAAATGTAAAGCCAGAAAATATGGATTCATTACTGATTTTAGATGAACCTTTATACATAATCGACGGGATTTATTATTCGGAAAATGATTTATTCGGAAATAATCCAACAAGTCCGTATGCACCTTTAGACAAACAAGACATTAAAACAATAACCATTTTACAAGACCTTGAAGCTACTTCCAAATATGGCGAAAAAGGTAAAAAAGGAGTCGTAATTATCACTACAAAAAACGGAAAGCCGACGCCTAAAAAATAATCTCAAGCTTTGTCAAAGTTCGCGGCTTGACAAAGCTTACAACTCATTATTAACTTAAAAAATTATTATCATGAAAAGTTTAAAACTTATTTCATCAGCCATTGCTATGCTTATATGTTTCGTAAGTATGGCGCAGGAAAGAACGATTACCGGAAATGTCACAGATGAGTCCAAATTACCAATTCCGGGCGTTACAATAACGATCAAGGGTACTAAAAAAAATACGCAAACAGATTATAAGGGGAATTATTCTCTTCTGGCAAAAAAAGGAGATGCACTTGTTTTTAGTTTTATTGGAATGGGTTCTCAAACCCTATATGTAAAAGAATCCAATGTTATTAATGTAGTATTAAAAGAAAATAGCGCTCCATTACAGGAAGTCGTTGTTACAGCTTACGGCACAGTAAAGAAGAAATCATATGTTAATGCAATTGTTTCTGAAAAAACACAAAAGAGAAGCACTTCTTCTCCGGCATTGCACGGAAGAGTTGCCGGACATGTTCAAAATAATGTGGGATATGCGGCAAGTCCGAGCGTAACTATTCGCGGAGTCGCCACTCTTTCTCCAAAAAACGAACCGATGTATATTGTGGACGGAGTTACAATGAAAGCCAATCAAATGGCAAAAATTAATCCGAATGATATTGACAATGTTTCGGTTTTAAAAGACAAAGACGCGACTGCCGTTTATGGAAGCAACGCCTCAAACGGAGTTGTCATAATTGCAACTAAAAATGAACTTTACAAAAATCTTTCAGAAAAAGAATTAGACAAAAAATTAAATATCACTCCACTTCCGACAGAACCCACTCAGGAAGATTATGACACTTTCGTGGAAAATGCTTTTGAAAGTCCGAAAACAGCACCACTTTCTACATTTTCGATTGATGTCGATAATGCGTCGTACACTAACATCAGAAGATTTTTAAATAATGGACAGACAGTTCCAAAAGATGCAGTTCGTGTGGAAGAAATGGTGAATTTCTTTAAATACAGTTATCCTCAGCCAAAAGGCGAAAATCCATTTTCTATAAATACCGAATTGAGCGATTCGCCGTGGAATTCCAAAAACAAAATCCTGAAAATTGGTTTACAGGGAAAAAACATTCCGACAGAAAATTTACCGGCTTCAAACTTAGTTTTCTTAATCGACGTTTCCGGTTCTATGGGCGAGATCAACAAATTGCCTTTATTGAAACAATCCATGAAAATTTTGGTAAATGAATTACGTGCAAAAGATAAAGTTGCCATAGTGGTGTATGCAGGTGCTGCAGGGATGGTTTTAAAACCCACTTCAGGCGACGAGAAAAAAACAATCAATGACGCACTTGATAATTTACAATCCGGAGGAAGTACGGCTGGTGGTGCAGGAATTGAACTGGCTTACAAAATTGCTTCAGAAAATTTTATTAAAAACGGTAATAATCGTATTATACTGGCAACCGACGGCGATTTTAATGTTGGAAGCACTTCAAATTCTGATATGGAGAAATTAATTGAAGAAAAAAGAAAAACAGGCGTTTTCTTAACTTGTCTCGGTTACGGAATGGGAAATTATAAAGACAGCAAAATGGAAACTCTGGCAGACAAAGGAAACGGAAATTATGCGTATATCGACAACATTCAGGAAGCCAACCGCTTTTTAGGAAAGGAATTTAAAGGCTCGATGTTTGCCATTGCAAAAGATGTAAAAATTCAAATCGAATTCAATCCCAAACAAGTACAATCGTACCGACTAATTGGATATGAAAACAGAAAACTTCGTCCGGAAGATTTTAAAAACGATGCCATCGATGCGGGCGAATTGGGGAGCAACCATATTGTGACGGCGTTATATGAAATCATTCCGGCAGGAGTTTCCAGCGAATATATTAGCAGTTTACCAGATGATTTAAAATATACTAAAACAGAAGAATCTGCAACAAATTTCAGCAATGAACTGGCAACAGTAAAATTCCGTTACAAAAAACCGGATGGTAACAAAAGTATCGAAATGGTTCAGGTAATTGACAATAAAACAATCGCTCTGGACAAAGCCAGCGACGACATGAAATTCAGCACCGCTGTCGCCTGGTTCGGATTAAAACTGAGAGATTCAAAATTAATCGCCAACAAATCTTCTGATGACATTGCATCATTAGCAAAGCAAGGATTATCAAATGATGTTGATGGCTATAAGGCAGAATTTGTAAGACTGGTAGAAACTTCAAAACAGTTTAATTAATATAATTGTCAGAGCAAATTAAACCTGGAGACGCACTTCGGTGTGTTTCCAGGTTTAATTTTTTTTGCGGTTAAATCATCATTAACAATAAATCCTAAATAAGGATTTGATAGATATTTTAGTACATTTGATCTTTATCAATCAAATATTATATACTCAATGAATTCAATTTTAAGCCAGAATCTATTTTTAGTAAAAGAACATGTCGGAATGTTTAAAGCCGCAAACAATTACGATATCTACAATCCCGACAACAATCAAATTATCTTAAACTGCCGCGAAAATAATTTAGGCTTTTTTACCAAAATATTACGTTTTACCGATTACAAAAGAGCTACTCCTTTTAATGTTGAAATTTCAACTCCGTCGGGAGAAAAATTAATTACCGTAAGAAGAGGTGTTGCCATTTTTCGTTCTACCGTTGAAGTATTGGATGAGAAAGATCGTTTGGTTGGAACCTTCAAACAAAAATTCTTTTCTATTGGAGGTAAATTTGACATCTTAGACAAAAACGAAAAACCTGTTGCGACTTTACAGGGAAAATGGACTGGCTGGGATTTTAAATTTTCTCACGAAGGAAAACCACTGGCGCAGGTAAGCAAAAAATGGGCAGGATTAGGAAAAGAATTCTTTACCAGTGCCGACAATTATGTACTTCAGATTGAAGAAACCGTACCAACTGACAGCCATTTAAGACAGTTGATTTTAGGAGCAGTAATGTGTATCGATATGGTTTTGAAGGAATAGTAAAAACCTGTTAAACTTAGATTAAGAATACATCTGAAAGCATTATTTTTAGTTTGCAAAAGCTTATTTTTGTAAGACTCAAAATAATGCTTTTGCATTTTCTAAATTTACAATCATGACTGACTTAAAAAATAAAAATGCGCTTATAACAGGCGCCGGAAAAGGAATTGGAAAAGCCGTTGCTATTGCTTTGGCCAAAGAAGGTGTAAACTTAATTCTGGTTTCGAGAACGCAAAGCGACATTGATGAGCTGGCAAAAGAAACTGCAGATCTTGGGGCAAAAACTATAGCGATCTCTGCAGATGTTGCCGATATTAATTCGATTAATAATGCTGTAGAAAAAGCCTTAAGCGAATTTAAAACTATTGACATTTTGATAAACAGCGCCGGAATTGCTTCTTTTGGAAAATTCCTTGAACTTGAACCGGAAACTTTCGAAAGAATTATTCAGGTTAATTTAATGGGGACTTATTATACAACCCGCGCCGTAATTCCGAATATGATCGAAAGACAGACCGGAGATATTATTAATATTTCTTCAACTGCGGGATTGAACGGAAATGCTTTAACAAGCGCTTACAGTGCATCTAAATTTGCTGTTTTAGGCTTAACCGATTCTTTAATGCAGGAAATGAGAAAACACAATATTCGTGTTACTGCTTTAACACCTAGTACAGTGGCAACTGATATGGCGAAAGATTTGAACCTGACAGACGGAAACCCCGAAAAAGTAATGCAGTCTGAAGATATGGCAGAATTAATTATTTCGCAGTTGAAACTAAACCGAAGAGTTTTTGTGAAAAACAGCAGTATTTGGTCTACTAATCCTTAATTTAAATCTCAAATTTTAGAAATCTCAAATTCCAATTTATTAACTTAGAGATTGGAATTTAAAAAAAACGTAATGGAGCAATATTTAAGACAATTGGTCGAAATTGAATTTCAGGATAAAAAAGAAATCTTTACCGGTTTTCTTATCGATTATTCTGACGACTGGATTTTACTTCGAAATAATCCTGTCGATTTTATATTGGATGGTTTTGTGATTTTAAAAAATAAAAATATTGAAGCGGTTAATCGTGATCATGATTTGGCTTTTAATGAGAAAGTAATTCGAATGAAAGGCTTACAAATCAATTCGGAAGATATCATTCCGATACGCGATTTAGCATCGATTATGAAATATGTCTCTGAGAAATACGGCATTTTTCAACTTGCAAAAAAATCTTCAAAATCTGCTTATTTAGGAAAACTGATTGAATTTACAGACGAAGAACTTACAATTGATTTTCTGGATACAAAAGGTCAGTTTGGCGGCGAATTAAGTTTTAATCCTGAAAAAATTCGTGTTATTGAATTTGATACAGATTATATTAATTCTTTGAAATTGATTGTTGGAGAGGATAATTGATTTTTTTTTGTTTCACAGAGATTCGCGTAGGTTTTTCGCAGAGATACACGAACAATTTTTAATAAAAAAACGACAAAACTCTTTAATTTAAAGTTATAGAGTTTTGTCGTTTTTGTCATTTCGACCGAAGGGAGAAATTACACTAGTATATGGACAAAGATTGGTAATTTACTTTGTGGAGTTTCTAGTGCGATTTCTCCCTTCGGTCGAAATGACAAACTTTATGTTTTTCTAATTATTTTCTTGATTAAACCTCTGCCAGTTTATTTAAAAACTCCAGACGAACACTTCCGTCTTCATCAATTTTGGTCAGATTTATTTCCTGCAAAGTATTTACGAGTTCCGGATTCCACGGTGTTTTTACTTTTACATAGTTTTCTGTAAATCCGTGTATGTAACCTTCTTTATTTTCTCCTTCAAAAAGAACTGTTCTGTTAGTTCCCAATTGACTTTCATAAAAAGCACGACGTTTTTTCACAGATAAACCGCGAAGCATTTTACTGCGTTTTGCCCTTACATTTGAAGGAACAACACCTTCCATGTCTACTGCTTCTGTATTATCTCTTTCTGAGTATGTAAAGACATGCAGATACGAAATATCCAGATCGTTTAAGAAATGATAAGTTTCTAAAAAGTGCTCGTCTGTTTCGCCCGGAAAGCCAACAATAACATCCACTCCAATGCAGGCATGCGGCATTACCTCTCGTATTTTATTGACACGATCGATATAAACTTCACGTAAATAACGACGTTTCATTAATTTTAAAATATCATTACTTCCAGATTGCAGCGGAATGTGAAAATGGGGTACAAAAGTTCTGCTTTTGGAAACAAATTCTATGGTTTCGTTTTTTAGCAAATTCGGTTCGATGGATGAAATTCTCAAACGTTCAATTCCTTCTACTTTGTCCAGCGCCTGAACCAAATCCAGAAAAGTATGCTCGTGTTTTTTATTCCCGAACTCCCCTTTTCCGTAATCTCCAATATTTACTCCCGTTAGAACAATCTCGCGAATATTCTGAGCTGAAATTTCTTTGGCATTTTTTAAAACATTTTCTAAGGCATCACTTCTTGAAATTCCACGTGCCAGTGGAATTGTACAATAGGTACATTTATAATCACAGCCATCCTGCACTTTTAGAAATGCTCGGGTACGATCTCCTATAGAATAACTTCCTACATAAAAATCGGCTTCGGCAATCTCGCAGGAGTGCACTTCACCCATGTCGTTTTTACTGAGATCATTTATATAATCGGTAATTTTGAATTTCTCTGTAGCTCCCAAAACCAAATCTACACCGTCTACAGAGGCTAGTTCTTCTGGTTTTAATTGCGCATAACAGCCAACAGCGGCAACAAAAGCTTTTTCGTTAAGCTTCATCGCTTTTCTCACAACTTGTTTAAACTGTTTGTCGGCATTTTCTGTAACCGAGCAAGTATTGATTACATATATATCTGCAACATCTTCAAAATCGACGCGGTCAAAACCTTCGTCATTAAAGTTTCTGGCAATTGTAGAAGTTTCTGAAAAATTCAGTTTACAACCCAGCGTATAAAAGGCAACTTTCTTTCTGTTTTCCATAATCTGTCTTAAATTAATGAAATCGTTGTCAAAAAATTTAAGGCTGCAAATTTACAAACAATATTCATCAAAAGAAAGCGATTAATTTACTTCGGGTCAGGAATTTGAAGTAGATGCAAATATCCCTGCATAAAAAGAGATTAATAATAAAATTTATTTTTATGCGAATACTATCCAACCAGAACTTTTTTTTAACATTTCAATAAGAATAAAATGACAAAATAATCGATTAAATGCAAATATTATCGATTAAATACATTTTTTATTCGTTTAGATTCAAAATTTCTTACATTTACCTTTGTTATAATTTTGCGATTGAATAAATCCGTATTTAAAAATTTTAAGAGGATTTGATTAATTAAATAATAATTCACGCATAACAATTTTGAATTTTACTCGTTATGTTGTTGTTTTGTGTTACAAAATGAAATGGGAAAGCCGAAAACCAAAGAGAGTAGGCAAAATATTATACAAATACCACGCTTTATGAAAGCATTTTTACCCACGATCTGCTTGATGTTCCTAACCCTTTTTAGTTCGCAAGCGCAAACTAATGCTCCGGCTTCAAATCCATTTCCTTCGATTAGTACATTGACTACATGGGCAAGCATGAACTCACAACAACAATTTGATGTTGCGATTCGCGCTGTTGGATTTAAATTTGAAGTAAAAGAGCCAGGCGAAGGTTCGACAGCTTACACTTATATTCGTAAAGTAACTGTAAATGAAGTAAACTATACGGATAGAATTGTTTACAGAATAACTAATAATAACTCAGCAAGCATTATTTCTTTGGTAACTGCTTCTACTGATTTAGTTAGTTTGTATACACCACAATTAGCAAGTTTTAAAAACAACAACTGTAAGACTGAAATGTCTAAAGACAAAAACACAACCTGCAGCTGTTACGAAAGTGCTAATTTTGCAATCGATCTTTGCGACGAGCGTGTAAAATTAACTATGGGTGACGGAAATAAATATTTTGTTTCTGTAGCTAAAAAATAATAGTACAATATTTTAACTCTAAATGGTTTCCAAATCTTTACTGACTTTTAAGTATGTAAAGATTTGGAACACATTTTTTTTAGTTTGAGTCCGGATTTTTGAGTTCATACCAAACTTCTAATTCTTCCTGATAAGTAAACGAATTCACAAAGTGAAAACCTAACTTCTCCAGGATCTTCCTTGAGCTTTCATTTCCCGCATCCGCGTAAGCGTAAAGTGCTTGTGCTTTCAATTCTTTAAAAGCATAATCCACAAAAGCTTTTCCGGCTTCAGAAGCATACCCTTTTCCCCAGTGTTCTTCGATAAAACGATATCCTAATTCGTAGAAATTCTGGTGTTTATTGATCTCATCAGTAATATATTTTATTCCCGACCAGCCAATAAATTCGTTTGTTTCTCTTAGAATAACAGCCCATCTTCCGATGCCGAAATTCTGATACTGTTTTTGAATATTTTCAATATATTCAATGCTTTCTTCAATATGTTTCACAGGTCTGTTGCCCAAAAATAAATGCACATTTGGGTTCGAATCCAACTCAAACATTCCGTCAGCATCTGAAAGCTGTAATTCCCTTAAAATTAAACGTTCTGTTTCAATTGGTTTTTTCATCGTATTTAATTTAAAATGTAGCGCTGTACAACCTCGGCTACTCCATCATTATTATTTGAAGATACGATTAAATTTGCTTTATCACGCAATTCCGGTGCTACATTATCAACCCAGACTCCCAAACCGGCGTATTCGATCATGGTTAAGTCATTTGCCGCGTTTCCTACTGCTATAATTTCATTTTGATGAATTCCCAGCTTTTCTGCCAAAAGTTTCAAACTGGCCGCCTTATCGATTCCTAATTGCGCTACTTCCAGAAAAAAAGGTTTAGAAGTTGTAACACTCAAATGTGGCATTGCCGCAATTAAGTCTTTTTCTACCGTTTTTAAATAATCAGGATCCTGCAATAAGATGCATTTTACCGCCGGTCTGTCAACATAACTTTTAAAATCCGGAACTTTACGATGCGCCATTCCGGTAATTTCTTTTTCGATTTCAATGTATTCTGAATCTGTTTCGCTGATAATTTCATTATCCAGATACGTGATAATATCGGTTTTCATTTTCACGCTGTAATCGTATAAAGCGTGAATTTGTTCAACTGTCAATTTCTGTTCAAACAAAATCAAATCATCTTTTACGCGGCTTATTATGGCTCCGTTAAACGAAATCATATACGAATCGTTTAGATCTAATTGTAAATCTTTTGCATAAGAAGTCATCGCAATAGTTGGTCGTCCAGAAGCCAAAACTACATATACACCTTTTGCCTGGGCTTCTAAAAGTACTTTTTTATTTAAATCTGAAATTCTGTGGTCGTCTGTCAACAAGGTATCATCCATGTCGAGTACAATCATTTTGTATTGCATTTTTTTAGTTCTTAATTTTTTAGTTTTTTTAGTCCCTGATACTTCGTTTTTAGCACTTTGTTCTAAACAATTAGTTTCTAAGAAGAAGGAATGGTAACTAAATCACTATGTATTAGATACTCATTCTAAATTGTTCTACAACAGGATTTGCTTTTGCAAAATCTGTTTCCTGAATAAACAATTCAACAGCTAAATCGGTCTGACCGAATCCGCCCAAACGAGCCGACTGAATATTATCTTTTTTTACTGTTTCTACTCCTGCTTCTTCTAATCTTTCCTGCAAAGCAATTGCTAATATTTCGCTTCCTGAAAACACCTTCATTAATCCCATGACATTTTGTTTTTATAATTAATTATTTTATTCTAATATTATTTTCAATTTATTTTGATAATCATTATTCTCGTTCATTCCAATATGCTCCTGGTTTTCCAGGAGAATAAGATGAGCTTTTTGATTGACTATTCTGTTCAGACGAATAGAATTTTCATATGAAATTAGGCGATCTTCCTTTCCATGGAACAGGTAAATTGGCGCTTTAACTTTTTGTAAATAAGTATGGGTTTCCAATTTAAATTTTTTCATAAAGTCAGGAAAGAAACGAACTCTTGTACTTGACAATTCTGTAAAGCTGTAATAAGGCGATTGAAGAATCAAAGCTTTGGGATTATTCTGTGACGCCAAAATTGATGCAAATCCCGAACCAATAGAATACCCGGCGATTATTATTTTGTCTTCAGAATATTGTTTTTTTAAAGTTTGATACACAATTGAAATATCTCTGATCATTTGCTCTTCATTTTCAATCTCACCTTCACTTTTTCCAAAACCTCGATAATCTAAAATAAAAATATCATACCCTAAGTTGGTATATATTTTTGCAATTTTCCCCCAGGTATCAAGTGTTCCTGCATTTCCATGAAGATAAAAAATAAGTCCTTTTGATTTTTCAGTTTTAAAAAGTAAACCATTCAGATTTGCTCCGTCAAAAGATTTTATATTTAATTCTTCAAATTTTTCAAGATACTCATACTTATGATTTTTTGGAAGGGCTACACTTTGAAAAATCATTCCCACCTGATTAAAATAAATATAGGAAATCATTAAAACATAAATAACAAGGAAAGCGCACGCAAGAACGATAACCAAAAATTTAAGCGTTTTAAAAATCTCCATTGTTATTTCTGTTATAAATTTTTCAGTCCCAATTTTCAATGTTTAAAACTGAAAATTGAGACTGAAAGTCGAGACTATTATATTTATTCTTCTTCCTGAATATCATCTTCCTCCTCATCGAGTTCCTCTTCGCCTTCTTCATCCATATCAAATAAATACGGTTCCAGCAACATTTTATCTGCAAGGATTTCAATACGCTCTGTTAATTCTTCGGCAAAAATAATACGTTGTACTTTTGCAATACTATTGGAAATACGCATGATTTTGGTTTCGTTGCGCAATTTCAAAATCGGATCTGCATCATCCAAAATCATCATTTTCAGACGGTTTACATTATAACCAGCCGTGGTAAACATATCATTTAATTTGACCGGCGTTCCGATTAAAACATCAATTCCGGTTGAAATATAGTTTTTATCATAATCCATATCCCCTTTTTCATGAACGCCATAAATTTCCAGATCGGTATATTTTCCGTATTTATTAAAAAGCTCTACCATTTCCAAAACCTTTGCTTTGTCTTCAACGATAATCAGGGCTCGTGGCGATTCTTCTATTTTTCCAGCCAATTGCTGAATCACATTGATGACAATTGTTGTGGTTTTTCCGCTTCCTTCCGGCGAAATAATAATACAATCGGCACCACTTTTTATGGTAGAGAAAGTTTCTAACTGAAGCGCATTAGCTTCCGTTAAACCATTTTCAATTAAACCGTCCTGTAATTTTTCGTTTATTTTTTTTAGTTTCATCTAATGAGATTAAAAGATTAAAAAATTGAAAAATTGAAAGATTCTAAATTGATCTTTCAATCATTAAATATTTAAATCATTAAATTAATTTATTTGCTTGCAAACAGTTTAACATCCGTTTCTGAGATTTCGCTGCCTCCTAAAATAATCAGTCTTTCTACTACGTTTCTGAGTTCACGAATATTTCCCGTCCAGTCGTATTCCTGCAATAATTTTATGGCTTCCGCCGAAAATCCTTTCACAGCATTTCCCTGTTCTGAAGCTATTTTTTCTGCAAAATGTAAAATCAAAGCCGGAATATCGTCCCGTCTCTCATTCAAGGGTGGGACTTTGATTAAAATCACGGCTAATCTATGGTATAAATCTTCACGGAAACGGCCTTCGGCAATTTCGGTTTTTAGATCTTTATTGGTTGCGGCTACAACACGTACGTCTACTTTTATGTCTTTATCGGCACCCACCCTGGTAATCATACTTTCCTGCAGTGCGCGTAATACTTTGGCTTGCGCCGAAAGACTCATGTCTCCAATTTCGTCGAGGAAAATGGTTCCCTTATCGGCTGCTTCAAACTTTCCGGCGCGGTCTTTAACCGCCGATGTAAAAGCGCCTTTTACGTGTCCGAATAATTCACTTTCTATCAGTTCACTCGGAATCGCAGCACAGTTTACTTCGATTAAAGGAAAATTAGCGCGCTCACTCTTCTCGTGCAATTGGTGCGCTACTAATTCTTTTCCCGTTCCGTTTGGCCCGGTTATCAAAACTCTGGCTTCAGTTTGCGCTACTTTATCAATCATCATTTTGATATGATTAATAGATTCGCTCTCGCCGATCATTTCGTAATTTTTGCTGACTTTTTTCTTTAGAATTTTATTCTCAACAACCAATTGTTTTTTGTCTAAAGCGTTGCGAACGGTATTCAAAAGACGGTTTAAATCAGGTGGTTTTGAAATATAATCAAATGCCCCCAAACGCATAGTATGAATAGCCGTTTCCATGTCTCCATGTCCGGAAATCATTACCATCGGAATTTCAGGTTTTATTTTCTTTACTTCTTCCAAAACCTCAACACCATCCATTTTGGGCATTTTGATATCGCACAAAACCAGATCGTAATCGTTGTTTTTTATTTTATCGAGTCCGGCTACACCATCTTCCGCTTCATCAACCTGATACGAATCATTTTCTTCTGATAAAATTTTTACCAAAACCCTTCTGATTGCCGCTTCGTCTTCTATAATTAGTATTTTACTCATTCTTTTTAAGGTTCAAAGGTGCAGAGGCACAAAGAGGCAAAGGTTCTTTACTTTGTCACTATCTACACTGCATCTTTACTATATTAATATATTTTTTAACGCAAAACGACAGAGATTGGAAACCTTTGTTCCTTTGAACCTCTGATGCTTTGCTCCTTTTTCCAATCAATATTTAAGCCATCTGTACAATTCTTTCCAGGTTGGTTTTTTGCCGTACATTAAAATACCAACACGGTAAATTTTTGCGGCGAACCACACAACAAGGAAAAACGTAGCAAACAATAATGATACCGAAATTGCAATTTGCCACCACGGCACTCCAAATGGAATACGCATTAACATCACTATTGGCGAAGTCAGCGGAATCATAGAGAATGCAACTGCAACTGTTCCATGCGGATCGTTTACAACTGTAAAAAATCCAATATAAACGCTTAATATAAGCGGCATTATGATAGGTAATAAAAATTGCTGTGAGTCGGTTTGATTGTCTACCGCCGCACCAATTGCAGCGTAAAATGAGCTGTATAAAAAGTATCCTCCAATAAAGTAAACCACAAAACCAATAATGATACTGGCAATGGGAAGATTCCATAATTCGGCAATGTACATTTGAGCCGTTCCCGAAAGTTCGTGCTGCGCCGATTGCATTAATTCTGGCGAAATTCTGGCCGTTGGACCGACATTCACACCAAAAAATGCCGATGCAGCAAACATTAGTCCCAGACCTATAATGGCCCAAATGGCAAATTGTAAAATTCCGGCCAATGAAGTTCCGATAATTTTACCGATCATCAAATCAAATGGTTTTACAGATGAAATGATAATTTCAATGATACGGTTTGTTTTCTCTTCGATTACACTTCGCATAACCATGTTGCCGTAAATGATAATAAACATCATGATCAAATAACCAAACGCACCTCCGATTCCGATTTTTATTTCATTCAGTCCTTTTAGACTTTCTTCCCCAGAAGCTTTTGCCAAATGAATATTAACTTCGCCCTGCGCCTTTTGAATGGCCAAAGTATCTAGCTTTGCTTTTTGTAAATTGATTTTAGTGATTTTTGAAGCAATAACATCCTGAGTGTTTTCGATAAAAGAAATACTTGGACTATTATTGGAAATAAATTCAATTTTTGATTGTAATTCTCTTTCTGAATCTGTTTTAGGAATTACTAATAATCCGCTGAAATTCTCTTTTGAAATGCTGTCTTTTAAGGCACTGAGACTTACTTCAGATAAATTCAGATATCTATATTCTCCCCCTTTTTTGTTTTCTTTTAAAAAATCTCCCGCGAACAAACCTGTTTCATCATGAATTGCAATTCGCTTAGTATCTGCTTTCATAGAACTTAAATAGCCAATAAAACCCGCTACTGCAACAAACAATATCGGACTTAAAAAAGTCATGACAACAAAAGATTTGTTTCTGACTTTTGCAATAAATTCTCTTTTTATAATTAGTGAAATTATACTCATTTATTTTAGATTGTTAGATTTTAGACTTCTTAGACTTTTTTAGACCTTTTTAAACTTCAAGATTATCTAAGAATCTAAGAAGTCTACCGATCTAAAGCCTATCCAGTTACTGTTTGAATAAAAATATCGTTAATACTTGGAATTTTTTCTACAAAATGAGTAACCTGACCTCGTTGTGTCAGGATATTAAGTAATTCGTTTGGCGCCGAGTTTCCAATCTCTACATTCAATTTCAAATCTTCATTTAGTGACTTAAAATTTGCAGGAGAAACCGTGAATTTTTGTGTAATGTCGTACATCAAACCCTCCACATTGCCTGTTAAAATCCCGACCTCAAAACTATTGGTTCTAAACTGTCGTTTAACATCGGCAACTTTTCCTTCGATTAGTTTATTTGATTTGTGAATTAAGGAAATATGATCACATAATTCTTCAACACTTTCCATGCGGTGTGTCGAAAAAATAATTGTAGAACCTTGTTCTTTCAAAGCTAAGATTTCATCTTTGATTACATTCGCATTTACAGGATCGAAACCTGAGAAAGGTTCATCTAAAATCAGCAATTTTGGTTTATGAAGTACACAAACCACAAACTGAATTTTTTGTGCCATTCCTTTAGAAAGTTCCTGAATCTTCTTGTTCCACCAACCCTGAATTCCTAAACGATCAAACCAATAATCCAGTTGTTTTTTGGCTTCGGCTTTAGAAAGTCCCTTCATCTGAGCAAGATACAAACATTGCTCTCCTACTTTCATGGTACTGTACAAACCTCTCTCTTCGGGCAAATAGCCAATAGTCTGCACATGTTTGGGCTGCAGTTTTTCTCCATCTAAAATTACTTCTCCACGATCGGGCATCGTAATTTGGTTGATAATTCTGATAAGGGAAGTTTTTCCAGCTCCGTTTGGACCTAAAAGTCCATAAATGCTTCCTTTCGGCACATTTAATGAAACTTCGTTAAGCGCCACATAATCACCGTATTTTTTTACGACTTTATGTACTTCAAGTAAGTTGCTCATTTGTTTTTATCGATTTTCTATGTCAAATTGACCTTTGCTGTTAAGCGGATGTAAAAATAATTAATTCAAAGCTATTCTAAGTATGAATAAGCAAAAAACCCATTCTAAATTTATCTTAGAATGGGTTTTATTTATTTAAGCACTTTTAAAAAAGTTTTAGTTATGAAAACATGTCTTTTACTTTTTCAAAAAATGATTTTTCAGATTTCTCAGGATTTGGAGCAAAATGTTCATTATTTAAAGCATTTTCAAAAAATTGTTTTTGCTCTTTATTTAATGTTTTCGGAGTCCAAACGTTTACATGCACTAATAAATCACCACTTCCGTAACCGTTTAAACTTGGAATACCTTTTCCTTTTAGCCTTAAGATTTTTCCGGACTGAATTCCTTCTTCCAACTTAATGCGCACTTTTCCGTTAATTGCTTCAATATCTTTAGAAGCTCCCAAAACTGCTTCCGGAAAACTGATATATAGATCGTAATGCACATTTTCACCTTCACGTTTCAGGAATTCGTGCTCAATTTCTTCAATAGCTACAATTAAATCTCCCGGTATACTGTTCCCCGGAGCATCGTTTCCTTTATTAGAAACTTTTAACTGCATACCGTCAACAACCCCTGCAGGAATTTTGATTGATACTGTCTCATCTTCCTGAACCATTCCCTGAGCATCTGCTTCAGAAGGTTTTTTATCTAAAATCTGACCAGAACCGCCACAAGCAGGACAAGTTGATGCAGACTGCATTCTTCCCAAAATAGTATTGGTTACACGCATTACCTGACCTTGCCCGTTACAAGTTGTACACGTTTTATAGGTTACACCTTTGGCCTGAACTTTACGTTTTACTTTTACTTTTTTCTCTACTCCATTTGCAATTTCTTCCAAAGTCAGTTTAACTTTGATACGAAGATTGCTTCCTTTAGAACGGCGAGGACCACCGCCTCCGCCTCCGAAACCGCCAAATCCGCCTCCGAAGATATCACCAAACTGGCTGAAAATGTCATCCATATTCATGCCGCCGTGACCTCCGCCGAATCCACCTGAACCATCAAATGCCTGATGTCCGTACTGGTCGTATTTCGCTTTTTTCTGCGGATCGCTTAAAACTTCATAAGCTTCTGCTGCTAATTTAAAGTTTTCTTCTGCCTCTTTGTCGCCCGGATTTTTATCCGGGTGATATTTCAACGCACTTTTTCTATACGCTTTTTTAATTTCGGCAGCATCTGCATTTTTTGAAATGCCTAATATTTCGTAAAAATCTTTTTTCATAGTCTAGGTTAAATTCCAAGTACAAAATTTTAAATCCAAATTTCAATAGATAATATTGACTTTAAGACTTTATATGTTTTTTAGTTCCCGATAACCACTTTAGGAAAACGAATAATTTTATCTCCTAATTTGTATCCTTTTTCAATTACATCAACAATTTTCCCTTTTAATTTATCAGACGGAGCTGGGATTTGGGTAATTGCTTCAGCAAAATCAGCGTTAAAAGCATCTCCTGCTCCAACTTCAACCTGCTCTAATCCTTTAGAAACTAAAGTACTTTTTAGTTTTTCGTGAATTAATTCTACACCTTTTTTCAAATTTTCGTCGTCAGATTTATTGATTTCCACAATAGCTCTGTCAAAATCATCTAAAACAGGAAGCATTGCAAGCAAAACTTCTTGATTGGCTGTTTTAAATAAATCCATACGTTCTTTCGAAGTTCTTTTTTTGTAATTTTCAAATTCGGCAAATAATCTTAAAAACTTATCTTTTTCTTTTGCTAAGTCTTGTGCCAGTTGCTCTTCAACACTTAATTCTTCAACAATTAACTGCTCTCCATTGGCGTTATTTTCTAACGTTACATCGTCTAATTCTTGATCGAATTCTGTATTTTCCGTAGTCATATCACTTTTATTTTTAAAAATATTTTTAAACTTCATTTTTTATTCTTTCTGTTGGATTGCAAAAGTACTGCCAAATCTCATAAAATGTCAAATTGTCACTTTATTAAAAATGAGCCAATTAAATTTTATTAGTCACCCTGAAAAATTTAGTATAATTTTAAGACTATTACGTTTTAGTTTGATGTAAATTTGAGGACACAACAAACTAAATTTTTATTATTTAAAATTGAATTTAAGGGCTAGCCTCGGCTATAAAAATAATTATTAATTCAAATTTACCTTATATTAAAAAAAGCTTCGTCAGAAATTCAGACGAAGCTTTTTTTATGCATTTTTTTCTTTGGCAAAGTGTCAGATTAAATCTTTACTTTTTAAAATCCAGTTGCACGGGCGGAGGGATTCGAACCCCCATCAACGGTTTTGGAGACCGCTATTCTACCCTTGAACTACGCCCGTAACTTAGGCCGCAAATTAAAAGGTTTTTTTTTTATCTGGCAACTATTTGAGGCACATTTAAAAGGATTTAAGTCAAGTTGTTCAGGCTCTTTAAATTACAAACTCTTTACGTTCCAACGGTTGAAACCGTGAGCTATGTTTTATAAATTAATTCGTGAAATTCGTGGCAAAAAAACAATATCCTTGCGTTCCCACGGTTAAAACCGTGGGCTATCTTTTTATAACTTGCGAACCTTGCATAAACCCTTGCGCTCTTTGTAATTAAATTCTAAGCCAGCAAAGCGTTTTTCAATCCTTCAAAATCCACAGTAACCTGCTCTCCGGAAACAAGATTTTTAAGCGCGTATAAATTGGAAGCCATTTCTGTATCTCCAACAATTACTGCAAACGGAATCAATCGTTTATCTGCATATTGAAACTGTTTTCCTAATTTTACATTGTCAGGATATAATTCTACTTTTATATTTTCTTTTCTCAGCTTCTGAATTGCCTGCGAAGCGTACAACGCTTCCTTATCTCCATAATTTAAAAACAGCGCTTTAGAGGTTGCCGCAACAGTTTCCGGAAATAATTGTAATTCCTCTAAAACCAGATAAATCCTGTCCAGTCCAAAAGAAATTCCGACACCGCTCATATTTTTCAATCCAAAAATACCAGTCAAATCGTCGTATCTGCCACCGCCGCCAATAGAACCCATCGCGACCGTTTTCGGCGCCGCTACTTCAAAAATGGCCCCGGTATAATAATTAAGTCCACGCGCTAAAGTAACATCCAAATCCAAAGTTGCAGTTGACAATCCTAAAGTCGCCACATTATCACAAATAAACTTTAGTTCTTCCACACCTTTCATTCCCTCTTCTGATGAAGCCAACATTACAGAAAGCTGATCAATTTTATCTGTGAAAGTTCCTGAAAAGCTAAAAAGAGGCTGTACTTTAACCAACGCATCTTCAGCAATTCCTTTTTCGATCATTTCTTTTTTAACGCCGTCTTCGCCGATTTTATCCAGCTTATCTAACGCGACTGTAAAATCAATCAATTTATCTGAAGCTCCGATCACCTCAGCAATTCCCGATAAAATTTTACGGTTATTAATTTTAATCGTAACGCCTTCTAAACCTAAAGCAGTAAAAACGGTATCGTACAATTGTACCAGTTCGACTTCCTGCCATAATGACTTTGAGCCTACCACATCGGCGTCACATTGAAAAAATTCCCTAAAACGGCCTTTCTGCGGATTATCTGCTCTCCAAACCGGCTGAATCTGATATCTTTTAAAAGGAAATTCAATTTCACTTTGGTGTTGCACTACATATCGTGCAAAAGGAACTGTCAAATCATAACGCAATGCTTTTTCTGAAATTTTTGACGTAAATTTATTCAGTTCGATTCTTTGTTCTAAACTGATTTTCTCAGCAGAATTTAATTGCAGTTCTTCTAATGCTTCCGGAAGTTCTATTTTACTTTTATTGTAGAAAAAATTACCCGAATTCAGAATTTTAAAAATCAGACGATCGCCTTCTTCTCCATATTTTCCCATCAGAGTATCCGAATTTTCAAACGAAGGCGTTTCAATAGGCTGAAAACCAAATTTTTCAAAATTAGTTTTTATAGTCTGAATAATATATTGACGTTTTGACACCTCTGCCGGTGAAAAATCTCTGGTTCCTTTTGGAATACTTGGTTTTGAAGCCATCTTTTTTATTTTAGATTTCTGATTTAGATTTTGGATTCTTTGAAACTAAAATCTAAACCTTTAAAATTAATTTATTTCTAGATTTTTTGATTGTTGGTTTATAAAAACTTTCGACTTTATGACTTTCCAACTTTTGACTTAATTTAAAATCGCCTGCAAATATCTTACTTTTTAAAATAAATATTAAAGGTTCGAAAACAAACTTGTAACAAAAAACGTATTTTCGTGACAAATTGGTCATATGCTAAAATTATTTAAAGAAAATATTCGAATTGCGTTTGGTTCTATCAAAACCCAATTGCTGCGCACTATCCTGACCGTTCTGATTATCGCAATCGGAATTACAGCTCTGGTCGGAATATTAACCGTTGTTTCTGCACTTGAAAACACCATTTCCAATGATTTTGCTTCAATGGGGGCCAATACTTTCAATATCAATCAATACGAAAATAAAGTTCGAAATCGCGGCGGAAACGAGCGCGAAGTTGTAAATCCGATTATTTCTTATCCTGAAGCTGTTGCTTTCAAATCAAAATACAAATATCCTTTTACCGAAACGTCTCTTTCCTTTACTGCTACTTCAACGGCAGAAGTAAAATATCTGGGCGAAAAAACCGATCCCGAAATTACAATTGTAGGTGTAGACGAACATTTTATTACCAACTCCGGACTGGAAACGAGTTTAGGCAGAAGTTTTAATCAATTTGATGTTGAAAACAATACGTATTCCTGTATTGTTGGTTCTGATTTTGAGAAAGGACTTTTGAAGGACATCAATCCAATTGACAAAATCATTTCCATTCGAGGCGCGCGATTTAAGGTTATTGGCGTTTTAAAAGAAAAAGGATCTACGTTTGGAAATAGTCAGGATTTAAGAGTTTTAATTCCGATTCAGGTTGCGAGATCTTTATTTACAGCACCAAACATCAATTATACAATCAGTGTAATGGTTTCTAAAAAAGAAGTTTTAGACCAGGCAATTGATAATGCTACGAGTACAATGCGAAGAGTTCGTAAATTAAGTCCGGTTCGTGACAATAATTTTGGCGTAGTGCGAAGCGATGATTTAATCAACCGTATTTTAGGAATTACGCAGTATTTGGGCTGGGCGGCCTGGATTATTTCGGTAATTACAATTTTAGGTTCCTCTATTGCCTTAATGAATATTATGATTGTTTCGGTAACCGAGCGTACACGGGAAATTGGTGTGCGCAAAGCGTTGGGCGCAAAAAGATCTACTGTAGCTTTTCAGTTTTTTATAGAAACTTTATTGATTGGCCAAATCGGTGGTCTGGTCGGAATTGTACTTGGAATTTTACTTGGCTTTGGCATTGCGGCTGCCATGAGTTTTGCATTTGTAATTCCGTGGATGGCAATTATTGCCGCTTTTGCAACCAGTTTCTGCGTTGCATTGGTTTCCGGATTATATCCCGCAATTAAGGCTTCAAAACTTGATCCTATCGAAGCTTTACGTTACGAGTAATCATAAAAATATTATTTTTTTGTTGGATTTGGAATTAAATTTTACCTGATATCATTCTGTCGTTATCGTAAATATCTTTGCGGAGTTCTACTTCTTTAAACTCCATGTTTTCCAGTAATTCAATCATTTCTTTTCCCAGATATTGATTGATTTCAAAATACAATTTGCCATTTTCGAAGAGTGCATTTTTTGCCAGTAAAGCAATTTTTCTATAGAAAATCAATGCGTCGTCATCTTCTACAAAAAGTGCCAAATGCGGTTCGTAATCCAAAACATTCTTTTTGATTTCCTGCTTTTCTAAATTACGGACGTACGGCGGGTTTGAAACAATGATATCAAACTGACAGGTAAACTCTACTGCTTCCAAAATATTGAGCAACATAAAAGTAACGTCAACATTATTGGTTATCGCATTTCTTTTGGCGGTTTCAATTGCTTTGCGGGAAACATCAATTGCAAAAACTTCTGCATTTGGTAGATTTTTTGCTAAAGAAATAGCAATGCATCCACTTCCTGTTCCAATATCCAGAATTTTTATTTTTTCAGATTTGTTCGGAGTTGAATTTTCATTGATAATCCATTCTACAAGTTCTTCTGTTTCCGGTCTTGGAATCAGAACATTTTCATTTACTTCAAAATCCAAACCGTAAAAGTTTGTTTTCCCAAGCAGGTATTGAATAGGAACTTCATTTTTTAAATGCTTAATTAATTCATTCCAGATTATGAAATCACTTTCTTCAAAAGACAATTCGTGATTTAAGGCTAAATCAATCTGACGAAGCTTATGTTTATTTTCAAGAATCAAATAGAAAAAACTTTCTGCTTCGTACGCATCGTAAAAAGGAGCTAATTCTTTAATAAACTGAGTACGATATTGTTTGATTTTCATTTTAATTTGTTGAGCATTATAAAATTCAGTCCGACCTGATTTTTTATCTACCAATAAGTCGGTTTAGTTTAAAATTGTTACAGTTAAAAACTATAAAACTTTCAACATCCAGACCGGACAAGAATTGTGCCCTGTGCAGCCCAGCGGAGCATCAAGATATTCAAAACCAGATTTTTTATACAGCTTTTGTGCAGCATGCATAAAAGGCATTGTCTCTATATAACATTTTTTGAAACCAAAAATCCTTGCCTGTTCCAGACATTTCTCCATCATTTTGGTTCCGATTCCCAGACCTCTTGTTTGGGGCAGAAAGTACATTTTTTGCAATTCGCATATTTGTTCATCTCCATTTTCTAAAGGTGCAATTCCGGCGCAGCCTACAA
Source organism: Flavobacterium olei (assembly GCF_039749035.1). NCBI lineage: Bacteria > Pseudomonadati > Bacteroidota > Flavobacteriia > Flavobacteriales > Flavobacteriaceae > Flavobacterium > Flavobacterium olei. The sequence continues at coordinate 876,366 of NZ_JBDKWC010000001.1, forward strand.
TCTCTCCTTCACTTTCTACAACAAAATATACAGATCTCGATTTATTATATTCTTCAAACATTAAATCAAGATAAGGGTCCTCATAAGCTGTTCCGACCTTTGGAATTTCCATTTCATCAAAAACAGATCTTATCAAACTTGCAACTGCCTCATTATCTTCCTTTTTAATTTCTCTGATAAGCCAATTTACCATTTTTTCGTTCTAAATCATTATATATACAAAAATAGAAATAGTTTTTTGATCCTCTGATAACTATTCGGATTGTTTCACAACTTAACGACAATAGTGGACAAAAACCTTTAAAATAATTACTTTTGCATTGTGAATATACAAGAGAAATACATTAAACGCTGTATACAGCTGGCACAAAACGGACTTGGATCGACGTATCCGAATCCTATGGTGGGCAGCGTAATTGTGTACGAAAACCAAATTATTGGAGAGGGCTGGCATAAAAAAGCCGGAGAACCTCATGCAGAAGTAAATGCCGTAAATTCCGTAAAAGACAAAGCCCTGCTAAAAAAAGCTACGATATATGTAAGTCTTGAACCCTGCAGCCATTTTGGGAAAACGCCTCCGTGTTGTGATTTAATTATTGCGAATGGAATTCCGAATGTGGTTGTGGGAACCGTCGATCCGAATGAAAAAGTCGCAGGAAGAGGAATAAAAAAATTAATCGAAGCCGGGATAAATGTGACAGTCGGTGTTTTAGAAGACGAATGCAACAAATTAAACAAACGCTTTTTTACCTTTCATCAAAAAAAGAGACCTTATATTATTTTAAAATGGGCAGAAAGTCAGGATGGTTTTTTAGCTCCGGAAAAAATATTTAACCAGGGCCGTAAACCTGTCTGGATTACTAATCAATACTCCAGGCAAATGGTTCATAAATGGAGAACTGAAGAACAGGCTATTCTCGTTGGAACACAAACCGTTATTGACGATAATCCAAAACTAAATGCAAGAGACTGGTCTGGAAATAATCCTGTAAGAGTTGTTATAGATCAAAATGGCAGAATAGATAAGAGCAGTTTTATTTTTGATGAAACGGTGAAAACAATTGTTTTTTCTAAAGACAAACAAACATCTACAAAAAATACTCAATTTGAAAACATTGATTTTGAGAGCAATATAATTTCTCAAATTTTGGATGTTTTATATACAAATCAGATCCAATCCATAATTATCGAAGGGGGAAGACAAACCCTTCAATCTTTTATAGAGGAGAATTTATGGGATGAAGCGCGCATCTTTATCGGAAAAAGCCGTTTTGAATCGGGAACGAAAGCACCCGTTATTTTAGGAAAAAGCAGTGTTAAAACTACTATATTAACAGACGAATTAATAGAAATTAGAAATTATGATTGACACCATCATTTTCGACTTTGGAGATATTTTTATCAATCTGGATAAACAGGGAACAATTTCCGGATTTCAAAATCTGGGAATGAAAGAATGGATTTCCGAATTTGATGAATTGAATTTTTCGTTTGAAGTCGGCGCCATTTCTCCGGAAGATTTTATCGGCGGATTTCAGAAACAATTACCAAATGCCTCAACAGAAGAGATCTTAAAAGCATGGAATACTGTTTTGGCAGATTTTCCGCTTTACCGTTTGGAATTTCTTCAGGAATTATCAAAAAAATATCGTCTTTTTCTATTAAGTAATACTGATTCTATTCACATAAAAACTTTTGAAGAAAAAAGTGGTCCTTCTTTTTATCAGGATTTTTACAATTGCTTTGAGAAAGTATACTTTTCGTTTGATTTGGGAATGCGAAAACCAGATCCGAAAATCTATCAGTATCTTATTGACAAACATAATCTGGTTCCGGAGAACACGTTGTTTGTTGATGATAAAAAAGAAAATACAGACAGCGCAGCAGCTTTAGGAATAAAAGTATGGAATCTGCAGGTGGGAAAAGAAGACGTTGTTGACCTTTTTAATAAAAACATAGTATAATAATCTGCTTTTGGAAATAATCGATACCTATCAAACCATTGCAATTGCATCTGAAGAAACATTGTTTAAAGAAAAAGGAAGCAAATTCTTTGGCTATGCTTTTCCTATAAACCACGAAGATGAAGTAAAACCGATAATTGAGGAGCTTAAAAAACAGCATCCCCACGCTGTACATTATTGTTATGCCTATCAGCTTGGTGTAGGCAATAAAATTACTTATCGTGCAAATGATGACGGTGAGCCAGGCAATACGGCGGGTGCTCCTATTTACGGACAAATACAATCTTATGGATTAACAAACGTTCTTGTTGTGGTAGTGCGCATTTTTGGAGGTGTAAAATTAGGTGTCGGCGGATTAATTTCTGCTTACAGAACGACAGCTCAAATGACATTGGATGTTTGTGAAATTGTTGAAAAAACAATTGACGAAGAATTTTTAATCTCTTTTGATTATAAAAACATGAATAAAGTAATGCGTGTAATCAAAGAAAAAAAGCTTGAAATTGTTTCTCAGGAAATGGAAATGGATGAAATTTCGGGCTTACCAATTGGCAAAATTGTGACAAAAACACGAAAAAAAAATGCCGAATCTGTATTCAGCATTTTTGATTTAATGTTTGAAATCGATATTAAATTATTATAAAATATTGAAAAAACCTACTGTGTTTTAACATTTATTCGAGGGTTTTAAATATATCCAAAATGTATTCCGGAGGGGCAGTTGGGCGACCTGTTTTTAGCGCTATAAATACCAAAATAAAGCTCGCAGTTGTTAATAACTCATTTGCCTCATTATAGATCGCGCAGTCAAATTCAATCTTAACCGAAGAGTGACTTTTGAAAGTCGTGTGAATTGTTAAAAGTTCATCATATCGTGCCGACTTTTTGTAATTGATATTCATGTTGACAATTGGGAGCCCGATTCCGCTTTCTTCCATGCTTTTATACGAAACCCCTTTATTTCTAAGCCATTCCACGCGTCCAATTTCAAAATAGGGAATATAATTTCCGTGATAAACGACTCCCATCTGGTCGGTTTCTGAGTAACGAACTCGCACTTGAGTCTGATGATTTTTCATTGATAAAATATTAAAAAAATTGAAATTTAAAAAGCCTCTGTACAACTTTTTTTTATAAAATTAGATACCAAAATATTTTTTTTTACAGAAATTTGTTCACATATTTGTTATCCCGAAATACGGAATAAAATTGCTCCTTATTTATTAGGAGAATCTTTATAACAATAATAAAAAATTTATCTGAATCTATGACTAAAACTGCTCAATCGGTATGGGAAAACTGTTTGTCCTTTATAAAGGATAATATTCAAGATCAAGCATACAAAACTTGGTTTGAACCAATCAAATCAGTTGAGCTAACCGATAACGCATTATATATTCAGGTACCAAGTAAATTTTTCTACGAGTGGCTCGAAGAGCACTATGTAAAATTATTGAAAGTTGCGCTTACCAAAGAACTGGGAAAAAACGCAAAGTTACTTTATAAAATTAAAATGGAGAACACTTATGGAAATAAACAGCCGTTTACCGAGCAGCTGCCAAGTTCCAACAGAGTTCCGATGAAACCACAAGAGGTTGATGCTCCATTTAAGAACTTAAATCCTGAACTAAAAAATCCGTTTGTAATTCCGGGAATCAGAAATTTAAAGATTGAATCTCAGTTAAATCCAAATTATAGTTTTGATAATTTCCTTGAGGGAGATTCTAACCGCCTGGCCCGTTCTGCCGGTATGGCTGTTGCAAACAAACCGGGAGGAACTTCATTTAATCCTCTATTGATTTTTGGAGGAGTCGGTTTAGGAAAAACGCACTTAGCGCATGCTATAGGCGTAGAAGTAAAAGATAAATATCCGGAAAAGACCGTTTTATATATTTCTGCAGAGATTTTCACACAACAATACATTGATTCTGTAAAAAAGAATAATCGTAATGATTTCATTCATTTTTATCAGTTGATTGATGTTTTAATTATTGATGATGTTCAGTTTTTATCCGGAAAATCAGGAACTCAGGATGTGTTTTTCCATATTTTCAACTATTTACACCAAAACGGAAAACAGGTAATCTTAACTTCAGACAAAGCTCCTGTAGACATGCAGGATATTGAACAAAGATTATTATCCCGTTTTAAATGGGGACTATCTGCCGAATTGCACCAGCCGGATTACGAAACCCGTATCTCAATTCTTAAAAACATATTATATCGCGATGGTGTAGAAATGCCGGAAGATATTTTAGAATATGTTGCGCGTAACATTAAATCAAATGTCAGAGAATTAGAAGGTGCTATTATTTCGTTAATCGCTCAATCCTCTTTTAACAAAAAAGAAGTTACGATTGAATTAGCAAAAAGTGTCGTAGAGAAATTTGTTAAAAATGTAAAGAGAGAAATCTCTATCGATTATATTCAGAAAATTGTTTCAGATTATTTCCAACTGGATATTGAAACCTTACAATCAAAGACCCGAAAGAGGCATGTTGTGCAGGCCAGACAACTAGCCATGTTTTTTGCTAAGAAATTTACAAAAGCTTCTTTAGCAAATATTGGTTCACAGATTGGAGACCGTGATCACGCAACTGTACTTCACGCTTGTAAAACTGTTGACAATTTAGTTTCTACAGACAAACAATTCAAAAAATTTGTCGAAGACATTAATAAAAAACTAACGCTGTAAACGCGAATCATGCCAATAAAAGTTTTAATGGTTTGTCTAGGGAATATTTGCAGATCACCCTTAGCAGAAGGAATTTTAGCATCAAAATTACCTGAGGATAAATTCTTTGTAGATTCTGCAGGTACAGGTTCCTGGCACGTTGGGCATTGTCCCGATAAACGTTCCATTGAAGTAGCACGAAAAAACGGAATCAAAATCGACGCTCAAAAAGGCAGGCAAATCAAATCTTCTGATTTTGATGAATTTGATTATATCTACGTAATGGACAGCTCCAATTTTCGAGATGTCGTACAACTAGCCAAAACTCCGGAACATAAAAAGAAAGTCCGAATGATCCTGAACGAATTATTTCCAGATGAAAATGTAGATGTCCCGGATCCTTATTATGGTGCTGTAAATGGCTTTGATAATGTTTATCAAATGCTGGACGAAGTGACGGATATTATTGCAGATCAGCTTCTTAAAAAACACTCATAATTCAATTCAATTATTTCTATAAGAGAGATAATTGAATTTTTTAATTTTAAACATAATCACATGAAACTTCCTGGAAAATTATATCTTATTCCAACGACAATGGGCGAAAGCGATCCGATGGATGTTTTACCTCAAACCGTAAGGAGAACGATAGAAGTCATTGACCATTATATAGTTGAAAATGATAAAACTGCGAGAAAATCGATAAAAGCGGTTTATCCTGAAAAAAAGCAATCAGAATTGGTGCTTTTTACTTTAAACAAAAGAACAGAACCAAGCGAACATTTAGACTTTATAAAACCTTTACTTGAAGGAAAAAATATGGGTTTAATGAGCGAGGCCGGCTGTCCGGGCGTTGCAGATCCCGGTGCTGTAATTGTAAAACTGGCACACGAAAAAGGGATTCAGGTTGTGCCTTTGGTCGGCCCTTCTTCTATCCTACTGGCGATGATGGCTTCCGGAATGAACGGTCAGAGTTTTACTTTCAACGGATATTTACCAATTGATAAAGACGAAAAAAAATCGGCCATTCGTCATTTTGAAAAATTATCTCAGGATAAAAACCAGTCTCAGTTATTTATTGAAACACCTTACAGAAATAACAAATTAGTTGAAGATCTTTTGCAGATTTTAAATCCGTCAACACATTTATGTATTGCGACTGATATTACTTTACCAACAGAATTTATTAAAACCATGAAGGTTTCTGACTGGAAAAAATTAAAAGTTGATTTGCATAATAGACCCACTATTTTTATTATTCATAAAATGTAAACTAATCTTAGACTTTAATATTATGAGAAAGTTTTTAATATTGATTTTAATCTGTTTCGCACAGATTTCATTTTCACAAAATACTAAGACCAATTCCAAAAAAAAATCCTCTACAAAAGAGTCGCAAGCTGCAACTGTTAATCCCGGAAGCATTGGAAATACAGATTCTAAAATAACAATAGACGAACCTATTACTAAAAGTTACCCGCAAGGTGATGAACCTAATGACGATTATAGCATTTATAATACAGCAGGCATAGAATTGAAACCTGAGTTTCCAGGTGGAATAGAAGCAATGAACGACTTTATAAAACAAAATTTCAAAAGCCCAAAAGTAGGTTTAAAAGGGAAAATATATGCTACATTTATTATTGAGAAAGATGGATCGCTTAGTGATATTAAAATTTTAAGAGATCTTGGACACCAGACAGGTGCTGAGGCTATTAGAGTTTTAAAACTATTTCCTAAATGGAGTCCGGGGAAACAAGACAACAAATTAGTCAGAGTACTGTACTCTATTCCTATGGTAATTAATTAAGTATATTTTATTAACTCACAAGTTTTCCACAGATCGGACTTTATATGAGTAAACTTCCAAACGTAACCACAAGCATATTTACGGTAATGTCAAAAATGGCGTCCGAATATAACTCAATCAATCTATCACAAGGATTTCCTAATTTTCCTGTTGATGAAAGACTGACTGATATAGTTGCGAGGTTATCCAAAGAAAATGTGCACCAATATACGCCAATGGCGGGTTACCCGCCTTTGATGAACAAAATTGCTAAACTAATTTTTGATTCATACAAAAGAACTATAAATCCCGAATTGGAACTGTTGGTTACTGCCGGTGCCACACAGGGAATTTTTACTACTATTCTGGCTTTAGTAAAAGAAAATGACGAAGTTATAATTTTGGATCCGAGTTATGACTCTTATGAATCGCCGGTTTTATTGTGCAATGCCAAACCCATTCGTGTTGCCTTAAATGATGATTATACACCGAATTGGGAAAGAATCAAAAAATCCTATTCCCCGAAAACCAAGTTGATGATAATCAACAATCCGCATAATCCGACTGGAAAAATATTAACTGAAAATGACTTTTCTCAATTAAAAAATCTTCTCGAAAAATATCCCGATATAATAGTTTTATCTGATGAAGTTTATGAATATATCACTTTTGAAGAAAAACACATTTCAGCACATACAAAAGATTTTCTTTTAGATCGATGCGTAATGGTTTCTTCTTTTGGCAAATCGTTTCATATTACAGGCTGGAAAATTGGTTACACCATTGCTCCGGAACATTTAATGAGAGAAATCAAAAAAGTACATCAGTTTTTGGTTTTTAGTGTAAACAGTATTTCACAATTTGCAATAAGTGAATATTTGGATGTTGTGGATGTCAATTTACTGGCAAAATTCTATCAGGAAAAAAGAGATTACTTTCAAAAACTGCTTCAAAACAGCCGATTTGAATTGAAACCCTGTGAAGGAACTTACTTTCAGGTGGCTTCTTATGCTATTATTTCGGATCAGGATGATGTAACCTTTTGTAAAAATCTAATTATTGATCACGGCGTAGCAGCAATTCCAATTTCTTCTTTTTATTCGGATCACAAAGATCAAAAGCTAATACGTTTTTGTTTTGCGAAAGACAATTTCACTTTAGAATCTGCCGCAAAAAAATTATGTAATATATAAGTTTATAGAAAATTTATAACATTATTATGCGTGCATCCTATTTTATTTAACTAATATTGTAAAAAGAAAAAGTATGAGCTATACAGATAAAATGTTACGTGATGATGCATTAAAAGGCAAAGTCATTGTCGTTACAGGAGGCGGAAGCGGTTTAGGAAAAGCTATGACCAAATATTTTCTTGAATTAGGAGCTCAGGTAGCAATAACTTCAAGAGATTTAGAAAAGCTAAAAACAACTGCAGCCGAACTGGAAAGTGAAACTGGCGGAAAATGTTTGCCACTTCAGTGTGATGTTCGTCATTACGAAGAAGTAGAAAACATGCTTCAGGAAACTTTAAAGACATTTGGCAAAGTAGATGTTCTTCTAAATAATGCTGCCGGAAATTTTATTTCTCCTACAGAACGTTTATCTGCCAACGCATTTGACACCGTGATAGATATTGTACTTAAAGGTTCTAAAAACTGTACGCTGGCTTTTGGAAAACACTGGATTGACACCAAACAAACATCAGCTGTTGTTTTAAATATTGTAACTACATACGCCTGGACAGGATCTGCTTACGTTGTACCAAGTGCAACTGCAAAAGCAGGAGTTTTGGCGATGACAAGAAGTCTTGCTGTAGAATGGGCAAAGTATGGGATACGTTCGAATGCTATTGCACCCGGACCATTTCCTACCAAGGGTGCCTGGGACAGATTATTACCGGGTGATCTTGCCGAAAAGTTTGATATGGCAAAAAAAGTACCATTAAAAAGAGTTGGAGATCACCAGGAATTAGCCAATCTTGCTGCGTATTTGGTATCTGATTTTTCTTCTTATATCAATGGAGATGTTATTACGATTGATGGCGGCGAGTGGTTAAAAGGTGCCGGACAATTTAATTTACTAGAAGCTATTCCCGAAGAATTATGGGATCAGCTTGAAATGATGATTAAAGCAAAAAAGAATAAATAATTACAAGTGCTTACTAAATTCAGAATATTTTTTTAAACTATACTGATTGCACAAAATCCCGAAGGTTTACTTTCGGGATTTTTTTTGAATTTTCACCATATAACTGATATAAATTCAATGAAATAGAAAATTGTTTAAATATTTTATCACTTAAATTTACTTCTAATACTTATATGGTTTAAAAGAAATAATATGTTTAGAAAATCAGTTAAATTATTATTTTTGCCGAACAAATATCAAACAAAAATTTTATGCTCATTATAGGAATTGCAGGAGGAACGGGAAGTGGAAAAACAACGGTAGTACACCAAATCATGAATGAATTGCCACACACCGAAGTGGGCGTGATTTCTCAGGATTCTTATTATAAAGAAACTACTAACTTGTCTTTTGACGAACGAGCATTAATCAATTTTGATCATCCGCGTGCTATTGATTTTGATTTATTGGTCAGTCATTTAAAAGCGCTGAAAGCAGGTGAAACAATAGATCAGCCGGTATATTCTTTTGTACAGCATAACAGAACGGATGATACGGTTTCAACGCATCCAAGAAAAGTAATGATTGTAGAAGGAATTTTAATTTTGACAAATCCTGAATTACGGGAAATGTTTGATATTAAAATCTATGTTCATGCAGACTCCGATGAAAGATTAATTCGACGTTTAAAAAGAGATATTTCAGAACGTGGAAGAGATATAGATGAAGTTTTAAATCGGTACCAAACGACTTTAAAACCTATGCATGAGCAATTTATAGAACCAAGTAAAGCTTTTGCCGACATTATAATCCCCAATGATAAATACAATACGGTTGCAATTGATGTTGTACGCGCTGTAATTAATCAGAGAATTTTATAATTTTTATTGTAAATTTAGTCCATAAAGATTGGGAGCAGATTCTCCCTTCTTCTTTATCTTTTTATGTATTGTTAAAAAACGAAACCATAACAGGATACCGCGCAAACAAAGTTTACCGGACACAAATAAAAAATAAAATTAGTGACGTAATCGGGGTTGGAAACACCATCAGATTAAAAATAATATCCGTTTAAAATGAAATTTAAAAATCCATATAAAGATAAAAAATGGTTCAGATACCTGGGAAACAAATACGTTTGGGTCCTGCTATTCTTTATTGTATGGATGTTATTTTTAGACAATTACTCGTATTTTGATCATCGTTTTTTAGACGAACAGATTAACGAACTTCAGGATAATAAGAAATATTATCAGGAAGAAATCAAAAAAGATCAGGAGCAAATTAAGGAGTTGAAAAACCCGGAACAAATTGAAAAGTATGCCCGCGAGAAATATTTTATGAAAAAAGACAGCGAGGATATTTATATTATACAATTTGAAGGAGACACTATTCAGGAAAAAGAATAATCAAAAAAAATACAATGGCCACTAACCTATTCGACGATTTTAACCCGGTTTCATCCAAACAATGGAAACAAAAAATTCAGTTTGAATTAGATGGAGCCGATTATAATCAGACATTGATATGGAATTCACCGGAAGATATTCAGGTTAAACCTTTTTATCACAGAGATGAATTTTCTAAAGCTGCAAACGTAAATACACACGCATCAGATTTTAAAATCTGCCAGAATATCTTTGTTTTTGATGTTGAAAAATCGATTGAAAGAGCATTAAACACTCTGGAAAGAGGTGCAGAAAGTCTTCGTTTTAGTATTCAAAACGAACAAACAGATATTCAAAAATTACTACAGGATCTTCCTTTAGAAAATAGAATTGTATATTTTCATTTGAATTTTATCTCAATCGATTTCGTTAAAAAATTAGACAGGATTTCAATTCAAAAAAAAGCTATTTTTTATTGCAATCTGGATCCGATTGGACATTTAGCCCGCGAAGGAAATTGGTTTTCAACATCAGAAAAAAATAATTTTGAAACTCTGGATCTACTTTTTAAAAACACAACAAATGTAAATCTTATAAGTATAGATTCGGGGTTATATCAAAATTCAGGTGCGACTATTACACAGCAAATTGCCTACAGCCTTGCACACGCTAATGAATATTTGAATCGTTTCCCTGATAACACTAAACCAATTGTTTTTCAGGTTTCTGTGGGAACAAATTATTTTTTTGAAATTGCAAAATTGAGGGCTTTAAGAATGCTGTTCAACCTGATTGCAGCAGAATATAATCCGAATTTAGAATGCCATTTCCTCGTGACGCCTACCCGAAGAAACAAAACCATTTACGATTATAATGTAAATATGCTCCGTACGACAACTGAATGTATGTCGGCAATTTTAGGCGGCGCAGATGCAATTGCCAATCTGCCCTATGACGCATTATATCATAAAGACAATGAATTTGGAGACCGCATTGCAAGAAATCAACTTTTAATTTTAAAACACGAAAGCTATTTTGATAAAGTGGATAATCCTGCAGACGGCAGTTATTACATTGAAAGTTTAACAATGCAATTGGCAGAAAAAAGTCTGACTTTGTTTAAGGATATTGAAGCCAGCGGAGGTTTTTTGAAACTTTTAAACGACGGCACAATTAAAAAGAAAATTCAGGAAAGTGCTACTAAAGAACAGGAATTATTTGACTCTAAAAAAGAAATTCTTTTAGGAACCAATAAATATCCAAATAAAGAAGACAAGATGAAACACGATCTGGAGTTGTTTCCATTTGTAAAAATCAAACCCAGGAAAACATTGATTACACCGATAATCGAGAAAAGACTGGCTGAAAAAATGGAACAGGAAAGATTGGAGCTGGAATAAAAATAAATTCAAGAGTACCTATATTTAAATATAAATTAAATAATTATGGAAGCAATTAGACAAATAATAACAGTTAAGAACCATTCAGTAACGGTTATTTTACCTGATGATTTTAAAGCCGATGAAGTAGAAGTAATTATTTTTCCTATTCAAAGTAATGAATACAAAATCCCACAGTGGCAAATTGACCAGGTAAGAGAAAGAACAGAAAAATATTTAAAAAATCCAGCCGATACAACTAATATTGATGATTTTTTAAAAGAAATTGAGAATGAATTATAAAATAGAAATTGTTAAAGAAGCAAAATCAGATTATAGAGAATAATTAATTTGGTACAAAGATATTCATCCAAATTTAGCAATGAGATTTAATGATTCATTTAAAAGAAGCATCTCAATTTTAAAAAATGATCCATTATCATTTCAAATAAGATACGACAATATTAGAATTATCTTCTTAAAAACTTTTCCTTACGCTATACATTATTCAGTTTATAATAATACGATTATTATAAAATCCATTTTTCACACATCAAGAGATAGTGAATTGAACCAATTTTAATTAACATTTACAATTGAGAAAAGACCTTAAACATATTAATCTTCAAAGTCAAAAGTTGAAAGTTGAAAGTCAGAATTCAACACAAAACTTCACAACAGCCGAAGGAATCGAAATCAAAAAAAGATATACTGAAAGTGACATTGAAGATTTTGATTTCCTTGATTTTGGAGCCGGTTTTGCCCCTAACCTTCGCGGACCTTACGCCACAATGTATGTGAGACGTCCGTGGACCATTCGGCAATATGCGGGATTCTCAACTGCTGAAGAAAGCAATGCTTTTTACAGAAGAAATCTTGCCGCCGGACAAAAAGGACTTTCGATAGCCTTTGATCTACCAACACACCGTGGCTACGATTCTGATCATGAACGCGTTGTTGGAGATGTCGGAAAAGCTGGAGTGGCAATTGATTCTGTTGAAGATATGAAGATATTATTCGATCAGATTCCGTTAGACGAAATGTCCGTTTCTATGACCATGAATGGTGCTGTTCTTCCTATTATGGCTTTTTATATTGTGGCGGCCGAAGAGCAAGGTGTTTCAACTGAAAAATTGGCCGGAACCATTCAGAATGATATTTTGAAAGAGTTTATGGTGCGTAATACTTATATTTATCCGCCAACACCTTCAATGAAAATTATTGCGGATATTTTTGAATTTACCAGCAAAAAAATGCCAAAATTTAATTCTATATCCATTTCCGGGTATCACATGCAGGAAGCAGGTGCAACTGCAGATATTGAACTGGCTTACACCTTAGCAGACGGATTAGAATACATAAGAACTGGTCTTTCAACCGGAATGACTATTGACGACTTTGCTCCCAGACTATCTTTCTTTTGGGCAATTGGAATGAATCATTTTATGGAAATTGCTAAAATGAGAGCCGGACGAATGATCTGGGCAAAATTATTACAACAATTTAATCCAAAAAGCGATAAATCTCTGGCTTTAAGAACCCATTGCCAAACAAGCGGCTGGAGTTTAACCGAGCAAGATCCTTTTAATAATGTAGCACGAACTTGTATTGAAGCAGCAGCTGCGGCTTTTGGAGGAACGCAGTCACTTCATACGAATGCTTTAGATGAAGCTATTGCATTGCCAACCGACTTTTCTGCCAGAATTGCGCGTAATACTCAAATTTTTCTTCAGGAAGAAACTAAAATTACTAAAACGGTTGATCCGTGGGCAGGAAGTTATTATGTTGAAAGTTTAACAAATGAAATTACTGAAAAAACCTGGAAATTAATTGAAGAAGTTGAAGAATTGGGCGGCATGACCAAAGCAATTGAAGCCGGAATTCCAAAACTTAGAATTGAAGAAGCTGCTGCAAGAAAGCAAGCCCGCATAGACAGCAATCAGGATATTATTGTTGGTGTAAATCAATATCGTTTAGAAAAGGAAGATCCACTTCACATTTTAGATGTTGACAACCAGTTAGTCCGAAAACAACAGGTTGAACGATTAGAAAACATAAAAAGAAGCAGGGATTCAGAAAAAGTAAATCATTCACTGGAAAAATTAATCCTTTGTGCAAAAACAGGCGAAGGCAACTTATTAGAAATTGCCATTGAAGCTGCCCGAAACAGAGCAACTTTAGGCGAAATAAGTACTGCTCTGGAAAGCGTCTTTGGGCGATTTAAAGCACAAATTAAATCTTTTAGCGGTGTGTATAGTAAAGCTATAAATAACGACGAGAATTTTGAGAAAGCAAAACAGCTTGCTGATACTTTTGCCAAACAGGAAGGAAGACGTCCGAGAATTATGATTGCCAAAATGGGACAAGACGGACATGATCGCGGTGCAAAAGTAGTGGCGACGGGTTACGCCGATGTAGGTTTTGATGTGGATATAGGACCTTTATTCCAAACTCCGGCAGAAGCAGCAAAACAGGCAGTCGAAAATGATGTTCATATACTGGGTGTTTCATCCTTGGCAGCCGGGCATAAAACATTAGTACCACAGGTTATAGAGGAACTGAAAAAACACAGACGTGAAGACATTATGGTTATTGTAGGAGGTGTAATTCCGGCGCAGGATTATCAATTTTTGTTTGATGCCGGCGCAGCTGCTATTTTTGGACCCGGAACTAAAATTAGTGAAGCAGCAATTAAAATACTGGAAGCCTTTATAGATTAAAAAAGAAAAAATCCCTTAATAGGGATTTTTTCTTTTTTACATTAGTCGTTAACTGTTGCGTTGCTGTCTGCTTCTATAATAGAAAGATCGTAGCCCGCAAAATCTCGCATATAGCTTTTTAAAGATGTACCGAATGCATCTCTAAAATGCCTGTTTCCTTTGTTTTTAAAGAAGTTTTTTACGGAACCTGCACCACCCAAATGAGCTGCAGCCAAAATTCCGGATTCTGTAATTTCGATACCACTAATTACTTTGCCTTTATACTTTTCAATTTCATAGCGAAGAATCCATTTGTTCTTTGCCAATAATGCTGTAAAAGCTTTTTCCTGTAAAGCGGGATCTTTTAAAAAGGCTTTGTTATCATTAATTCCGATTGCTCTTAAAGCTTTGGAACCAAATTGATATTTACCCATGTAGCCAAGAGAATTAACTAATCTGTACTTCCCCTGAGATTCTTTGAAAGCTACTGCTTCTTTAAAACCTATCAGATGATTTCCTGTGTATGGGACATTGGTGTTTGGATAATCATCTTTCTCTGTCGATGGAAAAATGTATTCTGATCCATCTGTTTTTTCAATTAGAAACCACGGTTTGGTTTCTTTGTCCGAAGGAATAAATCCTAAGCTTAAAAATGTAATAATAACGACTAAACTCGCGTAAAAATACCATTTCTTTATCATAAATTGTTTTTCTTCAAGTTCCTGTCACTCCCTTGAAATTTCTACGGTGCAAAGATAAGGCATTCACAAATATACTATAAACCAACGATTTACATTTTCCCCCTCATATACCCATATGGCGATCATCCCAACTATACTAATAGATTCCGAGATATTTTAGAGAGAAATATTTAATCTAAAAAATGAAAAATCTAAAAAATAAAAAACCTAATTTTATAAAAATTTTAAGAAAATTAGGCTTAAAATAAAGAAATAGACTATTAAATTTAGTAGAATTTAATGCGTATTATAAAAACTTGATTTTGAATTTTATAAAAAATTACAGCCGATTTTAGTTATTTCATTTAGTAAATACGACGCTTAAAACGTTAAAAATGATAATGCGATAATTTTTGAGAAAAACTATTTATGGATTGAAGAAAAAAAAACCGAAGTAAATTAAAATTAATATACTTCGGTTTTTTATAAGGTTTAAGCGATCTTATCTTGTTACTCCCTGACTGGCGATCCAGTCTGAATATTTTTTTGCGTTTACATTATGTTCTGCCAGAGTCGCAGCAAATTCGTGATATCCGAAACGCTCAACACTTGCACAAAAATATATATAATCATTTTTCTCAGGATTTAAAACAGCTTCCAGAGCCGTAATATCCGGCATTGCAATTGGTCCCGGAGGAAGTCCCTTGTTTACATATGTATTATACGGTGATCTCATTATCAGGTCATTGTAAAATACTCTCTTAATAACCTGATCAAAATTATTATCGCGAAGCTTTAACGAATATATAACCGTTGGATCAGCTTGTAAAGGCATTTCCAGACGTAAACGGTTTAAATAGACACCTGCAATTCTTGGCCTTTCATCTTTTTTCACAGATTCTTTATGAACAATGGAAGCTAAAATGGTAGCCTGAACTGGTGTTAAACCTTGTGCTTTGGCTTTCGCAATTCGTTCATCGGTCCAGAAATTATGATATTCCTTAATCATTTTATCCCGGAATTTTTCAGCAGAAGTATTCCAGTAAATTTCATATGTATTAGGAATAAACATGGCAAAAACATTTTCCTCATTAAATCCGTTAGCGGCCATAAAGGTCGAATCTCTTATCGCTTTTACCAAAGAGACACTGTCGGCTTCAATTTCTGCACCAATTTTACCGGCAAAATTTTCAAGACGCTCCTGATTATTAAATACTAATTTAACGGGGATATTTGATCGCATTGCGCGAACCAGGTCGATATTATTCATATCTTTCTTTAAAAGAAAACGGCCTGATTTTACATTTTCGGGATAGTCTCTTTTTGAAGCAACCATTTCAAAATTGTCAAAATTCTTCACATAAGGCTCCAATATCTTTTTTACATCTGCGTAACTTGCACCAGTTGGCACATATACATATAATTCCTTTTCCTCAAATTTAGTATTAGAACTAAAAATTTTACTGATTAAAATAAATCCATAAATCAATAAAACAGAAATTATGGCTACAGCACTTATTGTGATAATTTTTTTTAGACTCAAAGCTTACGTTTTTTAAATGTTTTTATTAATTAACTGAAACATTGCCTCATCTTGATAGTGGTTATGAAACAAGATCCAATCTTTTTTTATTCCAATTTTCTCAAAACCAAATTTAGTAAAAAGTGCAACACTAGCGGCATTTTCTACACCAATATTTGCATACAATTGATGCAGATTTAAATTGTAAAATGCATAATTAATTAAAAGCCCTAAAGCTTCAGAACCAATATTTTGTCTTTTATTTTCTTCGTTCTGAATGACAATCCCAACTCCTGCTCTATTATTTTTCGGGTCAAACTCAAATAAATCTATTAATCCTATAGCAGGAAAATCTTCGTCCTGACAGATTGCCAGACGAAGTTGCTTCGCTTCATAAATATCCTGATGCGCATTTTCCAGGTATTGGCGAACTAAAAAACGACTGTATGGTGTATTAGTATTGCTAACATTCCAAATGCTTTCATCATTTTCCATCGCGAAAATGAATTCCAGATCATTCGGTTCAAGTGCACGCAGATAAATGTTTTCGCCTTTGAGTGTTATCATCGAAGATTTTGATTTTTAGATTTCGATAGTTCCCTTAAAAACAAATTTTGCAGGTCCGGTTAAGAAGACATTGGTAAATTGATTTCCGTTCTTGTCAAAAGAAACAATTAATTTTCCACCTTCTACATTTAAGTTAATTGAAGTCTTATCAGTTTCACCAATGGCATTCATTGCAATTGCCACTGCCGTTGCACCAGTTCCACAGGCCAAGGTTTCATCCTCAACACCTCTTTCGTAAGTTCTCAGGGAAAAAGTATCATTATCCACTTTTTTCACAAAATTAATATTGCTTCCTTTCTCACCATATAGTTCACCGTAACGAATTGCAGCTCCATTTTCTTTTACATTATAATTTTCCAGATCATTTACAATTTGTACATGATGTGGCGAGCCTGTATTTAAAAAGGTGTAAGAATCTTTTTTTTGTATTTCATTGACATCAATCATCTGAAGAGAAACAATAGAATCGGCATTAACAGACGCATGATGCAATCCGTCAGTAGCTATAAAAGTTGTTTTATCATCAATTACTCCAAGCTGATTTGCGAAAGCGACAAGACAGCGTCCTCCGTTCCCGCACATCGAACTTTGATTTCCGTCTGAGTTATAATATACCATTCTAAAGTCAGTTTCCGAATCATTTTCTAGTAAAATTAATCCGTCAGCCCCAATTCCGAAACGTCTGTCACACAGTCTCTCAATAAGTTTTACATCTTCTTTTGGAAAAAAATCAGCACGATTATCAATCATTACAAAATCGTTTCCTGTACCCTGATATTTATAAAATTCTAGTTGCATTTTTTAGTCGTTATAAATACAAAAGTACGAACAAATAATTAATGAAATGTTAATCATTGTTAAAGAGCGTTAAACCGTTTTTTGAAATAATTTTTTGAAGTAATTTTACGTTAAATATCATGACATAAATTCTAATAACTTTAATTATAAACTTTAATATGAAAAGATTTTCAGCCTTATTTTTAGTGTCGCTTTTAAGTGGTGCTATTACACTTGGTGCTTACAAGTTATTATTTGAAAGCAACAATTCTTTTTTTGGAAAAAGAGGTTCTGTTGTAACTCTTGCTCCAGACTCATATGGCAAAAATGTCGGTTTAGGAGCTGAAACAGTTGATTTTACCGAAGCTGCAGACAAAACAATTCACACGGTTGTCCATGTAAAGAATGTTTCGAGAAGAACGGTCAGCAACCCAATGCTTGAATTTTTCTACGGATACGGCGGACAGCAGCAACAGGAACAGGTAGGTACCGGTTCCGGAGTAATTATTTCTGAAGACGGTTATATCGTAACCAACAATCACGTAATTAAAGATGCGACGGAAATTGAAATTACGTTGAACAACAAAAAATCATACAAAGCAAAATTAATTGGTACCGACTCTAAAATGGACATTGCATTATTGAAAATCGATACCAATGAAAAACTTCCTTATACTGCTTTTGCTAACTCTGATACTGTAAAAGTAGGAGAATGGGTATTGGCAGTCGGGAATCCGTACAATTTAACATCGACCGTAACTGCCGGTATTGTATCGGCAAAAGCCAGAAATTTAGACCAGAGCGGAATTCAGTCTTTTATCCAGACCGACGCTGCCGTAAATCCAGGTAATAGCGGTGGAGCGTTAGTAAATGCAAGAGGCGAATTGATTGGAATTAATACCATGATTTCGTCGATGACAGGATCTTATGTTGGCTACTCTTTTGCTGTTCCTTCTAACATTGCCCGTAAAATTATTGAGGATATAATGGAATATGGAAATGTTCAACGTGGAATTTTAGGAGTTGAAGGCGGAGAATTGAATAGCACCGCTTCTAAAGAACTTGGAATTACCGAAACTCAGGGTTTTTATATTAATAGAGTTTCTAAAAATTCCGGAGCTGAAAAAGCCGGCTTAGCAAAAGGCGATATTATAGTTAAACTTGATGATCAAAATATTTCTACTTACGCAGATTTATCTGGTTACATCAACACAAAGCGTCCAAATGATGTGGTGAAAGTGACGTATATTAAAGACGGAAAAACGAAAACTGTTCCGGTAACATTAAGCAAAAATGAGTTTTTTAGTGCCGAATTTAAGGGGATTGAACTTGAGAATATTGATGCTGCAGATAAAAAGAAATTCAGAATTGATTATGGTGTTAAAATCAAAAATATTACTAATGAGAATTTAATGCAATATCAAAACGAATTACAGGGAAATATCATTTTAAGTATTGATAATGTAAAAGCAACAAATGTCGAGACTGTCTCTAAACTTTTGAGTAAAAAAGACGAAGGTCAGAGCGTTCGCATCGAAATGATCAATAGAAATGGTGAGATTTTCAGGATTATAATATAAGGATATGTTCATTTTTTGAACTGAGATCTTATATAAAATATGAAAACATCAGGAGCTGTCTTAAGAAATTAAGGCAGCTTTTTTATTTCCGAAAATAAATGTCAAAATAGTTTACGAAATCGATTGAAATAGATACTTTTGCCCAAAATTTTAAAATAGTGAGCATTTTATATTTTCAATTATGAGTAACAAATCATTGTACCAAAAAGAGGTAACATTACAAGTCGACCGACGAAAAGCCGGCGTCGAATTAATCAAAATCATAAGTGATTTATGGTATGATAAATCAATAGAAGTGGTTTTATTTAAAAATCAGCTATTAGATAAAAATGTCAGCGATATTATAAATCTGCATCAATATGCAGGAGAATTTGTCGGAAAACCAATTACCATTTTCGATTCTGTCGAAATTGCCAGAGTTGTGTTATCGTTAGATCTTCCGCCGGCAAAAATTGATCTTGGTAAACTTACTTACGAGTATCGTTTAGAAGATGAAAAGTATCCTGATGCAAGATATTTTGTCATGGATAAATTGAAAAAAGCCAAATCATCGACAGAAATTCAGCCTAAAGATGTAGTGCTTTATGGTTTTGGAAGAATTGGACGTCTATTGGCACGAGAGCTAATGTCTAAAACCGGTAAAGGAAATCAATTGCGTTTAAGAGCAATAGTTACCCGTGATAAAAATGATACATCCAGCTTAGAGAAACGAGCTTCTCTACTGAGATATGATTCTATACATGGTGATTTTAACGGATCTGTAAGTGTTGATGCAAAAAACAATGCGTTGATTATTAACGGAACAACCGTCCACATGATTACTGCCAATTCTCCAGAAGAAATTGATTATACCGAATATGAAATTAATGATGCATTAGTGATTGATAATACGGGTGCTTTTACTACTGAAGAAGCACTTAAAAGACATTTAAAATCTAATGGAGTCAGCAAAGTTTTATTAACCGCTCCAGGAAAAGGGGTTCCGAATATTGTGCATGGAGTTAATCATAACGAATTTGATCCCGATCAAATTGACATTTTCTCTGCGGCATCCTGCACTACGAATGCAATTACTCCGATTTTAAAAGTTGTCGAAGAAGCATTTGGTGTTGTAAAAGGTCATTTAGAAACAATTCACGCCTACACCAACGACCAAAATCTGGTTGATAATATGCATAAAAAATACCGTCGCGGCAGAGCTGCTGCATTAAATATGGTAATTACCGAAACTGGCGCAGGAAGTGCCGTTGCAAAAGCGCTACCCTCTCTGGAAGGTAAATTAACTTCTAATGCAATCAGAGTTCCTGTTCCAAATGGCTCACTTGTTGTCTTAAGTTTAGAAGTAAAAAAAGCAACATCAATTGCCGGAATTAATAAAATAATGAAAAAATATGCTCTCGAAGGAGAATTGGTGGAACAAATTAAATATTCATTAAATAATGAATTAGTTTCCTCTGATATTGTTGGAACTTCTGCCCCAGCTATTTATGACAGCAATGCAACAATTGTTTCAAAAGATGGAAAAAATATTGTCTTATATATCTGGTATGATAACGAATTCGGATATAGTCATCAGGTAATTCGTTTAGCAAAATATATTGCCAAAGTAAGACGTTATACCTATTATTAATTCAACCAAACTAACTGTTTTCTAAACCATCAAGAGCATCTTGGTGGTTTTTTTATTTAATTAAATAGGCAATACCGTAGTACTTTTTACCTCTGAAATCACAAAAACTGTATTTATTAGAGATACCTCGGGTAAAACAGATAATTTTTTTTGATGGAAATGGTGATAGCTTTCCATATCCGGAATTATAATTTTAAGCATATAATCGAAGTTTCCCGAAACGTAATTACATTCAACAACCTCAGGCAAATTCAAAATAGACTGATTAAAACCTTCAGAAGTATCATATGTTTGCTTTGTTAAGGTAACCTGACAGTAAACAGTTAGATTATTACCCAATTTTTTTTTGTCTAAAATGGTGACATATTTTTCTATAATTCCGTCTTTTTCAAGTCGTTTCACTCTGTCATGAACCGGTGTCAAAGACAAATTTATTTTATTTGCAATGTCTTTTAAAGTATAATGCGCATCTTCTTGTAAGAGACGTAAGATTTTTTTGTCAATTTCATCTAAGGCCATAACGAAAACGTTGTAATAGAATTATTAGTATTCAGTTATTTTTTCTCTTTGAAGAATTAAATACAGCTCTAAAAAGAAAAATTTTCTGTAAAATTAAAAAATAAAATAATATTTTCTTATTTATTACCCTTTAAAACATAATTTATTCTCTATCTGTAGATTTGTAAAAACAATTTCTACTAAAAACAAAAAATATAACAAATGATAATAGGTGTTCCAAAAGAAATAAAAAATAACGAAAACAGAGTTGCATTAACTCCTGCAGGTGTTTCAGAAATGAAAAAACATGGTCACACTGTGTACGTACAATCTACTGCTGGTTTAGGAAGCGGTTTTGCTGATGAAGAATATGCAAATGCCGGAGCAGTTGTTTTACAAACAATTGAAGAAGTATATTCGGTTTCGGAAATGATCATTAAAGTGAAGGAGCCAATTGCTTCTGAATACCCATTGATTAAAAAGGACCAATTATTATTTACGTACTTCCATTTTGCATCATCTGAAGAGTTAACGCATGCAATGTTACAAAAAGGAGCGGTTTGCTTGGCGTATGAAACTGTAGAAAAAACAGATCGCAGTTTACCACTTTTAGTTCCAATGTCTGAAGTTGCTGGTCGTATGGCAATTCAACAAGGAGCTAAATACCTTGAAAAACCACTAAAAGGCAGAGGAATTCTTTTAGGAGGTGTACCAGGAGTTCCACCAGCAAAAGTACTGGTTTTAGGTGGAGGAATTGTAGGAACACAAGCTGCAAAAATGGCTGCAGGTTTAGGTGCACAGGTAACTATCATGGACTTAAGCTTACCTCGTTTACGTCAGTTAGATGATATTATGCCTGCTAATGTAAATACAGAAATGTCAAATCACTACAACATTACAAGAGCAATTAAAGATGCTGATTTAATAGTTGGGGCAGTTTTGATACCTGGAGCTAAAGCACCTCATTTAATTACGCGTGATATGCTTAAATTAATGCGTCCGGGAGCAGTGGTTGTTGACGTTGCTGTTGATCAGGGAGGATGTATTGAAACTTGTACTCCAACAACACACGAAAATCCAACTTTTATTATTGATGATATTGTTCACTACTGTGTAGCAAACATGCCAGGAGCTGTTCCTTATACATCCACTTTAGCTTTAACTAATGCGACTTTACCTTACGCGGTTCAATTAGCTAATAAAGGATGGGAAAAAGCTTGTGCTGAAAATGAAGAATTGAAAAAAGGATTAAACGTGGCTAATGGAAAAATCCTTTATAAAGGAGTAGCTGAAGCTTGGAATCTTCCTTTTAACGAAGAAATAGTATTAGCAAACGCATAGTGCTAATACTTTATAAGTGCTTACTAAGTCACTATTATAAGGCTTTTCTTAATTGAAAAGCCTTTTTTTAGCATAAAAAAACCTATCTTGTGGATAGGTCTATATTTATAATTATTTCTTTTCATTCAAAACCTCGGTCATTACTTTAGCCTCTGTTCCATTTGGAAAAGTAACTTTAATTTTCTGCGCTATCGTTGGAGCGATTTCTGTAATTGCTTTTTTATCATAAGACTCTCCTTTCTTAATATGCCATCCATAAAATATGGCAGGGACATGAGTATCATAAGTATAAATTGTTCCATGTGATGTTCCTGTAGTACTATACTCGATGTCACCAGTCTTATCAACAATTACTAAATCACCATTTTGGGTAACATCGTAACCTTTAGCCACAAAATTTAAGGAATAGTCATTTCCTGCATTTGCCAATACTTCTTCTTCAGTATAAACTTTCTTAACCTGAGGCTGCGCAATTAAAAACTCTTTGAAAGCTTTTTTAACATTTACCAGTTCCAGTCCTTTATCTTTGATAATTTGTTTATTGAAGAAAACATTAAAGTTAGAATAGTTTAAAATCAAGTCAACCCCAAAAGTCTTAATTGAAAAATCCTGTAGACTTTTCTTTACGTCTTTAGAAGGATAATTATCTACATTATACTTATGATCTTTAAGATAAATTACATTTTCAGCACCTGCATGATCTGCAGTTAAGAATAGTAAATAATTCCCTTTACCCACTGTTTTATCAAGATAAATTAAGAAATCAGCTATTGTTTGATCCAATCTTAAATAAGTGTCTTGTAATTCTATTGATCTTGGTCCCAACAAATGACCCACATAGTCTGTGGAAGAAAAACTCACAGTAAGAAAATCTGTAACATTATCTTTTCCTAATTCTTCCTTCTCTATGGCTCTTTTTGCAAACTCTGCTAACAAATCATTTCCGTACGGTGTTGCGCGAATAATGCCCGCATCATTTTTCTCATACATACTTTTTAAATCATAAGGAAAAACAGGAGCAGCACTACCATATAATTTCCCTTCATAAGGATTATTGTCAACTAAACTTTTATTATAAACTGAAGAGTGTTTATAAAGATCCCAGCCTTTATTTATATATTTCAAATAATTTTTCTCATTATTAAATTCTGTAACCCACTCTGGCAATTTTTCACCATAAAAAGTACTGGAAATAAAAGAACCTGTTTTACTATACCAGAACGCCCAGTTAGCAAAATGACCTGCAGGTAAAATAGCACCTCTATCTTTTAGACTCATTCCGATAACTTTACCGTTAAAATTTGTAGCCATTCTAACTTCATCAGTTATAGTCGTACTCTGAAGGTTTTTAGGTGACATAGCACCTTCTTCTGCCGTCCCATCACCTAATGTTTTCACACCGGCATCATCGGTGCAATACATCTCTTTACCAAGTGTTCTGCTAAACCATTCATTACCTACAATTCCGTGAGTAGCCGGAGTTGTCCCTGTGTAAATTGAAGCATGTCCGGGAGCAGTATAAGTAGGCATATAATTATAATGCATGTTTTGAAATGTAAATCCATCATTCATTAATCTTTTAAAGCCACTTGGCGAAAAATCATCTGAGAATCGATATAAATATTCCATTTTCATTTGATCTACAACAATGCCTACGACTAACTTTGGACGTTGTTGTGCACTTAAATTACTAATAATAAAAAGTGCCAACAGTAAAATATTTTTCTTCATTTTTAATAAATAATTTGATTACAAAAATAATCATTACTATTTTAAAAGTCCCGGTGAAATGATTAAACTCTAAATAATTGACTATAATTTAACAGTTAAAATTAGTAATGCAATGATCTATTAGCGGTTCAATATTTCTAACAATAATCGAGATTTTTCATAAAACGAAAAAACCCCTATCCGTTATGGATAGGGGTTTTAAAAGAAAGGCGACGACATACTCTCCCACAATACTGCAGTACCATCTGCGCAGGCGGGCTTAACTACTCTGTTCGGGATGGGAAGAGGTGAGCCCCGCCGCAATAACCACCTTAAGGTTGTTGGTTTTTAGTTTATTGTTTTTAGCTTTCACTTATAACACCTGACTTATAACCGCCCGCGACGGGCAAATATCTTAACATACTGAGATAAAGAAAAGTAAATGGTTTAGAAAGTTTCTCCCTCCCTGGCCGTTAAACCAGGGAGGAAAAGGGTGTACATAAGCTTACGGATTATTAGTACTACTCGACTATGACATTACTGCCTTTACATCTATAGCCTATCAACGTGGTCATCTTCCACGATCCTTAAAAGAAATCTCATCTTGTGGTGGGTTTCGCGCTTATATGCTTTCAGCGCTTATCCCTTCCAAACGTAGCTACTCTGCGGTGCCCCTGGCGGGACAACAGATACACTAGAGGTTTGTCCAATTCGGTCCTCTCGTACTAGAATCAGATCCACTCAAATTTCTAACGCCCGCAGTAGATAGAGACCGAACTGTCTCACGACGTTCTGAACCCAGCTCGCGTGCCACTTTAATGGGCGAACAGCCCAACCCTTGGGACCTTCTCCAGCCCCAGGATGTGACGAGCCGACATCGAGGTGCCAAACCCCCCCGTCGATATGAGCTCTTGGGGGAGATCAGCCTGTTATCCCCGGCGTACCTTTTATCCTTTGAGCGATGGCCCTTCCATGCGGAACCACCGGATCACTATGCTCTACTTTCGTACCTGATCGACCTGTATGTCTCTCAGTCAAGCTCCCTTATGCCATTGCACTCTACGCACGGTTACCAAGCGTACTGAGGGAACCTTTAGAAGCCTCCGTTACTCTTTTGGAGGCGACCACCCCAGTCAAACTACCCACCAAGCAATGTCCCCCGCAACGCGGGGTTAGGCCTCAGATAAACAAAGGGTTGTATTTCAACAATGACTCCACAACGCCTGGCGACGCCGCTTCATAGTCTCCAACCTATCCTACACATCATTTATCCAAGGTCAATACTAAGCTATAGTAAAGGTGCACAGGGTCTTTTCGTCCCACTGCGGGTAAACGGCATCTTCACCGTTACTACAATTTCACCGAGCTCATGGCTGAGACAGTGTCCAGATCGTTACACCATTCGTGCAGGTCGGAACTTACCCGACAAGGAATTTCGCTACCTTAGGACCGTTATAGTTACGGCCGCCGTTTACTGGGGCTTCAATTCAATGCTTCTCCGAAGATAACATCTCCTCTTAACCTTCCAGCACCGGGCAGGTGTCAGGCCCTATACTTCATCTTACGATTTTGCAGAGCCCTGTGTTTTTGATAAACAGTCGCCTGGACCTCTTCACTGCGGCCCACATTACTGTGGGCGACCTTTCTCCCGAAGTTACAGGTCTATTTTGCCTAATTCCTTAGCCATGAATCTCTCGAGCACCTTAGGATTCTCTCCTCAACTACCTGTGTCGGTTTACGGTACTGGTACTAATTACCTGAAGTTTAGAGGTTTTTCTTGGAAGCCCTTAGGCGCACTATCTCTTTGTCCGAAGACTCCGAGTACTATCGTATTTCACCAAAACCTGCGGATTTGCCTACAGGTCTTATAGCTAGGTACTTCAACGAACTATTCCGTCAGTTCGCGGCGCTTTCATCACTCCGTCACCCCATCACAGTAATTAGTAGTACGGGAATATTAACCCGTTGGCCATCGACTGTCCCTTTCGGGTTCGCCTTAGGACCAGACTAACCCACAGCTGATTAGCATAGCTGTGGAAACCTTAGTTTTTCGGTGTGCGGGTTTCTCGCCCGCATTATCGTTACTTATGCCTACATTTTCTTTTCCAGCCGGTCCAGCATACCTGACGATACACCTTCAACCCTGCTGGAATGCTCCCCTACCACTTGCAGTAAACTGCAAATCCATAGCTTCGGTAATATGTTTATGCCCGATTATTATCCATGCTCGTCCGCTCGACTAGTGAGCTGTTACGCACTCTTTAAATGAATGGCTGCTTCCAAGCCAACATCCTAGCTGTCTGGGCAGACAAACCTCGTTCTTTCAACTTAACATATATTTGGGGACCTTAGCTGATGGTCTGGGTTCTTTCCCTCTCGGACTTGGACCTTAGCACCCAAGCCCTCACTGCTGGGAAACATTATATAGCATTCGGAGTTTGTCAGGAATTGGTAGGCGGTGAAGCCCCCGCATCCAATCAGTAGCTCTACCTCTATATAACTATCACCAGCGCTGCACCTAAATGCATTTCGGGGAGTACGAGCTATTTCCGAGTTTGATTGGCCTTTCACCCCTACCCACAGGTCATCCGAAGACTTTTCAACGTCAACCGGTTCGGTCCTCCACTGTGTGTTACCACAGCTTCAACCTGCCCATGGGTAGATCACACGGTTTCGCGTCTAACACTACTGACTAAAGCGCCCTATTCAGACTCGCTTTCGCTACGGATCCGTGGCTTAACCACTTAACCTTGCCAGCAACGTTAACTCGTAGGCTCATTATGCAAAAGGCACGCCGTCACCCCACGAAAGGGCTCCGACCGCTTGTAAGCGTATGGTTTCAGGATCTATTTCACTCCGTTATTCACGGTTCTTTTCACCTTTCCCTCACGGTACTGGTTCACTATCGGTCTCTCAGGAGTATTTAGCCTTAGCGGATGGTCCCGCCAAATTCAGACAGGGTTTCACGTGCCCCGCCCTACTCAGGATACCACTATCCATTACACTTGTTACCCATACGGGGCTATCACCCTCTATGGCGTCACTTTCCAGCAACTTCCGGTTCCTTGTG
>NZ_JBDKWC010000002.1:0-458782 GCF_039749035.1 Flavobacterium olei
CTGGTACGCGGCCGCCTTCAAAAGCAAATCCGTTTCTGTCTTGCGCTGTAACATTTAAATTTGCTGTGACAGCGCCAGTTCCTTCAATTCCTGAAACTACGGGTTTTACTTTAACAGTATAAGTTCCCGCTTTAAGTCCCGGAATATCCGCGCGAAAATAAGTACCATAACTTCTGATAAGCTGGTCATCAATTTTTTTGTCTGTAAGTCCGTTTCCAGTGTAATATACATTGTACGTTTGAGCACCACTAACAGGCTGCCATTTTACAAATGCAGATTCCAACCAGCCTGAAGCTTCGTTGATAGTGATAGATTGTGCCCATAACTGAGCCGTCATGAGAAAGACGACTACGAAAAGTAGGTTTTTTTTCATAATAGTTTGTTTAGATAGTTAATAAATCAGTAAGTGGTTTTACTGTCGACACAAGTGGTTTATTTGTAATCGATTACACAAATATATTTAATAATTTATAATAATTTAATTTTATGTAAATAATTTAAATTAAAATGTAATTTATTAGCGTATAAAATGGTTATAATGTAATAAATTGCATCAATTGTAATTTATTACACAATTTAAAAAGCTTTGAAGTTATGTACTAATGTTGAGATTAATAAATAGAATAAATTTTTCCTAAGCCTTTTTAAATAAATAACTAAAATATTTAATTACATAAAAATTACAATACAGTTTTTGTAAGAAATGGATTAATTTGTTATTAATGCTCGGTAATTTTTTTCTTCAAATAAAAAAAAATTAAAGACCCAAATCAAAATGTATTTAATATTTACCGAATTGAGAAATTGTCTATAAATAGGAAAAGCCTTTTTGATTTTACTCAAAAAGGCTTTCAAAATATTTAAAAAAAGATGTGTATTAGTCTCTGCTGGCCAGTTTACTTAAAAGTCTTATGAACTCAATATATAACCAAACCAATGTAATCATTAGTCCCATTGCGCCAAACCATTCCATAAATTTTGGCATTCTCTCACGAACCCCTCTTTCTATTTGATCAAAATCTAAAAATAAATTTAAAGCAGCTACGATAATAACAAAAACACTAATTCCGATACTCATCATTCCGTTTCCGTAATGTGCCGGAGTATAATTAAATATCAGCGAAGCCAGCCATGAAATTAGATAATAAGTGGCGATGGCCAATGTTGCGGCAATAACAACCGATTTAAATTGTTCTGTAACTTTAACAATTCCAAATTTATATAGACCCAGACAAACCAGGAATGTCACCAAAGTAGCTCCAACGGCATTCAGAACAATACCCGGAAATTTTATTTCAAAAATGGCAGATATTCCTCCAATAAATAAACCTTCAAATAAAGCGTAACCCGGTGCTAAATAAGGCGAAAGATGTGGTTTGAATGCAGCGACTAATACCAAAATAAAACCTACAATTGCACCTCCAATAGATGGAATAAGTGGGTTAATTCCGTTAAAAGCCATCCACCATGTTACTATTGCAGCACCACACAGAATTAAAAACAAAATAGCTGTTTTGTTTATCGTACCGGACAAAGTCATTTCCTGATTATAATCAATAATCTGTGCCTGGTGTACTTCTTCAGCTTTAGAAACCGCATTTGATGAAAAACGCTTATTGCTTAAAAATGGATTTTTAGAATTAAAGTTCATAATTTTAATACATTTAATTAAATCCAAATATATGGAGTTTTTTTGAAGTGGAATGGCATGTGAGAAATTTTTAACATGAATTTCTCTTTGTAAAAAAGACTTTAAAGAAAAAATCCATCAAAGCTTAATTTGATGGATTTTGATATTTTTAAAAAACATTTTTTTATTTCAAAAGATCTAAAACCAGTGAAGGAAATAAACCCAAAACGATATTTAATGTAATTGAAACTATTGCAGTCGCATAAATAAGAAATGGTTTTCCCGTTCTTTCCTCATTTGGCTCCTTAGAATACATGGCTAAGATGAGTTTAAAATAATATCCAACACTAATGATTGAGTTGATTACCGCAACAATTACCAAACCAATATATCCCGCCTGAATAGTATTATTAAACAAAAATAACTTAGCAAAGAAACCGGAAAAAATTGGAATTCCTGCCATAGACAATAATGAGGCCGTAAGAATTGCTGCCAATAACGGATTAGTTTTAGCTAAACCGTGAAAGTTGGTAATATCTTCATTATCACGATCTCTGCATACATATAGAATAACACTGAAAGCAGCGATACCAGCTAAAGCATACGCAGCAGTATAATAAAGCAAAACTCCTGCAGATGCAGATACAGTTAATAATGTCATTAACATAAAACCTGCATGAGAAATTCCGGAGAAAGCAAGCATACGTTTTACGTTTACTTGTCTTAATGCCATAATATTTCCAACAGACATAGAAGCGATCGAGATGATTACTACAATAACTTCAAATGTATGTAGAAGGTCCTGGTTTTCTAATGAAGAAATTAAATTCAACCCGGAAATTAATTTAAATAAAGTAGCAATTGCCACTACTTTAGCTAGTGTACTCATCAAAGCTGTGGTTAAAGCTGGAGAACCCTCATAAACGTCCGGAGCCCAAAAATGAAATGGGACTGCAGCAACTTTAAACAGCATTCCGATAATTACCAGGATCATTCCGATTGGAAACCAGATTGGTAATTCTGCAGAAAGTGCAGTTTCATGTATCTCAGTTATGTCAAAACTTCCCATTGCGCCGTAAATCAGGCAAATTCCGAACAAGATAATTCCAGATGCGAAAGATCCCATTAAGAAATATTTCATACCAGCTTCGTTACTTTTAATGTTCAGACGATCACTTGCAGCTAATACATATAAAGCAATAGATAAAATTTCGATTCCTAAGAAGAACATTGCTAAGTTTCCAAAAGAAACCATGGCAACTGCTCCGGCTAGTAAGAATATTTTAATCGCAACATAATCTGAAATTTTTGTGGGATGATTTTGGTAAAAATTATGACTTAACGCTACGAGGAAAATCGTCAAAATTATAAACAACGATGAAAAAGAAGTAGAGAACTTACTCACTGTAATCATATTGTTATAATAACTTTGTTCCATTCCAAATTCACAGAAATTAAGTGCCAAAACACCCAATAAACCTAATATGGTAAATGGAATGATGGCTTTTCTTAAATTAAGAATTTCAAACAATAGGCAGAAAATACCCAATCCCGTTATAGCTATTAATGTATTCATTTTTGTCTTTTTGAGTTAGGATTTCAGTTTAAAACGAACCCTAATTTATTTTGTTTAAAATATTAGTTCTTATTGATAACCTGTAAAATAGTTTCCAAGCTTGGTGTAATCAAATCTGTAATTGGTTTTGGATAAAATCCGAAGAATAATAACACCGCTATAATTACTGCGAAAGAAATACCTTCGTTTAGAGAAACATCTGCAAAAGCTTTTGAGTTTGTTTGTCCCAACATAACATGCTGAAACATTCTTAACATATAATAAGCACCTAGAATAATAGTTGTTCCGCCCAAAATGGCAAACCAAATATTAATCTGTGACAAACTGTACAGAACTGTAAACTCTCCAACGAAGTTAAACGTACTTGGTAAAGCAACAGATGCCAATACTAAGATTAAAAACATTGAAGTAAATTTTGGAGATTGCGTACGAATACCGCCCATTGCTGCAATTTCTCTGGTTTCAAATCTTCTGAAAATAATTTCAGCGGCAAAGAATAATCCAACTACAACAAAACCGTGAGCGATCATTTGTAAAACAGCGCCTCTTAAACCATCCAGTGTTAAAGTATAAGATCCTGCAGCGATTAAACCCACGTGTGCAAGAGAAGAATACGCTAAAAGTTTCTTTAGGTCATTTTGTCTCAACGCTACTATAGAACCGTAAATTACACCTGCAATTCCCAAAGCAATAAAAATATACATATATTCTTTTGCTGCAAGCGGTGCAATTGGCAATTGCCATCTTATAACACTGTAAAGTCCCATTTTTAGCATGATACCAGACAAAAGCATTGTTCCAACAGTTGGTGCTTTTTGGTACACATTTGCCTGCCATGTATGAAAAGGTATAATTGGAATTTTAATAGCATACGCTAAAAAGAAAGCTAAGAAAATCCATAATTGTTCAGTAGAAGATAATTCAAGTTTATATAAATCTTCGATTAAGAAAGAACCCGCTTTTTGGTATAAATAGATAAAAGCAGTTAACATAAATAGGGATCCGGCAAGTGTATAAATAAAGAATTTAACCACTGCTTTTCTGCGTTCTTCAGCATCACCATTACCCCAGATTAAGGCGATAAAGTAAATTGGAACCAACGCTAATTCCCAGAAAATATAATATAAAAGACCATCAGCAGCAAGGAAAGTTCCAGTCATAGCGAAAGCCATAAACAGAATTAATCCGTAGAATGATTTTGCATTTTTATATTCATTTCCAAAAGAAGAAAATATAATAACAGGAGTAAGAGCAGCAGTTAATAAAACCATTGCCATTCCTAATCCGTCGGCATTTAAAGCAAGAGAGATTTTAGGCTGAGTAATCCAGCTGTTGATCAGGCTGATATTTTCGCCGGCATTATAATTATTCAATAATACAATTGAACATCCTAAAGCAGCTAAGCTAAAAAGCAAAGCAACTTTTGAAGCGAGTTTGTCACCAGAAAAATAAGTGGCAAAGGCACCAATTAAGAGTATAATTAATATAGTAGAAACGTTCATAGTTATAATATTATTGAGCTAAAAATATATAGGAAACAATTGCACAAAGTCCTAAAACAAAAACAAATAGATATAATCCGATACTTCCGGATTGTAACCTTTTCCCCTGAAAAGCAATTTCATTTGTTACTTTGCCTAATCCGAAAACAAGAGAAGATAATCCAGTTTCGATATAATCTCTGAAGAACTTAGACAAAACATTAACAGGCTTTACAAAAACAGCATCATAGATTTCATCTACATAATATTTATTGTATAAAACTTTGGTTAATCCAGTAATGTTTTCGTCAGATTCAGGTACATTATCTTGTTTAAAGTATTTAATATAGGCAATAAGAATTCCTACTAATCCTCCAACAACTGCAATTCCCATTAAAGTATATTCGGTTGTACCTAGATGATGTTCTCCGCCGGCTGCTTTTGTGAAAAGAGGAGCAAGGTATTCATTTAACCAGCTGTTCCCAGGAAGACTAATTAATCCTCCGAAGGTTGCCAGAATAGCTAAAATAATAAGTGGAATAGTTATTAAAGAACCACTCTCGTGTAAATGATGTTTCTGCTCTTCAGTTCCTCTAAACTCTTTGAAGAAAGTTAAGAACATTAAACGGAACATATAGAAAGCCGTCATAATAGAAGCAATCGATCCCACAACATATAAAGGAATACTATGATGGAAAGCCGTCATCAAAATTTCGTCTTTAGAAAAGAATCCCGAGAAAAATGGAACTCCGGAAATAGCCAAAGAAGAAATCAACATTGTCCAGAATGTAATTGGCATCGCTTTTCTAAGTCCACCCATTTTACGCATATCCTGCTCACCATGTAATCCGTGAATAACAGATCCTGAACCTAAGAATAAACAAGCTTTAAAGAAAGCGTGAGTAATTACGTGAAAAACGGCTACTTCATAAGCTCCAAAACCTAATGCTAAAAACATTAATCCTAATTGTGAAACTGTAGAATAGGCCAATACTTTTTTAATATCAGTCTGAACCAATCCAATTGTTGCAGCAACAAGTGAAGTTATAGCGCCAATAATTGCGATTACATTTTGTACATCTGGTGCTAAATCAAAAACAAAATTTAATCTCGTCACCATAAAGATACCGGCAGTAACCATCGTTGCAGCGTGAATCAATGCAGAAACCGGAGTAGGACCTGCCATCGCGTCTGGTAACCAGGTGTATAACGGAATCTGAGCCGATTTACCACAAGCTCCAATAAACAAGCATAAAGCGGCTAGAGAAAGTAATGGTAAATTTAAATTTACGGCTCCTGCAATTGCAGTTTGTAAAGTTGCATAATCTAATGTAGAGAACATAGATCCTATGATGAACATTCCGATCAAAAGACCTAAATCTCCAATCCTGTTCATGATGAATGCTTTCTTTGCAGCATCATTGTAATCCTGGTTTGTATGCCAGAACCCGATTAATAAGTAGGAGCAAAGTCCAACACCTTCCCAACCAATGAAAAGAACTAATAAGTTGCTTCCAATTACAAGCGTAATCATAAAGAAAACGAATAGATTTAAATAGGCAAAAAACTTATGCATATTTTCATCATCGTGCATGTAACTGATAGAGTATAAGTGAATCAAAGATCCAATTCCGGTAACAAAAAGTAACCAAAGAACAGACAATTGATCTAACAAAAAGCCAAGATTGATTTTTAAATTACTGATTTGAATCCAGTCAAATAAAGTAACCTGAATCCCTTTTCCAGTTGAATTAATTTGATTAAAAAGTAAAAGAGTAACAACAAAAGAAATTGCTACAGCAACAGTTCCGATGGCACCCGATACTGTTTTTCCTAAGCTTTTTCCAAAAAAGACATTTACCAGAAAACCTAGTAAAGGAGTTAAAACTAAAATTAAAGCTAAATTGGTATCCATTGCTGATTATCCTTTTAAATTTTTTAAATTATCGATACTAATTGATCCGATATTTCTAAAGATAGAAACTAAAATGGCCAATCCTACCGCAACTTCGGCTGCAGCAACCGCCATCGAGAAAAACACAAAAACTTGTCCCTGTGCATCCTGATGATAAGTTGAAAATGCAACAAATAAAAGGTTAACCGCATTCAACATAATTTCTATAGACATGAAAACGATAATTGCATTTCGTCTGTACAATACACCAAAAATACCAATACAGAAAAGTACAACACTCAAAAAGATGTAGTTTTCAATACCTATTTGATTTAATATATTACCCATTATTTATTTAATTTTTCTTTTTTAGACAATAGAACAGTTCCAATCATGGCAACCAAAAGTAAGATCGAAGCAAATTCAAAAGGAACCATATATTCGTTCAGTAATATTTTACCTAAAACTTTAATAGATTGGAAATCCTCTCCCGTAGAGTCGTATCCTCCAACAATTGGTTTCGAATTGATGAAAAGTGCTATTAAAACAATAAGGATTATACAGAAAGATACAATTGCGCCAAGACGTGTAATTCTTGGGCGGTGCACTTCTCTTTTTTCATTTAAGTTCATCAGCATTATCGTAAACAGAAAGAGAATCATAATCGCTCCCGAATACACAATAATATGTACAACTGCTAAAAATTGGGAATTTAATAATAAATAATGCCCGGCAATCGAGAAGAAACAAATAACCAAATAGATGGCACTGTGAATTGGATTTCTGCTAAAAATAGTCAGGAAAGCGGTGATAACAGTAATAAACGCTAAAAAGCAAAAGATAACTTGAACAGTTGTCGCGTTTGCAAAATCAGGAATATGTATCATTTAGTTAGCGTTTTTAAGTTGAGCGTTTTTCATAGCCATTTCCAACGGCATTACTAATTTATCTTTCCCAAAAATGAAATCTTCTCTCTCGTAACTTGCAGGAACTAATACTTTTGAAGTAGTTAAATAGATGGCATCTTTTGGACACGCTTCCTCACAAAGACCACAGAAAATACAACGAAGCATATTGATTTCGTAAATAGAAGCATATTTCTCTTCTCTGTACAAGTGTTTTTCATCAGCTTTACGTTCAGCAGCTTTCATAGTGATGGCTTCTGCAGGACAAGACAATGCACATAATCCACAGGCAGTGCAATTTTCACGACCCTGCTCATCACGTTTTAACATGTGCTGTCCGCGATAAACCGGACTCATCTCACGAACCTGTTCCGGATAATGAATGGTAACTTTCTTTCTAAAAAGGTGTTTCAAAGTAATAAACAAACCTTTTACAATCGCCACAAGATACAATCGTTCAATAAAAGTCATGTCTTTGTTAGAGACAACTTTTTTTCTACCCGATAATGAAATAGTTTCTATTGACATTTTTACTATTATAGTTTATGATTCAAAATTTGGTAATCAAATTCAAAATCTATTTTATTTTTTATTTGAAGCTTATCCTGCTCTCCGCTGTATCTTTTATGGTGAACCCCACCATAAAAGGATGCCGCTTCTATCAGGGCTAGGGCACTCAGTTTTTTAGAATCCTAAGGCTGCTGCGATATCGTGTCTTAAAATAACAGCTCCCGTGATCATGATATTAATGATCGAAAGCGGAATTAAAATTCTCCATCCCAAATGCATTAACTGGTCATATCTAAATCTTGGAATCGTCCATCGAACCCACATGTAGAAGAATATGAAGAAACATATTTTTACAAATAAGGCTGCAATTCCTAAAAGATTAGCGGTATTAACACCAACATTTTCTACCATCCAGGCCATTCCCGGATAGTTATATCCACCAAAGAACAACACAGAAATAATAGTTGCAGAGATAAACATACTCGCATATTCAGCAAATAAATAGAATCCCATTTTCATGGATGAATATTCTGTATGGTAACCTCCAATTAATTCGTTTTCACATTCTGCTAAATCGAATGGAGTTCTGTTTGTCTCAGCAAATGAACAGATTAAGAAAATTAAGAATGATAATGGCTGATAAAAAACATTCCAGTTCATTCCTTGCTGCTGTAGTGAGATTTCTTTTAAACTCATTGTTCCGGTCATCATCAATAATGCAATCATTGATAATCCCATTGCAACCTCATAAGAAACCATTTGAGAAGCAGCACGAATTGCTCCCATCAAAGAGAACTTATTATTGGAAGCCCATCCACCAATCATGATGCCGTAAACTCCAACAGAAAGTACTCCGAAAATATATAATAAAGCAATATTCACGTCTGTGGCCTGAAGAATAATATCTTTTCCAAAAAGATGTAAGCGATCTCCCCACGGAATAACAGCACTTGTCATTAAAGCAGTACTCATGGCAATAGCCGGACCTACAACGAATAAAAATCTGTTTGGTGTATTTGGGAAAAACTCTTCTTTTGAGAATAATTTCATACCATCGGCAAGCGGCTGCAATAAACCTCCCCATCCCGCACGGTTTGGTCCCACACGATCCTGAAGAAAAGCAGCAACTTTACGTTCTGCCCAGGTAGAGTACATTGCCATAATCATTGTAATCGCAAAAACGACAACAATAACAACACTTTTTTCTATAATAAATGCACTTTCCATTTCTTATTTTTTATCGTTTGTGGTTAATGGAATTGCGGCCATACTAATCTTTTTACGGTCTATATCTCTACCTAAAAGAATGTTTTTCTCTGTATCGATTTCAACTTTTTCTAATTTTTGAGTGTAATTATTCTGATTAATTACAGAGTCTTTTTCAAATTCTCTTGGACCTTCAATAACCCAGTCATTTACATCTTTGTGTTCAAAACGACAACTGTTGCAGATAAATTCTTCTACTTCATGATACTCGTCTTTACGACCCGTTACACGCTGAATTTCTCCACCAAACATCCAAACTGTGGTTTTACCGCAGCATCCCGGAGTTGTACATTCTCTGTGCGCATTATAAGGTTTGTTGAACCATACTCTGGATTTAAAACGGAACGTTTTGTCTGTCAATGCTCCTACCGGACAAACATCAATCATATTTCCGGAAAATTCGTTGGTAATAGCTTTTGAGATGCAGGTAGAAATATTAGCGTGATCTCCACGATCTAATACTCCGTGAACGCGATTGTCTGTCAATTGATCTGCAACTTGTACACATCTTTGGCAAAGAATACAACGGTTCATATGCAGTTGAATATTCGGACCAATATCTTCTGGTTCAAATGTTCTTTTTTCTTCAATATAACGTGACTTCGGATTTCCGTGTTCGAAACTTAAATTCTGTAAATCACATTCTCCGGCCTGATCACAGATAGGACAGTCTAAAGGGTGATTGATTAATAAAAATTCTGTTACAGATTTACGTGCTTCAGTTACCCTTGCAGACGATTTGCTGTTTACTTCCATCCCGTCCATACATCCTGTTACACAAGAAGCCATTAATTTTGGCATTGGTCTTGGGTCAGCTTCACTACCTTTAGAAACTTCAACTAAACAACAACGACAT
The DNA here is from genome assembly GCF_039749035.1 of Flavobacterium olei. Lineage (NCBI taxonomy): Bacteria > Pseudomonadati > Bacteroidota > Flavobacteriia > Flavobacteriales > Flavobacteriaceae > Flavobacterium > Flavobacterium olei. Next base: position 10,119 of record NZ_JBDKWC010000002.1, read on the forward strand.
TTACCGCCGCTGCCTTTTAATTTTGAGTAATAGCACATGGCTGGCGGAACAAGGTCTCCTCCAATCATACGTGCAGCCTGCAGGATAGTTGTTCCTGGTTCTACGTCTATACTTTGACCGTCTATGGTTACTTTCATCTCTTTACTTTGTTTTTTTAGTTTCAGGTATAAAGTTTCATGTTTGATAACCTGAAACAAAAAAGACGTGAAACTTGAAACTATATTATATAATTACTTTACCGCCAACTAAATGTTTTACCTGAGAAAAAGGCTCAGCTACAAAGTGATCTCTATTTTTAATTTTTTCCGGGAAACGAACATGATATTCAAATTCATCTCTAAAGTGACGTATCGCTGCTGCTACTGGCCATGAAGCTGCGTCACCAAGCGGGCAAATTGTGTTTCCTTCAATTTTACTCTGAATGCTCCACAATAATTCGATATCTTCCTCACGGCCCTGACCGTTTTCGATTCTCCATAGTATTTTTTCCAACCATCCAGTTCCTTCACGGCAAGGTGTACATTGTCCACAGGATTCGTGGTGGTAGAAACGCGCAAAATTCCACGTATTTCTAACAACACATGCCGTATCGTTGTATACAATAAAACCTCCTGAACCTAACATAGATCCGGTTGCAAAACCACCATCACTAAGAGATTCGTATGTCATTAAACGGTCTTCACCGTTTGCTGTTTTAAAAATTAATTCAGCCGGTAAAATTGGCACAGAAGAACCTCCCGGTACAAATGCTTTAAGAGGTCTGCTCGAAGACATTCCGCCTAAATATTCATCAGAATTCATGAATTCGTCAACACTTAAACCCAGTTCAATTTCGTAAACTCCTGGATTCTTAATGTGTCCTGAGGCAGAAATTAATTTAGTTCCGGTAGAACGGCCGATTCCGATTTTTGCATAATCCTCACCAGAATTGTTGATAATCCAGGGCACCGTTGCAATAGTTTCTACGTTGTTTACTACTGTTGGATTTGCCCAAAGACCCGAAACAGCCGGGAAAGGCGGTTTAATACGAGGGTTTCCTCTTTTACCTTCCAATGATTCGATTAATGCAGTTTCTTCTCCACAGATATAAGCTCCGGCTCCACAGTGTACGTGTAGTTCCAAATCATAACCTGTTCCTAATATATTTTTACCCAACCAGCCTGCAGCTTTAGCTTCGGCGATTGCTCTTTCTAAAATTTTGAAAACCCACATATATTCTCCACGAATGTATATATACGAAAGGTTTGCGCCAAGAGCGTAGCTTGAAGTGATCATTCCTTCGATCAATAAATGAGGAATGTACTCCATCAGGAAACGATCTTTAAATGTTCCCGGCTCAGATTCGTCGGCATTACAAACTAAGTGTCTTGGTTTTCCTGATTTTTTATCAATAAAACTCCATTTCATTCCGGCAGGGAAACCTGCACCACCACGTCCGCGAAGACCCGATGTTTTTACTTCTTCAGTAACTTCGTCCGGAGTAAGGGTTTTTAAAGCTTTTTCTACAGAAGCATAACCACCATTCTGGCGATATACTTCGTAGGTTTTAATACCAGGAATATTGATTTTATCTAATAATATTTTTTGTGACATCTTATTTATCGTGTAATATTATTTTATCCTCTCTGCAATCAGCAATGATCTGATCGATTTTTTCTTCTGTCAGTTTCTCTTTATAGAAATCTCCCAATTGCATCATCGGAGCATATCCGCAGGCGCCTAAACATTCTACACCGGCAATGGTAAACATTCCGTCCGGAGTGGTTTCACCAAGTTTAATGCCTAATTTTTCAGAAGTATAATCCATTAAATTTTCAGCACCATTTAAACAACAACAAGAAGTCTGGCAGAATTCGAACATGTATTTTCCAATTGGTTTTTGGTTGTACATGGTGTAAAAAGTCACCACTTCATAAACTTCGATTGGTTTAATCTGAAGAATCTCAGCGACTTTATCCTGCAATTCGATACTTAACCAGTTGTCATGCGCATCCTGCACTTCGTGCAAAACTGGCAATAAAGCCGATTTTTGTTTGCCTTCCGGATAATGACTGATTAATTCATTGATGCGGTTCATCAATGCCTCAGTCATGTTTATTTCTTGTTTGTAATGTTTTCTTTCCATCTTATTCTTGTTTTGCCACATAGGCACAAAGGCACAAATTTTTAATCTAAATTCTATCCCGAAGCTTCGGGACTAAAATTTGCAATTTTTTTAGGCATCTAATTCTCCAGCGATAACATTTAAACTTGACAGAATAACAATCGCATCAGATAAAAGTGAACCTTTAATCATTTCCGGATATGCCTGATAATAAATAAAGCAAGGTCTTCTGAAATGTAATCTGTATGGAGTTCGGCTTCCGTCTGTTACTAAGTAGAAACCTAATTCTCCGTTTCCACCTTCTACCGGATGATAAATTTCTGCAACAGGCACAGGAACTTCTCCCATTACAATCTTAAAGTGATATATTAAAGATTCCATCGAGTTGTACACATCTTCTTTAGGAGGAAGATAATAGTCCGGTACTTCCGCATGATATTCATTTCCCGGAGGCATTTTGTCCAGTGCCTGACGAATAATGCTTAAACTTTCCCAAACTTCAGCGTTACGAACACAGAAACGATCATAAGTATCTCCTGATTTTCCAACAGGAACAATAAAATCAAAATCTTCGTAAGAGGAATAAGGCTGTGCTACACGAACGTCATAATCAACACCGGCTGCACGCAGGTTTGGACCTGTAAATCCGTATGCCATTGCTTGTTCAGCAGTAATAGCTCCAACGTTTACAGTTCTGTCAAGAAAAATTCTGTTTCTCTCAAATAAGTTTTCGAATTCTTTCCATGCAACTGGAAATTCTTCAAGGAAAGTATCTAGTTTTTTGAAAGCTTCCGGAGACCAGTCTCTTTCAAATCCACCTATTCTTCCCATATTGGTTGTCAAACGAGCTCCACAAATTTCTTCGTAGATTTCGTAGATTTTCTCTCTAAATTGAAATACATATAAGAAACCAGTATACGCACCAGTATCTACACCCAAAATCGAGTTACAGATTAAGTGATCCGTAATACGTGCCAGCTCCATTACGATTACCCTTAAGTACTGCGCTCTTTTAGGAACTTCAATGCCTAATAATTTTTCCAAAGTCATCCACCATCCCATGTTATTGATAGGAGACGAACAGTAGTTCATACGGTCTGTAAGGGGAGTAATCTGGTAAAAAGGGCGGTTTTCGGCAATTTTTTCGAATGCTCTGTGAATGTAACCAATAGTTGGTTCAGCCTCAAGAATTCGCTCACCGTCCATCAAAAGTATGTTCTGAAAGATACCGTGTGTTGCAGGGTGTGTCGGACCTAAGTTTAGTACAGAAAGTTCACTTCCGTCTTCGTTAAGTCTTTCATTAATTATTTTAGCATAGCGATGCTCTGGTGGTAATAATAGTTCTGACATTTATTTAATGTGAAAAATTATATGTAATTTTTTCTTAGCAATTTGATGGTGTTCTTCCAAAGAATCGGTCATCTTTATCTGTTCTTCCGCTGTCTTCCATTGGGAATTCTTTTCTCATTGGAAAAGACTGCATTTCATCCATATTTAAAATACGTTTCAACTGCGGATGACCAATAAAGTTAATCCCAAAGAAATCGTAAGTTTCTCTTTCCATCCAGTTTGTGCTCAGGAATATGTTTGAAACCGATTTAATTTCAGGTTTTTCTCCATTTAGAAAAACTTTGATCTTTAATCTCGTGTTTTCGTACCAATTGTGTAAATGATATACCACTGCAAACTGACGTTCTGTTTCGTTATCCGGATAATGAATCCCGCATAAATCTGTCAGGAAGTGAAAACGCAATTCCGGATCGTTTTTAAGGAAAAGGATCAGTGGTTTGATGATGTCAGCTGAAGCTTCTAAAGAAAAAATATCTCTTTCCTGCTGAAAGTTAAAAACATCAGTATTAAAAGTTTCGATCAGTTTATCTTGAATTTGGGTATTTTCTAAAGCCATCTTATGAGATATTATATGAAGCTAATAATTCCTGGTATTCTGGAGAGCTTCTTCTTCTCACAGATTCGCTTTTTACCAATTCCTGAAGTCTCATAACTCCGTCTACGATTTGTTCTGGTCTTGGCGGACATCCCGGAACGTAAACGTCAACCGGAATTACTTTGTCAATTCCCTGAAGAACCGAGTACGTATCAAAAACTCCTCCTGAAGAAGCACAGGCTCCAACAGCAATTACCCATCGTGGTTCTGACATTTGTTCGTAAACCTGTCTTAAAATTGGCGCCATTTTTTTTGAAATAGTTCCCATTACCAGCAACATATCTGCCTGACGTGGAGAGAAACTCACACGCTCAGAACCAAATCTTGCTAAATCGTAATGTGATGCCATTGTTGCCATGAATTCGATACCACAGCATGAAGTTGCGAAAGGAAGCGGCCATAGTGAGTTGGCTCTTGCTAAACCAACAACATCATTAAGTTTTGTGGCGAAGAAACCTTCTCCAACAACTCCTTCAGGCGGCGCAACCATATTTACTTTTGAATCGCTCATTTTATTTTAGATTTAGATCTTAGATTTTAGATTTGGGTAAATCTTTAAATAAAAAATCAATTTTTTTAAATCAGTAATTAATTTGAGTTCAAACTTTAAATCGCAATAGTAGATAAATCTAAAATCCAAGATCTAAAATCTAAAATCATTTATTCCCATTCTAAAGCTTTCTTTTTGATGATGTAAAAGAAACCTACCAAAAGTAAAGCCATGAAAACAATCATTTTAAGCATTCCTTCAACTCCTAAGTCTTTAAAGTTTACTGCCCATGGATAAAGGAAAATTACCTCTACGTCGAACAATACGAACAAAATCGCTACCAGGAAATATTTTACCGAGAAAGGAATACGTGCATTACCCACAGATTCGATACCACATTCAAAGTTTTTATCTTTAACTTCAGAGGTTCTTTTAGGGCCTAATTTTCCAGAAATAATGATTGTTCCTACCACAAAACCAACAGCCAGAATAAACTGCATTAAAATCGGGATGTAACTGTATTGATCAGATTGCATAAACTTCTATTTTTACTTAAAAAATGAGCCACAAAGATAACTTGGAAGTCTGTAAAACACAAGCTAAAAAAGGATTTAAGTAGAGTGAGAAACTGCGTTTATGCCTAATTTTTATTGATTATAAATAACAGGGCGTTATTTTAATATTATTTTAAGATTTGAGCAAAAAAAAACGTCCCGAAATTAATCGAAACGTTTCTGAGACCATTCAGAGGCAAAAAAAATAAATTGCTATATTTTTCTTAGATTACTGCTACTTTAGCAGCAACTTTCCCTTTTCTTCCTTCTTCTTCTTCTTCGTAGCTTACACGGTCACCTTCGCGTAATTCTTCCGCGTTAATTCCTGAAGCGTGAACGAAGATATCTTTTCCTGTTTCTTCGTCTGTAATGAATCCATAACCTTTAGATTCATTGAAAAATTTTACTGTACCTGTACGCATTGTAATTGTAATAATAATTTATAATGAAGCAAATGTAAGATATAAATTCATACAAAAGACAAGAAGGTGTTAATTTTTTGTAAAAATTATTGATTTACAGTGTTTTTACTATTTATATTGCGTTGGTTTAAGTTTCAATAGTCTATTATAGCTCTATATTAAAAATACTGTAAAAAGTAAGAACTTTATGACTTTGATCTACTGTAAATTATGGTCTTTTTGACTTTATTTATAAAAAAAATCGCAGTTAAAATATTTAACTGCGATTTCTGTAAGAATAATAAATTTTATACTAAATCCACTTTAATGTGTAATTCTTTCAATTGAGCGTCGTCAATTACAGCCGGAGCATCGATCATTACATCACGTCCTGAATTGTTTTTTGGGAATGCAATGAAATCCCTAATGGTTTCCTGACCACCTAAAATGGCTACAAGTCTGTCTAATCCGAAAGCTAAACCTCCGTGTGGCGGCGCCCCAAACTGGAATGCATCCATTAGGAAACCGAATTGTGCTTTTGCTTCTTCTTCGCTAAATCCTAAGTATTTAAACATTAATTGTTGGGTTGCTTTATCGTGAATACGAATAGAACCTCCGCCAATTTCGTTTCCGTTCAAAACCATATCGTATGCATTTGCACGAACTTTTCCAGGCTCTGTTTCTAAAAGTGCCATATCTTCCGGTTTTGGAGAAGTAAACGGATGGTGCATCGCATGATAGCGGCCGCTTTCTTCATCAAGCTCTAATAATGGGAAATCTACCACCCATAAAGGAGCAAATTCTTCCGGATTACGCAATCCCAAACGGGTTGCTAATTCCATACGTAAAGCGGATAATTGGGCGCGGGTTTTATTTGCAGGTCCTGATAATACAAAAATCATATCTCCGGCTTTTGCTTCTGTAGCTTTTGCCCAGTTTTCCAAATCCTCATTCTCGTAGAATTTATCAACAGATGATTTGTATGTTCCGTCTTCATTACATTTTACATAAACCATTCCGGATGCGCCAACCTGAGGACGTTTTACCCAGTCAATTAACCCATCGATTTCCTTACGTGTATAATTTCCTGCGCCGGGAACAGCAATTCCGACAACTAATTCAGCGGCATTAAAAACCGGAAATTCTTTATGCTGCGCAAATTCGTTCAATTCGCCAAACTTCATTCCGAAACGAATGTCCGGTTTGTCGTTTCCGTATGTTTTCATTGCATAATCGTAGGTAATTCTTGGAAATTTCTCTACTTCGATGCCTTTAATTTCTTTTAGTAAATGCCTGGTCAATCCTTCAAAAACATTCAAAATATCTTCTTGTTCTACAAATGCCATTTCGCAGTCAATCTGCGTAAATTCGGGCTGACGGTCTGCACGTAAATCTTCGTCACGGAAACATTTTACGATCTGGAAATATTTATCCATTCCGCCTACCATCAACAATTGTTTGAAGGTTTGTGGAGATTGTGGTAATGCGTAAAACTGACCTTCGTTCATACGGCTTGGTACAACAAAATCTCTCGCTCCTTCAGGAGTCGATTTGATTAAATAAGGAGTTTCTACTTCGCAGAAATCTAAATCAGATAGATATTTACGAACTTCCATTGCCACTTTGTGACGGAATAACAAGCTGTTTTTTACCGGATTTCTTCTGATATCCAGATAGCGATATTTCATTCTGATATCTTCTCCGCCGTCTGTTTCATCTTCAATAGTAAAAGGAGGAGTAAGAGCTGAATTAAGAATCGTTAATTCAGAAACTAAAATTTCGATTTCGCCGGTTGGAATGTTTTTGTTTTTAGCTTCACGCTCAATAACAGTTCCTTTTACCTGAATTACAAATTCTCTTCCCAGAGTTTTTGCCAATTCAAAAACGGTTTTTTCGGTACGGCTTTCGTCAAAAATAAGTTGTGTAATTCCGTAACGGTCACGTAAGTCAACCCAGTTCATAAATCCTTTATCGCGTGACTTTTGCACCCATCCCGCTAGTGTAACTTCCGTATTAATATTTGAGGCATTTAATTCGCCGCAATTATGACTTCTATACATGATCTAAATTTTAGACTGCAAAAGTAAACACAAAATTCAAATTAATATAGTAAAGTGATAAGTTGATGCAGAATAATTTCAAATAATATGTTAATTCTAAATTTTGCAGCGTTAAATTATTTAGTTTTGAGTCTCTAAAAATAAATTTAAATACCTATGAAGAAACTTATTGTTGCTGGTTTGGTAATTTTTAATGCTTTGAATGTTATTGCTCAAAGCACGAATACAGTAAAGTTCACTGCAAAAATCGAGAATCGTAATAGTGACACTTTAGTAATTAAAGGAAGAAATAACTTCAAACAGGTTATTCCGATGGATAAAAAAGGACTTTTCGCAGCTACTTTTGAAGCTCCAAAAGGATTTTATATGTTTTCTGATGGTAAAGAGTCCTCGAACATTTATTTAAAGCCGGATTCTGAGGTTAACCTAACGATGAATGCAAAGGAGTTTGATGAAACGATTGTATATAAAGGTAAAGGTGTTAACGAAAGTAATTTTTTGGCGCAACAGGCTTTAAAGGATGAAAAGTTTCAGGAAACGGCATTTCAACTTGATAAGCCAGTATTTGTTTCTACGCTTGATGACAAATTAAAGAAAGATACAGAAAGTCTTGAAAAAGGAGATTTTGATCCGGAATTTAAAATGGCTTTGAAACAAAGTTTTGAGAGTTTTCATCAATACGCTTCAGAAGGATATGAAAGAGCTGCTCAATCAAATAAATTAGTTGGAAAACCATCTCCGTCTTTTGATTATGAAAATCATAAGGGAGGTAAAACAAAGCTGGCAGACTTAAAAGGCAAATATATTTACATAGATCTTTGGGCAACTTGGTGCGCACCGTGTAGAGCTGAAATTCCGTACTTACAGAAATTAGAAGAGAAATATCATGGTAAAAATATTGAGTTCGTCAGTATTTCTATTGACAAACTAAAAGACAACGAAAAATGGAGAAAGTTTGTAACTGATAAAAATCTTGGAGGTGTACAGCTTTTTGCAGATAAGGATTGGGAATCGGAGTTTGTTACGAATTATGGTGTAACAGGAATTCCGAGATTTATTTTGATAGATCCAAAAGGAAATGTAGTTAACGCAGATGCTCCAAGACCATCTGATAGTCAGCTGGAAACACAATTAAATTCATTATTGAACTAAATTATTTACGAAAATTATAACGTTATCGTAAAATTATAAAATCTTATAAACACCAGTAAAACCAGCACTTCGGCGCTGGTTTTTGTGTTTCTGTATTTTTTCCAATGTTAAGTTTTTACTCAATGTTACCAAATTGTTAAGCAAAAGTTTTTTTAATGTAAACATTTAATTATATTTGATAACGATTTGATAACATTTAATACCTAAAGATATGAAAAAGTGTGTGATTTTAGCGGCTGTGTTATTCTCAGGAATTTTAACAGCACAAGAAGTTAAACCTGAACTTGAAATTGTTGGAAATAAAGTAAAAGCTACTTATTATTATGACAATGGAAAAATTCAACAAGAAGGCTTCTTTAAGGATGGTAAATTAGATGGTGTTTGGGTATCTTATGATGAAAGAGGAAATAAAACGGTAGAAGGAGAATATAATGATGGTATGAAAACTGGAAATTGGACATTCTATAATGAAGAAAATCTTTCACAAGTAGCTTACGTAAACAGTAAAGTGAATTCTGTAAAGAATTTGCAAAAGAATGCTGTCGCAAATAGAAACTAAAAGTTTCGTTATTGTTTTTTATTAAGACCGTCTTTTACAGACGGTTTTTTTATGCCTTTTTTTTTGGTTTTGAAATTTCTTCCGTACCAAATCATGAATCCTGTTACGGGAAGTGCAGCGGTAAATAAGCTCGCAAAAAAAGCAATAATTTTACCCGGTAAATCTAAAATCTGTCCTGTATGAATTCCGTAATTCATTTCTACAATTTGTAAGCCAAGGCTTTTTGTTTCGAAAGGATGTTTCTGAAGTATATTGCCATTTTCTGGATGAAAGTAATAATTACTCTGATGATCGTAACGTAACGCGTGCGGATAAGCGCCTGTACTGATAATATCTCCTTTTTCTTGCGGAATAAGTACAAAAAACATTTCTGCTTTTGGCTGTAATTGTATGGTTTCAATAAAAGCACGGTCAATTGCTGTAACTGTGTTTGTTTTGAATTGGGAAGTGTCAATTGCAGGAAGTTTGGTTTCTAATGCTTTGTCTCCTCCAAAATTAAACGTTTTATAAATTCCGTCACCAACCCATTCGTAAGTAAAAGTAAGTCCGGTGATTGCTAATATAAGTGCAATTAAAGAAACGTAGAATCCAGAAGTATTATGCCAGTCGTAATTTACACGACGCCATTTGGCAGACCATTTTATAGTAAAACTTCTTTTGATATCTGATTTTTTCTTTGGCCACCATTGTATAATTCCTGAAATCAATAATAGAATAAAAATAATTGTGGCTGCACCAATGATATGTTTTCCAATATAATCGGGAAGAAGCAAATACAAATGGATGTATTCTACAATGATAAAGAAGTCAGTTTCGGGATTTTCTGATTTTAGATATTTTCCGGTATACGGATTAAAGTAGAGATACAGATTTCCTGTGTCAGAATACGTATAAACCATTGCCGAACGGTTTTTTCCATAATAAGAAACCATGCTTACTTTGTTTTTCGGAACAATTTCTCTGGCTTTTTCCGATAGTACTGAAGGAAGTATAAAAGGTTTATCCTGAGTTTCAACCAAACGCCATTCTTTTCGCGTAATGTCTTTTATTTCGTCGTGAAAACAAAATATACATCCTGTAATACTTATTATAAAAACAATAAGTCCGGAAATTAATCCCAGCCATTTATGTAAGAAACGTATTTTCTTTTTAAATCCCATTTTTTGTATAAAACGGTAAAAGTATACGCAAAATTAATAGAAGACAAATTATTACAAGTATTTTGTTTTCTAAGTCGAATAATGGAAGTTAAAATGTACCGCTTTTTTGTTTTTTGCCAAAGACAATATGGTTTTAAACAGCCTCTTTTTTAGATTTTAAATGATAAGCGACATAAAGTGATGTTGTTGCAAGGAAAATCCAAAAAACATCAATGAAAAAAATCTGAATTTTGTTTTCCATAAAAGAATTCCAAAACCAATTTCCGGAAACAATTCCGTTTGTGACAGGAATTAAGAATCCTAAAATACTTCCAGAAATCAGACAAAATCTGTTGGTGTAAGCATCATTTTTTCTGATGATAAAAAAGATCGAAAGTAGCAACCAGCCTCCAAAATAAAGTGCAAACAAATTCGACTGACTCAGAGGATAGAAAATTTTACTTCCAATAAAAGCCAACGCTGTAATGGGATACATGCTTAAGCAAATTGCCAGATAAATACGAACAACAGCTGCGTTGAAACGTCTTTTCTTTTCTGGCATATTTTTTTTCTGTCTCGCAACCAACCAAATCATAACTCCTGAAATAATGACAAAACAGGTTATAATTCCTAAAATGAAGCTGACAATTTTTAAAGCATAACCACCATAATCACCAAAGTGAATTCGGTACAAAACATTTTTGACAACATCCAGATAACTGGTTTGAAAGATAGGATCTTTTTTTGCAACTTCTTTTCCGTCAGCGATGCGATACATGATTTTACCAATTCCGGTAAATTTTTTATGACTTAATAATTGGCCTTCTACTAAAATATGCATATTAGCATCGCCATAATTTTGAATAAACACGCGTGTGATTTCAAAATCTGACCAGCTATTTTTTGTCTTTGCAACCAGTTCGTTAATATGGAAAGGGATTGCAAGTTTTTTATTTTCAAATTTATAATCGGGATCATTATATTCTAATTCTTTATATAATTTGGCCTGGTCGCCATTGTATAAAGCCATTACTGCAGGTGCAACGATTAAAAGTTTGATCATAAAAAAAGCACCTGTAACTGCATAAACAAATTGAAAAGGCAGACCTATCATTCCTAATGCCGTATGAGCATCTGTCCAGAGTGTTTTTAATTTTTCTTTTGGCCGGAAAATATAAAAGTTGGATATAATTTTGTTCCAATGCAACAATACTCCTGTGACTATGGCAAACAGAAAAAATAAGGCCACAAAGCCAGATAAATAATAGCCTGCAGGATATGGAATTTGCGCCAGAAAATGCAAACGATATAAAAGTTCTCCCAGCGAATAGGATTCTTCGTATGTGAAGGATTTGAAGTTTTTGGTATTTAGATAAAAAAACTGACTTTCTTTTTGTTTAGCCGGTGCCAAAGTATCTTTGGTTCCTTCCATATATACAGCTACGCGTTCTTCGGTAGAAGGTTTAGAAATAGTTATGTTTCGACCGTGTAGAATATGTTTTTCATCAAGATGCTTCAACGCTTTATCGTAGTCTAACTGAATTTCTCTTGTAATTGCTGTAGATTCACTTCTTTCCCAATTGATGATTTCATCTCTAAAAAAAGAAAAAGATCCGGCAAAGAAAATTACAAATAGTACTACACTGATAACAATCCCGCTGACAGTATGTGTATGAAAATAGATATTATAGTGACGGTTGTTCATAAATATTAATGTGCCGTATTATAAGTTTGACCCAAATAAATAAAAAGACAGAAAACTAAGGTGAGCAATAAGTAAATCGCCCAGATCTTCCAGGCACTTTTAGCCAGAAATGCTATAACCATCAAAGCTACCCAAAGGATAAAGCCGCTGTAGGCCATAGTCATTAAAATGTTGGCGCGGTTAAACCAGGAAGCAAGTGCCAGATGAAAAGTAACGGCAACAAAATAACCTCCTAAAATGGCTGCTGTAATTTTTAAAAAACGTGGCCAAAAAGCGGGTGTTAAATATTTTGGATTTGCTGGCATCGATGATCTGATTTAATTGTAGTAAAATTCTAAAATGGCAATGATGATAAAAAGGGCTAAAAGAGCTTTAGTGTTTACTTTTTTTAGTGGTGTCAAAATGATGATCAGACTTCCAACAGCCATTAACTGAATAAAAAACATCAAAGTTCCGCAACCTAATGACTGGGTATAAAGCCATGAGGCATAGGCAAGAGTTAATAAAGCTAAACCTGTAATCTTAGTTGGTTTCGGATTGTCTTTCATCCATTTTTCAAAACCAAAATCATACGATAGAACCGCTCTTTTTGATGTGTAATAAAGTGTGTAAAAAGCTAAAAAAACAATCAGACTTGCTATAGTAATCATAATCTTAGAAATTTAAAAAACACCCTTCTAAAACAGAAAGGTGTTTTGTTGTTAAAATGTTTAAAATCTGTACGAGAAGTTTGCAGAAACAGCTCTCATATTTCTTGGATGAATGGTTGACCATCCGTCATACGTGTCAACATTTGCAATGTTGTCAAGTTTTAACGTCAGAGTATATTTTTCTGTTCCGTAGAATACAGATGAATTCATGACTGTATAAGATGGAAGTGTAAACTGACCTACTATAGTTCTGTTCATGATTAAGTTTTTATCTGCATAATTTCCTCCAAAACCTAATCCGAACCCTTGTAAGTCGCCTTCCGGGAATTTGTAGCTTGCCCAAAGATTAGCCGTATTTCTTGGTCCTGAGCTTTCTGGTCTGTGACCAACGAAATCCGGATCTCCAGCATTTAAGACAGCATCTACGTAGCTATAACCTGCAACTATATTTAATCCTGCAACCGGATTTGCTATAAATTCTGCTTCAAAGCCTTTGTTTCTCTGCGCACCGTCCTGAAAAGCTGTCTGAGTTGTTGCTCCGTAAATTACATATACCTGATCTTTTACCTGAATGTCATAGTAGCTGAATGTAGCATACAATTTATCTCTAAAGATGTTTAATTTTGTTCCAATTTCGAATTGGTTAGCATGCTCAGGTCTGAAAGTTCTAGGGCGGGAAGTTCCGTCTGCTAAAATCTCTGTAACAGGAGCTGAATTAGCAAAACCATCCATATAATTAGCAAATAAGGATACTTTATCTATAATTGGCTGGTATACAATACCGAATTTTGGAGAAAAAGCAGTTTGATTAAAATCATCCGCTTTTGTTGCCACATTTCCCGCAGTAATAAAACGATCCACACGTAAACTTGCCATTGCAGATAATGCAGGTGTAAAATTGATTACATCAGAAAGATAAGCACTATAAACTTCTTGCTTTGTTCTGTTCATGCTAATCCCGGCATTTGCGATAAGCGCATCAGTTCCTGCTTTGCTTAAATTTCCGTTATCGCCGTTTGTAATGTAATCATCCGGATCGGTAATTCCATATAAATATTCATTCACAGTAGCTAAATCCAGATTACCAATATAAATATTACCATTGCTTACATAGTTGGAGCTGTTATCAATCACACCTCTGTTAAAGTAATCCAAACCAACAACAATTCTATTTCTCATGTTGCCAATTTTGAAATCTCCAATAAAGTTTTGTTGAATATCTGTTGTCAGAGTAGTTGAATTTTGGTAATTCATAGAACGTCCTAAGACAATTCCTTCACTTATTTGAGTGGGAGCAAATCTTGTACCTTCATATAAATAACTATAATATCCGTCAGATTTTGATGAACCTCTTGAAACAACAGTTTGAGAAGTCCATTGATCATTAAATTTATAATTCATTTGTCCCTGAAGATTGTAAGAAGGAGTTTCTATTGCAAGCTCATTACTGGTGTAAGATCTTTTGTTATCATAACCTAATTCGTCCATATTATGAACTCTTAACGGAGCACCTCTGTCTAGAAATAGCATAGAGGCATTGGTCTGTTTATTGTTCATGAATTCTGTATTAACAAAAAACGAAAGTTTTTCGTTAACCTCGTAAGATAATGACGGCGCAAAAAAGAATGATTTTTTGAATCCTGCATCCTGAAAACTGTTTTCAGTGTGGTATGCTGTATTTACACGGAAGTTGATTTTGTGTTCTTCATCAACAGGTGTATTAACATCAGCAGTAACTCTGTTTAAACCGTTACTTCCGGCAGTGTAGCTAACTTCGCCGCCAAAGTGATCGTATGGTCTTTTTGTAGTTAAATTAATTAAACCTCCGTAAGATATTAAGCTGCTTCCAAATAAAGTTCCTGACGGTCCTTTAATTACTTCGATTTTATCAATATTTGCAGGATCTAATCCTCCATTGGATAATCCTGGTAAACCGTTGATCATAGTTGGCTGTACAGCAAATCCTCTTAAAGAGAAATATCCAGCACCATCGCCTCCACGTCCTGTAGAAGCCCAAAGTGGAGATAATCCAGGTACATTTTTAAGTGCATCATCAATATTGGTAACTACCTGTTCTTTTAAAAGTTCAGATGTAATGGTTGTATAAACTTGTGGGTTTTCAAGATTTTTAAGAGGTAATCTTGATACCTGTTGTGTTTCTTTACGTGCTAACGGGTTTTTTTTACCATTTCCGTTAATTACAATCTCGTCTAATTGTTCTGAATTTGAAGTAATAGTGAAATCCTCTATAATTTCGTCACCTCCGTTAAGTGTGACACTTTTTTCTTTTGCAGAAAATCCAACAGCAGAAACTCGTATTACATAACTTCCCGGTTTTACGTTTTTAATTTCGTAGTAACCCTGATCGTCTGTGTTAGTTCCGATTTTTGTTCCTTTTAAAACGATAGATACATTATCGGCGCCCTGATTATTAGATAAATTGATTTGACCTTTAATCGTTGCTTTTTCCTGTGCCCACATTGTTACTGTTGTCAATAAGAAAAAACAAAAGCTCAAAACAGAAATTGTAGATTTGAATTTCATTTTTATTTAGAATTGATTTTAATAGTGCAAATGTAAGTTGAGAATGTTTATTAAGCAAACTTTATTTTTATTTATTCCAAATTAAATAACTTAATTTTTGTTTAAAATTGTCTTATTAAGAATTGCCCTAAAAAAAGAAAACCCTGCTTTTTTAAAGCAGGGTTTTGATATAAATAAAATGTTTAGAATTATAACTCTAAAGCACGTTTAGCATCGCCATTCATTAATAATTCCACCGGATTTTCTAAAGCTTCTTTAACAGCCACTAAGAAACCAACAGACTCACGTCCGTCAATAATTCTGTGATCATAAGAAAGCGCTACGTACATCATTGGGTGAATTTCAACTTTTCCGTTTACGGCAATTGGACGCTCAATAATATTGTGCATTCCTAAAATTCCTGATTGTGGAGGGTTGATAATTGGAGTACTTAACATACTACCAAAAACACCACCATTAGTAATTGTAAAAGTTCCTCCAGTCATATCGTCAACGGTAATCTGACCATCACGTGCTCTTAAAGCCAATCTTTTAATTTCAGCTTCAATTCCACGGAAAGTTAATAATTCAGCATTACGAACAACAGGAACCATTAATCCTTTTGGTCCGGAAACTGCGATAGAGATATCAGCAAAATCGTAAGCGATTTTGTAATCACCGTCCATCATAGAGTTAACATCCGGATATAATTGTAAAGCTCTTGTAACTGCTTTTGTAAAGAAAGACATGAAACCTAAACCAAGACCGCCATGTTTTGCTTTAAAAGCATCTTTATATTCATTACGAATCTGGTTGATTGGCGTCATGTTTACTTCGTTAAAAGTAGTAAGCATGGCTGTTTCATTTTTAGCCGAAACTAATCTTTCTGCTACTTTTCGACGTAACATTGACAATTTTGTACGTTCAGTTCCACGGCTTCCACCAGTTGGAGTTCCCATAGAAGGTACTGCATTTACAGCATCGTCTTTAGTGATTCTTCCGCCTTTTCCAGTTCCTGAAACTGTTGCCGGAGCAATATTTTTTTCGTCTAATATTTTTCTTGCTGCAGGAGATGGAGTTCCAGCTGCGTAACTTGTAGCTGCCGGAGCTGCTTGTGGTGCTTCTGCTTTAGGAGCTTCTGCCTTTGGCGCCTCCGCTTTTGGTGCTTCTGCTTTCGGTGCTTCTTCTGCTTTTGCTTCTTCTGCTTTTGCTGCCGGAGCATCACCTGCAGGTTTTGCTGCATCAGTATCGATTAAACAAACTACAGCACCAACTGCTACTGTATCTCCTTCTTCAGCTTTTAATGTAATTACTCCGCTCATTTCAGCAGGTAATTCAAGAGTAGCTTTATCTGAATCTACTTCAGCAATAGCCTGATCTTTCTCTACATAATCTCCGTCTTTTACTAACCAAGTTGCAATTTCAACTTCTTTTATTGACTCCCCTGGTGATGGGACTTTCATTTCTAAAATCATCTTTGTTTTTGTTTAAGGTTTTTATGGTCTCAGATTTCGGGCTTGTAAACCTGAAACCTGAAACTTGAAACATTCTTTTTATCTGAATAAATTTTTATCGAATACCATTCTAATTGCATCGGCATGACGGCGTTTTGCACGCGTATAACTTCCGGATGCCGGTGCTGCGTAAGCTTTTAACGAAGCTAATCTCCATTTTACAAGATCAAAGTTCATTAACATAAAGCTGTAAGCTCCCATGTTTTTAGGTTCTTCCTGTGCCCATACATAATCGTCAGCATTTGGATATTGTGCGATGATTTCTTTAATCTGTTCAACAGGGAAAGGGAATAATTGCTCGATACGAACAACTGCAACGTCATTTCTTCCGTTATTTTCTCTTTCTGCAACAATATCATAATAGAATTTACCAGTTACAAAAACCAAAGTTTTTACTCCTTTTTTATCTACTGTATTGTCATCTATTGTTTCCTGGAAACTACCGTTTGCTAATTCTTCTATTGTAGAAACGCATCTTGGATCACGTAATAAACTTTTTGGAGAGAAAACTATCAAAGGTTTACGGAAGTTCGTTTTCATTTGTCTTCTCAACAAGTGGAAGAAGTTGGCTGGAGTGGTACAGTCTGCCACATACATATTTTGTCTTGCGCAAAGTTGTAAGTAACGTTCCATTCTTGCAGAAGAGTGTTCTGCTCCCTGACCTTCATATCCGTGAGGCAATAAAAGAACAATACCGTTTTGGTTGTTCCATTTGTCTTCTCCACAAGAAATATACTGGTCAATCATAATTTGGGCACCGTTAGAGAAATCTCCAAACTGTGCTTCCCAGATAGTTAAGGCATTCGGATTTGCCAATGCATATCCGTAATCAAAACCAAGAACTCCGTATTCTGATAAAAGAGAATTGAAAACGCCGAATTTTCCTTTTTTGTTTTCTATTGCATCTAATAAAATTACTTCTTCTTCAGAATCTTCTACTTTTACTACCGCGTGACGGTGAGAGAAAGTTCCTCTCTCCACATCCTGACCAGAAATACGGATATCAAATCCTTCTGTTAATAAAGAACCGTAAGCTAAAGCTTCTGCGGTTCCCCAGTCAATAGTATTGTTATCATATCCGGCTTTTCTGTCGGTAACAATTTTAGTGATTTTATTGATAAACTTTTTATCAGAAGGTAAAGTAGAAATTGTACTGATAATAGAATCTAAACCTTCCTTATGAAATTTAGTATCTACTTTTTGAAGCATTTGGGTATCTGTTACCTGAACAAATCCGTCCCATTCGTTTTTCATGAATGGAGTAATGATAGTCAGATCTTTTTTACGGGAAGCTTCTAAGTTTTCTTCTAATGCGGTTTTGTATTGTTTTTCTAAAGCATTTACATAAGATGCATCTATTACGCCGTTAGAAAGTAATTTCTCTGCGTAAATGTCTCTTGGGTTTTTATGTTTAGCAATGATTTTGTATAAAACCGGCTGTGTAAAACGAGGTTCATCACCTTCGTTGTGGCCGTATTTTCTATATCCTAATAAGTCAATAAATACGTCACGTCCAAATTGCATTCTATAGTCTAATGCAAAAGATACAGCGTGTACTACAGCTTCTGCATCATCAGCATTTACGTGCAATACCGGCGAAAGCGTCACTTTTGCAACGTCTGTACAATAAGTAGACGAACGGGCATCTAAATAATTGGTTGTAAATCCAACCTGATTGTTGATTACAATATGGATAGTTCCTCCGGTTTTGTAACCGTCAAGCTGCGCCATCTGAATAATTTCGTAAAGAATACCTTGTCCTGCAATTGCAGCATCACCGTGAACAGCGATTGGTAAAACTTTAGAGAAATCGTCTGCGTAATATTTATCTTGTTTTGCTCTTGTAATACCTTCAATAACAGCTCCAACAGTTTCTAAGTGAGAAGGGTTTGGAGCTAAATTGATATTGATGCTTTTTCCGGTTCTTGTTTTTTTATCAGCCGTAAGACCTAAATGGTATTTTACGTCACCATCAAAATATTCCTGATCGTAATCTTTACCGTCAAACTCGCCAAAAATATCCTGAGTAGATTTTCCGAAGATGTTCGCCAAAACGTTCAGACGGCCACGGTGAGCCATTCCCATTACGAATTGTTCAACACCTTTTTCTGCAGCCTGCTCAATTAAAGCATCCAAAGCCGGGATAATAGATTCTCCGCCTTCTAATGAGAAACGTTTTTGTCCCACATATTTAGTATGAAGGAAATTCTCAAAAGAAACAGCTTCGTTTAATTTATTTAAGATCGTTTTCTTTTCTTCTGTAGAAAAATTAGGCTGATTGTTATCAACAGCTAATTTGTCCTGAATCCATTTTACAACGCCCGGATTCCTAATGTACATATACTCAATACCGATGTGCTGGCAATAAATTGCTTTTAGGCGATTTACAATTGCTTCTAATGAAGAAGGCGCCATTCCGATAGTTTGTGCCGCATCAAAAACAGTTGAAAGATCAGCTGCTGATAATCCGAAGTTTTCAATATCCAAAGTTGGAGATGAAGTTCTACGGTCACGAACAGGATTTGTTTTCGTGAATAAATGTCCGCGCGTACGGTATCCGTCAATTAATTTAAGAACGTTGAATTCTTTTTTTAGTTTTTCTGAAACCTGACTGTAATCTGTGTTGTCGCTAGTCACGTACTCCACGATTGTTTGCACCGGATTTTCGTCGTTATAAGTCGTTTGTCCAAAGTCAAAACCTTGAAAGAAACTTCTCCAGCTAGGCTCGACACTGTCTGGGTTTACTAAATATTGATCGTATAATTGTGCAAAAAACTCGGTATGCGCTGCGTTTAAAAATGAAAACCTATCCATAATATGAGTGAATATACTTTTTGTTATATAGAAAGGCAAAAGTACAACAATCACATTTATTTAAATCTTTTTTTTACGTACTTTTACGTAAAAATTTGTTAAAATAAACGTTAACTATGAATAAAATTCAATTTTCAATCGATTGCAAATATTATTTTGTGATTTTGGCAGTCTTATTCTCAAGTTACACAATTGCACAGCAAAGCTATGTAATTGATAATAACAATAATTTTTGGGATAAAGTTCAGTTTGGAGGTGGATTAGGTCTCGGATTTGGTTCCGGATATACGGATATCTCTGTGATGCCCAGTGCTATTTACAACGTAAACGAAATTGTCGCTGTTGGTGTCGGACTTCAATTCGGCTATCTGAATTCGAAAAACTATTACGAATCTTTCGTTTACGGAGGAAGTGTTCTTACTTTCGTTAATCCCATTCCTGAAATTCAGTTGTCAGCAGAATTAGAACAAGTTCGTGTTAACACAGATTACGATGCTAATTTTAACAGGCCTGCTTATTCTGATAATTTTTGGAATACTGCCTTATATCTGGGAGCAGGTTACAGGACAGGAAATGTAACAATTGGGGCCCGGTACGATGTTTTGTATGATCCAAACAGAAGTCTGTATGGTTCTGGATTTATGCCTTTTGTGAGGGTTTATTTTTAAAAAGGTACAAAGTTACAGAGTAACAAAGGGACAGAGATTTGCTTTGCGCCTTTGGACCTATGCTCCTTTGAACCTTTATCTGTAAAAATTCCTAAACCAAACCTTCTGCCATTCCCTTTTTAAAATCAAAAAAGCAACTTGCTCTGCCAGAATTACCAAATCAGATCCATCCAGACTTTTTATTTCATTTTCGGGAACATCAATTATGTAAAGAAGATTGAGGTATTCAGCAAATTTATATTGGATCATCCGGTAGATTTTTTCGTGAAGCTGAATTTTTAATTCGTCTGGCGAAATGCTTAACGGAAAATCAATTCCTTCATTGGCAAGATTAAAATCTTTATTAATTTGTTCAATCAGACTCAAATATAACTTCTCCGCCTGAGCTTGCTCTAGTAAAGATTCTGTATTTATTGGCGCTACAAACATAATTTTCAATTACAATATCAATTTCAAAAATCAATGTCAAATTTAAATGTAAAAATCAATTAGAATTGGAAATTGAATTTTGTCATTTTATTGACATTGCAATTGTTTTTAAACTTTTCTTCCCATTAAGTTTTCGCCAAAAGTTCTCAGAACCGCTTTTTTTTCAGCGTTAATTTCCATTTTTTCTAAGGTTTCAAAAGCTTTTAGTGTATACATTTCAATAGCATCTTGTGTTGCTTTTGAAGCGCCCGATTCGTTAAAAATGGTTTTTGCCGTTTCAATTTTTTCTGAATTATCTTCTGATGAAATCGTAAACAATTGTTGTAATTGCGAGGCTTTTTCGCTTGACGAAAATTCTAAAGCTTTTAGATATAAATAGGTTTTTTTGTTTTCGATAATGTCGCCGCCAACTTGTTTTCCAAAAGTTTTTGGATCACCAAAAGCATCCAGATAATCGTCCTGAAGCTGGAATGCCAGCCCTAAATTTAAACCGAAATCGTAAATTAAGTCAGCTTCTTTTTCTGAAGTTTCGGCTACAATAGCACCCATTTTCATGGCTGCGGCAACCAAAACAGCTGTTTTATATTCGATCATTTTTAAATATTGTGGAATCGTAACATCGTTACGGGTCTCAAAATCAACATCCCATTGCTGTCCTTCGCAAACTTCAAGAGCGGTCTTACTAAAAAGTCTGGCCAGATTTCTGAATATAACAGGCTCATATTTTTCGAAATACTGATAAGCCAGAATCAGCATTGCATCTCCCGATAAAATCCCGGTATTCAAATCCCATTTTTCATGCACAGTAACTTGTCCTCTTCGCAAAGGCGCGTCGTCCATAATGTCGTCATGTACCAAAGAGAAATTATGAAAAACCTCTACAGCCATTGCAGCCGGAAGTGCTTTAGAATAATCGGTATCAAAAACTTCGGCAGCCATTAAAGTTAAAATGGGGCGAATACGTTTTCCTCCAAGACCTAAAATATATTCGATTGGCTCATAGAGATTTGCAGGTTCTTTGTGTATGTTTTGACCCTGCAGGTAATTAATGAAAAAATTCTGGTACTGACTGATATCGTGCATAAATGAAATCTGATTTACGAGCCTCAAAGATACAATTCAAAATGAATTATTGAGGGGATAAAGGTTAAAAGCTTTTTTGCGTTATAAAAATCGGCTGTAACCGGCCTCATTTATAATATGTTAAAATTTTTCAAAAAAACGTGGAAACTTTTTTGGTATTCTGAGTTTCCTGTCTATATTTGCAATCGTAAAACGGAAACTCAGAACACTCTAAAAGTTTCCGCTTAAGTTGAAATGATTTATAATTCAGCTAAATCAGGTAATTATGAAAACAAAATGGACCTTAGATTCTAGTCAGTCAGATGTTTTATTGAAGATGAGACGATCAAGAACTTCTTATTTAGGAGGAACTGCAAACAAATTTGATGGCTATGTAAACATTCAGGATAATGAGATCGAAGATGCTTCGGTAGAATTCTCATTGGATCTTAATAATAAAAACGAAAGTTTCCAGTCGATAGATGCTTATTTGCAGCTTCAGGACTTTTTTGAAGAAGATGAGCATCCGATTGTTCGGTTCAAATCGACTTCATTTCAAAAAGTAAATCAAAACATCAATTTTTTCAAAGGTAACCTGACTATTAAAGATGTTACCAGAGTTGTAGAATTGGATGCAGAGTTTCTTGGAGAAAACAATTATAACGGACAAAAAAAATTAGCTTTTGAGATTAAAGGGAATATCAAACGTGAAGATTTCGGTTTAGATTTCAACTCTTTTAACCATTCTTCGGGTGCTGCATTAGGAAAAGATATTAAAATTATAGCAAATTTAGAATTTAGTATATAAATCTTACTAAATAAATAAATTAATGTAAAATTATTACAAATAAATAGGAAACTATTTTTTAAATTTTAGTTTCCAAGCTATATTTGTGATGCAATTTGAGAATTTAAAATGAAAGAGAAAATCATATCAAAAGCAAGCGAGTTGTTTTTAAAGCTTGGTTTTAAGAGTGTTACCATGGATGATATTGCGGGAGAAATGTGTATTTCAAAAAAAACGATTTACAAATACTTTTGCAATAAAGAGGTATTGATTGAAGAAAGTACGTCAATGGTGCATCAACAGGTTCATGAAATTATGGACAGCATTGTGGCCAAGAATTACAATGCGATTCATGAAAATTTTGAGATCAGGGAAATGTTTCGTGATATGTTTAAGAATAATATTGATACTTCTCCTCTTTACCAGTTAAAAAAACATTACCCGGAAATTTATCAAAATATTCTTTCTCATGAAATTGATCAGTGTACACAATGTTTTAGAGATAATATTGAAAAAGGAATTCGTGAAGGTCTTTACAGAAGCGATTTAAATGTAGAGACTTATGTAAGATTTTATTATACACTTATTTTTCATATTAATGAAAATACGGTTTCAGAAAGTGAAGCTCAGAGAATAGAGCTGGAGGCTTTAGAATATCACACCCGCGCTATGGCGACAGAAAAGGGAGTTACAGAATTAGAAAAACAGCTTAAAAGAATTACTTATTAATCAGCAATCAAAATAAATCATCATACTTCTGTGGGAGTTGTAAAGGAGAATGATGTAACTATCTCAAAATTTTAAAATAAATATTTAACTACTTATGAAAAGAATCCTTCTTATAGTTTTGTGCACACTGGGCCTGTCGGCCAATGCACAAACGACTTTAACCTTGAAAGACGCGGTTACTTATGCGCTTCAAAATAAAGCTGATGCGAAAAAGGCTCAGTTGGAGGTTGAAAAAAGCGAATATAAAATTCAGGAAGTACGCTCCAGAGCTTTACCTCAAATTTCCGCAAACGGAAACCTAACTTATAATCCAATTATTCAGACTACAGTTATTGATGGTGCGGGATTTGGTCAGCCGGGAACTACGATTCAGGCTGCTTTTGGTCAAAAATGGACTTCTACAGCTGGTGTTTCCTTAACTCAGGCCATTTTTGATCAGGCTGTTTTTACAGGATTAAAAGCGGCAAAATCAACGCGCGAATTCTATCAGATCAATAGTCAATTGACAGACGAGCAGGTTATTGAAAGAGTGGCAAATAACTATTATTCTGTTTATGTACAGCAGGAAAGATTGGTTTTGTTAGACAGTAACTATGTAAATACGACAAAAGTCCGTGACATTGTACAAGGGCAATTTGACAATGGTCTGGCTAAAAAAATCGACTTAGACCGTATTATAGTGAAAATGTCAAATATTGACACAGAGCGTCAGCAGATTAAAAATCAAATTACTTTGCAGGAAAATGCACTGAAGTTTTATATGGGAATGCCAATCGAAACTCAAATTGTATTGCCAAAAGAAGAATTTGAAGTGGTTCCGGCAGAATTAACTGAAGAACCTAATATTGAAAACAGAACAGAATATCTGCTTTTAAAGAAACAGGAAGAATTACTTGTTTTTAATAAAAAAGCAATTCAGGCAGAATATTATCCAACGCTTTCATTGTCTGCTAGTTATAACTATATCGGGCAGGGACCGGAATTTCCGTGGTTTGCAAAACCATCTTCAGGTGTTTACTGGTCAGATTATTCTGGAATTGGATTAAACTTAAGAGTGCCAATTTTTACAGGTTTTGGAACACGCTCCAGAGTAAGACAAGCCGATGTTGAGATCAGATCTTTGCAGGAAGATATTAAAGACACTAAACTTTCTCTTGATTTAGATTATAGAAATGCAATGGCTCAAATTGAAAATAATTTAGTGACAATTCAGAATCAAAAAGAAAATATGAGACTGGCTAAGGAAATTTTAGTCAATACAAAAAACAATTATCTTCAGGGATTAGCGTCTTTAACCGATTTACTGGATTCTGAAAATGCATCTCTTGAAGCTCAAAATAACTATACAAGAGCAGTTTTAAATTATAAAATTGCCGAAATATCTCTAATTAAATCAAAAGGCGAACTAAAATCTCTTATTAAATAACTAATTACAATGAAGAAAACTATTATAACAATCGTAATCATAATCGCAGCGCTGGGTGTGATTGGATATGTCTTAAATAATAATAAGAAAGAAAATAAAGCAAAAACAGATATTGTAGCGGAGAAAAATGCAGCTGTTTCTGTAAAAGTTTCTGAAGTAAAAACAGAAGAAGTTTCACTGGATTTCGTTGCTAACGGAAACTTTCAGCCAATTCAGGAATTGACATTCTCTGCAGAAAAATCAGGTAAAGTAATCAGCGTTTTAGTAAAAGAAGGTGACTATGTAAGAGTGGGACAGACTTTATTGACAGTGAGAGGTGATGTAATTAATGTAAGTGCACAACAAGCACAGGCAGCTTACCAAAATGCAAAATCTGATTACGGAAGATATGAAAACGCTTTTAAAACAGGTGGTGTAACTAAACAACAATTAGATCAGGCTAAACTGGCTTTGACAAATGCTGAATCTAACCTGAAACAAGCTAACATCAATGTTGGAGATACTAAGGTAAAAGCGCCAATCAATGGTTTTATCAATAAAAAATATATTGAACCAGGTTCTATTTTAGCAGGAATGCCGGCTACTGCATTATTTGATATTGTAAATGTTTCTAAATTAAAACTGACTGTTACAGTAAATGAAACTCAGGTAGCAAGCTTAAAAAAAGGGAACACTGTTAACGTAACAGCGAGTGTTTATCCTGATAAAAATTTCTCGGGAAAAATTACTTTCATCGCTTCAAAAGCAGATGAGTCTTTAAACTTCCCGGTTGAAATCGAAATTACAAACAATGTTAACAATGACCTTAAGGCGGGTATGTACGGAACGGCAAATTTCTCTTCAAACCAACAAAAACAAAACCTGATGGTTGTACCAAGAAATGCTTTCGTAGGAAGTGTAAGCAGTAACGAAATATTTGTAGCCGAAAACGGAATTGCAAAACTAAGAAAAGTAACTGCAGGTAGAATTCTAGGGGATAAAGTGGAAGTTATTAAAGGATTATCTGATGGTGAAAAAGTAATCATTACAGGTCAGATTAACTTACAGGACGGAAATTCAATAGAAATTATTAAATAATTTAAAGCGATGAGCTGTAGAGCATGAGCATGAAGCTTATGCCCACAGCCTGGAGCCTAAAGCAACAAATATGAAATTAGCCGAAATATCCATAAAACGTCCGTCGTTGGTAATTGTATTGTTTACAATTCTGACTCTTGGTGGATTGTTCAGTTACAGCCAGTTAGGCTATGAGCTGATCCCTAAATTTGAACAAAACGTTATTACAATTTCTACCATTTATCCTGGAGCTTCTCCAAGTGAGGTAGAAAATACAGTTACAAAGAAAATTGAAGATGCGATTGCGTCTCTTGAAAATGTCAAGAAAATTGATTCAAAGTCGTACGAAAGTTTATCTATCGTTTCGATTACCTTAACATCAAACGCAAAAGTCGATTTCTCTCTAAATGATGCCCAGCGTAAAATTAATGCCATCATTAGCGATTTGCCAGATGATGCCGAAACGCCTTCGCTGACCAAATTCTCGCTGAGTGATTTACCAATTATGACGCTTGGTGCCAACGGAAAAATGGACGAAGCAGAATTTTATGACTTAATTGATAAAAAAATTGCACCTATTTTATCCCGTGTACAAGGTGTGGCGCAGGTAAATATTATTGGTGGCTCTGAACGTGAAATTCAGGTAAACCTTGATGCTGTAAAAATGCAGGGTTACGGATTATCTGTTCCTCAGGTGCAGCAAAATATCTTAACATCCAACTTAGATTTCCCTACAGGAAACATTCAGACCAGAAATCAGAAAATATTAATTCGTTTAGCGGGTAAATATAAAAGTGTTGATGAATTAAGAAATTTGGTTGTTTCTTCTCAAAACGGGATTCAGATTCGTTTGGGCGAAATTGCCGATGTTCAGGATACTCAGAAAATTGCCGAGAAAATTTCTCGTGTAGATCAAAAAAGTGCAATCGTTTTACAAATCGTAAAACAATCTGATGCCAACGCGGTTGCGGTAAGTGAGCAATTATTAAAAACTATTAAAGTTCTTGAAAACGATTATAAATCAAACCAGTTAAAACTGGAAGTTGCAAAAGACAGTACGGTATTTACACTGGAAGCAGCAGATTCTGTTGTACACGATTTATTGATCGCGGTTGTACTGGTTGCTTTTGTAATGTTGTTCTTTCTTCACAGTATTAGAAACTCATTGATTGTAATGGTATCTATTCCTGCATCGTTGATTGCAACTTTCATCGGAATTTATTTAATGGGATACACACTAAACTTAATGAGTTTATTAGGATTATCTCTTGTTGTAGGTATTCTGGTCGATGATGCGATTGTGGTACTGGAGAATATTTACCGACACATGGAGATGGGTAAAAGCCGTATTCGTGCATCTTATGACGGAACTGCCGAAATTGGGGGAACGGTAACGTCTATTACATTGGTAATTGTAGTTGTATTTTTACCAATTGCAATGAGTTCAGGACTGGTTTCTAATATTATTACGCAATTCTGTGTTACGGTAATTATCTCAACATTATTATCACTTTTAGCTTCATTTACTATTATTCCATGGTTATCATCCCGTTTTGGAAAATTAGAGCATATTGAAGGGAAAAACTTATTCGGAAGAATTATTCTTGGATTTGAAAGTTACTTAACTCGTTTTACAAACTGGGTTTCTGATCTATTGACCTGGTGTCTGGATCATTATATTAAAACAATTGTAGTAGTTGTTGTATTGTTCTTAGTTTCAACTGTCGGATTAATGGGCGGTGGCTTTATTGGTGGAGAGTTCTTTGCATCATCTGATAGTGGGGAGTTTCTGGTTCAGATCGAAATGCCGAAAGATGCTTCGTTAGAACAAACGAACTTTATGACGCAGAAAGCAGAAGCTTATTTAAAACAACAAGAATACGTACACAGTCAGATTACAACTGTAGGACAAACCAGTGAAGGTTTTGGAGCATCTCAGGCAACTGCTTATAAAGCAGAGATCGATGTAAAAATGATTGAGCAAAAAGATCGTACTGATGATGCGAATGTTTACGCTGCAAAAATCAAACGTAAATTAGAAAAAGTTTTAGTTGGTGCAAAAGTAAAAACGGTTCCTGTTGGTATCTTAGGTACTGCCGAAGATGCAACATTAGGATTAATCGTAACAGGTCCTTCAACAGAGGCGGCAATGGCTTTTGCTAAACAGGCTGAGGCTGCGTTACGAACTATTCCCGGAACAACAGAGATTAAATTAACCGTTGAAGACGGAAACCCTGAAATCAATGTAAAAGTAGACCGTGATAAAATGGCTGCTTTAGGTTTGTCACTTCAAACAGTGGGTTCAACAATGCAAACCGCTTTTAGTGGTAACACAGACGGTAAATACCGTGCAGGAGAATATGAATATGATATCAACATCAGATACAATGCATTCGACAGAAAGAGTATTACTGACGTAAGTAATTTGATTTTCGTAAATGCTGCCGGACAACAAATTAAATTGTCTCAGTTTGCAGATATTACAGAAGGTTCAGGACCTAGCCAGTTAGAACGTAGAGATAAATCTGCTTCTGTAACCGTAAAAGGACAGAATGTTGGGGTTCCTTCCGGAACAATTGTGCAGCAATGGCAGGTTAAGTTGGATAAGCTTAAAAAACCTGCTGGTGTAA
Organism: Flavobacterium olei; assembly: GCF_039749035.1. Lineage (NCBI taxonomy): Bacteria > Pseudomonadati > Bacteroidota > Flavobacteriia > Flavobacteriales > Flavobacteriaceae > Flavobacterium > Flavobacterium olei. The sequence goes on from NZ_JBDKWC010000002.1 coordinate 38,516, forward strand.
ACTACATCTGGGGTGGTGACCAGGAGAACCAGTCTGAGGGATTTGGTACTTTAGGAATCGCTTTATTAGCTGCTATTATTTTAGTTTACCTTGTAATGGTGAGTTTGTATGACAGTTTCGCGCATCCATTTGTGGTATTGTTTGCAATTCCGCTTTCGTTTATCGGTGCGATGTTAGCCTTAGCATTAACAAACAACTCATTAAACATTTTTACCATTTTGGGTATCATCATGTTGATTGGTCTGGTGTGTAAGAATGCCATCATGCTTGTCGATTATACCAACCAGAGAAGAGCTGCCGGAGAATCAATCAGAACGGCTTTGATTCAGGCAAATCACGCACGTTTACGTCCGATTTTGATGACGACAATTGCGATGGTATTTGGTATGTTCCCAATCGCATTGGCATCCGGAGCAGGAGCAGAGTGGAAAAACGGTTTGGCGTGGGTAATTATCGGAGGATTAATTTCTTCTTTATTCCTGACGTTGATTGTAGTTCCTGTTATTTATAATATTATGGAGAAACTGATTCAGAAATTCTCTAAAGGAGAAAAAATCGACTACGAAGCTGAAATGGTTGCCGATTATGAGCACACAGAATTAAGCGAAGACGGTTTTAATCCAAAACATACCCATTAATTTTTGATTTAATTTTAGAATGAAAAAATCCCAGATTCCGAAAGGAGTTTGGGATTTTTTAGTTTTATGAAACAGTTAATAATCCTATTTCAGATACAAATAATGATTAAAATAATCAATTATTGCTTTTCCTTCCATCAATATATCAGCACCAATAATGCCATGAACAGGTTTCGCCTTAAAAGATTCCAACGCTTCATTTACATGCGAAAGATCAAAAATAACAAGGCTGAAATCTTTGTCTTTCCACTTTCCTAATTCCAGTTTGTTTTCAGAAGAAACCTGGGTTTTCATTCCCGTTGCGCCGGCTCCGGAAGCTTTGGTTTTAGAATTTTTCGCAGTCAGTTTAAAACGCTCAATACTTTCAAAACCAACACAGGTATTAGATGCGCCGGTATCTAAAATAAAAGTTCCGCTCACGCCATTAATTTTGGCTTTTATCTGAAGGTGTTGGGTTCTGGTAATTTTAAACTTTATTTTTTTGTATTTCTCTAATTTGAGAATTTCGTGAAGATTTTCCATTTATGTAATGATTGAATATCAAAAATAAACCAATTACAACCAAAAAGCTAATGATATACAAGATATAATTTAGAGTTTATCAGGTGTCTGAAAATCTTTTAATACATAATAGCGCCGCAGAAATAAACTACATCGGGCAATTTTTTATTGTATTAGGTGCTATTAAAATCATGGCATTTTAGAAACGAATAAAATCGCTGCTGATAGTAGCATTGGTAAATGTCTGGCTTTTCATTTCTTTAATTTTTTAGAGGTTTTTAAAAGACTTTTCTTTAATTATATATGATCTATTGCAATATTGTTATCTATAGTTGTAAAATTTTTGAGATTCTTTTTTTAAATTAGCTGTTAAAATCTTTTCTATGGATCAAAATAAAATTCATCCTGACCAAAAATATATTGATGGTCTTGCCGCAAATGATTCGGTAGTTATCGAAATGATATACAAGAAGTTTGCGCCAAAAGTGTGTACTTTTATTACCAATAATTCGGGTGATAAGGAGCATGCACAGGATGTGATTCGGGAAATTCTCATTTTACTCTTTAATCAGGCCAAAGCCAATCGACTTCAGTTAACCTGTCCCTTCGATGCTTACTTTTTCTTATTGTGTAAAAGTCGTTGGCTCAACGAACTGCAAAATTCGGTCAATAAAGAAGTGACAGTTTATGAGAATGTGGTCTCCATTAATGAATCTGCACATGAATTGATTGCGCAAACAGAAGAATTTGAGGAGAAACAGAAAAATTTTGACTCAATGTTTGAAAAACTTGACGAGAAATGTCAGGAAGTTTTAAAACATAGTTTTTCTCTTAAATCTGTAGAAGAAGCAGCCCTAAAATTAAACATCGCTCCCGGCTATGTTAGTAAAGAGAAGTCGTTGTGCGTGGGACAATTAACGCAGTGGATTGAAGAAGCGAAAAATTTTAACTCTTTTAAAAATTAATCATGCACGAAGAACGCTATATCTTATTTGACCGATACCTCCAAGGCGAGCTAACGGTTGAGGAACAGAATAATTTTGAAAAGCAATTGTCTGATAATGTTGGGCTTTCTTCGGAATTTGAAACGTTCAAAGAAATGCATTTTCAACTGGAAAATAAATTTGGACAGCAGCAGGAAAGAGAAATTTTTATGGCAAAACTGGATCAGATTTCAGATAAATATTTCAAAAAAGAGAAAACCAAAGTCGCTTCTTTCAGACCTTGGTATTTTGTGGCTGCAGCTTCTGTAATTATTTTATGCGGATTGTTTTTCTTTGATGACAATAATAATCCTTCATTTGACGATTACAATCATCCGGAAAGCGCCTATTTTACCGAAAGAGGTGTCTCTGAAGAAACTTTAAAAAAGGCTGAGGAAACATTCAACGGAAAAAGATATGAACAGGCAGTGCCTCTTTTCGAATCGATTTTAAAAGAAAATAATTCCCCGGAAATTAAATATTTCTATGGCGTTTCGCTATTACAAATTGACAAGTACGTAAAAGCGGAAGAAATTTTTAAGGAGTTAGAACAAGGGAATTCTATTTATAAGGAAAAAGCAAAATGGAATATGGCCTTATCAAAATTAAAGCGAGGCGATTATGAAGCTTCTAAAGCTATACTGCAAACTATTTCGCAGGATTATGAAGATTATGATGAAGTAGAAAAATTGCTTGAGGAACTGAATTAAATTTTTCACAAAATGAAATGTTACGAACCTTTGCCGAAGTTGCACACTTTGTCAAAGGTTCTTTTATTTTAATAAAAGAAAGAATCTGATTCGATTGCAAAAATGGAGATAGAAAACATAAAAACTCTTATATCAGCGCTTTCGCGAAAGAGAATCAGTTTTCTTAGATTTTAACAAACTGAAAAAAAAATTGCATGATTGTGGAAACCCGTAAAGATTCTTACAAATTAATCTCTAATTTCGGCTCGGGTTACAATTGCAAGTCTTCCCAAAGCTACATTAATCTAACCAAACCGGCATGCAAAAAATTATCTTATTGTTACTGATTATCTTTTCGCAAATTCTCTTTGGTCAGAACAAAATTACCGAAACCGAAAAACTTGCAACAAGTTGTAATTCCGATCGCATAGAAAAACTAAAAATTGGTATAATTCCTGATATAGAAGTAAAACCAACTATAAAAGGAATTCAGGAAGGACGAGATGAAATTCTGGAACGCGCATTAAAATTCATAGAGATGGGGGTCTAAATTTTAGTTGCCGTTTCAGGTTTCATTTCGGTTGATTAGACCTTTGTTAAAGTGCAGAACTTTAATAAAGGTCTTTTCGTTTTTAACTTCCATATTTTTTCATTCGTTAGACAAAAGATCTCCCACAATAACTCTGTATAATTTTGGCTTCCTGAGCGAAGTCGAAAGATTTCGTGTTGTAATTTTATCTCAAGCTTCTCGCATTAAGAGATCAAAACTCCAAAAAAGTCCGTTGCTATCAGTGTTTTTACGAAGTGAATCCGTCTCATCCGCGTACCAATTATCTGGAATTGCTATTCTTTTAATATTGTCGTAATTTTGACCACTTTAAAAATTAAGACTTTGAAACCTACTATAGCAATCACCGATACCCATACCCATTTATACTCTGAAGAATTCGATCAGGATCGTAACGAAATGATTCAGCGTGCCATTGATGCCGGAATTACACGCTTTTTTATTCCTGCAATCGATGCCGCCGCTACACAATCGATGTATGAATTAGAACAAAATTATCCGGACAATGTTTTCCTTATGATGGGTTTGCATCCCACTTACGTGAAAGACAATTATCTAGACGAATTAGAACATGTTGAAACCGAGCTGGCAAAACGAAAATTTTACGCTGTGGGCGAGATTGGAATCGATTTGTACTGGGATAAAACCCATTTAAAAGAGCAGCAAATCGCTTTCAGGAAGCAAATTCAATTGGCAAAACAATACAAATTGCCTATTGTAATTCACTGTCGTGAAGCCTTTGATGAAATTTTCGAAATCTTAGAAGAAGAAAAATCTGAAGATTTATTTGGGATTTTTCATTGTTTTTCCGGAACTTTAATACAAGCACAGCAGGCTATTTCTTATAAAATGAAATTAGGAATAGGCGGCGTTGTAACGTTTAAGAACGGAAAAATAGATCAGTTTCTCAATCAAATCGATTTAAAACACATCGTTTTGGAAACCGATTCGCCTTATCTGGCGCCCATTCCGTATCGTGGAAAACGAAATGAAAGCAGTTATCTGGTCAATGTGATTGCAAAACTGGCCGACATTTATAAAGTTTCTGAAGAAGAAATAGCAGCAATTACAACGCAAAATTCTAAAGACGTTTTTGGGATTTAACCTGTACCTTACAAAACTTTAATTTTTTTTTTGTTCTTTTGCCCACTTAAACCCAAATTAATAATGCAGAGATTTGATGCCATTCGACCGTTTTATGATTCCGAAATAAATGAAGCACTTCATGATGTGGTAAATCATCCGATGATGAAAACCATGATGAACTTTACTTTTCCGGAAGTAGAAGATGAGGTCTGGAAGGAACAACTGAAGAAAACGCATTCTATTCGCGATTTTCAATGCAACTTTATTTATAACACGATTCAAAAAGTTCTGGAAAAAAGTTCTGAAGGTTTAACAACTTCAGGTTTTGAAAAACTCGAACCTAATACTTCCTACTTATTTATCTCCAATCACAGGGATATTCTTTTAGATACTACATTATTAAATGTTTGTTTGTTTGAACATGGATTGGTAATGACGGCTTCGGCAATTGGAGATAATTTAGTAAAGAAAGCTTTTCTGGCAACTTTAGCAAAATTAAACCGAAACTTTTTGGTTTTAAGAGGATTAACACCTCGCGAAATGCTGCAAAGTTCTAAATTGCTTTCTGAATATATGGGACAATTACTGCTGCGCGAAAATCGTTCGGTTTGGATTGCCCAGCGTGAGGGAAGAACAAAAGACGGAAACGACGAAACCAATCCCGGAGTTTTGAAAATGATCGGAATGGGTTCTGATGAAGAAAATCTAATGGATTATTTTAAGAAATTAAAAATCGTCCCGGTTTCTATTTCTTACGAATATGATCCGACAGATGTTTTAAAAATGCCTCAATTAATGGCAGAAGCCAATAATGAAGTATACGTAAAAGATAAAAACGAAGATTTCATGACCATTCTAAGTGGAATCATGGGAACTAAAAAAAGAATACACATTTCTGTTGGCGATGTTCTGGATACTGAAATCGATCAGATTGTAGCTGAAAATGACAACGGAAACAAACAAATTCAGGCTTTGGCACAAACAATTGACGATGTTATTCTGAAAAACTACCAATTGTGGCCGACAAATTTTATTGCTTACGATATTTTAAACGAAACCAACAGATTCGCAGATAAATATAAAGAAAGTGAGAAATCACTTTTTGAACGTCGTTTAGAAATGAGAATCGGAAGCGATAATCCGGTTACCAGACAAGGATTTTTGTCCATGTATGCCAATCCGGTGGTTAATAAATTAAAATACCAGGATGTCATCTAAAGCTAAAATATTGCTGATTTATACCGGAGGAACCATCGGTATGAGCAAAGATTTTGAAACTGGAGCTCTAAAAGCCTTCAATTTTGGCAAATTAATTCAGAAGATTCCTGAAATCAAACAATTGGATTGCGAAATTGAATCTGTTTCATTCGAACATCCTATTGATTCTTCTAATATGAATCCCGAAATGTGGACCAAAATTGCCACTATTATCGAAGACAGTTATCATTCTTTTGACGGTTTTGTTGTTTTGCACGGTTCAGATACGATGTCTTATTCAGCTTCAGCATTGAGTTTTATGCTCGAAAATTTATCAAAACCGGTTGTGTTTACGGGTTCGCAGTTGCCAATTGGAGATTTGCGTACCGATGCCAAAGAAAACCTGATTACAGCAATTCAGATTGCTTCGTTACAGGAAAATAGTAAACCTGTAATTACAGAAGTTTGTTTGTATTTTGAATATAAATTATACCGCGGAAACCGTACTTCAAAAGTTAACGCAGAACATTTTAGAGCTTTTACAGCACCCAACTATCCTGAATTGGTAGAATCTGGCGTACATTTAAAGCTAAATCAACATTTATTCCTGCCTGTAAATAAAGACGCTAAACTGATTGTTCACAAGAATTTAAACAATCACGTTGCTATTATAAAAATGTTTCCCGGAATGAGCGAAATTGTTCTGGCTTCAATCCTGGCGACTTCGGGTCTGCGCGGAATCGTTCTGGAAACCTACGGCTCCGGAAATGCGCCAACCGAAGATTGGTTTTTAAACTTAATCGAAAAAGCCATCAAATCGGGAATGCATATTGTAAATGTAACACAATGCTCGGGCGGAAGTGTTAATATGGGACAATACGAAACCAGTACGGCTCTAAAATCTTTAGGCGTTATTTCCGGAAAAGATATTACGACAGAAGCTGCAATTACCAAATTAATGTATTTACTGGGTCACAATATTCCGCAAAATGAATTTAAAGGTGTTTTTGAAACGGCTTTACGCGGAGAAATCTCTTAATTTTTTTTGAACCATATAAGTGATATAAGTTCATTTAAAAAGAATGGACGATGTATCACTTTGTCAAAGTTTAAAACTTTGACAAAGTTCTGCGTATTGTTTTGTCATTTCGAGGAACGAGAAATCTCCGCAAGTAGCTCCGCAACGAGAATCCAATCTTTGTAGAGTTTCTCGCGGAGATTTCTCGTTCCTCGAAATGACAAACTGTTTGAAAACAACCAGCTTAATTAAATGAACTTATATCACTTATATGGTTCAAAAGTCTCCCTTAAGTTTGGAATTTCTATACTCAACAGGACATGTTTCCAATTCTTCTGTAGCTTTATGTTTTTTATAATAGACATAAACTAAAACAGAAAGAATACATATAACGCCCTGAATGGCAACTGTTGCGCGTACTCCGAGTGAGTGTGAAACGTAACCAATAATCAAACTTCCCACGGGAATCATTCCCTGATAAGCCATCATATAATAACTGATACTTCTGGAACGCATATATACCGGACTATGTGTCTGAATGTAAATATTGATAGAGGAAGTTTGTCCCATCATTCCAATTCCGCTTAAAGTCATACAGATTAATGCAATTGTCATACTGCTTGAAACGGCCAGAATTATAATGCTGAAGCCTAAAAGTAAACTGGCAGCAATCATTAATTTATTCATGTTTTCTGATGATTTTAAGTTGGCAAGATATACTGCAGAAAGAACAGAACCAATTCCGGCGGCGCTTTCGAACCAGCTAAAAGTTTCTGCGTTTCCACTGAAGATATCTTTAGCAAAAACAGGCATTAGTGTATTGAAAGAAATCACAAATAAACTGCTGCAGGTAAGCATCAAAAGCATTTTTGCCATTTCGGCTTCTTTTTTTACATAATCCAGCCCTTCTATTAAATCGTCGAGCATATTGAGTTTGTTTTCTGCTTTAATATGTGGCGTGATTTTCATCAGGAGTAAAGAAATCAAAACCGGGACATAACTTATGAAGTTTCCAATAAAACAAATATCTTCACCGTATTCGTGCAGAATAATTCCCGCAACGGCAGGACCGGCTATTCTGGCAAAATTATTCATTGTAGAATTTAGTGCCACTGCATTTGCAAGATCTTCTTTGCTGTCTACAATATCTATCATCATGGTCTGACGGCAGGTCATATCAAAAGCGTTGATGATTCCCTGAATTAGGCTCAGTGCCAGAATAAAATTGATATTATAAATTTTTAGATAAATCAATAAAGCTAAAGTTCCCGCCTGTAGCATTGCCAAAGATTGCAGCACCAGCATGGCACGATGTCTGTCATAACGACCAATAATGCTTCCCGCTAAAGGTGCAAGAAACAGGGACGGAATCATACTTAAAAAAGTTGCCAGTCCTAATAAAAATACCGATCCCGTTATGCTGTAAACCATCCAGCTAACAGCTGTTTTCTGCATCCAGGTTCCGATAACAGATACAGACTGACCGTAGAAAAAGAGTTTGAAGTTTTTAGATTTTAAGGCTTTGAACATGATCTTAATTATTTATTACAAAGGTCGGGATTATGATAACATTAGAAAAATTAATAATTTTACTTATAATAAGTACTAAAACTTATCAATATGGAAATTTATCAACTGGAATATTTTATTAAAACGGCTGAGGTTTTGCATTTTACAAAAGCGGCCGAATTGTGTTTTGTTACACAATCGGGACTTTCACAACAAATAAAAAAGCTGGAAGAAGAATTAGGAATGCCTTTGTTTAAAAGAATTGGCAAAAAGGTTCAGTTAACCGAAGCGGGATCTGTTTTTCTGATGCATGCCAAAAAAGTAGTAGAAAATGTGCAGAATGGAAAGCAGGCCATTGTCGATTTAAACAAAATGATTGGAGGCGAAATAAGAATTGGTGTAACTTATATTTTCGGACTTTTGATTCTGCCGGTTGTCAATACATTTGCCAAACAATATAAAAACCTCAAAATAATTGTAGAATATGGAACAACAGAGTCGCTGGAACAAAAGCTAATCAATAACCAGGTAGATGTTGTTTTGGTAATTCCGTCGCACGCGATCGAACATCCCATCCAGAAAGTTCCTTTGTTTACTTCTAATATGGTTATGGCAGTTTCTAAAAATCATGCTCTGGCAAATCTGGATAAAATTGCATTTAAAAAAATAGAAGATATACCGTTGATTCTGCCTGGAAAAGGATCAAATTCCCGGGAATTTGTCGAAGAATTATTTCAAAAATTCAATATGAAACCCAAGATTTCCATTGAGCTGCATTCGATCCACGCTTTATTGCAAATGGTAGAAAACAGCGATTGGTCTACCATTGTTGCTGAGAAAGCACTAAAAGGTTGGGACGAACTTAAAGCCGTACAAATTACAGGCGTAGCCACTAAGAGGGAGGCATTTATGCTGACAATTGGAGGGTATCAAAAAAAGGCTGTACAACTATTTATGGAAGAATTTAAAAAAAGCATTTAATTATCTTAGAATTTACTTTTGTAAACTCGATTTTTTTTGTGTTCTTTGCAGACCAAAATAGAAAGGTGTCCGAGTGGTTTAAGGAGCTAGCCTGGAAAGCTAGTATATGGGTAACTGTATCGAGGGTTCGAATCCCTTCCTTTCTGCTGAATAAAACCCGTAATTTCATTAAATTGAATTTACGGGTTTTTTATTTTTAAAGCGATAATAAGTTATCTTTAATTCAGCTTAATATAAAAATGTAGGTCGAGATATGAAATCACTATCAGTCACATTTCTTTTCATGATTTTTCTTTTTACATCCTGCGCCTCTTTTTCAGACAAGATGATTAAGAACGACAAAACAGCATTAACAAAAAACGATTTGTCCAGACTGGAAGGCACGTATGAATTGTTTGCCGATGTAAAATATTATGAAAAAGGAAATGTTGCAAAAGTAGATTCTGATGATGTCAAACAATATTCTAATTTGAATCGTTTTCTAAAAGATTCAAAAACAGAATACAATCTTAAAGAAAAATACAGTGTCGAAATAAAGCTGGTAAATCTGAATAAAATAAAATTTATTACTCTGAAAGACAACGTAAAAACAGACAGTATTGAATTGGGCGGTAAGTTGAAAAAAGGATTATTTTATCTGGATAATAAATATTTAAAAAGAAACGGCGTGCCTTATCTTGCGGGCGGTTACACAAATTATAAAACCAGAATTGGGCTTAGCAAAGACAATAATCTAATTGTAAATTACGCATACGATAACAGCGGGGCACTTTTGTTTTTTATTTGGGCGGGATCAAGTTATAATTCAGCATATCAATATAAGAGAGTGGAAAGGAATGAATAAATATCAATATCATTTTCGTCCCGGTTATCAATCGGAAGAACTTTTAATTGACATTTTTGGAGGTGCTGAAAGTGACGATTTTAATTCAGATCTGCTGAATGTAATTGCAGATTTAAATCCGAAAATGATCGATATTCTCGATTTATGGATGAACGATGAGGTTTTGATGACTTTTGATTCTGACATTGGTCCCTTTTCAGTTTCTAAAGATATTTGGGGTTTTGCTTTTATTACGGCAGATGGAAATCAGGAAGGCTTAAATCGAATCAATATGATTTTGGAAAAATCTGAACTATTTGAAAAAGTCGAGGTTGATTTTGAGAATTACAAATAGTGTCTTAAACTGTCATTCTTATGACTTCAAAGGATTTTATTAGAAGAAGACACATGCTATTTTTGTCATATTATTTAAATAATTTAAATTATGGAGGCAAAAAATCAGGTGTTGGAAGCGATAAAAAAAGCGGCTGTACCAGTTAATGCGGGAAAAGTTGTTGAATTAACCAATTTGGATCGCAAGGAAGTAGATAAGGCAATGAAAATGCTGAAAGAAGAAGGAGCAATTGTTTCTCCCAAAAGATGTTTTTGGGAAGCTAAATAATAACAAAAAACAAAATCCCTGAACGCTTCAGGGATTTCCTTTTGTGGATTTAAAGTTTGATTTCGAATAAACTAAAAGAACCTTCTTTATAATGTTCGGGTAATTCTGGTGTCCATTCTATAACGCTAATTCCTTTGTACTCAAAGCCACAGCTTGTGTAATATTTGTTTATTCTTTCGTTGCCGCTGTGTGTATCGAGCCGTATATATGATTTGCCATTTTCATGCGCGTAAACTTTTACCCATTCAATGATTTTTTTGACGTAAGATTGTCCTCTGAATTTCGCGTTTGTAGCAATTCTATGTATGTAAACTGCAGGATCTTCAGCGGCTTCTTTCCAAATAATTAAATCATTAAAAGTTAATACAAAAGTGCAGGCAATTTCGTTTTCTTCTTTTATTATAAAATGACGTTCTTCCTCGATTTCCTTCTCTATTAATTCTTTTTCAAAGCCTCGCCAGCTTTTTATATTGACTGTTTTTTGATATGCTGTTGCCTGATTGTATATATCGAATATGGCATCGATATCTTTTTTTGTGGTTTTTAAAAATTCCATTATTGTGTTTTATTCTTTAAAAAGTACTCTTAACCAAAGGTAGCTTTTTGAAAGGATTGGGTATTTTAAAAAATCAGTTTTAACCTTTTTTAGAGAATAGAATAGTAAAATGAAGAAATTGAAAAAATGAAAATTCCTAGTATAGCCCCGATAGAAGCGGTATCCTCTATTGGCTGGGTTTACCAATATAGATAAATTGTCCCGAAGTCTGGGATCGGGACTAAAATTGTTTTGAAATCGTATTTTCTGCTTCTAAAAATCCTAAATATTAGTCTTGTAATGCTATTTTAATTTGCGGCATCATACGGTCTACAAATAATTTATAAGCGGTTTCGGAAGGATGAAGTCCGTCTGAAGCCACAAGATTTGGACTGTTTAAGCCGAGACGTGTAATATCTGTGATAGATACAAAAGCGATTTGATTAGTGGCGCAGTATTTTTCTGCAAAGTTATTGTATTGGTCAATTTCTGTAGAAATCATAGCGCTTTGATTTCCGGCCATACTTTGGCCGTAAGGCGTGTAGGCATAATCGGGAATAGAAATGACTACCACATTTTTTTTGTCCCCTTTTGCCAGCATGATCGCTTTGGTGACTAATTCTGGAAATTCTTTTTCGTAAACAGAAAAGTTTCTGTGCTGATATTGGTTGTTGACTCCGATTAAAAGTGTTACCAAATCATAATCAGGCTTAAGGGTTTGGCTATTAACTGCCGAAATCAAATTGGATGTTGTCCAGCCGGTTGTCGCAATTATTTTTAGCGAAATGGTACTGGCATACATGTTCTGCAGGCTTTTTTTTAGCTGTTCGGGAAATCTGCAGGTTTCGCAGACGCTTTGGCCGATCGTATAACTGTCGCCTAAAGCTAAATAATTTACAGTGCCCGGAATTGAAATATTTGGATTTGTTACAGGCGGATTTACAACTGGAGGTGTTGCGATAACAGGTTTCGTGTTTGGTTCGTCTGAACTGCAGCTCAAAAGAAATACGGAGAGTATAAGGGTAACTATTTGTTTAAATTCAGGTTTCATATTGTTTAAATTTAATTGAGGTCGTTTTAAACAAATAGTTACGGTAAATATCTGGTTTTGGTTTTTAAACCATTTCGGCTTTCATCACAATTTCTTCCTCAATGGCATTCCAGAGTGCGATACGTTTTTCTAAGGCCAGAATAGAAACTTCTTCAACTTCTTTCCATTTTTGTGCATCTTCTTCGCATAATTCGGTAATCATCTGCATTGCCATTGGTCCATGCTCGTCGGCGTCCAATTCGATATGTCTTTCAAAATAATACAGCAATTTTGCTAAATCGGTTTCCGGAAGATTTTTCTGGAAATTTTTCAGGATCTGAGTAAACATGCTCGGAATTAAATCTTCTCTTCCAAAAGTAAAAGCAGCAGCTATTTCGTGTGGTTTTCCTTCCTCGATTACTCTGAAAGTAAAATCTAAAAAGGCTTTTACATTAGGATGTAATGCACTTTGTTTAATAGCAACAAATATATTATGAAGCGATTTTACTTCTGATAAAAAGCTTAATATGCCGGTTGTATCTGCTCCGCAATCTTCCATGGCTTCCAGATACATTTCATAATGACTTTGTCTTCTTCCATCGATTGTTAAGTCGGTTTCTTCTGCCAGGACAATTTCATTGATCAGATATCTGGTCTCCGGATTTTTTGTGGCAAACCATGGCGTTGTCGTACAGGTAAGTTTGGCCTGCAATGCTTTTAAAAGTGACATAAAATCCCAGACTGCAAAAACATGGGTTTCCAGAAAGCTGTGCAAGTCCTCTATGTTTTGAATTTTATTGTATAAAGAATGGTTTAATAATTGGTCTTTTTGTAGTTGTATGCTTTTGTTTATCGTTTCGATATTCATTTTTGGAGATTTTGGTGCAAAGATAAAAAGCTTCTTCGGTTAGAAGAAGCTTTTAAGATTGATTTTATATATAATTTTATAATTAGCAGTTATTTAAAGGCAGGAATTCCAGTCACATCCATTCCGGTTATTAATAAATGAATGTCGTGCGTTCCTTCGTATGTAATGACACTTTCAAGGTTCATCATGTGTCGCATAATAGAATATTCGCCGGTGATCCCCATTCCTCCCAGCATTTGTCTTGCCTCCCGTGCAATCGTGATTGCCATATTAACATTATTACGTTTTGCCATAGAAATTTGTGCTGTTGTAGCTTTGCCTTCGTTTCTTAAAACGCCTAAACGCCAGGTTAATAATTGTGCTTTTGTGATTTCGGTGATCATTTCGGCTAGTTTTTTTTGCTGTAATTGTGTGCCTCCAATTGGTTTTCCAAACTGAATTCTTTCTTTGGCGTAGCGTAAAGCAGTATCGTAACAATCCATTGCGGCACCGATTGCTCCCCAGGCAATTCCATATCGTGCAGAATCTAGACAACCAAGTGGAGCCCCAAGTCCGGATTTATTTGGCAAAAGATTTTCTTTAGGAACTTTTACATTATCAAAAATTAATTCTCCCGTTGCAGAGGCACGAAGCGACCACTTATTATGAGTTTCGGGAGTTGTAAAACCTTCCATTCCTCTTTCTACAATTAAACCATGAATTCTTCCTTCTTCATTTTTTGCCCATACGACAGCAATATCAGCAAATGGCGCATTCGAAATCCACATTTTGGCACCATTTAAAAGATAATGATCTCCCATATCTTTAAAATTGGTAATCATACTTCCGGGATCCGAACCGTGGTCCGGCTCTGTTAAACCAAAACAGCCAATAAATTCTCCTGTTGCCAGTTTTGGCAGGTATTTCATTCTTTGTTCTTCGTTTCCATATTTCCAGATCGGGTACATTACCAGGGATGATTGTACAGATGAAGTAGATCGTACCCCAGAATCGCCTCTCTCAATTTCCTGCATAATTAAGCCATAAGAGATTTGGTCGAGTCCGGCACCGCCATATTCAACCGGAATATAAGGTCCAAAACCACCAATTTCACCAAGACCTTTAATTATTTGCTTCGGAAATTCGGCTTTTTGAGCATATTCTTCTATAATAGGAGAAACTTCTCTTTTGACCCACGCTCGAGCCGACTCGCGAACCAATTTATGCTCTTCTGTTAGCAAATCGTCTAAGTTATAGTAATCTGGAGATTGAAATAGATCTGGTTTCATGTTTCTGAATTTTTGTTAAACAAATTTACGCAATAAAAATATAACAAATCAAAGCTAAATTGTTATATTTTTTAATATCGAAAATAAAATTAATAGGAATTTGGCAAATTAATTGTAGTTTATTGATAATTTATAGACTATTTTTGAATACCAAAAACAAAATTAAATGAGGCTGATCATCTCTCTTTTATTTTTACTAGTATTTTGTACAAGTAAGGCTCAACCTACAAAAGAGTTTACTGAACAAGAATATTTAGAACTACAGGATAAAATCCGTTTCAGCATGAATGGTAGTTTTGACCAGGGTCTGGAGTATGCTGCCGAACTTCAAAAATCTTCAAATGCAGAACATTTATCCTTTGCTTACGGAGCGGGATCTTACTTATATCAACTAAAAGGTAACAGATCTAAATGTGACGAATGGTACAAAAAAGCATTAGAGTATTACAATAAAATTCCCGAATCTGTACAAAAAATAAATCTCAGAGCTTACCTGTATAATTATAGAGGACTTACCGAATGGAAAAGAAAAAATTTCAGTAACGCCCTCACTAATTATCAGGAAGGTATAAAGCTTTCTACAAAGACTACCGACGTAATCCAGATTGTAAAATTTAAAAGTAATATTGCTCTGGTAAATGAAGAAGTGGGGAACTACGCACTTGCCATTAAAAACCTGAGACAAAACAGTGATTTTCTTAATAAGAATGAAGGTCTTTACGAATCTGAGCAATTGCAAAATAGTAAAAGTAACATCTACACCAATTTAGGAAATGTCTATGAAGGTTATTTTATGAAAAACCGGACCAAACGATTCCTCCTGGATTCGGCAGAATACTTTTATAAAAGAGCAATTACCTATTCTCAGAATTATGTAGACAATAAAATGACGTCTACGCTCAGTTTAGGAAATATTTATTTGTTTAAGAAAGATTTTAAAAATGCTGAACGGACATATTTTGATATTTCGATGTATGCGAAACAAAATAAAGATGAGGGATATTACAGGATTGCCAATTATAATTTAGGAGATTTATATTACTCTATTAAGAACTACGATAAAGCACTGGTTTTTTTAAAAAAGGTGGATTCTATATCTGTAAAAGGAAAAAAAATTGATCGAATTTCTTTTCAGTCCAATTACCTCCAGGCTAAAATTTATAATTTAAAGGATGAGCCTGAACAGGCTTTTAAACATTCTAAAATCTATCTGGATTCTTACGAAAAATACGAAGGAGAGTTACGAGAAGAAGCTTTAGAAGTCAATTACAAACTTGGTACAGCAAATTTGAGTGAAGAAATGATTAGCATCAGGGAAAAGTACAAATATGAAGTTTTATGGAATAAAGCCCTGAAAGTACTTTATGTAATCTTAGTGATCGGAATTGTATTTTTCCTCATCAAAAGTATTCGTGATAAAAATAAGGCACAGAAGAAAATGAATGCCTTAATTGAGGAATTTAAAGCTAATTTGGAGAAAAAGGAAATTGAAAAAGTTGAAATTGAAAAAGTTGAAATTGAAAAAGCTACAGTAGAGGAGGCTGCCGTAGCAATAGAAGTTCCCGAATTAGAAGACAGTTTGCTTAAGAAAGAAAATGCAAATCTTAGTATAGACGAAGCAAAAGAAAATAAAATTGTAGAAAAATTACTGGCACTGGAAGACAAATTAGAATACCTGAATGCCGATTTTACCCTGTCGTATGTTGCGAAAAAGATAAAGACAAATACAACTTATCTGTCATACGTAGTCAATAAAAGATTTGGAAAATCTTTTGGCGAATATTCTAACGAATTAAAGATTAATTATGTTATTAATCAGATGATTACGAATCATTTGTATCGTAAATATTCTACGCAGGCAATTGCAGAAAGTGTTGGTTTTAAAAATGCAGTTTCATTTGCAAAATCGTTTCGCAAAAGAACTGGAGTTTCTCCAGCTCAATTTGCGAACAATATTTAAAGCTGTAATATTAACCATTTCCACTACCTCCATTTTTTATCGGGTTGTTTGGATCAGTAGGGGTTTCGTCATCGCCGCCTCTTATACTTTTTTGAGCTTCTCTATTTATTCTTTCTATTTCAAAATCTTTGATATTAAGTGCTTTATTTTTCATGATTTTATCTTTTTGGTTGTTTATAATTATACTCTGAACAGGAATTAACCGTTTCCGCTTCCTCCGTTTTTTACCGGATTGTTCGGATCTATTGGTTCGCCGTCTCCTCCTCTAATAATTTTTTGAGCTTCTTTACTTATTTTATCTGATTCAAAGTTCTTGATTTTCAGTGAGTTATTTTTCATCTTTTCTTTTTTTTTAATTTGTTTCTTATAATTTCAAGGTCACGATTAACCGTTTCCGCCACCGCCATTTTTTATTGGGTTGTTTGGATCTGTTGGTTCATCACCTCCGCCACGGATAACTTTTTGAGCGTCTTTATTTATTTTTTCCAGTTGAAAATCTACTAGTTTTAATACTTTATTTTTCATAACCTTTTTAATTTTCAGATGATATATCTTTTATATTTTGATGTAATTAGCCGTTTCCGCCACCTCCGTTTTTTACAGGATTGTTAGGATCTATAGGTTCACCATCTCCGCCACGGATTACTTTCTGCGCGTCTTTATTTATTTTTTGTGATTCAAAATCGGCGATTTTCAATGTTTTAGTTTTCATAATTTCTTATTTATTTGATTCGTTTTTTTATAGTGTTTTATATTTTTTTGATGCTATTAACCGTTTCCGCTTCCGCCATTTTTTATCGGATTATTAGGGTCTGTGGGTTCGCCATCACCGCCGCGAATAACTTTTTGAGCTTCTTTATTTATTTTTTCTGATTCGAAATGACTGATTTTTAGTGTTCTCTTTTCCATGTTTATTAATTTTTATTTGCTTATTTTGTACAATTAATCTTTCATAAATATTTTTTTGCAATCTGATGAAATGCGATAATTACGCCTGTAAATTTGGTTTAGGTTGTTTTTAATTATGGATTTTTGGGAAGTTTAAAAGCGGTCGAGATTTACTATATTATAAGTTAAATCTTTCAATTTATCAATGCTTTTAATCTGTTTTTTGGGGGAATATTTATGCCGACTTTTATCTGTTTTTGACTATTTTTTTAGTCTTTATGGACGTTATTTCTAAGTTTAATTTTCTATAAAATCAACGGAAATAAATGAATCTTTTTTCATGTTTGATGGTGTTTAGATTATTGCTTATTCAAAACTAGGCAAAAAGAAAGACCGTTAATCGAAAATGAAGGATCTACACTTTTTTCTAAAAAATAATCGACACAATGCGCTGATAAACAAGTGATTGTATTAATTACTATAGTTGGTATAATTTATAAATTGTATGTGGTATAATTAATAAAATGTATGTATGCATGTGATATTTATCAATAAAAACACCAATATTTGCACTGTAATTATGATTTAAAAACGATCAAAAGAGATGTTAAAACTGGTTCAAAAATTTCTGCAAATCAACCGATACTCAGATATAAAAAATGAGTTTAAGGATCTGTTTTTATCTCATCCAAATTATCCGAGTTTATTTGCCATTACAGACTCGTTTGATTTGCTTTCTGTAGAGAATGCAGCGGTGAGAGTTTCGAAAGAACAGATTGTAGATTTACCAGCAAATTTTTTGGCGTATTTTAAAGATGAATTAACTCTTGTAGAAAAGATTAAAAATGGTGTTCGAATCACGACAACAAAAAAAGGGGCTCAAAAATTATCGTATGACAATTTTTTGTTAGACTGGAATGGCGTTATCGTGGCTATCGAACCCAATAATGTTGTAGCAAGAGAAAATCTTAAAGTAGAATATAATTGGTTAAAATATTTTTTACCTCTTTTACTTTTAACAGGATTGTCATTTTTCTATCACCATTATAATGTTTTTAGTGCTGCTTTTTTAGCGACTTCTATTATAGGTTTAATTGTAAGCATATTTATTGTACAGCAAAAATGGGGTGTTAAAAATACAGTAATTTCTAAATTTTGTAATTTAAGTTCTAACTCTTCTTGTCATTCCGTAATTAGTTTTAACGATGATATCGCGAATAAGTGGTTGAGTTTTTCAGATTTGCCGCTGCTGTTTTTTGGTTCCAGCATAATTGCAATCCTTGTAGCACCAGTTACTTCTGCGGTATTTGTCGGCTTTTTGAGTCTTTTGGCAATTCCGTTGGTAGTTTGTTCTGTCTGGATTCAAAAATTTGAAATTCAAAAGTGGTGTGTAATGTGCCTGGCAGTTTCAGTTATTATTCTTATTCAGAGTATTGCATGGTTTTCATCCAATCTTTTTACATTGAATTTTAGTATCAATATGGTTTTTCCATATGTTTTCTCACTATTGCTTTTAATTCCGATTTGGGCAGCAGTTAAAGTTATGATTAAGAATATGCTTGATAATGAGAATTCATTAAAAGAGCTTAAGAAATTTAAAAGAAACTATTCTCTGCTAAATTTCTTATCCAAAAAAGTAAAATATACCAAAGGATTTGAAGATTTAAGAGGATTGACTTTTGGAAATAAAAATGCAGCAGTAAGACTATCGATAATTTTGAGTCCGAGCTGCGGACATTGTTACAAAACTTTTCAGGATGCTTTTGAATTAGTATTAAAGTTTCCCGATAAAATATTTTTAAATGTTCTTTTTAATATCAATCCGGAAAATAATGATAATCCGTATAAGGCAGTAGTCGAAAGAATGTTAACAATTAACAGAGCAACACCAGGAAAAACAGTAGAAGCTATTTCAGATTGGTACATTAAAAGAATGGTACACAAAAAATGGCTCAAAAAATGGCATGTAGATTCTGTTAGTATGATGATAAGTCAGGAAATCCAGAAACAATACGACTGGTGCTCGATGAATAATTTTAATTATACACCAATTAAAATTGTAAATGAAAAAATATTTCCAAATGAATATGACCTGAACGAATTGAAATATTTTTTAAATGATTTTGTAGAAGAAGTTCAGGTATTGGAAAAAACAGCATAAGATTAGTAACCTCCCCCATTAAAACCTGCAGTTATGTTAAAGAATATTTTGAAGTTGAAAGGTGCAGTAGAGTTATCTGCAAATGAGCAAAAAACAATAAATGGAGGAAATGCTCCTATTTGTGATGATGGATTTAAAGCCAAAAGATGTACAGAATTTGGCACAGTGCCCGCATATTGGACCTGTATACCAAATAATTATGTCGGAAGCTGTTAAAGTAGGAATTTGAGAAGCATCAGGTTTTTTACAGATCTGAAGCTGAATTCAGAACAGTAAAATACAAGTTATGTTAGAAAAGATTTTAAAAAGCAAAGAAACCCAAAAGCTGACCAAAAAAGAACAAAAACGCATTTTGGGGGGTGATTATTCACAAGAACTCAATTGTCACGATGTAACGATTGAAAATAATATTCTTGCGAATTAAATAATGAACCTATAGTAACAAAAAGCTAAAAACGCAGTTACTATATATTAAATGGTATTAATTATGTTGAAGAAGATTTTAAGTCTAAACGGAGCTCACAGTATAAGTAAAACTGAGCAGAAAACAATGAAGGGAGGAATTCCAGAATGTTGGGTTTACGCTTTAGAAGCAGGATGCATTTTAATATCCGCAGGCGAAACTTGTCCGCTAAATACAACATCAGGTATTTGTGATACAGGTCGTCTTTGTTGTTAATTTTTAACTTTTTTAAAAGTAATACGATATAGCCTTATTTAGAATTTAGTCATGTTTTTTTTAAATGTATGGGCGCTCGATCGTGGAACATTGAGCAAATTCTTAGTATTGATGATTGGTACTAAGATTCTTAGGAGTTGGTCGCTGGTTTAATTTATTTGGTTAGGGTGAACCGCGGCCATGTCCTAAAGAAATTGTATTGCTAAAAAATTTGTTTTTAAATACCCAAAACAGAGAAGATGGTATCTTCTCTGTTTTTTTATGGATTAACAAGAAATTTTTTTATTAATTTGGTCTTGAATAAATCAAAATAAATTGAAAAAATTCATCAATTACAGACAGGCAGATCATAAAGATTGCGGACCGACATGTTTAAAAATTATTGCTAAATATTACGGTAAAACAATCAATATTCAGGAGTTGCGGGATTATAGCGAAACGACTCGTGAAGGAAGTAATTTGCTTTTTCTGAGTGATGCAGCAGAAAAAATCGGTTTCCGGACTTTAGGAGTTAAATTATCTGCCCAAAGAATTGAAGAAGCACCACTGCCTTGTATCCTGCATTGGAATAAAGATCATTATGTGGTGCTTTATAAAATAAAAAAAGACAAATATTATATTTCAGATCCTGCTTTTGGACTTTTAGAATACGATAAAAAGGAGTTTGTAAAGTTCTGGATCGGTAATAATGCCAGCGATGCCACACCGGAAGGAATTGCATTATTAATCGAAGCAACGCCAAAATTTTTTCAGTCCGATTTTGATAAAGAAGAAAATTCCGGTTTGGGTTTTCAGTTTCTTTCCCAGTACTTATTTCAATACAAATCATTTCTTGTTCAGTTAGGTATCGGACTTCTGGCGAGTAGTTTGCTCAGTCTGATTTTTCCTTTTTTAACACAAAGTATTGTAGATGTCGGCATTCAGAATCAAAATATACATTTTATATATTTAATTCTTTTTGCAATGCTTTTCATATTTGCCGGAAGAACAGGATTAGAATTAATCCGCAGCTGGATTTTACTGCATTTATCAACCCGGATCAACATTTCTCTTATTTCAGATTTTTTCATAAAACTGATGAATCTCCCGATTTCTTTTTTTGATGTGAGAATGACAGGAGATATTATGCAGCGCATCAATGACCATCGCCGGATCGAAAAAATATTGACCACATCTTCTTTAAATGTTCTTTTTTCTGTACTTAACATGTTTGTGATGGGAGCCGTTCTGGCTTATTTCAATTTGCAGATATTTTTAGTGTTTTTTATCGGAAGCGTTTTTTATTTTGGATGGATAACCTTATTTCTAAAAAGAAGAGAAGTTTTGGATTACAAACGTTTTGCCGAAGTGTCAAACGAGCAGAGTAAAGTAATGGAACTCATTAATGGAATGCAGGAAATCAAACTCCACAATGCAGAAAAACAAAAAAGATGGGGTTGGGAATACGTACAGGCAAGACTTTTCAGGGTCTCGATTAAAGGTTTGGTTTTAGAACAATCGCAGACCATCGGTTCATCGGTAATTAATGAGTTAAAAAATATATTTATAATACTTCTTTCAGCAAAACTAGTGATCGACGGTTCTATTACTTTGGGTATGATGCTTGCCATAAGTGCTATTGTGGGAAGTTTAAACGGTCCTATAACGCAGTTAATAGAATTTGTAAGAGAATTGCAGGATGCTAAAATTTCTTTGGCCAGACTATCCGAAATTCATCAAAAAGAAGACGAGACGCAGCAGGAACTTCATCAGACTAACGATGTTCCGTACAATTCAGATATTGAGATCAAAAATCTCTCTTATCGCTACTTGGGTTCAGATATTCCTGTTTTAGATGATTTAAGCCTGATTATTCCCGCGAATAAAGTTACAGCAATAGTTGGCGTCAGCGGAAGCGGGAAAACAACACTAATGAAACTGCTTTTGAAATTTTACGATCCGGAAAAAGGAGAGGTGCTGATAGGCAATTCACAACTTAAAAATATTTCGCAAAAAGCCTGGCGCTCGCACATTGGCGCGGTAATGCAGGAAGGTTTTATTTTTAGTGATACAATTGCCAATAATATAGCCTTTGGTGCCGACAGAATTGATAAGGAAAAATTAGTTTATGCCGCAGATGTTGCCAATATAAAAGAATATATTAGCGGACTTCCGTTAGGATTTAATACCAAAATTGGCGCGGAAGGATTAGGAATGAGCACCGGACAAAAACAACGATTATTAATTGCCCGGGCAGTCTATAAAAATCCTGAAATTTTATTTTTTGATGAAGCAACTTCCGCATTAGACGCTAATAATGAAAAGGAAATTATGAAAAAACTCGATATTTTCTTCAAGGAAAAAACGGTTGTTGTTATAGCCCACAGACTCAGTACAGTTATGAACGCCGATCAGATCGTGGTTTTAGATAAAGGTAAAATTATAGAAATTGGAAGCCATTCTGCCTTGGTGGAACAAAAAGGGAATTATTTTGAATTAGTGCGAAATCAACTGCAATTAGGAAATTAATCATGACGGAGGAAACATTCGAATTAAGAAGTGAAGAAGTTCAGGACATTCTGACCAAAGTTCCGCATTGGATGATACGATGGGGAACCGTTCTGATATTTGCCATAATTATCATGTTATTTTTCGTTTCCTGGTTCGTTAAATATCCTGATGTGGTAAATACAGAAATTGTAATTACAACCAACATTCCGCCGGAAAGAATCGTCTCCAAATCTTCAGGTCGCATTGAGGCGATTTTAGTAAAAAATAAAACGCTTGTAGCGAAGAACAGTACTTTGGCCATTATAGAAAATACAGCGAATTACAAAGATGTTTTTCTGCTAAAAAGTCTTGTAGATCAATATGATGTCAATAATTCAAAAAAAGAATTTCCGTTTGCTTTGCTGAAAAACACACAGTTAGGAGAAATTGAAAGTGCGTATGCGGTTTTTCAAAAAGATTATCAGGCGCAGCAGCTGAATCAGAATCTTCATCCGTTTGAAGTAGAAAGCCGGGCGCAGAGTTCAGAGAAAATACAGATCAAGGAAAGACTGGATATTTTACAACAGCAAAAAACACTTAACGAAAGCGAACTCGTGCTTCAGAAAAATGAAATTGCCCGTTTTGAAGTCTTATTCAATAAAGGAATTATTTCTGCCCAGGAAATGGAAGTTAAAAAACTCGGTTATCTTCAGGCTCAAAAGAATTATAAAAGCCTTTTAACGTCCATTTCCCAATTGCGTTCCTCTTTGATTGACAATACAAAATCGAGTCAGAATTCGCAAATAAACAGCACAAGGGAAGAAGTTAACTTAGGTCGCAGTATGTCACAATCTTTTTATCAGTTAAAAAAGGTAATAAGAGACTGGGAACTGGCGTATGCATTAAAATCTTCTATAAGTGGTGTGGTTACTTTTTTGCAGGTTTGGAATGAAAATCAGACTATCAATGCAGGTGATAATGTTTTTTCTATAATTCCAGATGCAAAAAACGGTTTTATAGGAAAAGTAAAAGCACCGGCTTTAAATTCGGGAAAGATAAAAGTCGGACAACGTGTAAATATTCGTTTAGCCAATTATCCGGACAGGGAGTTTGGTGTTTTAAACGGGAAAATTAAAAACATTTCATTAGTTCCCGATAAAGACGGTAATTTATTACTCGATGTCGCTCTTCCAAACGGATTGAAAACGTCGTACAATAAAAAAATAATCTTTCAGCAGGAAATGAAAGGGCGAGCAGAAATTGTAACCGAAGACCTGCGTCTTCTGGAGAGAGTTTTGTATCAGTTTAAGAATATTTTTGAGCAGACATAATCTTAACTAATTGCATTTAACGTAAATTTAAAATCTTGTCAAAGTTTAAAACTTTGACAAAGATGTATGATGGCTACATCTTCAAATAAAAATCTTTTGTCAATTCAATATATTCCGGGGTGTAAATATGTCTGTCGATTTCAATAATTAATTCATCGACTTCGATTTCTGCAATTTTATTTCGGCTAAAAGCCAATAAACTACGTTTAATTTCTGAAGTAGGAGTTCCCTTTACCCTTGTAATTTTTACTGGATATAATTCGTATTCTTTAGCTAAAGCGATAAATTTTTCTTCTTCTTTATGCGGAAGAATCAATGCAAATATTCCGTTTTCTGAAAGTAATAAATCGGCCGCTTCTACCAATTCTTCAAAAGGCATAGCGTCCTGAAAACGCGCTAAATCACGTTGTTCGTTTTCGGTTTTATAATCTTCAGCGTAAAAAGGCGGATTTGAAACAATTAAATCATATTCATCTTCGGGTTCTTCAATAAATTCATCCAATCCGGCATGAAAACAAAATAAGCGATCGCCCCAGGGAGAATTTTCAAAATTTTCTACGGCTTGTTCATAAGCTTCTTCGTCAATTTCCAAAGCATCAATTTGTTCTGCAGAAGTGCGCTGTGCCAGCATCAAAGCAATAATTCCGGTTCCAGCACCAATATCTAAAATACTAAACAGTTTGTGGTCTACGGGAGCCCAGGCGCCTAATAAAACACCATCTGTACCTACTTTCATAGCGGTTTTGTCCTGCAAAACAGAAAATTGTTTGAAAGTGAATTTAGACATAATATAACATTAGAAATTAAAGCACAATAGAAGAACGGAAACTCAAATACGGAAACGAAATGTTTTATAAGTACATTTCTACCAGACCTTCAGGAAGATCCATAATTACTTTTTTGTTCTCGCGATCAATTTTTACAAGGAAATGATCAATCATCGGAACCAAAATTTCAACTTCACCATTTAACACTTCAAAAAGAGGTTGTGCTGTAGAGTCATTAATAGAAGTGATTTTACCGAAAACACCCAGACGTTTGTCTTCGATTTCGAAACCAATTACTTCATGGTAATAAAATTTGTTGCCGCTCAGTTTTGGCAACATAGACAGAGGAAGGTAAATGCCGCTTCCTAAAAGAGTATCGGCTTCTTCTTCGGTAGTAACATCTTCAAAACGAACTCTTAAGAAGTCGTTTTTGTGTAAAGAGCTGGTTTCAATAAAAAAAGGAACCAAGTGTTTGTTTTGTTCAACAAACACTGATTCCAGATTTTCGTATAACTCAGGTTCGTCTGTATCTAAATAGATCAGGACTTCACCTTTGAAACTAAATTTTTTAGCGATTTTACCTAAATAAAAACATTCTTCTTTACGCATTATCGCTGGGTAAAATTATGCTTCAGTTGTTTCGTTATTCTCTTCAGCAGCAGGAGCTTCTTCAGTAGATTCTTCTACTTCAGCAACTTCTTCTTCAACTGCAGGTGTTGCAGCAGCGATAGCATCAGCTTCAGCCTGAGCTGCAGCAGCTAAACGCTTAGCGTTAACTTCTTGTTCTGCTTTTAAAGCTTTAGCTTTAGCATCAGCTTGCGCTTTTGTTAAGCCGTCTTTTTTAGCGTCAACTTTTCCTGCTTTAGCCTCTAACCAAGCTGCTAATTTAGCATCTGCCTGCTCTTGAGTTAAAGCTCCTTTACGAATACCTCCTTCAAGGTGGTGTTTCAATAAAGCACCTTTGTAAGAAAGAATTGCTCTTGCAGTGTCAGTTGGCTGAGCACCATTGTGTAACCATTTAACAGCGCTATCAAGGTTTAAGTCGATAGTTGCAGGGTTTGTGTTTGGATTGTAAGTACCGATTTTCTCTAAGTATTTACCATCTCTTTTTGAGCGTGCATCTGCAGCTACAACCCAGTAAAAAGGTTTTCCTTTTTTACCGTGTCTTTGTAATCTAATTTTTACTGACATAATCGTATGATTAAATTTGAGGTACTCGACCTCTGTTAATTAAGGGCGCAAAGATATAATTTTTTTATCAATAATGCGTTTGAAAATGAACTAAATATATTTGATAGTAATTTTTACTTTTATTTAGCTTTTAATCGGGGCATTTTTTTATTGTAATGCGGTACTTTTGTATAAATTCTTCATTTCTTATGAAAAAATATTTTTACGTTTTATCATTTTTACTCCTTTTTATTTCCTGCACAGAGGATATACGTTTTAATAATCCGGCTTTTCAGACTTTAAAGGATAATGTGTTCTGGAGAGGACAAAATTACAAAGCAGAAACTGATTCCAACGGAATTTTTATGATTGAAGGTTCGCTGGGTTACGAAAAAATAAACTTTTATATTCCCGGGCCATCTGAAAAGAGTTATACTTTAGGAATCGATAATATAACGAAGGCTACTTATAAAAATACTTATCCAGGACGGGAAGAAGAATTTAGTACGGGCGAAGCAAAAGGCAGCGGACAAATTATTGTAACTGAATATAATAGCGAAGAAAAAACTATTTCCGGAACGTTTCGGTTTGCAGCCCCTAATGTTAATCCTGATGCAGAGAAACAGCAAATACATTTTACAGAAGGGGTTTTCTATAAGATTCCTGTAGGTCCGGGCAGTAAATTTTCAATATAATAAGATTGAAATTAGTTGTTAAAAAACAAAATAAAAACTTAAATAAACTAACATATAGTAGATTAGAGAAAAATAAGACTACATTTGCTTAATATTATAAAATAGTATCTATGAATATTTTCGTTGGAAGTCTTCCGTTCAGTATTGAGGAAGCAGATTTAAGAGAGTCTTTTGAGGCTTATGGTGCAGTTGACTCTGTTAAAATTATAACTGATAAATTTACTGGAAGAAGTAAAGGATTTGGTTTTGTTGAAATGTCTAATGATAGCGAGGCACAAAAAGCTATCGACGAATTGAACGGAGCTGTAGTTTCAGGACGTACAATTGTTGTAAATAAATCTGAGCCGAAACCAGAAGGTGAAAGAAGAAGCTTCAATAATAACAGCCGTGGTGGAAATGACCGTGGTGGTTATGGTGGAGGAAACAGCCGTGGTGGAAATGACCGTGGTGGTAACAGAGGAGGATATTAATATTTTTTTTCTAAAATATAAAAGGGATCAACGAAAGTTGATCCCTTTTATATTTTGTTTTGTTTTTGTTTCAGGTTTCAAGTTTCAGGTTTTAGAACTTGAGACCTGAAACAAATAAAACCTGAAACAAAAATTTATATATTCGAAGCTAACCAGTCACCAACTTCTTTTGTACCGTAAGCTTTTCCTCCGTCAGCTAAATCTTCCGTCACTATTCCAGCTTCTAAAGCCTTGTTTACAGCATCTCTCATTGCTTTTCCTTCTTCCATCAATCCGAAGCTTTCGAACATCATAGCAGCAGATAAAATAGTAGCCATTGGGTTTGCTATATTCAATCCCGTCGCTTGTGGATAGGAACCGTGAATCGGTTCAAACAAAGAAACTTCGGCTCCCATAGACGCAGAAGGCATTAATCCCATTGAGCCGGAAATTACAGAAGCTTCGTCTGTTAAGATGTCTCCAAATAAGTTTTCAGTAATCAATACATCATAAGAGTTTGGCCATTGTACCAAACGCATTGCAACTGCATCTACAAATTCATAAGAAACCGTAACTTCCGGATAATCTTTTTCCATTGCCTGAACTGTTTCTCTCCATAAACGTGAAGTTTCCAGAACGTTTGCTTTGTCAACACAACAAAGTTTTTTACTTCTTGTCATCGCCAATTCAAAACCTTTCTTAGCCAAGCGCTGTACTTCGGCTCTTGTGTAAACACAGTTGTCAAAAGCAGTGTCTCCGTTATCTTTTCTTCCTTTTTCTCCGAAGTAAATTCCGCCAGTTAATTCTCTTAAGAAAACCAAATCAGTTCCTTCAATTCTTTCTCTTTTTAATGGAGATTTATCTAATAATGAAGGGAATGTAAAAGTTGGTCTTACGTTTGCAAACAAACCTAATGCTTTACGCATTTTTAACAAACCTTGTTCTGGTCTTACAGGTGCAGAAGGGTCATTATCATATTTAGGGTGGCCAATCGCGCCAAAAAGAACGGCATCAGCATTTTTACAAACTTCGTGAGTTGAATCCGGGTAAGGTTCGCCTACTGCATCAATTGCGGCAGCACCAGTTAAAGCTGGTTTCCAGGTAATTTCATGTCCGAATTTTTGTGCAACAGCATCCGATACTTTTACAGCTTCATTGATAACTTCTGGTCCGATTCCGTCACCGGCTAAAAGGGCTATGTTTAATTTCATTATTTTTTGTTTAAAAGGTTCAAAGGTTCAGGGGGACAAAGGTTCAAAGGTGTTGGGTGGAAACTCTGTCCCTTTGCACCTGTGGACCTTTGTCCCTATTTTAAGTAACTATATTAAGCATTTTCTGCGTTGCAATTATTGCTGCAACCGTTTGATCAGAATCTAAACCTCTTGTTTTAAATTCTTTTCCATTGTTTGTCCAGGTGATTATCGTTTCGCATAACGCGTCGGAACTACTTCCCGGCGGGATTCTTACTGCGTAATCTATTAATTTTGGTAAGGTTAATTTTTTGCTTTTGTAAATCTTGGATAAAGCATTCATAAAGGCATCAAACTGACCGTCGCCTTGTGCATTTTCCTCGATTATTTCTCCGTTTAAATTAAGAGATAAAGTGGTTGATGGACGCATTCCTTTAGAATGAACCAACATATAAGAATCGATTGTAATTTTGTCCTGATAGGTATGACTGTCTAAAACATCAGAAATAATATAAGGTAAATCTTCTTTGGTAACCGTTTCTTTTTTGTCGCCCAATTCAATAATTCTTTGCGTAACCAATTTCAAATCTTCATTGTTTAGTTTTAAACCTAATTCCTGAAGATTTTTTTCAATGTTGGCTTTTCCAGAAGTTTTACCGAGCGCATATTTTCTTTTTCTTCCAAAACGTTCCGGAAGTAAATCATTAAAATAAAGATTGTTCTTGTTGTCTCCATCGGCGTGAATTCCGGCAGTTTGTGTAAAAACATTATCACCAACTATTGGTTTATTGGCAGGAATTCTGTAACCCGTAAAAGTTTCGACCAGTTTACTTACAGAATACAATGAAGTTTCTTTGATATTGATGCTTACCTCTGGCATGTAATCGTTGATAACCGCTACAGTACTTTCTAACGGTGCATTTCCGGCGCGTTCTCCCATTCCGTTTACGGTTACGTGAAGACCATTTATTCCGGCTTTTATAGCTTCCATAACATTGGCAACACTTAAATCGTAATCGTTATGCGCATGGAAATCAAAATGAGTTTGAGGATATTTTGCTTTTATTTTTGAAATAAATTCAAATGCCTGCGACGGAATTAAAACGCCTAAAGTATCCGGAAGTAAAATTCTTTTTACAGGCTGTTTGGTCAAAAAATCCAAATATTGAAAAACATACTCAGGAGAATTTCGCATTCCGTTGCTCCAGTCTTCCAGATAAACGTTGGTTTCGATATTGTTTTGTTTGGCTAATGCAATTGTCTGAGCGATTTCAGAAAAATGCTGTTCCGGTGTTTTTTTTAACTGATGTGTCAGGTGATTCAGAGAACCTTTGGTTAATAGGTTTTGAACTTTGGCACCCGATTTTTTCATCCATTCTATAGAAAGTCCGCCGTCAACAAAAGTCAAAACTTCTATTCTATTAGTGTATCCTTTTTCTTCGGCCCAGGACATAATGCCTTTTACGCCTTGAAATTCTCCTTCGCTAACACGTGCCGAAGCAATTTCGATTCTATCAATATTTAGTTCTTCCAACAATAATTGCGCAATGGTCAGTTTTTCTGCAGCAGAAAAAGATACTCCGGAGGTTTGTTCACCATCACGAAGCGTTGTATCCATTATTTCAATTTTTCTTTTTTCCATTCTAAATATGATATGATTTTAATCCGTTTTAATATTTTTAAATCGAACTAATTGTAGGTAAATTATAAAAGCAGTTATTAAACCCAACCCTAAAGTTGAAGCTTGAATAACTGCTTTTTGTGGGTTGTTTTTAATAAGGAAGTTTATCGGCAAAAGTCACAATATCTTCTTTAATATTTTGTAAATAATCAATGTCATCAAAACCATTGATCATATTGTTCTTTTTGTATCCGTTGATAGCAAAAGATTCTTGTTGTCCTGTTGCTAACAAAGTAATCGTTTGGTTTGGTAAGTTGATTTCTAATTCTGTTTTAGGATCAGCTTCGATTGCCTTGAAGATAGTGTCAGCAAACTCAGGGCTCACCTGAACTGGAAGAACACCAATATTCAAACAGTTTCCTTTGAAGATATCAGCAAAGAAACTAGAAACCACCGCACGGAATCCGTAATCGTAAACTGCCCACGCAGCGTGTTCTCTTGAAGATCCTGAACCGAAGTTTTTTCCTCCAACCAAGATTTTTCCGCTGTAAGTTGGGTTGTTTAAGACGAAATCTGCTTTTGGAGTATCATCTCCGTTGTATCTCCAGTCTCTAAAAAGATTGTCTCCAAAACCTTCACGTTTTGTAGCTTTTAAGAAACGAGCTGGTATAATTTGATCTGTATCTACGTTCTCAATTGGCAACGGCACTGCGCTGCTGGTCAATATATTAAATTTATCGTATGCCATTTTTGTTTTTGCTTTAGGCTGTAGGCTGTAAGCTTTAGGCTTTTTTCTACAGCATATTTATTATTTGCTTAGGCTTTAAGCGGTAAGCTTTAGGCCCTTTTTTAATCGTTTGCATGCTTAAAGCTTATTGCTTACAGCTTATAGCAAGAATTAAAATAATTCACGCGGGTCAGTTAGTTTTCCTGTAACTGCAGCTGCAGCAGCCATAATCGGACTTGCCAAAAGCGTTCTTGAACCAGGACCCTGACGACCTTCAAAGTTTCTGTTTGACGTACTTACTGCGTATTTTCCGGCAGGAACTTTATCATCATTCATTGCCAAACATGCAGAACATCCCGGCTGACGTAATACGAAACCAGCTTCTGTCAGGATATCTAAAATACCTTCTTCTTTGATCTGCGCTTCAACAACGTGAGAACCCGGAACTAACCAGGCGGTAACATTATCTGCTTTTTTTCTTCCTTTTACAATTTCAGCGAAAGCTCTAAAATCTTCAATACGTCCATTAGTACAACTTCCTAAGAAAACATAATCAATTGGTTTTCCAATCATTACATCGTCTTCATTGAAGCCCATGTAAGCCAAAGATTTTTTGTATGTTTCCTCTCCGCCTTCAACCTGGTCAGCGTTCGGAATATGTTTGGTGATACCAATTCCCATTCCAGGGTTAGTACCATAAGTAATCATTGGTTCAATATCAGATGCTTTGATGTTTAACTCAGCATCAAAAACAGCATCTGCATCTGTTTTAAGAGTTTTCCAATATTCAACAGCTTTAGTCCACGCTTCTCCTTTTGGAGCGTAAAGTCTTCCTTCAAGAAAATCAAAGGTAGTCTGGTCAGGAGCGATCATACCGCCGCGAGCACCCATTTCGATACTTAAGTTGCAAACTGTCATACGGCCTTCCATAGTCATGTTTTCGAAAACATCACCTGCATATTCAACAAAATATCCAGTTCCTCCGGAAGTAGTTAACTGAGCAATAATATAAAGTGCAACGTCTTTAGGACCAACACCTTTACTTAATTGACCGTTTACGTTGATACGCATTTTCTTTGGTTTTGGCTGCATGATACACTGAGTAGAAAGCACCATCTCCACCTCAGAAGTTCCGATACCAAAAGCAATCGCTCCAAAAGCACCGTGAGTAGACGTATGCGAGTCACCACATACAATTGTAGCACCTGGCAAAGTAATTCCGTTTTCAGGACCCACTACGTGCACAATTCCATTTTTTTGGTGACCCAATCCCCAGTGCGAAATGCCGTATTCGTTGGCGTTATCTTCAAGAGCCTTAAGCTGATTGGCAGATAAAGCATCCTGAACTGGTAAATGCTGGTCTATGGTTGGTGTATTGTGGTCTGCAGTTGCAAAAGTGCGTTCCGGATATAAAACGTTCACGCCTCTTGATTTTAATCCTAAAAAAGCAACAGGGCTCGTAACTTCATGAATGAAATGACGGTCAATAAAAAACACATCTGGTCCATCTTCAATTTTACGCACAACGTGTGAATCCCATACTTTGTCAAATAATGTCTTACTCATTTTTTATTTTTTTTAATTGTAATTTTATAACTACAGCTTTCCCTGTTCATTATAATAGGTAAGCAAAAGTAAAAAAAGGTAAAAAACAGTCAATTTCAATATTTCATTATATACGATACCCAAACTAAATTACAAATTGCTAATTGGATTTTATAACTTTAGTTTTGACAGAAAAATGATTTAGAAAATGATTGGATTTTTCTTTTTTATATTTAATTCTGCTTAATTGTTTTATGTTTTAATGGTTTGCAAATTTATTAGATAATA
Source organism: Flavobacterium olei (assembly GCF_039749035.1). Lineage (NCBI taxonomy): Bacteria > Pseudomonadati > Bacteroidota > Flavobacteriia > Flavobacteriales > Flavobacteriaceae > Flavobacterium > Flavobacterium olei. The sequence goes on from NZ_JBDKWC010000002.1 coordinate 70,772, forward strand.
ATTGCAAAATAAAGGTTTTGTTTTGAAAAAATGTAACAAATAGAATAAAAATAGTAATAATTGTCAGTTTTTAAATTGTTTCGAAATGAAAGCTTTTATGAATTATATGGGCTTTTATGTACTTTTTTACAACGCTATTCAGACTTAATAAAACATCTCAATACTACGACATCCAAAAGGTTTAATTTTATTAAATTTTATGAATTTTAAGAGGAAAACTGAATAGTTCGCAAGAATGAATTTTAAGAGTTAATCTATTTTCTTTACCCAAAAAAATGACTAAATTTGACTTTCTCCATTTTTTACTTTTGAAATATCTCATCACACATAAAATCAGAGGTTTATGTTGTGGATAGTTTAGATTTGGAGCAATTTAAATTTTGATTTTTCTATAAAAATATATGTATTTAATATTCGATACCGAAACAACCGGATTGCCAAAACGCTGGGACGCACCCATTACCGATTCTGATAACTGGCCGCGCTGTATACAAATCGCCTGGCAGCTGCACGACGAAATGGGACAGCTCATCGAACATCAGGATTATTTGGTAAAACCAGACGGATTTAATATTCCGTATGATGCCGAACGTATTCACGGAATTTCTACCGAGTTGGCAGAAGCGGAAGGAATTACGCTTGCTGAAGTTTTGGAAAAATTCAATATCGTATTAAGCAAAACCAAATTTATCGTTGGACAGAATTTAGGTTTCGACGTGAATATTATGGGCGCTGAATTTCATCGAATGGGCGTTGATTCTCCTATGAGTTCTATGCCGGTTCTGGATACCTGTACCGAGGTTACAGCTTCATTATTACAACTTCCGGGAGGTCGTGGAGGAAAATTTAAACTTCCGACCTTAACAGAATTACACAGTTATCTTTTCGATAAACCTTTCGCGGAAGCGCACAACGCAACCGCCGACGTTGAAGCAACTACACGATGTTTCCTGGAATTGGTAAGAAGAGAAGTTTTTACAAAAGAAGAGCTGGATGTTCCGAAAGAATATTTTAGAGAATTTCAGGAAAGAAACCCACAGGAATTTCCTTTAATTGGTTTAAAACACATCAACTTAAAAGCGGCTTCTGAAAAAGTCAGGGAGCAAATCAAAGCTTTACAGGTTGATGATACGCCGACAGTAGTTTCAGAATCTGAGAAAGCCGATTTTAAAGCAGCAAAATTTGCGCATTTACACAATCATACCCAGTTTTCGGTTCTTCAATCTACAATCGGAATCGGAAATATCGTTGCCGCTACCGCCAAAAACGGAATGCCGGCCGTTGCCATGACCGATACTGGAAACATGATGGGAGCTTTCCATTTTGTGAGTGCGGTTATGAATCACAATAAAGCAGCTTCAGGAAAAAATAAAGCGTTGGTGGATGCCGGAGAAGAGCCAACAGAAACTGAAATTAAACCAATTGTTGGCTGCGAATTTAATATTTGTGAAAATCATTTAGATAAATCCAAAAAAGACAACGGATATCAGGTGGTGTTACTGGCTAAAAATAAAGCCGGCTATCACAATTTGGCTAAAATGGCTTCTATAGCCTACACGGAAGGATTTTATTATGTTCCCAGAATTGACAAAAAAATTGTTGAGCAATACAAAGGGGATATAATGGTTTTGTCGGGGAATTTATACGGAGAGATTCCGAGTAAAATCCTTAATATCGGTGAAAACCAGGCCGAAGAAGCTTTGATCTGGTGGAAAGAGCAATTTGGTGAAGATTTCTATCTCGAAGTTATGCGCCACAATCAGGAAGATGAAAATCGTGTGAATAAAACGCTGATTGAGTTTTCGCAAAAACACAATGTAAAGCTGATTGCGACCAACAATACTTATTATTTAAATAAAGAAGATGCCAACGCACACGATATTTTGTTGTGTGTAAAAGACGGTGAAAAACAGGCAACGCCAATCGGACGTGGACGTGGTTATCGTTACGGACTTCCGAATCAGGAATATTATTACAAGTCGGAAGAAGAGATGAAAAAACTCTTTGCTGACCTTCCTGATGCCATAATTAATATTCAGGAAATTGTGGATAAAGTAGAAGGATATTCACTTTATCGCGATGTATTGCTTCCAAAATTTGATATTCCGGAGGAATTTGTAGTTCCTGAAGATGAGGCAGATGGGGGAGTTAGAGGTGAAAATAAATATTTGAGACACCTTACAATGGAAGGGGCCAAAAGAAGATATGGCGAAATTACAGAATCCATTCAGGAACGTTTGGATTTTGAACTTTTAACCATTTCGAATTCGGGATATCCGGGTTACTTTTTGATTGTACAGGATTTCATTGCCGAAGCCAGAAAAATGGATGTTTCTGTTGGTCCGGGTCGTGGATCTGCAGCTGGATCTGCGGTTGCTTATTGCCTCGGAATTACCAATATTGACCCGATTAAATACGACTTACTTTTTGAGCGTTTCTTAAATCCTGACCGTGTATCGATGCCCGATATTGATATCGATTTTGATGACGAGGGTCGTGGACGTGTAATGGATTATGTAATCAATAAATACGGTCAGAAACAGGTGGCGCAGATTATCACTTACGGTAAAATGGCAACCAAATCGGCAATTCGTGATACGGCACGTGTACTGGATTTACCCTTATTTGAAGCGGATAGAATTGCAAAACTGATTCCGGGAATGATGCCGTCCAAATGGAATCTGGCACGTTTTATTTCTGAAAGTGAGGACGAGGTTAAAAAAGCCCTTCGCTCGGACGAATTTGATAATGTCAAAGAATTAATTGCCATTGCCAACGAAGGTGATTTGGCCGGAGAAACGATTCAGCAGGCAAAAATTCTGGAAGGTTCGATGCGAAATACGGGAATTCATGCCTGCGGGGTAATTATTACGCCTTCGGATATTACAAATTATGTTCCTGTTACAACCGCAAAAGATTCTGATTTATATGTAACCCAGTTTGACAACTCGGTTGCAGAAAGTGCGGGATTGCTGAAAATGGACTTCTTGGGTCTGAAGACCCTAACCCTGATAAAAGATACCGTTAAACTGGTAAAATACAGAACGGGAATTGACTTGGATCCGGATACTTTCCCGATTGATGATGAAGAAACGTATGCACTTTTCCAAAGAGGAGAAACGGTTGGAATCTTCCAATACGAGTCACCCGGAATGCAGAAATACATGAAAGACCTGAAACCAACGGTTTTTGGAGATTTAATTGCCATGAATGCACTTTATCGCCCGGGTCCTTTAGAATACATTCCTTCATTCGTTCGAAGAAAAAATGGCGATGAAGAAATCAAATACGATTTAGATGCCTGTGCCGAATATTTGTCTGAAACCTACGGAATTACAGTTTACCAGGAGCAGGTAATGCTTTTGTCTCAGTCTTTGGCAGGATTTACAAAGGGTGAGGCCGACGTTTTGCGTAAAGCGATGGGTAAAAAACAAAAAGACGTACTGGATAAAATGAAGCCGAAATTCGTGGAGCAGGCAGCTGCCAAAGGCCACGACGCCAAAGTGCTGGAGAAAATCTGGAAAGACTGGGAGGCCTTTGCGAGTTACGCCTTCAACAAGTCACACTCCACCTGTTACGCATGGATTGCATATCAAACGGCTTATTTAAAAGCGCATTATCCTGCAGAATATATGGCGGCGGTACTTTCTAATAATATGAATGATATTAAGCAGGTTTCCTTTTTTATGGAAGAATGTAAACGTATGGGTCTACAGGTTTTAGGACCTTGTGTAAACGAATCGTACTATAAATTTACAGTAAATGATGATTATGCAGTTCGTTTCGGAATGGGAGCGATTAAAGGAGTGGGATCAGGAGCTGTAGAAACCATAGTAGCAAATAGAAAAGACGGTCGTTATAAGTCAATTTTCGATTTAGCAAAGCGAATTGATTTGCGTGCTGCGAATAAAAAAGCAATTGAAAATTTAGCACTTGCCGGAGGTTTCGATTCATTTGAAGGAACAACCAGAGCACAATATTTTCATGATGATGGCGACGGAATTACATTCTACGAAAAAGCCATGCGTTACGGATCGAAGTTTCAGGAAAATGAAAATTCATCGCAGGTAAGTTTGTTTGGAGAAACCAGCGAAGTACAAATTGCTGAACCTGTTGTGCCGCCGTGTGAAGACTGGAGCACCATGGAAAAACTGGCGAAAGAAAAAGAAGTGGTCGGAATTTATATTTCCGGACATCCGCTTGACGATTTTAGATTTGAGATGAAATACTTCTGCAATGCCCGACTGGAAGCATTAAAAAGTATGAACGAATATGTAGGGAAAAATCTAAATTTTGCCGGGATTATCAATAACGTTCAGCATCGTGTGGCCAAAAATGGAAAAGGCTGGGCGGTTTTCAATTTAGAAGGATATGATGAGAGTTATGAGTTTAAGATTTTTGGCGAAGAATATTTAAAATTCAGACATTTCCTGATTCAGAATAATTTTGCTTATTTAAAGATTGTGATAAAAGACGGCTGGGTCAATCATGATACCGGCAAAAAATCAGATCCAAGAATGCAGTTTGTAGAAATCAGACAGCTTCAGGATATTTTAGAATCTTTTGCGAAGAAGTTAATTGTGCTGTTAAATATTCAAGATTTACAGGCTGAATTTATTCACAGACTAAGTCATTTATTCAATGAAAATAAGGGAGATAATTCGGTGACATTTGAAATCATGGAATTAGAAAAAATAAAACGTCTTGTTGAGGTTGAAACACCAACCGATTTTGAACCTGAGGACGCTGTTTTTGAAGATGAAAATGAAGGCGAAGATGTGGCTCTCGAAAACACCAAAGTTCAGGAAGTTAATGAAGTGGAAGAGATAAAAGTAGTAACCAAATTAACTATGCCGAGTCGTCGTTTAAAAGTAAGAATCTCAACAGAATTATTGCAGGAATTAGAGAAAATGCAGATTAACTTTAAATTGAACTAAAAAATTAACAGTTAAAATTTAAACAGATGTTATTTTTTTTAGTTAAAAATATGCATGCATAATAGTTTTTTAGTAATATTGCGCAAAATTACAACGTTTTCGTACCAAGTCTAACCTTGCAAACTTTAAGATGATGTTAAAATATTCTAAGTTTGTATAAATTAATCAAATCAGAATTATGAAAAAGAACCTATTTTTATTAGGATTATTAGTTTGCTCTATGGCCACAATGGCGCAGACAACAGAAAAGCCAGAGAGCTGGTATTTTAAATTAGGTGGGTCATACTTTTTGCAAACTGCTGCAACAGAATTTCCAACTGTTTCAGGCGCGTTACCAAATACAGATGTATATGCCGCAAATGGAACAACTTTAATTTCGAGAGAAACTAATCATGGTTCTTTTGGAGAAGGTTTCCGTTCTGGTATTACTGCCGGATATCGTTTTTCTCCACGTTTAGGTGTGGAGGTTTCTGCTAATTACTTTAGCAGTGCAAGTAAAACTATGGTTGAAACAACCAATAGATTAGTTGCAGCGGGACCAACTTTTGCAACTGGTAAAGCAGAAGGAAAAATTCGTGCTTATGATATTGCTCCTGCACTTGTACTGTTTTTAGGAGAAGCACACGGTTTTGAACCATATACAAAAGTGGGAGTTATTGTTCCGGTGCACGGTGATTTAACAATCGAAACAACCAGAGCATATACTAATCCGGCTGGAGTAACAAACACTTATACAAAAGATGTTGTTAAACCAAATCCAACCGTTGGATTCTTGGCTGCTTTGGGTACGTCATATAAGTTAGGAACACATATTTCTTTATTTGCAGAATTAGAGTATCGTAACTTTACAGTACATGGAAAAACAAAAGAAACTGAAGTATATACTGAAAATGGTGTAGATAAATTAAATACAGCAACAGCTTTCCGTCCAGATGCTTCATATTCTGCAAATCATACTAAATATGTGGAACAAATTAATTCAACATCTAACAGTAAGGTAACTAATGCTGCTGGTTTTGATAATACAAGAGCTACAGATGATATTAGTTCTTATGTTGGAATTTCAGGTCTTGGTTTGACTTTCGGTCTTAAATATAGCCTATAATTTTACTCCGTTTTATAGTTTACAAAAAAGAGGATATTCAATTGAATATCCTCTTTTTTTATTAGTCACATCAACTTGTCAAAGTTTTACACTTGGACAAAGTTTTTTTTCAATTGCCTGCTGATTTATCGGGAGGCAGTTTATTTTGAAGCCGCTCTAAATTCCTTCAAAACTTCATCAATAACCCAGGTTGTTCTGGCACCGGAAATTCCTTTTGATGGTGCAGCATTTTCCTTACCCAAAAGCTCAGCCATAACAGTTTCTATAAACGGCTGCTGAATATGAAGTGGGTTTTCTATTGCAATACTTTCTTTTTCTCCATTTGCATATTGAATATGAACAGGGTCATTTCCAAAAGTTGAAAATGAAATTTTACCTTTATCGCCTACAATTTCGGTATTATCATAACGTTCAAAGCTTGCAAAATTCCAGATTCCGGAACCGTGAATTCCGTTTTCGAATAAAAATGACATCGAGACAGCATCTTCTGCCGGATATGCCTTTAATTGCGAAGTCGCATGTCCACGGACAGATTGTATCGGACCTAAAACAAAGTCCAGAAAATCTAAAGTGTGACAAGCCAAATCAACAAAGATTCCACCTCCGGAAATATGCGGTAAAACAGTCCACGGAAGATTGATTTCGTCGTCGTAACGTTCCTCAAAAGGATGATATAAAACACAATTGACATGTCTTATGGTTCCCAGTTTTCCACTGTCAATTATTTCCTTTATTTTTAAAAAACGAGGCAAAGCTCTTCTGTAATAGGCGACAAACAAGGGCACATTATGCTCTTTGCAAACGCTGATCATTTCATTACATTCTTCAAAAGTCAGCGCCATTGGTTTTTCGACATACACGGGTTTTCCGGCTTTGGCGCATAAAATAGTATATTCTTTATGAGAAGATGGGGGAGTCGCAATATAAACAGCATCAACCTCAGGGTCATTAATCAAATCCTGTGCATTAGAATACCATTTCGCAACGTTATGACGTTTGGCATAATCTTCGGCAAGAGCCGCATCTCTTCGCATCACAGCAACTAAAGAAGAATTGGGTATTTTCTGAAAAGCTGGACCACTTTTTACTTCTGTTACATTTCCGCAGCCGATTATTCCCCATCTAATATTTTCCATTCTTTGTTTTTTAGTTATTCAAATTTAAGGATTGTTTAAAAAAGGTTTGCCACGAATTGGACAAAATTTTCACGAATTATTATTTCACGCAGATTTTGCAGATCTGCGCAGATTTAATATAAATCTGTATCAATCAGCCAAAATCATTTTAAATCTGCGTGAAATAATAATTTGTGTAATTCGTGGCAAAAAAAAATAGCCACAAACTCACAAAAATAATTCGTGAATTCGTGGCTAAAAAAATTTTAAAAGTCTTATTTCTTAGGCAAGGACTTAAAACCCATATTGTAAAGAGTAAACGCCTGAATGTCTACATTCTCCTGGATAGTTGCCGCAACAGATTTTCCTGCTCCGTGACCGGCTTTTACATCGATACGAATTAGAACCGGATTATCTCCTGATTGTTTTTCCTGTAATTCAGAGGCAAATTTAAAACTGTGTGCCGGAACTACACGATCATCGTGATCTCCTGTAGTTACCATAGTTGCCGGATATTTTGTTCCCTTTTTAACATTGTGAACAGGCGAATATCCTTTTAAATATTCGAACATTTCTTTGTTATCCTGAGCAGTTCCGTAATCAAAAGCCCATCCTGCGCCGGCAGTAAATGCGTTGTAACGAAGCATATCCATAACGCCAACTGCCGGAAGCGCTACTTTCATTAGATCAGGTCGTTGTGTCATTGTAGCGCCTACTAATAAACCTCCGTTCGAACCTCCGCGAATAGCAAGATAATCAGAGGACGTATATCTCTGAGCAATTAGGTATTCCGCAGCAGCGATAAAATCGTCAAATACATTTTGTTTTTGCAATTTTGTACCTGCGTCATGCCATTTTTTTCCGTACTCACCGCCACCTCTAAGATTCGCAACGGCGTAAACACCTCCATTTTCCATCCAGACAGCGTTCGCAATGCTGAAAGCTGGTGTTAAACTAATATTGAATCCGCCATACCCGTAAAGAATAGTTGGGTTTTTGCCATCTAGTTTTGTTCCTTTTTTATACGTAATAATCATAGGAACTTTCGTCCCATCTTTTGAAGTATAGAATACTTGTTTTGATTCGTAATCATCGCTTTTGAAATCGACTTTTGGTTTCTGATAAATTTCAGATTTTCCAGATTTAGGTTCAAAAGAATAGATGCTTCCCGGTGTAGTATAATTTGTAAAGCTGTAATATAAAATTTTCTCGTTCTTTTTTCCGCCGAAGCCTGCCGCAGTTCCAACAGCCGGAAGGTTGATTTCGCGTATTAGTTTTCCGTTATAATCATATTGTTTTACAAGAGATACAGCATCTTTTGTATAATTGGCAAAAAAGTATCCCGCCCCGGTTGATGGTGCTAAAACATTTTCGGTCTCTTTAATGAAATCTTTCCAGTTTTCCATTTTCGGATTACTGGCATCGACTGTAACAACACGTCCGTTTGGCGCTTTATAATCGGTTTCAATAAATAATCTAGTTCCCTCATTTTCAATAATGGAATAAGAATTTTCAAAATTATCTACAATGGTAACGATAGGACTGTTTGCTTTTGTTAAGTCTATAATATACAATTCGTTTCCGTAAGTAGAATTGGCAGCAGTAATAATAAGGAAACGGTTGTCCTCTGTAACATAACCGCTAACATATCTTCTTTTTTGGTCTGCGCCAAAAATTACTTTATCGTCTTTCTGAGAAGTTCCTAATTTATGAAAATACAATTTGTGCTGATCTGTTTTCGCAGATAATTCGCTTCCTTTTGGCTTTTCATAACTAGAGTAATAGAACCCTTCGTTTCCATGCCATGAAATCCCGCTGAATTTTACATCAACCAAAGTATCTTCCAGAACTTTCTTAGAAACAGCATCAATAATAATCACTTTTCTCCAGTCACTTCCTCCTTCAGAAATAGAATAGGCTGCTTTATTTCCGTCTTTAGAAAAATCCAGACCGCCAAGAGAAGTTGTTCCGTCTTTAGAAAAAGTATTCGGATCTAAGAAAACTTCTTCTTTACCATTTTGATCTTTTCTGTAAATCACAGACTGATTTTGAAGTCCGTTATTTTTAGAATAATATGTAAATTTTCCTTCCTTAAACGGAGCACCGATTTTTTCGAAGTTCCAAAGCGTTTCCATTCGTTTTTTAAGTTCATCGCGAAACGGAATTTTATCCAGATAACTATATGTAACCTCATTTTGAGCTTTTACCCACGCTCCGGTTTCAGCAGATTTATCATCTTCAAGCCAGCGGTAAGGATCGCTCACTTTGGTCTCAAAATAAACATCGACGGTTTCTCCTTTTTTAGTTTGGGGATATTGAATTTTATTTTGTGCAAACGAAATTCCTGCAGTTGTGATTGCCATTATAAGAAATGTTTTTTTCATATTTAAATTTTGTCGGTTGTAACAAAAATAGCACTTTTTGTTGTGAAAAATCAAGGCGGAAAAAATAAACTATATAAGTATATAAGTTCATTTAATAACGTGATGTTATTTTTTACTTAAAGGGCTTATATGGTTTAAAAATGTTACAGATTAAAATTTACTCCAAGCACGATATTTCTTCCAATATTCGGAATACCGTCAGTCTTTAATCTTGAAAGGTGTGCAATATATTTTTTATCAAACAGATTGTTTCCGTTTAAGTTAAGATCAAAGGCAGTTTTTCCCAGTTTTACGGTTCCTCCAAATCCTAAATTTACTAATGTGTAACCTTTAGAAGCCGTTTCAAAACCGCTTACATTATCTTGACTGAAAGTCGAAGAAACATTCAGCGAGGCAAAACCTTCGCTTAAGAAATTTTTGATATTGAATTCTGTTCTTAAAGTATTGTTCCAGTTATTTGCCGGAATTAAAGGCAGATAATCTTTGTTGTCTTTTTTACCGGTTACGGTTTCAAAACTCGTTTCAAAATGCAGCCAGTCTAGTGGATGCGGATGAAAATGCAGCCCAACCTCTCCTCCGTACAATTGGGCATTGTCCTGAACATAAGCAAAAACATCATTGTCGTCTAAAACGTCTCCGGTTGGAGAGGTGTAGATATAATTGTTTACGTGATTGTAAAATCCGTTTACGAAAAATTCAAAGTGCGTGTTTTTGTATTCTAAATTTAAATCAGTTTGAACATTTTGTTCGGTTTTTAAATTCGCATTTCCAATTTCGTAGCGATTTGTTCCTTCGTGAACGCCATTAGAAGTTAATTCAGCTAGGTTGGGTGCTCTAAATCCTGTTGCAACATTTAGTCGAAGTGTAAGCGGTTCTGCCAGTTTGGTTTTGTACCCTAAAGAAGCATTAAAACTGTCAAATGATTTGTCTAAAGCCTGAAAGTAACCTTCTTCGCCTTCTGTTCCGTGTGCTATTGAAGTTATGTTTCTGTTATCAAAACGTACGCCGGCCTGGATAACGCTGTTGTCCCATTCGTAATTGGCTGTTCCAAAAACTCCAAAATCGTTTGTTGTTGCATCCGGAATCAGGTATTCTTCTCCGGAATTTTTATTGGTCTGATGCATTCCCTGAACACCAACAATTGTTTCAAATTTTCCGAATTTAGGAAGGTGGTATTTTGCATTATAATTAAACGTATTCAGTTTCATGTGCAAAGACGCTTCGTTGCTGTCTTCAAACTCACTTCTGTCATTCGAAATATAACCTAAATCAACATCCAGTTTAGAGTTTTCAAAAAAGATAACATTATTCAGACTCAATAGATGATTAAAAATTCCCTGTCTCGGAAATTGAGTGTCCTTGCTTGAAGATTGTTCTGCAATTCCATCTTCAGGAATTCCGATATCCAGTTTATTGTAATTGTATCTTAATACACTGGAAAAACTCGAGTTGCTGTAGCCAATTCCCGTTTTAAAATCGGTTTCGTTGTAACGTGAATTTGTCACGCGGTCACCATCTGCAATTTTATAATCAGAGTGCGTATTATAGCTTCCACGGGCCAGAAACTTCCAGTTGTCTGTAGATGTTTTTAATCCGATAGAAGAATTACTTCCCTGTGTATTGGTGAAATATTTTTGACTGAAATTGGCTGTGAAATCTCCTGCATCAGCAAATTTCTCCGGGTTAAAATACAAAACGCCTCCCAAAGCATCAGAACCATACAATAAGGATGCAGGGCCTTTAATAACTTCGACACTTTCAATTCCGGCATCATTTAAACCTAAACCATGTTCGTCTCCAAACTGCTGGTTTTCGATACGGACACCTTGCGAATAAACCAAAACGCGATTACCGCTTAAACCGCGAATTACAGGTTTCCCGATTGAAGTTCCCGTAGAAATTTGAGAAACTCCGGGAATCGTAGCCAAACCTTCAATTAATGTTGAGGTTCCTTTTTGCTGTAATGTTTTAATGCTTTCATGCTCAATTTTCATTACGTTTTGCGATTGCAGTTTGTTAAAAGGAGTAGAAACTACAACTTCGTCCATTTCCAGAATAGATTCTGCAAGAATAATATCAAGTGTGTTTTCTTTTAGTAATTTCTGAATTGTATTATTCTGATTGGCATATCCGACAAAAGAAAAAGCCAGACGAAGGCTTCCGTTTGGAAGATTATTCATTTGATATTTTCCATTTTCATCCGTTGTAGTTCCTTTATGTAATTCCGGTGCATAAACAGAAACTCCAGGCAATGGCTGATTCTGAGCGTCGGTTACCGTTCCCGAAACCGAATTTTGGGCACTAAGCAGGCCCGAAAACCCTAAAATAAGGGCAATTATTATTTTTTTCATTTGAAAATGAGACTATAAATTAATTTGAATTTTCTTCGAATAAAAGACCAATGAACAGCAAAGCATTCTAATCCCGGTTTATAAAGAGATTAGGAAACTGAATGTTACTCTGGAATTTTAATGAAAGAATTAGTTTTTTTCGAATATCGAAACCTACGAAAAGATAACTGAAGGAGGTCCCCGTAAATAACAGGAAGTCGTTGAAACAGAAAAAATCTTCTCTGAAAAAGGGAAGAAATAGGGAGTTTCTCGGTTAAAAGAGTGAAATTGAAATTGAAAAATTTCGGGAGCAATGTAACTTTCAAAGGCAAAATTACAAACAAAACAAACCTCAAAATCATGATGCTGGTGGGTAATTTCACCACTTGGATCACTGTATTTATGATGACATTGTTTCTCGGAAAGTTGTTTTGCAATATGCTCATAACTGTGTATGGACTGAAACAATATCGAAAATAATATTGTGACAGCAAAAGAGAAACTTAATATGAGCTGCTTTCTTTTCATGCTTCGCAAAGGTATAAAACATAAAAAGAAAAACAGATTAAATTTTTGACTTCAAATAACGATTGCTGAAAATAATGTAATAAAAAGACTTTAAAGCATTAAACAGAATAACTGGATAGAAATATCATCTAAACAAAGCATTATATTATATTTGTATATAAAATAAACAGACAGCGAAAACCGTTTATTTAAAAATACCTAAAACCAAACCTTCACATGCGTATTATATACAATTGCTTATTTTTACTGACTTGTTTCTACTCTTTTGCCCAAAATGAAATTAAGCCCGAGATAAAACCATTGGTTAAGATAGATTCTTTATATCGGGAAGATCAGTTTTATTTTTCGATTACCTATAATATGTTTACGGATGTTCCTGAAAATTTTAAGCAGAATAAATTTTCTCTCGGACTTTCGGGCGGATTTCTTCGTGACATGCCGCTTAATAAAACGAGAACTGTTGCCATTGCAGCCGGTTTAGGACTGAGTTATCAAAATTATTATCAGAATATCAATATTTCCCAGGATGCTAATGGTGCACTTATATATGGAGTAAATAGTTATGGCGAATTTGTTTCTAATCGTTACCGACAGTACTCTGTAGAATTGCCTATCGAATTTAGATGGCGTAATTCTACTTTTGAGAGTTCTAAATTCTGGCGTTTATATGCCGGAATAAAAATGAGTTATGTCTTTTCGAATTCCTCTATTCTTGATGATGGGGAGAAGACTTATAAAATCAATAATAATCCGGATATTAATAAATTTCAATACGGACCTTATCTTTCTGCGGGTTACAATACCTGGAATCTTTACGTTTATTACGGGTTAAATCCGTTGTTTAAATCTGCGACAACCCTTTCGGGAGAAAAGCTAAATGTGAGAACACTTAATGCAGGATTGATTTTTTATATTTTATAGCCACAAATACAGAAAAAGCAACTGAGGCATGATACCGACAAATAATCCAATTAAAATTTCTCTTGAGGTGTGCGCATTCATTTCTAAACGGGAGGACGCTACAATTCCCGACAACAAAATAAACAATGCCGGCCAATACGGATTATGCATTTGAAGATGAATATTTAATCCGATTATAAAAATGGCTAATCCCGAAATGGCAACCATGTGTAAGCTTGCTTTGATTTTAAAAAGCACAAAAACCAATGCCAGAATAGTGCTGAACAATGCTCCGAGAAAAAAGAAATGCAGTTCGGGATAACGCGTGATTACAATGCTTCTTTTAACCAGCAAAATATATAGAAAACACTGTAAGACCAGAGGAATAGTACGCTCTGAGGTTTGACTCAGCATAATCGATTTTACATAACCCGTTGATCGTAATAATAAGTAGAACAAAACCGGTACAATTACATTGATCACTAAAATCTGTATTAAAACAAAATATTTTTCCTGCGTACTAAATATATCTTCTTTATAGTAGAGATAAAATAGTGTTGCATACAGCGATATGAAAATCGGATGTAATATATAGGAGAATATGGGAAGTAACTTTTTCAAAACGCAAAAATTTGTGGTACCAAACAAATATAACTTTTTGCCACGAAATACACGAATTTTAACATAATTTACAATAGCCATTTTCGCAGCAGATTATTTGATTACAAAGCATTATTCGGTTTCTTCTAAAAATAAATTAGTGAAAATGGGCGTAATTCGTTGCGAACTCTGACGCTTTTCTGTGTGTAATGTTTTAATTTTGAAAAAAAGAAATTTCTAAATGAGTCTAAATGTAAAAAGCCTTGTTTCTGTTCTAAATGCTGAATGGATGGGCCAAAATGAAGATGTTTTTATCGATCATATTTCAATTGACAGCCGTTCACTGCAAAACGGATCGGAGACTTTATTCTTTGCCCTGAGCGGGGTAAACAATGATGCGCATTTATTTATTTCTGATCTGATGGAAAACGGTGTTCAGAATTTTGTTGTTCAGTATATTCCGGAGCAACTTAAAGAAAAAGCTAATTTTTTAGTGGTAGCAAATACGCTTGAAGCACTTCAGAAATTTGCTGCTTATTACAGAAATTTGTTCCATTTTCCGGTTATCGGATTAACAGGAAGCAACGGAAAAACCATAGTAAAAGAATGGCTGAATTTTTTATTAAGTCCCGATTACAATATAATCAGAAGTCCAAAAAGTTACAATTCTCAGGTTGGCGTACCGCTTTCGGTAATTGCCATTAATGAAAAACACAATCTCGGAATCTTCGAAGCAGGAATTTCGACGGTTAATGAAATGAGTAAACTGGAAGAAATTATTAAACCCAACATAGGAGTTCTTACGAGCATTGGTTCTGCACACGACGAAGGTTTTGAAAACCCAGAACAGAAAATCAAAGAAAAATTGGTTTTGTTTAAAAACGCTTCAGTTATTATTTATCAAAAAAACGCAAAAGTTGATGGGTATTTAAATGAATTTAAAAACACAAAACTTTTTTCGTGGAGTTTTACAGATCAGACTGCAGATGTTTTTATAGAAAAAAAAGAAAACAAAAACGAGCACACTTTTATTCAATACCATTATAAAAATGAAGTTTTTAGTTTAGAAATTCCTTTTAATGATCTGGCTTCTGTAGAAAACAGTATTTCGTGCTTGCTGGTTTTATTACATTTCCAATACGATCAGGAAACTATTCAAAACAGAATTAAGATGCTTTATCCGGTTCAGATGCGTCTGGAAGTGAAAAACGGAATTAACAATTGTACTATAATTGATGATAGTTATAGCTCCGATTTTCAATCACTTAAGATCGCATTAGATTTTTTAGAAAGTCAGAAAATTAAAGCAACGTCTAAAACAGTAATTTTATCAGACATTTTTCAAAGTGGTTTTTCTAACGAAGAATTGTATTCTAAAGTAGCACAATTAATTTCAGACAATAAAATAAACCGTATCATTGGTATTGGATCAACGATTTCATCCTTTTCGGATAAATTTAAAAACAGTACAATGTTTGACAGCACAGCAGATTTTATTGCTGAGATTGAGAACCTGAATTTCCACAATGAAACCATTTTAATAAAAGGGGCAAGGTCATTCAAATTTGAAGAAATCGTTTCTCTTCTCGAAGAAAAAACGCATGAAACGGTTCTCGAAATTAATCTTGATGCCATTAGCCAGAATTATAATTATTTCAAATCAAAACTGAATGCAAATGTCAAAATGATGGCAATGGTAAAAGCATTTGGTTACGGAAACGGCGGTTTGGAAATTGCAAAATTGCTTGAACATCATAAAGTAGATTACTTAGGTGTGGCTTTTGCCGATGAAGGAATTTTGCTGAAAAACGGCGGAATAAAACTTCCCATTATGGTTTTAAATCCCGAATCGACCAGTTTTCCTTCCATCATTCAATATGAATTAGAACCTGAAATCTATAGCATAAAAGGATTAAA
This sequence comes from Flavobacterium olei, assembly GCF_039749035.1. NCBI lineage: Bacteria > Pseudomonadati > Bacteroidota > Flavobacteriia > Flavobacteriales > Flavobacteriaceae > Flavobacterium > Flavobacterium olei. The sequence goes on from NZ_JBDKWC010000002.1 coordinate 86,588, forward strand.
TGCATTTTTGAAGATGGCACGCGAAAAGAACTTAAACCATTACCCGATTCATATTAAGATTGATACGGGAATGCATCGTCTGGGTTTTGAAGAAAATACACTCAACGAACTAATTCAGACTTTAAAAGGAAATTCGGACGTTCGTGTTCAAAGTATCTTGTCGCATCTGGCAACAAGTGATGATCCGAAACATTATGGTTTTGTCAATCAACAAATTGCCTTGTTTGAGAAATTATCTTCAGCATTAATTAGAGAATTAAATATCGATCCGATTCGTCATATTTTAAATACTTCCGGAATTAGTAATTTTCCAAATGCACAATATAATATGGTTCGTTTAGGAATTGGTTTGTACGGCGTGTCAAATGATCCCGCAGAACAAAAATACCTGGAAAACGTGGGGACTTTAAAATCAATTATTTCTCAGGTTCGCTCCATTCCTGCCGGCGATAGCGTTGGGTACGGACGAAGATTTATGGCAGAAAAAGAGACTAAAATTGCCACAATTCCAATTGGTTATGCAGACGGAATAGCAAGATTGTGGGGTAATGAAGTTGGTTTTGTGACCATAAAAAATCAAAAAGCCAAAATTGTAGGAAGCGTATGCATGGATATGTTAATGGTCAATGTCACCGAAATAGATTGTAAAGAAGGTGATTCTGTAATTATTTTCGGCGAAAGCCCAACTGTTATAGAAATGGCAGAAGCTTTAAAAACCATTCCGTACGAGATTATGACCAGTATTTCGCAACGTGTAAAAAGAGTGTTTTTTAGGTAATTTTTTTGCAACATATAAGTTATAAAAACTCATTTTTTCCGGACTTTCTTATAAATTATTATGTGGTAAAGCAATTTTTCTTAGTGATTTTAAGGAAAATTACGTATTTTCGATATTCATTTATTTAAGAACTAAACAAATCAGATATGGGATTTTTTTCAGAATTTAAGGCATTTGCAATGAAAGGCAATGTAGTTGACCTTGCTGTTGCTGTAATTATTGGAGCTGCTTTTGGTAAAATTGTAAGCTCATTTATTGAAGACGTAATTACACCTTTAGTATTAAAACCAGCTCTGGATGCAGCTCATTTGTCTAAAATTGAAGATTTAACAGCTTTTGGTGGCGTAAAATACGGGATGTTTCTTTCTGCTGTTATAAATTTTTTAATTGTAGCTTTTGTTTTGTTCCTGATTATTAAGGGAATAAATAGTCTTAAAAAGAAAGAAGAGCCGGCTCCGAATAAGCCTGCAGCACCAACTCAGGAAGAATTACTTACTCAGATTAGAGATCTATTAAAAAATAATAAAGTATAATACCGCTACACTAAGTCTAACGTAACCGTCTCTTACAAGACGGTTTTTTTACAATTTGTTTAATTTATAACATTTTGTTATTTTTTGTGAACAACCTTGTGGAGACTTTTATTATACTTATTTTTGCCTTACAAAATAGATTATTGAATTATTTAAAAATATAAAAATGAGAATTGCAGTTGTAGGTGCTACCGGAATGGTTGGCGAAGTAATGCTTAAAGTATTGGCAGAAAGAAATTTTCCTGTTACAGAATTAATTCCTGTTGCATCTGAAAGATCAGTAGGGAAAGAAATTGAATATAAAGGTACCAAATACAAAGTAGTAGGTTTACAAACAGCTGTTGATATGAAAGCAGATATTGCTGTTTTCTCTGCTGGTGGAGATACTTCATTAGAATGGGCGCCGAAATTTGCTGCTGCGGGAACAACTGTAATTGATAATTCATCGGCCTGGAGAATGGATCCAACTAAAAAATTAGTGGTTCCGGAAATCAATGCTTCTGTATTAACTAAAGAAGATAAAATTATTGCAAATCCAAACTGTTCTACCATTCAAATGGTGATGGCTTTGGCGCCTTTGCATAAAAAATACAATATTAAAAGAATTATTGTTTCGACTTACCAATCCATCACCGGAACCGGAGTTAAGGCAGTAAAACAATTGGAAAATGAATATGCTGGTACACAGGGCGAAATGGCATATAAATATCCGATTCATAGAAATGCGATTCCACATTGCGATAGTTTTGAAGAAAACGGATACACGAAAGAAGAAATGAAACTAGTTCGTGAAACTCAAAAAATTCTTGCGGACAATACCATCAGAGTAACAGCAACTGCAGTTCGTGTTCCTGTTGTTGGAGGTCACAGTGAAGCAGTAAATGTGGAGTTTACAAATGATTTTGATGTAAACGAAGTTCGTGAAATTTTACACCACACAGATGGTGTAACGGTTCAGGATAATTTAGATACCTTTAATTATCCGATGCCATTATACGCTGAAGGAAAAAATGATGTTTTTGTTGGAAGAATTCGTCGTGACGAAAGTCAGGAAAACACATTAAACATGTGGATTGTTGCCGATAACTTAAGAAAAGGTGCCGCAACAAACACCATCCAGATTGCCGAATATTTAATTCAGGCAGGTCTGGTATAATATCTGAGATTAAATAAAATTGTTATAAAGGAAAAACCGTAATTACAGAAATGTGATTACGGTTTTTTTGATTTATAAATTAGATTCAGAAAAATTATTTCTTTTTGATCATTTCCTGCGCACAAGTAAATCCAACTTTTTGAACTAGATCTCCGTTTTTACGATCTTGCAGGTCTGCTGGTCCAATTTTTTGTTCTTTCAATTTGGTTATAACACAATCTGCCAGAAATTCGGCTTTGTCGCTGCTGACAGCACTTTGTTTAAAAGAGCTTTTTAAAATTTCTTTATATTGTTTTTCTGTTTTTGGAGTCCAATTATTCGATAATTGTGTGTTTTTAATATTTTTAGAAACACATTCTTGAGCACATTCTTTTCCAAATTGTTTCATTAGGGCTACATTTTCAGGTTTTTGAAGATCATTCATTTGAATTTTTCTAGCCTTGATCTTTTCAGTCGAACAATCAGTAATATAATTTATCTGTTCTTCAGATAAGATGCCTTGTCCTTTTTTTAAAATTCCCTCTTTCAAGCCTTCTTTAAATTCCTTTTCGTTTTCGGGAGTCCATTCGTTTTTGTTGCAGGAGAATAATGTTATTGCCAGTAAAGCAATGCTAATGTAATTGAAAAATTTTTTCATTTGGTTATTTAATTTTACTATTGTAGAGAATTTAGTTCTCGTTTGTGGTAAAATTATTAGAGAGTGGCTTATGATTAAGCCAGTAAAAGACATTAAACTAATAGGATAAGCTATTTGTTTTTTACAAAATTTTAAAAGGAACTACTTTTTTCATTTCGAGGTAGAAATGATCAAATTCATTGTCTTTGTTAGGTTTCTTAATATATTTCCCGTCGTATCCAATTATGAAATTTACTCGTTTTTCAACAACAGAATTTCCAGAAGTGGTAGCTTTTGTGTTAGCATAGATTTGTTTCTTTTCAATGACTAAAATTTGATTGGCCTCAAAATCGTAGATAAGCTCTGTGTGATCAGCTTCTCCGTAAATATTTATTTTACAGGATTTAATTTCGTTTCCCAAATATGTTGCATTTGCTTCGGCTCCTTCTTTACTAATTCCCTTTATATCGTATGCAATTGTACTCTGTCTTTTTTCAGGTACTCTTTTTTTCATAAAGTTGCTGATTGGCCGCATCGTGTATTTTTGAGTGCTTGTATTGCATGAAAGTATTGTAATTAAGCAAATTACAAGAGCTAATAATGTCTTCTTCATTGAACTTTTTCTGTTAAAAGTGCAAATATACTTACAAAATAATGGTCTGCTTCGATTGATGTCTTATTCTATTGTAATTAGGTCTTTTTGTGGCTGGGGCTTTTTACGTTTAGCGAAGATAGAGTAATACCAAGTAAGTATATCCATTAAAAGAGCTTAATGGAGAGTTTAAATCTACAAGTTTATTTGCGCCATATCAGAGAGAATCGAGTAGTAGCGGTAAATACTTAGATTTATTATTAAGAGAGTTTTCTCTGGATGATCTAATCCAAAAATATTAAAACAAAAAAAGCGAGAATTAATAATTCTCGCTTTTTTATATTTTAGTATTCGGGAGCTAGTTCCAACTCCAAACCTTCAAGTTCTGTAGTAATTGGAATCTGGCAACCCAAACGGCTGTTGGCTTTAACATAAAAGGCTTCTGAAAGCATGGCTTCCTCTTCATCTCCCATTTCGGGTAATGCAACATCGTTTAAAACATAACATTGGCAGGAAGCACACATTGCCATTCCGCCACAGGTTCCTTCAACAGGAAGTTCGTATGCTTTGCACAATTCCATTATGTTCATTGCCATATCAGTTGGAGCCTGTAATTCATGTACAACTCCTTCTCGATCTTTAATCTTTATTAATACATCCATTTTGGTTATTGGGATTTTATTATAGAACTTGAAAACGTGTTCAATTCTTTGTTAGTTTTAACTCTTTTCTTTTAAGCTAAAGGCATATTCTTTGCGATTTCCATCTTTCTGACGCATTTTTACGCCAATGATATTACCGCCTTTTTCCAGTATGGTTACCAGGGCAATAACAGAATAATAGTCTTTGTCAGATTGAAATATTAAAGTTCCCTCGTAAGTAGAATTCAATATTCCTTGTTTGTCCGTCTGAGCGCTAAGTTTTCGCGGATGCGAAAAATCGGCAGAACTATAAGTTGCCTTATTGGTAAACTTTGCTTTTCCTTCGCAAAGGTCATATAAAAAATCATAATTGCCAATTCTCAAAGCACCTTCTTCAGTCTTCCCATTCGTAGAAAAAATTATTTGTCCCGAATATTGAAAGTCCGACCATTCTTCAGCTTCACTTACCCAGGCTTTGTCAGCAAAAAGTGTTTGGCCCTGCTGTGCATTTACGGCGCTTACAAACAATAATAAAAAAAGAGCGTAAAAGTTTCTCATAAGTTTCAGGATTAAGGATTTAGTTTACAAATTTAATTTAAAATGTAATAAATGTGTAACCAAAACTCTTAAAACTTTGAGTTCTTTTTTATGAATATGATAAAAATGATTGCTTTTTGAAGGCTTTTTTATGATTTGTTTAAAGAAATCGTAATAAGGATTATTATTCTTGTTAATACAGAATCAGACTTAGGCCAACATTTTACTTTTGTTACATAATATTTACCACTGTTTCAATTTGTGGTGCGTACTTTTTTATTGTAGTTTCAACTCCGGCTTTTAAAGTCATCTGATTAACACTGCAGCTAATACATGCGCCTTCCAAACGAACTTTTACATGCTTATCGTCTTCAATAGAAATCAAAGAAATGTCTCCACCGTCAGATTTTAAAAAAGGTCTTATCTCATCTAAGGCCAATAAAACATTATTGGTTAATTCTTCTGTTGTCATATTTTTTTTAATTAGAAAATTGTCAATTAGAAAATTAGATAATCCATTCATTGTCTAATAATCTCTTTTTCTTATTATTTATTTTGATTAGAAATTTGTTAATTAAATATTTATCCAATTGACAAATTAGCTTAATTATTTAGTTCTTTTTTACTGCAGAACAGCCGGCCATTGTGGTAATTTTGATGGCTTCTGTGGCTGGCAGGCTGTCGTTTCTGTTTACAGTTTCCTGAACAACGTTTCTGGTGATTTCTTCAAAAACTTTTTCGATATGCGAAGAGGTCTGCAAAGCTGCCGGACGACCATAGTCACCCGCTTCACGAATAGACTGTACAATTGGAACTTCTCCCAAAAATGGAACTTCAAGGTCTGCTGCCAGATTTCTTGCTCCTTCCTTTCCGAAAATATAATATTTATTTTCAGGCAATTCTTCCGGAGTAAAATATGCCATATTTTCAATAATTCCCAAAACAGGAACATTGATGTTATCCTGCATAAACATCGCCACTCCTTTTTTAGCATCTGCAAGTGCAACTGCCTGAGGTGTACTTACAACAACAGCTCCCGTTATTGGAAGTGACTGCATAATAGATAAATGAATATCTCCGGTTCCCGGCGGCAAGTCAAGAAGCATAAAATCCAATTCTCCCCAGTCTGCATCAAAAATCATTTGGTTCAATGCTTTTGCAGCCATTGGTCCTCTCCAGATTACGGCCTGACTTGGGGCAGTAAAAAATCCGATCGAAAGCATTTTTATTTCGTAGCTTTCAACAGGTTTCATTTTAGATTTTCCGTCAACTGTTGTAGAAATTGGCTTTTCATTTTCAACATCAAACATAATTGGCATCGATGGTCCGTAGATATCGGCATCAAGAACTCCAACTTTAAAACCCATTTTTGCAAGCGTTACCGCTAAGTTTGCAGTTACAGTAGATTTTCCTACTCCTCCTTTACCAGAGGCAACTGCAATAATATTTTTAATTCCGGGAATAGCACGGCCTTTTATCTCAGGCTTTTCCGGAGCTTCCACTTTGATATTTACTTTTACTTTGGCATCAGGTGATATTAAATCATGAATTGTTTTTTTAATATCGTCTTCGGCTCTTTTTTTAATGTGCATTGCAGGTGTGTGCAATACTAAATCTACCACAGCTTCATCACCAAAAGTAATAACATTGGTTACAGCGCCGCTTTCCACCATATTTTTTCCTTCTCCGGCTATAGTGATTGTCTCTAAAGCTTTTAGAATTTCTTTTCTATCTAGTTTCATTGTAAATGGGCTATTTTTTTATTCTGGGAAAACACTTTATAAAATTATATTTATTTAAACTGATTTCAGTTTGCAAAGATAACAGATTAAGTTCGGAATTAAGTGTTTTTGAATTGTAATTATTGATAGGGAGATTATTCGAAATTATGGTCTGTATTATAAAAATATTAATTCAGGAATAAATTACGCTGAAATTCTCTGTTACTCACGTAATTTTATTTTTATCATTAGACAACTGTCTTTTTTGTCGAATTTTTCTTCTAATTTAAAGTCAAATCTCGCTATTCTTCTGTATATTTGATCTCTCATTTAATGAATTTCCAGTTGTAAAAGTATTTGAAAACCTGTTTTTAGGAATCTTTTTTGGGTTTTCGATATTTTTTATAAAGTTACTTTGTACCACTTAAACTTTAAAAATATGCGAAATTTTACTTTTTCAGCACTTCTCGTTTTGGTTAGCTTTTGTGCATTTTCATTTGTGTCATTTCCTGAAATCAAAAAAAATAGAAATTCATCAGCTATTTCTAACTATACATCCTTAACAATTGATGCAGCTGTTCTTACTACATTTTTTAAAAAGTATCCGAAACTTAAAAAATATCAAAAAGATGTGGAAGAGATTTATAAAACTAAGCAATACAAGTCTATTTGGTACGACGATAAAAGTATATCTGAATTTGCCGCCTTACTTTATCAAAAAGTAAACCTGCTTAAAGATCAGGGAATTGAAAGTGAAATGCCCTACAAAGATACTATTGATGCAGCTTTTAACGAAAGTGACAATATAATTCCCACTCAGACCGATACAGAATTATTACTGACAAACATGTATGTGTTTTATGCCAGCAAAGTATATTCCGGCGTCGATCCTGCGACCTTAAAAAAAATTGGATGGTATCTTCCTGCAAAAACCATTTCTTATTCGCGAATTTTAGATTCTCTAATTGTCGATTCTAACAGATTGAATGAAGACGATTATTTATTATTCAGTCAATATTACAAACTTCAGGATGCTTTAAAGAAATACCGTAAAATAGAAAAAGATAATCTCTGGCAGAAAATTACGATCGACAGCGCAACTTATAAAGATCTGAGACCCGACGACACTTCAGTAGTTATAAAACAAATTAGACAGCGTTTATTTGTGATTGGCGATCTTAAACAAGATTCTAAAAGTTCTTTTTATGACAGGGAATTAATGGATGCTGTTATGAATTATAAATTAAGGCATGTTCTTACGCCAAATTATATCATAACACGAGATCATATCAATCAGATGAATGAGCCTGTTAGCAAAAGAATCAAAACTATTATGCTAAATATGGAGCGCTGCCGATGGATTCCGACCAAACTGGCAAAAGCAAATGAATATGTTATGGTTAATATTCCGTCGTTTAGAATGTTCTATGTAAAAGGAGGAAAATACGAACTGGTTTCTGATATTTTTGTCGGAAGCAGGTTAACCGAGACTGTAATTTTTAGCGGCACCATGGACAGAATTGTTTTTAGTCCCTATTGGTATGTGCCGAACAGTATTATTCAAAACGAATTAAAACTGCAAATTGCAAGTGATAAAAATTATTTAGCAGACCATAATATGGAATGGAATGGAGGCAAAGTAAGACAAAAACCAGGACCCAAAAACTCCTTGGGATTAGTAAAATTCATGTTCCCAAATCCGAATGATATTTACATGCATGACACACCCGCAAAGAGTTTGTTTACTTTTGAAAAACGTACTTTTAGCCATGGCTGTATCAATGTAAAAGAAGCAAAAGGACTGGCTCTGGCAATTTTGAAAGACGATCCCGACTGGCCCGCAGATAAAATTGATAAAGCTATGAGCGGTGAAAAAGAAACCACTTGTATGCTTAAAAATAAAATTCCGGTTTATATCGGATACTTTACAGCCTGGGTGCAGGATAATGGTGAAATCAATTTTTTTCCCGATGTGTATGACAGAGATGAAAGTTTAGACAAATTGCTTTATTCTGACTCTGTTACCATGAAGTAATCTAAAAAATAAAAGCCCAACGGATCTAACTCAAATCTGTCGGGCTTTTTAAAAAAATGGTCTACAAGCTTATTCGTATTTTAAATATTTTAAAACGTCTATTTTGGTTACCTGATATGCTTTTGTTAAGACAATTATCAAAGTAAGCACTACTAATGAAATTAGTGCGGTGCTAAAAGGAACAACAGAAATGTTGATCCTGAAAGCAAAATCCTCAAGCCATTTTTGCAGTAAAATGTAAGCAGGTATAATTCCGATTGCGAATCCTATTAAACAGAAAAGAATATATTGTTTTGATAATTCTTTTAGTAAAATATCGGTTTCTGCTCCTAATGTTTTTCTAATTGCAATTTCTTTCAGTCTTCTCTCCATCGAAAATGATGCTAAAGCAAACAAGCCAAAGATAGCAATTATAATAACGACAAGATTCAGGATAAAAAACAAGTTTTTTTGCTTTACTTGCTCTTCATAAGTTTTAGCAAATCCTTTGTTAACAAATTCGTAATCAAAAGGATAATCTGGATTTACGTTTTTCTCCCAGTAGGTTTTTAATTTTTCTAAAGTTTCTGATAAATTATTTGGAGAAACTTTCACAAGTACATTATTAAAATTATTCCATTTCAGCGTTTTTAGATTTATAAAAACCATTGGCGGCACTTTATCCTGTAAACCGGTAATATTAAAATCTTTTACAACACCTACAATTTTAAATTTCAGGTTACCGGTTTCATTTCCCCATCCGGAAGTTATAATCGTGTTCACAGGGTTTTTTAAATTCAGTTCTTTTACCAAAGTTTCATTCATTAACATACTTCCAATAGTATCCGAAGAAAATTTAGGAGATAAATCACGCCCTTTTACTATTTTAATTTTCATCATATCGAGAAATCCAAAATCCATTTCGACATTTCTTGGCTGCACAAAAATCCCATTGTGTTTAAAACCCGAACTCGAGCTTGTGCTTCCTCCAAAAGAACCTGCAAAAGTAGAAACTTCGACAACACCTGGAATTTTTTGAATTTCCTGTTTGTCAGCCAGGTATTTCTCCGTTCTTTTTGATCGGTCCGGCTTATTGTACGGGATAGAAATAACCTGATCGCCGCTAAATCCAAGGTCCTTATTCATCATATAATCTACTTGCGAGTTAACGATTAAAGCGCCTATGATAAAAAAAGCTGCGATTCCGAACTGAAAAATAAGCATCGAATTTCTAATCCAGATTCCGCTTTTGCTTCTGGAAAAATTACCCTTAAGTACTTTTAAAGTTTCAAAGTTAGAGATATAAATGGCAGGGAAAATACCTGCAAGAATGATTACTAATCCAAAAATCGAAATGAGCTGCAGGTAAAATTCGCTGCCATTTATAGTCATTGTTTTATTGAGAAAATTATTATAGTATGGAAGCGAAAGTTCTACAATCGCCAGCGCAAATAAAATGGCCAATACGACGATTATGGCAGTTTCAAAGATAAATTGAGCAATAATTTGATTTTTTGTAGCGCCCACAATTTTTCGTACTCCCACTTCTTTGGCGCGTTTAATTGCCGATGCAGTTGCCAGATTGATGTAATTTACCAAAGACAGAACTAAAATTAAAACAGATAAACCGGCCATAATGTAAAGCAATTTTAAATTGCCCACACCTTCGGGTAAATTAGATCCCGAAGTTTTTGTGCTATGCAAACGTGCTGTTTTTAATTGATCCAGCAATACTTTGATTTCACCATTTTCTTTAACATACTGCGCCACAGTCTGTCCACTGGCTTTGGCATCTTTTACGGTTCTGTTGACAAAGTTAACGTTGTGCATTTTCTTCCGAACCACTTCCGGACTTGCCCCTTTTTTGATTTTAACCAGCAGTCCGTAGTTGAAATTTCCCCAGCTGTTTAAATCGCCTTCTCTTTTTACACCACTAAAAACATAATTTGGCTCGACAGACGAAGGCCGCTTAATACGATAAACCGCTTTAACGGTATAATTGGAAACATTGTAGAAAATAGATTTGCCAATTGGATCTTCATTTTTAAAAAGAATTTTTGCCTGCTCTTCAGAAATGGCCACACTGTTCTTTTCTTTTAAAATGTTTGTTTTGGCTCCTTTTATAATTTCGAAAGGAAAAAAATCAAAGAAATTCTCATCACTTGACATTATTTTTTTTGCCACCAGTTTTTGATTCTGGTATCTGACAATTTCTTCGTCGTACCAGGTATTTAAAAAACAAATTTGCTCAATCTCCGGAATTGTAGCTTTACAGGTTTCTCCAAAAGGAATCGAGCTCGTCGCCCACGTATCGCCGGTGGTTCCAATTTTATTGAGAACCATGTAAACGTTTTCTTTTTCCGGATTCCACTGATCATAGGAATGTTCATTGTTCCAGTATAAAATTGCGAAAATCACACCCGCAATCCCGATGCTTAATCCTAAAACATTTAAAAACGAAAACAGCTTGCTTTGCTTTAAATGATATATAAATATTTTAAACCAGTTAAAAATCATTTTGATTATATTTAATAGTTGATATGGCAGTTTTTTAAACCTGTGGTTTTAGATAATCGTAAAAATTTTGCAGACCAATTCTACCAGAACTACGAGTGCAGTGACAATAATTTTAATCATTTTATACTTATTTAGCGTCCATAAAAACATCAACATTGCGTTGATTTAATTTTTCAGAAAAGATAACTCCGTCTTTCATATGAATGGTTCTTTGCGAAAAAGAAGCATCATAATCAGAGTGGGTAACCATCAGGATTGTAGCGCCCTTAGCATGCAAATCGGTTAAAAGTTCCATTACTTCATTACCGTTTTTACTGTCTAAGTTTCCGGTTGGCTCATCGGCCAAAATAATTTTCGGATCATTTACCAAAGCTCTGGCAACGGCAACTCTCTGCTGCTGACCTCCCGAAAGCTGTTGCGGAAAATGTTTCAAGCGGTGAGAAATGTTTAGTTTTTCTGCAATTGCCTCAATTTTTTGTTTTCTGTCTGATGCTTTTACATTGTTATAAAGCAAAGGCAATTCGATATTATCATAAACCGAAAGCTCGTCGATAAGGTTGAAATTCTGAAAAATAAAACCAATATTTTCCTTTCTCACTTTTGCTCTTCCTTTTTCTTTCAAACCAATCATTTCCTGATCCAGTAATTTATAACTTCCGTCACTTGCACTGTCCAAAAGACCGATAATATTCAGTAAAGTGGATTTTCCACAGCCGGAAGGCCCCATAATGGTTAGAAAATCCCCTTTTTTTATTTCTAAATTGATACCGCTCAAAGCAGCAGTTTCTATTTCTTCTGTTCTAAAAACTTTGGTTAAATTCTGAATTGTGATCATAATTTTTTGGTTTTAAAATGTTATTGTATTCGTTTTTTGATTGATGATTGATGTTGTTCTTGTTTGAGATTTCAGGTTTCAGGTTCGCTTCGTTTACGTGAAACCTGAAACCTGAAACAAAACAAACTATTCTAAAGAAAGTACTTCGATATCTTTATAATCTGAGTAAGAAGAAGTAATTACCGATTCTCCCTCTTTTATGCCTTCTAAAATTTCATAGTACGAAGGATTTTCGCGTCCTAGTTTAATATTTCTTCTTTCAGCTTTATTTCCTTTCACTACAAAGATCCATTTTCCTGCCGTTTCCTGATTAAAACTTCCTTTCGGAATCACTAAAGTTTTATTCTTTTCAGATAAAATGAGTTTCACGCCAAAACTAAGTCCGTCCTGCAAAACGATATTATCTTTAGAGGTAAAAGCCAGTTCTACAGTAAAATGACCGCTTTTAACTTCGGGAATTACTTTTGTTACCAAAACTTCCAGGTTTTTTCCTTTAAATTCTACCTGACCTTTCAAACCTTCCCTGATTTTTTCCAGATAAAATTCGTCTACTTCTGCTGTAAGTTTATACCCTTTATTCGAGTCAATTTTTCCGATGCTCGCTCCGGCCTGAAAAGATTTTCCTAAGACTGGTTCAAAAGAAGTTAATCTTCCCGTTTCGGGCGCTGTAATTAAAAAATTCTTTTTGTTATTTCTAAGAATTTCCAGACTCTTTTCCATAGTCTGAATAGAGCGGTTGATTTGCGAAATCTGCACCTGATTACTTTGTTTTTCTTTCTGAACACTTTGCTGAATCGTTCTTTTACGCTCTTCCTGAAAACGAAGACTTTCTTTAAACGTATTCCAGTCATTTTTAGAAATTACATCCTTGTCGTATAGTTTAGCATTCATGTCATACAGCCTTTTCGCGTCGTTGTAATCATGTTCGATCAAAACAAGATCTTTGGTTAAATTCAGTTCTTGGTTCCTGATATTAAGTTTTCCTGTATTTAAATTATTGATTTGCTCGATAATAGCAGTTTCCTGAGTCAGATAATTCAATTCGGTATTCGGATTGTACAAACGGGCCAGCGATTGACCCTTGGTAACCATTGCCCCGTTTTCTACAAAAATTTCTTTCACAGATCCGCCTTCGGTTACGTTTACCAGCATGACATTCAAAGGTTCTACTTTGGCCTGAAAAACGACAAAGTCTTCAAAAAAAGCTTTTTCTGCTTTCTGAATGGTTATCTCTTCTGTTTTTACATTCAGCGTTCTTTTTGTACTAAACGAAAAAAAAACGATTACCGCGAGAACTAAAAAAACAGCAATTGCTATTGTTAAATATCTAAATTTTTTATTTTTACGAGGAATTAACTTGTCCATTTCTTTAATAATTTACTGATAGTCAATAGATAATTATTGTGCCATAAAATTTATTATTTGTAAAGCATTGATTTTAAAGAGTCTTTCAAAACAAACCAAAAACAGCAGTGTTCGATAATGAACACCTGACCGTTCGAAAGCGAACACAAAAAACCGATCATGCGAAAAAAACAAGCTCAAATACTAATTGTAGACGATCAGGAAGAAATTCTTTTTTCGGCAAAAATGATTCTGAAAAAACATTTTGAAACCATTTTTACAGAAAACAATCCAAAAAAAATTATTTCGATTCTGAACGAAAATGAAATAAATGTGGTTTTGCTCGACATGAATTATCGAATTGGTTTTGAAGACGGCCGTGAAGGAATTCATTGGCTTAAGGAAATTAAGACGCTTTCGCCCCATACGATTGTAATTTTAATGACTGCTTTTGGAAAGATTGAAACTGCAGTTGAAGGAATAAAAATCGGTGCTTTTGATTATGTTTTAAAACCCTGGAACAATGAAAAACTTCTTGAAGTAATTGATAAAGCCATTACAGAAAACAGAAAAAACAGCAAAAAAGCTGCTGTTGAAAAAGCAGACCAAACCGAAAAGAAGTATTTTGTCGGCACTTCGGCTAAGATCAAACAAGCGTATTCTATTGCCGAAAAAGTAGCCAGAACAGATGCCAATGTTTTGATTTTGGGCGAAAACGGAACTGGAAAATATGTTTTTGCAGCTTACATTCACCAACACTCAGAACGAAAAAATCAGCCTTTTGTGCATGTAGATTTGGGTTCGTTAAGTGATAATTTATTCGAAAGTGAACTTTTTGGCTACGCAAAAGGGGCTTTTACAGATGCCAAAACAGATACTGCCGGCAGATTTGAAACTGCATCGAACGGCACTATTTTTTTAGATGAAATTGGAAATATCCCACTGCATCTTCAGGCAAAATTACTACATGTTTTACAAACCAAAACCGTTACACGCTTAGGCGAAAGCAAACCCAGACCGCTCAATGTCCGTGTAATTGCGGCCACAAACAGCGATATTAAAGCTGAGGTGAAAAATAAAACTTTCCGTGAAGATTTATTGTACCGAATCAATACCATGGAAATAAATCTGCCCGCACTTCGGGAAAGAAAAGATGATATAGTGCCTATGGCGAACTTCATTTTAGAACAAATTGCCGAAAAGTACAATCCTGGTTCCGAAGCTTCGGGATGGCATTTTGATGAAAATACAGCCCCTTATCTTGAAAAATATCCATGGAAGGGAAATGTCCGTGAAATGGAAAATAAAATTGAACGCGCCATTATTTTGGCAGAAAACCATACCATTTCTGTACTGGATCTGGATATTCTGGATTTTGAAGAAATGGAGGAAAATGACGAAAATGCCTTGTCTGAAATGGAAAAATCTGCAATCGAAAAAGCATTATTCAAACACAATGGCAACATCAGCAAAACGGCCGAAGAGCTGGGGTTATCGCGCGCCGCTTTGTATCGTAGAATTGAAAAATACGATTTAAAAAATTAAAGAAAATGAATAGCGTACAGCTGAGCCGGATGTAATAATCAGGAAAGCCTGTTTCTATAAAATAATTATCTCTTCAGCTCAGGTTGGAGACAATTCGAGTAATAATGAAGAACTGGAAATTTTATAACGCCTTGTTTGCGAGAGTTTTGTTTTTAATGATACTCTTTCTTTGCAGCGCTTTACTTTTTTACAAAGATTTTCGATACAACGGAATTCTGGTGGGTTTCTTTGGTTTATTATTTTTATTTGAGATGTATTTTTTTGTCAAAAACCAACTGTTGTTCTATGACAAAACCATTAATTCTATTCTGCACAATGATTTTACGGCCAATTTTTCCGAAGAAAACAAGAAAGACAATTTCAAAAGTTTGTACCAATTATATGATACTTTGAAAGTACAGAAACAGGATCAGAATTCTAAAGAATTGATTTACCGTTCTATTTTGAATGGCATTGATACTGCAGCTTTAATTTTAGAAAAAGAAAATGATTCCTGGTCGATTTTTATAATGAACGATTGCTTTTCGAAATTGTTTAAAGTGCCAAAGGTAAGTCACTGGAAATATCTTCAGAACTATCTGCCGGGCCTTTGCACTGAAATTGAAAACGTAGGTTTTACCGAACTTAAAAAAGCGATTTCGATTAAAATTGAGGATCAGGATTTGCAGACTTTTATGCTTCAGACTTCGATTACACAAACGTATGATAAAGAATATTTTATCATTTTACTGGACAGTATTCAGCGTGTAATTGAGAAAAAAGAAAAAGAAGCCTGGATCAATCTTATGAAAATTATTTCGCATGAACTGATGAATTCCCTAACGCCGATTCGTGCGCTTTCGCAGAATTTACTTCACATTGTCGATCAGGATCAATTGGAAGAAGATGATTTTGATGACATCAAAAGTAGTATTTCGACCATTATAAACCGAAGCGATCATTTGCAGGTTTTTGTGGAGAATTACAGAAAACTGGCTATGCTTCCAACTCCAAACAAACAAATGACCCCAATTAATGCTTTGTTTGATGATTGTCTTCGAATTATGAATCCGGTTTTAAAAGCCGAGAATATTGAGCTGATTAATGAAATAAACAGTTCCCGTTCTATTTTAATTGATAAAAATCAGATGGAGCAGGTGATTATCAATTTGATTACCAATAGTATTCATGCTTTAAAAGAAAAATCAGAAAAGAAATTAATTATTTCGGGTTACACAGAAAACAATCGTTTTTTTATTGTTATTTCTGATAACGGGCGGGGAGTAGATGCTGAAATCCGGGACAAAGTTTTTCTTCCGTTTTTTACCACGAGAAAGGATGGTGCAGGAATTGGTTTAACACTTTCTAAGAATATCATCGAAGCGCACGGCGGTTATCTGAGTTACAATACCGATGAAGATAAAACCGACTTTGTGATTTGCCTCATCTGATAGACTTTCCTGCAAGGTTTTTAAAACCTTGTAGGTATAAAGGCGTTGTGGTTAACTCAAACCTACAAGGTTTTGGAAACCTTGCAGGAAACTAAATTGAACATGTTATAACTTATATCGTTCAAAAAATATTATTCCTGAATCTCCGGTTTCCAAAAATGTTTTTCCAAATCTACGATCTGGTTATTGACTACTTTGATGCCTTCGTTTTCCAAAAGCTGCTGCATTAAGTTAGTTCCGTCAAAATGATGTTTTCCGGTCAAAAGTCCTTTTTGGTTGACTACTCTGTGCGCCGGAATATCATCCATATTATGACAGGCATTCATAGCCCAGCCTACCATTCGCGCCGAACGGCCTGCGCCCAAAGCTTTTGCAATCGCGCCATAAGAGGTCACTTTCCCAAACGGAATTTGCCTTGCAATTACATATACTCTTTCAAAAAAGTTTTCTTCAGGCATAATTTATTCGGAATAAGAGGATTAGAGAGATTTAAAAATAAAAAATAATCTGCCAAATCTGCAGCATCTCCGAGAAAATACTAACCGAAATAGTAATTCAGGATATTGAAAAGAGTCAGAATAGCAATTAATCCGGTGATGCTTCCAATAATTTTGTTCATATTTCGCATCAGGTAATCTGTTTTCTTTTCGATTCTGCCAAAGAAGGCGATATAACTGTAAAGCGCGGCAAAAGATCCTAAAACAGAACCAAAAACAAAAGTGAAAATCACATTGTTTTCGAATGCGAAAAGATGGTATGAAGCGAGCGTTACACTTACAACCACGTAGTACGGAATGGGAAAAAAGTTTAAACCGGACAAAAGCATTCCTAAAAAGAAACGGCTTTTTTTACTGCTCTTTTTAATCTTGGATTTCTTTTTGGAGATAGGTTCTTTTGCAATAAAAAGAAAATAAATCGTCAGGATCGAAAAAATCACGAATCCCACTTCGCGTAATAAGGTTAAAACATCGGGTCTGTTGTCAATAACGCGGGCAAATAAAACTGCCACCGAAACCTGAAAAAGAATAACCAAAACAGCGCCAATTACAAACCATAAAGCATTTTTCTTTCCTTCTTTCATGTTGATTTTGGCTGCCGTCATGTTGATTAAACCCGGAGGAATAATACCTATGAAAGCGGCCACAAAGCCTGAAAGTAGTGGAGTTAGTAATGCCATTCAATACTGTAATGAATTGGAAAATTTGTTTTTAAAATTAAATTAGTCTTTAATTTTAAAACGAATATACGTAATTGCCTTGTTAATTTCTAAATATTGTTTTTCGTAGAAAGTCTGAATAGCGGTTACAACTTCCGGACTTCCTTCATTTTTATAAACATTATGGTTGGCGTATAAAACTTCGTGTCCTTCTCCGTGAAGCAATCCAAGGGTATAACCGTGCATAAATTCGCTGTCGGTTTTAAGATTTACAACCCCGTCTTTTTTAAGGATTTTTTTGTACAACTGAAGAAATTCAGAATTGGTCATCCTGTGTTTTGTTCTTTTGTATTTGATCTGCGGATCCGGGAAAGTAATCCAGATTTCGTCTACTTCGCCTTCGGCAAAAATATGATTGATCAATTCGATTTGCGTACGCACAAAAGCAACATTATGGAGTCCGTTTTCTACAGCGGTTTTGGCACCTCTCCAGAAACGCGCCCCTTTAATATCGATTCCGATAAAATTTCTGTCCGGGTATTTTTCTGCTAATCCAACAGAGTATTCTCCTTTACCACATCCTAATTCTAAAACTAATGGATTATCATTTTTAAAGAAATCAGAATTCCACTTCCCTTTTAAAGGCATTAAATCGCCTACAACTTCTTCGCGCGTTGGTTGAAAAACGTTTTGAAATGTTTCGTTTTCTCTGAATCTTTTTAATTTATTTTTACTTCCCACTTTTACAAAAATTTTCGGCAAAATTAAGGAATATAAACGAATGAATTGGCTTAGAAATGAGGTTTATATTTTTATGCCACGAATTACACGAATTTACACGAATTTTTCTTTTTTTAAGTTTAGTTGAAACCGCTCATCAGCAAAGCTGAGTTTTTAAAATAATTTGTGGAAATTCGTGTAATTCGTGGCATAAATCTAGTTATATTCCGGTGTTTCAGGAACGGCTAATAATTTTGGATCGAGTGTTTCATCGTGCTGTGATAAATCCAGTCCGATGTGTTCTGATTCTTCTGAAACCCTTAACGGAATAATAAAGTTGGTTACTTTAAATAAGAAATAGGCTCCGAAGAAAGTAAAGATAGAAACCAGAACCAGTGCCATCATATGATGTCCGAAAACACTCCAACCGCCGTGAAGTAAGCTTGCATTTTCGCCGTGAGCGAAAACTGCAGTCAGAATCATTCCCATAATTCCGCCCACACCGTGACAGGCAAAAACGTCTAGAGTATCGTCAAATCTTTTTGAGTATTTACAATTTACAGCAGTATTAGAAACCAAAGCCGTTACAAATCCGAAAAACATACTTTCGGGGACAGATATATATCCTGCAGCAGGCGTAATCGCAACCAGACCAACAACAGCTCCTATACAGGCGCCCAGCGCAGAAACTTTTCTGCCGTTCATCCGGTCAAAGAAAATCCAGGTTAACATGGCTGCAGCCGAAGAAGTAGTGGTGGTTGCAAATGCCATTGCCGCTGTACCATTCGCGGCAAGCGCAGATCCGGCATTAAATCCGAACCAGCCAAACCAAAGCATTCCTGTTCCTAATAAAACAAACGGAATATTAGTTGGAATATGCTGGCTGTTTTTTCTTTTTCCTAAAACAATAACTCCCGCCAAAGCAGCGAAACCAGAACTCATGTGTACTACAGTTCCTCCCGCAAAATCCTTAACGCCAAAATAACTTCCTAAAACTCCGGTAGGATACCAAACGGCGTGACACAAAGGAGCGTATATGAAAATGGTAAATAAACTAATGAAAACTAAATAGGAAATAAAACGGACACGCTCTGCAAATGAACCGGTGATAATAGCCGGACAAATGATGGCAAATTTCATCTGAAACAAAGCAAAAAGCATAAACGGAATCGTGTTGGCCAATTGTTTATGTGGCAAAACGCCAACATAATCCATAAAGGCAAAAGTCATCGGGTTTCCGAAAAAGCTGTAAAAATGATCGCCGGAACCAAAACCAACCGGTTCTCCAAAAGCTAAGCTAAAGGCTACCACAACCCATAAAAGCGTTACCACGCCCAGACAGATAAAACTTTGCAGCATGGTCGAAATAACGTTTTTCTTTCCTACCATTCCGCCGTAGAAGAAAGACAATCCCGGTGTCATAATTAAAACCAGGCAACTCGAAGTCAGCATCCAGGCAACATCGGCAGGAACAATATGGTCGGTTGTTCCAAATTCTGATAAAACATAACTATTTTCTGTTACCGTTGGCCAAAATGCACCAATTGTGCAAACGACACTGATCATAATAAAGGAAATAATCCAGCGTTTTTCTATTTTCATTTTAAAATACTTTGTTTAACCCTATTTTTTTTGGGGTCAAAGTTAAAAAAAAATAAAGATTCTCGTTTTGAAGGCTGTTAAAATAGAGGTTAGTGTTTTATTTTGATTGATTTTGTAAAATACAGCTTGTTTTTTTGACAGTATGGTATTCTAAAGTTGGAAAAAAGCACCGTTTTTAACGAATTTATTAAAATTAATTAAGCAATGACTCTTATAAAGTGCTAGAAAAGTTATGTTTATAATAAGAAATAGTAAAAATGTTTATTTTTTCTGAAGCTTAGAAATCAAAACGTCTTCGATTGGTGCTTTTATTTTAGTAACAGCGTCGACCTCATCATTAGGAACAGTCATCGATAATACATAATGCTGAATTTTCCATTCGTTCCCCACTTTTACTAAAACTCCCGATCCACGGCAGATTTTCATTTGTGTGTCTAACAATTCATCAAACCAGGCAATTTTTCCCGATTTATCAAAAAAGATATGACGTTCTAAAGCCTTAAAACTCCAGGTTGTTTTTTTATCAAAATAAGGTTTTGCCCAAATTTTAAAAGCCGGTTTTGTCCAGTTTTCTGTGGCATCGGTTCCTATATAAATAGCATCATCTGCAAGTGCAGCAAAATAGGCATCAAATTTAACTTCTGCAGCAGCTTTGTGCCAGGCGTCCAGAGTCTGATTAATTTTGTTTTTGTCGGTTTGCGCATTCGCGAAAGCGCCGATAAATAAAAGAAGTAAAGTGATTTTTTTCATAAAATATAGATTAAAAGTTTAAAGTTATTACTTTTTTTACCATATAAGTAGCATAAGTTAATTAAAGATAGGGTTGTTTCTAGAAAAGTTGCAGAGACACAAAGTTTTTATACTCTTTGCGCCCGAAGCCTTGGGAATGCGACTTTGCGAGACTAAAAGACAAACCTAATCAAAGTTAAACTTAAATTATCTTACATTACTTATATGGTTTAAATTCAAAAAACAAGTATATTTGAGCGCTTTAAAAATACCCAAATCGATGAATTCAAAAATCCTAATAACCTCAATTGTTGTTTCTTCTTTAGTTTTAGTTTCCTGTAAAAAGGAATTAGAACCGCAGGAAAGCACCGCAACGTCAGAACTGGTAAGACTTGGACTGGCAAAAGACAGCACAAAAGCAGCAGCTCCGGCAACGCAGACAACGGCACAGATGGCAAATCCAAACACAGTTTTGGGTGATACAAAAGGAATAAATCCGGCACACGGACAGCCGGGACATCGTTGCGATATTGCAGTGGGTGCTCCTTTAAATTCTGCCCCTGCACAGCAAGGGCAAGTTTCGGCAACGGCAGGGCAGGCGGTTCAGGTAAATCCGAATCAGAAGCAAGTGGTGACTACGACTACGCAGGTTAAAACAGCAAAAGGAATGAACCCGCCGCACGGGCAGCCGGGGCACAGATGTGATATTCCGGTTGGAGCGCCATTAAATTCTCCGGCAGCAAAAAAGGTTACTACAACAAATACAGCAGAAAGTGGTTCGGTTTCTCAGAATTTCACTGTTTCTCCGCCAGCTTCCAATCCGGTTCCGGCGTTGTTGAGCACAGAAGGAACAGAAAATAAAGTAGCAGACGGAATGAACCCGCCACACGGAAAACCGGGACACCGATGTGATATCGCCGTTGGAGCACCTCTTCCGAAATCTTAAAAAAAAGGAACAAAGGAGCAAAGGGACAAAGGGACAAAGAATAGAAAAACAAAGGGACAAAGATTATGAGTTTTCTCTGAACCTTTGTCCCTTTGCGCCTCTGAACCTCTTTTTAATGTTCTTTAATTTTTTCAAAAGTGGTAGTCAGGGACTTTTTGGCTTTTGCCAAAGCGCCGCTAAAAGCTTTTTCTAAGGTATCTGAATGTTCTGTAACCGTAATAGGCTGTAATTTTACGGGACGCACTTCGATGACACATCTTTTGTCGTTCAGACTGAATTTTTCTCCGTTTTCATCTCCAAAATGTACCTCTACGCGGGTAATTTTATCTTCAAAACGATCTAAGCTTTTTTCAATTTCGGCAGAAAAATAACTTTCTAATCTTGCGCTTCCTTCAATATTTTTGTCAGTGTTGATTTGTACTTTCATAATGGTTCATAATTTAATGATTGTTTCTCAAAGCTATCTTTTTTGATTAGAAAAGACAAGCGAGTTAAGGAAAGATTATGAAAAATTTAATTATTTAAAGGTCAATTTTGTACTTTAGATTTGAAGAAACTATTTTTAAGCTTTATTAATATAATAAAGTAAAAATCTTACAAATATGATTTGTTTTCGTATTTTTGTACTTCCTAAAATTCAAGAGTATGAAAACAATAAAACTTTTTGCCCATGTGGTATGCTGGCAGTATTGGAAACAACTGCAACGTTTTCTTGAAGACGTAGGACAGCTAACCCACATGGGCTTTATATTTCCTAAATTTCAAGATTATGAGTACAAACGCCCTTTTACAAGAAACCCAACTAAGATTAACGGAGTTTTTTGGTAATTCTATTGACACCAAAAGTATGGCAAAAACCATCCGACAAGTTAATTATTTACTTGCTTTAAATGCTATGCGCGAAAATGAAACCTTAAAACCGGAGATTATCAATCTCGAAGACAGTTTTTACTGGCTTAATAAATTGGCCGAGATTCTGGATCCATATTTGGAGGTTGAGTGATTTTTTTAGAAATGAGAAAAGCCACTTGTAAAGGAGTGGCTTTTTTATTTTGAGGATTGTCGTTCGTTTATTTCAGTTTGGATTTCTAATACAACAGAGTCTAAATTCTTTTTAATGTCATTGCTCCAGAAACGTAAAATCTTCCAGTTTTGAGATTCTAAATACGCATTGACTTCAATATCTCGCTGAATATTTCTTTCTATTTTTTTAACCCAGAATTCTGCATTGGTTTGTGGTTTCTTTCTGGTTTCCCAGTCTTTTCCGTGAAAGAATTCTGAATCTACAAAAATTGCGATTTTTAGTTTTTTGAAAGTTAAGTCTGGTTTGCCGAAAATGGTTTTGTTGTTTTTACGATATCTGTAACCCAGATTCCATAGAGCTTTTGCCAAAGCAATTTCGGCTTTAGTTTCTCTGCTTTTGATGGCACGCATATTTTTGGAGCGTTGCTCTGGGTTGTGGACGTCCATTTGATTCTAAAATTTATAATTAAGATGTTTTACAAATTTAATCCAAAAATAAAATTCCTTGCCTATTAATATGCCTAGCTAGTCTAGATTGTATTTCAGCTAATAATTCTTGTCTAATTCTATAGATTGGACTAATATTATTTTCCTTTGCAAGCTCTGTTGTAATAAAGTACCTAAAATCTAAAACTAAAACAAAGTCAATATTATCGTAATTAATTGAAAATGGACAAATAAAAATTGCTTCTGATTTATCATCAATATATTGTTGATAATCTTTAGGAATTAAAACCCCTTTAACTACCCTATCATATATATTATTGTTTTTTTGAACAAAATCACATACAGGAGTAACTACTACTGAGATCTTTTTCCAAGATTTTTTTATGTCTCTTCTTATTGTTTTGAATTCCGTATCAGCAATTTTCTTTAAAATTGCCTCATCGATTTCTTCCTCACTTTTTTCCTTAATACTGCTTTTTATTTTGAATAATGAAAATAACCTATGCAGCAGAGCACTAAATATCTCTTCTTTTTCATTATACAAAATAATATTTCCTGATTCGGAAAGTGATTTAATGTCTTTACTTAAATTTAGTTTTTCATTTATTGTTGAAATTATCAAATCTTTGTTAGTTTCATCATTTGTGTAAACTAAGTCCACAGGACTTTCAATTTTTAGATTGTAAACATTATTTTCAACTGTATCTTTGAATATTGAATTAAATGAAACAAGACTAGCTTTTATTTTATCTTCTGGATTTGAACCTTCAAAATAGTTTCCTAAATAAGCCTTTCCTAATTTATTAATTATATAATTACTATTGTTTGTCCAATTTTCGAATTGATGGTATGGAGAAAATATATTTTGTAAAGTTTTATCCGCAGAATTATGAACTTGATTTTCCCATTCTAATAAGATTTGGTACGATTTGTAATCTTCAAATTTGGTATTTATATTTGTAAATAATTCTTCTATTTTGTCGTCAAAATCTTCTGAATTATTTCCTTCAAGATCAAAGAAACTAGATTTATCTGCAGAAATATACCCAATAGGCTTTTTTCTAACCAACTCATTTGTAAAGATATCATCTTCTATTAAAGCCTTATGATGTTCATGTCTACTCCAATAGACTATTATGTAAGGATAATTATTTTCAGATATAACTCTATTTATAACAGGAATTAACCTTGATTTTAAAACCTTATTTTCATGTTCTCCATTATCGATTAAATTAATGTCGAGAAATAATAATCTAACATCATTATCCTTATCAATATCTTCATTAGGAAGAAAAAGCAAGTCTCCAGAATAGTACGAATGTGGTAATCTGTTTTTTGAAAGAACCTGTATAAGAGGCAATGCATGTTTAATTTGATCATCAATTATAGCAATTCTTCCATTAATTGGTAAATTCATAAATTTTATTTTTTAAATGCTAAAACAACTATCGCTCCTTTTTTAAATTCACTAGGGATTTCAAAATCTCCTTCATTAGGAAAATATAATCTTCCATTGTTAGCTTCCATGATTTCACTTGCTATATGTAACCCCAATCCCATACCACCTGGTTTTGCAGAAACAAATGGTTCTGTAATGTCGTCAGTAGGGATTAAAAAACCAGTACCATTATCTGCAATAATAAGATTTAAGAATTTTTCTTCTTCTCTTATATCAATAAAAACTTTTTTTATGAAAGATTCATTTTTTTCTATTGAAACAAAAGACTGTTGGTCTAGCCAATAAATTGCATTGTCTATGATGTTCATTATAGTTCCAATAAGTAGATTTTTTGCTATCTTAATTTTATTAGTGCCTCTATATGTTTTATACTGTTTTACAGTCTCAATTTTGTGAGACATAAGTCGATATTCAGTATTAAAAAGAGCTTGATCAAGAATTTGAGAAATGTTTTCTGATGTTTGACTAGATTTTCTTATTATCTCTGCATATCCATCTATTAATGATGATAAATGAGTTACTAATTGCAACGCTCTATTTGAAGTTTTTTCGCTTTTCAAAACTTTTTCTATTTCAAATAGAATTTTTTCAACTTCATGAACAACAACTGACATGCTTAATCCAGCTCCAGCAGCTTTAAGTAAATTTTCACTAATCTTTTTATAATCACTTTCAATTTTATCTAGATATTTGATAATCTGTTTTTTTACACCGGTATCCTTTATATTTAATTCAACATAATTTTTCGCTTCGCTTAGTGTGGATGCTAAAGGAGCTGATTTTGGGGTAGCTCCATATATTTCTTTTAATTTTTTTTTATCTGAAAGTCTTAATGTTTCAACTATTTCTAGTGAATGTAAAACAGAATTCCTGAAAAATTTATAAGCATCATTTTCTACAAAACCTTCCCTATTTGTTTTCTCAACTAAATCAGAACTACTTTTTCTTTCAAGATAAACCGCTCCTAATATTAAGTTATTACTAATTGCTTTGGTAGGTTGTTGGAATCTTCTAAAATCTAAATTTAGCCAATCATTTTCAGGTTCACCGTAATCATAAACTCGCAAACCATCACGGAAAACTTTAACACCTCCATTTGATTTTAAATATTTTTTGAAACCAACTTTGTCTGAAACACCCATTTTTAATAAAAATGGATCTTGATCAAAAACATATCCTTCAAATATTACTTTTCCTATATCATAATTTGAAAGAGAAAAAGATTCATCTTTTCCTTTATCATTTTTATATTTTAAAGTTTTGAATGTCTTGATTAAATCGTCATTAATTTTGATATGTCTCTCATTAAGTTTAGTCATCGTGGGCCAAGGCATGAAAGAATATTCGAAATCAGTTATTGAGCTATTTTCCATTGTTATTTTAAATTTGAACAATGAGAAATCTTTAACATCCTCCCATTTTAATAAACCATCAAACCAACCAGGCTTATCTAAAACATCAAAAGTAGGTAAGAACGAATCATCGTTTTTGAAAGGTGAAGCCAATGCGGTGATAGAGCGTTTAACTTCTCGCGCAATTCCTCTCTCCCATTTCTTTCGTAGTTTACTAATAATAATATTAGTTCCTGTTTTACCATTTTTAAAATGTTTTGGTATTGATCTCTCAATGATATTAATCGGAACTTCATTTAAATACTTATAATTATTGAAATCTTCCCAGTTTATTTTTACATATACTTCATTAAAACCATCAGCTTTTGTTGTTAATTCGATGATATTTCCTAATTTATGAACTCCAAAACGACCAATTCCTTTCTCACCAATCGGAGATCGACTATATTTTGGAGATGTTCTCTCTTCTTTAATTTGTTTGCTTTTAAAATCTGCCCCAGGTTCAAGCCATACATTTTCAACAATTTCAGGACTCATACCAAAACCATCATCTTCAATAATAATTATTCCTATATCTTGATCTTCTGCATTTTCCATGTATATATTAACAACGTTTGCATCAGCATCATATGAATTTTTAACTAATTCAACTAAAGCAATACTTTCATTTTTAATAAGTTGATCGCCCAATTGAATAAGTAAACGAGCTCTGGGTTTAAAACTCACCAAAGATTGTTTGTCATTATTTTCGATTAAATCTGGCATAATAATTCTTTCATTTTTTTAGCAATTGCATTCGCCATTAAAGGAGGGACAGCATTGCCAATTTGTTTAAACGCTGCAGAACGAGAACCTTCAAAATAAAAATCGTCAGGAAAAGATTGCAATCTTGCGGCTTCGCGAACAGAAATTGAACGACACTGTTTTTCATCAGGATGAATATAATGATGCCCATCTTTCGCAATATGAGCAACAACCGTATGAGAAACACCTAAACCATCAACTACTTTATAACGATCAATAAACGAAGTTTCATTTTTATGTGTTTTTAATTCTTCAGGCAAATCAGGATAAGATAATCTCTCTTTTCCTTTATTCCATTTTTGAATTGCGGTTTTGTAAATAGCTAAATCTCTTGAATTATGAGGTCTCGAAATATGTTGTGTAACAAAATCGACACCATTTCGCAATTCAAATTTTTCAAGATATTCGTTTTTTGTTTGCGTATATTTTACTGTTTTGTATCCTTCTCCAGGTTTTAATTTTGGTAAATCCTGAAAAGCGTCATTTACTTTGTACTGCTGAATTATTTTTTCAAATTCCGGATATCCAAAATCATTTTCTTTTTTCCAACCTACAATAATTATTCTTTTGCGAGCTTGTAAAACGCCGTAATCAGAGGCTGTTAAAGTTTCATGATAAACTTCGTAACCAATTCTTCTGAAATAAGCTTTCAGATTTTTAAAATGTTCTCCTTTACTTGCACTTAGCAATCCTGGAACATTTTCAAAAACAAATGCTTTTGGCTTAAATTGTTTAAGAAATCTTCCATATTGGATATATAATTTATTTCTTGGATCTTCTTCAATTTTATCCTGGTGTCTTCTCATTAATGAATAAGCCTGACATGGAGGACCTCCAATTATTAAGTCGATCTTTTTTCCTGATTGCTTTATTTTTTCAAAAAGCCCGGAAATTGTATCGTCATTTATTTCAATATTTATAACAGAAGAAAGAATTTTATTTGGAATTTCATTATAAAAAGCTTCTTGTGTGATCTCACCTTTTATGTAATTGTAATATAAATCAAGATTGTTTTTTGATTTTAAATAATGATATGCAGCTCTGGTTTTTATAGTTAAACAAGCTTCGGGATTCATCTCAATATGAGAAACTGGATTAAATCCTGCTTTGATAAATCCTTCAGACATACCAGATGCCCCGGCAAATAAATCAATAAAATTGAGATTGTTTTCCATAATTGAATTATTCATAAATATTTAATTCGAATGCTTTCGTTAGCATTCGCAATATATTAATCGGATAATTTCTTACAAAAATAAAAAATTATAATAATATAAAAACAAATATACTTTAATTAAGTAATTATATATTATGGAAAACCGTAATAAATGAATTATATCTTATACAAGATTAATAATAAGCAAAAAACTATCACTGCGTAATAAATACGGGATTTATTTATTCTTCTTCCCCCACTTAATCTTCATTTTTCCTTCATTATCATAAGCGATCAAATGCAGGACAATGCCGCGTTCGCGAACGGCTTTGCGTTCTTCTTTTTCGAGTTCGGCATCATTTTTAGAATTTCTAAGCGGGACAGTAAGCGCGAGATTGGTGCCGCGGCCGAAAGAATAGATGCCGCTTATATCAAAATTTAAAACACTGGAGCTAATCGTTAATTTATTAATGTCGACCTGTTCGCCACGCAAATTTAAATCGCCCGACAAATCGCTGAAAGTAATATTCTCGACATCGCGAAGCGGAAAAGCAAACTTCCCGACTTTCATAATCGGTTCAAAATTGAGTAACGCGCCCTGATTGACATTAAAAGTCAGTTTTCCTCGCATGGAGTTCACGATCAAGTCGCCTTTGCCGCTCATAAAACCCGTTACATTAGCGTTGCTGCTAAGTCGGCCCTTGATGTTTTTGGGACTGAAAGATTTGATTCCAAAATTATTGAAAGATTTGAGAAAACTTGCAATATCTACACGGTTCACCTGCGCTGTCGAACTAAAAATGTAATAATTGGCTTTGGGTTCTATCGCACCATTAAAAGTAATACTTCCGCCAGAGGTTTGCAGCGTTCCGTTTTTTAGCAAAAGCTTAGAATTCAGCATTTGCAATGTGGCTTTGGTATTGGTTGCGGTCATGGCGCCGTACGTAATTTTATCTGCTTTCAGATTGATCACGGCGGTACATTTATCTATAACCAATTTGAGCTGATTGGAGAAATTGACATTCCTTTTAGCCGGTTTTTTCTGTGCTGTTTTGGCCGCCGAATTGGTTTTTAAAACGCCTAAAAACTGTTTCACATCGATATTTGGACAATAAATATTCCAGTTAACAACCATTTTTTCGGGCGCGTCGTAATAGAGATTCAGGAAATTATCAATTTTTCCATCAATGCGAATGATGTTGTTTTTGTGTTTGTAGGCAATCTTTTTTATATAAAGCGCCTGTTCTGTAAAAGAAAGTTTTACATCGGTATTTTCTGCGCGGATATTTTTCGGCAGATACTCAAAAGTAGTTTTATCGACATCGACTTCACCAATAAAATGCGGTTTATTGATGTATAAGTCCACAATATCAAACTGAAATTTTAAATTGGCTTTGGCATGACCACTTTCAAAATGAAGAATTTTCTCGTTGGTCATCCCGTTGAGTTTCGAGACATCAAAATCCGAATTTAAAATTCCGGTTGCAATCGGTTTTTCAAGATTATTAATAGCAGCCTGCGGAATTTCCAGCGGAATATTTTCATAATCAGCTTTAAAATTGGTTAGAATTACCGCCGAATTGGCATCGCTAAATCCGTCGGGGGTTTTGAAGTTATTGGTAAAAATACCTTTAAAAGTACAATTGGTAAATAATCCGTCGGGAATCGTTAATTCGTTATTTCTAATGTCTGCCTGAACCACAATTTTAGGATCTCCTTCTACATTTAAATCGCCTCTTATATCACAATTTACTTTTATAGGCTTTTTTAAACCAAACTGATTAAGCTTGGAACTGATATTAGACGATAATAAATTGGATGCATTCTGCCATAAAATGTCGGTTGCGATATTGATTCCGAAAAGGGAATTTTTTTTGCCAATATTAAAAAAGGCTACAATATCGAAAGCATCATCTCCAATTTTAAGATGTTTGGTTTCAATGTCAATTTTTTCTTTGTCGGAGTTATAAGAAATAGCAAAATTTCCCTGTAACACTTTCGCTTTGGCAAAACTTCCGTGAACGGTATTAAAAGCCAGACTGTTTATTTTAGTTTTCAGAAACAAATTGGTTTGCCAGTTTTCGTCTTCATAATCGACTTTCGATTTTAAACTTTCTACAGCAAAATCAAACAATTTATGTCCAAGCTGGTTATCGATCGTAACATGCACATTTTCCAGAAGTACTTCGTCAATTGTAGTTTCAGGCTTTTCTTTATCGGTGGCGGTTTTTTTCTTTTTAGGTTTAAAAATATTGGTGTTAGAATATCCGTTTGCTGCTTTGTAGATGTTAATAGCCGCATCGCTTATTACAATTTTATGAATGCTTACTTCCTTTTGTATTAAGCTCCAGATATTCAATCGTACCTCAATTTCTGTAGCTTTCAGTAAGGTATGTTTGTGCGAATTCCATTGATTGTCTTTGAGTTCGACATCGCTCAGGGCTAAAGTGAAATTAGGAAAACCGGTTAGAAACTTATAATGAAAATCTTTTACATGAAATTTTCCGTTAATGCCCTCATTGATTTTATGATTGACTTTTGCAATTATTTCTGTTTTATTTTGATTGAAATAAACCGACAAAGCACCGTAGGCAAAAAGTAATAAACAGCAGACACCGACAATAAAAAATCCAAAACGTCTGGCATATTTTTTAAAACGCTCAGATCGAAAAAAGACCTTTAATTGGTGTAAAGTTTGCTGCATAACGGGTTAAATTTGATACATTAAAGATAGTGTAAAAATTTAACTTTAATTTAAATTTTTGATATTCAAATTAATACGAACTTTATGAAACAGACAAAATGTATTCTGACAGTATATAATTAATGACAATACATTTATAATGAAAACTAATTTAGTAATGGTGTCTGATTGGTTTTAAATTTTTAAATTTGTACTGTAGTTTGAAAATTAAGACATTCAGACATAATTTAATCTTAATATATTATGGCATTAGCAATAACAGATGCTACTTTTGATGAAGTAGTTTTAAAATCAGATAAACCTGTAATGGTAGATTTTTGGGCAGCATGGTGTGGTCCTTGTAGAATGGTTGGTCCAATCATTGACCAATTAAGCGAAGAGTACGCTGGTAAAGTAGTTGTTGGTAAAGTAGATGTAGATGCTAACCAGGAATTTGCTGCAAAATACGGTGTGCGTAACATACCAACTGTTTTGGTTTTCCAAAATGGTGAAGTAGTAGGTAAACAAGTAGGAGTTGCTCCGAAACAAGCTTACGCTGACAGCTTAGACGCTTTGTTGTAATCGACCTCGATTGCAATTGATATAAAAAAGGTTTGACGAAAGTCAGGCCTTTTTTATTTGTCTTATTTGCCACAGATTAAAAGTTTTTTGCCACGAATTCACAAATTGGCACCAATTTCTTTATTAATAATTTCAATTTCACGAATTTTCTGTTTCGAATTAAATTAGTGGCAAACTTCATTTAAAATATCAGAGTAAAAGTGGCGCCCGCATTGGGTTTGGAGCAGACCTCTATTTTACAATTTATGGCATTTGCCAGATCGCGGATTAAATGCAGACCCAGACCAGATTTGATTCCGATTACCTCAGATTCATCATATAAGGCTTTGAATTTTTCCTGAGTTCCGCCCGGGCCATTGTCGGTTATAGAGAGAAAATTTTTACCGTTTTCCTGCCAGGCTTTCCAGATAATTTGGGCATTTGGAGTTTTGTCTAAAGCTTTTATTGCGTTTCCTGTCAGGTTTCGGGTAATGGTTTTCAAATAATTTTTATCTGTTTGTAAAATGAGATTATTGGGATTTTCAAAGATCATCTCGATGTTTTCTGCACTGGCAAAATGTTTTTGGGTTTCTTCGAATATGGTTGAAACAGCCGTTTTTTTCAGATGAGGTTTAAAGTTTTCCATTTGTCCTTTGCTCCAAAGGAGAATGTCTTCCATAGAATCCAGTAAATTTTCGGCTCCGGTTGTAATTTTGGTTTGCATCCGGAGGGCCGTTTCTTCATCTATTAATTCCGGATTTTCTTTCTGAAGATGCAGAAAATGAATCAGATTCGAAACTGGACTTCTCAAATCATGATTCAGAATACTAAAAAACCTCGCTTTAATTTTATTGGCCTCATCCAATTCCTGATTCAGGGCCTGAAGTTTTAAATTCGTCTTTTTTCTAATCTGACTTTGTCTTAGTAACAACAATCCGATAATGAAAACCAGAATAATTCCGCCGGTTAATAAAAGGCGTTGTCTTCTCGCATCTTCAATCTGAATATTCTGCATTTCATTTTCTGTCGAAAGAGTCTTGATTTCCTGCGCTTTGGTTTTGTTCTGAAATCTGGCTTCGGCATTGGCAATACTTTTCCTGGCAGACTGCGCCATCATTTCGTCGTTGTTTTTGCTGTAGATTTCGTTATAATAAAAAGCTTCTTTCCATTGTCCGAGCGCGGCATAACTTTCAGACAGCTTTTTATTAATGGTGATAAACGATTCCTTGTCAAATTTCAGTGCTTTTTCTGAAGCTTTTTTAAGTATTTCTATTGCTTTTTTATGATCTCCTTTTTCGTTCAGAACCTTTCCCAAAATGGTATTGGCTTCCATTATAATATCTTCGTCATTCGATTTCTGCGCAAACAAAACCGATTTTTTTGCATAGTGATACGCCTTATCCAATTTGCCCAGATTAGTGCAATGTTCTGCCATGCTTCGGTTTGCAAAACTTAAGTTGATAAAAAGAGAATCTTTTGCGGTAGGATAAGTATAAACTAAGTTGTAATATTTTTGAACGCTGTCTTTTTCCTTCAGCGCAACATAGCTGTGCAGGTAATAGTTGCATATAAAAGCGCTTACGTATGGCGAATTTTTTACATACGGTTTGGCCTGATTAAAATATTCAATAGCTTTATCGTATTGTTTCATTTTGGTGTAAGCGCTGCCAATCTGAAGGTAAGAAATGCCTATGTTTTCTTCGTTTACTTTGGTTTTTTTAAGAAGCTTTTTATACGAAATCGCCTTTAACTGATACTGAATGAAGGTTTCGTACTCTGCATTGTTCTGATAATATTCTGCGAGACTTCCGTTTAAAACAGCTTTGGTATAATTGTTTTTTGTAGTGTCTAAAATTTGTTTGATATGCTGCGCTAAAAACTTACCTTTTGCCGTATCCTGAACAGAATAATAAACATAGTTTAAACGCATTAAAGTAGTGGTGAGATTCTTAAGATGATTGGCTTTTCTCGCATATTTCCACGCTTCTTCATAATTATCCAGCGCTTTTTTATACTGATTGTTGCTGAATTCGTACCCAAGCCCTTTCTGAATGTAAAACCGGCTCACATAGGCATTGTGGTTTTGAGCAATCTCAATTCCTTTGCTGGCTGCAATTATTAATTGGGGATAATCTTCTTTTTCTAAAAGTGCATTTGTATACCGGAGCCATATTTTTAGTTTTTCGTCCCTTGTTTTATAGCGTGCTAAATTAGGTTCCTGCTGTGAAAAAGCATTCAGCGAAAAAAAAAGTAAAAGCAGCACCTTTATACTTCTCATGCCATCAGATTTAGATTCTCTTTGTAACTTCTTCCAATGGGAATTATGACATTATTATTCAAAATAATTTCGTTAGAATTAATCTTCTGAATATATTGTTTCTGTACGGCATAACTTCTGTGAACGCGCACAAAGGACTGAAAATGTTCTTCTTTCAATAAATTCCCAATGCTTGACAACACACAATGTCTTTTCTTTTCTGTAATTACCAGAGTATAATCCTTTAGTGCTTCGAGATAGAGAATTTCGTGCAGTTTTACTTTGGTTTGTTCGTGTCCTTCTTTTATATAAATCGTATCGCCGCCAATACTCGCTTCAAAAAGAGACGCCTTGATTTTGATTTCCATAAATTCTTCAATACGGTTTATGGTTTGTGTAAAGCGTTCCAGTTTCAAAGGTTTTACAATAAAATCCAGCGTTTCAATCTGAAAACTCTCTACGGCATGTTCGGGATGAGCGGTAATAAAGACGCAAACCGGAACTTCGAGCGCTTTTTTCCTAAAGTCAATTCCGTTAAGACCCGGCATGTCGATATCCAGAAATAAGATGTCGATCTTTTCTTTTTCTAAAAAAGGAACAGCTTCCTCAGCCGATTCAAAAACGCCTAAAATCTCCAAAACAGGAAACTTCTTAGCATAAGAAACTGCCGTAAGTCGGTCTATTTCGTCATCATCAACAATAATACAAGAGTATTTTTTCATCATCCAATTGGCTTTTACAACAAAAAATCAGTCGTCTGTCTATTTAAAATGCTGTTCGTCTATTAGCGGTTTTTTAGCAGAATTTAATACGGCAACTTTGTCCTGTAATTCAATCACAAGCAAAAAAAAACCTTGACGATTGTTGCAAAAATAAAGCTATTGAATTAAAAAAGAAGCGTTTGACCAAATTTTTACAACTAAAATTATTATGAAAAATTTCAAAACCATTATTACAATTTTTTTACTGTCCATTTCTGTAATTTCATGCAGCAGCGATGACGGAACCGATGGAATAAACGGAGTAGACGGTGCACAAGGACCCGCAGGAACTGCAAATGTTATTTACAGCACCTGGATGACAGCTCCTACTGCAGCGGCAGAAACTATAGATGGAACTTCCGGACTATCAACGTCTATAAATGCTCCGGAACTGTCGGCAGATATTTTAGCAAAAGGAACTATACTCGTTTATATGTCATTTGGCGGTGGTACTAATCCATTGCCTTACACCTCAACAGCAGGTGGATTTGTGAACACAATTACTGCCATTCCAGCTTTACAGAAAATTAAACTGTTCCGATTTAAACATGCAGCAGACGGAACCACTGTTGGACTTCCTACGACGCTTAACTGGAGATATATCTTAATTCCTGGCGGTGTTGCAGCAACAACTTCAAAAACGGCAAAGCCGGATTATTCTAAAATGAGTTACGAAGAAGTTTGTGCCCGTTTTAATATCAAACCTTAATTTCTAAACCATCACAATTCAATTTAAAATAACTAAATCAAAAATTAATATCATGAAAACTTTGAAAACCATTTTTACCCTTTTAATAACTGCCGCTTTAGCCATTTCATGCAGCAGCGATAAAGATGATGCCCCAAAATTTAAAACAGAAAATCCGCTCGAGGCTTATTATACAGCAACAGGTTTCAATACTTCTACAAATTTCATCAATTCCGGCGATTATGAGTTTGGTCTGGTTTTTACACCAACCGTAAAAGGAAAAATAAAAGCCATTACACTCAAACTGCCAGCTGTAAACCCTGCGGTTCGTGTAACAATCTGGGATTATGCCAGTAAAGCGGTATTACGTTCAGAAACAGTAAACGTGGTAGCAGCAGATGCCGTAGTCACTAAAGAAATAAACGAACTGGCGCTTGACAAGGACAAAAAGTACATGATTACCATGAATTCTAATGACTGGTACAACAAGAACAAGGTCGATAAATCAAACGCTGTATACCCAATTGTGGCTGGAAATATTACTTTCAATGAATACAGATGGATTGGTGGTACCGCACAAACTTTCCCAACTACTGTTTCTTCCAGCTATAATGCAGGAGACTTAAGCTTCGATTTTCAACAAACAGAATAATTCTTTTTTTTGGATAGCTTTGAATTAGTAAAGAAAAAGGTTTGACAATCGTCAGGCCTTTTTTGTTCCAAACTTTTTTATCTCAGAATACAGTACAAGCATTGGAGTATATTTGAAATAATAGTAAAACCACTTAAAATATTAGTTATGAAAGTATTATATTTATTAATTATCATGATATGCAATTCAATAGGGAGTTTTGCGCAAGATCCCGGGCAGGATTTAAAAGAGATCATTCAACAGCAGGAAACAGACTGGAATAAAAATGATATGAAAGCATTTTCAAGTGTATTCAGCGATGACGCGACACTTATAAACTTCTTAGGAATGTACTGGAAGGGAAGAGAAAATATCATTACCGAATTCTCTCATATAAACGAGTGCTGTATTAAGCCGACTATGGTGAAATTTGAATTTTTAGATTCTAAAATGCTTTCTAAAAATGCTGCTTTTGCACATATAAAAGAAACACTAACTGCTAAAGAAGATTATGCCGTTCCCGGCGGAATGGTGAAGAAAGGTACGGTGAGCACTAAATTTATAACTGCAATTTTTGAAAAAAGCAACAAGAATAAATGGGAAATTACCAGTATGCAGGTAACACAGGTAAATGTACCTCCCGGAAAATAACAATTTAGTTTTAAAAAAAAGCAGAACCCTTTTTTATGAGAGTTCTGCTTTTTAAATTAAACATTAAAATAAATTAATGATTATGGCTATCGCTGTTTTCATGACCAACAACTGTAATCATGTAAGGCGTAGCAGAAACCTTTGTTTTCTTAATTGCCAGTGATGAAAGATTTACCTGCAATAATTCTCCGGTCGTTGGAGAAGTGATATAAGCAAATCGGTCTGTAACTGCCATTTGTGGTTTTAGAGTGGCATCTGTTGCAGTTTCTGTTGTAGCTTTAACTTCTTTTTCTACCTGCAAACTGCCTAAATTGTAAAGTTTAAATTCTCCCGAATGTAAAAGCACAGCCAGTTTCTTATGATCGTAACTTACTTTACATTGCATAATTGCTGTACTCTGAACAATTGGTTTAACCGTACTGTTTACAACATCAATTAGATAAGCGCCTTTTGCAGCTGTGTATCCAATAAATTTTCCTGCAGAAGCAGTTTCTAAAATGCTGCCAAACCATGCAGTTCCAAAATCTTCAGGATGCGCGATTAATTTTTGGTTTCCATTGCTTTCTACAACCAAAATACCGCTTGCAGAACCAAAAACTGCGTAAACTCCGTCAGAAGCATTTCCGTGAATTCCTGTTGTTGCAATTTTAGCATCAAAAAGAGTTTTACCGGAGTTGTCGATAATTTTTACTTTTTCAGGCAGCGTTCCTGTAACCGAATTGTCCTTTACGGTAATAGCATAAGTACCATTTGTAAAAGTTGCCATTGCACCATGGTGTGCCAATAAACCAGCATTTATAGTTTTAAAAGTAGCACCAGCCTTGTTTACATCTCCTTCTTTTCCAACAGAAAGCGTTCCGTCTCCGTCATTAAAAGTCAGGATTTCGCCAATTTTACTTTTAAAATGCGTTGGTTTTAAAGAACTTCCTGCCAAAAGACCAAATTTTGGTACGTCATCCACATCCACGTGATCGCCGTGCATTTCGAGTCCGCTGTCAAATGTTTCTGTAAAATTATTATCTCTGTGAATAATTCCTGCAAAACGTCCCGATTCTGTAGTGTACAAAGACGATTTCGGGAATTTGGCTGTAAAAGAACTAATCTTGTCTTCATGCGGATTAAAAAGAGTCAGTTCTGTTGTTTTTTCATCAGAAAGTAAAATTCTCACGTAAGTGTGTTCTTCTGACGTTTCGTCGTGATCATGATCGTCATGATTGTCGTCGTCGTTGCTGCAAGAAACAGCAAAAACGGAAATTGTAAATAAAAAAAGCAGTTTGTAAAAATTGTTTTTCATTGTAGTAATGGTTTTAAAATGTGTAAATAATTCGATTTGATTGTGGTAATTATCGTGAAACCGAAAACGGAAACTTCATCGATACAATAATGTTCCGGCCGGCTTCCGGAAGTTCGATTAAACGGTAAAAGCTCGTATGATTTAAGTATTTTGTATTGAATAAATTTTGAACCTGAACGCTTATGCTGATGTCTTGTTTCCCGGTTTTAAGTTTTGTTCCCAAAGCGAGATTAAAAACATGACTTTCGTCGGTTTTCTTTTCCGGCGGAACAATATAATTTTGTTTTCCTGTAAGGCGATAATCAACAGAAAAATAGGCGTCTTTTAAAAATGGAATCTGAGGTTCGTAATTCAGTCCAAGCAAAACAGAAGGCGGTGGCGAAAACGGAAGTGTATATCCTTTTTTATTTCCTGATTTTTGTTCCGAGTAAAGATATTCTGCTGCAATTTCTGCGCTTAAAGATTTTATAAAATAATATCTCGTTTGTAATTCTGCACCATAACGCAAGACCTTGCTTTGCTCGTATTCAAAAACCTGATTTCCTGCACCGTAATACATATCATGGCCAGAAGTCGGATTGAGATAAATAAAATTGGGAAAATAATTTACAAACGGTGTCAATTGAAAAGTCCAGTTTTGCTGTTGCCATTCCATTCCCAAATCCAATTGATAAGAACGTTCTGCATCCAGATTCGGATTTCCTTTTTCAAATCTGAAATAATGATAATTTACTCCGTTTGAAGCCAGTTCTTTCGCGATAGGCATTCTAAAACTCGATCCTAAATTCGCTTTAAGCGAAAGTTTTCCGGGATTGTAATTGACGCCGGCCGACCAGGTAAAACTGTCAAAAGTTTTGGTCAGGTCCAGGGAACGCTGTAAAAAATCCGTTTGTGCAGAATCGTTGTCAGCAACCGGACTTTCGAACCAGTCGTAATAAGATTTCATTTTAATTTTTCCAAAATCATAGCGCAGTGCCCCATTTACAAACCACTCGTCATTCAGTTCATATTTGTCGTAAACAAATACGCCGGCATTAAACTGCGAAAAAGAAGGAATCAGAAAACTCCATCCTCCAATCGTATTTTCCTGCGCAGCGACGTTGGTTCCAACTGTAATTTGATGACGATTAATCGCAAATTCATCCTTAACAGAAAACGACCAGACGTCTTTATCATATTGACGTTCCAGATCTTGCGGCGCATACATGTCCTCCGGATAAATAGCAGGCATGTAACCGTGATTAACGTAATGACTCCATTCTCTACGAAAGTTCTTCTGAAATCCGATCTGCGTTTCAAAAGAATGATTTCTTAGCCGAAAAGAAGTCGTATTGCTAA
The DNA here is from genome assembly GCF_039749035.1 of Flavobacterium olei. Classification (NCBI taxonomy): domain Bacteria; kingdom Pseudomonadati; phylum Bacteroidota; class Flavobacteriia; order Flavobacteriales; family Flavobacteriaceae; genus Flavobacterium; species Flavobacterium olei. The sequence continues at coordinate 125,105 of NZ_JBDKWC010000002.1, forward strand.
CCTTTAAATGATTAACCTGTTGGTATGGCATTAAAATATCACGACTCGACTTGTCGTGTAATTCCATATTTACATTTCTGGGTTCAAGTCCGTGTGCATTTGCAAAAAATCCGCTTTTAGAATACACATTGCTGAAATAGAAAACCGACTTTAAATTTTCGCCTGAATATCCTGTGCTGAAATGAAAATCCAGTTCACGTCCGGCCGTGTTTCGTAAATGATTTTTGTATAAAGGCACTGCATAACTGTAGACATAAACCATATCTGCTGGAACACGATAATCCCCATAATCCATCATTGTCACGCGGGTATCAAAGAACCAGTTTTCATTTCTTCCGAACAAATTAAGAGAACTTCCAAACTGTGCGTTATTGTTTTTTCCGACAAGATCCACGCTTCCGCCAAAAGTATTTTTTGAAGGAAGAGCAAGCGGTTTAATGTTGATCGCGCCACCCACGGCATCAGATCCGTAGATAAATGAAGAAGGCCCTTTTATAATTTCGACGCGATTAACCGCGTATTGATCAATTTCTAAACCATGATCGGCGCCCCATTGCTGGCCCTCGTGCTTTAAACCATTTTCGACCACAATAACCTGATTAAAGCTCAAACCCCGAATAAGTGGTTTTGAACCTCCGGAACCAATTGAAATAGTCTTAATACCCGGCAGTCGCTGCAAAGATTGCATAAAACTTCCGCCAAGGTTGCGCTGTATAAAATTGCTATTCACAATTTCAATATTCAGCGATTCTTCTTTTTTCAGTTTATCAATATAGTTGCCACTGACCAGAACTTCATTAAGTTCTTTTATTTCAGGTTTTAAAATGAGGATAAGCGGTTTCGAAAAATCTCTAAGTTCTCTTTCTTCCGAAGCAAAACCTGAAAAGCTGACCCTTAAGCGATTTGTGCCCAAAGGAATTTCATTCCAGAAAAAGGAGCCATTTTTATCCGTCAAAACTGTTTTATTGGAGGGGTACAAAGTCACAACAGCACCTTCTAATGGTTGGTTTTGAGGAGTAAAAACGCTTCCCGATAGTTTTGTCTGAGAAAAAGAGATCGTCGAAATCAGCAAAAAAACAATTGGTAAAAAGCAATATTTCCAAAAAAGGATTGGGGCATTCTTCATTAATCTGTTTTATAAAATTTTAATACTTAAACCTTTAAGTGTTTGCCAGCCTTCCTTGTCGGTTAGACGGATCATGAAATGATAATCTCCCGGATCCACATCTGCAGGAATAGTGATTTGAGCTGTTGCTTCGTAACTTTTTACATTCTCAGGAATAGTATAATTGTTAATGAAAAGGAGTGGCTTTACTGGTTTTTTAACCGCCTCCATTTCACAGCTTACCACTTCTGTACTGTGCGTATGATGGTCAAAATTGTGGTGAATGTCTAAACTGTAAGACCCCAGAGCCACATTATCTGTAAACACGGCTTTGAAAGTGATCGTTTGCCCGCGCGTCAATGTAGAGCATTGGATTGGAAATGCATTCGTACTGGAAATATCAATAACAGGATATTCAATGTCGATTTCTGCGTCGTCACCTGAACAGGAAGAAAAAAGGGCAAAAGCAAAAATGCCCAATAGAAACTTTATATTTTTCATTTTTTATGATTTTTATTAAAGAGCAAAAGGAAGCTCCACGGCCTGCGAAAAATTGATGTTGTAAGTGGTGTTTTTATATAAAATCAGGTAGGTGTAATTACCGGTTGCCCATGCCTTATTTGCAATTAAATCCTGTGCAACAGGTACATTATTGTCTTTTGCAGCACCAATAGTCATTATCGGGAAGTCTCTTGTAACAGTCGTGCCATTCCACTCTACATTTGAGAATCCGCCGGTTTGTGCTATGTTTTTATGTTCTAACACATCGTACACGATTACTTTGCTAAAATCAATCTGGTCTACACTTTCAGGATTGTGTTTTGCATTTTTATTGATTAACAGCACATACATAATTCCGTCACCTTTTATTCCGTCCATAGTTACCTGTGAACTGAAACGGTCATTGTTTTTGAATTTTGCATCAGGATCAGAAAATTGACCTTTTCTGTATAGAAAATTATCATTTAAAAAAACAGTCAATATCGAGACAATCGGTTTTACAGGAAGATTTTCAAGTTTGTAAATCGTTAGGTTTTTCTTTACCTCGAGTTTTGTTCCGTTTTTGTCGTTTACAATAATGATAAAATCATATTTTCCTTCGGCAGCATCTTCCGGAATGTCAAAATGTTTATGAACTGTTGCATTTTTTGCATCTGCATATTGCGTCCATGTAACTTCGTGCGACCAGACTTTAGAATAAGTTTCACTGCTTTTTTGAACAATTTTTACCTGTACATTTTCGATTTTGTCTCCTGCAGTTACTTCTGCATTAAAATGGAAATCCTGTCCAATTGTTGCGGTTTCATTATTGCCAAGGCCCAGCTCGACCTTATCAATTGTGGGAACAGCCTTCCACAGAGCAGAGTCGTTATCGTCGTTGCTGCAGCTGGAGAATGCAAGTGCGGCAAAAACAGAAGCCAGAATTAGTTGAGTTGTTTTCATTTTTTCTGATTTGATTTGAATCATTTTTATAAGGAATTTTTAAGATTACGAACGAGATTTTTACAGGCCGTTTAAAATCTGTGCGACAGAAAAAAGCAGCCTGTTTTCGGCTAAAACACGTTAAAGAGTTTAGCTGAAATGCAAAAAATAGAATTGGAATATGAATTTTTTGTGAATGAGAAGCAGAAGCCAAATGTTGGATCTTATACAAGAACAACAGCTTCTTTTTGAATTAAAGGCCTAAACTGAAAACAGTATTTTGATTTAAATACACTTATGATAGCTATATCAATAGAGGAATTTCAATGATACAGACCTATCAATACTGTAAATTAAAATTCATCAGAACAGGACTCATTCTGGGACACAAAAAAAATATTATAGGGTAAAAGGTGGGGCCCGAAGTGAAAAAAGAGAGCCTTTAAAAAGTACAAAATATTGTTTGCTGTAAAATAAAATATGTTTTACAGCTGCAATGTTTTTAAATAATTGAAAAACGGGAAAATCGAATGTTCCCACTGCACTAAATTTAAAATCGCAGATAGAGCATTTATGAAAAGAATGCAGTTTAGCCTTAAATTGCGGTTTTTCTGAAATCGAAAATTCTGTTTTCTCCTTACAAAGCTTAGTGTCTAAAATATGCTCGTACGAATGCACAGCCGGAAAAAGTATTGCAAACAATACAATTAATGGCATTAAAAGATTTAAAATTTTAAATTTCTTTTTCATTCGTGAAGTTACTTCTTCTGTACATTTTTAGACACGCTAATGCAATGTTGTTGCAAATATAGAAATCTTATTTTTAAATGCAATGCTGTTGCAGTAATTGTTTGCAGAAAATCAACCGTTTTGCTATTTTAGCACATCTTATATTCTCCCAATGAAAATGTTCTACAGCTTTCTTTTATTTTTTGTCCTCATTCCCATCGGATTTTCTCAGTCAAAAGAAAATCTTCTTACGGAAGGTGTTTCGCAACAAATGGCGCTTTATAGAAAGCATCAAATTTCTGCTGTAAATTATGAGCTTTCATTTGAAATTCCGAATCACAAAAATGAAAATATTCATTCTCAACTAGTTTTAAATTTGGTTTTAACCGATTTAAAACAGCCTTTATATCTGGATTTTAAAGAGAAGTCTGCCAATTTGCAATCGATCTCTGCCAACGGAAAAAAGATCGCCATTGTACATGAAAAAGGTCATATTGTTATTGCTTCAAAAGAGCTGATTTCAGGCAAAAACAAAATTGAAATTTCCTTTATTGCCGGAAATTTATCTTTAAACAGAAACGATGATTTTCTCTACACTTTATTAGTGCCGGATCGTGCGAGTACTTTATTTCCTTGTTTTGATCAGCCGAATATAAAAGCAACTTATAAACTAAGTCTTTCTGTGCCAAAAGAATGGGCAGTTTTGGCTGGAGCCGAAGTCAAAAATAAAACAGAAAAAGGTGATTTTACGTCTTATAATTTTGGAGAAACCGATAAAATGAGCACGTATTTGTTTTCGTTTGCAGCGGGAAAATTCAAAAGTGTTACGCAAAAACCTGGTCCCGGGACTTCGGGAGATATGACGATGTTGTATCGCGAAAATAATCCTGAGAAAATAAAAGCAAGTACCGATACAATTTTCAATTTGCATCAGCAATCACTGGATTTTTTAGAAAAATATACCCATTATAAATTTCCTTTTCAGAAATTGGATTTCGCTTCCATTCCCGTTTTTCAATATGGCGGAATGGAACATGTTGGCGCAATTCAATACAGAGAATCTTCTTTGTTTTTAGATAACAGCGCCACAGACAGCGAAAAATTAAACAGAGCAAAACTCATCGCGCACGAAACCTCCCACATGTGGTTTGGCGATTTTGTAACCATGAAATGGTTTGATGATGTGTGGATGAAAGAGGTTTTTGCCAATTTTATGGCAGATAAAATTATGAATCCGATTTTCCCGAAAGTCAATCATAATCTGCAATTTTTTACGGCGCATTATGGCAGCGCTTACGCGGAAGACCGGTCTTTGGGAACACATCCGATAAAACAAAATCTTGACAATTTAAAAGATGCGGGTTCGCTTTATGGTGCTATCATTTACAATAAAGCGCCGATAATGATGCGGCAGTTAGAAGCGTCTATGGGAAAAGAGGCTTTTCAGAAAGGAATTGAAAAGTACATTAAGAAATACGCCAACGACAATGCCGACTGGAATAATCTGGTAGAAATTCTCGATGCCGAAACGCCGCTCGATATGAAGAAATGGAGCGAAGTCTGGGTGAATAAATCGGGGAGAGCCATTTTTACAGATCAGATAAAATATGATTCTCAAAATAAAATCAAAAAGTTTGAGATTCAGCAAAAAGCAGAGGATGGTTCAGAAAACATCTGGCCTCAGGTGTTTGAGATTGGTTTGGTCTACGCAAATCAAGTAAAAACCTTAAACGTTAATTTTACCGCTAAAAATCTATTTTTAAAAGAAGCTGAAGGACTTGAAAAACCACTCGCTGTAGTTTACAATTATAATGGTTTTGGATACGGTGTCTTTCCGCTTGACGGTACTAATTTAAATTATATCGCCAGTTTAAAAGATGAGGTGGCAAGGGCTTCTGCATACAGCAATCTATATGAAAATACGTTGATTGGAAATATTTCGCCGGAGAACGCTTTTAATTGTTTTATTAAAGGAGTCCAGACGGAAGAAAACGAACTGGTTTTACGAATTGCATCGAATAATCTGAACACAATTTATTGGAGATTTTTCACAGAGAACCAACAAAATAAATTTCAGAACCAGCTTCAAGAGATTCTCTATAGTCGTTTACAGGCCAATTTATCTGCCAATATTAAAAAGACGTTATTTGGTTTATTCAGTTCAATTGCTTATTCAGGTTCGGGAAAAAACAAGTTATATCAAGTTTGGAATAAAGAAATTGTGATTCCGAATTTGAAACTGAACGAAGACGATTATACGAATATGGCAATGAATCTCGCAATTTTTAAACATGCAAAAGCAGATGAAATTTTGATTAAAGCTAAAAATGCAATTACAAATCCCGATAAAGTAAAACGTTTTGAGTTTCTGCTTCCGTCGTTATCTAAAGACAAATCGGTACGAAATGCGTTTATGGAATCTTTAAAAGACGATGCGAATCGCGAAAAAGAATCCTGGGTCTCTGCGGCGCTTTCAAATATTCATCATCCGCTTCGTCAGGAAAGTGCGCAGAAATATATTAGATTTTCACTAGATTTGACAGAAGAAATCCAGCGAACGGGAGATATTTTCTTTCCGAAAGACTGGCTGGACAATACAATTGGAAAATATTCGTCGAAATATGCTTTTGATGAAGTACAGCGTTTCTTAAAAGAAAACCCTAATTTTAGTCCAATCCTGAAACGTAAATTGTTTCAGGCAACCGATTTGCTTTATAAAGCACAAAATATTAAAAAAGAAACCGAATGAAAATTGAGTCGGAAATAGAGAAAGTCTCGAGTTTTCAGCATCTTGAAATGCTGGCGAATCAGGTTGTGGAAGGTTTTATATCGGGCATGCACAAAAGTCCGTTTCATGGATTTTCGGCCGAATTTGCCGAACATAAAGTGTATAATGCAGGCGAAAGCACCAAGCATATCGACTGGAAATTATTTGCAAAAACCGATCGTTTGTATACGAAACGTTTTGAAGAAGAAACCAATTTGCGCTGCCACCTAATTGTAGACAATTCGTCGTCTATGCATTATCCTGAACTCAGATCGGGTCAGCCATTTTACGAAAAGAAAATAGGTTTTTCGGTTTTGGCTTCGGCGGTTTTAATGAATATCTTAAAGAAACAGCGCGATGCCGTTGGATTAAGTGTTTTCTCGGATACCTACGAATATTATTCGCCTGAAAAAGGAAGTGATCGCCACCACAGAATGCTTCTGAATAAACTGGAACAATTATTAGAACAGCCAAAAGTTAAAAAAACTACCGATACGATTACGTACCTGCATCAGATTGCAGAGAAAATGCATCGTCGGTCTATGATAATTTTGTTTACCGATATGTTTCAGACGGAAGACGATGAAAAGCTGTTTAACGCTTTACAGCATTTAAAACACAACAAACATAAAGTGGTTTTGTTTCATGTAGTGGACCATCAAACCGAAATGAAATTTGACTTTGACAATACGCCAAGGAAATTTATAGACCTGGAGTCGGGAGAAGAAGTTTCGATTTTTGCAGACAATGTAAAAACAGCTTATGAAAATAGGGTGGAGGAGTACTTTAAAAACCTTGCGCTGACCTGTGCAAAGAACCAAATTAAGTACGTTCCGGTAAATGTGGGCGACAATTTTGAAAAAATATTAACTACTTATCTGGTTGAAAAACAAAACTTTGGATAATTATTTTTAGAAAAAAATATTTTTTTTTATAAAAACACTTGCAGAAATGAAATTCTGTACTATCTTTGCAACCGCAATAACGCAGAGGTTTGGTAGTTCAGTTGGTTAGAATACATGCCTGTCACGCATGGGGTCGCGGGTTCGAGTCCCGTCCAGACCGCAATATTGGGAAAAGCCTTTCTTAACAGAAAGGCTTTTTTGCCCAAATACGGTATCTAAGATTAGTTGTGTTGTTTTGCTGAGAATTTGTAACTCTCAGCTCGGTTTAGTAGTTAGACCAATGAAAAGCTTTCCACTTTGTGGATGGCTTTTTTGATTTAAGACTATTTGGTTTTTCCTGAAAGCAAATATTTTTACCGCAAAGCACACAAAGATTTACACAAAGGTTCGCAAAGTTTTTATATGACTTTGCGAACCTTTGTTTTTTTAACTTTGCGTGCCGTGCGGTTAAAAAAAACAGAAAATTCTTGTTTTTTGATTGAAACGCAGAATTTTAAAATATTGGAATATAGCTCATTAAAATTTTATTGATTTTTATTCGCTAAAACCCTTGCAAAATCAAACTTCTATTGTATTTTTGCACTCACAATAAGCAGTGGGTTTGGTAGTTCAGTTGGTTAGAATACATGCCTGTCACGCATGGGGTCGCGGGTTCGAGTCCCGTCCAGACCGCTTAGTTTTTTTAAAATACCTTTCTTAACGGAAAGGTATTTTTTTTTGTTTATATCCTAACGTTTTTTTATGTTCTACGTGTATATTATTTATTTAAAAACTTTGGATGTTTATTACAAAGGTTTTAGTGAGAATATTTCTCAGAGATTATTGTATAATAATGATAATAAAAGCAGGTATACTTCAAATAAAGGACCTTGGGAATTAGTATATTCCAAAGGATTTGAAACTAAGAAAGAAGCATTAATTGAAGAGTTGAGATTAAAAAAACTAAATAGAAAATCATTAGAAGCATTAATTAATAAAGAGATTGTCTAAATTGGTTATAATACATGCCTGTCATCTCGTCTTTTCGGACGAGACGGGTTCGAGTCCTCTTGTTTCAGGAACGAGACTTAAATTTTTTAAAATACCTTTCTTAACGGAAAGGTATTTTTTTTTGTTTAATTAGACTTAACTATGTTCTACGTGTATATTATTTATTCAAAAACTTTTGATGTTTATTACAAGGGTTTTAGTGAGAATATTTCTCAGAGATTATTGTATCATAATGATAATAAAAGCAGGTATACTTCAAATAAAGGACCTTGGGAATTAGTATATTCCAAAGCATTTGAAACTAAGAAAGAAGCATTAATTGAAGAGTTGAGATTAAAAAAACTAAATAGAAAATCATTAGAAGCATTAATTAATAAAGAGATTGTCTAAATTGGTTATAATACATGCCTGTCATCTCGTCTTTTCGGACGAGACGGGTTCGAGTCCTCTTGTTTCAGGAACGAGACTTAAATTTTTTAAAATACCTTTCTTAACGGAAAGGTATTTTTTTTGTTTTATAATTAGGTCTAAGTATGTTCTACGTGTATATTATTTATTCAAAAACTTTTGATGTTTATTACAAGGGTTTTAGTGAGAATATTTCTCAGAGATTATTGTATCATAATGATAATAACAGCAGGTATACTTCAAATAAAGGACCTTGGGAATTAGTATATTCCAAAGCATTTGAAACTAAGAAAGAAGCATTAATTGAAGAGTTGAGATTAAAAAAATTAAATAGAAAATCATTAGAAACATTAATAAATAAAGAGATTGTCTAAGTTGGTTATAATACATGCCTGTCATCTCGTCTTTTCGGACGAGACGGGTTCGAGTCCTCTCGTTTCAGGAACGAGACTTAAATTTTTAAAATACCTTTCTTAACGGAAAGGTATTTTTTTTTGTTTTATAATTAGGTCTAAGTATGTTCTACGTGTATATTATTTATTCAAAAACTTTTGATGTTTATTACAAAGGTTTTAGTGAGAATATTTCTCAGAGATTATTGTATCATAATGATAATAACAGCAGGTATACTTCAAATAAAGGACCTTGGGAATTAGTATATTCCAAAGCATTTGAAACTAAGAAAGAAGCATTAATTGAAGAGTTGAGATTAAAAAAACTAAATAGAAAATCATTAGAAGCATTAATTAATAAAGAGATTGTATAAGTTGGTTATAATACATGCCTGTCATCTCGTCTTTTCGGACGAGACGGGTTCGAGTCCTCTTGTTTCAGGAACGAGACTTAAATTTTTTAAAATACCTTTCTTAACGGAAAGGTATTTTTTTTGTTTTATAATTAGGTCTAAGTATGTTCTACGTGTATATTATTTATTCAAAAACTTTTGATGTTTATTACAAAGGTTTTAGTGAGAATATTTCTCAGAGATTATGTATCATAATGATAATAAAAGCAGATATACTTCAAATAAAGGACCTTGGGAAGTAGTATATTCCAAAGGATTTGAAACTAAGAAAGAAGCATTAATTGAATAGTTGAGATTAAAATAACTAAATAGAAAATCATTAGAAACATTAATTATCAAGAAGTAATAAAGAGATTGTCTAAGTTGGTTATAATACATGCCTGTCATCTCGTCTTTTCGGACGAGACGGGTTCGAGTCCTCTCGTTTCAGGAACGAGACTTAAAATTATAAAGTCTTTCCGTTCAGGAAGACTTTTTTTTTGATCTAAGTTTTATGAAATAATCTCGCCAAGTCGCTAAGTTTTTATTTCACGCAGATTTTGCAGATTTAATTTTTATAAAATTATCTGCTAGGATTTGCTTAAATCTTTTTTAAATCTGCGTGAAAAATCCTTTAATCCTTATAATAATCTGTAGCTAAACACAAAACTTGGCGTCTTAGCGACTTTGCGAGATTATTTTTTCTTTCTAATAAAGATTTATAGCGAACTTTGTGTAAAACCTTATCGCTCTTTGCGGTTAAAAAACAATATGGAATATTCCGGTCAGAAATTAGATAAGTACTACATAAATAAAGTAGATGCCGATAAAAAGAGCATTTACTGCCATCACGATTTGATGGGAGAATTGTTTGTGCCCACACATAAACACGAAAAAGCACAAATGCTCTATGCAGAAGGCGATGTAGTTTTTGTGACAACCAAAACGAAATCGTACTTTTTACCTGCAAGGCATTTTATTTGGATTCCTGCCGGACTAGAACACAGCATCGAACCAAAGTCGGAGCATGTGATAATGCGAAATCTGTATTTTCCGGTTGAAAATGATGAAGATGAATTTTATGAAAAAGAAGGGATTTATCCGGTAAATAATTTGTTGCTTCAAATGATGCTTTTTACCAATCGCTGGAACGGACATCTTGAAGAAGGAACGCCTAATTTTACTATTGCGAAAGCCATAAAAGCCATTTTACCACAGATTTGCCCTACCAATCTTCCATTAGAATTACCACAGCCCAAAGACAAACGTTTGGGTAAAATTCTGCGTCATGTGGAGAATAATCTGGGTGAAACCATTTTATTTTCAGACGTAGCCCACGAATTTGGTTATAGCGAAAGATCGTTGGCGCGTTTATTTCAAAAAGACCTAAAAATGTCTTTTATTCAATATTATACTATTCGAAGAATTTTGAAAGCCATCGAACTTCTATTAGAAAAAAAACTTTCGGTAAAAGAAGTGGCTCAAGAAGTCGGTTACAACAGTGTCCCGACATTTAGTAATACCTTTTTTAAAATTCTGGGTCAGCGTCCTTCTGATTACTTTAATAGAGAAGAGATTTTAGAACAGAGTAAATAGTTTTTGTTTCCCGCAGATTAGGCAGATTTAAGCAGATTTTTATTTTGGTCTCTACTGATTAAAAGATAGAAAGAGAGAGATAGAGAGCTGTTCTAATCTGTCTAAATCGTTTTAAAGCAGCGTGAACATCTCTCCAACTAAAGCAAATTCAATTATTTGTTTCTCAATATTCCAATAAAACGTTTTCGAAAAACAACATTTTAACATTTGGCTGAAATGAATATGTTCTTGGCTTTTTAGAATTATCAGTCACCAAAAAAATGGAGGAACTTTGCAGCATCAAATATTAATGTATTCATGTTCCTTAAAACAACAAATTATAAAGAAGATTGTTTTCTTAAAAGCTTACTGATTTTGCTACTAATTTTAGCTTTCAGTAATATACAAGCACAGGAAATTCATACGGTTTCTTTACAGGAAGCGATGAAACTGGCAAAAGAAAACAACAGGAAAGTCCTAAGATCTCAACTGGAGATTGCGCTCTCAGAGCAAAACATCAAAGAAAGAAAAGAACTCCGATTACCAGACGTGCAACTCAATGGCATGTATTCCAGAATTACCAACATTACCGAATTTAAAGGAAACGGTTTTCTTAACGGAAAAGAAGTCACCAAAGCAATTCCGGAAATTTACGAAGTGAATTCGACCTTTAAAATGCCAATTTATGAAGGGAATAAAATCAACAACGCCATTAAGATTGCAAATGAAGAAAATGAAATTGCCAGAATAAAATCGGAAAAAACAGAAAATGATATTGAGCTGGAAGTGGTAGCCACCTATCTGTCGATTTATAAAATGATGGAACTTCAGAAGATATTTGAAGAAAACATCAAAGAAGAAAAAAGCCGGCTGAAAGAAGTACAATCGCTTCAAAAGCACGGAACGGTGACCAAAAATGAAGTCATTCGTGCCGAATTACAACTCTCAGATCGTGAATTGAATGCGCTTACAAACTCCAAAAACATTAAAATCGCACTTCACAATCTGAAGACGTTGATTCAAATTTCGGAAAACGAAGAAATTGCTATCGACACAACATCCCATTTAGACGAAATGACCGGTTTAGATCCGTATGATTTTTATCTGAATAAGGCGTTGCAAAATGAAGAAATGCGAATCGCGAGTCAGGAATTGCAGGTTAGTAAAACAGAGTTGCAATTGGTAAAAGGGAATTATCTGCCCAGTGTTGGTTTCTTCGGGAATTACGGATTTTATTATCCCAACTACAAATTCTTTCCTCCCAATCCGTATTTGTATACTTTGGGTCAGGTGGGAATCGAGGCGCGTTTTGATCTTTCGGCTTTGTACAAAAACAAAACAAAAATGGCGCAGGCCAATACTAAAATTGAATGGCAGCAAATGCAGTCTGAAATTGTGAAAGACGAAGTTCAGGACAAGCTTTATAAAAATCATACCCAATATCAGGAAATCCTTGAAAAATTTGTGGTTGTTGATAAAGCGCTCGATTTAGCCGAAGAAAACTACCGAATCGTAAAGCTGAAATACCTAAATCAACTGGTTTTAATTACCGAAATGGTCGATGCTGATAATGCTTTGCTTCAGGCGAAATACAATAAAATTTCTACGCGATTAGATGCGGTTTTAAAACATTATGAATTGCTGCATACAGCGGGAATGCTATCGCAGAGCTAGTTATTGAATTTAGTAGGAGCGAGAAGCAAGGGAAAAGATTTGATAGAAGAAAGAAGCAAGAGGAAAGATTAAAAGTATAGTTTCTCAGTTTCGGAGGAACGATTCATATTGTAGCGCCATCCCAAAACTTCGGATTATTTAGTGAAAAATAGATTAAAAGATATAAAGTTTATGGTTAAGATTAAGAATGAAACTCAGAGTAACAAAACGTTTCATATTATAATAACAATTATTGCCAGTGTTTTGGTAATCAGCGGAGTCATTTTGGGGATTTGGTTTTACGTTTTTAACCGAAACCATGAAGAAACCAATGATGCTCAGGTAGAACAGTACGTTACGCCGATTATGTCGAGAATTACAGGTTATGTGCAAGAAGTTCGTTTTAACGAAAATCAGTTTGTGCACAAAGGCGATACTTTGGTCGTGATTGATAACAGAGAATATCAGTCGAAATTAAATGTGGCTTTGGCCGATGTTCAAAATGCGAAACAAAACAGCGTGGTCGCCGAGAAAAATGCTATTAATACCGCAAGTGCAACGGCAATTAACGAAGCGCAGCTGGATGGAGCAAAATCGAATCTTTGGAAAACCAAATTAGAATTTGAGCGTTACAAAGCTTTGGTTAAAGAAGAAGCAGCAACTTCGCAGCAACTGGAAAAAGTAAAAGCAGATTACGAATCGGCTCAGGCGCATTTTCAGGAAATGAAAAGCAGAATTCACTCCTCCTCTCTGAGTACTTCTGTTGCCGAAGCCAATGTTCCGACAACACAAACAAATATTGCCTCCAAACAAGCGGCTGCCGATAATGCAGCTTTATTTCTTTCGTATACGATAATCACCGCGCCTTATGACGGCTGGGTGGGAAAACGAACTTTACAGCCCGGTCAAATGGTAAAAGAAGGACAATCTTTGCTTTCTATAGTGAGTAAAGAAAAATGGATTACAGCCAATTTTAAAGAAACACAATTGCAATATTTAACAGTCGGGCAGGAAGTTGAAATTAAAGCCGATGCCATAAATGATAAGACTTTTTTGGGAACAATTGCTTCATTATCGCCTGCGAGTGGTGCGAGATTTTCATTGCTTCCTCCGGATAATGCAACAGGGAATTTCGTGAAAATTGAACAAAGAATTCCAGTTCGGATTCAGCTAAAAGACAAAGGCCAGCAAACCGATTTTTTAAGAGCAGGAATGAACATTACGGTTGTGGCTGCACACAAATAAAATGGAAGATAAAAGTATATTTAAATCCTGGGTTCCGCGATGGGCGATCATTATTATTTTGTTCGTTTGTCTGCTGCATTCCATGATTTTATTGGGAGTTTACACTTCGAACGTGACTTATGCGGCAAGTTTTCTGGACATTGAACCCGAAGATCTGCAATTTGCAATGTGTGTAACGTACGGAACCTTACTCGCAACGATTTTAATAGAAAGCCGATTTTCGAGCTTTTTCCCAGCCAAAAATTACCTGATTGCCGTTTATTCCCTTATCGGAATTACGATTATTTCCTCGGCCTATATTACCAGCTTTTCGGTTTTTTTATTGATGAGAGTAGCCGAAGGAATCCTTATGGCGCTTCCGGTAATTACAATAAGGCAATTGTTGATTGAGCAGTTCAATTCTAAAAATGCGATTATTATTGGGTTTTCATTTTATTACGGATCGCTGCTGTTGTCAACGCCGTTTATTATGAATATTGCCGTTTGGTTTCTCGATCATTACGACTGGAAATATATGTTGTATGTTTCGGGTGGACTTCAGTTTTTAAATGTTTTTTTAATCCTGGTTACTTTTCGTGGGCACCGAATTACAAAGAAAATTCCGTTGTATCAAATCGACTGGATGAGTTATTTTTTGGTTTTAATTTCTATTCTTTGTGGTGCCTACTTTTTTGTTTATGCTGAAAAGAAATATGGGTTTCAATCTTCAGAAATGGTTTTAATGCTGATGATTTCGCTGATAACCGGTGGATTATTCATCTTTAAAGAACGTTTGGTAAAGCGGCCAAGTTTTAATTTTGAAGTTTTAAAATATGCCAATCTCAGAATTGGATTTTTATTGTTTTTCTTGTTTTACATCAGCCGGGCGACATTAAGTTTGTGTCATTCGGCGATGTATTCAATTTGGAACTGGGATCCGTCACGTGTCGCCGGCGTACAATATATTAACGGATTAGGAAATGTGATCGGACTTATTTTAGCCGCTTTTTTCCTGATGAAATCTGTTTCGACCAAGATTATTTTCATGATTGGTTTTACGCTGATTGCGATTTTTCATTTTTGGTTTACGTTTTTATTTGTTCCCGATGTTGCGCTGAGCGATATTATAATTCCCTATATTTTGCAGGGCGTTGGCGTCGGGTTTTTGTTCGTTCCTTTAATCCTGTTTACAACCTCTTCGGTTCCGTCAAACATGGCAGTTTCTTCTGGAATTGTTGGGGTTTCAGGGCGTTTTTGGGGATCCACAATTGGTTTTTGTGTGATGCAGAATGCTATGGTATTTCTCAATAAAAAACACTTTTTAAAATTAAGTCAGTTTTTAACGGGCGAAAATCCCGAAGCGCAGGAAACGATCTCCAAAACAGCGCAAGGCTTTATGGCAAAAGGATATTCGCTTGACGAATCGAATACTTTGGCGTTAAAAAAAATTTTCGGAACCATTACCAAACAATCGACTTTGCTGGCCGATATGGAAATTTATACGATTGTAGGTTACGGACTTGTAGTTTTAATTATTCTGATTGCTATAAACCAGCATTTGAGACAAACAATGACTTTGGTGAAAAGTAAAATTTGGATTGGATAAAATTTTGTTTCAGGTTTCAGGTTTTAAGTTGTTTCACGCAAAAATGTTTTATCTCGCAATTCCGATAGTTATCGGAAGCAGAGGCGCAAAGTTTTTATTCTCATTTTTTGTCATCGTGAGGCACGAAGGATCTCCGCAAGCAACTCCGCAAAGTGCGTTTAATCTTTGTCGAGCTTCTTGCGGAGATCCTTCCTCCGTCAGGATGACAAACTTTATGGTTGCTTTGGTCAAAAATGCGAGAGTAAAAAAAACTCTTAGCGCATCTCTGCGAGAAACCTCTACGAATCTCTGCGTAAAAACAGTTACCTTGCAACCTTTAAAAACAACAATAAAATTATGAGCCAAAAATGTGTCATCTTTGATATGGACGGCGTAATCTGCCACACCAATCCGCATCATGTCGTCGCTTTCGAACAATTTTTCGATAAATATAAAGTTCCGTATACCAATGAAGAATTTGAAGAACATATGTACGGAAAACACAATAGTTATATCATGACGCATTTCTTCAAGCGTCCGATCGAGGGAGAAGAACTGATTGCGTTAGAAAACGAAAAAGAAGGAATGTTCCGTGAGATTTATAAAGACAAAGTCGAAACGATTCCGAATTATTTGAGATTTCTGGATGAACTAAAATTCCACGGATTTAAAACCGCCGTTGCCACTTCTGCACCGCGGGCAAATTTAGATTTGATTGTCAATTTCCTGAAACTCGACCAAAAAATGGATTCGATGATGTCCAGTGAAGACGTAACAATGCACAAACCTAATCCGGAAGTATATCTAAAATCAGCAGAACGTGTTGGCGTTTCTCCATCGGATTGTGTGGTTTTCGAAGATTCTTTTTCGGGTGTTACAGCGGGATTAAATGCAGGAATGAAAGTTGTTGGCGTTTTAAGCACGCATACAAAAGAACAGCTTCCGCCTTGCGATTTTTATATCAATGATTACAGCGAAGTGAATGTGAAGAAGATTTTGGAATTATTGAAAGGTTAATTTTTAAACCATATAAGTGATATAAGTTTATTTTAGCTTTCCTGCAAGGTTTTCAAAACCTTGTAGGTTTGATTTGAATTAAATTCTATAAAATAATTTAAGTTCATTTAAACTCGAACTTTTTCAATTGCCTCCTGCTTTAGCTGGAGGTTTTTTTATGGTTTGAAAGGAAATGGCTTTAGCGGAAATTGGTTTCTATATGAAAAAAATAATTAAAATTGAATGCATATATGTATTTAAATGAAATAAAGTTCAGATGACTTTTGCAATTATTTTAAATCAAAAATCATGAGTGCAAATAATCTTTCGAAAGAAGTTGAAAACCGATTAAATCATTTTTTAGCAGATGTTGTTGATCCAAAAGATATGGCAAAAGCAATTCGCCAGGCAAATTATCTTTTAACGCTAAGTGTAATAAGAGAACGAGATACTTTAGGAAAAATAAACATGGAGAATTTCTTTTATTGGATAAATGAAATGGCCGAAGTTTTAGATCCTTATTTTGAGGCTGAGTAAAGTGGCATCATTTAAGTTCAACAACTTACGCAGTTTGCGGTTAAATTCGCTTCAACACTTTTCTAATAAACCGAAAATTCCTATTTTTAAATCACTTTAAAGCAAAACATGATGAAAAAGGAAATTCTGGAGCAGATAAAAAGACTCGGCGGAAATATCGACAATGTAAAAGGCAATTCTATGCAGGAAGATTTACAGTCTATAACTTTTGATACCGTTTTGTACCCAAGACGCGAAGATACGCCGTGGGCTTCTGCCGAACAGCAAGAACCTATTTACGGAATTGGCGGTTTCGTAGACGAAAATGAAGCGCTTTTTAGAGCTCACAAAGAAGCTTTTTACGACAAACTGATTCAGAAATATTTCCGCAAAACCACCGAAGGATTTGGACAAATGTTTTGGGAAGTTACTCCATTTACACCTTTCAAAGAAGGCACGGAAGATTACAAAGAATGGAATTCTGATTTTACAGACGAAGAAGAAACAGATTTAAGCGAAATCATAAAAGTAACAAACGATACAACGCCGGATTTAATTTTGCTAGCAACAAGCTACGGTTTCCCGGATAATTTCTACATCGCCTTATCTGATCCAAATCCTGAAAACCCAACTTTATTTGGCACCGATCACGAAGTCTTTTTCAGAGAAGTAACCAACGAAGGAAACCTTGAAGATTTCATGAATTCGTTTATGACGAAAGAGGAGGTTTTGGAGATTGTAAGGAATGGGATTGAGAAAGAATAGATTTCTCTCAATATTAGTCATTTCGACGAAAGGAGAAACCAAAAGCAAACCGACAAAAATTAAGAGTGATTTCCGCAATTTTTTTCATGTGTACAAACTTGTTGGAATGCGGTTTCTTCGCTTTGTCAAGGTGAATGAAAAAGAGAATATTGATTTTCAGTTTAAAAAAATATAGCCAATGGTTTTAACCATTGGAATGCATTGATTATGGATTTTGTATGTGTTCACGTGGTTGAAACCACGGGCTATGTTTGAGAAATAGTTGTTTAAAATAGATAAAGTCAACTCAAAGTTTGTCATTTCGAGGAACGAGAAATCTTCGCGAGAAACTCGGCAAAGATTGGATTCTCGTTGTAGAGCTACTTGCGAAGATTTCTCGTTCCTCGAAATGACAAGATTGCGGCTAAATATTGTGTGATTTTAATGAGGCTAAGCTCACTCATAAGAAATTCTAAGTTCCAATTTGTTTTTCTTCTATAAATTTTAAAAAAAACAATTAAATCAGAAATGCACTCCAACAACCAATTTTTTCTTTTGTAATTTCTTCTTTGTTTATGTTTAAATCGATTATTGTTGGAACATTGTCCCATCTCCAGCCATTGCATTCATTATACTCTTTAATGGACGTTGGGTAGTTGGAATTTATATGTTTATTTAATTGATCTCCTAAAAATAAAAATATCCATCCCATAAACTGGAAAAATAAATCCCATTTTCGCCTTGCTTTTGTTGATATTCACGTGAAGTTCCATCCGGATTTTTTTTTTTTTGAATGTCTCTTCAAAAAGGGATGTTTTTAGGATTAGCGTAAAATCTGATTTCCGGCTCACTTAAAAAACCTGAATAATAATCTATTTTAAGTATTTGATTTTCATTGTGAGTATGTGATTAGGATGTGTAAATCAAATATATGTAAAAACAAAAAAGCTTCTGAAAAAATATTCAGAAGCTTTTTTTGGTGCGGATAATAGGACTCGAACCTACACGCCTTGCGGCACCAGATCCTAAGTCTGGCATGTCTACCAATTTCACCATATCCGCGGAATTGTGGGTGCAAAGATAGGCATACTTTTGAATTATCAAAGCATTTTTTGAAAATTTTTTTTAATTCTCTTTTTTGTACTTTTGGTTTTCTATAAAAATAATTTAAATGGAAAACATTAAGTCGTACGTTCAACAACATAAAGATCGCTTTATCAATGAGTTGATCGAATTATTAAAAATTCCTTCGGTAAGTGCCGACACCGCATACTCTCAAGATGTTATTGACACCGCAGAAGCTGTAAAAGAAAGTTTATCAAAAGCAGGCTGCGATTTAGTAGAAATTTGTGATACTCCGGGTTATCCAATTATCTACGGAGAGAAAATAATAGACCCGAATCTTCCAACCGTTTTAGTTTACGGACACTACGATGTTCAACCGCCGGATCCTTTAGAATTATGGACTTCACCACCATTTGAACCGGTTATCAAAAAAACAGACATTCACCCTGATGGTGCCATCTTCGCACGTGGCGCATGTGACGACAAAGGTCAGATGTACATGCATGTAAAAGCACTGGAATATATGGTGCAGAATAATGAACTTCCGTGCAACGTAAAATTCATGATCGAGGGAGAAGAAGAAGTAGGTTCTGCAAGTTTGGCCTGGTTCGTTGAGCGTAATCAGGAAAAACTAAAAAACGATGTCATCCTGATTTCAGATACCGGAATGATCTCCAACCAACAACCTTCTATTACGACAGGTTTACGTGGTTTAAGTTATGTTGAGGTAGAAGTTACAGGTCCGAACCGTGATTTACATTCTGGTTTATACGGCGGTGCAGTAGCGAACCCAATTAATGTTCTGGCAAAAATGATTGCTTCACTTCACGACGAAAACAATCATATTACAATTCCTGGATTCTACGATAAAGTACAGGAATTATCTGCAGACGAAAGAGCCGAAATGGCAAAAGCGCCTTTCAGTTTAGAAAAATATAAAAATGCCTTAAACATTGCTGATGTTTACGGCGAAAAAGGATATGTAACCAACGAAAGAAACTCCATTCGTCCGACATTGGACGTAAACGGAATCTGGGGCGGTTACACCGGAGAAGGTGCCAAAACGGTTATTGCGAGTAAAGCGTTTGCTAAAATCTCGATGCGTTTGGTTCCCAATCAGGAATGGGAAGAGATTACAGAATTGTTCACGAAACATTTCACCAGCATTGCTCCGGCGGGAGTTACGGTAAAAGTAACGCCTCACCACGGCGGACAAGGATACGTTACGCCAATTGACAGCATTGGATATCAGGCAGCAAATAAAGCGTATACAGAAACGTTTGGAGTTCCTGCAATTCCGGTTCGTTCCGGAGGAAGTATTCCAATTGTGGCTTTGTTTGAAAAGGAACTGAAAAGCAAAACCATCTTAATGGGATTCGGTTTAGACAGCGATGCAATTCACTCTCCAAATGAGCATTTCGGAATCTTTAATTACCTGAAAGGTATTGAGACGATTCCGTTGTTTTACAAGTATTTTGTAGAACTTTCTAAGTAAGGTTTTGCCACTAAGACGCTAAGGCGCAAAGATTTTTAGTTTCTCACTTTGTCAAACTTGATTTTAAATACAAATCCGTTCAGAAATGAGCGGATTTTTTTTGCTTAATGTATATTCAATTAATTATTAAATTTTAATGTATCACTTCATATTTATTAAATGAATTAACTTATTTTTATATTTTTTATTAATATTACCATATTTTTATTATTGATAATTTAGTTTTGTTGTATTTTCTAATGTTGTTTTAATCTAATTTTAATATTCTAAATGAGCTCAAATGCAAAGACTAGATTTACGCTAATAGCTTATACACAATATCTTAAGGGAATAAAAAAAATGAATCCGATGTTTCGTCAGGGTGCAGTATTGCAAAATCTTGCCGAAAAAACATGGCTGATATCACCTGGAAATACCACTATTTCATCAAAAGCTTACTTTCTCGAAGGACAGCTTGATCGAATTACAGGCACTGCATACACAGACGATCCTAAAGCAATAATGCAGGGCGGCACTGTAATTACACACGAACCCACTTACGCGTATAAACTCCGAAATCTCTGGATGATTAATGGGTCTGTTTATAAAGGACTTAATAATTTTTTATTTCATCATCGTTCAAAACTAACGAAGAAGATGAATTATTTTCCGCCGGTAAAAATCAATAGTGAAATAGAAAATGCTTCAATCTACAGTTCTTACGACGGAAATGAATTTTTTGGTCTTTGGTTAACAGATGACTGCACCAATTACAGATTGGCAGAAGAAGAGGGAACTCCTGTAAGTACAAATGTTTTTGCAAGTCCGCACATGTTGGAGTATGAATCCCTTCTTGAGATGAATCCGTTTCGCACAAATGCTGCGTACTTAAAAAATGCAGTATTTTTTGATGATGATTGGGGCAACAACGACAGGAAAAAAGAATTGTTTACTGCAAATAAAAGAAAGTTGCTCTCCCATTTTAACGGGATTTCACATCCGGGAGTATTTATTTTACGAAGAGGATCCGGAAAAACGCGCATTTTATTAAACGAAATTGAAATCGCAGAGCAACTGCGAGAAAAATACGGTTTCAAAATTGTAGATGTGACACAAAACACTGTATCAGAAATTTTGGAAGCCTGTGTTGGAGCCAAAATTCTTATCGGTATAGAAGGAAGTCATCTTATGCATGGTCTAGTGGTTTTAGAACCCGGAACTTCCATTTTAACTTTGCAGCCACCAAATCGTTTTTGCGGTGTTCTCAAAATTACGACAGATATGCAAAACATCAATTACAGCTTTGTAGTTGGAACCCCGAAAGGCGAAAATTTCATCATAGATTTTGAAGAAGTCGAAAGAACGCTCGATTTACTCCCTGCATAAGAGATTCAGACGTTCAAGATTTTCGGGAATTTCAATTATAATTTGGGCGTTGCCTACGGGCTATACGCTATATCTTTTTGTTTTTAAAGAAAAAACAAAAAGGATGCAACTGCTATCCCTAACGCATCCGTGCTAGCGAGAAATTTAATTTTCAGAAGTTAAATAACTTTATATCAATATATTTAAAAATATTTTGTCGGAAAATTTGTGTATTTAAAATTTAATTCTACATTTGTAGAACAGAATCTATAAATGTAGAGCACATGATTAAAAACGGACTTTTAATTTTAATACTTTTTTCTTTTCTGGGCTGTAAAACTGCTGAGGTCAATCAGAAAATTGACAGAAAAAAAGAAGGAAAATGGGTAGATGATTATACTCAGGATAACATTCAGTATAAATCTGTTGAATATTATAAAAATGATATTCCGGTAAAAAAATGGAAAACCTACATTGGCGGAAAAATTTACAAAACAGAAAAATACAAATACGGCATCTGTATTTCTAAAACCTATTACGAAAACGGAAAATTAGAATCTGTTGGTAAAACAAAACTGGAAAGCGATTCTGTTCAGACACATTGGTTTTATTTCGGCGACTGGAAATTTTATTCCGATAAAGGAAAACTGATTTCGATTAAAACATATAATAAAGGTGAATTCGTTTCCGAACAAAAAATAAACTAGAATAGAGAATAAAGAATAAAGAATAAAGAATAAAGAATAAAGAATAAAGAATAAAGAGGTTAAGACTCAGGAATAACAAAGTATAGAAACCTTAGGATCTTAGCGCCTCAGTCCCGAGACTTCGGGATTAACACCTTAAAAAAAATGCAATTAACAAACGCCGAAGAACAATTGATGGAACATTTATGGAAGCTGGAAAAAGCTTTTATGAAAGATTTACTGGAAGCATTTCCGGAACCAAAACCTGCAACAACAACAGTCGCGACTTTGCTAAAACGAATGATTGACAAAAAGTTTGTTGCTTACAACGAATTCGGAAATTCGAGAGAATATTATCCGTTAGTCAAAAAAACAGATTATTTCTCGAAACATGTAAAAGGCCTTATTAGTAATTTCTTTAATAATTCGGCTTCGCAATTTGCTTCTTTTTTTACCACCGAAACCAATTTGTCGGAATCGGAATTGGAAGAACTCAAAAAGATTATTGATTCGCAAATTCAAAAAAAGAAAAAATGATAAACTATCTTTTAAAATCAGGAATGCTGCTTTTGGTTTTTTATGCAGTATATAAGTTATTGCTTCAAAATGAAAAAATGTTTCGTTTTAATCGTGTGTATCTTCTGGGAAGTTTGATTTTTAGTTTTATAATTCCGCTGCAGTTATTTTCTGTTCAACCGTTATTTTCAGATGTGGTTTCTACAATTCAGCTTGATGGAATCGTGATCCAGGCCAGTAAAAGAGTTTCAGCTTCAATAAATTACAGTCAGCTTTTTGGGTTAGCTTTATGGTTTGTCTATAGTATGGTAATTTTCATTTTGGGAGTTCGGTTTTTTAAGAATTTATATGCGCTTTATAAAACTTCGCTAAATAATGAATATCATATCATTGAAAATCAAAAAATCGTTTTGCTACAAGAAACCATTTTGCCACATTCTTTTTGGAATACCATTTTTATCAATAAATTGGATTTTGAAAATGGTAAAATTTCAACCGAATTAATCGCACATGAAAAAGCGCATTTAATACAGAAGCATTCCCTGGATATTCTTTTTGTTGCCGTTTTAAAGATTGTATTTTGGTTTAATCCGCTCCTTTTTTTATTTGAAAAAGCGATAAAACTGAATCATGAATTTCTGGCAGATGAAGCGGTAAATAGGCAATTTGAAGAAATTTCCAATTATCAGAAAATGTTGCTTGATATCGCTTTAGATAAAACTACAGTCGCTTTGGCGAGTACTATTAATTATCTAATCACTAAAAAACGTTTTGTTATGATGACTAAAAAAGAATCTCCGATTACAGTATCACTAAAAGTATTTGGCGTAGGAATAGTTTTTGTCGTATCTCTTTTTATTTTTAGCAGCGAAGCAGTTGCCCAGGAAGTAAATGTAAATTCTGATAATAAAACTGGAAACCTTTACAGGATAGAGTCAGTAGACAAATTACCAGAATTTCCTGGAGGAATTGAAGAGTTTTATAAATTTGTAGGCATGAATTTTAAAATTCCCGCCGAGGTCGGGAAAAATAAAATAGAAGGTAAAACTTATATGAAGTTTGTAATTGAAAAAGACGGAAGTTTGTCTAATATAATGGTATTGACCGATGTAGGCTATGGAATAGGAGATGAGGCGACGCGGGTCCTGAAACTTTCTCCAAAATGGATTGCAGCTACAAAAGATGGAAAAGCTGTTCGTGTGCTGTATAGTTTACCAATCAAGGTGGAGCCTGAGAAATAATTTTGTGCTACTAAAAAGTTGTGTGTATATAAAAAAATCCGCTTCCAAAATTTTTGAAAGCGGATTAAAAATAAAAAACTAATTTAAAAAAAAAATTCTAAAAAAAAATGTGATCCTTACTAAAATAAGTCGGGATTATAACCAAAATACGGAACCGTTTGTTCGTTAAAAACCACTCCGTAATCTTCTAATTCTTTTAAAATGGGTTCGTAAACTTCTCTCTTTATAGGAAGCTGGACACCCGGAGTTGTGATTTTTTTATTTAAAATCAACAATGTAGCGATTGCAACGGGCAATCCAACTGTTTTGGCCATTGCCGTATAGGTTTGGTCATCGCCAATGCAGACCATTTTAGAATCAATTTGTTGTTTGATGCCGTTTATTTCGTAACCAAATTTATGGTACATTACAATCATGTCTTTGTCATCTGGTTCCAGACTCCAGCTGTCAGACAAAATCTTTTGCAGAATCTGTGCGGGAGTTGCATTTGGTAGATTGACTTTTTTATTAGGATTAAATAAATCGAGCTCCAGAAGTTTGTCCCACATAATATCGTCCTGATCGATTTTTAAAAGCAGGCGTGTTTTAATCTCAACAGAATCGGTTGGGTGGTACGGCAGAAACGAATTTACAAACTGGCGATAACTCATGTTTTCAGAATCTTCCATAATATAACTGTCATCGGTCATGCCCAGTTGTACAAACATATTCCAAGCTCTGGAAAATCCGACTCTTCTAATGGTTCCGCGGTACAATGTCAGCACATCGTCTAAACCGTAAACCGATCTGTATTTTAAAGAATCACGGTTAGAATACGCTTCAAATTTTCCGTAGCCTTCGACTTCCAGAAATTCGGTTCTTCTAAATAATGCGCTGTACGGAATATATTTATAAGTTCCTTCCTGGATAAATTTTGCTGCACCGCCCTGACCGGCCAAAACCACGTTTCTGGGCGCCCAGGTAAATTTATAATTCCACAAATTGTTATCAGATTCCGGTGCTACAAGCCCGCCGCAAAAAGATTCGAATAAAAGCATGTTCCCGCCTTTATCTCTAATTTCATCAATTACCTTCATCGCACTCATGTGGTCGATACCCGGATCAAGGCCGACCTCATTCATAAAAATAAGATTGTTATTTTTGGCTTCTTCGTCTAGTGCCTGCATGGCATCACTTATATAAGATGCTGTAACGAGATGTTTCTTAAATTCGAGGCAGTCTTTTGCGATTTCGAGGTGCAAATGTGCCGGAAGCATCGATATAACAATGGAAGCTTGTAGAATAGCTGTTTTTCTTTCTACAGTATTAAAAATATCTAAAGCAATTGGAGTTGCATTTGGGTTGTTTTGTGTTTTTTTCTGTGCCAGTTCCAAAGAAAGATCGGCCACAGTAATATGCAGGTTTTCTTCATTAGCTTTTGCTAATAAATATCGAATTAAAGAAGATGCAGATCTTCCTGCTCCAATTATTAAAACGTTTCTCATGTTTTAAATATTTAACACAAATATATTTAATTGTTACAAATATAACAATTTTAATTGCATAAAGTTAAATTTATTTTTGGGTTTCAAGAACAAAAGCGATCGGAATTTGTTTTAAATAAAAGTGTTTTTTCGAATCGTTTGAAGTATTTTTGTATCCAATTTGAAAAGATATAGATTATGAAAAGAAGAATCGTTTTAACTGGTGCTTTTATAGGAATGCTTGCCATTATTCTGGGAGCTTTTGGCGCTCATTTATTGAAAAAATATCTTTCGGTTGATCAATTAAATACTTTTGAAGTTGGAGTTCGTTATCAAATGTATCATGCATTGTTTCTTTTCTTTTTATCGACACAAAAAGATATCGCAGAAAAAACCCTAAAAACTATTTATAATTTTGTTGTTGCCGGTGTTGTACTTTTTAGCGGTTCGATTTATTTAGTGGCAACAAAAGACTACACATTGTTTTATTCTAAAATTATCGTATTCGCAACTCCTATCGGTGGTTTTCTATTAATTATTGGTTGGGCGCTATTATTCTTTACGATTTTGAAGAGAAAATCATAAAATCCCGAAAAAAAAATTCTGTGTAAAAATTAATCTTTAATTTTGTCTCATAAATAACATATAACTTTATTTATGTGAATTTTTTGTAATTTAGATTGAAAATCAAAAATTATATAACAAATTCATTTATAAGGTTGTAATAAAGTAAATTAGAAGCTGTTATTTTTTCTTTTTATTAATTTTAAAGTGAGATTTCTCTTTTTTGATATTAATCAAAGTGAAATTTAAGTAATTTAAAACAAATAAGAATTAATCTGTAATTTTGCTTCTGAAATAAATATCACACACAACTTAAAATTTATGGACACTAACACAGTTTTCTCGCAATCGATTTCGCTGAAAGAATTAGGAATTGAAAATGCAAAGGTTCATTATCAACTATCTGCAGACGAATTACATGCGATTACTTTGGAGTCAGGACAAGGTGTTGAGAATTCTACTGGTGCATTGGCAATTAATACAGGTGAATTTACAGGCCGTTCTCCACAAGATCGTTTTATCGTAAAAGACGATATTACCAAAGATCAGGTTTGGTGGGGAAATGTTAATATTCCGTTTGAACCTCAGGCTTTTGAAAAGCTTTATAATAAAGTAACAGCGTTTTTATCTAACAAAGAAGTTTTTGTTCGTGATTCCTACGTTTGTTCAGATCCTAATTACAGATTAAATGTGCGTGTGGTGACAGAGACGGCATGGTCCAATTTATTCTGTTACAATATGTTTCTTCGTCCTGAAGAATCTGAATTGGCCAATTTTACACCAGAATGGACGGTAGTCTGCGCTCCAAGTTTTATGGCAGATCCTGCTGTGGACGGAACACGACAGTCGAATTTTGCTATTTTGGATTTTACCAGAAAAATCGCCCTCATCGGCGGAACAGGTTATACAGGTGAAATGAAAAAAGGAATTTTTTCTGCTCTGAATTTTATCCTGCCAGTTTTCAAAAATACACTTCCAATGCATTGCAGCGCCAATGTAGGGGAAGATAATGATACAGCGATTTTCTTCGGATTGTCAGGAACTGGAAAAACAACTTTATCGGCAGATCCGGAACGTAAATTAATCGGAGACGATGAGCATGGCTGGACAAACGAAAATACTGTTTTTAACTTCGAAGGCGGTTGTTATGCTAAAGTAATCAACTTAACAGAAGAGAATGAACCGGACATTTTCAGAGCCATCAAAAAAGGGGCACTATTAGAAAATGTAGTTTTCAAAGCCGGAACAAATGAGGTAGATTACGATGATATTTCGATCACACAAAACACCCGTGTGAGTTACCCGATTACACATATTGATAATGTGCAGCCAGGTTTGGTGGGACATAATCCTAAAAATATATTTTTCCTTACGGCAGATTCTTTCGGGATCCTGCCTCCAATCTCAAAATTAACTCCGGGTCAGGCTGCATATCACTTTATTTCGGGTTATACAGCAAAAGTAGCAGGAACAGAAGCAGGTATCACAGAACCGCAGCCTAATTTCTCAGCTTGTTTTGGAGCGCCATTTATGCCTTTACATCCAACACGCTATGCTGAAATGCTGAGCAAAAAAATGAAGGATGCCGGCGTAAAAGTTTGGTTAATCAATACAGGATGGACTGGCGGACCTTACGGAACAGGAAGCCGTATGAAGCTAAAATATACCCGTGCTATGATTACTGCGGCGTTAAAAGGAGAGTTAGATCATGTAGAATTTGAAAATCACTCTGTGTTCGGAATTGCAAAACCACAATCTTGTCCAAACGTTCCGGAAGAAATTCTAAATCCGAGAAACACTTGGGAAGACAGAGATTTATACGATAGAAAAGCGTTAGAATTAGCTCAGAAATTCAAAGCTAATTTTGCCAAATTTGAAGAGTTTGCCAATGCCGAAATTTTGGCGGGCGCACCGGTTACAGAATAAAAGGAATTATTGATTCAAAATAAAAAAGCTGTTCGTTTTGAACAGCTTTTTTTGTTTTTATTGTGTCTGGTTTGGTTCGTATGTCACCCTGAGCGTCCCGAAACTTCGGGAGAAGGGCACTCTAATTGGGACGGGGGTTTCGACTTCGCTCAACCTGACAACCTTCGCTCAGCCTGACAAAACTTGTTCAGCCTGACAATCTTCCTTCAGCCTAATGCAAATTAAATAAGATTTTAAAAACAAAGGTTCGCAAAGCTTTATTATTAAACTTTGCGAACCTCTGTATTTTTTACTTTGTGTTTCTTTGCGATAAAATCTTTAAAAGGGTTATTGAATCGCAGCTTTCAACTACAGTTTAAAGGAAAGGAGCCAAAGAACTGCGATTTCAAATCAACACTGAATCATTATTTCTTTGTTTCGTCTATACGTTTTTGTATTAAATCCCAAGTGTAATAGTGAAAAGTCATTCCGTTGCTCATCGCTACAAAAAGTCCGTTTTTGTATTTTGGCCCTAAATTAATGCTGGTAACATCGGCACCATCACATTCAATTGTAGAAGTTGGAATTTCTGCCAATAAAGGATAATTGTCGGGATTTCCTTTGGCACCTTCTCTTGGATATACCATAAATGAATTTGCCTGTTGGTTAGAAACTAAAATATATCCTGTAGAATCTGTTTTTTTGTAAATCGCGATTCCTTCATGATCTGCTTTGAAATCTTTCTGACCAAAAAGAGCTAATTCTTTATTGTCATTTAAAGCGGGATCTGCTTTGTATTTTCTGATTCCGAATTGTTCATCGCAATAAAAAATGGTTCCCAATTCATTGTCAACCGCAATGGCTTCTATTTCTTTTTTACCGCTGTAAGACCCGAATTTGCGGACTACTTTTGCAACAGCGAATTTTCCTTTTCCGGAAAGTTCATATTGCCATAAATAACTTCCTGACGGACCAGTTTTTCTTCCTACAATAGCAAAAATCTTTCCATCAGCCGGACGCGTATACAAGGAGATTCCCATAGGATCGCGTAGTGCTTCGCCTTCAAAAACCGGAATTCCGCCATTATCAATTGGTTTTAAATCAGGTAAACTAAAAATTCTGATTTTATTTTCTTCTCGTTCTGTTGTAACGGCAACGTCTACTTTTTTTCCGTCAATAAGCAATCCGTAAGCGATATCCACATTATTTGGCCTTTTTAACGAAACTGATTTTTTTAGTATTTTTCCATTCAGATCAAAAGCATATAAGCCGCCGTCTGTATCTTTATCTGTTCCAACAATTATACTTTCTGAGGGATTTGTCGGGTGAATCCATATCGCAGGATCGTCTGTATCGTGAGGCAATGCTTCTGTAACTGCTGTTGGTTTTACCGCATTGGGCTGTAGAGGTGATAACTTATCGTCTTTACAGGCTGTAAATAAAGCAGATGATAGTAAAAGAGCAACTATAGAATTATTTTTCATTCGGTTTGTATATTTTAATGCCATTAGACAGAGTGGTAAAACGCTGTCTAATGTAAGAATTTTAAAAATTGAAGATTATAAATCCAGTTTCAATCCAAGATTGAATTTGGCCTGATAATATTCTGCTTGTTTCGTGTGAGCTTCGACACCCTGATAATAACGTAACGGTTGATTGGTTAAGTTATTCGCTTCTGCAAAAACGCGAAGTTGTTTGGTGATTTTATAAGAAGCATTAGCATCTAAGAAAAATTGCTTGTCGTAATAACTGTCTTTATAAGATTCAGAACCTAACTCATCCAAATAATCGGAGGTGAAGTTTGTAGAAACTCTGGCAGAAAAACGTTTGTTTTCCCAGGAAAGAGATCCGTTAAACATATGCGGTGTAGTTCCCGGAAGACTAATGTCGTTTCTTTCGTTTCCGTCTTCATCAGCAATTCCTTTTGCTTTAGATTGCGTATAAGTATAGTTTAAGTAAATACCAAAACCTTTTAAGAATTTACCCGGAAGGAAATCCAACTGACGCTGAAAAGCAACTTCAAACCCGTATACATCAACCGTATTACCATTTCTTGATTGTAAAAATGACCAGTTTTCGCCCGCTGGAATTGGATTAATCTGATTAGGAAAATCTGCAGCAAATTTCGCGTCTGTATATTGATTGTCGCTGTAATTGTAAATAAAATCATTTAATCTCTTGTAAAAAACACCTCCGGAAATCAAACCAACAGATTTGAAATAGTTCTCTGCCATAAAATCATAATTGTATGAATAAGTAGCATCAAGATCTGGATTACCGGCTGTAATTTCTTTATCAGCGGCAATATTATTTACATAAGGTGCCAATGCGTAATAGTTTGGTCTCGCCAGCGCTGTTGTTGCAGCAGCTCTTAAAATCAAATCCTTTGTGGCGTTGTATTGAAAAGAGATACTTGGCAATAAATTCGTGTATGAATTGGTCGTATTGATTTTGCTTTCTAATTCTTCTTCATCCAAAACTCTGTTTCCTGTATAATCGATGTGCGTATTCTCAACACGGAAACCTAAAACCATAGAAAGTTTATCGTTAAAATCCTGATCCCATCTTACATAAGCAGCAGAAATTCTTTCTTTTGCATTATAGTTTACCGCCAGATATTCTGCCGGATCTGATTCTTTTTCAAATAAAGCCGAATTGTTTAAATCTAAACTTCCAAGGAAATTGGCAGAAGCAAAAGTTCCCGGCACATATTTACTTCCCGGATTAAAATCTTTCCCGTCATAATAGCTTACAGGAACTTCAGATAATAATTCCATTCCGTCAGTAAGGGGAGAATAGGAATAGAACATATTATTTCTTTCTTTTTCTTTTAAACGAAGTCTTAATCCCGTTCTCAATCTTCCTTTTTCACCTGCAATTACAGAGAACGGAAAACGGATGTTTACTTTTGCGCCAAATTCGCTTTCGCTTGTTTCATCTGTATTTTCAGTTACCGAATCAAATTCAAATTGATCTAAAGCTTCTCCGGCAGTTGTAACTAATGGAAATCTTTGATCTGTTAGGTTTTCAAAAACATCAAGACCTTTTTGACGGTATTCGATATAACGTTCGCCCGGACGATATTCTCTTGCTTTTGCATAGTTTGCCGACCAGTCCAAATCCAGAGTTGAGTTAATCAGGTGCTCTCCGCGAAGTGAATAGTTCTGAACTCTCTGATCTTCTAATCTTCTGTTTTTGTTTCTGTTATTATCCACGCCGCCTTTTGTCTGGCGTTTTACACGACCTTCAAAACCGATGATTTCTTCACCATTATAAATAGGTTCAATATCATCAATAGTAGTTCTGAAACGGTTTTCTCTGTCATCTCTCCAGTTGTAAATGGCATTGGCAAAAATGGTATTGTTCTCGTCGAATTTATAATCTAAAGCAACAGATCCGCTGCGGCGAATACGCTGAACATCATATTTTCTAATTTCAGAAGCCTGCAAATATTCATTTCCAAAATCATCTTTTACCCATTCGTTTTCGATATTATCAGAACCGTAATCCACATTATTATAAGAACCGCTGACCACAACTCCCAATTTATTATCAATAAAACGATTACCATAAACAAAACCGGCTGTGTAAGAAGCATGATCGCGAATTGGCAAATAACCTCCTGCAAGAGTAGCAGAAATTCTTTCGCCGTTTGGAGTTGCTCTGGTAATTAGGTTTACAGATCCTCCAATCGCATCTGCATCCATATCTGAAGTTAGTGTTTTATTAACTTCGATTGTAGAAATCATATCAGACGGGATCAAATCCATTTGTACATTTCTGTTATCTCCTTCTGCAGATGGAATCCTGTCTCCGTTTAAAGTTACAGAGTTCAATGACGGAGCCAGACCTCTGATGATAATGTTACGCGCCTCGCCCTGATCATTCTGCATGGTGATACCCGGAACACGTTTTAAAGCGTCTCCAACATTGGCATCCGGGAAACGTCCCATTTGATCTGAAGAAATTACGTTTCCTATATTTTTGTTGTTTTTTTGTTGATTTAAAGCTTTCGCCTGACCTTTTAAAATGTCCCCAACCACAACTTCGTTTAATTCAGTTCCAGAAGTTTTAAGAGAGAAGTCGATAACGTTATTTTTTCCTTGTTCTACTTTTATTTCCTGAGTTAAAGCAGTGTACCCAATATATTTTACTTCAACCTTATAAGTTCCTTCATTGATGTTTAATAATTCAAAACGACCATTATAATCTGAAACAGTATATTTTTTCTCGCCAACAATTTGAACCATAGCTCCAGGAAGTGGCAATTTGTCATCGGCATCTAATATCTTTCCGGATATAATAGCTTTCTGAGCAAAACCTGTAAAGGCTAATAGAAAGAATGCGGTTAGGAAATAAAATTTTTTCATTGTGTGTGTTTAGTTTGATTTCGGTTGCGAAGCTAAAACCCAAGTATTACTAAACCCTTGAAAAAAAATTAACATAGTGTTATGATTGGGCGTTGAACAGTTAGATTTATTAATCTTTAAATAACATCAAACCATCAAATGATTGATTCACAATTAAAAAGAAACTTAATTTTGATCGTATTTGAAAATTTGGCGTTAAATTTGCCTTATCAATCAAAATCAAAATCATCAATCATGTTAAAACAATTTTTTATCCTGTGTTCAGGTGCAGACAGAGATCTCCTAGAAGGATGCTCAGAAGGCGAACAAACCAAATACGTTGGTATTGGCGCCACTGTTTTTTTTACCGCAGTTATGGCTTTTCTGGCTAGCGCATACGCGCTTTTTACAGTTTTCGATTCTATTTATCCCGCTCTAATTTTCGGTTTTGTATGGAGTTTACTAATTTTTAATCTGGACCGGTTTATAGTTTCTACTATTAAAAAGAGAGATCGCTTTATGGATGAATTCCTGCAGGCAACTCCGCGTATTGCTTTGGCTATTATTATTGCGATTGTAATCTCAAAGCCCTTAGAAATTAAAATTTTCGAAAAAGAAATCAATACCGTATTATTAAAAGAAAAAAACGAGATGGAATTGGCCAATAAAAAACAAATTGGCACTTATTTCAAAACGGATTTAGATAAGAACAAAGCAGAAATCGCAGCGTTAAAATCAGATATTGTCAAAAAGGAAAAAGAAGTAAACGCTTTGTACTCTACTTATATTACAGAAGCTGAGGGAACGACTGGGACAAAGAAGCTTGGTAAAGGTCCGGTTTATAAAGAAAAACGTGAAAAACACGATGCTTCTTTAAAAGAGTTTGAAACCTTAAAAACAACAAACGAAGCTAAAATTGCCGAAAAAGAAAAAGCAGGAGTACAACTCCAAGCCGATTTAGATAAAAAAGTATCACAAACTCAACCTATCATAGAAGGCTTCGACGGATTAATGGCGCGTATCAATGCATTAAATAAATTGCCTTGGTTACCTTCATTTTTTATAATGTTGTTATTCCTGGCTATTGAAACTTCACCGATTATCGCTAAATTATTGGCACCAAAAGGGGAGTTCGATTTTAAACAGGAAGAAGCCGAAACCGCCATGAAAGCGACTTTGGAACAAAATAAATACCAACGCGAATTACTGAAAAAGACAAGCGCAGAAATGCACGACAGAGTGTACGCTGACATCGCAGAAGATAAAAGTCTCTACGATCTGCAACGTAAAAATGCAAAAGAATTATTGGAACTGCAATCGCACAGTTTTGTAGAAAAGCAGAAAGCTACACTTTAGTCAAAAGTCATAAAGTCCAAAGTTTGAAAGTCCAATAGAGACATAAAAAGATAAAGCCAGAAATAAATCTATTCCTGGCTTTTTTATGTAGACAAAGTCAAAAACTTTCAGACTTTTGATTTTATGACGTTAAGTCCAAGTTTGAAAGTCCAATAGAGACATAAAAAGATAAAGCCAGAAATAAATCTATTTCTGGCTTTTTTATTTTAGACAAATTCAAAAACTTACAGACTTTTGACTTTCGACTTTATGACTAACATTACATGTAGCTCAAAATCTCTTTCTTATAAGCGTCATATTCTCCCTGCATGATTAAACCGTTGTCCAGAAGTTTTTTATAATTCTGAAGTTTGTCAAACAGCTCTTCTTTAGACAAGTCACTTAATTTACGGTCTCCGGTTGGAGCTGGCTGTTGAGGTGGAATTTGCTCATAAGTTTCGTAAACAGGAGCTGCCGGTAAAATCTCAGCAAAACTGGTTACTTCTTCCGTTTCCACTTCTTCAATTTCGTCTTCATATTGTTCTACTTCTTCAACTTCTTCCTGAGTGTCCTCAATTATAGGAGTTGCAGTCTGAACAGGATTTTTTAAAATATCCAATTGCTCTTTAGCGTAAGTGTAAATTTTTCTCGCCTGAATTTTCGGAATATAATCGATAGAAACGGCTAAATCTGTTTTTGTTCCAAAAGAAAATTCAGAACCTAATATATTTTCTTTTACAAAAGTACTTGCAATATCATCCCAGGTGTAATCTGTAAAATCCATAGAAAGCCCTAAATTTTTAGGCTTACAGATAATGATTCGTTTGTTTGTTAATACAATACTATCAGGAAAAACGGTTATTGCAGGTTTTTTTTGTACTGCGATATATCCAACTTCTTCGCCTTTCATCAATAAATCGGTAAGTTTTGAAGTGATTTTTTCAATCGCTTTAGGATCTTGTTCTTCGTTTAAAAACTTTTTAAATTGTTCTTTCATTTCTTATAAGTTGCTAAGTTTCTAGGCTGCTGAGCGGCTAAGTTTTTTTACTGACGTTACAAATGTAATGCCTAATTTTCTAATTGCTCCGCCTGTTTGGTAAAAATTTACCTCGCGTCAATAATTTCGTTCTGGATTTTCTTTGTTAAGCTTTTGAAAACCAATTCATACGAATGATCAATTAGTTCTTTAACGAATTTTACAGGCAGGTTACCATTTAAAGCAATAGTGTTCCAGTGTACTTTGCTCATGTGAAATCCGGGTTGTATTTCGTCATATTCTGCTCTGAGTTCTTCTGCGCGATCGGGGTCACATTTTAAATTAACTGACTGCTCATTTTTTTCCCATTGAGAAAGCGAAGACAGCGCAAACATTTTGCCGCCAACCTTAAATACAAGCGTATCTTCATCAAAAGGAAAATGCTCACTGCAGCCTTTTTTTGAAAGACAATATTCATAAAACGTTTCTAAATTCATGATTATCTATTTACCAATTTCACCTAAATGTGTGTATTTAAAACCTTTTTCATATTTAAGGCCATAACCAAAAATACGATCCATTGCAGAATGTGAAAATAAAATAATTCCGGCTAACTGCGCAACTTCTATACTCAAATAATTTCCCAAAGCAAAAATTAAAAGTGCAATTCCTTTATGATGAAAGAAATTATAAAGTAATGCTCCGGTTTGGTTTCCAAATGCATAGCCAATCATCGATAAATCGGGGGCTAAAATTAAGGCCAAAAACCACCACCATTCATAATTTAAACGGTTAAAAAGAAATATTCCGAGAATAAATAAAGCGGCTTCTTCGAGTTTCAGGATTGTTTTCATTGGATTACTTTTTCCATCATTTTTTCGGGATGCGCCAGTTTCTTAAATCCGAATTTCTCGTATAAAAAATGGGCATCAGTTGTTGCCAGTCTCCAGATTTTTATTTCCTGAAGCTGTGGTTCCTTCATCATAGTTTCAATTAAAATTGAAGAATAGCCCTTTCCCCGATGTTCTTCTGTTATAAAAACATCCATTAAATAAGCGAAAACGACATAATCGGTTACAACTCTTGCAAAGCCAATTTGCTTTCCGTCAAGGTAAATTCCAAAACAAAACGAAGCATCAATAGTGCGTTGAACTTCTTCCATAGTTCTTCCTGCAGCCCAATAAATATCTTTTAAGAAATTTTGAATGAACGGAACGTCGAGTTTTGTTTTATCGGTTGAAACGGTTATCATCAGCGTTTATATTTTGGCACAAATTACACAAATTATTTTTTAGAGATTAAAATTTGAAAATGATTAAATCTGAAAAATATTTTATCCCGATAGTTATCGGAGTAGCAAAATAGAAAAGAAATTTGTGTAATTTGTGGTTAACTTTAAATTCTGTACAGTATAGGTTTTGAGGGACTCGCATCATTTTCAAACGAAGCGATTTGAAGATTGAGAATATAATCTCCATCTGGAATTTCGTCCGGAACGTAAATCATTTCGGTGATTGTGGCGTTTAACCGCGCATCTTCATTTAAAACATCTGTGTTTTTTACATTCCAAAAAGCTTTATGCGCCAATAATTTTCCTTCATCATGTTCTTTGTCTACACTTGGTAAATCGATCAGTAAATGCTGTATTTCGCTTTCGCGGATGAAAATCGCAGCATCTTCAGACAAATAAGGCGGATTTGTGTTTGAATATTTTCTTGATTTTTTGTCTTGCTGATTTGGAAGTGTTCTAATAATTAAAGCCTCGTTTGTCACACAGAGCGATCCCGAAGTGTCGGGAGAATTACGCAACGCATTTTCAATCAACTCTTTTGTGATGACAAAATCATCATCTTGTTTTTCAGGTTCAACTGTAATTAGTTTTGCAATAAAGAAAAACTGTTTCAAAGATTGATTTATGCTGTAAAATTCCCGTGTAATATGTCCCAGACATTCGGTGTGTGTTCCATGCCCATGCGGATTAAAGAAAATATTGTTGAAATTGGTTGATGATTTTCCTTCAGAAACTTTTCCAATCCAATCGCCAAAAACTACTGGCTCAATTACCGGTTTTTCAATGTACCACGCAATCGGATTTTCATCTGTATTGGTTAAAGGAATTGAGATGTCAATGGGTTTTGATAAGTCTATTTCGAAGTTATTGATTTTAGCTAGCAAAGTTTTGATTTTTACGCCACAAAGGCTCAAAGACACAATTTAAACTTTGTGACTTAGCGTCTTTGCGACTAATTCTTTATTCTTCCAAATTTAGAAAAAACAAATCACTCGCAATTCCATCCGTCAAAAATTTTCCTTTTAAAGTAGGTTTCAGAATATTATTTTCAATCGAAAGCAAATCATCATTTAAAAATTTCTGACTTTGCTTTTGAAGATAATTAAGATATTCCAATCCAAATTCGTTTTCAATTCTTAGTAAAGAAACGCCCCAAATTGTTCGTAATCCCGTCATAATGTATTCGTTATAACGATCGGAAATGGTTAAGATTTCTTTTTCTATCGGAAGTTCATTATTTTGAATTGCTTTTAAGTAAAGCGAATTGTTAGCAATATTCCAACCACGTTTTTTCCCATCATAACTATGTGCGGACGGTCCGATTCCAATATATTTTTTTCCCAGCCAATACGCCGAATTGTTTTTAGAGAAATAATTTTCTTTTCCGAAATTCGATAATTCGTAATGTATAAAGCCATTGTTCTGAAGCATTTCAACCAAAATCATAAAATGGTTTGAAGCCGCTTCATCCTGAGGTTCAGCGATTTTCCCTGTTTGAATTAATTTACTTAAAGCTGTTTTCGGTTCAACCGTCAAAGCATAACTCGAAATATGCGGAATACCGAAATCTAAAGCAGTCTGAATATTCTGTTTCCACATTTCATCGCTCAAACCCGGAATTCCATAAATAAGATCAATAGAAATATTGTCGAAATATTTTGTCGCTTTCGCTAAAGATTTCCTGGCTTCCGCCGAATTATGGGCGCGGTTCATCATCTTTAAATCCTCTTCATAAAAAGACTGAATTCCGATGCTGAGACGATTTATTGGACTTTTTGATAATTCTAAAATTCTTTCAGAAGACAAGTCATCGGGATTTGCTTCCAATGTTATTTCAGGATTTTTGGCAACCTTATAATTTTTGTAAACTTCTTCAATTAGAAAATTGATTTCAGAAGAAGACAAAACGGAAGGAGTTCCGCCACCAAAATAGATGGTTTCAACTTCATCGTCACACTCATTTTTGCGCATGACAATTTCTTTTGCCAAAGCTAAAACCATTTCATCCTTTTTCTTCATCGAAGTTGAAAAATGAAAATCGCAGTAATGACAAGCCTGCTTGCAAAAAGGTATGTGAATGTAGATGCCCGACATTTTAAATTAGATAATTAGATAATTGGTCAATTAGATAATTTATTTTGGTGTCAATAGAATTATCTAATTATCAAATTGACACATTGACTCATTTCTTTACTCGTTCCTCATTTTGTTTCACAAAAGCATCCCAGCCTGAATAACTTTTTCCGGCGACTACTTTTCCGGAATTAAAGTGGTGACAAACGGCAGCCGCCAGACCATCTGTTGAATCGAGATTTTTGGGTAATTCTTTTAAGCCTAAAAGCTGCTGCAGCATTTTTGCAACCTGTTCTTTGCTGGCGTTTCCGTTTCCGGTTATCGCCATTTTGATTTTTTTAGGTTCGTATTCTGTAATCGGAATTCCTCTTGAAAGTCCCGCTGCCATGGCGACGCCCTGTGCACGACCCAATTTTAACATCGACTGAACGTTTTTGCCAAAGAAAGGCGCTTCAATTGCGATTTCATCAGGACAATGTGTCTCGATTAACTCTATCGTTCTCTCAAAGATTATTTTTAGTTTCTGGTAATGATTATCGTATTTGGAAAGCTGCAATTCATTCAATTGCAGGAATTCCATTTTTTTATTGGTAACTTTAATCAATCCAAAACCCATAATTGTGGTTCCTGGGTCAATGCCTAATATGATGCTTTCTTTTGTCAAGAGGTTTTTTTGTTTCAGGTTTTTTTGTTTCAAGTTTCAGGTTATTCTGAACCTCAAATAATCATTTTCTAATTGCCACATTATCTCATTGTCTCATTCTCAAATTGACTACTTTTGCGGCATGATTTCAATTCCTCACAAAGCTAAGCAATTCCTTGTTCTTCTGCTCAAACTTTTAATTGTTGGCGGTGCATTTTATTTTATTTACAATCAGCTGGCAAACAATGATAAATTGGACTGGCAGAAGTTTCTTGTTTTGTTCCAAAAAAACCAGTCGGTTTTAGGAGTTGGGTTTATTCTGCTTCTAAGCGTTTTAAATCGATGTTTTGAGATTTTAAAATGGCAGAACCTGGCTGGTGTGATTCAGAAAATCTCCGTTTTCGAAGCTACAAAACAGGTTTTAGCAGCTTTAACGGCCGGAATTTTCACACCAAACGGAGTAGGAGAGTATGCCGGAAAAGCATTGTATTATCCAAAATCGGAAGCCAAAAGAGTGGTATTTCTCAACTTAATCTGCAATGGAATCCAAATGATTCTAACAATCATTTTTGGTATTTTCGGACTTTTATATTTCAATGCCAAATTCAACGTTATCACAACTCAGACGGTAATGATTTTATTTGGCGGATTTCTTCTGATTTTAGTTCTTCTTTTCTCCGTAAAAAAAATAAAAATTAAAGGGTATTCGATTGAAAAACTGATTCATAAGATTAATCAGATTCCCAAATCTACTCATAAAAAAAACATCTTTTTAGGAATTTGCCGTTACATCGTTTTTTCACATCAGTATTACTTTTTATTCCTCGGTTTTGATGTGGATTTGCCTTATTTAACTTTAATGGCAGCTATCACTTCAGTATATTTTCTGGCTTCTTCCCTGCCAACTTTTCAGTTTTTAGATTTTGCAGTAAAAGGAAGTGTGGCTATTTATTTCTTCGGAATTTTAGGCGTAAACGAATGGATTGTCGTGTTTATTTCGACATTAATGTGGTTTTTGAATGTGGTCCTGCCAGTAGTCTTGGGAAGCTATTTTGTGCTAAATTTTAAAGCAAAAACAAGAGAATGATTTTTGGATTTTTTCTCATACTCGCCATTTACATTATTAGCATTACTTTGCTGATTTATGGTTTTTTCAAAATAAAAACTTTTCAGAATAAAAATTTTCAGTCCAAAACAAGTTTTACAATTGTAGTTCCGTTCCGTAACGAAAAAGAAAATCTTCCAATACTTTTAGAGGAATTTTCAAATTTAAATTATCCGAAAGAGCTGTTCAGAGTAATTTTGGTCGATGATAATTCAGCAGAAAAGTTTCAGGTTTCAGGTTTTGATTTTGAGGTTTCAATAATAGACAGCATACGTCTTTCGGATTCTCCAAAAAAAGACGCCATCACAACTGCCATAAAACACGTAAAAACCGACTGGGTTATTACAACCGATGCAGATTGCCTTGTTCCTGAAAATTGGCTTTTGACATTTGATCATTATATTCAGGAAAATGAAGTTGCTATGCTGGCTGGTCCTGTGACTTATAAATGCAATAATTCATTTTTGCATCATTTTCAGCAATTAGATTTTACTAGTTTGCAAGGTGCAACGATCGGGAGTTTTGGTCTTAATCGCGGCTTTATGTGCAACGGGGCTAATTTTGCTTACAAAAAATCTTTATTTGAAAGTCTGAATGGTTTTGAAGGAAATGATAAAATTGCAAGCGGCGATGATGTTTTTTTGCTGCAGAAAGCGGTAGAAAAATTTCCTCATGAAGTACATTATCTAAAAGCAGAGGAAGCAATTGTTATCACAAAGCCAACTGAAAACTGGCGAGCTTTGTTTTATCAGAGAGTCCGTTGGGCAGCAAAAACCAGTTCCTATAAAAGTAATTATGGAAAGGTTTTAGGACTAATTGTTTTCTTTGGAAATATGAGTTTTGTAATCGGATTTTTATTTGTCCTCTTTGGAATTTTATCTTATTCTATTTTTGTCTTCTTAGCTTTTTCTAAATTTTTTACTGACTACGTTCTACTTTCGGTAACCAATAAATTTTTAGCGAAATCTAAAATTAAAAGTCTTTTATTGAGTAGTTTACTTTACCCGTTTTTTAGTTCCGGTGTGGCTTTGTACAGTTTGTTCGGCTCTTATGAATGGAAAGAGCGACGATTTAATAAATAATTGAAAATGAACTTATAAAAATAATTGAGTGAATTATTTTTCGTTTTTTTCTTTTAGAATTACCGGAAGAATAAATTGTGTTTTTACAGGAACGCCGCGTTTTATAGCCGGATTAATTTTAGGAAAATCTACAAGTCGGGCATGGAGAATGCTGTCAATTTTTATAGTATCGTACGCTACAGAATCTTTAGGAAATTGCGGTTCAAATTTCATTGTTGCGTTTGGAAAAACCGTCACTTTTACTTCGATTGTGTCCAGTTCAGGATACATAATGGATAAAGTGTCAACATTTAATTTTTCCTGAATTAAATTTGACATTACTTCAAAAAAACATTGTTGGCGAAGTTTCTTATCGGCAATTTTATCGCAGTTCGATACAGACGGATATTCGTCTACCTCTTTCCAGTTGATGGATTTTAATTCTTTCTGCAGTAGTTCTTTTTCAGACGGAACCTGCTTCTCAAAATATTGACAAGAACTGAAAAGTATACAAATAAAGAATGGGAAAAACTGCCTCAAAGTTTTAGTTTTGAATTGAAATAAACATATTATGGTATAAAAATACGATTATTTTTTGGAGAAGCCTTGGGATCTTACGGTTTTCAACGCAATTTTTAAGACTTGTACATCAAAAAATAAAAGAGTAATTTGTAAGAACAAATTTATCAAAAATAAAATGGATTTACTACTTCTTATTCTGGGTTTTATCTGCGTAATTGTTGGTGTCTTTGGTAGTTTTCTGCCTATTCTGCCCGGTTTGTCGGCATGCTGGGTCGGCTTATTGCTCCTTTATTTAACCAAAGCGGTAGAGAATAATTACTGGGTATTAGGGATTACTTTCATTGTAATGCTCATTATTACTATACTAGATTACATCATTCCGTCAAAAGGCACAAAAAAGTTTGGTGGCAGCTCGTTCGGAGTCTGGGGAACAAACATTGGATTAATAATTGGCATTCTGGCTCCGATACCTTTTGGTGTAATTATTGGTCCTTTTGTGGGGGCATTAATTGGAGAATTATTATTTGATTCAAAAAATCATAAAAGAGCCTTAAAAGCAGCTACCGGATCATTACTCGGATTCTTAGCATCAAGTTTTATCAACTTTATGTTTTCGGTTGTCTATTTGGGCATCTTTTTGCATCTCGTATGGGAATATCGAAACATTTTATTTTAATTATGTAACATTTTTTTAAGCTTTTTCTTCGCTTTTCATAAAATTACAAAAATTTTATGAAATTAATTTTCTTCTAATTTGAGAATGAAAGTGTTGTCTTTACTGACATGAGAGCTTTTTTATATTTTATAAGTGTTTAATTTACAGTTTGATTTTTAACTTAATTTTTGGAAATGTTAAAATTTTTTATATTTTTATCACAATAAACGATGAAAAGCCTCATTTTGTCGGTTATTTTGAACAAGTTTAAATAATGTTTCTTAAATAAGTTAAGCGTATGACCCCAAACCTACAAATTGAACTTAGACGTTTTATTTCTTCTAATGTTGTCTCCAAGTTAAACAAGTTTTATTTTGAAAATGATGCACTTTTAATAAAGGGAATTGATGTCTCGATCGGTACAATTTTGATAGGACTCTACAACCAGGCAGAAGAATCGGATTTTTACTCCGAAATAGTATCAATGGTTCGGGAGGATTCCACTTTTTTTCAGGAAATTGATTTTAATGCCGGACGAATTTTAGCAGTAGATGACTGTTACCGCTTAGAAGGAAACGATTTACTTAAAGAACTTTTCTCCAACAAAAAAGGCAGGATTTCAGAGATGATTTCAAACGAAGTCGGTATAAAAAGTGAAACCGCCAGAGAAATACTTAACTTTTCAGCTCTCTTAGTTGTTTCATATTTACGATATAATGTACAATTAATAGAAGGTCTTAAACTTCTCTTAGAAGACCAAAAAAGAGATATCTTAAACAGCATTCCTCCCGGAATTAAAATCATTCTTGGTTTTTCATGTCATGAAACGGTAGAAGATAAAAACCAATCTATCGGAAGGTCCATATTTACTCTTTTCGGACATAATTTTTTCAGTTTTTAAATAAAAAAAAATCCCATTTTACGAGAAAACGGGATTTGATATAAATAAAACCTGAAAATGTTTAAACATTTTTCAGGTTGATAACCTCTTGATCTGTCAAATGACGCCAATTTCCTCGCGGAAGATTTTTCTTGGTTAAACCGGCAAAGGATACGCGGTCAATACGCAATACATTATACTCTAAAGATTCGAAAATAGAACGTACTACTTTTACATTTGAAGTACGTAATTTAAGTCCAACTTCACTTTTTGGCTCATTATCAATATAACTTACTTCTTCTACAGAAACACGGTGTCCGTCCAGAACCAAACCTTTGCTGATTTTTTCCAAATCTTCAAATTTCAAATTCTTATCCAAAGAAACCTGATAAATTTTAGATGATTTCTGGTTAGGCAAAGTAAACTTACGAATCATATCTGTGTCGTTTGTAAACAGCAATAATCCGGTAGTATTTTTGTCCATTCTTCCAATAGCCGCAATTTTAGCTGTTGTAGAACCGCGAACAAGTTCCAGAACGTTACGAAACTCCTGACCTTCATCAAGTGCAGTCGTAAAGTTTTTAGGTTTATTCAATAAAATATATTCTTTCTTTTCAGGAGTTAAAGTTACGCCGTCAAAGTTTACTACATCATTTAATTTAACCAGATAACCCATTTCAGTAACCGGAACACCGTTAACCTTAACGTTTCCAGACTGAATATAAATGTCAGCATCACGACGGGAGCACACACCAGAATTGGAGATGTATTTGTTCAGACGAATCTCATCTGAAGCTTTTTGTCTCTTCGGAGCCTGCTTCTGTTTTTTTAATTTTGCCGCTTTTTCTTCTTCCGCCGCCTTCACTGCAGGGTTTACTTTCTTGGGGCCCTGGGCGCGCTTCGCCATAGGAGGTTTTGGCTTGTTAGAGCTTGGTCGCGAACTATTTGGTCTTGAACCGCCTCTTTTATTATTGCCTTCCTTGTTGTTCATAAAATCATTAATTTGTGCAAAGATAGTTTTTTCCTGCTAATAATCTTAAGTTCATTGTTCTTAGATTAATACGGTTAACATTTTGATGGTCAGGAGCATCACAAAAGGCATTTATTTAAACATGGTGCCCGCTCTCATTCCAATCTTTTATTTATGAAAAAAAAACAAAAGGATTTTCCTCCGGAAACTTCTGGGCCATTGGGGCTAGGTTCAGACAATGGGCATTTTTTAAACATTTTGTCTAAAATCAATAAAAGTCTGCGTTGATTAATTTAAAAGTTCGATAGCAAAGCTTTGCCGTGCCACAAAACACTCGGATTGATCAAAACTATACAGCAAACCCCTGAAACAATAAGGAATTTAAGAACATTATGAAGCTTGAGATATTGCTCCTTAGAATCTGATTTCCATAAGTAAAGAAGAAAGAAAAGCATAACGCCAAAACAGATATAAAAGTAAATGTCCATATACCCTACATCGTAAATGTTAACCAGAACATAGACAGGTAAGATCGTCAAAATCGTGAGTGCAGTAATAGCTTGTTTAGAGACTTTTTCGCCATAAAGTACCGGAATTGTTCTGTAGTCGTTAACCAAATCACCTTTTAGATTTTCAAGATCTTTAATCATCTCACGAATCAGCAAAAGTAAAAATAAGAAAACGGCATGTGCAGATATCACAACGAAATGACTCATGTGATTTTCAATTTCTTCGAAAGAAATTTTATTATAAAAATAAAGTAAGATGGCAAAAAACGGGGTTACAGCCAGCAAAGCCGACATGAGATTACCAATTATTGCATATTTTTTTATTTTATGTGAATAAAACCATATCATAAAGATGTAGACTGAGAAGAACAGAAAAGCTCTCCAGGACACGATGGAAGCCATTAAAACAGCCAGAAAATTCAAGCTGAAATAAACCGTTAATTTTGTTTTCTGACTCACCAAACGATCCAGCATTGATTTATTGGGACGGTTTATTAAGTCTTTCTGACTGTCGTAGAAATTATTGATAATATAACCGGAAGCTATGGTAATGGCCGAAGCAAATACAATGAGGAATAAGTAAAAATCCAGTAGAATATCCAGCGCTCTAATTTCTGGAGCCAGAATAAAAATGGCAGACAGATATTGCGCCAATACAATAATCGGAATATTGTAACCCCGAACCACAGAGAACAGACTAACAATTTT
Organism: Flavobacterium olei; assembly: GCF_039749035.1. Taxonomy (NCBI): domain Bacteria; kingdom Pseudomonadati; phylum Bacteroidota; class Flavobacteriia; order Flavobacteriales; family Flavobacteriaceae; genus Flavobacterium; species Flavobacterium olei. The sequence goes on from NZ_JBDKWC010000002.1 coordinate 169,864, forward strand.
CATTATTAAAAGTTTTTGCTGTCTGCTTAACATAAATTGTGGTTGGATTTAAATTATAGGGAAGTTAAATGTTATTTTTCTATTCCAGAATTCAAACTCCGTTTTTTAACAATTCTTTAGAATCAACCTGCTTTTGTCAACAATAGAATGTGATTAAGCCGTCTTGCCCAATTGGCAATCCACAAATAACGACAAGTCAAATGATTCAGGAAATGATTTCAGAATAAACAAAAGTTTACAGAAATTTTTATACGGCGTAAGGGGGAATTCCTGCATTAGATCAGCCGCAATCTAACTTCGAAAATTAGAAAGAGCAGAGTCAATATCTAAACTGCTTAAAACTGATAAACTACTTCCAGTTTATAATCTTTTAAAGAAGCTTTTGCACGTTCTAAATCTTCGGTAAAACCAAGAATATAACCACCACCGCCAGAACCGCAAAGTTTTAGGTAATAATCATTGGTGTCAATTCCGTTTTGCCAGATTCCGTGAAATTGCTCTGGAATCATAGGTTTAAAGTTGTTGAGAACAATTTTAGAAAGTTTTTTTGTGTTGGTAAACAAAGCTTTCATATCTCCCTGAAGAAAGTTTTCTACACAGGCATCGGTATATTTTACAAAATGGTTTTTAAGCATCGCGCGGAAACCTTTGTCTTTGAGATTTTCCATAAAGATATTAACCATTGGAGCCGTTTCGCCAACAATTCCCGAATCTAATAAAAAGACAGCGCCTTTCCCGTCAAAACTCTGTGTCGGAATGCCTGTTGCTTCTATATTATCTTTAGAATTAATTAAAATCGGAATGCTCAAATAACTATTTAATGGGTCTAAACCAGAACTTTTTCCGTGGAAAAAGCTCTCCATTTGAGAAAATATATTTTTAAGCTGTAACAGTTTTTCACGGGTAAGATTCTCTAAAACAGTGATTTTATGTGTTGCATATTTATCATAAATAGCAGCAACAAGTGCACCGCTGCTTCCAACTCCATATCCTTGCGGAATACTGGAATCAAAATACATTCCGGTTTCTACATCATTTTTTAGAGAAGTAATATCAAACGTAACCAATTCCGGTTGTTCTGTTTGTAGATTTTCAAGGTAAATTACATAACGTCTTAAACTTGAATTTGATGCAATCGCTTCTGCCGAAGGTTCTTCGGATTTCTTTAATGCACCGTTGTAAAAATTATAAGGAATAGAAAGTCCTTTAGAGTCGCGAATGATTCCGTATTCTCCAAAGAGTAATATTTTTGAGTAAAATAATGGTCCTTTCATTTTTTATTTTATGTCTTTTTTTATTTTATTAGGGTCTTGCCTCGTGTCGAAAATGGTATGAATTCTAATCTCATTTGAACTAAAAGTGTACAACAAGCTTGATTGTTTTGTTATTACGCATTTGCGATATTTTTTATTGATGGATGATTTTGGAAAAATCTCAGGGTTCATAATTATTATTGAAATTGCTTTTTCAAATTTCATGATAAACATTTTTTTGGATTTTTCAGACCATCTTGCTTCAATAAAATCCAGAACATCATTTAAATTTTTCTCAGCTGTCTTTGAGAAATTTACTTTTAGATTCACTATCTGTATTTTTTCATCAAATCTTCGTAACTGATAAATTCACCTCTTTCAAATTCCAATTCACTTTGAGCTATATCAGCTTTCTGTTGCTCAGTTAAATCATCCCACCAATCTTTTTTCTTTACAGAAAAAATGTTCTGTATTGATTGAATGATAGCTGGATCTTCTGTTTCCGCTATTTTTTTAATCAACTCGAGTTTTTTCAACTGAATATCCATAGTCTGAAAATTTTACCTAAAGATACGCAAAATTACAATGCAATTGCACCGTTTCCAATTTCGTCGCAAATGTATTGACTATTCTGACAAAATGCAACTAAATCCGCCTGAATAAATTCAAGCACTTTTTCCTTAACATTTTCAGGATAAAGGACATGTACATTGGCGCCGGCATCAAGTGTAAAACAAACAGGAATCTGGGTTTCGGTTCTGAATTTCCAGATAGAATTGATGATCTGAAGCGTATTTGGCTTCATCAAAATATAATAAGGCATTGAAGTCATCATCATAGCATGCAAAGTCAATGCTTCACTTTCTACCACTTTGATAAATTCTTCTATATTTCCGTTTTCAAAAATCGAAATTAATAAATCCAGGTTTTCGTGTGCCTGAGCAAAGCGTCTTTCAGCATACGGATGATTGTGCATTAAATCATGACCAACTGTGCTCGAAACTTGTTTTTCGCCTTTATCAACCAACAAAATGGTATCCTGATAATTCTTGAAATTTTCGTGAATTTTATGTGGAAATTCAACTCCAAATAAATCAGAACTTCCTTCAATATTTGCCTGATTTCCCCACACAACAACATTTCCTTTTACACTTCTGCAGGCACTTCCGGAACCTAAACGAGCCAGAAATGAAGCTTTTTGAAAGAAGTATTCATCCGTCATTTCTGGATTTAGCTTTTTCTCTAAACTCATAAAGTTCATAGCCAAAGCTGCCATTCCTGATGCCGAAGAAGCAATTCCTGAACTGTGCGGAAAAGTATTTTGAGTATCAATAGTAAAATGATATTCTTTCAAAAACGGCAGATAAACCTCAATTCGTTCCAAAAATTTCTGAATTTTAGGCTTAAAATCTTCTTTGGGTTTTCCTTCAAAAAGTAAATCAAAAGAAAAAGCATTTTGGTTTTCTCTCTTTTCAAAACCCAATTTTGTAATCGTTTTGCAATTATTTAATGTAAAACTTACCGAAGGATTTGCCGGAATCTGATTGTCTTTTTTACCCCAATATTTTACTAATGCGATATTACTTGGAGCGCTCCACTCAAAGTTTCCGTTTTCGATTGTTGAAGTATATTTTTGAGGAATAAAATCGGCTGCTGTTAACATGAATTTAAAATTTTGGCAAAGATAACTTTTTCGCCATATAAGTCACATAAGAAATTTATAAGCAGAATTAATTAATGAACTTATATGACTTATATGGTTTAAAATTTTCTTTTGCTTATTTTTGAATACAAAATTTATAAAATGAATAAGACAGTCAAAATTATATTAGCGTTAATTGTTTGTTTAGCAGTCGGATATTCTGCCAGTTTGGTAACCAGGCCTAGTGTAGAATCCTGGTATCCAACAATTGAAAAACCGATTTTTAATCCGCCGAACTGGATTTTTATGCCGGTCTGGACGATGATTTATATTTTTATGGCGGTTGCAGCGGCTTTGGTTTGGGATAAAATAAACGAACAAACCGAAAAAGTTAAAAAGGCATTACTTTTCTTTTTGATTCAGTTAATACTAAATGCGATCTGGTCCTATTTATTCTTCGGATTAAAAAATCCATTACTAGCTTTAATCGAGATTGTTATTCTATGGCTGATGATTTATGAAACGTATTTAAAATTCATTAAAATAAATAAAGTTTCCGCCTATTTATTAGTTCCTTATCTGGCTTGGGTCGCATTTGCTGCGGTATTAAATGCAAGCATCTGGTGGTTGAATAAATAGTTTGTTTCTAGTTTCAGGTTTGTTTGGTTTTGGGCTTTTAAGGCTACTTCAGCTTCTTAAATTCTTCATTTTTAGCATAAAGAAAATCCATAACAGCCAATACATTTGGATGTTCTAAAAGTGTTTTGGATTTTGGATCGGCATCACAGAATTTTATGAAAATTTCCTTTTCTTCGGGTTTTAGTTTTAAATTTTCAATAAAAAAATCCGGAGGGCAAGAAGTAATTACAAGTTTTTTAAAACGGTCATCAAAAGGCTCAATTTTTTTCTTTGGTTTATCAAAAATGGGATAACTGAAATCTAAGGCATTTTTTATTCTTCCGTCGTAAACCGTAACCTTTGAAGTTACATCATTAAATTGTTTACGAATTTTGATTTCATTTATAGCCTCTCGATCATTGGCGATTTTAGATATTTCAGCTTTAGTAAAAACAGATCTGGAGACTGTAACATTTTCTAATTCTTCTGCCTTTGGAGTCATTTGAACAATAATAAAGCTTTTTTGCAGGTCTTTCGAAGTAAGCTTTAATCTTGTAAATAAGTAATCCTTTGAAAAAAATAATAAGCTGTCCTGTTCTTTTGCGAGAATGGAAAATTCTCCGAACTCATTTGTTCTGGTACTGGTTTTTGCAGTCTTATTAATTACTTCTATTTTTTGCAACGGAATATTTTGATTCACAACTCTTCCCTGAATTAATTTTTCGGTTTGAGAAATACTAAGTTGATAAGTAAAGACAGAAATTGTGGTAAGTAATTGTACTTTCATAAAGGACATTTTAATTTTTAATTCCGGAATTCAATTTTTTAAACTCTTCATTTTTTTTGTATAAAAAGTCCATGGTATAAAGTAAATTTTTCTGCTGTGGCAGGATTTTAGCTTGAGGATCTGCATCGCAGAATTGAAGAAAAAGATCTTTTTCTTCTGGTTTTATTTTTAAATCAGTGGTAAAGAAATCTAAAGGAATCGTAGCTTCAGCTAATTTTTTGAAATCTAATTCTTGAAATTTAATTTTCGCTTTTTTATCTTTTTTCATAAATAAACTGAATATAGCCATCAAATTTGCGCCGTTTGCAATAGTCCCGTTATAAACACCCGGAACCGATATCGGTCCTCTGGGAACTATTATAGAATTTTCGTCGGCAGCTCCAACTTTCGGGAATTGTATGTTGCGAATTACCACTTCATCTAATTCTTCTGGTTTTAAAACCATTTTCACCAAAAGGATGTTGGTTTGAATTTGGGCTGCAGTAATCTTTAATCGAGAAAAAAAATAATCTTTATGAAAGAAAAGCAAACTGTCTTTTGGATTGACCAAAATCGAAAACTCTCCCAAATCATTTGTTCTGGTACTGGTTTTGGCAGTTTTATTAATAACCTCAACATCTTTAATAGAATAACTTTGGTCGATAACTTTTCCGCTGAGTAGTTTTTCTGTCTGCGAAATGCTAAGCTGGTAGGTAAATATGGATATTGTGGTAAGTAATTTTACTCTCATACAGTGCTAATTTGTTGAGAGTAAAATTATTAGAATAGTCTTAACGAAAACTTACTGAATCTGTAAATTCTTGTTAATTAATTATTTTTAGATTTTCTAATTGAGATATTCAATTAATTCTGACGGAGTATTAATAACAACTTTTGCACCGCTCGATTTCAATTCCTCTTCAGTTCTGTAACCCCAAGAAACCCCAAAAGGATACATATTGGCATTTACAGCTGTTTGCATATCAATATCAGAATCGCCAACAAAAAGTACTTCTTCCGGACTTAAATTCCATTTTTTACTAATCGCTAAAGCCTCAAACGGATTTGGTTTTTTCAATTCTTCTGTACTCAAACCCACCGCTTCGTCAAAATGGTCCGGGAATATTTCTGAGACGATTTTCTTCGTTAATTCATCTGCTTTATTCGAAAAAACAGCCATTTTAATGTTTTCTAAAACCGGATTATTCAATAAATCCAAAATGCCGTCGTATGGTTTTGTTTTTAAAGTACAGCTTTTGCGATATTCATTAATCATACATTCAAAACAAATTTCGATTTGTTCGTCAGAATTATATGTTGCAGGCAACGCTTTACTGACCAAATTTCGCAAACCGCTTCCGATAAAATATTGATAAGTTTCGTAACTGTGAGTGGGGTGATTAAGACCAGTTAAAACAACATTCATTGCATCTGAAATGTCGTGTAATGAATTGACTAAAGTTCCGTCTAAATCAAAAATAATTCCTTTAAATCTCATTTTATTTTCAAATATTATTGGCCACAATAAAACCGCTTGTCCATGCATTCTGGAAATTGAAACCTCCTGTAATAGCATCGATATTTACAATTTCGCCTGCAAAATAAAGGTTTTCGTGCAGTTTACTTTCCATCGTTTTAAAATTGATTTCTTTTAAATCAATTCCGCCGGCGGTTACAAATTCTTCTTTAAAAGTACTTTTTCCGTTTACCTGAAATTTTGCTTTTGTAAGCTGCAAAGCCAGATTTTGCAATTGATTCTTTGACAAATCGGCCCATTTGGTTTCCTCATTAATATCCGAAGCCAAAACCAGACTTTCCCACAGACGATTCGGAAAATCAAAAGGAGATTTTTTAGAAACCGCTTTTTTAGCGTGTTCCTGTTTTAAATCTTTCAGAATTTTTTCCCCATCTTCGGTGTCAACATCATTTAACCAATTTACAAAAATGGTAAACTGATAATTTTTATCGTGTAAAATCCTCGCGCCCCAAGCCGACAGTTTCAGTATTGCAGGGCCGCTCATTCCCCAATGCGTGATTAACAAAGGCCCTGTCGATTCGAGTTTGGTATCTTTGACATTTACAGTAACTTGTGCCGCAACGCCGGGTAATTCTTTAATTCTTGGATCTTTGATGTTGAAAGTAAATAGGGAAGGAACAGGACTTACAATAGCGTGACCTTGTTCCTGAAGCATTTCCCAGATTTTCGGATTGCTTCCGGTTGCCATAATTAGTTTTTCACAAGCATAATTGTCGGTTTGAGTATCAATTTTCCAATGATTTTCTGCTTTAAAAATCGATTGTACACTTTGACCTGTCAATATCTGAATGCCTAATTTTTCGGTTGCTTTTAAGAAACAATCGATTATAGTTTGTGATGAATTTGAAACCGGAAACATTCTTCCATCTTCTTCGATTTTGAGTTCTACGCCGTGTTTCTCAAACCATTCAATTGTATCGCCGGAACAAAACTGATGAAATGGTCCACGAAGTTCTTTTTCGCCCCGAGGATAAAATTTTACTAATTCATTCGGTTCAAAACAGGCGTGGGTAACGTTGCATCTTCCACCTCCGGAAACACGGACTTTAGAAAGTACTTCTTTCCCTCTTTCTAAAATAGCAATTTTCAGTTTCGGATTTTTCTCAGCAATGTTAATAGCTGTAAAAAATCCTGCTGCGCCTCCGCCAACGATTATTATGTCGAAATTTTTAATCATATTTTGTTTCTTGCCACGAACTCACGAATTTATTCTCAAAGATGGTAAAAAAATAATTCGTGAATTCGTGGCTATTTTAAACGTTATATTTTATCAGGAAAATCAGAGATAATTCCGTCTACTTTGTAACTTTTTATTTTTTGAATGTCTCCTTTAATATTTACTGTCCACGGTAAAACCAAAAAACCTTTTTCCTGCATTTCCTTTACATTTTCTGCATTCAGTAAATGATAATAAGGATGAATTGCTTTTGCTTGTATGGTTTCGGCGAAAGCCACAGCTAAATGCAAATCGGTTTCGGTTAATACGCCAATCGGAATTTTTGAATTTAAGTTGTGAACTTGCTGTAAGGCACTCCAGGCAAAACTCGAAACAATAAAGTGGTCGTAGCTCCATTTTTTATCGGAAACATATTCTTCAATTAAAGAAACAACTTTGATTAGAGTGTCAGTATTTTTTAATTCTATATTAATGAAACATTTTTTGTCTACAAGATCAAAAACTTCTTTTAATGTTGGAATTTGATGTTGATCTGCAATCCGAAAAGACTTTAATTCAGATAAAGAAAATGAATTTACATGACCTTTTCCGTTGGTCATTTTATCAATAGTTTCGTCGTGAATCACTATGATATGTCCATCCGAACTTAAGTGAACGTCGAGTTCAATTCCGTCTGAATTTAAATCTAATGCTTTCTGGAACGCTTGAAGGGTATTTTCGGGTTCGTATGCTTTGGAACCTCTGTGAGCTATTTTGAGCATTTTTTTTGAATAAGGTTCAGAGCCACAAAGGTACAAAGGCTCAAAGAAGTAAAATGGGATTTTTTAAATAAAATATTGTTTCTCGCAGATTTTGCAGATTCGGCAGATTTTTTTTAAAATATTATCTGCTCAATCTACAAAATCTGCGAAAGAAAAACTTTGCGACTTAGCGTCTTTGCGAGATTAAAACACAAGCTTTGTGTTTTAAATACGTTCTAATAAAACAATTCCAAATTCACTATCAATAATCACTTTTCCATCCATAACTTCTACGTTTTGATCAGAAAAACAATCTCTCAATTTGGTTCCGTTCTCGAAAATAGAGTTTACAGGAAGTTCTTTTTTGCCTTCCGGTAAATCCAAACCAATTATAACTTTATCTGTAAATGATCCATTAGAATATATTCTTGAAAAGACGTAATGCTCACTATTTATTTTTGAATGAATTCCAGCACCAACAGCAGGATGGTTTCGTCTAAACTGACCTAATTTCTGCCAATGCCAAAGCATTCTTTGAGTATCAGAATTGTTCTCAATATCATCCCAATTCATGTTAGAACGCAAAGTGGCGTCCCCCTGAGCGCCTTCAATTACTAAAGGGCGGTTCGATTCGTCTCCATAATAAACCTGAGACATTCCGGGAGAAAGCAATAATTTAGTTCCGGCTTCAAAGCCTTTGACACGATTGGCATCAAAAGGCTGACCGTCGTCGTGGGAAGAAACATAATTAAGAACCGAATATCCTTTTAATTCATTCTGTAAATGATTTGAATATTTTGAAAATAGTGTTTCATAGTCACTTTGAGCGGCATTCCATTTAAATTCAAAATTGATCATATTGTTAAAACCATTTTGAAAATAATTCACTTTTCTGTCCCCAAAATCATAATCCTGACCACTGCTGATTCCGTAACCGTAAACTTCCGCAATGGTATAAAATGGATTTTGATCTAAAACCTGCAAAGGATGATGTTTTTTCCAGGTTTCAAAAGCATAATCGCATTCTTTTTTAAAATCTGCCCAAACATTTTCTTCGGTATGTTTAACTGTATCGGCACGATAACCATCTATTCCGAATTCCAGAATATAATCGGTAAGCCATTTTATGATATAATATTTCGGACTTCTTGGATATCCTGTTCGTTTGAAAAATTCGTCAAGCGAAGCAATTTCTTTTTCGTATCGTCCTTCCTTTTTCCATTTTTCAATTAAAAGGGGAGGAAGTGCTACGTTTTGAGTACTTTCGGTTCTTACGTCTGGAAGATTTTCTACCAAAGTACACATCGTTGTATTTTCAAAAGATTTGTAATCGCAGACAACGCCGGTGCGAACCCAGTCAGAAGGCCAAACCGGATCTTCTTCGGTTACGGGTCCTGTATGATTGATTACGCCATCTAAAACAATCCTGATTCCGTGTTCGTGGGCTTTTTTTACCAGATTCGCTAAATCTTCTTTAGTGCCGAAGTTAGGGTCTAAAGCCGTCCAGTCTCTTGCCCAATAGCCGTGAAATCCATAACTTAAACCTGTTCCTTCGTCCACACCATCGTGAATCTGCTCTACAATCGGCGTAAGCCAAATGGCATTGATTCCGAGTTTATCAAAATAACCTTCTCCAATTTTTTTGGTAATTCCGATGATGTCGCCGCCCTCAAATCCTCGGAGTTTCCCGGGAGTTTTAGTTCGGTTAAAATTGATATCGTTGGATGTATCTCCGTTATAAAAACGGTCTGTAAGTAAAAAATAAACATTTGCGCCTTCCCAAACGAAAGGTGTCTTTGAATTATCTGTATGCATTGAAACTGATTTTGAGCCAGAGCAGCCCATAATTATGAATACTAAAGATAAAGAAAGGATAGCGTATTTTTTCATAATATTGTTTTAAAAAATAGCCACGAATTCACGAATTTATTTTTACAATCTTTAAGAATAAAAATTCGTGAATTGCTTCGCCTGTTCGCTTCGCTCGGGTCGTGACGAAAAAAATAGTTTCTCGCAGATTCAGCAGATTTTCTTTTTTAAACATCTGCTCAATCTCCTGAATCTGCGAGAGAAAAAATTTGTTATTCTAACTCTAAAACAACTGCTGATTTTGGTTCTAAAGTAATTTCAGAACTTAGATCGAATGTTTTTCCGGTGATAACATCTTTCCCTGATTTAAAGTTTTTGATGTTTTCTTTGAAACGGTTTGTTTTTACAGTTTGTTCTTTTGCATTGTTGTTGAAAACCACCATAACGGTTTTAGTATCTGTATATCTGAAATACACATAAGTATTGTTTTCCGGAATATAATGTGTCATTTTTCCGAAGTGAACGGCTTCGTTTGTTTTTCTCCAATTGAATAATTTTGAAGTAAAATCAAAATAAGCGGCTTGTTGTGCTGTTCTTCCTTCTTTTGTGAAAGCATTGTTTTTATCACCAGCCCATCCGCCTGGGAAATCCTGACGAATATCGGCATCACCTTTACTTTTGTCTCCGCCCATTCCGATTTCTGAGCCGTAATAAACTTGCGGAATTCCGCGAATTGTTGCCAATAAGGTCATCGCCAGTTTGTATTTTGGAAGATCGTATTTGAATTTATCATTCATACGATCAGTATCGTGGTTTTCGGCGAAAACCAAAATGTTATTTGTATTTGGATATAAATAATCCATTGCAAAATTGTTGTAGAATTTAATCAGTCCGTTGTCCCAAGTTGGTTCGTCTTCGTTAAAAGCAGAAGTTATTTGACTTTGAAGTGTAAAATCCATTACACTCGGCAGATTCGAGTTGTAATTTTCAATTGCACCAATTTTACTGTCTTTCTGCCAATAGGCTAAATTCGCTTGATTGTGCATCCAGATTTCACCTACTATATTAAAGTTTGGATATTCTGTTGTAATTGCCTTTGCCCAATATGCCATTGCTGTTTTATCCGAATAATTATAAGTATCTACACGGAAACCGTCAAGATTAGCAAATTCAATCCACCAAATAGCATTTTGCGTTAAGTATTTCGCAACAAGCGGATTTCTTAAATTCAAATCCGGCATGGAAGGTACAAACCAACCGTCAACACAAACTTCCTGATCTGTTTTTGAAGCGTGAATATCGGTAATTACTTCGCGTCTATGATGCGTTTGTGTGTAATTTTCAAACTGATTGATCCATGATTTTGTTGGCAGATCTTTAATCATCCAATGTGTAATTCCCCAGTGATTGGTTACATAGTCCATAACTAGCTTCATGTTTTTCTTGTGCATTTCTGCAGATAAACGTGCATAATCGTCGTTGGTTCCATAACGCGGATCAATTTTGTAAACGTCCGATTGTCCGTACGTATGGTATGAATGCTGTTTGTCGTTGTCTTCGCATAAAGGCGTGCTCCAGATTGTTGTTGCGCCAAGAGACGAAATGTAATCTAAGTTTTTGATAATTCCTTCGATATCTCCGCCATGACGCCCGCCCGGTTCTGCGCGGTTTCCTTTTTCTGTTAAAACAGGATCGCTGTCGTTTTTCGGATTTCCGTTAGCAAAACGATCCGGCATAATTAAGTACATCATGTCTGATGCATCGTAACTTTTTCGGTCAGCAGAATTAGCTCTTCTTTCTTTAAGGGAATATTTTTGAGTGAAAGCAACTTTGTTTTTCAATTTAAAAGAAAAAACAAGTTCTGATGCTTTAAGATTTTGTGTGTCGATTGTAATGAAAACGTAGTTAGGGTTTTCTGTTTTTTCTACATTTTTAATGCCAACATTGTTAGAAACAGAAGCTTCATATTGTGCAATGTTTTTTCCGTAGAACATAATCTGCAGTTCTGGATTTTTCATTCCTGCGTACCAGAAAGGCGGTTCTACTTTTTGGATTTGCGCTTTCGCGGAAGCGGTAAACAACAAGACCAGTAGGATTAATTTATAAAATGAATGTTTTTGAGTGTTCATAGTATGTAGTTTTTTAGTTTCCTGCAAGGTTTTCAAAACCTTGTAGGTATAGCTTGAAGTAATTTATAGATAAACTTCAAGTGTATTTTAAACCTGCAAGGTTTTTAAAACCTTGCAGGTTGTATAGACTTTAGAAAAAAAGACAAGCAATTCTGGGGAAAATTACTTGTCTTTTTGGGTGTTATTTATTTTCAATAATACTTATCGCATAACCTCCGCCAGGAGCAGATAACTGAGATAATTTTGATTTGTTTGTTACAGCAATTTTCTTGATCGTATAAGCCTGCGGATTTGTTTTGTAATGCGCATCTTTTGCATCGGCGTAAATTGTTGCCGTATATTTTTTACCTTTTTCAAGGAAACTGAAGTCGATGTTTGATGTACGAGAAGTTTCTCCGTTTACGTTTCCTACGAACCAGTTGTTTGTTCCTTTTGCTTTACGGGCAACGGTGATAAAATCTCCAGGTTCAGCCTCGATATATTTACTTTCAGACCAGTCAACTGCTACATCCTTAATGAATTGAAAAGCATCTGGAAAACGGTTGTAGTTCTCCGGAGTATCAGCTGCCATTTGCAACGGACTATACATCGTTACATACAATGCCAATTGATTACAAATAGTACTGTTTACATGCGATTTGTTATCAGGATTCAATTTGCTGATATCCATTTCAAAGATTCCCGGCGTGTAATCCATTGGACCACCAATTAATCTCGTAAAAGGTAAAACGGTAACGTGATTTGGTTTAGAACCGCCAAAGGCCTGATATTCTGTTCCTCTTGCCGCTTCATTTCCAATTAAGTTTGGATATGTTCTCGCAATTCCTGTTGGACGAACCGCTTCGTGAGCGTTTACCATAATTTTATAATCTGCTGCTTTTTCGATTGCGTATTGGTAGTGATTTACAATCCACTGGTTGTAATGGTTTTCACCACGAGGCAAAATATCACCTACATAACCGCTTTTTACAGCATCGTATCCGTTATCATTCATGAATTTGTAAGCTGCATCCATGTGGCGCTCGTAATTACGAACAGAACCGGAAGTTTCGTGGTGCATGATAATTTTTATACCTTTAGATTTCGCGTAAGCGTGTAAACCCTTCACATCGAAATCCGGGTATGGCGTTACGAAATCGAAAACATAATCTTTAGAATGACCAAACCAGTCTTCCCAGCCTTCGTTCCATCCTTCAACCAAAACAGCATCAAAACCATTAGCAGCAGCGAAGTCAATGTATTTCTTTACGTTCGCATTGTTTGCTGCATGTGTTCCGTTTGGCTTTGCTTTCGCGAAATCGGTAACACCTAATTGTACAGTTGGATAGTCATTTGTGTATGACCAGGAGCTTTTTCCTGTAATCATTTCCCACCACACACCAATATATTTCACAGGTTTAATCCACGAAGTATTCTCAATTTTTGACGGATCATTTAAGTTATACGTCATTTTTGAAGCTAAAATTTCTCTGGCGTCATCACTTACCATAATCGTTCTCCATGGCGAGTGGCTTGGCGCCTGCATATAACCTTTGTCTCCTTTTGCATCAGGAGTTAACCAAGATGTAAAAGTCATGTTTTTATCATCTAAATTCAGGTGCATACAAGAATAGTTGATCAAAGCAGCCTCATGTAAGTTAATGTAGATTCCGTCATTTGTTTTTAACATCAAAGAAGTCTGAACTCCTGTTGGAGAAAAGTTCTTTTGAGAAACGTTTGCTGTATATGCTTTTTCAGATAAACCTCTAATTTCAGACAATTTTGATTTGGTGTAATCGTATTCCTGAGTATCATAATCTCCCGGAATCCAGAAAGCAGTATGATCTCCTGTCATAGCAAACTGAGATTTTTCTTCTTTAATGGTAAAATAAGTAAGATTCTTTTGTGTCGGAAATTCATATCTAAATCCTAAACCGTCATCAAACAAACGAAAACGAATTACGATTTGTCTGTCTGTTCCTTTTTGGTTTAAAGTCACAGCCAGTTCATTATAATGGTTTCTGATGTGATCTACTTCTCCCCAAACCGGTTTCCAGGTTTCGTCAAAAGTTGAAGTTTTGGTATCAGCAATAGTAAAATCATTCAGTAAAGATTTTTTATCATCTTTAAGTTCAAGACCTAATTTACTGGTTTTTACAACTTCTTTGTTTTTGTATTTTAAATTGTAAGTTGGAGTTCCGTCGCTTTGAAGAGAAAATTCCATTACGAACTTTCCTTCGGGAGATTTTAATTGCTGCGCCTTAGCAATCGAGCTCACCGCAAACAAAACTAAACTTGCGAAAAATAAGTTTTTCATGTTTTTAATTTTTAAGTGGATTGTAATTTAATTTATTTGTACAAATTTACTTGCAATTACAGGATTTCCGTTAACTACAATTGTTAAATCTTGATCACCGTCTACTGTAAAAGTGGTTTCGTCATGATTTACAGCTACTTTTAAAATCTGATTTCTAAAATTTATTTTAAATGAATAACCTTTCCATTCTTTAGGAATTTTTGGGGAGAAATGCAATTGGTCATTTTTCACACGCATTCCGCCAAAACCTTCTACGATACTCATCCACGTTCCGGCCATCGACGTAATGTGACAACCTTCTTCTACTTCTTTGTTATAATCATCAAGATCTAAACGGGAAGTTCTTAAATAAAAAGTATAGGCCATATCCATTTTATCTAAAAGGGCAGCCTGAATGGAGTGTACACAAGGTGAAAGTGAACTTTCGTGAACCGTAAAGGATTCATAAAAATCAAAATTACGCTCTAATTCTTCTCTCGAAAAATGATCTTCGAAGAAATAGAAGCCTTGTAAAACGTCAGCTTGTTTGATGTACGGCGAACGCAGAACACGATCCCAGGACCATTTTTGATTGATTGGTCTTTGCGAACGGTCTAAATCTTTCACCGGAACTAAGTCCTTGTCTAAGAATCCGTCTTGCTGTAAATAAATTCCAAGTTCTTCTGAAACTGGGAAATACATATTGTCAGCTACTTTTTTCCATTCTTTAACTTCCTGAGAAGAAAGATTTACTTTTTCAAAAATACGTTTGTGGTCAGCAGGATATTCCAATGCCACTTTATTGATTTGATCGGCAGCAAAATCAATACACCATTTTGCAATATAATTGGTGTAGAAATTATTGTTGATATTGTTTTCGTATTCATTTGGACCAGTAACGCCAAGAATTACGTACTGATTTTTGTCTTTTGAAAAAGAAGCTCTCTGGTGCCAGAAACGTGCAATTCCGATTAAAACCTCTAAACCTTTTTCCGGGATATACGAGTAATCGCCCGTGTATCGGTAATAATTGTAAATCGCAAAAGCAATCGCACCATTTCTGTGTATTTCTTCGTGAGTGATTTCCCATTCGTTGTGGCATTCTTCTCCATTCATGGTAACCATCGGATACAATGCAGCGCCGTTTTTAAAGCCTAAATTGTCTTTCGCATTTTCGATTGCCTTATCCAATTGATTGTAACGATACGTCAATAAGTTTCTTGCAACCTGCTGATCTTTAGTAGCCATATAAAACGGAATACAATACGCTTCAGTGTCCCAATAAGTAGATCCTCCGTATTTTTCTCCGGTAAATCCTTTTGGACCAATGTTCAATCGGCTGTCTTTTCCGGAATAGGTTTGGTTTAATTGAAAAATGTTGAAACGAATTCCCTGCTGTGCCTTAACATCACCTTCAATTGTGATATCCGACATTTCCCAGATTTTACTCCACGCATCAATTTGGTTTTGAAGCAAAGTTTCGTAACCTAAAGCAATTGCATTTTTAATTATTTTTTCGGCTCCGGCCAACGTATTTTCATGGTTTAAAGAAACCGTATAGCCACCAATTTTTTGAATGGATGAGGTTTGTCCTTTTGCAATAATTGTTCCGTACGTATATTGAACTTTGTCTGTTGTCGAATCGATTGTTGAAGGAGAAACATGAATATTTTCGCCATTTGCAAAAATCGTATTGTGCATGAAAGTTGTAACTTTAAAATGCGTTTTAAAAGTCTGCGCCGTTACAAAAGCTTCATTTGTACCCTTTTTAACTTCGAGCGGTTCCCAGAATTTTTCTTCCCAGTTCGCATCTTCATTAGTTACTCCGGCATCGATATAGGGTTTGTAAACGATTTTTGCATCCTTGTTTAAAGGTGTAATATCGTATTTGATCACTCCGGCTTCGTCTAAATCCATAGAAAGAAAACGACGAACGTTTACCGCAATTTCAGTTCCGTTTTTGAGCACCGCTTCAAAAGAACGGTTGTACCATCCTTCTTTCATATTAAGTTCTCTTCGGAAATTTCTAACTTCGGTACAAGCATTCAAATCCAGATTTTCTTCGTTGATTTCAATGTCGATACCAATCCAGTTTGGAGCGTTTAGTACTTTGGCAAAATATTTCGGATAACCGTTTTTCCACCAGCCCACTTTTGTTTTGTCCGGATAATAAATTCCGGCAATATAACTTCCTTGAAAGGTTTCGCCAGAGTAAGTTTCTTCAAAATTCGCGCGCTGCCCCATGGCCCCGTTTCCGATACTAAAAAGACTTTCCGACGATTTTACTCTTTCGGCATCAAATCCCTCTTCTATAACCGACCAATTGTCTGGTTTTATATAATCTTGATTCATTTGTTTAATGAGATAATTTGGCAATTAGATAATTAGATAATTTGTCAATGGTGATTGATAATTATAAGTTTGACTTTTAATTCTAATTATATAATTGTGATTGTTTTACGATTTTACTTTTTGATTGATTATTCATTAATAATTAGAAAAAGTATCTATTGATTCATTTTCTAATTATCACATTTTCTTATTGACTAATTAGCCCATTAATAAAGTTCTCATCTATTTCAGTGAAATCTTTAAAAATGAAATCAGCCTCATGTAAAATTGTTTCCTCACCAATTCCAACACTTACCATTTCTGCGATATTTGCTGCCTGAATTCCGGCAACAGAATCTTCAAATACAATTGAATTTTTTGGATCAATATTTAATAATTGAGCCGCTTTTACGAAAACTTCAGGATCTGGTTTTGCGTTTGTAACGTCGTTTCCGTCAACAATCACATCGAAATATGAAATGATTCCTGTTTTTTCTAAAATAGGTCTTGCATTTTTACTGGCAGAACCCAGTGCAATTCCCTGATTTTTATCTTTTAATAGTTTTAGAATTTTAGCAACTCCCGGAAGAATCTCACTTTCGTCCATGTCAACCAAATAAGATAAATAATCTTCATTTTTCTGGATCAGCCATTTGTCTTTATCTTCCTGAGAAGCTTCAACATTTCCTAATCCAAGAATTATATCTAAAGAACGAACACGACTTACACCTTTAAGTAATTCGTTGTCTTCGTGTGTAAAGTTTATGTTTAATGACTGAGCAATTTTTTGCCAGGCTAGAAAGTGATATTTAGCGGTATCTACAATTACACCGTCAAGATCGAATATGAATGCTTTTTTCATTATAAATAGTGGTTCTTATTTAGGATTTTATGTTGATGTCGTCTACGTCTTTTACCTTGTAAACCAGAGCTGCGGCAATTAAAAAGCTGACACCGCTGGTAATTAAAGCATAAATTGCATCTCCATTATAAAGATATTTAACAATTGGGCCGCCAATAAGTGCGTTTACAATCTGCGGAATTACCACAAAGAAGTTAAAGATTCCCATATAAACACCCATTTTTTTAGGCGTTATAGATCCCGCCAAAATAGCGTATGGCATTGCCAGAATACTTGCCCAAGCCACACCAATTAAAACCATTGGGAGAACAACCCAGTCTTCATTAGGCATAAAATAAATGGAAATTAATCCGATTCCTCCAATGACTAAAGAGAGAGAATGCGTTGATTTTCGTCCGATTTTTTTGGCGATGTAAGGGAGAAAAAATAGCGCGATAATGGCTGAAACTAAATTGTAAACTCCGAACAGAATTCCGACCCAGTCGCCGGCGTCCTGATATTGCTGACTTGAAGTATCTTCTAAAGGCAAGCCATAAATGTGATGTGCAATTGCCGGTGTGGTAAAAACCCACATTCCGAACAGACCAAACCAGGAGAAAAACTGCACCCAGCTAAGCTGACGCATTGTAGTTGGCATTTTTGCAAAATCTGTAAAGATGTCTGTAAGTTTTGATTTTTCTTCTTCTCTGATTTCTGCTTCGTTTTGAGGATCTTCAAAATTGGCTAATTCCTGTGGAGAATATTCTTTTGTCGAAAATAATGTTACTAAAATTGAACCAATTAAAACTGCTGCTCCAATAATAAAGGACAAAGTCAGATTCAACGGTACACTTCCCGGAACAGCACTGTTGGAAACATGAAACCATTTTGTTAAAACGTATGGCAGTGCTGAACCAATAACGGCTCCAAAACCAATTAATGAAGTCTGGATACTAAAGCCTGCAGTACGCTGATCTGTTCTTAAATTATCTCCAACCAATGCACGGAAAGGTTCCATTGCAATATTGAAAGAAGCGTCCATGATCATTAGCATTCCGGCTCCAACCCATAAAGCTGGTAAAACAGAAATAAAAATATTAGCCTGCGGCATTAAAACTAATCCCACAGAAGCTAAAACGGCTCCCACTAAAAAGAAAGGTTTTCGTCTTCCGAATCTTCCCCAGGTTTTATCGCTGTAATGACCAATAATAGGCTGAACTATTAATCCCATCAGGGGAGCAATAATCCAGAACCACGAAAGTTCGTGTACGTCGGCACCAAAAATTTGAAGAATTCTGCTGGCATTTGCATTCTGCAGTGCAAATCCCATTTGTATTCCTAAGAAACCGAAACTCATGTTCCAAATTTCCCAGAAACTTAATTTACGCTTTTCCATTATCGTAATTTGTAAAAATTATACGATAAGCGCTTTGCTTATCAAAACTTACTGTTTTTTCGAAGTAAAAGTAAAAGCCTTGACAGGCGTAAAAGTATTAATTATTTTTTTATTAATACTAATAAAAAAGCCATAAATATTAGTTATGGCTTTAGAAAGTGTTGATTTTAAGAAAATTAGTCGGTAGATTCTCTTTTTATCAAATGCGTTTCTATTACTTCTGTTGTATAGTTTTCGTTTTCTTCTTCCCCATCTTCATGTTCGGCTTCAAGTCTTTCAATCAGCATTTTAGCTGCTTTATTACCCATTTTTTCACCGCTTTGGCTAACAGTTGTAATACTTGGCGTAGAGTATTTTGAAATGATTCCGTCTGTAAACGCAATTACCGCCAAGTCTTCAGGAACTTTAAGCCCCATTTTGCTTGCTGTTTTGATAATTGTTACTGCAAAAAGTTCATTTACAGCAAAAACGGCATCAAAAGCTCTGGCATGTAAAAGTTCGCTGATCGTAATTTCGCAGGTATCGACGTCTTCAATTTTTATAATTAAATCCTCGTTAAAGGGTAATCCGTTGTCCAGTAGGGCTTTTTCGTAACCATCGGTTCTCAATTTTCCAACGCTTACATAATCAACAGTTGTTACTAAAGCTATTTTTTTTCGTCCGTTATCAATTAAGCTCTGAACGGCTTCGTACGCAGCTGCTTTATCATCAATAATAACCTTGTCGCACAAAATATCATTGGTCACGCGGTCGAACATTACAACTGGCATTCCCTGATTTATAACTTCTGTAATATGATGAAAATCACCTTTGTATTGAGTTTCTTTGGAAAGAGACATGATAAAACCATCGATACTTCCGTTAGCCAGCATCTCCATATTCAGGACTTCTTTATCAAAAGAATCATCCGATAAACAGATCACTACACTATAGCCATTTTCGTTTGCGACCTGCTCAATTCCGTTGATTACAGTGGAGAAAAAATAATGTACAATTTCCGGAATGATAATACCAATACTTTTGGTTTTTCGATTTTTTAAACTAAGGGCAATATTGTTGGGTTTGTAGTTGTAAAACTTTGCAAAAGCCTGCACTTTTTCTCTCGTTTCTTCACCAATTTCCAAGCTGTTTCTCAGTGATTTTGAGACAGTTGAAATTGATACATCGAGTTCCTTTGCAATCTGTTTTAAGGTTATTTTACGTTTCATGCTTTTATATGAAAAAAATCTAATTATTAATAAAGGTATCTAATATTTTTAGAATTGATAATTTTTGACTGAAAAGATTACAAAATATAGAAAGTTTTCAACACTACCACGTTTTCGTAACCCATAATAAATTGACTCTGGTCGAGCATGTTAATAAATTCATAATTTTGAAATTCGAAGTAAAATTAAAAACTTAACTAACAATCAAAAACTCAAAACTAATTTAAACAAAAAGTATGAAAACAATTTACAAAAAGTTGTTATTTTTATTCCTCTTGTTGCCGTTTACTGTGTTAGCTCAAAGCACTTTAAGCGGGACTGTTGTTGATAAAGCGACAGGTCAGCCAATACCGGGGGTAAATGTAAATGTACAAGGTGCACCAAATGGAGCATCTACAGGATTTGATGGGAACTACCAACTGTCAAATGTTAGAAGCGGAAACAAAATCGTTATTTCTTTTATTGGATACAAAACGCAAACGATTGATTTCGCCGGACAAAAAACATTAAATGTGTCTTTAGAAGAAGATACGAACCAACTTCAGGAAGTTGTAGTACAAGTAGGTTACGGTACCGTTAAGAAAAAGGATGCAACGGGTTCTGTTTCTCAAATTTCAGCAAAAGAATTTAACAAAGGTATTAACGTTACTCCTGAAAGTTTAATCGGTGGGCGTATTGCAGGTGTTAATGTTGTTGGTGGAGGAGCTCCTGGTGCAAAAGCAGATATTAGAATTCGTGGAGGATCTTCTTTGAGTGCATCGAATGATCCGTTAATTATCTTGGACGGACTTCCGTTAAGTAATGCGGTGCCGAGTGGGGCAACAAGTATCTTATCTACAATTGATCCAAATGATATTGAGTCTTTTACAGTTCTTAAAGATGCTTCCGCAGCTGCAATTTATGGTTCTCGCGCAGCAAATGGTGTAATTGTAATTACAACTAAAAAAGGGACTAAAGGTGGTGTAAAAGTAAACTTCAGCTCACAAGTTGGTGTTAATACTATTGCCAATACAGTTGATGTTTTAAGTGCAGATCAATTCCGCAATTTTGTAAATACAAAAGGATCAGATGCTCAAAAAGCATTAATGGGAACTGCAAGTACAAACTGGCAGAATGAAATCTTTCATACAGCTTTAACAACAAACAATAATATTTCTGTAAGTGGTGCCTTATTCAATAAGTTACCTGTACGTTTATCTGTTGGAAACGTTGATAATCCTGGAATTTTAAGAAACACATCTTTTGAAAGAACTACGACATCGATATCGTTAAACCCTGTTTTATTTGATAATCATTTAAAAATTGATATTAGCGGAAATTTATCATTCAGTAAAAACAGATTCCAAGATGAAGATGCTGTAATTGGTTCAGCAATAAGTTATGATCCTACACAATCTCCTTATTCGTCAGGTTCTCGTTACGGAGGTTATTTTGAATGGTTGGAACCGAATGGAAATTTAGCATTATTACCAGCTAAAAATCCACTTGCAAGATTAAATCAGGAAGATAAAAGATCTAAATCTACAAGAAAATGGGGTAATATTAGTTTAGATTATAAATTTCATTTCTTTGAAGATTTAAGATTTGTTGCAGAAGCAGGTATTGACAGATTTGACAGTAGCGGTTACAATAGACAGAGTACAGAAAGTGCTTTAGGTTATCAGCCAAATCCTTTTAGTTCTGGAAATTGGGTAAATTTAGGAAACAATGATACTTATACTGACGATCTTCAAAATAAAAATTTAAATACTTATTTTGTTTATAGCAAAAATTTAGGAAAACTAAAATTAGATGCTACAGCCGGATACAACTATCAGTTGTTCCAAAAAGAAAAATACCAATCTGGAGCGCTAACTCAGCCGGCTTCCAGTAGAAATGAAGATGTTATTACAGATCCGGACATCAATTTACAATCGTATTTTGGTCGTTTAAACTTAGGTTGGGATAGTAAATATTTATTGACTTTAAACTATAGAAGAGACGGAACTTCACGTTTTTCTGAAGAAAACAGATGGGGTAATTTTATGGGAGGTGCTTTTGCATGGAATATTGCTGAAGAAGCTTTCTTAAAAGATAACAGTACAATTTCGACATTAAAATTAAGACTTGGTTACGGTACAACTGGTCAGCAGGATATTTCTGCTCAGTATGACTATTTAAGAAGAGTTACACTAGGTACGGTTAGTACTCAATATATATTTAATGGTGTTGTTTACAGAACTGCCCGACCTGAAGGATACAACCAAAATATCAAATGGGAAGAATTAGCAGAGATGAACGTAGGTATTGATTTTGGATTTTTAAATGATAGAATTACTGGTTCCATCAACTATTTTGATAAAAAGTCAACAGATTTATTAGCGGATGTATTAGTTCCGGATGGTGCTAACTTGAGAAATCAGGGGTTCAATAACATTGGTGATTTAAGAACAAAAGGTCTTGAGTTTAGTTTACAATCTGATGTTGTAAAGAATGATAATCTAACGTGGAATGTTGCTGTTAATGCTACTTATTTAGATCAGAAAATTGAAAGTTTAGGTCAAACTGTTGAAGGCTTTCAAGGTTATGAAGTGGGAGATAATATTAAAGGAGGAAATGGAAACAAAATATTAATTAACACAGTTGGATCTGCTCCAAATTCATTCTTCGTTTACGAACAATTGTATGATGCTAACAAAAATCCTATTGCAGGTGCTTATGTGGACAGAAACGCAGATGGTAAAATTGATGCTAGCGACCGTTACAAATATAAAAAACCAACGGCAGATTATACATTTGGTTTATTCTCAACTTTAAATTACAAAAAGTTTGATTTTACAATGAACTGGAGAGCAAGTTTAGGAAATTATATTTATGATAACGTAAATTCTAACTTAGGATATTCTGATGCTGGTTTAAGAAGACAAACAGATTTATCTAACATAAGTTCGGATTATTTAAATACTGGATTTACTTTTGAAGATAACGGAACACAACGTTATTTATCTAATTACTATGTAAAAGATGCTTCTTTTATCAAATTAGATAACGTAACTGTCGGATATACTTTGGATAAATCTTTATTAAAAGATGTTTCTTTAAGATTCTCTGCAGGTGTTCAAAACGTTTTTGTACTTACAAAATATGATGGGTTAGATCCGGAGAAATTCAACGGAATTGATGGTAACGTTTATCCAAGAGCAAGAACATTCTTGTTTGGAGTAAATGCAAGTTTCTAATAGTACATTGAAAAACAAAATTAAAAACATACAAAATGAAAGTATCATTTAAATATATATCTTATTTCTTCCTATTTATATTAGGAATAAGTATGACGCTTACTTCGTGTACTGACGATTTAAACGTAACACCAAAAGATGACGATGAGTTTTTATCAGAAACTTTTTTTCAGGATCCGGCTTCTTACAAACAAGTTTTAGCAAAATTATATGCTGGATTATATGTAGGTGGTAATGACGGGGATGGTTCTGCAGATATTTCTGGTTTGGGTGGCGACTTTAGTAGTTACTTACGTTTACTTTTTGTAACGCAGGAATTACCTACAGATGAAGCAATTATTGCTTGGGCTGATGGTACTTTGCCAACATTAAATACTCAAACCTGGTCGCCAGTAAATGAGTTTTTGTACGGAACTTATTCCAGAGCTTCTTACCATATTAGTTTAGCAAACGAGTTTTTAAGACAAACAACAGATGAGAAATTACAGGCAAGAGGTGTTGATGCCAGCTTAAAATCAGAAATTGCAACATTTAGAGCTGAGGCTCGTTTTTTAAGAGCTTACTCTTATGTAAATCTAATGGATTTGTTTGGAAATGTGCCAATTACAACCGAGGCTGACCCAGTTGGATTCTTTTATCCTGTACAGAAAACAAGAGCAGAAGTATTTGCTTTTGTAGAGTCTGAATTGAAAGATTTAGATAGCAGCCTGGCTAACGCAAGATCAAATGAATATGGTAGAGTTGATAAAGTAGCAGCTAAATTTTTATTAGCTCAAATTTATCTAAATTCTAAAGTATATACCGGAACTGAAAGAAATAATGAAGTAGCAACTTTATGTACTGAAATAATTAACTCTGGATACACATTTGCAAATGTTCCTTATTCTTATTTGTTTTCAGCAGATAATGATAAAAATGGAGCTCAAAATGAATTTATCTTCCCAATTATCAGTGATGGAAATGCTATTAGAGCTACTGGTGGAGGAATGAGTTTTATTATTCACGCTTCTATCGGAGGAAGTATTGATGCAGCTTCCAGAGGAATGGACGGAGGATGGTTCGGTACAAGAGCCCGTAAAGAATTTGTTGGCCTTTTTCCTGACGCGACTGCTACCGGAGATAAAAGAGGAACATTCCACACTGATGGACAAGCTTTAGATATTACAAATGTATCAACATTTACAGATGGATATGCTGTAACTAAATACATAAACAAAAAATCTGATGGTTCTCCAGCTCAAAGAACAGAAATACCAGATACAGATTTTCCTGTTTTTCGTGTATCGGATGCTTATTTAATGTATGCTGAAGCTGTAGTTAGAGGTGCAAGCACTGGAAATATTGCTACTGCTGTTGGTTACATAAACCAATTAAGAACAAGAGCAGAAGCATCACAAATAACAAGTGCAGATTTAAATCTTGATTTTATCCTTGCAGAAAGAGGTAGAGAGTTATTCTGGGAATGCCACAGAAGAACAGATTTAATTCGTTTTGGAAAATTCACAGGAGGATCTAAAATCTGGCAATGGAAAGGTGGAACTATGAATGGTGTGGCAACAGAATCCTTTAGAGATTTAATGCCGATTCCTGCTAAAACTATACAGGCGAATCCTACATTGAAGCAAAATCCAGGATACTAATATCTAATAGAACAGTAAAATGAAAAATATATATAAAATTTTAATCGCATTTGTTGGTGTTTTAGCAGTATCGTGTAACGCAGATTCTGTTGACGAAAGACCAATTCTTGATACTGTTGGCGTTCCTGAAATAACGGCACCGACAACAGGACAGACTTATGTTCTGGATGTTAATAAAGCACAGGAAGAAGCTGCTAAATTTACTTGGTCAGCAGCTGAATATTCTACAGATGTAGCTGTGAAATATACTTTATTAATTGATAAAAAAGGTGGAGATTTTACTGCGGCTAAAACACTTGCTACAACCAATGGTGTTACAGAGGCATCCATATTGGTTAAAGATTTAAATCAGGCAGCTGTTGATCTTGGTGGAAAACCTGAAGTAACCGCAATGTACGATGTGAAGATAACTTCAAGTGTTGCAGGCAGCTTTATGCAATCGGGTAAAACGATAGTTACTATTAGTGTGACTCCTTTTCTTGGTAAAGTTACTTACGCATTTACAGATTGGTATTTAATTGGTGCAGCAGTAGCTGGCGGATGGGATAATAATGTAGATACTCCGCATCAGCCAATGTTCAGAGATGGTAAATTGGCTAATAAGTATAAGTTTACAGGATATTTTAAAGCGGGTAACTTTAAGTTAATTTCTGAAAAAGGAAGCTGGGATTCTCAATTAGGAAATGCAGGAAGTGGTGCAATTGAAATCAAAAATAATGCGGGGGAATTTACAATTCCTGCAGATGGATATTATACTTTCGAATTCAATACCGCAACTTTGAGCTATACTTTAACACCTTACACTGATGCCGTTGCAATTGCAAAAGCATACACAACAGTGGGTATAATTGGAGATAGTACACCAGGTGCCTGGGATAATTCTACGGCAATGGCTAAATCTTCTTTCAACTCGCACGCCTGGACTTTGGGTGCAACATCATTAAATGATGGAGGACTAAAATTCAGAGCAAATAATGCTTGGGATGTTTCGTGGGGAGGAACCACTTCTTTTTCAGGAGGAGGAAACGGCGAAAACATACCAGTAGCAAAATCTAAATATGTAATTTATTTCAATGATTTAGACGGAAGTTATTTGATGATTCCAAATCAATAAAACTTCAGTTAATAACTAAAAAAGGGCTATCTCGTGATAGCCCTTTTTTAATCAGACTAACTAACCAAACAAACCACAATCATTATGAAAAGAATTTTACTAACACTATTTTTATTGATGGCAGTAACTGTTTCTGCTCAGATTCAGCAAGTCACATATTCAATAAGCCCCGCTACATTTGAAGATACTACTCCTATTACTATTACTATTAATGGAAGCAGTGTTAATGAAACCTCATGGGGAATTACCACAACTCATGCTTTATATCTTTGGTCCTGGTCCTATGATGTAAATGATACCAATCAATCTGACAGCCCGTCTAATGGTTCGTGGACAGCCTCAAACGAAGCTAGTAAGTTTACATATAATGCAGGAACAGATACTTATACCAAAACTATTACACCATCTGTATATTTTTCCAGAAATGGTATTGGAAGAATTGGTTTCCTTGTTAAAACTAAAGATGCGACAGGGGACAAAAAATCGCAGGATATTAATGTTGAAGTCGGTTCTTTCCAGGTTTCTTTAAATTCTCCAATAGAAAACAGTACTTCGATTATCTCTTCGGGTGCAAACTTTATAGTTTCGGCCACAAATACAAGTGGTAATGCCAGTTATTCTTTAAAATCAAACGGAACTGTACTAAATTCTAATGGCGCTACAGCAAACTATTCTTATACTCATACCAATATAACAACCAACCAAAGTTACGAACTGACCGTAACGCAGGGAGGAACAACAATAGTTAAGAAGTTTTCAGTTGTGGTAAATCCCAATACGGTTGCAGAAGCGATGCCTGCAGGTTTGGTTGATGGAATTAATTATAATTCTGCTGATGCTACAAAAGCTACTTTGGTTTTAGATGCACCTCTTAAAGATTTTGTTTACGTTGCCGGAAGCTTTAATAACTGGCAGCCTACATCGGCTTATGCCATGAAGAAGGATCCCGCTTCGGGTAAATTCTGGTTAGAATTAAATGGGTTAGTTTCAGGAGCAAATAATACCTATCAATACTGGGTTGTCGATGCAACACCACTGGCCAGTTCGCCAGCGATGGTTAAAACCGCAGATCCGTATTCTACATTGGTGCTTTCTCCTTATGATGATCCTTATATTCCTTCAGTTAAATATCCCAATATGCCGGTTTATCCTGCTGGTCAAAATTTTGAAGTTACCGTTTTAAAAACAGGGCAGACGACTTACAATTGGCAGGTAACTAATTTTACAAAACCGGAAAAAGAAAAATTGGTAGTGTATGAAGTTTTAGTCCGTGATTTTGATGCAGCAAGGAGTTATCAGAGTCTAATAGATAAAATAGATTATTTTAAAAATTTAAAAATAAATGCTATTGAGTTAATGCCTGTAATGGAATTTGAAGGCAATGAAAGCTGGGGTTATAATACTTCATTTCACATGGCTTTAGATAAGTTTTACGGGACTTCAGACAAATTAAAAGAATTTATAGATTTGTGTCACCAAAACGGAATTGCCGTAATCCTAGACGTTGCCTTAAATCATGCTTTCGGAAGAAATCCGATGGTTAGAATGTGGATGAATGATCCGGATGGAGACGGTTTTGGATCTCCAACCACAGAAAATCCTTATTTCAATACGGTTGCAAAACATACGTATAGTGTTGGAGAAGATTTCAATCATCAATCGCTTAAAACTCAAAATTATGTAAATCGTGTTATTAAACAATGGATCGAAGAATACAAAATCGATGGTTTTCGTTGGGACTTAACCAAAGGATTTACGCAGGCTTGTTCGGGATCTGACGAACCTTGTACAAATAAATATCAGCAGGATAGAGTAGATGTCTTAAAAAAATATGCAGATTATTCCTGGAGTCTGGATCCGACACATTATACCATTTTTGAGCATTTAGGTTCGGATACAGAAGAACAACAATGGGCAAATTATCGCATAGCAGAGTCTCCAAGCAAAGGAGTTATGATGTGGGGGAAAATGACAAATGCCTACAATCAATTATCGATGGGCTATTTGTCTGACAGCAATATTTTCAGAATGAGTAGTTCCAGTCATGGATTTACAGCAAATCGTTTAATGGGATACGCCGAAAGTCATGATGAAGAACGTCTCATGTATAAAAATGTGCAATATGGAGCGGTGAACGGAACGTATAATGTAAAAAATCTAAACACGGCTTTGTCAAGAATGTCGGCAATCGGAGCGGTTTCATTGCTAATTCCGGGTCCAAAAATGATTTGGCATTTTGGAGAATTAGGAATGGATGATTCTATCTTTAGCTGTAATAACGGAAGTGTAAATGATGAATCTGTAACAATTCCGGGCGATTGTAAATTAGATACAAAACCGCAGCCGCAGTGGACAGAGAACTGGCTTGGCGATTCTAACCGAAATAAAATTTATAACGATTGGGCAAAGATGATTACGCTTAAAAAAGCAGAACCTGTGTTTTTAGGAACAGCCACAATGTCTGATGCAAATTCGTTAACTATAAATATTAAAATTACGAATAGTAATTTGACTTCAACTCAGTTAAAAGATGTTGTAATCTTAGCAAATTTTGATACCACTTCTCAAAATATCATTCCCGGATTTCAGTATGCAGGATCCTGGTTTAATTTAATGGATAATTCTAATGTCAATGTAACAGATGTTAATGCGGCTGTAAATCTTGCGCCTGGAGAATATAGAATTTATGGCAATAAACAGGCAAATTTGGCAATAGAAGATTTTGAGAAAGAAAATATGGTCAGTTTGTATCCAAATCCGGTTGCAAATTATTTTACACTGAGTTTTGCAAGTTCAAAAGTGCAGATTTATTCGATGAACGGGCAAATTGTAAGGACTTTCGATTCTGCTGGAAGTTCTGATTTTCAATTTCACGTAAGTGATTTAACATCGGGTGTATATCTGGTAAAAGCAATTGATGAAAACAATAAGTTTCAGGTTGTGAAATTTATTAAAAAATAAATCTTTTAGAAGATTTTGGTTAGGTTAGTAACGTAAAGGGGCTGTTCCATGAAAAATAGACAGCCCTTTTATTATAATGGTTTGGTCTATCTCTTTTTATTGTACTCTCCAATTAAAGAATAATATCCAAATGTTCCTAAACCCATAACGATCAGCGGTGTAAGAATAAAAAGAATAATGGCTCCAAATACTAAATCTTCCTGTTGATCTGAAAGTAGTTTTGGTAAGCCAAATTCAAATACGCAAAAATAGGCAGCCGCTACTGCTAAGGCAATCCATAAAGCCCCTAAAATCTGTTTAATCGCATTCATTTTTTAAATTTTAAAGGTGAGTAATTTTGTTTTTGTTGTCAATATAAATCATTCCAATTACAAAGGATATTCCAGCAATAACGATAGGATACCATAATCCGTCCAGATAAAAATCGGCTTTTCCTGCTGTTTTAGCATGCGATACAAAATAGGTAGAAATGGCAGGAAGTAATCCGCCAAAAATACCATTTCCAACATGATACGGCAGCGACATCGAAGTGTATCTAATTTTAGTTGGAAACATTTCGACTAAAAATGCGGCAATCGGTCCATAAACCATCGTTACAAATAATACCTGAATAAAAACCAGGAAAATTAAAGTCCATTTATCGCTTGAATTTATTGTGATTGAAATACTTGATTGTACTTCTTTATTAGGTATGTACGTTTTTTTCTCAATAACGGTTGTGCCATCAGTGTATTTTTTCTGAAGCGTAGTAACAGAACTTCCATCTTCTTTATCTTCCGTTGTCTCCATCGGATTTTCCAGGATTTCTGTTTTCTGTTTAACATCAGTTGTATTGTACATCTCTTTGTAGATGGATCTATAGGATAGGATAGCGAGCAGCATTCCAAACATCATAATGTATTTACGGCCAATTTTGTCGCTCAGCCATCCGAAAAAAATAAAAAATGGCGTACCTATTAAAAGGGCAATTCCTAATAATTCATCTACTTGTGAGGAGTCAACATTCATAACCGTTTTCATAAAACTCATTGCATAGAATTGTCCAGTATACCAAACAACGCCTTGTCCCATTGTAGCGCCAAAGAGCGCGAGGAGAACAAATTTTAAATTGTACCGGTTTCCAAAACTTTCTTTTAACGGATTTGTACTGGTTGTGCCTTCTTTTTTTGCTTTTGCGAAAACAGGAGATTCATCCATATTTTTGCGGATTAAATAAGAAACGCCAACCATTGCAATAGAAACCCAAAACGGAACACGCCAGCCCCAGAGATCAAAATCTTCTGCTGACAAAATGTTTTTGGTTGCCAAAATAACCATCAAAGAAATAAACAAACCCACAGTAGCAGTAGTCTGAATCCAGGAAGTCCAATATCCTTTTTGATTGGCTGGAGCATGTTCTGCGACATAGGTCGCCGCACCGCCATATTCACCTCCAAGAGCAAGTCCCTGAAGTAAACGTAAAATCAGTACTAGCAGCGGAGCAAAAAAACCAATCGATTCGTAACTCGGAATACAGCCAATTAAAAATGTAGAGCCACCCATTAATAATAAGGTGGCCATAAAAGTATATTTGCGGCCAATTATATCGCCCAATCTCCCAAAGAATAAAGCTCCAAAGGGGCGAACAACAAATCC
The DNA here is from genome assembly GCF_039749035.1 of Flavobacterium olei. Classification (NCBI taxonomy): domain Bacteria; kingdom Pseudomonadati; phylum Bacteroidota; class Flavobacteriia; order Flavobacteriales; family Flavobacteriaceae; genus Flavobacterium; species Flavobacterium olei. The sequence goes on from NZ_JBDKWC010000002.1 coordinate 200,154, forward strand.
GGCAGCAAATGTGGCCAAGGTAGATAAAAATGCCGCGGTCGGATTATCAGTCGGGAAAAATTTTGTTGAAATAACGACAGCCAAACTGCCAAAAATGTAAAAATCATACCATTCGATCATGGTGCCCATAGAAGAGGCTGAAATTACTTTCCAAATGCCCTTAGTAGAAGTTTTGCTCATAAAACAACTTTGAGATCTTATTAATAATTGAAATCTAAAAATACAGTTTTACGAATATAGATGATATTTTTTTATTCACTTAATACTTTTTTAACAAAAACTACTTATTTGTTGACATTTTGATTTTAAAACATTTAATATAATAGGAATAAAATTTAGTCATAAGGGTACACAAAGAAAAAAGCGATCCCGAAGCCTCGGGATTGCATTTTTTCTTTGGGAACTTTGCGGTTAATTAAAAAGTATAAAAAAACCCACTCGTTTGAGTGGGTTTCGTGGTACCTCCAGTCCCGAGGCTTCGGGAGAACCGGGGACACATTATGATTTTCTTTTCAATAAAATTTCATTTAGAATCGATGGGTTACTAATTACTTTGTTGTTAAAGGTTTTGCTTTTCATTCTTTTGATAAAGCTTTCGAGATAATGTGCTTCATCTCTATCTTTACATTTAAAAGTCAAAACAACTTCCCAATCATCAGCAATCTTAGTAAACGAATTGGAATAGGAGTGATTATTGTGTTTTAAAATTCTCTCTTTTAAATTATTAGTCTCGCCAATATAAAACTTTTGAGAGGATTGTGAAAAAAGTATATATAGATAGTGCATTATAAGAAATATTAAAAACAAAAAAACCACTCGTTTGAGTGGGTTTCGTGGTACCTCCAGTCCCGAGGCTTCGGGAGAACCAGGGACACATTATGATTTTCTCTTCAATAAAATTTCATTTAGAATCGATGGGTCATTAATTACTTTGTCGTTAAAGGTTTTGCTTTTCATTCTTTTAATAAAACCTTCAAGATATAGAGCTTCTTCTCTGTTATTGCAGCTAAAAGTCAAAACAACTTCCCAATCATCAGCAATCTTAGTAAACGAATTGGAATAGGAGTGATTATTGTGTTTTAAAATTCTCTCTTTTAAATTATTAGTCTCGCCAATATAAAACTTTTGAGAGGATTGTGAAAAAAGTATATATAGATAGTGCATTATAAGAAATATTAAAAACAAAAAAACCACTCGTTTGAGTGGGTTTCGTGGTACCTCCAGTCCCGAGGCTTCGGGAGAACCAGGGACACATTATGATTTTCTTTTCAATAAAATTTCATTTAGAATCGATGGGTCACTAATTACTTTGTCGTTAAAGGTTTTGCTTTTCATTTTTTTAATAAAGCTTTCTAGATATAAAGCTTCTTCTCGGTTATTGCAGCTAAAAGTCAAAACAACTTCCCAATCATCAGCAATCTTAGTAAACGAATTGGAATAGGAGTGATTATTGTGTTTTAAAAATTCTCTCTTTTAAATTATTAGTCTCTCCAATATAAAACTTTTGAGAGGATTTAGAATAAAGAATGTAGAGATAATGCATTTATAAATTTTATTAAAAACAAAAAAACCACTCGTTTGAGTGGGTTTCGTGGTACCTCCAGTCCCGAGGCTTCGGGAGAACCGGGGACACATTATGATTTTCTTTTCAATAAAATTTCATTTAGAATCGATGGGTCACTAATTATTTTGTTGTTAAAGGTTTTGCTTTTCATTCTTTTGATAAAGCTTTCGAGATAATGTGCTTCATCTCTATCTTTACATTTAAAAGTCAAAAGAATTTCCCAATCATCAGCAATCTTAGTGAATGAATTGGAATAGGAGTGACTATTGTGTTTAAGAATTCTCTCCTCTATATTATTAGTTTCCCCAATGTAAAACTTTTGAGAGGATTTAGAATAAAGAATGTAGAGATAATGCATTTATAAATTTTATTAAAAACAAAAAACCCACTCGATTGAGTGGGTTTCGTGGTACCTCCAGTCCCGAGGCTTCGGGAGAACCAGGGACACATTATGATTTTCTCTTCAATAAAATTTCATTTAGAATCGATGGGTCACTAATTATTTTGTTGTTAAAGGTTTTGCTTTTCATTCTTTTAATAAAGCTTTCTAGATATAAAGCTTCTTCTCGGTTATTGCAGCTAAAAGTCAAAACAATTTCCCAATCATCAGCAATCTTAGTAAACGAATTGGAATAGGAGTGATTATTGTGTTTTAAAATTCTCTCTTCTAAATTATTAGTCTCGCCAATATAAAACTTTTGAGACGATTTAGAATAAAGAATGTAGAGATAATGCATTTATAAATTTTATTAAAAACAAAAAACCCACTCGATTGAGTGGGTTTCGTGGTACCTCCAGGGATCGAACCAGGGACACATGGATTTTCAGTCCATTGCTCTACCATCTGAGCTAAGGTACCGTGCTTGTTGCGGGTGCAAATATATAATGATTTTTGGTTTGTGCAAAACATTTTTTAGAAAAAATCAATTCGTATCTTCGCAAAAGCAATAATAGAAATATGATTTTAACTGTTGATGTTGGTAATACACGAATTAAAGCGGCTGTATTTGAGGGTGATAACGCTATTGAAAATTTTGTTTTTGAAAAGAAAAATTTCGAAAATAAAATTGAAAATATTTTAAAAAAATATCCAAAATGCTCCGATCTCGTCGTGGCTTCTGTCGGAAATATTGAAAAACAATCTTTTTTGTCTTTAGAAAATCGTCTAAAAGTTCATTTTTTTACTCATGAAGATATTTTTCCTTTCCATAATAAATATGCCACACCCAAAACTTTGGGAATAGACAGAATGATTTTGTCGGCCGGAGCGACATTGCAATTTCCGAAACAAAATCGGTTAGTTATAGATGCCGGAACTTGCATTACTTACGATTTCATCGACGAAAATGATAATTATTTGGGAGGTGCTATCTCTCCCGGACTTCGTTTGCGATATGAATCACTTCATAATTTCACGGCCCGACTGCCGTTATTAACATTAGAATCACCCGAAAGTTACATAGGAAATACCACAGCACAGGCGATACATTCTGGTGTTGTCAATGGTTTCGTCTATGAGATTGACGGTTTTATCGATGAATATCGAAAAGAGATTTTAAATTTTATCATAATTTTAACGGGAGGTGATGCAGAATTTTTGGCTAAACGATTAAAAAATACCATATTTGCCAATTCAAATTTCCTCTTAGAGAGTTTGAACCAAACATATCAATATAAAATCGACAATGATTAAAAAAGTAATACTAAGCGCTTGTTTGCTTATATCGTTCATTTCATTCGCTCAACAGGGTACAGCTTCACCTTATTCTTTCTTTGGAATAGGAGATGTGAGGTTCAAAGGAACTCTTGAAAACAGATCGATGGCTGGAGTGGCAGTGGAGCAGGATACAATTCACTTAAATATAGAGAATCCGGCGAGTTATGCTAGTTTGATACAAACAACTTTTACTGTTGGAGGTACATTTGCAACGTCTAATTTGAAAACAAGCACTCAATCTGAGAAAGCACAACGTTCTACTTTTGATTATTTGGCGATGGGAATTCCGATGGGGAAATTTGGTGCCGCTTTCGGATTGATACCAGTAACTTCTGTAGGTTATAAAATTTTAACCGATCAGTCTGCAGTAGAAAACGGAGTAAGTGAGCAGCTTGACGGTAAAGGCGGGATAAATAAGGTTTATTTTGGTTTGTCTTATAAAATTATGCGTGGCTGGAATATTGGGGCAGACGTTCAATATAATTTCGGAAAAATCACAACAACAAGTGTTGAAGCTGTTACAGGTGTTCAAAACGGTACTGCAGAGGTAAATACTTCAGAATTATCGGGTACCGCATTTAGTTTTGGAACCATGTATCAGAAAAAAATAGATAAAAAAATAAGTATATTTTCCAGTTTGAGTTATTCGTTTGCGAGTAATTTAAACTCAGATAATACCAGAGTAATTTCTGTTCAGGGAGATCCGGAGCCTTATGTTTCTCCTGTAAATGCTACCAAATTAAAGCTTCCTAATAAACTAAGTATTGGTTTAGGAATTGGTGAAGCCAGAAAATGGTTAGTTGGTGCCAATATGACTTTTCAGGGAGACGGACAGTTGGCGAATTACTATAATTCGGCAAGCAATGTTAGTTATGAAAGCTATTCTAAATACGCTCTTGGAGGTTATTACCTTCCGAATTATAACTCTTTTACAAGCTACATGAGCAGAATCACGTACCGAGCTGGTTTGAAATATGAAAAAATCGGTTTAATTGTAAATAACGAGTCTATTAAAGATGTCGGAATGTCCTTAGGAGCAGGAATTCCGGTTCCGGGATCATTTTCAAATGTAAATGTTGGAATCGAATTTGGTAAAAGAGGTACAACTTCTGCAGATTTAGTTCAGGAAAATTATGTAAATTTTAGTTTGAGTTTTTCTTTTAATGACAGATGGTTTGTTAAGAGTAAATTCCAATAAACAAAATATTTATCTTTTAGAAGCTCATTACAATTTACTACATTTGGCAAATGAATTTACCAAAAAGATATAGTCTCATCGTTGTCACAGTTGTTGCTGTGACAATGTTTTTTGGATGCGAAAGCAATTTTAAAGAAGTTCAGAAAATTAACTTCTCCGAGTTTGTTCCTGCAAGTGATGCTGACACGGTTAATATTAAGTATACAGATTCAGGTCGTATTACAGGTGTTTTGATAAGTCGTAAAATGCTTGATTATTCTAACCTTGATTTTCCTTTTACAGAATTTCCAAAAGGCATCGATGTTACCTTATATGATAAAAAGCAAAAGCGTACCTTTATAAGAGGAGATTATGCGGTTTCGTATAAAAATACCCAGATTATTGATTTGATAGGGAAAGTTAAAATCACATCAGAATCAGGACAGATGTTGGAAACGGAGCAATTGTACTTCGATCAGAAAAATGAATGGTTTTATACCGAAAGAAAATTTAAGCTGACAGATCCAAAAGGAGTTTCGCATGGTCAGGGAATAGATTTTAGTAAAGATTTTAAAGTGATTAATTCACAGCGAATAAGCGGTGAAATTGAATCCGCCGAAGGAATAAAATAAGATTATGGGTTACTTAAAATATACACAATACATTTATATCGCGTTTGCACTTTATTTTGCATATGACGGTTTTACAAAACTGAATCAGCCAAATGATACCGCGGTCTTAAGTTTTATTATTGCCGGAATGGCCATTTTCATGTTTTTCTTTAGAAGAAGATTTCTTAACAAATACGATAATCGTAACAAAAAGCAGTAAATATGGAAATTAGTATTATAATAATATGTTTAATACTAGCTGCCTTTTTTTCCGGAATGGAAATCGCTTTTATTTCTTCCAATAAAATTTATCTCGAAATAGAAAAGAAACAAGACGATTTTTTGTCTCGTATCTTAACTAAACTCACCGAAAATCCGTCCAAATTTATTGCTGCAATGCTTATTGGTAACAATGTAGCGTTGGTAATTTATGGGTTTTTTATGGGCGATCTGATTTTGAATTGGATCATCAGTCTTGGTTTTGTTCTTTCTGACTGGTGGAATGTGCTTATACAGACACTTCTTGCCGCATTTGTGGTCTTGGCTACTGCTGAGTTTTTTCCAAAAGTCTTTTTCCAAATTTATGCCAACTCATTAATTAAGATTCTGGCGCTTCCCGCTTATTTGTTTTACCGCTTATTTTATTATATCTCTACTTTCTTCATCTGGATTGCAGATTTTGTTTTGAGTAAATTTTTTAAGACAGAAGGAAATCAGATCCAGTTGTTTAGCAAAATCGAATTGGGAAATTACATTACCGAACAAATGAGTAGTGTTGAAGAAGATGAAGAAGTCGATTCTGAAATTCAGATTTTTCAAAATGCACTGGAATTCTCAGGTGTAAAGGCACGTGATATTATGTCCCCGCGAACAGAAATTGTCGATATCGATTTGTTTGACAGTGTCGAGGATCTGACGGCGCTATTTATTGAGACAGGCTATTCAAAAATAATTATTAGCCAGAATTCATTAGATGATATTGTGGGGTATGTCCATTCCTTTGATTTGTTTAAAAAGCCGTCTACCATAAAGTCAGTTTTAATGACGGTCGAATTTGTTCCCGAAACTATTTTGATAAAAGATGTTCTGACTGTGCTGATAAAAAAGCGAAAAAATGTTGCAGTAGTTTTAGATGAATATGGCGGAACTTCGGGAATAATAACAATTGAAGATATTGTCGAAGAACTTTTTGGCGAGATCGAAGATGAACACGATCTTGATGAAGAATTGATAGAAGAAGAGATAGGAGAGGGCAAGTATTTGTTTTCTACAAGATTAGATGTGCAATATCTAAATGAAACCTACAAATTAATGATTCCAGAAGAAGATTCGTATGGAACATTGGGCGGTTTTATTGTAAATCATACCAAAGAAATCCCGCAAAAAGGAGACAAAATTGTAATAGATAAGTTTCATTTTTCCATAAAAGAGGCTTCAAATAAGAAAATCGAACTAGTCAAATTAACAATTAAAGATTGATTTTTTAAATTAATGAAAAAAAAATGCAAAATAAAACGCTAGTTGTATTGTTATTAACTAGATAATTGTATTTTCGCAAACTGAATATAAAATTAACGATAATAAAATGGCAGTTTTAGCAAAAATTAGACAGCGTTCCGCTTTATTGATAGGAGTTATTGCACTTGCATTATTTGCATTTATAATACAAGATCTTATTGGAAAAGGAACATTTAGTCAAAGTTCTAAGGATGTAGGAAGCATCGACGGAAAAGATATTTCATTTGAAGACTTTAGAGTAAAAGTTAGTAATGTTGAAAAAAGTGGGCAAGGAATAACTTCCACTGAAGCTGCAAACAGAGTATGGGATCAGGAAGTATCAATTGCATTATTAACAGCGCAATTTGATAAATTAGGATTGAGAGTAGGTGAAAAACATTTACTTGAGGTTTTAAAATCAGATCCAAATATTGGAAAAAATCCAATGTTCTTAAATGCGGCCGGTATTTTTGATGTTGTTAAATTTAAGGATTACTTTAAATCTAATCCTGAAGCGGCACAGTTCCTTACTGAAAAAGAAAAAGATGCGACTTTAAATGCTAAGTTTCAAATCTATAATACTTTAATTAAGTCCGGATTGTATACAACTGCTGCAGAAGGTAAATTAAAATATGAAATGGAAGCTAATAAAGTAACTTTTGCATTTGCAGGAGCGCCTTATTCTTCTATTAAAGACAGTGAAGTGAAAATCTCTGATTCTGAGATTGTTGATTATATGAAGAAAAACGAGAAAAAATTCAAAGCAGATGCTACTCGTGAAATTCAATATGTATTAGTTGAAGATAAAGCTTCTAAAGAAGACGAAGCTGAAATTAAAACTAAACTAAATTCGTTATTATCAGGAAGCGTTGTTTACAATGCAAAAACAGGTAAAAATGATACATTGCCAGGATTTAGAAATGCAACGAATATTGCTGAATTTGTAAACGCAAATTCTGATGTTCCTTACGATTCTACTTACGTGCCTAAAAATGCATTACCAGCTGTTGATGCTGATAAATTATTCAGCTTACCGGCCGGAGCAATTTATGGTCCGTATGTTTATGGAAGATATTATGCAATTTCTAAATCTTTAGGATTTAAAGCAGGAGTAAACGCAAAAGCAAGTCATATCTTAATCGCATACAAAGGTTCTCAGACTCCTTCTCCAAAAGAAAACAGAACTAAAGAAGAAGCTAAAGCGAAAGCGGAAGAAATTTTAGCACAAGTACAGACTAATCCTGATAGTTTCATGATGCTGGCTTTTACAAGTTCAGATGATTCATCTGCACAACAAGGAGGAGATTTAGGCTATTTTGGTCCAAACCAAATGGTAAAACCTTTCAATGATTTTGTATTCAGTAACGGAATTGGTAAAGTTGGTTTAGTAGAGACTCCTTTTGGTTTCCACATTATCAAAATTACAGACAAACAAGACGGAATTCGTTTAGCGACAATTGCTCAAAAAATCGAGCCATCTGAAGCTACTTCTGATAAAGTATTTACATTGGCAACCAAATTTGAAATGGATGCTGCAGACAAAGATTTTAATGCATCTGCAAAAGCATTGGGCTTAAAAGTTGCTCAGCCGGTAAATGCAAAAGCTATGGATGAAGCATTTGGACCATTAGGGAATCAGCGTAACATCGTGAGATGGGCTTTTGACAAAGAAACAAGTACAGGAGATGTTAAGCGTTTTGAAATTGCTAACGTTGGACACGTAATTGCACAATATAAAGGTGAAAATAAATCTGGTTTAGTTTCTGTTACTATGGCGAGACCATATGTTGAGCCAATTCTTAAAAACAAGAAAAAAGCTGAATTATTAAAAGCTAAAATGACAGGGTCAAGCCTTGAAGCTATTGCTAAAGCTGCCGGGGTTGCTGTTCAGCAAGCTACAGATGTAACTTTAGACAATCCGGTTTTACCTGGTGGAGTTGGACAAGAGCCTAAAGTAGTAGGAAATGCATTTGCATTAACAGCAAATAAACTTTCTGCTCCTATTGAAGGAAACACTGGAGTTTATGTTGTAAAAAATGTAAAAACAGTAAAAGCACCGGCGATTGCTAATCACGCTGCTTATGTAGAAAAAGTAAAAGCTCAAAGCGCATCTGATGCAAGCAGAGTTTTACCAGCATTAAAAAACAATGCTAAAATTGAAGACAACAGATTACAATTCAACTACTAAGAATTCGTAATTCAATATAAAAAACCCGAAGCGTCATTTATGATGCTTCGGGTTTTCTGTTTTTATGCACTTTATAATTTTTGCTGGTGTACTACCGATTTGTTAATTTTCTAATAGTATATAGAGATAATAGAAATTTAATTTAAAAAATTTGTGATATTGAAATTATTACAGTTAATTTGTCCGAATTTTTATTTTAACATATTTCGGTATTCCGAATATAGAATAAGAATAGAAAAAAAATTTCAATCCAAATAACAATGTTTAATACCCAAAGATGTAATGTTTTTTACATTTAATATTTTTAGAAAAAAGCCGCGGGTATATACCAAAATAGAAAGTCATATTTTTGGAATTATTACCGAGCTTTTAAAAGTAAGCAACACCGACATCAATGTAGATGAATTGGGTGGTAAATATTATCTAAGTAACGAAGAACAGCATTTTAAGGTAACAATCCTGAGTAACGACTATGTTATTCGATTAACAAACACGCATGACTCTGTTGCCGAGAAATACGACAAGGTTTTTGTTGAAGATGTACTTAGAGCAGTAAAAGAAGAGAAGCACCGAAGAATGGAACTTGTTTATGATTCTATTACAAATAGCATTGAGAAAATGGCTGAAAGACTCCATAACAGACTTATAGAGTCAAATGAACAGGAAAGCCAGTCAGTTCGTCGATTGGAAACAAAGCATGTAAAAAATAATAATAAGCGGGCTAATTAAATAGCTGGTCTCTTTTACAAAATCATTTCTTCATAAGTCAATATTGTTTCGTAACCTTTGTTTAAAAAATATTCTTTTGGATTATTTTTAGAGATTACCATTACAAAATCACCTCCCCAGGCACCTAAACTTTTAATTACACCATTAAAGTCAGGAAATACTGCTTCTTTTATAGTCTGCATTTCCAAAATAGTACTTAGATGAATTTCATGTTTTTGGACTGCCATTGCAAATTCTTTCAATGTTTTAGCGTGGAGTATGGCGTTTGTTATTTTGTTATTTTCAGCTACGCTTTGTGCTAAATGATTACTTTTATGATTGTTGTAAGCATAAATTGCAGACTTACTATTTTGTTTTTTATTTAAATAAACAAAATAAATATTTTCTTTAAAATCCGGATTAAACTCAACCTGCTCGACAAAATTATCTTTTATGCGATATAAGACCGGAGTATTGTTTTGTGCGCACGCAATATCGTAACCACTTCCGCCGAAACTATTGTTTAATAAGGTAAAGGCATTGATTTCTGCCCATTGCGCAATGTTATTTATCAGGGTGGAAGAAGTACCTAATCCCCAATTTCTCGGAAATGTCAAATGAGTGCTGACTTTATATCCGTTAGCGGTATCAATAAATTTAGGATTTAAAAGATAAGCTTCATGCAATATAGTAACCAATGTTGATTTTACGTTGTCAACTTTAGGGTCATAACCTTTAATGATTTCGTCAAATGAAATCGTTTCTGCAAACCATAAATGGTTGTCATAATCATAACTTTCCCATTTTATTTCCTTCTGTTTATAATCTTCAATTATTAGATCCTGACCAAATTTCGTGGGTAACGCAAAAGCATCTGCACCGTCTAATACGAGATATTCTCCGGCTATAAAAAGTTTTCCGTTACTGTAAAATGTTTTTTTCATGCTTTATTTTTTAGCCCTGATAGTAGCGGCATCCTTTTTTGGGTGGGGTTCATCCGAAAAAGATACAGCGGATAGCGGGAATATCTTCGGATTATTTTCTCAAATTTTCAATAAATTCAACTACCGCGCTGTGAGATACGGCTGTTTTTTTGAAGTGTGCTTTTATTAAATGGCGTTCTTCAGCGGTAGCTTCAAATTGATTGATGATATTGTTTAAGTGCATTTTCATGTGTCCTTCCTGAATTCCGGTGGTAGTTAGAGAACGTAAAGCGGCAAAGTTTTGTGCTAAACCTGCAACAGCTACAATTTCCATTAATTCCTGAGCAGAAGGTTTTTCTAAAATTTCGAGACAGAGTTTAACTAAAGGATGTAGCGAGGTTAGACCTCCCACCGTGCCAAGAGCAAGCGGAATTTCAAGCCAAAAAGTAAATATTCCATCCTCAATTTTGGCATGAGATAAACTGGCATATTGACCGTTTTTCGCCGCATAAGCGTGTACTCCGGCTTCTACAGCTCTAAAATCGTTTCCGGTAGCCAGAACTACGGCATCAACTCCGTTCATGATACCTTTATTGTGCGTTACTGCCCTAAAAGGCTCAACTTCTGCAATTTGAACAGCCTGAACAAAACGTTCTGCAAATTCCTGTGGATTTGTAATATGTTTTTCAGCTAATTCTTCAATGGGACAGGATACTTCTGCTCTTACCAAGCAATGAGGTACATAGTTAGATAAGATACTCATGATTACTTCAAGGTTTTCTCCATTATTACACAAATCAGAATTCTGGATTTCCTCTTTTAAAGTAGAAGCAAACTGCTCTAAACAAGAATTTATAAAATTAGCTCCCATGCTGTCTTTGGTTTCAAAAGTTGCATGAAGCTGATAATAATTTTCCAGTAAACTTCTCTTGTCTTTTAATTTAATGTCTAAAATACCACCGCCACGTTGTTGCATGTTTTTGGTAATATTTTGCGTTTCACTGAAAAATTTGGGTTTAATCTGCTCGAAAAAAACGGTTAATTTTTCGGCATCACCATTGTAAGTAAAATGAACCTGGCCAATCTTTTCGGTATTTATAATGGTAGCTTTAAATCCGCCTCTTGTAGCCCAGTATTTTGCCGCCTTGGAAGCTGCTGCCACAACCGAACTTTCTTCAATAGCCATCGGAATAGTTTTGTATTTTCCGTTGATTAAAAAGTTAGGGGCAACTCCAAGTGGAATATAGAGGTTTGTAATAGTGTTTTCGATAAATTCATCATGTAGCTGTTGAAGCTTTTCGTCTGAATTCCAGTAATTTCTTATAATATTTTGCGCCTCTTCCGGGTTCGAAAAATATTCATTTGCAATCCAGTTAATTTTTTCTTTTTTGGATAATTTAGAAAATCCGGCAACAGCGTTGTTCATTCTCAGTATATTAAATAATAATGTTGCTGCAAATATACCATTTTAAGAGATTTCTCTAAAATCTATTTTATAATAGGGTATAACGCAATCGTTATTTTTTTTAACATTTAACACTTAAAATGTGTATTATGTTTATTTTTTTTACTAAAATTGGGCTCTTTTTTATATTTAAAATAATTCTAATGAATACAAGTAAAATTACTGTAATATTTTTGTTATTAGTTGCAACTGTTTTCGGTCAGCAAAAAATCACAATCGAAAATATTTATGGCGGTGCATTCAGGGCTAAAGGAATGGATGAACTGCAATCTTTGAAAAATACAGATCAATATACTGTGTTGAACGTAGATTATGCAGCGAGAACAATGCAGATTGATTTATATGATTTTGCAACTTTAAAAAAGGTTTCTAATTTAGTTGATACTAAAAATCATAAAGAACTTGCAGACGGAATCGACAGCTACATTTTTGATGCATCAGAAAAAAAGATTCTAATTGCTTGTCATACCAATCAGATTTTTCGTCACTCGTTTACGGCAGATTATTATTTATATGATATAGCTTCTAAATCTCTAACCAAACCTTTTGATTTTCAGATACAGGAACCTACATTTTCTCCAGACGGAACCAAGATTGCTTACGCAAGAGAAAATAACTTATATGTATACGATGTTGCTTCTAAAAAATCAACTGCTATTACAACTGATGGGAAAAAGAATGCTGTAATTAATGGTATTACGGACTGGGTTTATGAAGAAGAGTTTGCTTTTGTCCGTGCTTTCGACTGGAGTAAAGACAGTAAAAAAGTAGCATATATTCGTTTTGACGAAAGTCAGGTACCTGAGTTTTCGATGTCTATGTTTCACAAAGATTTATATCCGACCATAGAGACTTTTAAATATCCGAAAGCAGGAGAAAAAAACTCTGAGGTTTCTTTACATATATATGATGTAGCTGCAGGAGCAACAAAAAAGGTAGATTTAGGAAAATACAATGATTTCTATATTGCGAGGTTGCAATGGACAAATGATGCAAATGTGCTTTCTGCGCAGGTTCTAAACCGTCATCAGGATAATTTAGATTTATTATTTGTGGATGGAAATACAGCTGCTGCTAAAGTAGTTCTGAGTGAAAAAGACAAGGCATATGTAGATGTTACAGATAATTTAACTTTCTTAAAGGACAACAGTTTTATCTGGACAAGCGAGAAAGACGGATTTAATCATATTTACTTATACGACAAAACCGGAAAACTTAAAAATCAGGTTACCAAAGGCAATTGGGAAGTTGTTTCTTATTACGGTTTTGATGAGAAATCAAAAACTATTTTCTACCAATCTACAGAGAATGGTTCTATTAACAGAGATCTTTATAAAATAGGTTTAGACGGAAAAAACAAATTGCGCCTATCTAAAAAGACAGGAACAAGTGCGGCAACTTTTAGCCCTAACTTCCAGTATTTTATTACTACATTTTCAAGCAATTTAGTACCTACGACTTATACTTTAAATGATGCTAAAACAGGAAAAGAAATTAAGGTAATCGAAAACAATCAGGCTCTTGCAGATATGTTAAAAGGTTACAATTTACCTGCAAAAGAATTTTTTGTTTTAAAAACGGCAAAAGGAAATGAGCTAAACGCCTGGATCTTAAAGCCAAAAGATTTTGATCCTTCAAAAAAATATCCAGTTTTTATGTATCAGTATTCTGGTCCGGGATCGCAGCAGGTAAACAACGACTGGAACAATTCTGATGATTACTGGTTTTTATCTCTCACACAACAAGGTTATATTGTAGCTTGTGTTGATGGCCGAGGGACAGGTTTTAAAGGAGCAGATTTCAAAAAAGTAACTCAGAAAGAGTTAGGAAAATATGAGGTAGAAGATCAGATCGATGCTGCAAAAGTAATTGGTTCTTATCCTTATGTTGATCCGGCAAGAATTGGAATTTTCGGATGGAGCTATGGTGGTTTTATGGCATCAAACTGTATTTTTCAGGGAAATGATGTTTTTAAAATGGCTATTGCAGTTGCTCCGGTGACAAACTGGCGTTTTTACGATAGTGTTTACACAGAAAGATACATGACGACTCCACAGGAAAATGCAAGCGGATACGATCAAAATTCCCCGATCAACCATGTTGATAAATTAAAAGGTAAATTTTTACTGATTCACGGTTCTGGTGATGACAATGTTCATGTTCAGAATTCAATGCAGATGATGGAAGCTTTAATCCAGGCAAATAAACAATTTGATTCTCAAATTTACCCGGATAAAAATCACGGAATTTACGGCGGAAAAACAAGAATTCAGCTGTATAATAAAATGACTAATTTTATCAAAGAAAATTTATAATCTAAAAAACTTAATCTAAATTAAATAAGGAAATAACATGGTAGAAACTCAGGTAAAAACTGCGCATCCAAAAGGACTTTGGGTATTGTTTGGGACGGAGATGTGGGAGAGGTTCAATTTTTATGGAATGCGGGCTTTATTGACTTTATTTCTTGTGAATTCATTATTAATGAAAGAAGAAGAAGCCTCATTAATTTACGGAGGTTTTCTTGGACTTTGTTATTTAACGCCAATGTTGGGTGGGTTTGTTGCCGATCGTTTTTTAGGAAACCGAAACTGTATCTTACTTGGAGGATTGTTAATGGCAATTGGCCAAATGCTTTTATTTACAAGTGGAAGTATTTTTGAGTCTAATTTAAGTTTGGCAAAAATTGTAATGTACTCTGCATTGGGAGTTATTGTTTTCGGTAACGGATTCTTTAAACCAAACATTTCTAGTATGGTTGGAAGTTTGTATCCTAAGCAGGAAAAAACAAAATTGGATAGTGCTTTTACTATTTTCTATATGGGAATTAACATCGGAGCATTTTTAGGGCAATCAATCTGTCCGTTGTTAGGAGATGTTAAAGATGCAGGAGGAATTAGAGATATCCACGCTTTTAGATGGGGATTCATGGCTGCATCTGTGGCAATGTTATTAGGAACAGTTCTTTTTTACTTCTTAAAAAATAAATACGTAGTTTCTCCGGAGGGAAAACCATTAGGAGGTTTGCCTTCTAAAAATGATGCTTCAGATTTTGAAGAAGGAGAAGCTCAAAAAGCAAACTTTTCTACAAAAGCATTAATTACTGCAGGAATTGCATTCATTGTTTTAGGTTTCTTTTTTCACTACGCTGTGGGGCAGAACTTAATTTATACTTTAATTTATTCGAGTGGATTATCGTTGGCCGGTTTAATTATATCTGATACATCACTGACTAAGGTTGAAAGAGACAGAATTATTGTAATTTACATCGTCTCCTTTTTTATTATTTTCTTCTGGGCAGCTTTTGAACAAGCAGGTTCTTCTTTAACCTTTATTGCCGACAATCAGACTGACAGACATTTCTTTGGTTGGTTGATGCCGCCATCTATGGTTCAGATTTTTAACGGACTTTTTGTTGTACTTTTAGCAGTTCCGTTTAGTATTCTGTGGGATACTTTGAGGGCAAAAGGAAAAGAACCAATTTCTCCGGTTAAATTAGCTGTTGGTTTAGTAGTAATCTCTGTCAGCTTTTTAATGATTGCAACTCAGGTGTCTTACATTGGAACTTCTGGATTGTTATTGGTAAAATGGTTGATTCTTTTATATTTCCTAAATACTTGTGCAGAATTATGTTTGTCTCCAATTGGATTATCATTGGTTGGTAAATTATCTCCAAAACGTTTTGCTTCATTATTATATGGTGTTTTCTTTTTGTCTAATGCATCAGGTTACGCATTAGGAGGAACATTAGGTTCTATCTTGCCTGCCACAGGTGATAAATTTGCAAAAGCAAAAGAATTAGGAATTGATCTTCAGGGTGTTTTAGATAAAAAAATTACTCCGACTGCAGATCAGTTAGCGTTGTTGGATCAACATCAGATAAGTGCTCAAAATCCAATCTTTGCAGGATTTGAAATCCATAATTTATATGAATTTTTTATGGTTTTCGTGGTTTTAACTGGTATTGCAGCCATTTTATTGTTTGCATTAACTCCACTGTTAAAAAAATTAATGCACGGGGTTCGATAAATGGAAAAGAATATAACTTTAGAAGAAATTCAAAATTTTGAAGGCAAGTACCCAAAACAATTGTGGTACTTGTTTTTTGTTGAAATGTGGGAACGTTTTTGCTTTTACGGAATGCGTGGTGTGCTTACTATTTTTATGGTAGATCAGCTTTTTTTGAAAGAGGATCATGCTAACTTACAATACGGAGCTATTCAGGCTTTTGTATATGCCTTTACATTTATCGGAGGTATTTTTGCTGATAAAATTCTGGGATTCAAAAAATCTCTCTTTTTTGGCGCAATTGTAATGATTCTTGGAAATCTTCTAATTGCAATCGCTCCTCATGATTTATTTTATTACGGAATCGCATTTTCTATAATCGGAACTGGCTTTTTCAAGCCAAACGTTTCTTCAATGGTTGGTGAATTGTATAAGGAAGATGACGGAAGAAGAGATGCTGGTTATGGAATGTTTTATGCCGGAATAAACGTAGGAGGACTTTTAGGAGGTGCTTTATGTGTATATTTAGGAAAATACTATTCTTGGCAGTTGTGCTTTCTGTCGGCAGCTGTTGTAATGTTTTTAGGTCTGATTACTTTTCTGTTTACCAAAAAATATTTAGGTCCAATTGGCGATTCGCCGTTGTTAGACCTGGATGCAGGGAAAAGAAAAATGCGCGAATTTGCGGTTTATGGACTATCTCTTTTAAGTATTCCTTTAATTTATATCATGGTTAAAAATACCGACTATACAGATTATTTTATGTATACAATTGGTATTGTAGCTGTTTTGTACTTTGCTTATGAATTATATAAATTAGGAAACATCAAGCTGCAAAAGAAGCTTTTTGCCGCATTTTTATTTGTGTTTTTCTATTTGCTGTTTAACGCTATTTACGAGCAGAGTGGAGGGTCATTGTCGCTTTTTGCTAAAGATAATTTAGATAATAAACTTTTGTTTTTTACGATTGACCCTAATATTATAAATAACAGTTCCAATACGTTTTTTGTGGTGGTTTTAAGTCCGTTGATTGGTTTATTGTGGATCTGGATGGGAAAACGAAAGATAGAGCCTAATACTTTAATTAAATTCGGAATCGGATTTTTGTTTTTGGCCGCTTCATTTTATATTTTCTATCTGACAAGATTTTTTGCCAATTCTAAAGGAATTGCATCTCTAAATGTATTTACGTTTGCGTATTTGATTACAACAATCGGAGAGCTTTGTTTAGGTCCAATAGGAATGTCTATTATTACGAAGCTCTCGCCAAAGAGATTATTCGGAATGATGATGGGATTGTGGTTTTTAGCAGCAGCTTTTGGGCAATTATTTGCGGGAAAACTTGGGGCTGAAATCTCAAGATCTAATACAGGAGATACGTTGTTGTCTAAATTGCAATCGTATACAGAAGGATATTATCAATTGGCTATTTATTCTTTGGTTGCAGGAGTTATTCTAATTGCGCTTTCGCCTGTAATCAAAAAGTTAATGCAGGAAGTTAAATAATAATATTGTAATTACTTTTTACATAAATTTGCTGAAAATTTCTCGTTATGAAAAGAATCGTATTTATAGCTTTGTTTTTAATTGGTGCAGTCAATGTTAATGCGCAGGAATTAAAATGGTATACAGATGTAAGAGAAGCAATTACTGTGAGTAATAAGGAACAAAAACCAATGTTAATGTTCTTTACAGGAAGTGATTGGTGTGGTTGGTGTATTCGTTTGCAGAATGAAGTTTTAAAAACAGAAGAATTCAAAAAATGGGCATCTAGCAATGTAGTGCTGGTAGAATTAGATTATCCAAGAGCAGTGCCTCAGAGTCCGGATTTAAAGAATCAAAATAACGAATTGCAGCAAGCGTTCGGAATTCAGGGATTTCCAACAGTTTTCTTCACAAGTGCAGAAACTAAAGATGGAAAGGTTAATTTTAAAGGTCTTGGAAAAACCGGTTATGTTGCCGGCGGTCCTTCAGCATGGCTAACGGTTGCAGAATCAATAGTACATCCGAAAAAGTTGTAATTAAAAAATATAAAACTTAAAAGCCTCTTACTTACCGTAAGAGGCTTTTTTTGTTTCGTAAGAAAATATTTTAAAATATTATGCTTTTTTGCGTATTTATTATTTTATTCTCACTAAAAAAACACATAATATATTTTTTGTGCCATTAAAAATTGGATAATTAAAATATTATGTTAATTTCGTCATGCTAATCTAACCAAAACCAATTAATATGACTAAAAAACTACTTATCCTACTGTTTTTTTTAGGTTCATTTGCGGTACATGCACAACTTGCATGGAGAACTAATATGACTGATGCAATAGCAATCAGCAATGAACAAAGAAAACCAATGTTGATTTTATTCACTGCCTCAGGTGTACCGGAGAATCTCCAAAATGAAGTCTTTAAAACTCCCGACTTTGCTGTCTGGTCACGTGATAATGTGGTCCTGGTAAAATTGGACATGTCAGATCTTAATGCTTCTGATAGTGATCGCGAACAAAATGTGAAATTGAAAAATGCATTTGGTGTTGAAGATCTTCCTGAAGTATGTTTTGCGCTGGCATCTGTCAGAAAAAATAAAACCACATTTAGTGCTTTAGGTAAGCTTGCCTATAAACCGGGAGGAGCAAAAGCATGGATTGCCGAATCTAATTCTATTTTGCACCCACCAGAATAGTTAAGAATTTCATTAACTCTTATTTTAATTTTTTTATCCCTTTCTATCTAAGAAAGGGATTTTTTTTTAAAATTATAACCGAGAATTTAATTATAATTAGTTCGGTTTATTTAACATTTATTAAAAAATTAACCGATAATTATTAATTTGATTTTAATGCACATTAACTAATTTTAAATCGCATAAATTATTCTTCTGAATTGGTTTTTATATTATTTTAGTTTCATTAACTTAACCAAAACTAATTTATATGCCAACAAAATTACTTATTGTATTATTATTTTTTAGTCCATTTTATATGAATTCACAAAATATAATCTGGAAAACTGACATCAACGAAGCCGTACAGACAGGTGCAGAAAAAAGAAGACCCTTGTTAATATTTTTCACTGCACAGGGCGCTGATCAGCAATTGCAGAATGAAATTTTTGCAACCCGTGAATTTGAAGAATGGTCTCGTAAAAACGTTATTTTAGTAAAACTTGACTTGTCTGATCCTACTGTTTCTGATGCTGCAAAAGAGCAAAATTTAAAACTAAAAAAAGCTTTTGCAATCGAAAAAATTCCTCAGGTTTGTTTTACAGATGTTGCAGTGAGAAAGGATAAAACCAATTTTAATAAATTAGGTCTCATTGGATACGTGCCCGGTGTTAAAGCCTGGATTTCAGAATCAAATTTAATTTTAAATCCAGAATAATTTTATAATTTATAAAATCCCTTTTCGTTCGTAGCATGAAAAGGGATGTCTTTTTTTATGCAACTATTTTTCCAGATCCGTTGAATTGAATTTGAATTACTGCCATCTGAAATAATTACTTTAGGGTGTATTTCCAAAAATAGACGATCCAGATTTATCCGCGCATTTTGAGTTAGAATTAAAATATCAGGCTGTATTTTGGCAGGGTAAATTCCGCTACTGTCAATTATTAAAATTCTGTTATTTTTAAAATACAAACAATTTTTAAGGCATTCCGTCTTGCCCGATGTTAAAGAATTTCCGAGAAGATAAGAATTTACACTTTTAAAATTATTTTTCTTATTTATAATAGAATCTCTGCTGTAGAGAACAATATTTTTTCCGTTACGTTCAGAAATTAGTGTATTATTTCTTTCATTATAAACAATCAATTCTCTTTCGCTTTCTGTTTTTACTTTCATGAAAATAAAAGCAATTTGTGTCAGAAGTATAGAAAAACCTACGTAAATCAGTTTGTTGTAATCTGGTTGCTTCATCCAGATAATTGTAAAAATTATCAGAAAAGAAAAAGCTGCTAAATGATAAAGATTGAAGCTAATATTGCGAATTACAAACGAATCCAGAGAAGCAACAAGATGAATCATTAGATTTAAAAGATAGATACTTTTCTCAAAAATAATAGTTAAGAATATTGGTGGTTGGGTAAAGACAGCAATGATCATAACGATAATTCCGGCAATCATAATAAAGGATAAAATGGGAAGAATAATAATGTTTGTAACAAAAAACAAACCGGGAAACTGATGGAAATAATACAGGCATAAAGGCAAAGTGCCAATTTGCGCAGCAAATGACACGGTTAGCGCATCCCAAATGTAGACTATCAATTTATTTTTGGGTCTATAGATGTTTTTTAAAAGAGGCTGCAGCCAAAGAATAAAAAACAAAGCCAGATAACTTAATTGAAAGCCAACATCAAATAAAAAGTAAGGTTCAAAAAGCAGTATCAATAAAATGGAAACAAATAAGGTGTGGTAAATATTGCCATTTCTTAATAAGTGATTGCCTGTTGCGATAAAGGAAAACATTACAACAGATCTTAATACAGAAGGGGAAAGGCCTGAAATTACTGCAAATCCGGCTAAGCAAATTAAAATGGAAGCCAGTTTAAAAAAAGAACCTTTTCTTGTATTTGGAATTAGTTTAAGAATAAAAGTGATAAAAAGCATGATAAAGCCGACATGCAATCCTGATACAGATAGGATATGGGTAGCACCTGAATATTGATAGTCCTGAATAATATCCTGTGAAATTTCCTGCTGCTGACCTAATATTAATGCTAAAGCAACATTCATTTCGGCTTTATTAAATTTCGATTTTTCCAGATTAGAAATTATTCTTGAATGCAATTTGGCGCAGTAGTACCATACATCTTTCCGGATAGTTTTGCTAACAAATACTTCTTTTTTCTGACAATAAATCTGGGCGTAAATCTGCTTGTTTGCCAAATATTGGCTATAATCAAACTGACTTGGATTTTTACTTGATTTATTACGCTGTAAAGTAGTTTTAACTTTAATGCAATTTCCTATTACTAAATGATTCTGGCTGCTGTCTTTTGCGACATTTACAATTACTTTTCCATCATAGGTTTTTCCTGAAATTGTTTTAACCAGCGCAACATAGCGATCATTGTAATCATTGCCTTTTAATTTTTCTCTTAAAATTAAAGTCACGAATTGAGATTTTTCAAAGGCAATTTGACAATTTGTATAATTGGTTTTTTGAAGATTTTCCGTATGACTTAGAAGTGTTAAGGCACCTATAAAAAAAGAAAGTAGAGAAGTAAATATTCCGAAAAGAAAAATACAGTTGTTTTGTTTTAAACTCCAAAAATAAAAGCCGCAGAAAAGCGAAAATGAAATTGACAGCGTAATCGCTATCGTTGCTATTGAGAGATTTACGTAATACCCAGTAATGATGCCCAGTACAAAGGCAATTGTAATTTTAATCAACGGAAAATCTAATACTTTCATGGTTTAAAAGTATTAAATATTTGTAAGAAAAATAATAAAAATAAATGTTTTTTTTATGGAATAACTCTATTGACCTGCTCAAAAGAATCCTTATAATAAGCCTCTTTGGTTGATGAAATAATTACACCTTTTGAAGTGGAAGAATGTATGAATTTGACTTCATCTGAATTGGCCTCAGTGATTAGGCCGACATGATTTATTGTTCTGCTTTTGTTGGTTTTAAAGAAAATCAAATCTCCTTTTTTAGCATCATTTAACGGAATAACCTTTCCAATTTTTGCCTGCTCGTACGAAGGTCTTGGAAGTTTAATGTTTTCGCTTTCAAAAGTTGTGTAGACCAGACCTGAACAATCAAATCCCGCTTTTGTGGTTCCGCCCGCTTTGTAACGAACTCCTATGTTATCAGTCGCTTTTTCAATTAGATTGTTAACCAGATATCTGTTTTCTTTTTTAGATTCGTTTTTACTTACAACTGAAGAAGTTGATTTACAAGAGGTGAAAGCGACTGCTAAAAGCAAAAAGAGGATTATTTTTTTCAAAATGGTAATTAGTTTTGTTTTAAATCGGCAACAATTAGTTTTGCTGTCTTTTGACTTGCTCCAACTCCTCCAAGTTTTTGTTCTAAAACATCATAATTTTGAAGAAGTTTAGCGCGATATTGAGGCTCTAATAGTTTTTGTAATTCTTCTTTAATGCGTTTTTTATTGCAATCAGCCTGAATTAATTCAGTAACAACTTCCTGATCCATAATTAAATTGACCAGAGAAATATATTTTAAAGTTATAATTCTTTTTGCAATTTGATAAGAAACCTCGCTCCCTTTATAGCACACCACTTCCGGAACTTTAAAAAGAGCCGTTTCCAGAGTAGCGGTTCCGGATGTAACCAATGCAGCTGCAGAAGAACGCAGTAAATCATACGTTTTATTAGAAACAAATTTGATATTTTTATTGCTTATAAATTGTTGATAAAACTCAAAGTCCTGACTTGGCGCGCCGGCAATTACAAATTCGTAATCCAGAAAATCGTCAACAACACTTAGCATTACGCTTAGCATCTTTGTGATTTCCTGTTTGCGGCTTCCCGGCAAAACGGCGATAATAGGTTTTTCACCTAAATTATTTAATGTTCGAAAAGACGACTCATCAAAAGCAGGCTGATTCTGAATCGCATCAATTAACGGATGTCCAACAAATTCTACAGGATAGTGATGTTTGTCTTCGTAAAAACTTTTTTCGAATGGCAGAATCACAAACATTTTATCGACATCTTGTTTGATGGCCTTTATTCTGCTCTCTTTCCAGGCCCAGATTTGCGGAGAAATATAATAATGCGTTCTGTAATTTAATTCTTTAGCCCATTTCGCAATTCGCATATTAAAACCAGGGT
Organism: Flavobacterium olei; assembly: GCF_039749035.1. NCBI lineage: Bacteria > Pseudomonadati > Bacteroidota > Flavobacteriia > Flavobacteriales > Flavobacteriaceae > Flavobacterium > Flavobacterium olei. Next base: position 222,816 of record NZ_JBDKWC010000002.1, read on the forward strand.
AATCAATAAAAATTATGACATCCGGCTTAAATTCCAAAATGTCTTTTTTACAGATTTTAATATTATTTAAAATGGTTTTTAAATTAAAAATCACTTCAATGAAGCCCATAAACGCCAGATCACGATAATGTTTTACGAGAGTTCCGCCTGTTTTTTGCATTAGGTCTCCTCCCCAAAATCTAATTTCTGCGTTAGGATCTTCAACATATAATGCTTTCATTAAATTAGAGCCATGTAAATCTCCGGAGGCTTCTCCTGCAATTATGTAATACTTCATTTTGGTTTTTTTTGAAAGGTACTAAGCTTGAACATCCGTTTAATGGTGACTTCGCAAAGATAAGATTTAAATAACTAATGTCGAAATTGCCAGAACAATCACGGCCAAAATTACACCCCTTGCCATATATTCCTTATTTCTTTTTAGAAGGATAGTGAAAACAGCGAGATCCAGAAGTGTTCCTAAAGTGATGACTTTTCCAAGATATCCCTGCTTTCTTAAAATTTGAAAACCTGATGAAATGTCAAATGTTGTAAAAAATGTAATAAACAGATAACTTCCTAAAAGAGCCGTAAAAATGCCAATTATAAAACCAACAAATATTTCTTTAGTCATTTAAATTCCAAGTATTAAGTTGTTGAATAGTGTGATGTGCGGTCAAATCAAACTGAACGGGTACAACAGAAATATATCCGTTTGCCAAAGCCCACTCATCTGTGTCTTCACCCTGATCTTCATTTACAAATTTGCCCGCGAGCCAGTAATAATCTTTTCCAAAAGGAGTTTGTCGCTTATCAAATTTTTGTGCGTAGTAGGCTTTCGCCTGACGGGAAACTCTGATTCCTTTAATTTCGGACTCTTTTAATTTCGGAAAATTTACATTTAAAACTACTCCCGGAGGCAGTTTGTTAGCTAAAGTTTCCAGAGCAATTTTTTTTACAAAAGATTTTACAGGTTCAAAATCTGCAGTCCAGTCAAAGTCCAAAAGTGAAAATCCAATTGCCTGAATTCCTTCTATTCCAGCTTCGACAGCCGCACTCATTGTGCCGGAATAAATGACATTTATAGATGAATTTGATCCATGATTTATTCCTGAAACACATAAGTCGGGCTTTCGTTTTAGGATTTCGTTTACTGCCAGTTTTACGCAATCTACAGGTGTTCCCGAACAGCTGTATTCTGCAATTTTGTCTCCGTCTTTTGAGATTTTATCCAAAAACAACGTATTGTTTATAGTAATTGCGTGACCCATAGCACTTTGAGGTTTGTCGGGCGCCACAACAATTACATCGCCAATTGTTTCCATAACGCTTATTAAAGCGCGTATTCCAGGTGCCAAAATACCATCATCGTTGGTTACTAATATAAGAGGTTTCTCGGCTTTCATTTGGTATGTATTATGTGTGAATTTAACAATTGTAAGATTTTAAGAGCAAAAATAATGTTACATTCTTTACGATATGTTACAAATATTATAAATTTTGCCAACTAAGATAAAGAACTTTTTTAGCAATAAAACATTTTTATATCTTTAACAAAAAATTATCGTGACGTTGGCCCCCGTGGCATAGTTTTTAACGTAACTTAGATAAAAAAATTGATGAATGCTATTATAAAGTTTATGAAAAGAAATTATAAGATACTCATAGCCGTATTGTGCTTATCGCTTACATTATTCGCATTTAAAATGAATGCAGATAAGACAATCGACCCTGATCCGAACAGAGATAAAACACTTTTAGAATTACTAGCATTTGTTATTGAAAAAGGACATTACAGCCCCGCAGAAATAAATGATGAATTTTCTAAAGGAATTTTTAAAGATTATATCGATGCATTAGATCCTTCAAAAAGATTTTTTTTACAGTCTGATATTGACGAGTTTAAGCAATATGAATTGATGCTTGATGATCAGTTTCTAAATAAAGATATTACTTTTTTTAACCTAACTTATACAAGGTTGATGAAACGTATGGAAGAAAGTAAAAAACGTTATAAAACGATTTTAGCACATCCATTTGACTACAATGTCAATGAGACTTTTGATGCTGATTATGAGAAAATTCCATATGCCAAAAACTTGGCTGAAATTAACGAAAGATGGAGAAAGCAAATCAAATTATCTACGCTTTCTTCTTTAGTTACAAAACAAAAAATTGAAGAAGAAAAGAAGAAAAAAGATCCTGCTTACAAAGAAAAATCTTTTGAAACTTTAGAAAAGGAAACCCGCGAAAGTTCACTAAAATCATTGGATGATAATTTTAGCGTGATTAAAGATTTGAACAGAGAATATTGGTTTTCAGTTTACCTGAATTCGATAATGACTCGTTTTGATCCGCACACTAGTTATTTCGCTCCAGAAGAAAAAGATCGTTTTGATGTAAACATAAGTGGTAAACTGGAAGGTATAGGAGCTCGTTTAACAAAAAAAAATGATTTTACTCAAATTGATGAATTGATTTCGGGAGGTCCTGCATGGAAAGGAAAACAACTGGAAGCAGGTGATTTAATTTTGAAAGTAGCACAAGGAAACGAAGAGCCTGTTGATGTTGTAGGAATGCGTCTGGATGATGTTGTGAAAAAAATAAAAGGCCATAAAGGTACCGAAGTAAAACTTACTGTTAAAAAAGTAGATGGTTCTATCAAAGTGATCTCGATCATAAGAGATGTGGTCGAAATTGAAGAAACGTATGCTAAATCCAGTATTGTTGAAAAAAATGGGTTGAAATACGGAGTAATTTATCTTCCTAAATTCTACATTGATTTCGAAAATAAAGACGGTCGCGATGCCGGAAAAGATATTGCGCGTGAGGTAGAAAGACTGAAAAAAGAAAATGTCAACGGAATTGTTTTGGACGTACGTGATGATGGAGGAGGATCACTTTCTACAGTGGTAGATATTGCTGGTTTGTTTATTGAAGATGGCCCAATTGTTCAGGTTAAATCTGCCGGAAAAAAGAAAGAAGTGCTTTACGATAAAGATAAAAAAATCGAATGGGATGGTCCGTTGGTTATCATGGTAAATAGTTTTTCTGCTTCTGCTTCCGAAATTTTGGCAGCAGCAATTCAGGATTACAAGCGTGGTGTAATTATCGGTAGTAAACAGACTTACGGAAAAGGGACTGTACAAAATGTATTAGATTTGAATCAGTTTGTTCGTAATGCTAATTATGGAGATCTTGGAGCATTGAAAATAACAGGACAGAAATTTTACAGAATCAACGGAGGTTCTACTCAGTTAGAAGGTGTTCATAGCGATGTTGTAATGCCAGATCGTTATGCTTATCTAAAAATGGGAGAAAGAGATATTGACAATGCAATGCCATGGGATAAAATTGATCCTGCAGATTACAGTACATGGAATTCTAATGAGAATTTTAGCAAAGCAGTTAACAACAGTAAAAACAGAATTGCTCAAAATGCTCAGTTTAAACTAATTGATGACAATGCAAAATGGATTGATGTTAAAAATAAAGAGAATACCTATAGTTTAAATCTTCAGAGTTTTAAAGCAACTCAGGAGCAGGTTGAAAATGAAGGTAAAAAATACAAGCCAATCTTAGATTACAAAAACGACCTTGTTTTTAAATCTCTTCCTTACGAAGAAGCAGAGATGAAAGCAGATGCTACTTTAAAAGAAAAAAGAGATGCATGGCATCAGGCGTTGTCTAAAGATGTTTATGTAGAAGAAGCTTTAAATGTATTGGACGACCTGCAAACAAAAAGTGTGGTAAAAAAAGACGTTTCTCCTAAAATGAAAAAGGATAAACTGGTAAAATCGTAAGTTCTTTAAGAATTTAATTTGTTTAAAACGCTCTGAAAATTTAAATTTTCGGAGCGTTTTTTTTGTAAGTTTAACCACTTTAAATTTATAAGTATGAAATTATTTTTAAGTCTGGTTTTGAGTTGTTTTATAATGTCTTGTAAAAATGAGACTTCTGATAATAAAATAATTGGTGATAATGAATCTGTTGCTTTTGTAGAAAATTCTACTGGAAAGGATTCTTTGTTTACCGTGGCCTATCTGCCAACTTCGACAACAAAGCAAATAATAAAACACCAGTATTATACTTTGTCTTACAACGAAAAATTTGAGCAGGCGGAATGGGTTGCTTACGAACTAAAGAAAGAATACTTAAAAAATCACGATTATAAAAGACCTTATTTTATTGAAGATCCAAAAGTAACAACTGGTTCTGCGGATTGGAGGAATTATAAAAAATCAGGTTATGATAAGGGACATCTTTGCCCTGCAGGAGATATGGAGTTTAATAAGAACGCTTATAATGATACATTTTATACTTCTAATATTTCTCCTCAAAAAAAGGAATTTAATGCCGGAATTTGGAACAGGTTAGAACAAAAGACTCGATATTGGGCAGAAAAATACAACGATATCTACATCGTAACTGGTGGAATTCCTAAAGATTCAGATAAAAAAATAGGAACAGAAAAAGTTGCTGTTCCTAAGTATTTTTATAAAATTATTTTATCTAAGACTGGAAAAGAACATAAAGTAATTGCTTTTCTGGTTCCAAATGAAGAAAGCGATAAATCTATTTATGATTTTGTTGTTTCAATTGAGACATTAGAAAAAATGACGGGAATTGACTTCTTTCCAAATTTAAAACACTTAAAAAGCAGTAAGGATTTTTAGGTCTGAAATGGTTTCAATTTGATTTTCAGCTTTAAAAACAAAACTTCCTGCGACTAAAATGTCTGCTCCGGCTTCTGCCAATTGTTTTGCATTTTTGCTGGTTACGCCTCCATCAATTTCAATTAATGTTGAAGCATTTTTGCGTGTAATTAATGCTTTTAATTTTTTTACTTTGTCATAAGTATTATCAATAAAAGACTGACCTCCAAATCCCGGATTGACACTCATAATACAAAGAACATCGATGTCATTAATAACGTCTTCTAACAGATCTACATTTGTATGAGGGTTCATTGCTACTCCGGCTTTCATTCCTTCTGCTTTTATTGCTTGTAATGTTCTGTGTAAATGTGTACAGGCTTCGTAATGAACCGTTAAGCCGTTAGCGCCTAAATCTGCGAAGGTTTTGATATATCTATCCGGATCAACAATCATCAGATGGACGTCAATATATTTTTTGGCATGTTTTGCAATAGCTTCCAAAACAGGCATTCCAAAAGAGATGTTCGGTACAAAAACTCCATCCATAATATCGATATGAAACCAATCAGCTTTACTGGTGTTGATCATTTCAATATCTCGTTGTAAATTGGCAAAATCGGCTGCAAGAACAGAAGGAGCAATAAGTGTATTTTTCATTGTATTGTAGTGTGTTGTTTTTTTACAAAGATAAATTTTTTTTTAACCGCAAAGAGCCTAAAGATTTACGCAAAGTTCGCAAAGTTTTTTTGACAAAGCTTTGCGGACTTTGCATTTTTAACGACAAAAAATCTAATAAAAATCTTAGCGCCCTTTGCGGTTAAAAATAACAAAATAAAAAACTCCGGTAATCAGCCGGAGTTTCAATCATCAATCAAAAAACGAACAGTCAATCAAACTGTTGTTTGCGGTAAAATTCCAAGTTAGAAATTCCAAGTCCCAATTAGAATTGGAATTTGGAATTTTAAATATTGAAATTTAATATTTTATCCTAAATAAGTTTTAAGGATTTTACTTCTTGAAGTGTGTTTCAATCTGCGGATTGCTTTTTCTTTAATCTGACGAACACGCTCACGGGTTAAGTCGAAAGTTTCTCCAATTTCTTCTAATGTCATTGGGTGCTGATCGCCAAGGCCAAAATACAAACGAACAACATCTGCCTCTCTTGGAGTAAGTGTTTCTAAAGAACGTTCGATTTCAGTACGAAGAGATTCGTGAATTAATTCTCTGTCCGGATTTGGAGATTCCCCAGAACGTAAAACGTCATAAAGGTTAGAATCTTCTCCTTCAACAAGAGGAGCATCCATTGACAGGTGACGTCCAGAGTTTTTCATAGACTCTTTTACGTCATTTACCGTCATATCAAGTTCTTTTGCAATTTCCTCAGCAGAAGGCGGACGCTCGTTAGATTGCTCTAATAAAGCATACATTTTGTTGATTTTATTAATAGAACCAATTTTATTTAATGGTAAACGTACAATACGTGACTGTTCTGCCAAAGCCTGAAGAATCGATTGACGAATCCACCATACGGCGTAAGAAATGAATTTGAAACCACGCGTTTCATCAAAACGTTGAGCCGCTTTAATCAAACCTAAGTTTCCTTCATTAATTAAATCTGGAAGAGTTAATCCTTGATTTTGATATTGTTTAGCCACCGATACTACGAAACGTAAGTTGGCTTTTGTAAGTTTTTCTAAAGCTCTTTGATCACCAGCCTTTATTCTTTGTGCTAATTCTACCTCTTCATCGGCGGTAATTAGGTCAACTTTTCCAATTTCTTGTAGATATTTATCTAACGATGCAGTTTCACGATTGGTTACCTGCTTGGTGATTTTAAGTTGTCTCATGTTGTTGTCTCCCTATTTTTTAAAGTGTACAAATGGTTATACGTAAGGAGTTTCAAAAAAGTTACAAAAATTATTTATTTTTTTAAAATTTGTACTTTTTAATTTTAAAAGCATACAGCCCCTAAAAAAAAAATGATTAAGGGCTTGATATTTTTGAGAGTCTAAAATTATTTTACAGTAATATTTTTGGAAACATATACAGGTTGTCCATTTTCAGTAAATCCTTCGAGAACAATGTCAAAATTTCCTTTTATGTCAGAAGTGTAAAATGATATATTTTCTTCTTCCGACTCTAGTTTGATATTTGGTTTCCATAATAACTGATATCTGTAATCGGGAATTCGCTGCAGTTTATTGCCGGCTTCGTAATCCGGATTATTATACACTTTTTCTGGATTAGGACGTTGAATTTCCATTGTCCTCAAATATTTTTTGGCATAATTAATTGAAAATTCATTGTCCTTGGTTTCAAAACTAATTAAACCGCCATATAAATTTGGTCCGTAAACATATGGTTCTGTAATCAGGCTTACCTTGTTTACGTTTGCCATATTATAATCAAAGAGATCACTCGGATCCTGAATTAGTAATCCGTCAACCAACACTAAGGGTGGACCGTAGATTTCCAAGTCTTTATGGTCGTTTCTAACTCTTAAATCGTATTTGCCATTTCTTTTTCTATAATAAAGTTCTACAATCACCTCTACAACATTTTCTTTTAAAGTCGGAAACCTCGTGTAATCATCTAAAACGTATGCTTTTTCGATTGTGCTAAAAAAAGCATTCATAACAGCTTCTGTTACTAAACTGTCTTTTTTAATTTGATAGTATGCGTTTTGAATCTGACTTGCAGTGGATCTTTCCTCAATCTCTTGTTTTAAATTCGGAGATAAATTTAATTTTGAAGTAAATTGTAATGACGAAGCATCAAATTTTGGAAAACCGTCTAAATAAATGGTGTAATCATCTTTATTTTCGTCAATTACCTGTAGAATTGCATTTGGAAAATTGGGAAACTGATCTAATAAAAATGCAAATTTACCTTCCTTATTTGTTTTAACTATTTTTAGCACATAATCTTTACCAGGTAATGATAAAGCAATCGATTTGTTGCTTACATCTTTATTACTTCCTGAAGTAATGCTTCCTGTTATCAACTCAGATCTTAATTCTGGCACATATGTCAAATAAGTTGTAGGAGTAAAATTACTATAGCTATCAGCTGTTTTTTTTACAAATTCTGACGGTGTTAATTGTCTGAAAGCGGGTATTTGGTCTGTCTTTCTAATAGAAACAGAATAATTTCCTTTTTGAATAGATTGGGTTAAGGATTTTAATTTTATATTGACTTTTTCTCTGGTATAATAAGTCTCCTTATCTAAAATAAAATCTACTCTATTGTCATTAACTACATTTAAATTTGAAATTTGTGGTGTGGCTGCCTCTCTTTGTGCATTATATAAATCATATGTAATGTTATTGTTTGCTTCTTGTGACTGAAACGGGTTTATTATAAAAATATCAATGGTGTACTTTTGAGAATTTGGATTATTGAGCATCCATTTTGTATAAGCAACAATTTTGTAACTGCCAGTTTTTAAAGTTGTCGGTATAAAATAATCACCGGAGCCAATTCCCTTATTTAGATAAACCTTATTTTTTAGAAGTGAATTTTTCTCACTGTCAATAAGTTCCATGTAAGCAATCTTGCTAATTTGACTTGTCGTATTGTTTAGTGGGTTTAAACAGTATAGTTTATAATACAAAGTTTCTCCGGTTAGAAAAGTTGTAGTATTGGAATGAATAAAAATAGTTTCCTGAGTTGAAAGTGTAGGAATGTTATTTTTATTTTGAAGATTCTGTGCAAAAATAAAGCAACCCTGAAATAGCACCATCATTAAAAACATGAAATGCTTAATTCTTTGGGTTTTATATATAAAAAGTTTTTTCATGAATTATAAGATTAATCTATCCAAAAAGGTGGAACAATATTAGATGAAAATGAAGTGCAGTCTCCGCATGCAGCTTTAACCATAAAATAATTTGACGGTGGATTAGAAGATAAATGTACCAAATAACGGCTTCTAATTCCTGAACGTAATTGTGTCCCATTACATGGTGGATCGCCCAGGCAGTCTACGAAATCTCTGACAGCGCAATCACTTTCGTAATAAGGAGGCAGCGGTTCACTTGGAAATAAATCAGTATAATTAAAAAAGATTCTCTCAGAAGAAACTGCAGACACTTCAAAAAAGCCAATTACTTTTTCTGTCGCATTTTCTACAGATCTTATATTTCCATAGAAAAAACCCGGCTGTTTTGGTGAAAGAACTCCTCCAGAAGATGATAAGTCTCTTAAGGTTTTATAATAAGTAAATGCAGCTAAATTTTGAACATATTGTTTTACGAAAATACTATAACGGTGTGATATTATATAATTTTGATTACTTATAAATCGTACTGGAAAATGCACACGATCATCACTTTGACTGTTGGTGCTGTTTAAAATTATATCATTAGATTTTTTGCTGGAGTAACAAGTTCGGGTTTCGTATTTTCTTGCACTTACTATTATATCTTCTCTTTCAGGAGATCCTGGAATTCCATCAATCGGATTTGCGGGAATAGCTGGGATAATTACTAAATTTGTTTCTCTTGAATCCCACAAAGGAGCTATGATTTTATAAGTTTCATTGTACTCGTAACGATAATACTTTGAAGTATTAGTTGGGTCATAGCTATTTACATTAATTTGTACACCTCTTTCTCCATTAAAATTTGCTACCGTTGCCGTTACATTGTCTATTTTAGTTTCGGTAGTTAAAACTTGTTCATCAGAAGTATAATTCTTACCAGTGCTTGTTCTTATTTTTAATTGATATTTTCTACCCGGTTCTGCCTTAAATGGCGTTATTGAAGAATATATTGTGTCTTTCTCTTCAAATTGATATTCATTTCCTTGATCGTCAGCAACAGATACATTTGCTCCTTTTTCGAGTTTAGGACCTGTTTCTTCCAATTCATATACCTGAGAAAGTCGTATCGTCTGGTTTTTAAGTTCATTTGTAATAGTTCCTTCGACTACAAGGGCACTTTCAAAATCATTATTTTGAAAAACATACTGTTCTGTACAGCTGCATAATGCAAATGCGAGAATTAAAAATATAGAGAGTTTATATGTGATTTTTTTCATGATTTAAAACTTAAAATTATAAGTAATACTAGGAATTGGATAAGCAAAAATAGATGTTTTGTACGCCTTGATTTGACCCTGGTCTGTAATAAAGAAAACAGAATATGGATTGTTACGCCCTAAGACATTATAGATCGAAATATTCCAAAAACTATGTGCTAGCTTTTTAATTTTATGATTTCCTTCAATATTCAGACCAATATCAAGTCTGTAGTAATCCGGAATTCTAAATTTATTTCGATCGCTGTAGACGGTATATTGCTCGTTACCATAGTCATATCTTCCAATAGGGTAGGTAATTGGTCGCCCGGTCTGATAGATAAAGTTGCTGGAAAAACTGTAACGTTTAGTAATTCTGTAGTTTAAAACAGCACTAAAATCATGCGGTTTGTCAAAATTAGAAGCAAAGAATTTTCCGTCGTTTACTTTTTCTTCATTAAACTGACTGTTCAATTTTATCAATGATCTTGAATAAGTATATCCAACCCATCCGTTAAGTTTTCCAACTTGTTTTTTTAACAGTACTTCAATACCGTATGCTTTTCCTTCGCCTTGCAAAAGTTCGGTCTCGATATTTTCATTTAATAATAATTCGGCTCCAACTTTATAATCTAAAATATTTTTAGACTTTTTATAATATCCTTCTAAACTCAACTCAATATCTCCGCCTTTTAAATTTTTATAAAAGCCTAACGAAACTTGCTGAGCACTTTCCGGTTTCACATTTAAATCAGAAAGTTTCCAGATGTCAGTAGGCGACTGTGTTGTATTGTTTGATAGTAAATGAATGTACTGATATGTTTTGTCATAACTTGCTCGTACAGAAAAATCATCAGAAAGAAAATATCGTGCGGCAATTCTCGGTTCAAGTCCGCCATATCTCTTAATTACTTTGTTATTTCCATATGTTTTTGTTTCAATTACAGTTGCGTCGCTAATAGGTAAGTTATCCTCATAAATACGTTGAATAGATTTTCCTAAAGCTGCAAAACTTGAATAACGTAAACCGAAATCAAGCAAAAACTTATCACTTATTTTAAAATTATCTCCAATATAAGCAGCAGATTCTAATCCCCGTTCTTTTTCAATATCAAGCGGAATTAAACTGGATTCCGGATTCGTCGGATTTAAATATCCTGGATCTACACCATATAATTTTGTAGAAAGTCCGTAACTGAATTTATGTTTGTCATTATAAAAATAATTCATTTTCAGCATTGCCTGGGTTTCAGCGATTTTATAGCCAAAATCAAAATTGTTTATACCGCTAGACTGGTAATCAATATTAAATTTGTACTCGCTATTAGTTACAATTAACGAACCTTTATTTTTCTCATTAAAAGTATGGTTCCATTTTAAAGTAGCTAATCTATTGCTGTATTTGTATAATGAATCTGAGGAGACGCTAAACTTATCGTGGCTGTAATAAAGTGTAGATTCAATATCGTTGTTAACATTGATTTTGTGGTTGTATTTTAAAATAAAATCATAAAAAGAAGCCTGGCTGTTTTTTAAATTTTCTTCATCAAGACTTTTTAAAATCCAGTCCGAATAAGTAGCTCTTCCCCCGAAAACCAAACTTGATTTTCCCTTTACAACTGGAGTTGAAAGCATTAAATTACTGGTTACCGGACCAATACCTCCCTCGCCCTGAAACTCATTTACATTACCAATTTTAGACGTAATATCAAATACAGAAGATAACCTCCCTCCAAATTCAGCAGGGATACTTCCTTTATAAATATCAACTTTTTTAGTGGTGTAAGGATTTAAGGCAGTAAAAAAACCAAAGAAATGCGAGGGATTATACAAAGTAGCGTGATCTAATAAAAATAAATTCTGATCTTCTTTTCCGCCTCGGACATTATATCCTGCAGATCCTTCTCCGGCAGTTTTTATCCCTGGCATGGTGAGAGCGACTTTAAGAATGTCGCGTTCGCCAAGAACCAGCGGAACGTTTTTAATTCCTTCTGCATCAATTGTTGTTACGCCTGTAATTGCCGATTTTGCACTTTTACTTTTATTGGTATTAATTAAAACTTCATCAAGTTGATTGATGTTTTCTGTTAAAGAGATATTTAGAGATCCGTCATTATAAACCATGATGTTTTTAGTGACTTTGTTATAGGAGAATGTTTCAGTTTCCAAAACATTTAAACCAGCTGGAACTTGTAGTGTGTAATATCCTCTTTTGTCAGTAGAAGCTGTAAATTCTGAATTTGGAATTTTTACAAGGACATTAGCGAGTCCGGAATTGTTTTTTTCTCCCCTAACGTAACCTGATAATGTATATGTTTTCTTTTTCTGATTTTTGATTTCTTTTCCAATAAGAATAAGATCTCTCACATTTTTATTCGGATTTCTGGAGTTTGTCTTTCTTACAGAATCATATTGCTGATAAAAGATTGGGTTAATTTGCCCATTTTCATCCCTTTCAACAAAGCCACCAAAATAATCGTCGGGAAGCTGACTGTAAATTATGCTGTTATTTGTAACGATAATTTTATTTTCGGAGATAAAAAAATTAAAACTTGTATTTTGAAAAACATCTTCCAAAACCTCACCAATTTTAATGTCTTTATATTGTTTGTTTATTATTGTGCTATCGTTTTCAAACCATTTTTCATCAAAGTAAAATTTAAAGTAAGATACTTTTTCTATATCCTGAATGGCAGTTTTAATAGACGCATTTTTGAACTCAACTGTTACTTTGTCACTAATTACCTGAGAATTGATTATTTGTTGAAAGGCGATTAAAAAGAGTATAAGAGTAATTTTTTTCATTTAATTAGAACTTTTTCTTAGAAAACCATTAATTTGTTTTGTTAGATTTTCCATAAACTGGCTTTTGTCGGAACGTTCTAACTTTCTATTTGCGGTGTAAAAACTATTTATTTCCTTTTTAAAATCGGGAAATAATTTTTTAAAATCTTTTTCAGATTCTACCTTATAAAAATAATTATTGTACTTTAATATATAATTGTTTTTATAAATGAAGTTATAATAAATACCATCGCTCTGAAACACTTTTACTTTTTCCTTAAAATGTTTAATATAAAGTGATAAATTATCAACGTAAGCTTCTTCATGTATTCCATTTATAATACTAGGAAATTTAATGGATTCTGCTTTTAAATTGACAAATTTCTTATTCTTTATAAAGAAGTAATCAACTTTTTCGACAATTAAATTGATGGGTAAGTTTTCTGAAGAACCATTTTGTTTGTAAATGACCTGATCGTTTAAGATGTCGTATTTTAGATTGACATCGGAATAGATCTGCCCTTCAAAACTAATATTGCCAATTTGGAATTCCTCGATATAATATCTGTTCTTTCCTGTAATCGGACGAAATGGCTCGCTGTGTACAATTCCGTTATTAATATTTAAGTTGTCTTTTCCAACTGCTTCATCAAAATAATCGTAAAGTGAAGATTTTTCATTAGATTGTGACTGTATGTACGATATATTTAGCAGTATGCCAAATATCACAAGATAAATGGATTTTTTATGATAATTTTTCAAAGGAAACGTGGTTTTTGTTTTTGGATTGATTGAATTCAAAAGTATTAAAAAAATGTTATAAAAATCATGTTAAAGATGTTAAATTGTAATAAAATATTTATTTTAAATAAAACGAAAAACCCCAATTCAAATAAATGAATTGGGGTTTTCTATGAATAAACCTTTAGTAAACTAAGATCTGATTACTCTTTTTTCTCCTCACGCGGAGGTCTAGGAATAAGTGCTTTTCTGGACACTTTTTCTTTTTTAGTTTTAGGATCTAATCCTAAGTATTTCACTTCAAAAACATCACCCATATTAACAACATCAGTAACATTTTCAGTACGTTCCCAAGCTAACTCAGATACGTGAAGCAATACTTCGTTTCCTGGTGCAGAAGTGTATTCTACTACAGCTCCAAAGTCAAGCATTTTGATTACTTTAACTTCATAAGCTTCTCCCATTTGTGGTTTGAAGGTAATAGATTTGATTTTTGCTAAAACCGCTTCGATTCCGGCAGGATCTGTACCTAAAATTTCAATAACACCTTGCTCGTCAACTTCGTTAATTACGATAGTTGTTCCGGTAGCTTTTTGTAATTCCTGAATTACTTTTCCTCCAGGTCCGATCAATGCTCCAATAAAGTTTCCAGGAATAGTTCTGGTAATAATTTTTGGTGCGTGTGCTTTTACATCAGATCTTGGTTCAGCAATCGTCTCAGTTAATTTACCTAAAATATGTAAACGTCCATCGCGAGCCTGAGCCAAAGCCTGCTCCATAATATCATAACGTAAACCATCAATTTTGATGTCCATTTGACAAGCAGTAATACCGTCAGCCGTACCAGTTACTTTAAAGTCCATATCTCCTAAGTGATCTTCGTCTCCTAAGATATCAGACAATACAGCAAATTTCTCACCATCAGTAATTAATCCCATAGCAATACCAGAAACTGGTTTTACCATTTGAACACCTGCATCCATCAAAGCCATTGTTCCTGCACAAACTGTTGCCATAGAAGAAGAACCATTAGATTCTAAAACTTCAGAAACAATACGAATTGTGTAAGGACAATCTGCTGGGATCATGTTTTTTAATGCTCTTTGAGCCAGGTTACCGTGACCAACTTCTCTTCGTGAAGTTCCTCTTAGTGGTTTTGCTTCACCAGTAGAGAAAGGAGGGAAGTTATAGTGTAAGTAGAATTTCTCTTCACCTTGTTCAGATGGAGAATCGATTTGGTTAGCTTCTCTTGAAGTTCCAAGAGTTACTGTAGCCAAAGCCTGAGTTTCTCCACGTGTAAATAAAGAAGAACCGTGAACTCTCGGTAAATAATCAGTTTCACACCAGATTGGTCTGATGTCTGTTGTTTTTCTACCGTCAAGACGCACGCCTAATTCTAATACTACGTTACGAACAGCTTCTTTGTTTGTTTTGTAAAAATATTTAGAAACTAAATCACCATCAGCAGCTAACTCTTCATCGGTAAATAAAGATTTTACTTCTTCTTTTACTTCAGCAAACGCAGCACTTCTTTCATGTTTAGCAGATCCAACTTTCGCAATAGCGTAAATTTTATCGTATGCAGCTGCTTTTACTTTTGCATAAATTTCTTCGTTTTCTCTCTCACCTTCATAAGTACGAATTTCTTTCTTTCCAAAAGCTGCTTGTAAGCGTAATTGTGCCTGAATCTGAACTTTGATTGCTTCGTGAGCAAATTTAATTGCTTCGATCATTTCAGCTTCTGAAATTTCTTTCATCTCACCTTCAACCATAGCAACAGAATCCATAGAAGCACCGATCATCATGTCGATGTCTGATTTTTCTAAATCTTCTCTGCTTGGGTTTATAACCAATTTCCCGTCGATACGTGCAACACGAACTTCTGAAATTAGGTTGTAAAATGGAATATCTGAAACTGCTAATGCTGCAGAAGCTGCTAAACCAGCTAAAGCATCTGGCATAACTTCTTCGTCATGAGACATTAACTGAATCATAACTTGTGTTTCTGCATGGTAATCGTCTGGGAAAAGCGGACGTAAAACACGGTCTACTAATCTCATTGTTAATACTTCACTGTCGCTTGGACGAGCTTCTCTTTTAAAGAAACCTCCTGGAAAACGACCAGCTGCTGCAAATTTTTCGCGATAATCTACCGTTAATGGTAAAAAGTCAACGCCTGGGTTTGAGGTACGTGCTGAAACTGCCGTTGCAAGTATCATCGTATCTCCCATTCTTACTACTACAGAACCATCAGCTTGTTTTGCTAAACGTCCTGTCTCGATTGTGATGCTTCTGCCATCACCTAAATCGATTTTTTCTACAAATAATTGTGGAATCATAATTTTTTCCTTTTTGATTATACAATGGGTTTTAGTTGTGTTGTAGTTGTTGTGTGTAGTTGTTGTAATCTAAAACCCAATGAAAAACCAAACTTTTTTTCTTGTAACAAGTCCTCTCAGACTTGTGTATTTTAAAAACAAAAAGAGGCACTCTCGCACCTCTTTTCTATATTGATTATTTTCTGATATTCAATACTTTGATAATCTCACGATATCTGTTGATCTCTTTCTTTTTCAAGTAATCCAACAAAGATCTTCTTTTACCTACTAATAGTACAAGAGAACGTTCAGTGTTGTAATCGTGACGATTTTTTTTCAAGTGCTCAGTTAAGTGTGAAATTCTGTAAGTGAACAATGCAATCTGACCTTCTGCGCTTCCAGTGTTTGTTGCACCACCGTGTTGTGCGAAAATCTCTTCTTTCTTTTCTTTAGTTAAATACATTCCAATATTATTTAATGATTTTTATGTATGTCATACAACTTTTGTAAGACGGGTGCAAAATTAGAATTTTTTTTTCGAAAAAGAAATTTTATTGCTCCTTATTTTGTAATTGTTATTGGTAATTTATAAAGAGCCCGAACCGGGACACCTCTAATTTTGCCCGGATTCCATTTTTTTGCTTCTTTAATCAATTGAATGGCGTTTTCATCGATACCATAACCAATACCTTTTATTATTTTTGGTTCTACTAAATTCCCTTCTTCATCTACTATAAAAGTCAGGTATATTTTTCCGGAAACCTTATTTCTGACTTCAAGTGGTATATGCATGGATTTTCCAATATAACTGTAAAATGAACTCATACCATTTTTTGGGCTTGGCCGAAGATATTTTGTACCGTAAGAATGTTTTACATTCAGAGAATCGGTGGTGAGTCCTGAAATTAATTCTCCATTTTTATACATTTCAATAAAATTTGATTTTTTCTTAAAATCTTTTCCCGTCCATGTGCCATCAGGTACACCATTTTTTATTTGACCAGATTGCTCATTGGTTTCACTTTTATCAAAATAATATCCATTTCCATCCGCAACTATTCTTTCTTTTTCGGTATTCCAAAAGTTGTTGATTTTTCCTTCCTCCTCCTTTTTTTCTTCAGGATAATCAATCTCAGATTTTATATTTCCATTTTCATACCAGCTAAATTCCTTTCCTGATTTTTTATCCTTTACATAATTTACTGTATATTTTTTATTTCCATTCTCATAATAAGAAACTGCTTGTCCGTCCTTTATTATTACATCTTTATCTAAAGTAATAGCAATGAATTTCAATTTTCCGGATCTGTAGAAATCTCTATATACATAAGATTCCTTATCAGTATAATATGCTTCTATAAGTCTGGTATATTTATAATTGTCCTCATTGCTGGGCGTCCACAAAGAATCGAGGTAAATCAATTTATTTGTTACGGCGGTATTTTGAGAGAATGATTTTGCGGAAATTAAAATCAAAAAGATCAGACGTAAAAATGTTTTCATAGAAGAAAAAGCGTTTAAGATGATGCTAAAGTAGTATTTTTAATACAGCTCAGCAAGTTTCTACTATTAACAAATTTTCAAATCTTATATAAGATTTTGGTTGTTTTGATTTTAATTTTTGACGATTTTTTTCGAGCTTTCTTTAGACTTTGTTGTAGATAAAAGAACTCCTTTATCGTAATTCTCGGTAAAAGTAATTTTATTTATCGAATCAGTTCCCTGCCAAACTCCTTGTTTTAAACCATTTTTAAGAATTCCTTTTTCGGTTATAGAATTTTCTGTTGCCTCATATTCGCCATTTCCATCCAGCACTGTTTGCTCCTTATCTTCATTCCAAAAATTAAGAATCAATGTCTGAACAGTTTTGGTCTTAGGATTCCAGATATTCTGTTTCTCCGATTTTTTACTCTGGTTTTCGTACCAATTTATTTCCTTTCCCGATTTGTGATCGTCAGTATAATCTACAACCGACTCTTTTGTGCCATTTTTATAATAATAAATAAACTCTCCGTCTTTTTTTAGAATGTCGCGATCTAAAGTAGAACCCGTCATTTTCTTCCTTCCGTTTTTATAGAAGTCAGTCACAACATAACGTACACTTTTCTGAGAATAATTGGTAATTACTCTTGTATAAAGTTGATTTTCGGGTTTACATTCACGATTTAGGGAATCTAAAAATATCTTTTTAGAAACCATACTAATTTGCGCAGACAGATTAACTGAAATCATCAGAAGCAAAAAAAGGACGATGTTTCTTTTCATTCAGTTCTATTTAGACACTAAAAATAGTTCTTCTAAAATAATTTAGCAACTTCCTGATTTACAAATTCCAGGAATCTTTCATCTTCTTCTGTAAAAGGATCAATAACGTGACTGTCGATATCAATTTGGCCTATATTGATTCCGTTAACAAAAAGAGGTACTACAATTTCAGATTTTACAGTAAAACTGCAGGCAATATAGTTGTCCTGTGCCTTAACATCGGGAACAACAAAATTAGCGTTGCTTTCTGCGACTTGTCCACAAATTCCTTTTCCAAACGGAATTACGGTGTGATCAGTTTCTGCTCCAACGTATGGTCCAAGATGTAAAGTTTTGGTGTCGTGATTGGCAAAATAAAAGCCCACCCAGTTATAATATTCGATATTTTCGTTTAAAAGCTGGCAGATAGCTAATAATTTTTCGTCTCTATTTGTTTGATTATCAGTAATAATAATGCTTATTTTTGGTTGTAATTCCTGAAATGTCATGATATTTAATTTTATTACAAAAGTATTTAAAGCTAAACTCAAAAAATACATAAATTTGAAAAAAAAATCTCTTGAAAAAATATTTAGTCCAGTTTAAGCCATTTTTGATTTTTGTCAGCATTTTTTTTCTGACATATATTGTTCTCACTCTGCTTTATAAGTTCTATTTAAATAGTTATCAGGCTGAGGATCTTGATAGTATCACATTACTTGTTGGAAGAAATTCTGAGCAATTATTACGTGCCTTTAATTATGAAGCCATAATTCAGAAAAATTCACAAAATCCCTGGATGGACATTCTTCTTAATGGCATCTATATAGCTCAAGTTACGGAAGGCTGCAATGCCGTAAGTGTCATGATACTATTTGTTTCCTTTGTTGCAGCTTTTTCAGGAAATTTTAAAAAAACAGTCATTTTTATAGTTTTAGGACTTGTCTCTATTTACATTTTAAATATCATTAGAATTGCGCTTTTGGTTGTCCTTGTTTATAATTTTCCAAAGCAAACTAACTTTCTCCATAATATTTTGTTTCCGTTGATTATTTACGGATACGTGTTTGCTTTATGGGTTTTCTGGATCAATAGATTTTCTAAATATGCTAAATAAATTAAGAGAGAATAAATTTAAAATCTTTGCTGCTTTAATTGTTGTAATATGTTTTGCATTGATCAGAAGTTTCGAGAGGCAATTATTTTATGATCCTTTTCTGGATTATTTTAAAGCAGATTTTCATTCACTACCTTATCCTCAGGTTGAAAAACTGAAACTTTTTCTGGGTCTTTTTTTTCGTTACTTTTTAAATTCGGTACTGTCTCTGTGTTTGATTTATGCTTTGTTTCAGGATCGTGACATTTTAAAATTTAGCTTAATACTATATATTTTATTTTTGATTGCACTTTTTGCAGCATTTTTTGTCATTTTTGAATTTTTTGAGCACGCGAGCTGGTTGCTTTTTTATGTAAGAAGATTTATTATTCAGCCTCTTTTGGTGCTGTTATTTATTCCCGGATTTTATTATCAGCTTCAAAATTCAAAAAAATAACAATTATTTTAGTTTTTATTCGGCTCTTTTTGAATAATTTTGCAATATGAATTTGAAAAAATGTACAGGCCTTTTTTTAGCTATACTGCTATTGGTTTCCAATATCGGTTTTGCTTTTGATGTACATTATTGCGGAGGTTCTATCGCTTCGGTTTCCTTAAAAACTACTGCCGAACCTATTGTTGAAAAAAAATGTTGTGGTTCAAAAGAAAAGAAAAACTCTTGTTGTAAGGATAAGGTTGTACATTTTGAAAAAAAGTCAGATAATGCTACAATCAAATTCTTCTTTTTTCAGTTTGCTTTCACGGCAGTAAAACAAGATTACAATCCTGTAGTTTTCTTAGAACTTCCAAATTTTAAAAAGAAAGAAGTTCTTTCGTATTACGCAGATGCGAATGCGCCGCCACTATTTAAATTATACAGTCAGTATATTTTTTATTCCTGATTTAATGTTAGAATGCAATGCAGGTCTTGATTAAGGCTTTGTATTTACATTTTTAATGGTTTGTGCCCTGTACGAACTTTAAAAAATGTGATTTCTATTCAACATTAAAATTATCTTTATGCAAAAAAATATAATGCTTTTTATGGCATTTTTGCTTTCTGTTTCTGTCTTTTCGCAAGAAGATTTAGAAGAAGTAAAAATTACTAAAAAGCAAAAAGGAATTAAAAAATCCTTAACCGTAACAGCAAATACTTCTGTGATAACCAGTAAAGAATTGCTCAAAGCAGCTTGTTGTAACCTCGCCGAAAGTTTTGAGACCAATCCATCAATTGATGTTAATTTCTCTGATGCCTTAACCGGAACAAAGCAAATTAAAATGCTTGGTTTAACAAGTCCTTATTTAATGATAACAGAAGAAAACATTCCTTCCGTTCGTGGTGCTTCTCAGGCATATGGCTTATCGTTTACTCCGGGAACCTGGATCGAAAGTGTACAGATTACCAAAGGTGCCGGCAGTGTTATAAACGGCTACGAAAGTATTTCCGGTCAAATTAATACTGAGCTTTTAAAACCTTTAAATGATATTCCGTTTTTTCTGAATGCTTATGGTTCGACAGATTCCCGTTTTGAACTGAACACGCATTTCAATAAAAAATTGTCAGATAAATGGGCAACCAGTCTGTTTGTTCACGGAAATACGCGTGTCGCTAAAAACGATATGAACAATGACGGATTTTTGGATAATCCGTTAGGAAAACAGATTAATGTTTTAAATCGATATCAATATTATAATCCCGAAAGCGGTGTGGTTAGTTTTATTAATTTCCGGTACATGAATGATAAAAAGCAAACAGGAGAACTTGATTTTGATAAAGATCGTGATCGTGGCACAACTAAATATTGGGGCTCAGAAATTAATACGGAACGTTTTGATGTTTCTACAAAAATTGGGTATGTTTTTAAAGATATGCCTTATCAGAGTATTGGGTTTCAAAATGCCTTTAATACTCATAAACAGGATTCTTATTTTGGTTTAAATCAATACGATATAAAGCAAAATAGTTTTTATTCTAATTTGATATTCAATTCGATTATCAATAATACGATGCATAAGTTCACAACTGGCCTGAATTTTTCTTACGATCAATATCAGGAATTTGTAAATCTTACAGATGTAAGCAGAATTGACAACTCAGTTGGAGCCTTTTTTGAATATACGTATGACAATACCGATAATTTTAGTTTGATTTTAGGAGGCAGAGTCGACAATCATAATCGTCTGGGATTTTTTGTTACGCCTCGTTTGCACGTGCGCTACAATCCATGGAAAAATGCGGTATTGCGTTTTTCTGCCGGCCGAGGAAAACGTTCTGCTAATATTTTTGCTGAAAACCAACAGCTTTTTGCAAGTTCGAGAACCTTTTCAGTTTTAGATGCCAACGGAAAAATATATGGTTTAAATCCGGAGATTGCTTGGAATTACGGTGTAAGTTTTTCTCAGAAATTCAAACTCTTTCATAAAAATGCAGATGCAGGTTTTGACTTTTACCGAACAGATTTTCAAAATCAGGCCGTTGTAGATCTCATGCAAAGCCCACAGCAGGCATTGTTTTACGATTTAAAAGGAAGTTCGTTTGCCAATAGTCTTCAGGTTGAGTTCAATTATGAGCTAATCCATAATCTGAATTTAAGAACCGCTTATAAGTATTACGACATTCAGACCCACTATTTGCGAGGTACATTCCAGCGCCCGCTTCAGGCGAAGCACCGTTTCTTAGGAAATTTAGAATATGAAACAACGCTTAATAATGACAGGCAATGGAAGTTTGATTTTACATACAACTGGTCGGGAAAACAGCAATTGCCTTATACAGCATCTAATCCGGCGCAAGATCAGTTTCCCGAATTTTCACCATCTTATGGCATTATGAATGCACAAATAACACGTATTATTTCTCCTGTTTTTGAAGTATATATAGGAGGAGAAAATATTGGGAATTACAAACAGGAAAAAGCAATTTTAGGAGCCAACGATCCTTTTGGACCTAATTTTGATGCGTCAATTGCGTATGCTCCAATTTTCGGTCAAATGTATTACGCGGGATTGCGTTTTAAAATCAAATAAAGGCCCAATATCAATTTTAAAATAAATTTTAATAATAATTAATAATATATAAAATGAATAAAATAGTTCTAATAGCGATAATGGTTTTTTTAGGATTTTCAGCCCAGGCTCAAACCAAAAAGAACAAAAACTTAAAATATGCAACAGAAGTAAACGGAAACTGCGAGCAATGTAAAAAGCGAATTGAAAAAGCTGCCTTTGCTGTTCCGGGAGTAAAAACAGCAAACTGGGATATAAGTTCGCATCAGCTTTCGGTTATTTTAAACGAAGAAAAATCTTCACCTTTAGATTTGAATAATGCAATTGCAAAAGCAGGTCATGATACTAAGGAAGTTAAAGCAACAACTGCCGATTATGACAATCTTCACAGCTGTTGTAAGTATGTGAGAGAATAGTATTACCAGAAGCTCAAACGGTATGTTTGGGCTTTTTTTAATAGTTAATTTATGTTTAAAATACCGCATTTTATTGTGGTTAAAGTAAATAATTGTTACTTTCACCACTTATAAAGATAACCAACTCGTTTTATGAATAATTTTGATTGGACCCAGTTAATAAACCCTGAATTTTATATTACTTTAAGTATTGGAGGTTTTCAGATTGGGTTATTTATTGTGCTGTTTATAGTCTTCGCTGAAACAGGGCTTTTTGCAGGTTTTTTTCTGCCGGGAGACAGTTTACTTTTTTTAGCAGGTATTTACAGTCGTGATTTAATTGAGAATATTTTATTTATACCAAACGATTTTT
This sequence comes from Flavobacterium olei, assembly GCF_039749035.1. Lineage (NCBI taxonomy): Bacteria > Pseudomonadati > Bacteroidota > Flavobacteriia > Flavobacteriales > Flavobacteriaceae > Flavobacterium > Flavobacterium olei. The sequence goes on from NZ_JBDKWC010000002.1 coordinate 245,429, forward strand.
TAAATGTTTTACTCCTTGCAACTTTGGTTGCTGTTATGGGTGTTCTGGGTAATATGACGGGGTACTGGTTCGGAGCAAAAAGTGGTTATTATTTGTTTAAAAAAGAAGATTCTTTCTGGTTTAAGAAAAAATACTTACTGCAATCTAAAGATTTCTTTGAAAAATACGGCGGAAAAGCAATAATTTATGCTCGTTTTCTTCCAATCTTCAGAACATTTGCGCCAATTATTGCAGGAATTGTTTCAATGGACAAAAAGAAATTCATGTTTTTTAATGTATTAAGTTCATTTCTGTGGTCATTCATTTTAATCTTTGCCGGTCATTATTTATATGGAGTATTTAAAGATAATTTTGGTATAGACTTAAAACATCATATAGAATATATTATAATAATAATCGTTATCATCTCCACTTTCCCCGTTTTAGTAAAACTATTAAAAAAGAGACCAAGCGAGAATATTTAAAAATATCTGGAATTATAAATACAAAAAGTCCGAAGTTATAAACTTCGGACTTTTTGTATTTATAATGAGTAATAAATTATTATTAACTAGAACCCTATTACGAAGTTATCTAGGATTTTAAACCTCAAAGGAAACCTTACAATTTGCATCTTTGAAACTTAGACCTCAGATTTTACCATTCATTCACTTTATTAGCATCCATTTTAAGAAAGATAAATAGTAAAATTGTAAAGCCCCAAAGTCCCGAACCTCCATAAGAAAAGAAGGGCAGGGGAACACCAATAGTCGGAAAAATTCCAATAACCATTGCAATATTTACAAAGAAATGGATAAAAAGAATTCCGGCGACACAATAACCATAAACCCGGCTAAATTTGGTTTTCTGTCTTTCTGCTAAATAAATTACCCTTAACAATAAACCTACGAAAAGAGCAATAACAGTTAGAGATCCTGCAAACCCCCATTCTTCGCCAACCGTTGTAAAGATATAATCGGTGTGTTGTTCGGGTACAAATCCACCTTTTGTTTGTGTTCCTTCGAGAAATCCTTTCCCAATCCATCCGCCAGAACCGATTGCAATTTCAGATTGATTGGTATTATATCCGATACCTTTCATATCTACAGATTTACCAAGTAATATATTGAAACGATCTCTGTGGTGTTGTTTAAAAACGTTGTCAAAAACATAATCAACAGAAAATACAAAGCCGGAAATTAAAACCAGTAAAATACCGCTAAGAATTATATTGCGATCTACAGCACGACCTTTAAAATGGATAATGGCCAACACCGCAAAAGCAATTGCAATAACGACGTATGGTTCTAATATAAGCGTAAGAACAAAAAGAACAATAGTAATAAACGCTGTCCATACATACCATGATGGTAATCCTTCTCTATATAGTACGAGTATAAATGCACTATAAATTAGCGCACTTCCGGGATCGGGTTGCGGTAAAATGAGTATTACCGGTAAGAGCATAATGGCGAGCGCCTGAATCTGCCTATTGGTTTCTTTTAAATTTATTTGCGTATCACTTAAATATTTGGCCAACGCTAAAGAAGTGGCAGCTTTTGCAAATTCTGAAGGCTGTAACGTAAAACTTCCGATTGCATACCAGCATCGTTGTCCGGCAATTGTTTTTCCGAAAAGAAATAGACCTGCAAGAGATAACAATGCTACACCAAATATAATACTCGCATATTTTTCGTAAAACTTTCCGTCTACAAAAAGTACAACAAATATCAATGGAATGGTACAGCAGATAAATATAAGCTGCTTTTCATAAGTTCGGTCTGTTGATAACAATGAAGACGAATAAATATTCAGCCACCCTAAAGTTACCAACGCAATGTAGATAAAGACACATATCCAGTCGATATTATTTTTTACACTTTGATTTTTCATTTGAAATAATCTTTCTTAGTTCTTTTTAGTAGTGTCTATTGCTGTTTTCTTAACTTCTGGTTTCGGAGTTGTTACAGGTGCTTTTGGTTTAACAATTTTGGCTTGTAAAACAGAATCTTTAGGTACAGATTCGATTTTGAGGGCCTCGCTTATTCCGCCAAGCTTAGCATATTCTGCAAGTAAGCTTTTATTTAATACCCGTACTTCCAAATCGGTTCTGGTAATTTTTTTTCTCAGATATTTTTCAATCATCAAACTCGCAATCGGTCCTGCAACAGTTGCACCAAAACCTCCGTTTTCAATCATTACTGCAATGGCTATCTTTGGATTGTCTTTTGGAGCAAAAGCCACAAATATAGAGTGATCTTTAAGCTTTTCTCTTTTACCATTAATTTTGGCATAATTCTCAGCCGTTCCTGTTTTTCCGCAAATGTCTATACCTTCTACACGAAGGGCATAAGCAGTACCTTTGTTATAAACATCAAACAAACCACTTATAACTGGTGGAAAATATTTCTGATCAATAGTAGTAACATGTTTTGTTGTAAACTTACTGTCAATTTTTTCTCCTTCAATTTTTTTGATGATGTGAGGAGTATAATAATAACCCTGGTTCGCAACTGTTGCCATCATATTGGCCAGCTGAATTGGAGTCATTAAAACCTCTCCCTGGCCAATTGCATTAGATACAATTGTGGAGCTTCTCCATCCTCCGTTAGGATAAATTCTTTTATAAGTTTTAGAAGTTGGAATATTACCTCTTTTTCCAGTTGGTAAATCGTAACCCATAAACTGTCCTAATCCAAAACTTTTTACGTGATCGCTCCAAACATCTACAGCTTTGCCCGGGTTGCCATATTTATTAATAGTTAGCATGTAAGCCTGACCAAAATATGTATTACAGGAATTATAAATTCCGTTGTGTAATTGGTGTGGACCAAAACCGTGACATTTCATAAAGCGTCCTCCTCCGTAACTAAAACCATGATGGCACATAAAAGTAGTCTGTTCGTTTACTACACCTTCCTGAAGTGCAACTAATCCGGTTAAGATTTTGAAAGGAGATCCTGGAGGATATTCGGCCAAAAGTCCTCTGTCATACAATGGTTTTGCTATAGAATCGCGATATAAAAGTGTATAATTTTTAGATCTTTGTCGCCCCACCATAATACCAGGATCGTAAGAAGGTGCAGTAACTAATGCCAGAATCTCTCCTGTTTTAGGCTCAAGAGCGACGATGCCTCCTCTTTTGTTGATCATCAATTCTTCACCGTACTTTTGAAGTTCGGCATCAATAGTTATATTGATATCTTCTCCTGCTACGGCAATCGTATCATATTTACCTTCTTTGTATGAACCAATCTCACGGTTGTATTTATCTTTTTGAATGTATTTTACACCTTTAATTCCGCGTAAAATCTCTTCATAGCTTTGTTCAACGCCTTGCTGACCAATTAAATCCCCACTATTGTAATACGGATTTTTGGCAATTAGCTTTTCGTTTACCTGTGTAATAAAACCAAAAATATTTGCACCGTAATCTACTTCGTAATCACGAAGTGATCTTTTTTGAAAGTAGAAGCCTTCATATTTTCTGATTTTTTCCTGAAAAGCAGCAAATTCACTTTTATTTAATTGCGATAAAAATACAGAAGGAAGCCTCGGGCTGTAAACCTTAGCTTTTTCAATACGTTTGTGATAATCTTCCGGAGTAATATTTAAAAGAGCGCAAAATTCAGCAATGTTGAGGTTTTCTTTTACTTCTCTCGGAATAACCATAATATCATAAGACGCCTGATTCGCAACAAGAAGTTTTCCGTTTCGATCGTAGATATACCCTCTCTCCGGATAGTCATAAACTTTTTTTATCGCATTATTCTCAGATTTCAGTTTAAAGGAATCATCGATAATCTGGAGATAAAAGATCCTGATCAGTAGCAAAGATGCTGCAATAATAATTATTGTGGGCAGCAGAACTTTTCTCATCGTTTATTGGGCTTAATAAGATAAATTATTATTATTGAAGTGATTATGGTAAAGATAGAACTAAATAATGTCCGTAATAAAATGTCCCAGATAAATTTGAACTGGAATGCCTCCAAAACAAATAATACAATATGATGCATTAAAACCGAAACCAAAATAAAAGAAAATCGTTCAGGAGTTAATGATTCGTTTAGCTTTATAGTTTGATACTCATAACTTAATCCAAAAGAGAATTTGAAAATATAGGGTCTGTAATAGGCTAAAATGACGCATGCCGTGGCATGTATTCCGCCGGAGTTACAAAACATATCCATCGTTAGTCCAAGTAAAAAACTTGAAATAATTAAACCTGCCTTATTACTGTTTACAGGATACAGAATGATATACAAAATGTATGGAAAAGGACTTATGTATCCCAGGAAATTCATGTTATTAAAAATAACGATTTGAATTGCCAGCAGCATAATAAATCTAAAAATATTTAGTAATACAGCGCTACTCATTCTTTTCCTTGCTTTTGTTTTCTAAATTAATAATCTCTTCCCTGTCTTTACTTTTGATAATATAAACATGTCCTAAGTTTGTCATGTCATTAAAAAGTTTAACTCTGATAACATAAAAACTAGTGTTTTCTTTTTGATAAATATTTTCAACTGTTCCAATATTAATACCTTCAGGGAAAATAGAAGATTGTCCTCCTGTAACGATAGTGTCTCCTTTACGAATAGACGCTAATCTTGGAACATCTTCAAGTTGTGCAAAACCTGTACTTTTTCCATTCCATGTTAAAGATCCGAAGTGATTAGATTTTTTAATCTTGGCGTTAATTCGGGACTTCATATTCAATATACTCACCACAGTAGAATAGCGTGGGGAAGTATTGTCCACAACTCCAATAATTCCTAAACTGTTGATCACTCCCATATCTTCTTTTACTCCGTCATTACTTCCGGAATTCAAAGTGATGTAGTTTTCATGGGTGTTATATGAATTGTGAATTACTTTAGATACAATGATATCAGCAGGTTTTACCCCTTTGATAGAATCGGGTAAAGGTGCTTTTGTAGTGTCTTCTTTATTAAATAAAAGACTTTTTAATCTTGCGTTCTCAAGTACAAGTTCGTCGTTTTCAGCTCTTAAATTCAAGTATTCGTTAACACGATTAATTCTTTCATATACACCTCCGCTAAGGAAATTTGCAGAACTGATTACTCTGCTTCTATGGAAAGAATGGGATTGAACAGCGAGCCCTAACGAAATACCTAAAAGCAGCAAAAACAGCAATCGATTACTGTTTCTTATAATAAAATTAAAAATTTGCTGCATTTCTTGTTTGGTTATTTTGTTTCAGGATATGCTTAAGTTTCAAATTTTATCAGGGTTAAATAGAATAAATTTAACCCCGATAAAAATAATTGATTGTTATTTGGAATCTTATTTGATTAAGATACTTTTAAATTTTGCGATATTTTTAAGCGCCATTCCTGTACCGCGGACAACAGCTCTTAACGGATCTTCTGCAATGTAAACAGGTAAATCTGTTTTCTGAGAAATACGTTTGTCAAGACCTCTCAACATAGATCCACCACCTGCTAAATAAATACCTGTGTTATAGATATCTGCTGCTAACTCTGGTGGAGTCTGAGATAATGTTTCCATTACTGCATCTTCAATACGTTGAATAGATTTATCTAAGGCTTTTGCAATTTCACGGTAAGAAACATCTACTTGTTTTGGTTTCCCAGTAAGTAAATCTCTACCCTGAACAGACATATCTTCCGGCGGTCCGTCAAGATCTTCGATAGCCGCTCCGATTTGAATTTTAATTTTTTCAGCAGTACTTTCACCCACAAAAAGGTTGTGTTGTGTACGCATGTAATATACGATGTCGTTTGTAAAAACGTCACCTGCAATTTTTACAGATTTATCACAAACAATTCCGCCCAGTGCAATTACAGCAATTTCTGTTGTACCACCTCCAATATCAACAATCATGTTTCCTTTTGGCTGCATGATATCGATACCGATACCAATAGCAGCTGCCATTGGCTCATGGATCAGGTAAACTTCTTTTCCGTTTACTCTCTCGCACGATTCTTTTACAGCTCGCATCTCAACCTCAGTAATTCCGGAAGGAATACAAACCACCATTCTCAATGCTGGGGTAAACATTCTTTTCTTTAATGCAGGAATACTTTTAATGAACATATTGATCATTTTTTCTGAAGCATCAAAGTCGGCAATTACACCATCTTTCAAAGGCCTTATGGTCTTGATGTTTTCATGCGTTTTACCTTGCATCATGTTGGCTTCCTTACCAACAGCGATGATTTTGCCTGATACTCTGTCGCGTGCTACGATAGAGGGGCTGTCAATAACAACTTTATCATTATGAATGATTAAAGTGTTTGCGGTACCAAGGTCTATTGCAATATCCTCAGTCATGAAATCAAAAAATCCCATAAGTTTTTTAGGGGTTTAAAATGTTATAAATTATTTATCGAACAAAGTTAAACAAATTAATGTTTAAAATGACGAGTTCCGGTAAATACCATTGCAAGATTATTTTCGTTGCAATAATTTATACTTAATTCGTCTTTTATAGAACCTCCCGGCTGAATTACTGCTGTAATTCCTGCTTTTTTAGCCAATTCTACACAATCCGGAAACGGGAAAAATGCATCACTCGCCATCGAAGCCCCATTTAAATCAAATCCGAAAGCTTTTGCTTTATCAACAGCTTGAATCAAAGCATCAACTCTTGAAGTCTGACCTGTACCGGATGAAATCAATGTTCCGTTTTTAGCAAATACAATTGTGTTTGATTTTGTATTCTTGCAGATTTTTGAAGCAAAGATCAAATCTTCGATCTCCTGAGCAGTAGGTTCTGTAATTGTAACGGTTTTTAAATGCTCTTTATTATCTGTAATATTATTTCTGTCCTGAATTAACAAACCATTAAGACAAGTTCTCACCTGACGGGATGGCAATTCAACATCGTTCTGAACCAAAATAATTCTGTTTTTCTTCTCTTGTAAAACCTCAATCGCCTCATTATCATATGAAGGAGCGATAACTACTTCGCAGAATAATTTGTTGATTTCCTGAGCTGTAGCTAAATCAATTTTAACATTTGAAATTAAAACTCCACCAAACGCAGATGTCGGATCACAAGCCAGAGCAGCCAAATAGGCTTCGCTGATCGTTTTTCTGGAAGCCAGACCACAAGCATTGTTGTGTTTTAGAATTGCAAATGTTGGTCCGTCTGTTTTAAATTCTGCAATTAAATTAACTGCTGCATCAACATCTAATAAGTTGTTATAGGATAATTCTTTTCCGTGAACTTTTTTGAAGATCGCGTCAAAATCTCCAAAGAAAAATCCTTTTTGATGTGGATTTTCCCCGTATCTTAAAACCTGACCGTCTGATATACTTTCTTTATAAATAGTTTCGTCTGTATTGAAATAATTGAAAATTGCTCCATCGTAATGAGAAGAAACATGAAAAGCTTTTGTAGCAAACAATCTTCTGTTTTCAAGAGTTGTTGCTCCGTCCTGGTCTGTAATCAAATCCAAAAGTAAGCTGTATTCATTTACAGAAGCTACAATTACAGTGTCTTTGAAATTTTTTGCGCCTGCACGGATTAATGAAATTCCGCCAATGTCAATTTTTTCAATAATATCCTGCTCGCTTGCTCCTGAAGCAACAGTTTTTTCAAAAGGATACAAATCAACAATAACTAAATCGATCTGAGGAATGTCAAATTCCTTCATTTGCTGCACATCACTTTCATTATCCTGACGATTTAAAATACCGCCAAAAATTTTCGGGTGCAGCGTTTTTACTCTTCCGCCAAGAATTTCAGGGAAAGAAGTAATATCTTCAACAGGAACTACCGGAATTCCAAGGTTTTTGATAAAATCTTCTGTTCCGCCAGTCGAATAAAGTGTTACATTTTGTTCGTGTAGTTTTCTAACAATTGGCTCTAAACCATCTTTAGAAAAAACCGAAATTAATGCTGATTGTATTTTTTTAGTTGTGCTCATTTTGTAGTTATGTTTTTCAGACTGCAAAAGTAGTTTTTTTATATATTAATTTAAAAGAATTAGTGTAACAATATGCTAAAAAAATCTACTGATGAGTTAGTTAACTTTTATTAGGTTTTTGATTTTAAATTATTGAATTTTACTCTATTGAAAAATACCGGAATATGATTGTCTATCTAAGATTATTAAAAGAAAGTTTGAGTTTTGCGATAAATGCACTGCGAAATAATAAATTAAGAACTTTGCTGTCTTTATTGGGTGTTACGATTGGTATTTTTTCAATTATAGCGGTTTTGGCAGCTGTTGATTCCTTAGATAAAAAAATATCAAAAGATTTAAGCAGCTTAGATAAAAATACAATTTATTTAATGAAATTCAATTTTGGACCGTCAGATATTCCGCAATGGAAGAGAGAACAGTTTCCAAATGTTAAATACGATGAATACGTAGCCCTCAAAAACTCAATGAATAATACCGATCAGGTCGGATACCAGCTTTTTGTAGCGAGAGAAAGTTTAAAATACGATTCCAAAACAGTTAGCGATGTAAATATTGTTCCATCGTCAAGCGAAATGGTCGATATTGACGGGTTGAGTTTTGATAAAGGAAGATTTTATAACGAATCAGAATCTAATTCCGGAGCTCCTGTTATTGTTCTTGGTTATGATATTGCAGATGGACTTTTTGGAAACAGTGATCCGATTGGAAAAAACATACGTCTCTACGGACAACGATTTACGGTAATTGGTGTAATGGCCAAACAAGGTGCCGGATTTTTTGGAGACAGCAACGATACTTCGGTTTATCTGCCGGCTAACTTTTTAAGGAGAATGTACGGTGACAGCGACTCCATGACGCCTGTAATTGTTTTAAAACCCGTTAAAGGAGTAGATATGGAAGCTTACAAAGCTGAAGTGGCGCAAAAATTAAGAGCGATTCGCGGAATGAAAGCCGGTGAAATGGACAATTTCTTTATCAATGTTCTTTCCGGATTTACCGATTTTATTGATGGAATTCTGGGGCAAATGAATGTTGTGGGATGGATTATTAGTGGATTTTCGCTGCTGGTTGGTGGTTTCGGAATTGCCAATATTATGTTTGTTTCCGTTAAAGAAAGAACCAATCTGATAGGAATTCAGAAATCTTTGGGTGCAAAAAATAAGTTTATTCTTTTTCAGTTTTTATTTGAAGCTGTAATCCTCTCTGTTATTGGAGGGATTATTGGTTTGCTGATGGTTTGGGGAATTGCATTTGCTTTGACCAAATTACTTGACTTTGAATTTGTTTTAAGCTTAGGAAACATAATTTTAGGAACTAGTCTTGCCGCTCTAATTGGCTTGATTTCCGGAATTCTGCCTGCTATTTCTGCTTCAAATTTGGATCCTGTTGAGGCAATTCGAACAGGAATGTAAATGCATTTTGAATAGTTTAAAGTAAGCTGTTTTAGAATTTAAATGTGTAATTAATTTAATAAATTGTAGTAAATGAGTTTTATTTTAAATTCTGTTGACACCGTTGAATCGATTACCAGAGAAGAATTCAAAAAAAAATATTTAGATAAAAGAAAGCCTTTAATTATAAAAGGATTAACCAAAGACTGGCCGGCAAGAGAAAAATGGTCAACCGATTATTTTAAAGAAATTGCCGGAGATATTGAAGTCAAATTGGTAGATAACTCAAAAGCAGATCCGGCCAAAGTAATCAATGCTTCGATTGCCACAATGAAATTTGGCGAATATCTGGATTTGATAAAAAGAGAACCTACAGATTTACGTATTTTTTTCTTCAATCTTTTTAAACACAGACCTGAATTAATTAATGATGTAAAAGTTCCGAAAGAATTAATGGGCGGTTTTATAGAAAGCATGCCCGCAATGTTTTTTGGTGGCTCGAAAGCAATTACTTTTTTACATTATGATATCGATTTGCCTCATCTTTTTCATACTCATTTTGGAGGAAGAAAGCACATTATATTATTTGATAATAAATGGAAGAAAAGACTTTATTGTCTTCCTAATACGACGTATGCATTAGAAGATTATGATGTTGCCAATCCTGATTTTGAGAAGTTTCCGGCACTTAAAGGAGTAGAAGGCTACGAAGTTTTTCTGGAACATGGCGACACTTTGTTCATGCCAACCGGAATGTGGCACTGGATGCGCTATATCGATGGATCTTTTTCGCTGACGCTTCGCGCATGGGATCGTTCTGTAAGTAGAAAAATGGCAAGTGTCTGGAGTTTATTTATGCATGGGGCTGTTGACAGTGGTATAAAGTTGGTTTTTAAAGAAAGTTATGCTAAATGGCGTGAAAAATTGGTTTTTAAAATAGCTGAAAAGGAATTGAAGAACAATAGGCCGAAATAAAGGTTCTGAGTTGCTAAGATTCTAAGGTTCTAAGATTCTTAGTTGAAAACTTTGCAGAAAAATTTAAAATGAACATATATAACTTATATGGTTTAAAAATAAAAAAATCCCAAGAAGCAATTCTTGGGATTTTTGTTTTAGAAGCTTTTGAAAACTATCTAAGAGTATTATTCTGAATCAAATCGATATATAAATTGATTTTATCTTTCAATTCTTTTCTTGGAGTAATAAAGTCAAGGAAACCGTGCTCTAAAAGAAATTCAGCTGTTTGAAAACCTTCCGGTAAATCTTTTCCTGTAGTATCACGAACAACACGCGGACCTGCAAAACCGATCAAGGCACCTGGCTCAGAGATATTAATATCTCCTAACATAGCGTAAGATGCAGTAGTTCCTCCAGTTGTTGGATCGGTACAAAGAGAGATATAAGGTAATTTTGCTTCAGCCAATTGAGCTAGTTTTACAGAAGTTTTGGCCAATTGCATTAAAGAATAAGCAGCTTCCATCATACGGGCTCCGCCAGATTTAGAAATCATTACAAAAGGAAGTCTGTTTTTAATGGCATGATCAATTCCTCTTGCGATTTTTTCACCCACAACCGCTCCCATAGATCCGCCGATAAAAGCAAAATCCATACAGCAGATTACCAGTTCTTTTCCTTTAGATTTTCCAACTCCGGTTCGAACAGCATCTTTAAGATGAGTTTTTTCCATTACATCTTTCAATCTTTCTGCATATTTTTTTGTATCCACAAAATGCAGAGGATCTTTTGATGTCATGTTTTTATCTAACTCAACAAATTCGTTGTTGTCGAATAAAATTTCAAAATAGGTTGCGCTTCCAATTCTAACATGAAAATCATCTTCCGGACTTACGAATAAGTTTCTCGCTAATTCGTCGGCATCAATAATTTTTCCTGTAGGAGATTTGTACCACAATCCTTTCGGCACGTCCATTTTGTCTTCTGTCGCGGTCGTAATCCCTTTTTCCTGTCTTTTAAACCAAGCCATATTGAATGTTTTATTTGTTTGAGGTTTCAAGTTTCAAGTTGCGGAACCTGAAACTTGAAACTTTAAACTTGAAACTTTTATTATAGTGTATTCACATTGTTTAAGTCAGCAAAAGCTTGCTCCAGTCTTGCGTTGAATGTTACTTCGCTTTCACGTACCCATCTTCTTGGGTCATAGAATTTTTTGTTAGGAACATCAGCACCTTCTGGGTTACCAATTTGTGATTTTAAATAGTCAAGGTTTTTAACCATATAATCACGAATTCCTTCAGTATATGCAAATTGCAAATCTGTATCAATGTTCATTTTGATAACTCCGTAGCTAATTCCTTCTCTGATTTCTTCAAGTGTAGAACCTGAACCTCCGTGGAAAACGAAATCTACCGGATTATGTCCAGTGTTGAATTTGTTTTGAACGAAATCCTGAGAATTTTTTAAGATTTTTGGAGTTAATTTTACGTTTCCTGGTTTGTAAACACCATGAACGTTTCCAAAAGCAGCAGCAATTGTAAACTTAGGACTTACTTTAGATAATTCTTCGTAAGCATAAGCTACTTCTTCTGGCTGTGTATATAATTTTGAACTGTCAACATCAGAATTGTCAACACCATCTTCTTCACCACCTGTAATTCCAAGTTCGATTTCCAATGTCATGCCCATTTTGCTCATTCTCGCTAAGTATTCTTTACAGATCTCGATATTTTCTTCGATTGGCTCCTCAGACAAATCGATCATATGAGAACTGAATAATGGTTTTCCTGTTTCTGCGAAATGTTTCTCAGAAGCATCTAATAAACCGTCGATCCAAGGCAAAAGTTTTTTTGCACAGTGATCAGTATGTAGAATTACAGTTGCACCGTAAGCCTCTGCTAATGTATGAATATGTAATGCTCCTGCGATTCCACCAGCGATAGCTGCTTTTTCACCTGCATTTGATAATCCTTTTCCAGCGTTGAATTGTGCTCCTCCGTTAGAAAACTGAATAATAACCGGTGCATTTAATTTTGCTGCAGTTTCCAGAACTCCGTTAATTGTACTCGATCCTGTAACGTTTACTGCAGGTAAAGCAAATCCTTTTTCTTTCGCATAATTGAAAATCTCCTGAACCTGATCTCCTGTAGCTACTCCGGGCTTAATATTGTGTGCCATTGTAATTTTTTTTATAGTTGTTTTTAGTTTTTAGGTTGCAAAAATAAGAATTAATTAGCATTAGAACGGATAATTTATCCCAAAATTTAAAACCGAGTGACCGAAATTGTATTCTTTAAACCATCGGTCTCCCTTCTCATGCGCCGGATTATAGGTCTTGAAGCCTAAATCTAAACGAATCACAAAAAAGCTTAAATCGTATCTCAAACCAAATCCTGTACCTAGTGCAATTTCTTCTAAATCGTTTAAGCTGTTAAATTTTGCTTTCGGATCTATAACATTATCGAGTACATTCCAGATATTTCCGGCATCTGCAAAGATAGCTCCCTTAACGTCGCCAAGAATTTTAAAGCGAAATTCTCCACTCAGCGCAAGCTTCATATTGGCCTCATTAAAATCATTTACAGCATTTGTACTTCCCGGGCCAAGTGCATATGGCTGCCAGGCGCGATTATCATTAGAACCTCCTCCGTAATAACTTCGTGAAAACGGGATATAATTTGAATTTCCAAAAGGAATCGCAATTCCAAAGAAACTTCTCACGGCCAGAACTTTCTCCTTGCCAAAATCCCAGTGTTTAATATAGTCAAATTCGGTTTTAATATATTCAGAATATTCTAAGTTGAAAATCTCGTAATTTCCTCTGGAATTTTTCGGAAGATTTCCAATTGCAGAAACCGCAGATAACAGAGAACCAGCCGATTCAATTTTTGCCCTGATTTGATAAAAAGTATTGTCGGCAAGATCCTTTTTCGTGGTTTTTGTAAAAGTGTAATTGGTAGCCAGAATAAAATCGTTTTCTGTTAAACGAATTCTTCTTTCTTCGATACTTTCAACTTCCTGATATTGCGAATCTGCCGGTGTTAATGCGGTCTTGTTTGTTATAACATCGTTTGTAAATCCTGCGGTTCCTTTAGGAATCGTTAGATTTTCATTAGCCTGTTCTTCCGGAGTGTCTCCCCAGTTGCCGGGATTTGTGTTGTAATTTTTTCCTATACCATTCAGGTCATCGTACGAAGAAGTGTAAACATTAAAATAATTATCAGGATTTAAATTGCGTACAAACTGCGCGTTCAATAATTCTAATTTTGCTGTATTATAACGTTTTGGAGTCCAGTTATAGGCAATACCACCAGTAAAATTCTCTTTGTCAAGACCAATATTACGCTGCTTAGAAAAACCAGATGTAATAGAGGTATACGGAATCATGCTTTTGGGAATAATTTTCTCTGTTCCAAAAGGCAATAAAATTCTTGGGAAGTTTAATTTCATATCCAACCCGTATTCAGAGACATTAAAAAAGTTATTATTCGGATTGGCCATGTCTCTCGAAGAACCAATATTTAAACGGGCAGAAATTTCAAGTGTTTCGGCGCGGTTAAAAACATTTCTAATGGTTTCAGAAATACTGGCACCAATTCCAAAATCCTGAATGTTGGAATGCGTTACGTCAAAAGTAGCTCCAAAACTATATTTTTTTCTTGGAGTTAAATAAACATTTGCAATTAAAGACTGGGCAGTAGAATCTCTCTTATCGACTTCATACTGAATGGACGGATAATTGAATATTCTTAGATTATTTAAATATCTCGAAGACAACGTTGTTCTGAAATCGGCATACGTACCTCCTTTGGTAATAAAGATAGCATCTGTTATTGCACGTGGTTTGTATTTTAATTTTTTGTAACTGTACAGATTAAAATTATTGTAGGTAGTACTGTCAGTTGGTTTTCTCTTTGCATTGGCGGCAGAGTAGTCGGTGTAAATATTAACATCGCTAATTTTGTACAGTTTAAAAGGTTCAGTTCGGCTGGAATCTCTTTCCTGGATATTGTTATTGTTAATAATTAAAGTAACATCGGCTTTTGCTTTTTTGCCAATTGTATCAATATCATAAGTAACATACGTGGGCTGAAAATAATAAGCTCCGTGATTTCTAAAATAAGTTGTAATTCGGTTCTTCTCGTCTTCAAAATCGGTAGTTTTGTATTGATTTCCAGATTTCAATAGAGAAGGATCATTATTAGTTTTGTATAATGAATCTAATGCCGGAGTCATTATTTTAGTCTTAATGGTATCTAATTTATAAGCCGGACCAGTCGTGATGTTATAATTGATTGAAGCTCTTTTCTTTCCAATTGTGTCAATAGTATAATCTGTTAGCACGTTAAAATATCCATTATTAAAATAATAGTATTTTAATCGGAGCAAGGATTTTTTCGTTTTAGAAGTATCAATGATAACGGGTGGTTCGCCGGTGTTTTTTAGAAATTCGTGAATACCTTTGTAATAGAAAGACTGTCCAAGACGATCTACTTGTTTTGCCGAATAGATTTTAGACATACGCTCATACTTCCCGGGATTGTTTTTAAATTTTGCCTGATAGGTAGAATCCGGATTTAAATTGGCTAAATTGTATAAATTCAATCTTAATTTGTAGCCCAACAATTTACCGTTTGGTTTTTGGTACATTTGGTTAGAAGCTGTTTCGTCATTGGTAGACTTGCCGTTTACTATAATATTATTTTTTACAAGAAGATTTTTTCCATCAGGAACTCTTTTTACGGCATTACAAGCGCAAATTAATATTGCAATTAGAAGAAATGCTATTATTTTTGTGGAATTATTTTTCAAGTGTTATTAAATATTTAATTCAAAAGTACATTATTTTATGGTTAGTAAAAACCAAATAAAACTTATCTCAGGTTTGCATCAAAAAAAGCAGCGTCTGGCCAATCAATTATTTTTTGCTGAAGGAGTAAAAGTAATTCAAGAATTGCTGCAATCCAATTTTGAATTAGAACATTTATATACTACCTTAAATGATTTTGAAGCAGTTCACACTTCAAAACGCACGCTTATTAATGAGCAGGAACTGAAAAAAATAAGTGCTTTGTCGACTCCTAATTCCTGTTTGGCAGTTTTCAAAATTCCATCCGAAAAGAAAATCATCGATTCGGGTTTAATTTTAGCACTGGACGATATTAGAGATCCCGGAAATTTAGGAACTATTTTACGTCTTTGCGACTGGTTTGGCATCAGGCAGGTAATTTGTTCTAATGAAACAGTGGATATTTTTAATCCGAAAGTGGTACAGGCTACAATGGGTTCTATTTCCAGAGTAAATGTAAACTATGTTGACTTAAAACTTTTTCTTGCTCAGACTAAACTGCCGGTTTTTGGAACTTTTATGGACGGAGAAAACATTTATCAGTCAAAATTACCTACGGACGGAATCATCATTATGGGTAATGAAGCCAATGGTATTTCAGACGAGATTGAAAAAACTGTAACCAGCCGTCTAACAATTCCCAGGTTTGGAGAGCTGCAAAAAACTGAAAGTTTAAATGTAGCTACCGCAACTGCAATTATTCTTAGTGAATTTAAACGAAATAGTTAAGATTTTGTTTTAATGAAAAGTAAAATTTATTAAAATTGCCCGGGATTTCATCGAATCGATATTATCTGTGTAAGGACTAACAGGATGTTCTGCTGTTACATTGTCCGGGATTATTTCGTTAGTAATTCCGAACATTCCTCTTACAGAAGGAGAAAAGATGAAATATTCAGTAAAGATGTCAATTCCCAACCCAACTTCGTAAGAGGCAGTCCATTGTTTTACTCTGAATTTTTGCTGCCAGTTGTCGTCTTTAGATTTTGCGTTACTAGATAAATTTAAGGTTGTCGACATTCCGCCTACAAGATACGGACGTATATTTCCTGTACGTAAAGCAGAAAATTTCAGCAATAGAGGAAAATGAATATAAGTACTGTTTACTTCTCTTAAATAATCTTTTTCTAAAGTTCCTACGCCGGGAAAATAAAGATCGCGTTTGGTATAATATAAACCTGGTTCAAAACGAAGATTAATATATTCCTGTAGTCGCAGATCGGCCACAACCCCCACATTAAAACCGGTCGTTTTTTTTACCTGAATATCTTCCTGAACAGGGGTTTTGTAATCAAATTTAAAGTCAAAACTATTAAAACCTAGATAATAGCCAAAGTAAATACGCTGCTTTTGCCAGTTTTCAAGGTTAACGATAGGATCTTTACTAAACATGTTTTTAGCAAATTGCGCATGCCCTTTTGTAGCTAAGACCAATAAAAATAAGATTACAGCTTTTTTCATATTATTTTTTAGATGCAGAATAAATTGTTGCGACACCAAAAGTTTGAGGCATTGCCACAACATCTATAAACCCAGTTTTTCTCAAAATATTGTTCAGTGCTTCGCCATAAGGAAAAGCAGCAGCAGATTCAGATAAATATCCGTAAGCATCATTATCTTTCGAAAATAATTTACCGATTAACGGAAGTATATTTTTACTGTAAAAATTGTAACCTTGCTTGTAAGGAAACTTTTCAGGAACAGAAGTTTCTAAAATAACAAAAACCCCGTTTGGTTTTAAAACTCTTAAAATTTCTCCAAAACCTTTCTCAAGATTTTCAAAGTTTCTCACACCAAAACCTACAGTAATAGCATCAAAGTAATTGTCCTCAAAAGGCATGTTTTCAGAATCACCTAAAACTAAATCTATAGTGTTTGAAAGTTTCTTTTCTTCCACTTTCTTTTTTCCAACTTCCAGCATTCCGGCAGAAATATCTAGGCCAATAATTTTTTCTGCATTGGTCTGCGCCATTAAAATTGCTAAATCTCCAGTTCCGGTTGCAATATCAAGGATAACTTTTGGTTTTTTATCCGATACTATTTTTAAAACTTTCTTACGCCACTTAATGTCGATTCCAAATGAAATTACGCGGTTTAAATTGTCATAATTCCCTGAAATGGTATCAAACATTTGGGTTACTTGCTCTTTTTTACCTAGTGAAGAGTCTTTATACGGAGTTACTTTTTCAGACATTTTTTTTATTTAGGCAAATATAAACAATCTAGTCTAACTGTAATTGAGTTTTTTTAATTTGAAATAACGTTTATGAAGTTCTGTTGAAAGTTATAATGCAGTTAAAAACTCCATCCCTAAATCTAGGTATTTTGGTAAAATCACTAAAAGTAGGTATTGTCTGACATGTTGTTTATTCGCAACTTTGTCAAAGTAAAAATGATTAAAGTTTTAATGATTGATACAGCCAATGACTTAAACAGATGATTGCTTTCTTTGCACTGGTAAATTCATCTGTTCTTGAAAGGTTTTGTAAGTATTGTTCTTGGGGGGAAATACTGTTAATAAGTGCAAAATACGTTCTTAGGATTAAATTTGTTTTTGGAAATTTTAATTTTCTGCCTTTAATATCTTAGTGGTATTTGTTATTAAAGGCGTTTTTGAGATTTAGGTCTCAAATAACATTAAATGTTATTCAGTTATCAAGTGTTTTTTACATTTGTGATTTTTTAAACAAAATTTTTCTTGAGAGAGTCCGGCCTTAAATATCAATCGTTTTAAAAACATCCTCCGTCAAAAGAGGATGTTTTTTATTTATTTTCTAATGTAAGTTTCATAAGTATAATCATAAAGATGTTTTTCATCCTTATGATTTTCTTCAGATTCTACCACAATCCATTCGTTTTTATTGATCTTAGGAAAAAATGCATCTGCATCGAAGGTGTGATGAACTTTTGTCAATTCAATAATATCTGTAAAAGGAAGTGCCAGATTATAAATTTCGCCTCCACCAATAACATAGCTGTCATCATCTTGAGGACATATCGCTAAAGCTTTCTCAATACTGTCTACAACAATACATCCTTCTGGCTTGTAATTTTCCTGACGCGAGATTACAACATGCACGCGATTTGGCAACGGTTTAGGGAAACTCTCAAAAGTTTTTCTTCCCATAATGATATGATGACCTGTAGTAAGAGCTTTAAATCTTTTAAAATCATTAGGCAAATGCCAGACTAATTCATTGTTTTTTCCAAGTGCATTATTTTCGGCTGCAGCCGCTATCATTATAATCATGGTATTCGTAACTAAATTTTATTATCATTCTCATCGTTTATAGAAGATTCCAGCTGGCTGATTCTTTTTTGCTGTAAAGCAACTAATCTGTCCACTTGTTCTCTTTCCCATTTTTTATTCATAAAACGATCGGTAATATATACTTTAATAAAATGCAGGATAAAAATAAAAAGCCAGGCAGTAATACCCCAAATGCACCAATTTTGAGTTGTGCCTTCTCCGAAGCCAAAGAATCTGTTGGCTATAAATAAAAATAAACTTCCTAAAAGGAAAAGAACAAAATGAAAATACAAAACCTTTTTTTGTCTTAATCGTCGTCTCGCATATTCGTATTGTTCGTGTACTTCTTTTTCCATAAGATAAAAAATGAGATTATAAAGTTAAAATTATTTTTTGAAAGACAATATTTTGGAGATCGAATATTTAGTTGAAAACGTTATAAGAATCTGAAATACAAAATTTTAAAGGCGATAAATTACAGATAAAGCGAAAATGGCATCCTGTTTTTTGTATTATGATAAATCGGTAAGAGTGCTAGTGAGTGTCTCACTGAATTTAATTAATTTTAGATGTATAAATCTAAAAAAGAAACAGTTATGTCTTTGAAGAAACAATTTGTAAAAACAAAACCTGTCTGTAAAGTTACGTTTTCAGTAGAAGCTAAAAATGCAACATCGGCTGCTGTTGTAGGAGATTTTAATAATTGGAATGCCGAAGAAGGAGCTTTGAGTAAATTGAAAAATGGTACTTTTAAAGCTACGTATGATTTAGTCAAAGATGCTGTTTATGAGTTTAAGTATTTAGTAGACGGTTCTTATATTAATGATCCCGAAGCAGATTCTTATAAATGGAATGATTACGCCGGAAGTGAAAATAGTGTATTAGTTGTATAAAAAAATCCGCTTAAATTTTTAAGCGGATTTTTGTTTTTTATACGGCAACACTTCCTTTTATGGCAGGATGCGGATCATAGTCTACTAATGTGAAATCTTCAAAATCAAAATCGAAAATGTTTTTGATCTCCGGATTTAATATCATTTTTGGCAATGGTTTTGGATCTCTTGACAATTGCAATTCCAATTGCTCAAAGTGATTGTTATAAATATGTGCATCTCCAAAAGTATGTATGAATTCACCTGGCTCTAAATCGCAAACCTGAGCAATCATCATAGTAAGTAATGCATAAGAAGCAATATTAAAAGGAACTCCTAAAAAGATATCTGCACTTCGTTGATACAACTGGCAGGATAATTTTCCTTTAGTTTCTCCTTTTTCGGTATCCGGACTTGCCACATAAAACTGAAAGAAGGCGTGGCATGGAGGTAAAGCGGCTTTATTATTGGCTACATTCTCCTCAAAAGATTTTTTAGTATCTGGAAGAACAGATGGATTCCAGGCAGAAACCAGCATTCTTCTGCTATTCGGGTTTGTTTTTAACTCTTTAATTAATTCAGAAATTTGGTCAATTTCTTCACTGTTCCAATTGCGCCATTGATGTCCATAAACAGGCCCCAGATTCCCATCAGAATCTGCCCATTCATCCCAAATTTTTACTCCGTTTTCCTGCAGATATTTAATATTGGTATCTCCTTTTAAAAACCAGAGCAATTCGTATATGATTGATTTTAAATGAAGTTTTTTTGTAGTTACCATTGGGAAACCTTCACTTAAATCAAAACGCATCTGATAACCGAAAACACTTTTTGTCCCGGTGCCGGTTCGGTCACCTTTCTGACAACCGTTTTCTAAAACGTGTTTTACTAAATCTAAGTATTGTTTCATCTTTTGTTTAATCGTTTAATTGTTGATCGTTTATTTGTCTAGACGTATTAACGAATAAACGGTTAAACGATTAACCATTAAAATTTATCTTTTCGAAATTTCGTCTCTGATTTTTGCCGCTTTTTCATAATCTTCCTGAGAAACCGCCTGATCTAAAAGTTCATTTAGTTCTTGCAAACTATGTTTGGCATAAACTTCTCCAGATTGATTTGTTTCTTCTTCATGTCCGAATGTTTCCGGATTTGAAAGTACATCATCAATCTCCTGCGCGCCCTGATCAGTTTCTGCGGTATTTGATTTTAAGTAGATTCCGGCTTTGTCAAGAATGTTTTTATACGTAAAAATCGGAGCATTAAAGCGCAATGCTAAAGCAATGGCATCTGACGTTCGTGCATCAATTATTTCTTCGATTTTATCTCTTTCGCAAATTAAGCTGGAATAAAAAACACCATCGACTAATTTATGTATGATTACTTGTTTTACTACGATATCAAATCTTTCAGCGAAATTTTTGAATAAATCGTGTGTTAACGGACGTGGTGGTTTTATTTCTTTTTCTAAGGCGATAGCAATTGACTGGGCTTCAAAAGCTCCTATGACAATTGGCAATTTTCTTTCGCCATCAACTTCATTCAAAATTAAGGCATAAGCGCCATTTTGAGTTTGACTGTATGAAATTCCTTTTATGGATAATTTAACTAGACTCATATATGTATGTAAAAAGGGCATTACTGCCTCATTTTATTGCTTTTTTTGATTGGAAAATAAAGGTGCAATTTTAATCAAAAAATATGGAACAAAAAAGCCGCCTTAAAACAAAGATACGATTATCTTGTTTTTAGGCAGCTATATTTTTAAAGAGAATTTTAAATTATGAATGCTGAGCTTTAAAAGCTTTTAATTTCTCTGTTAGTTCAGGTATAATTGTAAATGCATCTCCAACTATACCATAATCAGCAACTTTAAAGAAAGGGGCTTCAGGATCGCTGTTAATTACTACTTTAACTTTCGAGGAATTGATTCCGGCAATGTGTTGAATTGCCCCGGAAATTCCCACTGCAATATATAAATTCGTTGCAACCGGTTTACCGGTTTGTCCAACGTGTTCGCTGTGAGGTCTCCATCCTAAATCTGAAACAGGTTTGGAACAAGCTGTCGCAGCCCCAAGAACGGCTGCTAGATCTTCGATTAGTCCCCAGTTTTCCGGACCTTTTAATCCGCGTCCTCCGGAAACTACGATATCCGCGTCAGCGATAGAAACTTTACCGGATACTTTTTCTACAGATTCAACTTTTACACCAAAATCATTTTCGCCAATGGTTGGGTTAAAATCTTCTTCGGCTCCGGCTCCGGCACTTTCGAAAATTCCGTAAGAGTTTTTAGCCAAAGCAAGAACTTTGATGTCTGTACTGATTTCTGTAATGTTGAAAGCTTTGTTCGAAAAAGCGTTTCTTTTTACCTGAAAAGGAGAAGTGCTAACAGGTAATCCTACAACATTGGATGCAAAACCAGCTTCTAAAGAAACTGCAACCAATGATGAAAGATAAATACTGTCTGTTGTAGAAGAAAGTAAAATTACTTTTGCTCCTTCTTTTTGAGCCGCTTGTTTAATTACATCGGCATAAGCCTTAGCAGTAAAACCGGCCAGTTTATCGTTGTTTACTTTTAGGACTTTATCAACTCCGTATTTTGCCAATTCGCTAACGTCGCTAATATTTACTGTTACCGCAGTAACGGTTGTTCCTAAAGTTTCTGCTACTTTCTTAGCGTATGAAGCCAATTCAAAAGCAACTTTTTTAAATTTTCCTTCTGCAGATTCTGCATATATTAATAATGACATAATAATTTTAGATTTTAGATTTTAGATTTCAGATTTTTTGAAACTGAATTCTAAAATGTGATTCTTAGATTAACGATTTTATATTATGAGTAAATTATATTGTTTCAATTAGATTTTATCAGCTTTGATGAGCAATCTAAAATCTATCCGTCCCGAAGCATCGGGATAGGGACTACAATCTTAAATCACCTTAGCTTCGTTGTGTAATAAATTTACTAACTCATCTAAATTATCTGGAGAAATTAATTTTACTGCCGATTTAGGAGCTGGTTTTTCAAACTTCACTGCTTTTGTATTTACAGGCGCGTCAACAGGCTCAAGAATAGTAAGCGCTTTGGTTCTGGCTGTCATAATTCCTCTCATGTTCGGGATACGTAAATCTTTTTCTTCAACCAGACCTTTCTGACCTCCAATAATTAAAGGAAGAGTAGTACTTACAGTTTCTTTTCCACCGTCAATTTCACGGACTGCTTTTACATTATTTCCGTCAACAGTTAAACTTGTACAAGAGTTTAAAAAATTAGAACCTAAAATTCCGGCAATCATACCAGGAACCATTCCGCCGTTGTAATCTAAAGATTCTTTTCCTGCAATTACTAAATCATAACCGCCATTTTTAATTACTTCTGCCAATTGTTTTGCAACAAAAAAACCATCAGTTGGGTTTGCATTTACACGAATGGCCTCGTTGGCTCCAATTGCTAAAGCTTTACGTAAAGTTGGTTCTGTATCAGGACCTCCAACATTTACAACGGTTACATTTGCACCTTGTTGTTCCTGAAACCAGATTGCACGTGTAAGACCAAATTCATCATTAGGATTTATTACATATTGTACGCCGGCAGTATCAAATTCTGAATCGCCGTTAGTAAAGTTAATTTTTGAAGTAGTATCAGGCACGTGGCTGATGCAAACTAATATTTTCATAAGTATATATTTTGAATTTATAATATGCTTTTACAAATTTAGAATTTAATTTGGAATAATTATACTATGCATGCATAATATTTTTCAAAACTATTACGATTTCGCAAATTGCGCAGATTTTACTGGTTTTCATCGTCTGTAGTAATTAAAAAATCATGCTTTTTTGTTGATTATTAGTAATTTTATAATATTTGTAAAAGTAGTTGGGAATTATTTTTTGTATGAAAAATACTAAAACTTTTAATTTTTCGTTTTTATGAAGGATTTTTGGAACATCAATAATTAAACAAATAAATACAAGTTTGTCTAAAAAATGATTTTGAGAGAATAAGTGTCATTAATACGTTATTATATCGATTTCGTAAATAGTACAATAAAGTTAAAAAAGTTAAAACGGAAGAGCAGAGAGAAGTTCATGCGATTTTAAATTCGTTTTTTGCTTTTAAGTTATTTAAAATATTTATTTTTGCTCTTCAGAAAATTCAACATACAATATAAAATATGAGAACAATACAATTTAGAGAGGCCATTTGTGAAGCGATGAGCGAAGAAATGCGTCACGATGAATCCATATATTTAATGGGCGAAGAAGTTGCAGAATACAATGGAGCATACAAAGCTTCAAAAGGAATGCTTGCTGAGTTTGGAGAAAAAAGAGTTATTGATACTCCAATTGCTGAGCTTGGGTTTACAGGAATTGCAGTAGGTTCTGCAATGAACGGAAATCGACCGATTGTAGAATATATGACATTCAACTTCTGTCTGGTTGGTATTGATCAAATTATAAATAACGCTGCTAAAATGCGTCAAATGACAGGTGGACAATTTAATGTGCCTATCGTTTTCCGAGGACCAACTGCTTCTGCAGGTCAATTAGGGGCGACTCACTCTCAGGCTTTAGAAAACTGGTTTGCAAATACTCCGGGTCTTAAAGTGGTTGTGCCTTCAACTCCTTACGATGCAAAAGGACTTTTAAAATCGGCTATTCGTGATAATGATCCTGTTATTTTCATGGAATCTGAGCAAATGTACGGTGATAAAGGAGAAGTGCCAGACGGAGAATATACAATTCCATTAGGAGTTGCTGATATCAAACGTGAAGGAAAAGACGTAACAATCGTATCTTTTGGAAAAATCATTAAAGAAGCTTTTATTGCTGCAGATGAACTAGCCAAAGAAGGAATTTCATGCGAGATTATCGATTTAAGAACGGTTCGCCCTATGGATAAGGATGCTATTCTTACTTCAGTTAAAAAAACAAACCGTTTAGTAATTCTCGAAGAAGCGTGGCCATTCGCCAGTATTTCTTCTGAAATTACATATATCGTTCAGGAACAAGCTTTTGATTTCCTTGACGCTCCAATTCAACGTATCACAACTGCTGATACTCCTGCTCCTTACTCTCCGGTTTTATTAAAAGACTGGTTGCCAAATGCTGGTGATGTAGTAAAAGCAGTAAAAAAAGTAATGTACAAATAATACATATTTAAAATACTCACAAAACTTCATCATTCACAGTTAATTGATGAAGTTTTTTTTTTGCCCAGATGATGAAAAAACTAATTTTACTCAGCCTATTTTTTGTACTCGCATTTGCGACTATTGCTACTGCACAAACAAAAGTGAGTGGAATTGTTTTGGACAAAACGAATCAGCCTATTCCTTTTGCAAATGTCGTTTTTAAAGGCACAAATACCGGAATTGTTTCAAATGAAGACGGACGTTTTTATTTAGAATCGCCAAACACTTATACAGCTCTGATTGTAACTTCTGCAGGATTTTCGGATAAAGAAGTGACTTTGGAAAAAGCAGTTAACTACGATTTTAAAATTGTATTAGGCGAAGCTGAAGCTCTTAATGAAGTCGTGATTTTTGCCGGAAAAACATCTAAAAAGAACAATCCGGCGCTGGATATTTTGAGGAAAATCTGGGAAAGGAAACGAAAAAACGGACTTTATCAGTTTGATCAGTATCAAATGCAGAAATATGAAAAAGTAGAGTTTGACATGAACACAATTGATAGTGCGTTCATGAAAAATAAGCTTTTTAAAGGAATGGAGTTTGTCTTTAATCATGTAGATACTTCTGATGTTACCGGAAAAACGTATTTGCCAATTTTCATTAATGAATCGGTTTACGATGTTTACGGTGACAATAAATTAAAAAAAGTAAAAGAAAATATAAAAGGAAATAAAATGTCCGGTTTCAATGGAAATCAGCAGATTTTATCTTTTGTAAAAGATCTTTATTCCGATTATAATATTTACGACAATCACCTTAAATTTTTTGATAAAAGTTTTACAAGTCCGCTTTCAAAAACCGGAATAGATGTTTATAACTATGTTCTAAAGGACAGTGCTTATATCGATAAAAAATGGTGTTTTAATATTGTTTTTTATCCGAGACGTAAAAATGAGTTAACTTTTAAAGGAGATTTCTGGGTAAACGATACCACTTTTGCGATTAAAAAAATTAATATGGGCGTTACCAAAAGCGCCAATATCAACTGGGTAAAAGACATTTATATAGAGCAGGAATTTGAAGTAGAAAACGATTCTGTTTTTTTACTGACACGCGATTATATGATGTCTGATTTTGCTTTGAATAAAAAAGAAAAATCAAAAGGTGTTTACGGAAAACGAACGACTTTGTATCGCGGACATAAATTCAACATTCAGAAGCCGGAAAAGTTTTATAAGGAAGAAGTCAATTATATTGATAATGCAGTCTACGAACGACCCCCTGAATTTTGGGAAGAAAATCGTTTTGAAAAACTGAATAAGGACGAAGCCGGTATCTATAAAATGCTTGACACGCTGCAGACCGTCAAGCGATTTAAGCAATTGTACAGTCTCGTCTCGATTTTGGGTAGTGGTTATGTTGAATTTAAAAACTTTGATTATGGGCCGATATTTTCAACCTTTGGATATAATGAAGTCGAAGGCTTAAGATTGCGTGTAGGAGGGAGAACGTACTTCGGACCAAACGATCCATGGCGTATCCAGGCATACACAGCCTACGGATTTGACGACAACAAATTTAAATATGGAGTTTCAGGAAAATGGATGGTTGACAAGAAAAACCGTGTCATCATTTCTGGAGGAAACAGGCGGGATATCGAACAAATTGGTGCCAGCTTAACCACGACAAATGATGTTTTAGGAAGAAGTTTTGCTTCATCAGCTTTGTTTACAACGGGAAGTAACGGAAAACTAACAAACATAAATTTGAGTAATGTTTCTGTAGAAATGGAAGCAAAAAAGAACTTTATTGTTTCTGCGGGATTTTCATACCGAACCTTAGAATCTGCTTCTAAGACCTTTAGTTTAGATTACTACACGACTTTGCCTACTGCCGCAGATCCGATGGGAGTTATAAAAAGTGATGTCAAACAAACAGAGGCAAATATCCAGTTTGAATATATGCCAAATCGAAAAACTATTGGTTACGGAGTTGAAAGAGATTTAGTTGACAGTCCGTTTAGTCATTTCTTTGTAAACTTTAGTTACGGTTTAAAAGGAGTTATGGACAGTGATTTTGCTTACGAAAAAATACAAATTTTTTATAAGCAGCCAATTATAATTGGTCCATTAGGAAGATCAAATGTAATCGTGGAAACAGGAAAAACATTTGGAACAATTCCGTTAGGATTAATGAGTGTAATTCCGGGGAATCAGACTTATTTTACGATTGAGAATACATTCAGTAATTTAAATTTTTACGAATTTGTTACAGATCAATATACAACTTTGCAGTGGAACCATGATTTTGGCGGAAGATTATTTGCCAGAGTTCCATTCATGAGAAAATTAAACTGGAGAGAATTTATCGGTGTTCGAGCAGTTCACGGAACCATTTCTGATGCCAATCGTGCCATAAATGCTTCTGGATTACCATACAATGCTCCAGAAAAAGTATATTGGGAATACAACGCCGGAATTGGAAATATATTTAAAGTATTCAGACTTGATTTCTCATGGAGAGGAAATTATTTAGATATGCCTGATGCGCATAAATTTGCAATAAAAGGATCTTTCGGATTTTACTTCTAAGTTGCAAAGGAACAAAGTTGCAAAGTCGCAGAGTTTTTAATTCTGCGGCTTTTTTTATTTCAATTTTTGTCATTTCGGCGAAGGAGAAATCACACTAGTAGCTCGACAAAGATTGGCAAGCTGAGGAATCTCTAGTGTGATTTCTCCTTCGTCGAAATGACAAGATTATCTAAAATAATTTATTTGAATATTCTTTTATTTAATTTTGAAATTAGACTTAAAAATTCAAATCATGCAGGAAGCCATCGATTTTCTTTCATCCAAAAATCCAATCTTTCTGGAAATCATAGAAAAATACGGATTGCCACCAATTCCGAAACGTCCACCAGGTTTTGAAACATTGGTATTGTTGATTCTCGAACAGCAGGTTTCTATAGATTCGGCGAAAGCCACATTTTTAAAAATCAAAAATTACACGATTTGTAATCCGGAGAATATGCTGCTTTTGTCTGATGAAGAATATAGAAGTCTTGGCGTCAGTCGTCAGAAAACAAAATACATCAAGATTTTAGCGGAAGCGGTTTTAAATAAAGAATTAGATATTGAAAGTTTAGCTTCGAAATCTTCAATTCAGGTTCGGGAAGAATTAATTAAATTAAAAGGAATTGGAAACTGGACAATTGATATCTATTTAATGTTTTGTCTTCAGGAGCCTGATTTGATTCCGTTAGGCGATATTGCAATAGTAAATACGATAAAGGAGCTGTTTGATATTCATGATAAATTGGAGATGGAAAAGTTTGCTGCAGAATGGAGTCCGTACCGATCTTATGCAACTTATTTATTGTGGCACCACTATTTGACCAAGCGAAATAGAAAAATAACTTTTTAATGTCTAATTTTTAAAAACTTAATGCAGATATTACATCGTTTTTTATTGTAAAACTAGATTCTTTAGCTATTTTTGCAACCGAAATTATAGAAACAATAAAAAACGAAAATGACCGCAGACAAATTAACGACTTTCGATGTATTAATCGAAATACCAAGAGGAAGCAGAAATAAATACGAATACGATTTTGAAATTAAAAGAATGCGTTTTGACAGAATGTTATTCTCTTCAATGATGTACCCGGCAGATTACGGGTTTATTCCGGAAACTTTAGCATTAGACGGAGATCCTCTTGATGTATTGGTTTTGGTAAACGAACCAACTTTTCCAGGATGTGTTATGGAAGTTAAGCCAATCGGAGTTTTCCACATGGCAGATGATAAAGGACCAGACGAGAAAATTATCTGTGTACCGGTTTCAGATCCAATCTGGAATTCGTTAACAGATTTATCAGACATGAACCCGCACTTAGTAAAAGAAATCGAGCACTTCTTTCAGGTTTACAAAGATCTTGAAAACAAAAAAGTTGATGTTGAAGGCTGGGGAGACGTAAACGAAGCTTTTGCTATTATTGCAGAGTGTACGAAACGTTTTAACGATATTGAAAATAAACCAGAAGGATTATTTAGTATTAAATAATTTTTACCCTATTCTAATATAAAAAAAGCAATACTGCCGTCAGGAGTATTGCTTTTTTGTTTAAATTCGTTTAGTTAGATTGTTGACTATTAACCAAAACCATTAAAATATTATGAATGCATTTATGATTTATCTGCCAATTGTAATGGCAGTTTTAGGATTACTTTTCATGGGAATAAAAAGGACTTGGGTTTTAAAGCAGGATGCCGGCGATGGTAAGATGAAAGAGATTTCAGATTACATCTACGAAGGTGCACTCGCATTTCTAAAAGCAGAATATAAATTACTCACTATTTTTGTAATTATTGCCAGCCTTGCTTTGGCAGGAATTACTTTTATTCCAGGAGTTAAAACACATTTATTAATCGTAATTGCATTTATTTTTGGGGCATTGTTTTCGGCTTATGCCGGGAATATTGGAATGAAAATAGCAACTAAAACAAACGTTAGAACAACTCAGGCTGCACGTACAAGTCTTCCTCAGGCCTTAAAAGTCTCTTTTGGCGGAGGAACTGTTATGGGTTTGGGCGTAGCAGGTTTAGCAGTTTTAGGTCTTACAACGTTTTTTATAATTTTCTTTAATCTCTTTTCTGACGGAGTCTGGAAAGATACCGAAACAATGACGGTAGTTTTGGAAACTCTGGCAGGATTTTCTTTAGGAGCAGAATCAATCGCTTTGTTTGCGAGAGTTGGTGGCGGAATTTACACAAAAGCCGCAGATGTTGGTGCTGATTTAGTGGGTAAAGTTGAAGCAGGAATCCCGGAAGATGATCCTCGTAATCCTGCAACAATTGCAGATAACGTTGGAGATAATGTGGGTGACGTTGCTGGTATGGGAGCCGATTTATTCGGATCTTATGTGGCCACTGTTCTGGCTGCAATGGTTTTAGGAAATTATGTGATTAAAGATATGGGTGGAAGCATAAACGATGCTTTCGGCGGAATTGGCCCAATTTTACTCCCAATGGCAATCGCTGGTTTCGGAATTTTATTTTCTATTATAGGAACCTTACTTGTAAAAATTACAGATGATAATGCCAGAGAAGCGCAGGTTCAAAAAGCATTAAATATAGGAAACTGGGTTTCGATTGTTTTAACAGCTGTGGCTTGTTTTTTCTTAGTGCAATACATGTTGTCGGAAACCATGCAAATGAGCTTTTTTGGAGAAGGTTCTAAAGCTATTTCGTCAATGCGTGTTTTCTACGCCACTTTAGTGGGATTAATTGTTGGAGGAGCTATTTCTTCTGTAACAGAATATTATACCGGATTAGGAACAAAACCGGTTTTAGCAATAGTTCAAAAATCATCAACCGGAGCAGGAACAAATGTAATTGCAGGTTTGGCAACCGGAATGATTTCTACTTTTCCAACTGTACTTTTATTTGCCGGGGCGATCTGGATTTCTTACGCTTTAGCGGGATTTTATGGGGTTGCGCTGGCAGCTTCAGCTATGATGGCTACAACAGCCATGCAATTGGCAATTGATGCTTTCGGACCAATATCTGATAATGCGGGAGGAATTGCAGAAATGAGCGAATTACCAAAAGAAGTGCGTACCAGAACAGATATTTTAGACTCAGTAGGAAATACAACAGCAGCTACAGGAAAAGGGTTTGCAATTGCCTCTGCAGCTTTAACTTCATTAGCTTTGTTTGCTGCCTATGTAACTTTTACAGGAATTGACGGAATTAATATTTTTAAAGCACCAGTTTTAGCGATGTTATTTGTGGGAGGCATGATTCCGGTAGTTTTCTCTGCTTTAGCAATGAATTCTGTTGGAAAAGCAGCAATGGATATGGTATATGAAGTACGCCGACAGTTTAAGGAAATTCCCGGAATTATGGAAGGAACCGGAAAACCGGAATATGGAAAATGCGTAGAAATTTCTACAAAAGCCGCTTTGCGCGAAATGATGCTTCCGGGTATTTTGACGATTGGTTTTCCAATTGCAATTGTACTTTTAGGAAAATTAGTTTATTCTGATAATAATCAGCTGATAGCAGAAATGCTTGGAGGATATATGGCAGGCGTTACAGTTTCTGGTGTACTTTGGGCGGTTTTTCAAAACAATGCCGGAGGTGCCTGGGACAATGCTAAAAAATCTTTTGAGGCTGGAGTTATGATTAACGGAGAAATGACCTACAAAGGTTCAGATGCCCATAAAGCAGCGGTAACCGGTGATACAGTTGGGGATCCTTTTAAAGATACGTCAGGTCCGTCAATGAATATTTTAATTAAATTAACCTGTTTGATAGGATTAGTAATTGCTCCAATTTTAGGTGATGGACATGCGCCGTCGGATATTGCAGCAGCAGCTTCTTGTTGCAATAAAACAGAAATGCACTCAGGGCTTTCTAAATGTGGCGATATATCTGGAATGACAAAAGAAGAATGCATAGCGATGTGCAAAGAAAAAGGTTGTTCTCCGGAAGAAACTGCTCAATGTCTAGCACATTTTGACAATACTGGAAAATATCAAAAAACAGATTGTTTCGATACTTCTAAATATGATAGAAAATCAGTAAAGGTTGAAGTTAAAAATATAAACGGAAAAACTACCGGCACAGTTACAAAAACTGAAAATGGCAAAACAACAACCGAAGTTTACGAAGGATCAGAAGAAGAAGTTTTGGCAAAAGTAGAAATGGCGAAGTAACAGCGTTGTCAAAGTTTTAAACTTTCACAAAGCTTATAGAATCATAAAAAAAGCCTCTAAGATTTTAGAGGCATTTTTTATGGTAGCAAAGCATACTCTTTAATTAAAATTGATGCAGGAATTTGCAGCTCTTTTGTCAGAACTCTAATCTGTTTTATTGTCAAAGCTCTTTTTCTCTTAAAAATTTCTGATACTCTGGAACGACTGTTTAATAAAATTCCTAAATCAGCATCGGTGAGACCTTTTTGTTCCATAACAAATTTAATTGCTTCTATGGGATCGGGCTCCGGTATTGGATAGTGAATTTTTTCGTACTTTTCTATTAAAGTAACAAGAATGTCTAATTCATCTGCTTCATCTGTATTTTGCTTAGCATTGAATAAAGTATTTACTCTTTCTAGTGCTAAATCATAATCATTTTCTGTTCTTATAGGTTTTATTTCCATACTATAAATTTTTAATGTCTGTTAAATCATTGTATTCGCTGTGTGTTCCAATAAACAAAACATACACGATTTGAGTTTCATAATTTATTTTGACTATTAAGCGAAAATGATTTCCACAAATATTAAATATCACCTTATTATTTCCAACAAAATCAGCAGAACCAAATATTGATTTAATTTCACTGGAATTCAAAAAACTATTTTTGTTGAAGATTTGATACCAAGATAATAACTGCTGCTTAGCAGTTGGGAAACGATCCCAAAAATTTTGTAAAGTTCTTTTAGCTATAATTCTCACTACAAAGGTAATTAATTTTTCCCAAAACGGGAAATGTTATTCTGGGACAAAAGTAAGAAAAATACCTCAATACTCATAAAAAAAGTGCCTCTAAATCTTTAGAGGCACTTTTTTTTATCATATAAATTTTTGAGTTACTACTTATTAAAACAAGCCATTCAGTTCGGCATCAATTCTATTAATGATGTTGCCCAGATCTTCAGGATTGTCTACAAAATTGATATTATCAACATCGATAATTAGTAATTTACCTTTGGTATAAGTTTGAATCCAGGCTTCGTATCGTTCATTTAAGCGGCTTAAGTAATCGATCGAAATAGAGTTTTCGTACTCACGTCCGCGTTTGTGAATTTGTCCAACAAGATTTGGGATAGAGCTTCTTAAATAAATCAGTAAATCTGGCGGTTTAACCAAAAGTTCCATTAATTCGAACAAAGAAGTATAATTGTCAAAATCACGGCTTGTCATTAATCCCATTGAATATAAATTGGGAGCGAAGATGTAGGCGTCTTCGTAAATGGTTCTGTCCTGAATTATCTTTTTTCCGCTTTCGCGGATTTGCTGCACCTGACGGAAACGGCTGTTAAGGAAATAAATCTGAAGATTAAAAGACCAGCGCTCCATTTGATGGTAAAAATCATCCAGATAAGGATTGTCGACTACATCCTCATAATGCGGTTCCCATTTAAAATGTTTCGCCAATAATTTGGTCAGAGTAGTTTTACCTGCGCCTATATTTCCTGCTATTGCTATGTGCATTACGGTGTTACGATTTTATAATTTGAAATATCTGTAGCTGTAAAAATAGATAAAATTTGGTCTTTGTAATCAAAATTGTCAAAGGTTTTTTCTAAAACTTTAA
Source organism: Flavobacterium olei (assembly GCF_039749035.1). NCBI lineage: Bacteria > Pseudomonadati > Bacteroidota > Flavobacteriia > Flavobacteriales > Flavobacteriaceae > Flavobacterium > Flavobacterium olei. The sequence continues at coordinate 278,111 of NZ_JBDKWC010000002.1, forward strand.
TTTCAGAAACCGTCACTGTGCCTGACTTATTAATCTCTTTCAGAAACAACATATTAGCTTTACTGAAAATATATTTCGTACTATCGATAAACTGAATTTTATCAAAATCGGCAACTTTACCAAGCAAACTAATTTTACCAAAAATATCACAGCAGTACCAGTTGTTTTTTTTATCAATCCAGTAAAACATATTAAAATCGGTCTGATAATACTTAATAGGTTCTGTTAACGGAATTGAAACCGTTTTGTATTCGTTTTTTAAATAATCAAAAAGACCAATTTGTTGGTTTAGAGTATTGTAAATCCATAACTGGTTTTGTGTCGACATACCAATTCCGCTTACTACAATTGGAATTGCATTTTGAGAAAAGTTGATTTCGGTCATTTTATTGAGTTGATTATCCAATAAAACGACACTATTAAAATCTTCGTAAAACAAAACAATTTTGAGAGGATTTTGCAAATCTGCTTTTGAGATATTTCCCAGAGAAACATTTTTATATTCCAATAGTTCCTTTTCTCTTATTTTGCTAAAGACATTATTATTTATCTGATAAGAATATCCAAAAGAATCATATCCTAAAAAAGTTTCAGAAGTATTTTTAAAGTGCGAAATTAAGGTTGCACTTATAACTGAATTCTGAGCAGAAACCGCATAAAATGTGCTGAAAAGAACAACTAAAAAAGAAAATTTTTGCACGATTTTACGCATTTGAAAAATTGATTTAAAAGTACCAAAATACAAAAAACTAACATTAGAAACTGACTTTTGTTTCTTAAACCTTTTTTAATTCTAATCGTCTAATGAATAGCTGGTTTTATCTATGCTCATCGGCAATTAATCTATTTAATTTTTAGTTATTTAAAATTAGTAATACATTTGAGTGTAAGTTTTATCGGATTTACTCACTTTAAAGAAAATGAAATGAAGAAAATATTTTTTTATATGATATTAATGCTTGTTTCTGCACAAATTCAGGCACAGAAAGATTTTCAGGGAATGGCCGTTTACGAGTCGAAAACACAGGCGCCAAAACTTGAGGGAATGCGTGGAAACCGTGATATTACGCCAGAAATGCAAAAAAGTATGGAAGAGAGAATGAAAAAAATGCTCGAAAAAACATATATATTAAACTTTGAAAAGTCGGCTTCTATTTATAAAGAAGAAGAAAAACTGGAGGCTCCGGGTCAGCAAGGCGGTTTTCGTATTATGTTTGGTTCGCTTACAGGCGGTGGCGGTACTTTTTACAAAGATGTCAAGGCAAAAACATATACCGTTGACAAAGAATTTATGGGAAAAGAATTTCTGGTTGTTGATTCGCTTCCTAAATTAAACTGGAAATTAGAACAGGAAACCAAGCTAATCGGTGGTTATAATTGCTTCAAAGCAACAGCCGTAAAAGAAGCGAGTAAAACCGATTTTAGAAACCTGAGACCTAAAAAAGAAGAAGACAAAAAGGATGAAGCCAGGAAAACTTCCGGCGATACTAAAACCAATTTTGCCGATAACTTCGAAATGCCAAAAGAAATAGTTGTAACAGCATGGTATGCGCCGGAAATTCCCGTAAATCAGGGACCAGAGAATTACTGGGGACTGCCTGGTTTAATTTTAGAAATAAATGATGGAACAACTACAATTCTATGTTCTAAAATTGTGCTGAATGCAAAAGAAAAAGTAGAAATAAAACCTTCTAAAAAAGGAAAAGTAACCTCTCAGAAAGAATACGATGAAACGGTAATTAAAAAAATGGAAGAATTTAGAGAGATGAACCGCGGTCGTGCAGGCGGTCCTCCAATCATGGGAAGATAAAATTTTCTGTAATTAGTATTTATCCTAATCATTTTTTAATGAACAAAGTATATTTTTTCGTCACTTTATTAATTACCTCTATTTCTTTTGCACAGAGTATTCGTTTTGATGGTTTTATTCAGGACGAACAGAAAAACCCGCTGGAGATGGCCAATATCATGGCTATCAATAATGTGACTAAAGCAATGGATTCTTATGGAATTACAAATGATAAAGGAAAGTTTCAACTGACTTTAAAGCCAAACACTGCTTATACCGTAAAAGTGAGTTTTCTCGGAATGAAATCTAAAGAAATTGCGGTCACTACAAAATCTGAGAACATGAGCCAGAATATTGTTCTTGATGGTACGGGAATAGAACTGGAAGGTGTCGAAATTGTTCGCGAAATGCCGGTTTCGATCCAAGGGGATACGATAGTTTACAATGCTGATTCATTTAAGACGGGTACAGAAAGAAAATTAGAAGATGTATTGAAAAAACTTCCGGGTGTTGAGGTTAATGCCGACGGAGAAATTGAAGTAGAAGGTAAAAAAGTCTCTAAATTAATGGTTGAAGGAAAAGATTTTTTTGACGGCGATACCAAATTGGGCGTCAAAAATATTCCAGCAGATGCAATTGATAAAGTTCAGGTTTTAAGGAATTATAATGAAGTAAGCGCATTAAAAGGTCTAGGAAATGATCAGGATAATGTAGCGATGAACATTAAACTAAAAGAAGGAAAAAAGAATTTTTGGTTTGGAGATGTGACGGCAGGAATTGGCGTGGGTGAATTGGACAGCCGCTATATCATTAATCCCAAATTATTTTACTACAGCCCAAAATACAGTTTAAATGTAATTACAAATTTCAATAATATTGGAGAATTGCCGTTGACAGCGCAGGATTATTTTAAGTTCACGGGCGGATTTAAAAATATGATGAAAAAGGGAGGAAGCAATTTTAATATTTCTTCCAATGATTTGGGAATTTCACTTCTACGAAATAACCGCGCAAAAGAAATTGAAACAAAATTTGGCGCCACAAATTTTGCTTACTCGCCTACAAAAACCTGGACTTTGAGCGGTTTTGGAATTCTTTCGACTTCAAAAACAGAATTGGAAACCAAATCTCAGACTACGATCTTAGATTCAGGAAATAGGGATAAAAGAGACGAAAATACCAATCAGAAGAATAATCTGGGGCTTTTTAAAGTAAGTTCTGCTTATAAACCCAACGATAAATTTCAGTTTGATTATGATATCTTAACTAAACTCACCAAACAGGAAGAATACTCCGATTTGTTTAGAGATCAGATTGTCCTAAACCAATCTACTACGGAATCTATTTTTACGACAAAAAAACAAGATCCTACTTCTATAAATCAGAATTTGAGTTTATATTATACACAAAGCGAAAAGAATATTTTTGCTTTTGAAATGCAGCATCTGTATCAGGACGAAAATCCGTTTTATAATGCTAATCTGCTTACACAGCCTTTCGGAGCAGATCAATTGTCAGGATATAATCCTGATCAAAATCGAAATGATTATAATCAGAACCGTTTTGTGAAAACTAATAAGCTGGATACAAAACTGGATTACTATTATATGGTAACGCCAAAAAGTAATTTCAATATAACTTTAGGAAATACGTATTCGTATCAGAATTTTAATTCGCACATTTTTCAAATGTTAGATAACGGAACAAGAAATGACCTCAATAATGCGGAAAATAATAATGATGTTGATTACAGATTTAATGATGCCTTTCTGGGTTTTCATTATAAAATCTTAACGGGAAAATTTACTTTAACACCGGGAATTAGTCTGCATTCGTATCAAATGACAAATCATCAGCTCGGAACAGATTATTCGCAGAATTTTGTAAAAGTCCTGCCTGATTTTTTTGCTTTGTATCAAATCAAAAAAGCCGAAACGCTGACTTACAATTTTTCTTTAACCAATGATTTTACAGATATCAACCAATTAGCAGCAGGTTATGTTTTGTCTGATTACAGCAGCTTATTCCGCGGAAATCGATTCTTAGAAAACGCCACTTCACAAGTGCATACACTTCGTTATTTCAAATACAATATGTTCAATTTTGAGAACATTTTTGCGAACGCAACGTATACAAGAAAAGTAGATGCGATTAAAACACAGGCAAATTTTGACGGAATTAATCAATCTTCGGTACCGTATAATTCTAATTTAGCAGACGAAACATTTACCGGAGTGGGGAATTATGGACGTTCGTTTTTAAAGAATTATAAAGCTTCTGTAAACGCCACTTTCAACTGGTCAAAATTCAATAATATTCAAGATAATGAATTGAGAACGACAGAAAGTTTTGTTCAGAGTTACACCGCTAAAGCTTCGACAAATTATAAAAATCTTCCTAATATCGAATTGGGATATAATCTTTTGGTTAATAAATACAGCGGCTCAACATTTTACACAGATAAACCATTTGCAAGACTGGATTATTATTTTCTGGACAGTTTTTCTTTTGTTTCAGAATATGAATTTTATCATTATTATAATGGCGACAAAACGGTGGATAATGAATATGATTTTCTGAGTGCCAGTTTGATTTATCAGAAAAAAAACAGCAAATGGGAATACAAAATTTCTGCAACCAATTTACTGAATACGACTTATCTTAATGATGATAACTTTACGCAATTTTCTACAAGAGTTTCCCAATATACAGTTCAGCCCAGATATATTATATTCTCTATGAAATACAATTTGTAATAATTTAGCTGTAAAAGAATGATTTTTTAATGTTTATTAATTGAGAATGAAATATCTTTATGCTTGTATTAACAAGCAAAACTTAAATCATGCGCAATTTTATTTGGAGTGTTTCAATATTTCTTTGTGGAACTGTTCTTTCTTTTTCTCAAACAAAAAGCATTGAAAAAGGAACGTATCTATCCACTAATAAAGGTCAAAAAATTAAATTAAATTTATTAGACGATAATAAATATGAATTGGTATTTTATTCAGGTGATTACGAGGTAAAAGGAGATTCATTATTATTTAGCAAAAACACCTCTGCAGGAACCAGTTTTGATCTTTCTTTCAAAGTAGATAAAAAAGCTAAAAACATAAAAGTAAAGTTCTCAGATCCTTCCTATTATTCATTTTATATAGGTACACAAAAAGGAAAGGGAGAAGTTCAGTATCAAAGACTTTCTGATATTAAAACCAAAGTAGATCCGGAATGGAAGAAAACCGATCTGGATTTCGAAATCGAAAAAGCAGACTTTTTATATTTAGTTTATGAAGAGTATGGAGGAAAAAGCAACGTTACTAAGTATGCATTACCAAAAGACGTTTCTGAAATTTCTGTAACTTATGAACTGGCCGCGTTGGCCGATTTGCAAATTAGCGGTTTCTTTGATAAACAAACCAATGAACTAAAGATTTCAGAAAAATCCGGAGTAAATCCGCTCGTTTTTGTTAATCAAAAAGATCCGCAGCCTGTTAAGAAAATCTCAAAAGTCCTTCCTTTGGAAAGCCAGGTTGTAGAAAACTGGACATATCCTGGAAAAGAAAGCGCTTTGCTTAACGAGAATTTTGGAACTGGGCTTGCTGCAGATAGTACTACTGTGGTAGTTGAAGCAGATTCTCCAACTTACAGTAAGTATGATTTTAAATTAAAAGTAGAGAATAATTTAAAAAGTGCTTTGTCATCTATTAAAGACGCAAACAAAAAATTTCTGGTCGTTTATGCTGACACTAAAAAATCTTCAGCAAAAGCCGATTTTGACCTTTTTGTAAAAGATCAGGAAACTCAAATTGGCTACAATATGTACGACAAGTACAATGCGGCTTTTGATGTTTATAATTTTTATCTGGCCGGAACTAATGACAAAACATGGTTGAAGAATAATAAGATCACCAACGAACCAAGTGTGATTATTTTAAATGGGGCGGGTGATAAGCTGGCTGTGGCAAAATCAGATCTTTCGGCTCAGAAATATAATTTTGGTTATTATGGAGATTTGTATCTAAAGATTCAGCGTACAGATGCTTTAATTTCGCTTAATAAAATGGTTAAGAATAAAAAACCTTCTGACCAGGATTTAATTAAATCTTTTAATAAAGCCGCTGTTCTGGAAAGTTATTATGACTGGAGTGCTGAAAGTAACGAAGGTGAAGTCAACTCAGCTGATTTTGTTTTAACAAAGGTTTCTGTGGATAAAAAAGACGTCGCCCAATCCTGGAAGAAACTTATAGAAACGCATCAAAAAGATGCAAAACCGAATATGTATTTGGTTGAAACAATTTTAAAGGAAATTAAGAATCAAGGATTTACAAAACAGCTTTTTAATGAAGAAAGGGTTTTAAACGATACCGATTTTCTGGCAATAGATTATATATTAAAACATTCAGAAGAGATTGAAAACAATCGTACAGCATTTAACAGTAATGAATTAGAACTTCATACTCTGGGAAATCCTATTTCTGAGGTTTCTACTGCATTACAGCAAAATATATATGTTTCTCAGAATGGAGTTACGGGTGAAATGAATAAAGATAAAGTCAATTCGGTGTATAAAAAAATCATTGCATCCGGAAAAGGAAATTTTGATGCCTACCGAAACTATTTTGATTATCTGGGTCAGATGGAAGATAAGGATGGTTCAAATGCAACTTTTCTAAAAGAATTCAATACTTATTTTGATACAACACTGGCAGGAGGAAGTCCGATTGAGAAATTGGATGCAATTTTTGGAGGATTAGATTCAGGTTCTGCTTATTCTTATGATGGTTGGAATGTGTTTAAAGAATACCATTCTAATCTTGCCAATTCGGCAGCGTGGATTGTCGTAGAAAAACCTCAAAACTCTAACTATTTAAAAGATGCGATAAAATGGTCTGAATATAGTTTAGTTGTCACTAAAAATAATCCGTACTATTTAGATACTTTGGCGCAGTTATATTATAAAGACGGACAAAAACAAAAAGCAATCGAAACTCAGACGTTGGCGGTAAAATATTTGGATACGGCGGTTGATCAGGAGACTGCAGAAGAAATTAAAGAAGTTCTGTCTAAAATGCAAAACGGAACTTACTAATAAATTCAGATTGTAAAATATAAAAGCCGATTTCTAATTATAGAAATCGGCTTCTTTATGTATAGCAAACTAAATTGTCAAACAATCTAAGTTAGTCTAATAATCAAATTATAGTCCAAATGCAGCTTTTACCTGATCTACAAAATCAAGTTTCTCCCATGTAAACAATTCAACAGTAACTGTTTTTTCGTTTCCGCCCGGAGCAGAGAAAGTTTTAGTAACAGTTTCTGGTTTACGTCCCATGTGTCCGTAGGCAGCAGTTTCGCTGTAGATTGGATTTCTTAATTTTAATCTTTGCTCAATAAAGTAAGGACGCATATCAAAGATAGCTTCTACTTTTTTAGCGATTTCACCGTTTGTCAGGTTTACTTTAGAAGTTCCGTAAGTTTCAATGAAAATTCCCATTGGTTCCGCAACTCCAATTGCGTAAGAAACCTGAACTAAGATTTCATCAGCAACGCCTGCAGCAACTAAGTTTTTAGCAATATGACGTGTAGCATAAGCAGCACTTCTGTCTACTTTACTTGGATCTTTTCCAGAGAATGCACCACCACCGTGAGCACCTTTTCCGCCGTACGTATCTACAATAATTTTTCTTCCTGTTAAACCAGTATCTCCGTGAGGACCTCCAATAACGAATTTTCCTGTTGGGTTAATATGGTAGTTGATTTTATCGTTAAATAAATGAGCGTGAGCCGGGTTTTTAGCGATAATTCTTGGAATCAAAATTTCAACAATATCTTTTTTGATTTTAGCCAACATTGCTGTTTCTTCGTCAAAATCATCGTGTTGTGTAGAAATAACGATCGCATCGATACGGGTTGGTTTGTTATCGTCGCTGTATTCTAAAGTTACCTGAGATTTTGCATCCGGACGTAAATAAGTGATTTCTTTATTTTCGCGTCTTAAAATTGCTAGCTCCTGTAATAATTTATGAGATAAATCTAATGCCAATGGCATGTAGTTTTCAGTTTCGTTTGTAGCGTAACCAAACATCATTCCCTGATCTCCGGCACCTTGCTCTTCTGGCTTAGCTCTGTCAACACCCTGATTAATGTCTGCAGACTGTTCGTGAATTGCAGAGAGAATTCCACAAGAATTCGCCTCAAACATATATTCACTTTTTGTATAACCAATTTTACGGATTACTTCACGTGCAATATTTTGCACATCAAGATATGTATTTGATTTTACCTCACCTGCTAAAATTACCTGACCAGTCGTAACCAGCGTTTCACAAGCCACTTTTGAGTCAGCATCAAATGCCAAGAAGTTATCAATTAATGCATCCGAAATTTGATCTGCAACTTTGTCTGGATGCCCTTCACTAACAGATTCTGACGTAAATAAATAAGCCATAATAATGTATTAAATTTGTATAAATTAAAATTTAGTGAGAAAAAATAATTGCTAAAAAAGGCTAAAGGAGAGTTTCTGCTTTAGCATTTTTTAATGCCGAAATTTATCTTCCGGCAATCATAATGAACCATTTCATTATGAAGAGGTTGCAATCAGTTCAAATTTTTCCTCTGTATTCGGGTGCAAAGGTATGAAACCATTTTGATTTGCAAATTAAAGTTCACATTTTTTTATTTTATTCCGTATAAATTTAACACAAGTATACTAATTTGATAGGGTAATAGAAAATAATTTAGTTTTTGTTTGGCTGTTTGAAAAAAAGTTCTCAACTTTGTCAAATAAACGAAAAGAAATGAATTTAGTTATTAAAAATATGTGCTGCATGATGCCGGATTTATCCGCAGAGCGCGCTATTGTTTAGTAACTAAATCTACAAAATAACAATAAAACCTCTGCCCAACAGCAGAGGTTTTTTTATAGAAAACCTATTAATAATATAAGTTACATAAGTTGATTAATTAGAGTATTAAAACTCAAATTTTTTTACATTAATTAAATGGTGAAATAAAAAGAAAGCAAAAATGAAAAACTCAACAGTAAATAAAATGATGATGTGTTGTAAGATGCCAATGTGCATTTCGCGCTGCTGTTGCCAAAAGTAAAAGATCGAATCTTTGTTATAGTTTCTACTATAAGCCCTTTTGGTAAGCCATCCGAAAGGGCTTTTTTATTTCATACTTAAAATTAAAATCATGAACACTCCAGATATAAATACAATTGCATTTCAATACTTATTGAGAACAGAATCTCAACACGATAATAATAATGATGCCGTAGAGCAGACTATAATAGAATTCAATCAGGATCAGTATTTTGAAGCGCAAAATTCTTTATTGCTTCAATTATATAATCTTGAAGAAGAAGACCTATACATTTAAATCAATAACAATATAAATAGTATTAATATACCAAAAAACTAAGAAATTATGAGCACACAAAAATTTGCAACAAACGCACTCCACGCAGGACACGATGTTACTAAAAACGCAGGAACGAGAGCAGTACCAATTTATCAGACATCATCGTATGTATTTAATAATGCCGATCATGCAGCGAACTTATTTGGTCTTGCCGAAGCGGGATTTATTTATACGAGATTAAATAACCCGACAAACGATGTTTTAGAACAAAGACTGGCAGCGCTCGAAGGCGGAATCGGAGCGGTGGTTACCGCATCGGGAGCGTCGGCAATTTCTACGACATTGCTGACACTTCTAAAAGCCGGAGATCATATCGTGGCTTCAAACAGTTTATACGGAGGAACTTATAATCTGTTAAAAGTGACTTTGCCGAGATTAGGAATTACTACCACATTTGTTGATCCTTCAAAACCTGAAAATTTTACTCATGCTGCGAAAGAAAATACCAGAGCTTTTTTTGTGGAATCTCTAGGTAATCCAAAATTGGATGTATTAGATCTGAAAGGAATTTCGGCGGAAGCCAAAAATTTTAAAGTCCCTTTTATAGTAGACAATACAGTTGCGACGCCTTATTTATTAAATCCAATTCAATACGGTGCCGATATTGTGATTCATTCTTTGACAAAATATATTTCAGGAAACGGAACTTCATTGGGAGGCGTTATTATTGATGCCGGAAACTTTGACTGGTCCAACGGAAAATTCCCGGAATTCACAGAGCCTTCTGCTGGATATCATGGTCTGGTGTATCACGAAGCTCTGGGAAATGCTGCTTTTATTGCAAAAGCGAGAATAGAAGGTTTACGTGATTTTGGTTCAGCCCTGAGTCCGTTTAATGCCTTTCAAATCATTCAGGGATTAGAAACACTTCCTATCCGAATTAAGAAACATAGCGAAAATGCTTTGGCTTTGGCCGAATGGTTAGAGAAGCAGGATGAGGTAGTCTGGGTAAATTATCCGGGTTTAAAGTCGAATAAATATTTTGATTTGGCGCAGGAATATCTACCTGAGGGTCAAAGCGGAATTATCACTTTTGGATTAAAAGGCGGATTTGATGCTGCTAAAAAAGTGGTTGACGAAACCAAATTGTTTTCGCTGCTTGCCAATATTGGTGATACAAAATCATTGATTATCCATCCAGCAAGTACAACGCACCAGCAATTATCTGAAGAAGATCAATTGTCAACCGGAGTTTCAAAAGATTTGATTCGTCTTTCGGTGGGAATTGAAGATATCGAAGATTTAATTGCCGATCTGGAAACTGTCTTTGCCAGTGTAAAGCAATCGCAGTACAACATCAATAAGAATTAGGTTTTTTTGTTTTTTGTTTGAAAGTTGCCTTTAGCGATTGGTTTCGCTAAAGGTAATTTTTTGTACAAAGCATAAGATAAATTTAGATAACTGACTTAAGTTCCATTGATATACAAATGAATATATTAATCCCTTTAAAATGAACGGATTGTATGATAAAGAGGTTTTAAGATTTAACTTCTGTGTATAAAATTGGTTACAAAGGAATTTTGTCAGATAAAAGTTCTTTGATAAACTGATTTGTAAAACGAAATTGAGGAGAAAAAAAGCTTGTTTTGTAAGTTTTTTATTCGGGTTAAGTTTGTAAGTGGATATTTGTCTTAAAAAAACACATTTTTAACGATTTTTGTAATTAAATTCTTGAATTTCATTTGTATAATAAAAAAAATATTTGCATATTTGTGATACCCAAAAACTACGAGAATCAAATGAACTTAAAAGTCAACAAAATGTTTTATGCCATTTCGGTAATTGCCGGGGCGGGGTTGTCTATTGCTTAAAAATTGTAAGAATACAATATATAGTAAAAGCCTCCCACAAAATATTGGGAGGCTTTTTAATTTTACATAAAATGCAAAATTTTAAAACACAATATAAATCACAGATGAATCAATCCTTACAGATGAACAAGATGTTTGCTGTCGCGCTTATTTGCGTATGCGTCTGTTGATACTAAAAGTATAAATGAGTTTAAAAACTTAAACCCTTTTGGTATCTGAAATTCCAAAAGGGTTTTTTTATTTTTTAAAAGAATTTAACACAAACATAAAAGAGAAATAAAGATTATAAAACACAACTTAACTAAACTTAATATCATGAGCACATTAAATTACTTAGCAGAAAAAATTTCAAATTTGAAAAACAGAAGAACTAAAAGAAATAATCCGCCACCGCCAAACGAATTGGCTCATCCAAGATTCGGAATAACAGAAGCAGATAAAAATTCAAAAAAAATAACGCCAAATTCTTTATTGTTTTTGATGTATTCAAAAGAAAATGAAACGCTTTTTATCTAAATCCAAAAAGCATTATAAATTAGGCTAAAACCTGCTTAAATTTACTGGGCATTCCTGTTCGGTAATTTTTTGCGTGCAATAGTTTTTGTTGCATAATGTTCATGAAATTTAACAAACACTTAGAGATAAAATTTGTTTGTTACAGAAATTAGTAGTTAATTTGCACCGTTAAGTTCATAAAAGTATTGAAATGTTATAAAGAAAGGACGAGGGATTAGACCCGATGAATCCTTAGCAACCCTTCGTTAATTCGAAGAAGGTGCTGCATTCTACCACGCTCAACGTGGAAAGATAACAATCAGAATTTTTCTAGTTTAAGCTAGTTTTTTCTTTCTAATATTTCCAGATACAGATCAATAATACAACAGATTTGAAATTGGAAAATATACCCAATCCTATTATAATTCAAGATTTCATCACAGAAAGTGGTGCAGTTTACCATTCTATACCGTTAAATTTTACTTTGGCAGGGCAACAGCTTTTTAGCGCGCCTGTTGTTTTGGTCAATCATGCCCTGACCGGAAACTCACAAGTTACCGGAGAAAATGGCTGGTGGAATGACTTGATTGGAGAAGGAAAAACCATTGATACGGCTGTTTACACCATTTTAGCTTTTGATATTCCGGGAAACGGAAATGATTCTCATACAATCGAAAATTATCTTGATTTTACAGCCCGTGATATCGCAAGGATTTTTATCGAAGGATTAAAAGCTTTACATATTGAAAAACTTTTTACCATTATCGGAGGATCTGTCGGCGGTGGAATTGCCTGGGAAATCCTGGCTTTACAACCCAATATCACAGATAATCTTATTCCGATTGCAAGTGACTGGAAATCGACGGACTGGCTTATTGCTAACTGTTTTCTCCAGGAGCGAATTCTGAATAATTCGTCGCAGCCAATTGAAGATGCCAGAATTCACGCTATGCTTTGTTATCGTTCGCCGGAATCTTTTAAAGAAAAATTTCAGCGAACCATCAATCAGGATCTTTTGATTTTTAATATCGAAAGCTGGCTGGCACATCACGGCAAAAAATTGCAAAAACGATATCAGTTGTCCTCTTATAAGTTAATGAATCAGTTGCTTAAAACAATTGATATTACGAGAAACAGCGAGAACTTTGAAACATTATTGTCCAAATCAAAAACCTCTATTCATATTATCGGAATCAATTCTGATTTGTTTTTTACAGCAAAAGAAAATGTAGAAACTTATGAAGAATTGAGAAAGTTTAAAGACAATGTTTTCTATAGCGAAATTAATTCGGTTCACGGACATGACGCTTTTTTAATCGAGTACAAACAATTAGATCATTTACTTGCCGACATTTTTAAGGCAGAAACAATAAAAAAATAAAATGAAAGTATTAAAATTTGGAGGTAAATCGTTAGCAAACGGAGAAGGACTTAATAAAGTGGTTTCGATCATTTCTGATAAAGTAAATCAGGGAGAAAAAATTGCGGTTGTCGTTTCTGCCCGTGGAAATGCAACAGATGAACTGGAATTTATTTTAAACATTGCTGCTAAAAATGGCAGTTATAAAGAACTGTTAGAGAATTTTAAGAAATACCAAATCTCAGATTATCCGCAGGTAGATCTGTCGGAAGATTTCAATGTACTGGACAAACTTTTTGAAGGGGTAAGTTTAATTGGCGATTACAGTAAAAAAATCAAAGATCAGATTTTATCTAAAGGAGAATTGCTTTCAGCCCGATTATTAACTGCAATTTTATTGGAAAAAGGTATTCCGGCAAACTTTGTAGACACAAGGGAATTGCTAAAAACAGATTCTAAATTTGGAGATGCACAGCCATTAGAGCAGCTTTCTAAAAAAAATGTAGTCAATTATTTTAAAACACATAATGGCGAAACGGTAAATATAGTTACGGGTTTCATTGGTTCAAACAACAATAACGACACCACTACTTTAGGCAGAAATGGCAGTAACTATACCGCTTCATTAATTGCCAATTATTTGAATGCCGAAGAATTACAAAACTTTACACACGTTGACGGAATCTATACTGCAAATCCTGATCTGGTTGCCGATGCTAAAAAGATTGAATATTTATCGTTTAACGAAGCAAATGAGCTGGCCAATTTTGGTGCAACGATTTTGCACGCCAAAACGATTATTCCTTTATTAGAAAAAAATATTCCGCTTCGTATTTTAAATACTTTCAATCATGAAAACCGCGGAACTTTAATTACTTCAGATTCTGCAAAAGAAGGAATTAAAACACTTTCTGTTTTAGAAAATGTTTCTTTGGTAAATCTGGAAGGCCGTGGATTACTTGGAAAAGCCGGAGTCGATGCCCGTATTTTTAAAGTAATGGGAGATCATAATATTAGTGTAAGTATCATTTCTCAAGGTTCTTCAGAAAGAGGAATTGGACTTGTAGTAGCAACTGATAAAGCTACAACCGCAGTGGTAGAATTAGAAAAAGAATTTGAAAATGATTTTTATTCTAAAGACGTAAACCAGATTACGGTAACAGATAATGTTTCGGTAATTTCGATTATCGGTCAGGATTTGAGTACTTTTCATAAGCCCTATACGGCTTTAATTAAAAATAAAATAGTTCCTATTTTATTCAACAATACGGTTACGGGTAAAAACGTGAGTTTGGTTGTTAAAAAAGAAGAACTGAATAAAGCCTTAAACGTAATTCACGGAGAAATTTTCGGAGTTTCAAAAAAAATCAACATCGCTATTTTCGGACATGGTTTAGTTGGAGGAACATTAATCAATCAAATTCTGGAATCGGCTGCGGCGATTGAGAAACGTAAAGACATCAAACTGAATGTATTTGCAATCGCGAATTCTAAAAAATTGCTTTTGAACAAATACGGCGTGACCAATAACTGGAAAAGCGAAATTGAAACAAAAGGAGAAGCCTATACGATTAACGATATTATCGCTTATGCGAATGATCATCATTTGGAAAACCTTATTGCGATTGATAATACGGCAAGTGCGACATTTGTAGAAAATTATATTCCGCTTGTAGAAAGCAGTTTCGATTTGATTTCTTCCAATAAAGTAGCCAATACTTTAAGCTATGGTTTTTATAAAGAATTGAGAAAAGCGTTGGCTGATAATCAGAAGAATTATTTGTATGAGACTAATGTGGGTGCTGGTTTACCATTAATTGACACCATCAAATTATTGCATCTTTCCGGCGAAAACATCACTAAAATAAAAGGAGTTTTCTCCGGGACGCTGAGTTATTTATTCAATAATTTTTCTGCAAAAGAAGCGCCTTTCAGTGAAATTTTACAGGAAGCAATTGATAATGGCTATACAGAACCCGATCCGCGTGAGGATTTATGTGGTAATGACGTGGGTAGAAAATTATTGATTTTGGCAAGAGAATTAGATCTTCAGAACGAATTTGAAGAAATCTCGATTCAGAACTTAATTCCGGAACATTTACGCGAAGGAAATGTTTCCGATTTCTTAACCAAACTAAAAGAATTTGATCCGATTTACGATAAAATAAAAGCAGAACAACAGCCGAATCACGTTTTAAGATATATTGGTGAATTGTCCGGTGATTTACAGAATGATAAAGGAAATCTTGAAGTAAAGCTAGTTTCGGTGCCGTCAGACACAGCGCTGGGCGGATTAAAAGGCTCTGATTCGTTCTTCGAAATTTATACGGAATCGTATGGAGATCGTCCGATAGTAATTCAGGGAGCCGGTGCAGGATCTGCGGTTACGGCGAGAGGTGTCTTTGGAGATATATTAAGATTGTCGGATAAAGGGTAATTTAATTTTAGATTTTAGAGTTCAGATTTTAGATTTTTAACGCAGTTTGTCATTTCGACTGAAAGGAGAAATCACACTCGAAACTCTACAAAGTAAAGGATTAATCTATGTCGACAAACTATTGCGATTTCTCCTTCGTCGAAATGACAAGATTGAGGAAACGCAGTGATCTAAAATTATTAATTAGAATAAAAAACAAAAGAAACAAAAACACAATGAAAGTAACCTTAAACAGAGTAAACGACGATTTTCATTTTAAATTAAAAAATGAACGCGGACATATAGTTGACGTTGACAGCAGAGCCGAATTTGGCGGAAGCGATTTAGGTGCAAGTCCGATGGAATTGGTTTTAATGGGAGTTGCAGGATGCAGCGCAATTGATATGATTTCGATTTTGAAAAAGCAGCGTCAGGAAATCACTTCTTTTAATGCTGAGGTTGAAGGAGAACGAGTTCAGGTTGGAGAAGCAAAACCTTTTAAGGAAATTGATGTCGTTTTCTATTTAGAAGGCGAAATCAATCCGGAAAAAGCTAAAAAAGCAGCACAACTTTCTTTCGAGAAATACTGTTCAGTAGCCAAAACTGTTGAGCCGACGGCAACAATTAAGTACAAAGTGGTTTTAAATAACGAAGCTTTGTAAATAAGAAAATTGTTCAATTAGAAAATGATTCCATTCGATAATTTTTAAAATGAACATAAATAATTCTATGTTTTGAATTTTTAACTCAAGGTAAAAACTTGAAACCTGAAACTTGAAACAAAAAAACAAAAACACACACAATGAATATAGAAGATTTGGGTTTTGAAACACAAGCCATCAGAACACATTTAGAAAAAACACAATTTCAGGAACATTCAACTCCTTTGTATTTGTCTTCAAGTTTTATATTTGAAGATGCAGAGGATATGAGAGCTTCTTTTACAGAAGAAAAAGTCCGTAATATATACTCTCGTTTCAGCAATCCGAATACAACAGAATTTGTAGATAAAGTCTGCGCAATGGAAGGAGCCGAAGCGGGTTATGCTTTTGCAACGGGAATGGCAGCAATATATTCGACTTTTGCGGCTTTACTGGAATCCGGCGATCATATTGTTTCTGCAGGAAGCGTATTTGGTTCAACTCACGCTTTGTTCATGACTTATTTTCCGAAATGGAAAATTGAAACTTCGTATTTTGATATCAATAAACCGGAAACAATTGAGAGTTTTATTCAGCCAAATACTAAAATTCTGTATGCTGAAACTCCAACAAATCCAGGTGTAGACGTAATTGATTTGGAGCTTCTTGGTCAAATTGCCAAAAAGCACAATCTAATTTTAATTATCGATAACTGTTTTGCAACGCCATACATTCAGCAGCCAATTAAATATGGTGCACATATCGTGGTCCATTCGGCAACTAAATTGATGGACGGACAAGGACGCGTTTTAGGAGGAGTTGCCGTTGGTGATGCAGAATTGATTCGTAAAATATATTTATTTTCTAGAAATACAGGACCGGCAATGTCACCATTTAATGCTTGGGTTTTGTCAAAAAGTCTAGAAACTTTGGCTGTTCGTGTAGACAGACATTGTGAAAACGCGCTAAAAGTGGCTGAATTTTTAGAAAGTCACCCGAATGTAAACAGTGTAAAATATCCGTTCCTGAAATCACATCCGAAATATGAAATTGCCAAAAAACAAATGCTTTTAGGCGGTAATATTATTGCGATCGAAATTAAAGGCGGTCTTGAAGCAGGAAGAAAATTTTTGGATAAAATTAAATTATGTTCTCTTTCTGCCAACATTGGTGATGTAAAAACAATTGTAACGCATCCCGCATCAACAACACACAGCAAATTGTCTGAAGAAGATCAATTAGCAGTGGGAATCACGCAGGGCTTAGTTCGTGTTTCTGTTGGTTTAGAAACCGTAGCAGACGTAATTGCAGATTTGAAACAAGCGCTTGATTAATTTTAGATTTTAGTCCTGATCCCGATGCTTCGGGACGGGACAGATTTTGGATTTCACTTAAACTTATATTGATAACGATTTTTGATAGTAACAAGCGGCTATTGAAAATCGTTTTTTTTATTTTGATTTAGCGTCATTTTTAAATAAGATAGATTAAGTAGAGTATAAGTCATTTAAAAAGTATATTTTTGTTTTCTAATAAATTTAGAGGAGTAATAAGAGTAAAATCTGAAGTCAACAATCTAAAATCTAAAATACAGTACGTGCTTTCAAAGAAAACAAAATACGGAATTAAAGCTTTAACCTATTTGGCCAGAAGAGAGAATAATGAACCGGTGCAGATTGCTGAGATTGCTAAAAGTGAGCATATTTCGATTAAATTTTTAGAAAGTATTTTATTGCTTTTGAGAAACTCCGGTTTTCTGGGTGCTAAAAAAGGAAAAGGCGGGGGTTATTATTTGATAAAAGATCCCAAAGATATCAGTATGGCAAAAGTTTATCGAATTCTGGAAGGTCCGATTGCCTTATTGCCTTGTGCCAGTCATAATTTTTACGAAAGATGTGACGACTGCGATGATGAAACTACCTGCGCAGCACGCCGTTTAATGACCGAAGTAAGAGATAATACACTTAAAATTCTCGAAAGTAATTCCCTGGCAGACATCGCTTTTTAGTTTAAACCATATAAGTTATATAAGTACATTTTAGTTTCCTGCAAGGTTTCCAAAAGCTTGTAGGTATAATTTTTACAACTGAATAGTATAAACTTTGACATACCTACAAGGTTTTGGAAACCTTGCAGGAGAATTGATGCTAATGAAAAAAAATTAAAATATCAATTTATATCCTGCAATAAAAAGCATAACTGCAATTGCATTTCTTAAGAATTGATCCGGAACTTTACCACTTAACATACTTCCCATATAAATTCCTGGAAGTGATCCCATTAATAATTGTCCTAATAGAGCTAAATCCAGATTTCCCATAGAAGCGTGACCAATTCCTGCCACTAAAGTTAAAGGGACAGCATGTGCAATTTCGGTTCCAACCAATTTTGGAGTTGGTAATAAAGGATAAAGGAAAAATAAAGTTACAGTTCCTAAAGCTCCCGCGCCAATTGATGTTAAAGTAACAGTTGCACCCAGTAAAACTCCAATTGCAATAGTCAGCATATTTTGAGTGGTACTTTCGCTGTGAAATTTATCTCCGGCGTGTTTTTGAGAGTATCTTAATATTCTTTGTTTGAATATAATGGCAATTGAGGTAAACAATAAAGCCCAGCCTAAACTCTGTTTAATAACACGATTTATGGTTTCAATGTCTGTTTTTATGCTGTGTAGAATCCATAAAGTAATCAGGGCAGCAGGGACACTTCCTAAAGTAAGCCATCCTGTAATTTTCCAGTTGATATTGCCTTTTTTATTGTGAACAAATATACCGCCGGCTTTAGTAAATGCGGCATAAAGTAAATCGGTTCCTACAGCGGTTGTAGGCGGAATATTAAAGTATAATAATATTGGCGTCATTAAAGAACCACCGCCAACACCTGTTAACCCAACAATAAAACCTACTACCAAACCCGCAATGACAAGACCAATCTGAAAATCCATAAAAAAAATTTGCGTAAAAATACAACATTTTTATAATTATCCTATAGATTTGGTAGAGATTAAATGTGTATTTTTGTAAATCACAAAATAGGATTGTCCTGTTACAATCTGATAAACCCATGTATAATTTGTTAAATTAATAAGTAATCACCTCTCTAATGTCTCCCATGCTGGTTTAAAGGAAATAACTACTGCAAAAAAGTAAATTTATTGTTTTGATATTTCAAAATATATGGTACATTTGCAAAGTAATCTACTAAGCCGATAGGGTAATGGATTTTGGAGATAAAAAAATCTCAGAATATGGAAAATGAACTTAAATTAAACAATACTTCGATAAAAGCTAATGGTGCTTTTTCTAAAGAAAAATTATGGGTAATTATACCTGTAATTTTATTGTTGGGTTTAGTAGGTACATTAATTTATAATCATCATGCCGAATTTTCGTGGAATGGTTTAATTCAGGGGCTTGACGAAAATCTTTTGGCATTTTTCTTAATTGGCGTTTTCGCACAATTGGTAGACGGAGCTTTAGGAATGGGTTATGGAGCAACTTCTACGTCATTTCTGCTGGCTTATGGAGTGCCGCCGGTTGTGAGCAGTACAGCAGTTCACGTTTCCGAGATGTTTACGACAGGAGCATCAGCGCTGTCGCATCATCGTTTTGGAAACATCAATAAAAAACTAGTAAAGCATTTGTTGATTCCGGGAGTTTTAGGATCGATTACAGGAGCTTATTTATTGTCTGATGTAATTAATGGAGATCTAATTAAACCTTTTATTGCGGTTTATATGATAGTTTTGGCGGCCATCATTATAAAGAAAGCTTTAAAGAAAAATGTTGAGAAAAAGAAAACCAAAAAATTAGGTGTTTTAGCTGTTTTTGGTGGTTTTATGGATTCCGTTGGAGGCGGAGGCTGGGGTCCGATTGTGACTTCGACTTTATTAGGAAGAGGAAGAAATCCGAAATATACAATCGGTTCTGTTAATGCGGCTGAGTTTGCCATTTCGTTTGCTAGCGGAATCACTTTCATGCTTTTTGGAGGAATCCACGGTTGGCAGGTAATCATCGGATTAATATTAGGCGGCGTAATAGCAGCACCGATAGCGGCATTTTTAGTAAATAAAATTAAAAGAAAACCAATGATGATTGCGGTTGGAATCTTAATCATCTTATTGAGTTTAAAAACATTATCTAAATTGTTATAAAGATTTAGAAAGGAAAGAATATGAGTGCGACAATTGTAGAGTCATTATTAGAACAAACAAAAGATTTTTCGTTAGAACAAACGTTACGTTTTCTGGCAGAAAAATATCCAAATCAGGTAATTTTTTCCACTTCATTTGGACAGGAAGATCAGGTGATAACTGATTTCATTTTCAAAAATGATATTGCTATTAAGGTTTTTACTTTAGATACAGGAAGGTTATTTCAGGAAACCTATGATGTTTTTCACAGAACATTAAAAAAGTACAAAAAACAAATAGAGGTTTATTTTCCGGAAGCAACAGCGGTAGAAAATTTACTTCAGACAAAAGGCCCGAACAGCTTTTACGATTCGGTTGAGAACAGAAAAGAATGCTGTTTCATCCGAAAAGTGATTCCGCTTAGAAAAGCTTTAGCAGGAAATGCAGTCTGGATTACAGGTTTAAGAGCCGAGCAATCAGAAAACAGACACGATTTAAATCTGTTTGAATACGACGGAGGTTTTGAAATCATTAAATTCAATCCGTTATTAAAATGGACTTTAGAAGAAGTAGAAAATCATCTGAAAGAATTTAATGTTCCGCAGAATGCTCTTCATAAAGAAGGTTTTGTAAGCATCGGATGTGCGCCTTGTACAAGAGCAATTTTCCCAGGCGAAGATATCAGAGCCGGAAGATGGTGGTGGGAATCAAGTCATAAAGAATGTGGGCTTCACAGTGCGAAAAAAGACTAAGAAGAAGAAAGAAGCTAGAGGCAAGACTTCTTCAAGAGAATAGAATATAGAGAATAGAATAAAGAGTGAAGATTTTAGATTAGGTAAAGCTTGAAACTTTAAACCTGAAACAAATTTCACAAATAAAATATCAAACAAAAACAACAATGAGTTCAGTATTAAAAACAAACGCTTTAGAGAGTGAAGCAATATACATTTTCAGAGAAGTAATTTCACAGTTTGACAAACCGGTTTTACTTTTCTCTGGAGGAAAAGATTCTATAACATTAGTGCGTTTGGCACAAAAAGCATTTTTTCCTGCTAAAATTCCGTTTCCTCTATTGCATGTTGATACGGGACATAATTTTCCTGAAACAATTGCTTTCAGAGATAAATTGGTTGAAGAATTAGGGTTAGAATTGATCGTTCGTAATGTTCAGGATGCTATTGATGAAGGAAAAGTAGTTGAAGAAACCGGAAAATATTCTAGTAGAAACAGCTTACAAACGACTACACTTTTAGATGCAATCGAAGAATTTAAATTTGATGCTTGTATAGGCGGTGCGCGTCGTGATGAAGAAAAAGCAAGAGCTAAAGAACGTATTTTCTCTGTTCGTGATGATTTCGGACAATGGGACGAGAAAAATCAAAGACCTGAGTTGTTTGATATTTTGAATGGAAAAATCGAAAATGGTCAAAACGTTCGTGTTTTTCCAATTTCAAACTGGACAGAATTAGATGTTTGGAGTTATATCGAAAAAGAAAATATAGAGATTCCTTCGATCTATTTTTCACATAAAAGAAAAGTTTTTTTGAGAGACGGTTTAATCTGGTCGCATTCTCCTTTTGTGTACCAGGAAGAAGACGAACAAATCGAAGAAAGAATTGTTCGCTTCAGAACCGTTGGAGATATGAGTTGTACAGCGGCTGTTGAATCTTACGCAGCGACAATTGAAGAAGTTGTAGGCGAAATCAGATCATCAACAATCTCAGAAAGAGGAGCCAGAATCGATGATAAAAGATCTGAGGCCGCGATGGAGAAAAGAAAACAACAAGGATACTTTTAATAAGTTAAAAGTTAAGAGTTAGAAGTTAGAAGAATCAAAAAACATAACAGAATAAAGTTTCGAGAGAACATTAAACCTGAAACTTTATCCCGAGGCTTCGGGAGAAACAAAATATAAAATGGACGTTTTAAAAATAGCAACAGCAGGAAGTGTAGATGACGGAAAAAGTACTTTGATCGGAAGATTATTGTACGATACAAAATCGTTGACAACAGATAAAATCGAAGCAATCGAGAAAAGCAGTAAACAAAAAGGATACGATTATCTTGATTTTTCTTTGGCTACAGATGGTTTAGTAGCAGAAAGAGAGCAGGGAATCACGATTGACGTTGCACACATTTATTTTTCTACTGCAAAGAAAAGTTACATTATTGCCGATACTCCGGGACACGTAGAATATACGAGAAACATGGTTACAGGAGCTTCGACTTCTCAGGTTTCTATTATTTTGATCGATGCCAGAAAAGGTGTAATTGAGCAGACTTACCGTCACTTTTTTATCAATAATTTATTGAGAGTAAAAGAGGTAATCGTTGCCATCAACAAAATGGATTTAGTTGATTATTCAGAAGAAGTTTTCAATAAAATCAAAGCAGATTTTCAGGCCTTAAATGCAAAAAGTACTTTCAAGGAACAAAATGTAAGTTACATTCCATTAAGTGCTATTAATGGTGGAAACGTGGTGGACAAATCAGAAAATATGCCTTGGTACGACGGACAAACTGTTTTGGAACATTTAGAAGGATTACATTCTCATGATGTTTACGAAGCAGGAAAGGCACGTTTCCCGGTTCAGACTGTTATTCGTCCGAAAACGGAAGAATATCACGATTTTAGAGGTTACGCTGGAAAATTATATGGAAATTCTATTAAAGTTGGAGATGCGGTAACGGTTCTTCCTTCATTAACAGAATCAAAAGTTTCAAAAATTCATTTCTTCGATAAAACATTTGATGAAGCTGTTGCAGGTTCATCGATTACAATAGAATTGGAAAATGATATCAATGTAACGAGAGGTGATATGATTGTAAAATCAGATGAGCTTCCAAAAATTGAAAAAAATATTACAACAACAGTTTGCTGGATGGACAGCAAAAAACTGGTTGCCGGCACAAAATATTTGATACAACACAATACCAACAGAGTTTTGGCAAAAGTAGAAAGTATTAAAAATACAATCTCAACTGATTATTCAGGGACAAAAGAAGCTTCGCAATTAGCGATCAACGAAATCGGAGAAGTAAGTATCAAACTAAGTAAACCTTTATATTTTGATGCCTATAACGACAACAAATCAAACGGAGCTTTTATTTTAATTGACACTGCAACAAATACAACTGCAGGAGTAGGATTCATTAGGTAAAAACCTGCTGTAAGCAATAAGCTTTAAGCTGTAAGCTTTTAGCAAAAAATGGATGATAAATTATGAAATAAGCTTAAGGCGCATTGCCAAAGCTTAAAGAAAGAAACCACAAAGTTAATAAAGCTTAAGGCGTACAGCTTAAAGCTTAAAGCGTAAAAGAAATGGAAAGTTTTAGAACAGAAATAGAAAATCCGATCGTACAAAAGGAGATCATCGATTTAGAGAAAAAAATTCACTTATTCCGTGGAGGAAAAATTGATGATGAGCGTTTTCGTAGTCTTCGTTTGGCGCGTGGAATTTACGGACAACGCCAGGAAGGTGTACAAATGATCCGTATAAAATTGCCTTACGGTAAAGTAACCAGCGAGCAATTGGTACGTATCACAAAAGTTTCTGACGAATATTCTACTGGGCGTCTGCACATTACGACGCGTCAGGATATTCAGATTCACTATGTAAGTTTAGACAGAACTCCTGAGCTTTGGGCAAATCTGGCTAAAGACGATATTACATTGCGTGAAGCTTGTGGAAACACCGTGAGAAATATTACAGGAAGCGAATTGGCCGGTGTAGATGTAAACGAACCATTTGATGTTTCGCCTTATGCACACGGCATGTTTCAATATTTGTTGAGAAACCCAATCTGTCAGGAAATGGGACGTAAATTCAAAATTTCGTTCTCTTCTTCAGACGAAGATACGGCTTTGAGTTATTTACACGATTTAGGATTTATTCCGAAAATTAAAGACGGGCAACGCGGATTTAAAATCATGTTCGGAGGAGGTTTAGGATCTCAACCGGCACATGCTGAATTACTTTCAGAATTTGTTCCGGTAAACGAAATTATTCCAACAGCTGAAGGAATTATCAGGATCTTTGATAGATACGGAGAACGTGCCAAAAGAATGAAAGCACGTATGAAATTCTTAATTAAAGAAATCGGAAAAGATGTCTTTTTAGATTTAGTTGAAAAAGAGAAAAAAGCAATCGCCTTTGAAACGTACGAAATAGATACAACCGCTTTTGACGGTCCGATTCCGGAACCCTTATTAGCTGTTCCGCAAGTTACAATTGAAGACAAAGAAGCTTATGAAACATGGAAAGCTTCAAATGTAATTGCACAAAAACAAGCCGGTTATTACGCTATCGGAATCAAAGTTTTATTGGGAGATTTTTATACCGATAAAGCCAGAGCATTAGCCGAATTAATTAAAAATTACGGAGCCAATGAATTACGTTTTTCATTGCGTCAAAATATTGTAATCCGCCATATAAAAGAAGAGAATCTTCCTTTCTTTTATCAGGAATTAGCCAAGTTGGACTTTGTTCATTTAGGCTATAATTCAACGATGGATATTACAGCTTGTCCGGGTACAGATACTTGTAATTTGGGGATTGCAAGTAGTACCGGTATAGCTGAAGAGTTAGAAAAAGTAATCAATGCTGAATATCCTCAGTACAAAAATAACCAGGAAATCGAGATTAAAATTTCGGGTTGTATGAATGCCTGCGGACAACATAATATGTCTGCAATTGGTTTTCAGGGAATGTCTATCAACTCAGGAAAATTAGTAGCGCCAGCGTTGCAGGTTTTGTTGGGTGGAGGAAGATTAGGAAACGGAGAAGGACGTTTTGCTGATAAAGTAATTAAAATTCCAAGCAGAAGAGGACCAGATGCATTACGTACAATCCTAAATGATTTTGATGCAAATGCAAACGGAGAAAAATTCCTTAATTACTATGATGCAAAAGGAGAGAAATATTTCTACGAAATCTTAAAACCTTTCGCAGATGTAACCAACCTTACAGAAGCTGATTTTATCGATTGGGGTAACGCAGACAATTATGTAAAAGCGGTTGGAGTTGGAGAATGTGCCGGAGTTGTAATTGATTTGGTTGCTACTTTATTATTAGAAGCAAAAGACAAATTGACTTTCGCTCAGGAATCTTTCGATGAAGGAAAATGGGCAGATGCGATTTATCACGCTTACGCAGGATTTGTAAACGGTGCAAAAGCATTGTTACTTTCTGAAAATGAAAAAACAAACAACCACGCGGGAATCGTTGATTTATTTGATAAGGTTTTTGTTGAAAGCGCTAAAATTGGTTTGCCGACAACGTTTAACGAATTGGTTTATCAAATCAATAAAAATGAACCAACGGAAGCTTTTGCAAAACAATACATTGAAGAAGGAATTGCATTTTTTGCAATCATAGAAAAATACAGAGCACAAGAATTAGCAAATGCATAATACCATAAAACCCAAAGTAACTTTAGTTGGCGCCGGCCCTGGAGACCCGGATTTGCTTACGCTAAAAGCCGTAAAAGCACTTGCTGAAGCGAAAGTGGTTTTGTACGATGCACTTGCCAATGACGAAATATTAGAGTACGCACCCAAAAATGCCATCAGGATTTTTGTTGGAAAACGAAAAGGAAATCACAGTTATACGCAGGATCAGATTAATCAATTGATTGTTGATAACGCGCTGACTTATGGGAATGTTGTCAGACTAAAAGGTGGAGATCCGTTTATTTTTGGCAGAGGAAGCGAAGAAATAGAATTCGCAGAAAGCTTCGGAATTGAAACAAAAGTAATTCCCGGAATATCTTCGGTAGTAGCAGTTCCGGCAAGTCTCGGAATTTCTATTACCAAAAGAGGCGTTTCAGAAAGCTTTTGGGCGATCACCGGAACAACATCCGACAGAAAATTATCTGCAGATGTTGCTTTGGCATCAAAATCGTCAGCAACTGTTGTGATTTTAATGGGAATGCATAAACTGAACGAAATTGTTGCATTATTTCAACAAGAAAATAAAGGCGATTTGCCCGTAGCGATCATTCAAAACGGAACAACAACAGAAGAAAAAGTGGGCGTTGGAACAGTAAATTCTATTGTAGAAATTGTAAAACAACAAGACCTGAGTTCGCCGGCAATTATTGTGCTTGGAGAAGTGGTTAAAGCCAGTCATAAACTAAAAGGTTTCTACGAAGAATTTCTATCCAAAGAAATCGCAAAATAAAAACATAGCCCACGGTTTCAACCCTTGGAACGATAGGATTGAACGCGCAGCACATAAAAATCGGATTTTAATCCGACCAAATATTGTAACGTCAGATTTTCGTAATTTCGACGAACAAAAAATTAAAATGGAACAAAACGAATTATATCCGATATTTTTAAAACTCCACAATCTAAATGTCTTGATTGTTGGCGGAGGAAACGTTGGATTAGAAAAGCTTTCTTTTTTATTAAAGTCGAGTCCAAATGCCAATGTTGAGGTCGTGTCGAAAGACTTTCATTTAGAAATAAAAGTTTTAGCAGAAAAGCATCCATCAATAACATTAACGCAGTCGAAGTTTAAGAAAAGAATGCTCAAAAAGCGCCACATGGTAATCGCCTGTACAGACGATTTAGAAGTCAATAAAAAAGTATACGATTTAGCAAGAAAGCGTTATTTGATTTGCAACATAGCCGATACGCCAGATTTATGTGATTATTATCTGGGCGGAATCGTAACAAAAGGAAATGTAAAAATTGCGATTTCGACCAACGGAAAATCGCCCACAACGGCAAAAAGACTTCGCGAATTTTTTGAAGAAGTCATTCCGGAAGATATCAATGAAATGGTCGAAAACCTCAATGAATACAGAAAAACGCTAAAAGGTGATTTTGAAGATAAGGTTAAAAGAATGAATGAAATCACGGCTTCATTAAAGAATAAGGAGTAAAAACAGAATAGCAGGGAAATCAATGATAAAAATCATTGTCAATAGAATAAATTATTCGTTTCTTTGTGTTATTAAGAATGATTATAAACAACAACCATAATGATTAAAACAGATATACTTATAATTGGAGCAGGA
This sequence comes from Flavobacterium olei, assembly GCF_039749035.1. Classification (NCBI taxonomy): domain Bacteria; kingdom Pseudomonadati; phylum Bacteroidota; class Flavobacteriia; order Flavobacteriales; family Flavobacteriaceae; genus Flavobacterium; species Flavobacterium olei. The sequence goes on from NZ_JBDKWC010000002.1 coordinate 305,209, forward strand.
CCAACAGGTTTATTTGCCGTTTTTGAGGCAGGATTGTTAAAATTAAAATGCCACATTCTGGACGCTTTGCCACAGCCGGGCGGACAACTATCAGAACTTTATCCGAAAAAACCAATCTACGATATTCCCGGATTCCCGGAAGTATTAGCAGGCGATCTAGTTGACGGATTAATGGAACAAATTAAACAATTTGAACCAGGTTTTACATTAGGAGAACGTGCTGAAACAATCGAAAAGCAGGAAGACGGAAGTTTTATCGTAACCTCAAATAAAGGTAAAAAATTCCATGCGCCGGTTATTGCAATCGCCGGAGGTTTAGGTAGTTTTGAGCCTCGTAAACCGCTTATAGAAGATATCGAGTTTTATGAAGATAAAGGAGTAAAATATTTCATTAAAAATCCGGAGAAATTCAGAGACAAAAGAGTGGTTATTGCAGGAGGAGGAGATTCAGCATTAGACTGGTCAATTTTCCTTGCAAATGTAGCTTCAGAAGTAACTTTAATTCACCGAAGAAACGAATTTAGAGGAGCTCTTGATTCTGTAGAAAAAGTACAGGAACTAAAATCAGCCGGAAAAATTAAACTAATCACTCCGGCAGAAGTGATCGGAATCAATGGTGCAGAGCACGTAGAATCGTTGGATATCGAAGAAAACGGAGCACACCGTAAAATCGAAACCGATTATTTCATTCCGCTTTTCGGACTAACTCCAAAATTAGGACCAATCGCAGACTGGGGATTAGAAATTGAGAAAAATGCAATCAAAGTAAACAATGCCTTGGATTACCAGACTAATATTCCGGGAATCTTCGCAATTGGCGACGTAAATACATATCCTGGAAAGTTAAAGCTAATTCTTTGTGGTTTCCACGAAGCTACTTTAATGTGTCAGGCCGCATACGCCATTGTTAATCCAGGTAAAAAATATGTATTGAAATATACAACAGTTTCAGGAGTAGACGGTTTCGACGGAACACGTAAAGAAGCGCCGAAAGCAGTTGTGAAAGCGATTGTTTAATCTGAGGTGCTAAGGTTCTAAGTTGCTAAGCGACTAAGTTTTTAAATAGTAAGCCCAAACTTTTTTAAAGTTTGGGCTTTTTATTGCGGCAAATTTAAATTCAGAATTCAAAAACTTAGCCTCTTAGAAGCTCAGAAACTTAGAGTCTTCAAAAAAATCACATTAACTTAATCTCGCTTCCTTTTTCGTCAGGTTAAGGCATAGTAACTTTGTAACATAAAATAAAAATTGGTCTTGCATTTGAAGAATTAAAATAAAAATGCTAACTTGAGACATGTATTAAAAAATTATCTACTATGAACAATTGGAGTGAGGAAAAATTACCAGAAGAAAAGGCAAAAATTGAAAATGAGATAAGAATGGCAGAAAATGAAATTACAGATCATCAGGAAGTCATGAATACATTTTTAAATTGGGACAGAAGTTTTTAAACAAACATTCTGGCAAAGGGAACCATACGCTCAAATCGTTGAGTTGAAACCGAAAAAAATCAAACAAAAGCTCCAACTTGAAATAAAGTTGGAGCTTTTTTTGTTTCCAAATTTCAGGCTTAGAAGCTTAGTATCTCAGCGACTTAGAAACTTTAAAAAACACTTGCAATTGTTGTGCGTATGTCGTTACTTTGCACCGTTCATAATTTTATTGACAGTTATCACGAAAGGCGGAGGGATAGACCCAATGAAACCTTAGCAACCCTTTACCATAAAGAAGGTGCTAAATTCTACTTTATACTATAAACACAGTATTTAAGATAGATAACACAAATACAAAAAGTATTTCTCAAAACCTTTCCTGACAACATTACAACATAATTTCACCGAATAATATTTAGTGAAAGGAGCGAATCATTGGCGCATTTTTGCCGTCATGGGTTCCCGCTGTCCACAATATCTTTTATTCTGTCCCGATGCTTCGGGACCAGAATAAAAGGATATTTGCTCCCATCGGGGCTAAAGAGCCAGCAATTGTGAACTTTTGGAAACAAATTAAAACAAATCATTTGAGTTCAAACCTGACGGGTTTTAAAAACCCGCCAGGTTTAACTGCAAGATTAAATTTTAAAAAAAGCTTAGTGTCTTAGCGTCTTCGTGGCAAAAGACAAAATAATATGTCAATAAAAGAAGCAATAAAAGAAAGAATCCTGATCCTCGACGGAGCAATGGGAACCATGTTACAACGCTACAACTTCTCAGAAGAAGATTTTCGTGGTGAACGTTTTAAAGATTTTCCGCATCCTTTAAAAGGAAACAACGATTTATTATCCCTGACACAACCACAGGCCATTCGCGCTGTACACGCCGCATATTACGAAGCCGGCGCAGATATTGTAGAAACCAATACATTCTCGGGAACCACAATCGGTATGGCCGATTATTTCATGGAGGATCTGGTCTACGAATTAAACTACGAATCGGCTAAAATTGCCCGTGAAGTAGCAGACGAATTCACCGCTAAAAATCCGGCAAAACCACGTTTCGTAGCAGGTTCCATCGGACCAACAAACCGTACGGCAAGTATGTCGCCAGACGTAAACGATCCGGGTTACAGAGCCGTTACGTTTGACGATTTAAGAATCGCCTACAAACAACAAGTAGAAGCTTTATTAGACGGAGGCTGCGATCTACTTTTAGTAGAAACAATCTTTGATACTTTAAACGCAAAAGCTGCGCTTTTTGCCATAGAAGAAGTAAAAGACGAACGTAATATCGATGTGCCAATCATGGTTTCAGGAACGATTACAGATGCTTCAGGAAGAACGCTTTCCGGGCAAACTGTAGAAGCGTTTTTAATCTCAGTCTCGCATATTCCGTTATTGAGTGTTGGTTTCAACTGCGCTTTAGGAGCCGATTTGTTGAAACCCTATTTAAAAACATTAGCACAACATACACAATTCAATGTATCGGCGCATCCAAATGCAGGATTGCCCAACGCATTCGGACAATACGATGAAACACCAGAACAAACTCAGGCTTTCATCAAAGAATATTTAGATGATAATTTAATCAACATAATCGGTGGATGTTGCGGAACAACACCAGATCATATTCGATTAATGGCTGAGGTTGCTAAGGATTATAAGCCTAGAGTGGCGCCGGTTTTAGCATAATTTAACTTATTAGGAAAAATACTTATGCTAAAATACAGACAAATTCTTTTGGTTTTTATTTTGCTTAATTTTTGTTCGTGTGATAAATTAGATACAAGAGAATTGATTATTAAAAATAGTTCTCACAAAATAATATATAGCATTTTATCCGAAAATGATAGTATGAATAATTCAGGCTTTTATTATGAATATCAAGATGATTTTAATGAAAGTAAAAGAGGAGATTATGATCCCCCATTTATTTTTGAGGAAATAATGAGTGGGAAAATGAGTGCAAATCATGATAGACCTAGATATTGGGATAATTATTTTCAAAATTTAGAAGATAAAAAAGCAAGGTTGTTTGTAGTAGAGAAAGATAGTGTAGATAAGTACAGTTGGAAAACAATTTTTGCCAAAAATATTTATAGTAAAAAATATTTTATCACTCTTGAGAAATTGGATAGTCTTAACTGGCAGATCGAATATAAAGGAGATAATTGAGAAAAGAAAGATAATGAATCTCTTATGAAACCTAAAACCGCGTGAAGGATAGCAGTGGAAAGCTCACAGCCTGACGAAGGAAGAGTGAGGACTTGCAACGGATAGCCCGGTTCGCCGCGGCGAATCACGCCCAAAATAAGATTATTAGAAAACGTAAAGACCTACAAGGTTTTGTCCCGAAGCCTCGGGAGCAGGAAAGAAATAAAGAATAAAAAAACTCAGAATCTTAGTATCTAAGAATCTCAGTAACTTAAAAGAAAATGACTGAAAAAAGAAGAGACCTTGTATTAGCAGGATTAGAACCGTTGATTATTACGCCGGAAAGCGTTTTTGTAAACGTTGGTGAGCGTACAAACGTAACGGGTTCGCGAAAATTTCTGCGACTAATCAAGGAAGAGAAGTATGATGAGGCGCTTGACATTGCAAGACAACAGGTAGAAGGTGGAGCACAGATCATCGACATTAATATGGACGAAGGAATGCTGGATGGTGTTACTGCCATGACGAAATTTCTAAACTTAATTGCGGCGGAACCGGATATTTCCCGAGTGCCGATTATGATCGACAGTTCGAAATGGGAAATTATCGAGGCGGGTCTAAAAGTAGTTCAGGGAAAAAGTGTCGTAAACTCGATTTCGTTAAAAGAAGGAGAAGAAGCTTTTATTCATCATGCTAAACTGATTAAACGTTACGGGGCGGCAGCAATTATCATGGCGTTTGACGAAGTAGGTCAGGCCGATAATTACGATCGTCGTGTTGAAATTTGTCAGCGTTCGTATGATATTTTGGTGAACCAGGTTGGTTTTCCTCCACAGGATATTATTTTCGATTTAAATATTTTCCCGGTGGCAACGGGAATGGAGGAACATCGCTTAAATGCTTTGGACTTTTTTAGAGGAACAAAATGGGTTCGCGATAATTTGCCTCACGCACATATAAGTGGTGGAGTGAGCAACGTTTCGTTTTCTTTTAGAGGAAACGATCACGTTCGTGAAGCGATGCACTCAGTTTTCTTATATCACGCCATCAAAAACGGAATGACAATGGGAATCGTTAACCCAGAAATGTTGACGATTTACGATGATATTGAAAAAGATTTATTAGAACACGTAGAAGACGTAATTCTTGACCGACGCGATGATGCTACAGAAAGACTTTTGGATTTTGCAGAAAATGTAAAAGGCGAAGTAAAAAGCGATGAAAAAGCAATTCAGGAATGGCGTTTAGGTTCGGTTCAGGATCGTATTACACATTCGTTGGTAAAAGGAATTGATGCTTTTATTGAAGAAGATGTAGAAGAAGCACGTCTGGCAGCGACAAAACCAATCGAAGTGATCGAAATCAATTTGATGACGGGAATGAATGTCGTTGGAGATTTATTCGGAAGCGGAAAAATGTTCCTGCCTCAGGTAGTAAAATCGGCTCGTGTAATGAAAAAAGCCGTTGCTTATTTATTGCCATTTATCGAAGCCAGTAAACAAGCCGGAGACAAATCCGGAAACGGAAAAATCTTAATGGCGACTGTAAAAGGTGACGTTCACGATATTGGTAAAAACATCGTTTCGGTGGTTTTGGCTTGTAATAATTACGAGATTGTAGATTTAGGTGTAATGGTTCCTCCAGAGAAAATCATTGCAGCGGCAATTGAACATGAAGTTGACATTATCGGCTTAAGCGGATTGATCACGCCTTCGCTTGACGAAATGGTTTACTTAGCCAAAGAACTAGACAAACAAGGAATAAAAATCCCGATTATGATTGGCGGGGCAACCACTTCGCGTGCGCATACGGCCGTGAAAATCGCGCCTCAGTACAGAGAAACGGTAATTCACGTAAACGATGCTTCCAGAGCCGTTACGGTTGCAGGGAATCTGTTAGATCATAACCGAAAAATATATGCAGCAGATATTCGTGCAGAATACGATTCGTTTAGAGAAACGTTTTTAAATCGTTCGAGAGATAAAAACTTCCTGACAATTGAAGATGCGCGTAAAAATAAATTGCAATTGGATTGGTCTGAATATACTCCGACGAAACCAAAGAAAATTGGCACACAAACTATCGAAATTGAACTGGATGTTTTAGTTCCGTATATCGACTGGACACCATTTTTCCAGACTTGGGAATTGTATGGAAAATATCCTGCAATTTTGACGGATGAGGTTGTGGGTGAACAAGCAACTTCTGTTTTTGCAGATGCTCAGGCGATGCTTAAAGTAATTCTGGAAGAGAAAAAACTAAAAGCAAAAGGTATTTACGGAATTTTTCCATGTAACCAGGTAAATGACGACGATATCGAATTGCGAGATGAAAACGGAAAAGTTTTAGAGAAGTTTTTGACTTTGAGAGTTCAATCTCAAAAAACAAAAGGCGCTCCAAATCCAGCTTTAGCCGATTTTATTTTGCCAAAAGAAAGTGGTATCGACGATTATATGGGGGCTTTCTGTGTAACAACCGGTTTTGGTGTTGACGAATGGGCTGCAGAATACGAGAAAAATCTTGACGATTATAATTCGATCATGGTAAAAGCATTGGCAGATCGTTTTGCTGAGGCTTTCGCCGAATATCTTCACGAGAGAGTACGTAAAGATTTCTGGGGTTATGATAAAGAAGAATCTTTGACCAATGAAGAATTGATCAAAGAAAATTATAAAGGAATCCGTCCGGCTCCGGGTTATCCAGCTTGTCCGGATCACTTGGAAAAACCAACGATTTGGAAGCTTTTGGATGTTGAAAAACAAATCGGAGTAACCTTAACAGAAAGTATGGCGATGTGGCCGGCTTCTTCTGTTTCCGGATATTATTTTGGAAATCCGAAAAGCAGGTATTTTGGCCTCGGAAAAATCAAAGAAGATCAGGTTATAGATTACGCCAAACGCCGAAATGTACCGCTGGATTACGCAATGAAATGGTTAAATCCTAATATAGCAGACTAAATATAGTCATAAAGTCGAAAGTCAAAAGTCCGAGAGGAAAAGACTTTGGACTTTGGACTTTACAACTTTAAGACTTAAAATGAAAGTAACAGAACATATAGAAAACGCAAAAGGAAAAACATTATTCTCATTTGAAATTATTCCGCCTCAAAAAGGGAAAAGCATTCAGGAATTGTACGATAACATCGATCCGTTAATGGAGTTTAAACCGCCGTTTATTGATGTAACTACTTCGCGTGAAGAGTATATTTATATCGATCGCGGTAACGGACTTTTAGATAAAAAACTAACTCGTATGCGCCCGGGGACGCTTGGAATATGTGCTTCTATAAAACATAAATACAATGTAGACACGGTGCCACATTTACTGTGCGGCGGATTTACACAGGAAGAAACAGAATATATGCTGGTTGACTGTCATTATTTGGGAATCAACAATGTCATGGCACTTAGAGGTGATGCGATGAAGGACGAACAATCTTTTGTTCCTAAAGCAGGCGGAAACCATTATGCAATAGATTTGGTGCGACAAATCAACGATTTGAATTGTGGAAAGTATTTGCACGAAGTTATGGATGTCGACAACAAAGCTGATTTTTGTATTGGCGTGGCTGGTTATCCGGAGAAACATTTAGAATCACCATCTTTACAGTCAGATTTAAAAAGATTAAAAGAAAAAGTAGATGCCGGTGCAGATTATGTGGTGACACAGATGTTTTTTGATAATTCTAAATATTTTGCTTTTGTAGAAAAGGCAAGAGAAATGGGAATTACAATTCCGATTATTCCCGGAATTAAACCAATTGCAGTGCAAAGACATTTACAGGTTCTGCCACAAATTTTCAGAATCGATTTACCGGAAGATCTAATCGATGCCGTTGATAAATGCAAAAATAATGCTGAAATTAAGCAAGTCGGAATCGAATGGGCGATCCAGCAGTCATTAGAATTAAAGGCAGCCGGAGTTCCTTTTTTACACTATTATTCAATGGGTAAATCTGAGAATATCAGACAGATCGCGAGTCAGGTTTTTTAATTTGTAGTATAGAACTTTGTCAAAGTTTTAAACTTAGACAAAGTTATCTCAGTTGGAATTTGGATTTTGCTTAATTTAGAAGTTTAAATTTCATATTATGAAACAAGAAGAATTACAAGCAATTGCCTCTCAATTAAAGAATCCTTCCGGAGAAAAGGGAATAGAAATGGCCCATATGATGAACGAAACGAACATCAATATGATTAAACATTCCATTCAAAATCTAAATATTTCAAAAGAAAATAAAATTCTTGAATTGGGTCACGGAAATGCGGGTCATGTCGAATTCTTATTCGAACAAGGGAAAGAATTAAAATATTACGGCATAGAAATGTCTGAACTGATGTTTCAGGAAGCCCGACAAATAAACAGAAATTTTGTTTCTCAAAAGCAAGCTTTCTTTTCGCTTTATGACGGAAATAAAATTCCGTTTGAAGACGAATCTTTCGATAAAGTATTCACAGTAAACACCATTTATTTTTGGCAGAAACCGGAAGAATTACTTGCAGAAATTTATAGAGTTTTAAAACCAGACGGTAATTTCTGCCTAACGTTTGCTGAAGAAAGTTTTATGAAAACGCTTCCTTTCACGCAATATGAATTTGAGCTCTATAGTACCGAGAAGGCACAGGATTTAATTGGCAAATCGGCTTTTAAAATTGTTTACAAAGAAACGCAGACTGAAAAAGTAAAAAGCAAAACCGGTGAATTGGTCGACAGGGCTTTTACAACTATTGTTTTAGAGAAATCTTTCAAATCATTTTAATTTGCTGCTGCATTTATTAGCAAACTTTCAGCACTTTCATTGTTTCATTGTGGTTTCTAAATTGTAAAAATATGGAAGAAAAAAAAATCAATTTTCTACAAAGTTACAGCAGTATTTTATGGCTTCTTGGAGGTATAATAATAGGAAGTGTTTTTGGATTACTATTCAAAGAAAAAGTTGAGGTTATAAAACCAATCGGAGATATTTTCCTGAATTTGCTTTTCACAGCGATAATTCCTTTAATATTTTTTACAATCGGTTCTTCCATCGCTAATTTAGAACGAACAGAAAAACTGGGGAAACTTTTCGGCATAATGCTTTTAGTTTTCCTTTCTACACTTCTTATATCTGCAATTGTAATGATTCTTGCAGTTTATCTATTCCCGATTCATCAGGATATGATAATTTCTAAAGTTCCGGTTGAAAATATTCAGTCCGGATCTGTTGGCGATCAGATTGCACAATTGGTTACTACAAATGATTTTTTTGAACTGCTTTCGCGAAAAAGCATGCTGGCATTAATAATCTTTTCCTTTTTAATTGGTTTTGCGACATTGCAATCGGGTGAAAAAGGAAATGCTTTTAAAAGTTTTCTGGACTCCGGAAATGAAGTCATGAAACAGCTTTTAAACATTATAATGAAATTTGCACCAATTGGTTTAGGCGCTTATTTTGCTTATCAGGTTGGCGTCTTTGGACCGCAATTGTTCGGAATTTATGCAAAACCTTTAGGTGTTTATTATGCTGCCTGCGTATTCTATTTCTTTACCTTTTTTAGTTTATATGCAATTGTCGCAGGAGGGAAAAGAGCTTTTAAAGTCTTTTGGAGTAATAATATCGCACCATCTCTAACTGCAATTGGTACTTGCAGCAGTATTGCTACGATTCCTGCCAATCTGGATGCGGCTCAAAAAATGGGAATTCCGTCTCATGTCCGTAATTTGGTAATTCCGCTTGGGGCGCCCTTGCACAAAGACGGTTCAAGCATGTCATCTATTTTAAAAATTACTTTTCTGTTTGCCATGTTTGGAAAAGATTTCACAGAACCTTCAACGATACTTTTAGCATTAGGAATTACCGTAATTGTTTCAATTGTTGAAGGCGGAATACCAAACGGAGGTTATATAGGCGAAGTTCTGGCGATTACTGTTTACGGTTTCCCGATGGAGCAGGCCTTGCCGGTTGCGATGATTCTTGGAACTTTGGTTGATCCAATTGCAACTTTATTAAACGCCAACGGCGATGTCATTTCTTCTATGCTGGTTTCGAGATTTTCTGAGAAAACGAAATGGTAGCTATTGTAGAAGAATTTCAATTCTCTAATTCCAAATCTTTTATGTCCGCGCAGTCTGCGTGAGAATAACTAATATGTAAGCTTATGAATTCAATATTACAACAAGATCTAAACGATTTCGAAAATATATTAGAAAAAACAAAACAGCAGGGAATTGATTATCTAAATGATATTCAAAACATTTCCACTTCTCAAAATTATACGATTGATTGCAGAAGAGAATTAAATGAATTAGGTTTGGGTTCCATTGAAGCTCTACAGGAATTCAATCAAAGATTAGCGCCTTTAATGGTTGCCTCGTCGGGTCCGAGATATTGGGGATTTGTAACAGGAGGCTCAACTCCTGCGTCTATTGTTGGCGATTGGCTGGCGACCATTTACGATCAGAATCCGCAAGCCGTGAAAGGGCAGGGAGGTACATCGGCTTTGATAGAATTGGAAACTATTAATCTTTTGCTCCAATTGTTAGACTTACCGGATTCTTTTTTGGGCGGATTTGTAACCGGAGCAACTATGTCAAATTTTACTTGCATAGGCGTAGCCAGACAATGGTTTGGAAAACAATTTGGAAAAGATTTTGCAAAAAAAGGAATTTCTGAGAAAATTAATATTCTCACGGCAACACCTCATTCGTCTTCCATTAAGGCACTTTCTATGTTGGGAATTGGAAGCCAAAATTACACCGTTGTAAAAACAATAGAAGGCAATCGAGAAGCACTAGATATTGCTGACTTAGAACGAAATATTCAGGCATTAAAAGGAGAACCTTTTATTTTGATTTCGAGCGCCGGAACAGTAAATACTGCGGATTTTGATGATTTTGAAGCCATTTTAAAACTGAGAGAAAAATATAATTTCTGGTGGCATATTGATGCTGCTTTTGGAGGTTTTGCTGCAGTTTCCAATAAATACAAACATTTGGTTGAAGGCTGGCAAGGTGCCGACAGTATTACAATAGACTGTCATAAATGGCTGAATGTTCCTTACGAAAGCGCATTTTATTTGGTTAAAAAAGAGCATATTAATCTGCAGATTGAAACTTTTCAAAATTCGAATGCGCCTTATTTAGGAGATCCGTTAGAAAACTTTAATTATTTAAATGTAGTTCCGGAAAACTCAAGAAGATTGCGGGCACTTCCGGTTTGGTTTTCGCTTAAAGCGTATGGAAAAGAAGGCTTTTGCAGCATTGTAGAAAACAATACGCAATTGGCATTGATTTTTGGAAACGAATTAATAGAAGAAGGAAACTTTGAACTTTTAGCCCCAATTCGATTAAATAATGTTTGTTTTACCTTAAAAGGAGAATCCAATCAGGAGAAGGTAAATCAGTTTTTAATGACGCTCAACGATACGGGAAAGGTATTTATGACACCAACAATTTATAAAAACCGAAAAGGAATCAGGGCTTCGTTTGTAAATTGGCGAACTACAGAAGAAGATGTCAGACTGGTCATAAAAGAAATGAAAGCTGTTCTGGCAGATATAGGAGTATAAAATATTATTTTCGGAATGAGTAAAATTAGCAAATAATCTATATGATTAATTTTCCAATTATTATAGGAATTACTTCTGGGGCTGCCTTTTTGTTGGGATTTCTGCTTATTGCTCATCCCCGAAAAGTAAATATAACGGCAAACAGATATCTCGGCTTATTTGTAATAACGGTTGGTCTCGCGCTGATAGAAATACCGTTATTTTATGAGAAATTTCAAGTTCAGCATCCAAAATTATTTGAGATAATTGGTCTGGTTCGATTTCTCACGGCGCCGTTTCTCTATATAAGTATAGTGTATTTTACTTCTGTACATAAAAAATTTAATAAGAAGATGATATGGCATTTTTTGCCCTTTCTGGTATTTGCCCTTTTTAGATTCCCTTTTTTTATAACAGGCAAAAATTTCGAATTTAATTATGAAACCGGTCGTATTGTATTTTTTATACTGGGAACTGCATTGCCGCTACAGACTGTAATATATTGGTTTTTATCATTTTGGAGGTTGGAAAAGCACATTGAAAATATTCGGAACTTCTCATCCGATACAGCAACTATAGATCTCCTCTGGCTGCGGTCATTTTTGTTGGTGATAGTATTAATCGTAGTAAGCTGGCTTAATCTTGTGTTTTTTAATGTGACAGAATTAATACAATTTACACCTTTTATATATTTGATAAGTTTGTTTTTTCTGGCTTACTTTTCTCTACAGCAAAAAGAAATTTTTGATGTGGACACATTAGATTCTGAAGATGTAAAGGAAAGCATAAACGATAAAAAAGAAACCCCGAAAAGACTTTCAGAATCAAGACTGGCAGAATTGAATCTGCAATTGCAAACATCCATGAACGAGAGGAAGTTGTATTTAGACAATCAATTAAATCTGCCTGCCTTAGCAAAAAGTATCAATGCAAGCTGTAATGACACATCGTTTGCTATTAATGAATTGTACGGCGATAATTTCTACAACTTTGTCAATAAATACCGGATAGAAGAAGCAAAGAAACTATTGCTTTCTACCCGATACAATCAGTTGAATATTCTTGGAATTGCTTATGAGTCAGGATTCAATTCCAAAACAACATTCAATACTACATTCAAAAAATATACAGGTTGTTCTCCGCGCGAATTTTTAAAAGCAAATGCAGTTGCAGAAAATAAAGTGTAAAAAGAAGTTCGCCTGCATACATTGGAACATTCAGTTCGTGATTAATATTCAAATTTGGGACCTATTAACTCAAACCAGAAACACATGTCAGAACAGTCAAATTCCGAATTTTTTACTTCTTTAGGAAAGAAAATTTTAGCCGCCTTAATTTTTGGACTCGAATTTTCAGCTTTATTTTTACTTCTCGGCAACGGAGGAAATATTCCGTGGCTGCCACCGGTTCTCGTTTTTTCTATAATTGGAATTTCGCTTGCGGCATCAATTGTTCTTCCTTTTATATGGCACTGGAGGGAAAGAAAAGAAAAAACCAGTTCCCAAAAGATTTATGGGTTTTTATACAGTGCAATACGTTATTGTACAGCTTTTAATGTCATGGCTTTTGGCTGGAAAAAGTTTTACGGACTTCAGTTTATTGTGCCTTCTGAAATCGCCAAAAACCCCATGAATCAACAGAGCGGCGAATGGCTCACCTGGTTCTATTTTGGCTATTCGCCAGCTTTTGGAATTATAATAGCCTTGATTCAAATTGTTGGAGGCATCATGTTGTTATATAGAAAAACGCTCCTTGCCGGAACAGTAATTTTATTTTCTTTGCTTTTAAATCTAACGTTAATCAACATTTTTTATGATATGAATGCCGGTGCTTTAATGCAGTCGGTATTGCTTACTATCGGGGTTTTGTATTTAATGTTATTAGATTATAAACGACTGGTGGATTTCTTTTTTAGAACCAAATCTAATCTGCCTTCGATAACAATCAATAATTTGTTTTTAAAAAATGTGCTTAGATTTTCTGCAGTTTTACTCTCGTTATTATTCACGATATATTTAAAGAAAATAATGGTATAAAAATAAAGCTCATTTGTTGTCAAATGAGCTTATTAGTTTTATAAAAATGGAACTTATTTCGTGATTTCTCTAAAAACGGCTTCCAGATTTTTATTTTTCTGATTTAATTGTAATGTTTTTAAACCATTTTCAGTAGCAAAATCAAAAATGGCAGGACGCATATCTTTTTCTGTAATAAAAGTCAGTTCCCAGATCATGTCATGTGTATTAACATACGATGAAATATTTTCAAGCTTAGCCAAAAGTTGTTCCTCAACTTTGTAATCAAACTCAACTTCAATAACTTGCTCTTTGTTTGCAGATACTAAATGGTTCAGTTTATTGTCTGCAACAATTTGTCCTCTGTCAATAATTATGACACGATCACAGATGGCTTCAACTTCCTGCATAATATGTGTCGATAAAAAAACTGTTTTATCTTTTCCGGCATTTTTAATGACGTTGCGAATTTCCATTAATTGATTCGGATCCAGACCCGTAGTTGGTTCGTCCAAAATTAAAACGTCAGGATTATGGAGTAAAGCATTTGCCAGACCAACGCGCTGGCGGTATCCTTTAGAAAGCTGACTAATCTTTTTATGGCTTTCCGGTGTCAGTCCTGTCAGTTGAATTACTTCTTCAATTCGGGATTTTGAAACCTTATAAACATCAGCATTAAATGCCAAATATTCACGCACATACAAATCCAGATACAACGGATTATGCTCGGGAAGATAACCAATAGAACCCTGAACCGCTTTTTGATTTGTCATGACATCGTGACCATTTACAAGGGCTGAGCCTTCGTCTGCCAATAAATAAGTGGTCAAAATTTTCATTAAAGTTGATTTTCCGGCTCCGTTTGGTCCTAAGAATCCTACGATTTCTCCTTTCTCAATTTTAAAAGAAATTGAATTTAATGCTTTTTGTGTGCCGTAACTTTTTGATATGTTGTTTACTTCTATCGACATGAACTTTTTATTTGCTACAAAAGTAAAGAGAAATCGCTTTGATTACTACATTTTATGCTCTAAAGAATTTCTTAAAAAAATTAAGAGTCTCGTCTTTCACGGCATTGTTGTTGTTAAAGGAAACTTAAATTTTAAAAAATCCCAAAAATGAAAAAAATTTTAGTGATGGCTGCTTTAGCTATCTGCAGTTTTGCAAATGCACAAAAAGGAACAGTTTTAGTTGGTGGTAACATTGGTTACACTTCTGAAACTGTAGATTACAATGTTGGAGAAACAAAATCTAATGAATTCAGTTTTTCTCCAAAAGTAGGTTACCAGTTTCATGACAACTGGACTGTAGGAGGTGAGTTTACTGTTGCTTCTTCAAAAGACGATCAGGGTGCAAATGAGTACAAAACCAATACTTCAAGATTTGGAGCATTTGTACGTTATACAATGCCATTAAGCCAGACTTTTGCTGTTTTTGCAGATTTAGGAGCTGGTTTTCAAAACAGAACCGAAAAATCTTATGTTGGAGCTAATTATTCAAAAGATAAGGCAGACGGAATGTACATTGGTGTAGTTCCTGCACTTTTCATCAACATGCAAAAAGGTTTTGGTTTAAACTTCAGCATTGGAGGTTTAGGTTATGATACTTTAAGCTATGACAATAATGGTCCTGATGTTAGCAGATTTAACTTCAACTTCGGTCAGACATTTAATATCGGAATTTCTAAAAACTTCTAATCTTAAGTTTTATAAATTCAATTTCAGAAAGCACTCCATTTGGAGTGCTTTTTTTTATTTAAAAAATAAAAAATAATACAATATTTTGTCCTATTGTGATACTATTTAATTCGATAGAGTCTATTTTGTTTTTCAGTTCAATATAATTTTGCGTAACCAAATTATTAAATAAAAGTGCCATGAAAATTAGAAATATCGAAAGAGAAGAAATAATCAGAGAGAATATGATTACCAAAGTAATATGGTTTGTTTTAGGATTTATAGTTTCATTTATTCTTTGTAAACTTTTTTAAATTAAAAAAATAATGCCAACAGCAGTGAAACCGAATTTAATAATACTCATTTCGGTTTCACGTGTTGACAAAAAAAATATCTATTAAAATAATTATCCAACCGGATGTTCCACAGCTGCTCTCATCTCCTGAGCAGCAGAAACCATCTCAATTAAAGCTTTTTTAGTTTCGTCCCAGTGGCGTGTTTTCAAACCGCAATCTGGATTTACCCATAACTGATCGATCGGGATAACGGCCGAAGCCTTTTCTAACAACCGAACCATTTCTGCGCTTGAAGGAACTCGGGGTGAATGAATATCGTAAACGCCGGGACCAATTTCGTTTGGATATTTAAAATTCGCAAAAGCGTCTAAAAGTTCCATTTGCGAACGCGAACATTCAATCGTTATTACATCGGCATCCATATCTGCAATATTCTGAATGATATCGTTAAACTCACTGTAACACATGTGTGTATGAATTTGCGTATCGTCCTGAACACCGCTCGCAGAAATTCTAAAAGCCCGAACGGCCCAGTCCAGATAGTTAGCCCATTCTTCTTTTCGTAAAGGCAAACCTTCGCGAATCGCAGGTTCATCAATCTGAATGATTTTAATTCCGGCTTTTTCTAAATCGACAACTTCATCACGAATCGCCAGGGCAATCTGCGTACAAGTTTCAGAACGGGGCTGATCGTTACGTACAAACGACCATTGCAAAATCGTAACAGGCCCTGTCAGCATTCCTTTTACCCATTTTGGAGTTAAAGATTGTGCATATTCCGACCACTTTATTGTCATTGGTTGTGGTCGCGAAACGTCTCCGTAAATTACAGGTGGTTTTACGCAACGGCTTCCGTAGCTTTGCACCCAGCCGTTTTTGGTAAATGTAAATCCTGCCAGTTGCTCTCCAAAGTATTCCACCATATCATTTCGTTCAAATTCACCGTGAACCAAAACATCGATTCCTGTTTCTTCCTGAAAACGAATTGTAGCTTCTGTTTCTTTTTCGATTAAGTCGTTGTATTCGGCAGCAGATAATTCTCCTTTCTTGAATTTTGCCCTCCAGCTGCGTACTTCGGCAGTCTGAGGAAAAGATCCAATAGTAGTAGTTGGAAATAATGGCAGATTTAAGGCTTCGGTCTGGCTATTTCTTCTAATGTCAAACGTACTTTTTCTTTTATCGTCTGAAGCAGAAATATTCGCTACACGATTTTTAACTTCATTATTGTGAATTAATTTTGAAGTCTTGCGATTTTCATTGGCAATTACATTTCTTTCAAAATCCACAGAATTTGTCACATCAGTTTCATTAGAAGCAAATTGTTTCAAAAGCACAATTTCGTTTACTTTTTGTTTTGCAAAAGCCAGCCATTGTTTGATCTCCGGCGTTAAGGTTTCGTCGTTCGTCTCTAAATCCAAATCACACGGACTATGAATTAAAGAACACGAAGGCGCAATCAGAATTCGGCTTTCGCCTAATGCATCAGTTGCTTTTTTAATTATTTCTAAAGACTTTCTAAAGTCATTTTTCCAGATATTTCTTCCGTCTACAACTCCCAGCGAAAGATTTACATTGGGAGCCAATTTTCCTGATTCTAAAATATCATTTAATTGCAGAGGGCAACGAACTAAATCCAGATGAAAAGTATCAACAGGAAGCGCTAAAGCTGTTTCCAGATTTGCTCCAAAACAGTCAAAATAATTTGCCAGGACAATTTTTAGTTTCGGGAAACGAACGTTGATTTCATTGTACACTTTCGTGAAAGCGTTACGTTCTTTTTCGCTGAGATTTAACGCCAGAAAAGGTTCATCAAGTTGAATATATTCCGCATTTTCTGCTTGTAATTTTTCAAGGATTTCAAAATAAACGGGAAGTAAATTATCCAACAGATCGATTCGCTCAAAACCTTCTTCTTTTTCTTTTCCTAAAAGTAAATAAGAAACCGGTCCGATCAAAACCGGTTTGGTCTTAATTCCCAAATCATTGGCTTCTTTAAATTCACTGATTATTTTTTCAGAAAACAATTCAAATTTCTGATCTTTAGTAAATTCAGGAACAATATAATGGTAGTTGGTATCGAACCATTTTGTCATTTCCATTGCTACAACATCCTGTCCGTCCTTTTGAGAACCGCGCGCCATTGCAAAATACAAATCGAGGGAAGAATTAGATTTTGCTACTTCATGATAGCGTTTTGGGATTGCACCCACAGTCAGAGTCAGATCCAAAACCTGATCATAAAAAGAAAAATCATTAGACGGAATTAAATCTACGCCCGCCTGAGATTGTAAATGCCAATTTTTATGGCGAATATCTTTTCCGGCTTTAATAAGTTCATCGGCAGAAATTTTTCCCGCCCAATACAGTTCAGATGCTTTTTTTAATTCTCTGTTACTGCCAATTCTTGGGTAACCCAGGTTGTTTGTTTTCATTTTTGATTCAGTATATTTTACTGAACAAATTTACGTTCTTGGTTTTTATAACTTATATTTGAGGCTTATTTCAGTAAAATGTGTTTTATATGTAATATTTAAAAGATTTTATTACTGTGAATATGTTTTTAATCAACCTTTAGCCGTAAAAAATACTATGGAAAACTTAGATAAAACCGATTTATTGATTCTGAAACATCTTCAGGAGAACTCTAATATCAATACAAAAGATCTTGCAGGCAAATTATTTCTAACGGTTACTCCGGTTTACGAACGTATAAAACGATTGGAACGAGACGGATACATTACGAAATATGTGGCTCTTTTGGATAAGAAAAAAATGAATCGCGGAATGACTGTTTTTTGTAATGTTCGCTTAAAAGAACATGCCAAAAATGTCGGAAGTAATTTTGTAAAAGACATCGTTGCACTTCCTGAGATTATAGAATGTTATAATATTGCCGGCGATTACGATTTTATGCTAAAGATTTTAGTGCAGGATATGGCGAGTTATCAGGATTTTGTAATGAATAAATTGTCGACCATAGAAAACATCGGAAACACTAACAGTATTTTTGTAATGGGAGAGATTAAACATAGCACTGCATTAGAGTTCTGATTTTAATTCTAATTGTAGTTTTTATACAACGTTTTCGTGAATTTATTTTGTGTTTTTAATAGAAACACGATAAAAATCACGTTTTCTGCAAATTTCGACTTATAAATTTGTAAGGCGCATATTAAATATATCGTCTTATGATAAAAATAAATAAATGGGTTATTGCATCAGCCGGAATGTTATTGCAATTATCAATAGGTTCTATTTATGCTTACAGTGTCTGGATTAATCCTATCCAGTTAATTAATGGGTGGGATGCACACCAATTAAAATTATCCTTTAGCTTAGCCATTTGCTTTTTAGGACTTACCGCTGCTTTTATGCAAAAGTTTGTTCGAAAATTTGGCCCTAAAAAAGCAGGATTAATTGCTGCTTTATTTTTTGGTGTTGGATTAATGGGCAGCGGATTTGCTATAGCAGAAAAATCCCTACCCCTATTCTATCTGTTTTACGGTGTAATAAGCGGCATTGGTTTGGGGTTTGGTTATATTACACCCATTTCGGTTGTTGTAAAATGGTTTCCTGAAAAACCGGGATTTGCGGGAGGGTTGGTAATTATGTCGTTTGCCTTGGGCTCGATATTGGCTTCCCGCATTATTTTACCACTAACAGAATCAATTGGAGTTTCACATAGTTTTTATCTTCTGGGATTGGTTTATTTTGCAATCATGGTTTTAGCCTCATTGTGTCTTTCGCTTCCTTTTTCAGCAGTTTCTACAGAGGACGATTTAAAAAACAATTCTCCAGTCGCGTTAAAAGAATTATTAACAGATTTTCGTTTTTATAGTCTTTGGCTAATGTTATTTTTAAATACGACCTGTGGGATTGCCTTAATTTCTATTGCAGCGCCAATGGCAAAAGATATAATTCATATTAATGATCAGCAAGCCATTAATTTTGTTGGTTTCATTGGCTTTTTCAATGGATTTGGCCGGTTGTTTTGGTCCAGTATATCGGATAAAATTGGTCGCTGGTATACCTTTTTTACATTTTTTGCTATTGGCGCCTTCTGTTTTATTATGCTAAGTCAGACCCATACTCCAATTGTATTCCAGATTATGGTATTTATTATTATAAGTTGTTACGGAGGAGCATTTGCGGCAATGCCCGCTTTTGTTAAAGATCTTTACGGGCCTTATAAAATGAGTACTCCATTTGGTTTTATATTAATTGCCTGGTCTGCTGCGGCCTTCGTTGGTCCGGGATTAATTTCTCTTACTAAAAATTATTCGTTGATCTTTTATTTGTTTGCCGGGATTTTGAGTTTGACTGCAATAATGTGCCTAATGGTAAGATCAAAACTTATTTCACGAAAATAGTTGTCATTTTTATAAAAATAAACTCTAAATCTGATTATTATCATGTTTTTGTCTGAAAAAAGCCTCGAAATTTGATGATATAATATACGCAATTAAAATTATTTTGAGTTATGAAAGCAAATGTAGAAAAAAAGGTATTTACGTCAGGAAAATGGGAATCATCAGTAAATGTTCAGGATTTTGTATTAAAAAACATTACACCTTATGAAGGAAACTCTTCTTTTTTATCCGGGCCATCAGTAAAAACTACCAATTTGTGGAATATCTGTAAGGAAGCTTTACTAAAAGAACGAGCAAATAATGGATGTTCGGCAATTGATGTGGAAACGATATCAACTATAAATGCATTTAAGCCTGGTTATATTAAAAAAGAAGACGAAGTAGTTGTTGGTTTACAGACAGATGAACTGTTAAAGAGAGCCATGAAACCTTTTGGAGGAATTAAGCTGGTAGAATCTGCAGTAAAAGAAAGAGGATTAAAAGTGTCTGATCGTGTGACCGATATTTTTAACTATGCTAAAAATCATAACGAAAAAGTTTTCGACGCTTATGATAAAGAAATTAGAGAGTATCGTTCTAAACATATATTGACAGGTTTGCCTGATAATTATGCGCGTGGACGTATTATTGGTGACTTCCGCCGTATGGCTTTGTACGGAGTTAATCAGCTTATTGCTTTTAAAAAAGAAGATCATAATAAAGTTGGCGGCGAAATGACCGAGCATAAAGTTCGTTTGCGCGAGGAAATAGCGTCACAGATTAGTGCCTTACAAGACATGCTTATAATGGCGGCCGATTATGGTTTTGATATTTCTCTTCCTGCACAAAATGCAAAAGAAGCAGTTCAATGGGTTTATTTTGCTTATTTGGCTGCGGTGAAAGAGCAGGATGGAGCAGCAATGTCATTAGGAAATGTATCTTCATTCCTCGATATTTATATACAAAGAGATCTTGAAGAAGGATCGATTACTGAATCTGAAGCACAAGAATTAGTAGACCAGTTTGTAATGAAATTAAGAATGGTGCGCCATCTAAGACCTGGAGCCTACGATGAAATATTTGGAGGAGACCCAACCTGGGTAACAGAATGTATTGGAGGTATGTTTAATGACGGAAGAACGAAAGTAACCAAAACATCATTTCGATTTCTCCAGACATTATATAATTTAGGAGCATCTCCGGAACCGAATTTAACAGTTTTATGGTCAGAAGATCTTCCACAGGGATTTAAGGATTTCTGTGCGCAGGTGTCAATTGACACCTCATCAATTCAATATGAAAATGATGATTTGATGAGACCTAACAGAGGTTCTGATGATTACGGAATTGCTTGCTGTGTATCGCATCAGGAAATTGGCAAATCAATTCAGCACTTTGGGGCGCGAGCCAATTTACCCAAAGCATTACTGATTGCTTTAAACGGAGGGAGGGAAGAACGTGGCGGAGCATTGGTAATGAAAGATATTCCGTTTATACATGACGAAGTATTAGATTATAATGTGGTAAGCAATGTATTTAAACGTACTCTAAAGGAAGTGGCCAGAGTTTATGCCAAGTCTATGTATATTATTCATTATATGCATGATAAGTTTTATTATGAAAGAGCACAAATGGCTATGATTGATTCTGATCCGCATATAGACATCGCTTATGGGGCAGCAGGAATTTCTATAATTGCCGATTCGTTATCTGCAATTAAATATGCTAAAGTAAAACCAATTAGAAATGAAAACGGAATTACAGTAGATTTTAATATAGAAGGCGATTATCCTAAATTTGGAAATGACGATGACAGAGTAGATTCTATTGCTCAGGAAATAACGGCTTTCTTTATTGGAGAACTTAGAAAACATACTGCATATAAAAATGCAACACCAACTCTTTCATTATTGACGATTACATCTAATGTCATGTACGGAACCAATACAGGAGCAACTCCCGACGGACGTAAAGATGGTGAGTCTTTTGCACCGGGAGCCAACCCAATGCATGGACGTGATTGCAGCGGCGCAATTGCTTCATTAAATTCTGTCGCAAAACTGAATTACAATGATGCGCAAGATGGTATTTCGAATACTTTTTCCATGATTCCGAAGTCACTTGGAGATACAAGAGAAGAACAAGTAACCAATTTAGTGCATGTAATAGATGGTTATTTTAAACAAATGGCCCATCATTTAAATGTAAATGTATTAAATCGCGAAACCCTTCAGGATGCTTATAATCATCCTGAAAATCATCCACAACTTACCATAAGAGTTTCGGGTTATGCTGTTAATTTTGTGCGATTATCAAGAGCACATCAGTTAGAAGTTATAGCGCGTACTTTTCACGAAGCTATGTAAAAGTGGCCAGAAAAGAATCAGATATGGGCTGGCTAATTTTTGGCTAGCCTATTTTTATTATTTTTCAACTCTTATTTTTTAAACCATGTATTTTCAATTACAAGATATTGAAGCTGCTAAATTAAATATTGATGATCCTGATCATTTAAGAATACATTCTCTTGAAACTTTTGGCACTCATGATGGTCCTGGTATCCGAATGGTGGTATTTGCACAAGGATGTCAGTTTAGATGTTTATATTGTCAAAACCCTGATACATTAGATGTTAAAGCGGGTTCCTTAGTCGAAATAGAAGAATTAGTAAAAAGAGCCGTTCGGCAGAAAAGTTACTTCGGTAAAACGGGTGGAGTTACAGTTTCCGGCGGAGAACCTTTGCTTCAAAGAAACAAGTTGCTTCATTTTTTTAAATTACTGCATGAAAAAGGAATTAGTACCTGTCTGGACACCAACGGAAGATTAAATAACAAACAGGCACAGGAACTTTTTGATAATACAGATATTTTGCTTTTAGATGTCAAACATATTAATGATGACATACATCATAAGCTTACAGGAGTCAGTAATAAAACGACATTAGAGGTGGCAGCCTATAGGGAATCTACCGGAAAGCCAATGTGGTTAAGATATGTTTTAGTTCCGGGTTGGACAGACCAGCCACAATACCTGGAAGAATGGGCACAGCACTTTACCAATTATAAAACAGTTGAACGTGTGGAGATTATACCGTTTCACCAGCTGGGATCTCAAAAATGGGAATTACTTAATATGCCTTATACTCTTAAAGATACTGCCGGGCCTACAGCCGAAAGTAAAGTAGAGGTATTCGCAATTTTTAGCCAATATTTCAAAAATGTCATACTCAAGTAGAAAATTTTGTGTAGTCTGAATATGAAGTAGGCTTATCTTTTAAATAGTATATTTTGTTGAATGAAATCCTAAATAAAACGTATTTTTGACGCTTAGATGAAAATCTATAATCTATCCCGTCCCGAAGCATCGGGATCCGGACTTAAATCTAAAATACAAAAATGAACTGGGAACAACTTTTATCACTTAAAAAGCAGGGAGACACGGGCAAAAGATTGCGTATAGAACAAGATGACACCCGTTTAGGATTTGAAGTCGATTATGACCGAATTATATTTTCTTCCGCTTTTAGAAGTTTACAGGATAAAACACAGGTTATTCCACTTTCCAAAACCGATTTCGTGCACACCCGTTTGACTCATAGTTTAGAAGTTTCGGTTGTAGGGCGTTCACTTGGGCGTTTGGTTGGGAAAAAAATCATCGAAAAATATCCGTATTTAAAAGAAGTTCATGGTTATCATATGAATGATTTCGGTGCGATTGTAGCCGCTGCATCTTTGGCACACGATATCGGAAATCCGCCTTTTGGGCATTCCGGTGAAAAAGCAATTGGCGAATATTTCTCAATTGGTAAAGGGCAGCAGTACAGAAATCAGCTGACAGATAAACAATGGCAGGATCTAATTGATTTTGAAGGAAACGCTAACGGCTTTTCGGTCTTGACAGCGAGTCGTCCGGGAATCGATGGCGGACTGCGTATTTCGTACGCAACTTTGGGCGCTTTCATGAAATATCCCAAAGAAAGCCTTCCTAAAAAACCAACCAATAATATTGCTGATAAAAAATACGGTTTCTTTCAGTCAGACAAATTGTTTTTTGAAGAAGTAGCCAAAGATATGGGAATGATTGCTAATAAATCTGAAGGAGATATTGGCTTTGAAAGACATCCGCTGGCATATTTGGTGGAGGCAGCAGATGATATTTGTTATACAATTATTGACTTTGAAGACGGAATTAATCTTGGTCTGGTTTCTGAAGA
The DNA here is from genome assembly GCF_039749035.1 of Flavobacterium olei. Lineage (NCBI taxonomy): Bacteria > Pseudomonadati > Bacteroidota > Flavobacteriia > Flavobacteriales > Flavobacteriaceae > Flavobacterium > Flavobacterium olei. The sequence continues at coordinate 328,870 of NZ_JBDKWC010000002.1, forward strand.
TTTTGCGTTAGAATATTTAATTAAACTGGTAAAAGATAATATTGGAGTTTCTAAATACAAATCGTTAACAACAAAAGAAGATCGTATTTCGTATTTAAGAGCATTGGCAATCGGAACTTTAATTACCGATGCAGTAGATGTATTTATAGAAAATGAAGAAGCTATCCTTGCCGGCAATTTCCCTTTTGCTTTAACAGACAAAAGTAAATACAAAGCGCAGATGGATGATATTATCAAACTGAGCGTTGAAAAAATTTATCAAAGCCGGGAAGTCATAGAAAAAGAAATAGTAGGTTATCAGATTATACAAACCCTGCTGGATAAATTTATTACCGCTTTCAATAATAAATATGATGGCACGGCTTCAAACTACGATAAACTGATTTTGAAAATGCTGCCCGAAAAACATCATTTAGACAAAGGCAATTTGTACGAACGTTTATTGCACATTTGTCATTATGTTTCATTGTTAACAGACGGAAATGCGCTTGAGTTGTATGAAACGATCAAAGGACAAAAAAAGCGTTAAGTAAGTTTCTCGCTTTAATAAAAAAAAGCTTCTTTTAGAATTTCTAAAAGAAGCTTTTTTTTATTTTGATGATTTTATTATTTAAAAGCATAAACCAGACCTACACCAAGAACCTGTCTTAACTGCATTCTCGGTCCGTCATTGACTTGCGTTGTATTGCCTGTAGAAGGATCAACAACGTCTTTTTTAGTTTTAATATCGTCATCATAAATTAAATGGAGGCCAATATTTGCTTTTACGTAGGCATTCACAACCAGATCCAGACGCGTGTCATAATCGATATCAACATTTCCAAATTTATTGAGATAATCGGTATACAGACTTAAACGGTTTTCATAAAAAACATTTTTATAGATTTCGTTTTTCATGTAAGCCGTAAAAAGTATACCAAATTCGGCTTTTACCTTCTGACCTTCTTCAATTAAAATTTGTTGAGTAGGGTCCAGCGGATCAGTTGCATAAACGGCTTTTTTAACCCCGAAAGAACCTTGATTAGCCAGATATTGATCCAGTACTAAAGTGGTTTTTAACGTAATCGGAGAGAAATAAAACACCCTGTTCTTTTGTTTGTTTGCATTCTCAGCTCCAGCTCCCAGAAATATATAAGCTGGTGCAAAAGGTTTGGAAATGGCAACATCTCTGTTTGGATAGTTATAACCGTTTGTAAATTGTGTATTGAAGTTTAACTTAGAAGAATAATACCAATTTGAAGCCGTATCCTTTCTGAAACCATAAGTCGAATTAAATTGAAAAGCATCGTCTGTTTTTCTTAATTCGGTTCCGTCTTGTTTATTTAAACCATATTTAACTATAAGTTCGTTTACCCATTTATGATTTTTCTTAGCGTAAGTTCTTCCAAACTCGCCTTTAAACAAACCTGAAATAGAACTTGTTCCCCCGGCACTCCAGTTTACAAAAGCAATTTCGGAAATATCAAACCCAAGCTGATTCTTTTTTGACCAGTTAGAAGGCGGTTTCGGTGCCTGATTAGGACTCAGGGTGGTTTGGATAATCTGGGCAAAGTTATTAGAAGTACTCAAAAGCAACAGCAGCAAAAGGGTAGAACGCAATAATTTCATTTTGGTAATTTTTTTTTTGGTGTTGCAAAATAATTATTTTGAACCGTTAGAAAAAAGATTTATTAAACTTTTAACGTCAATCGCACACAATTGTTGTAACTCATTAACTGTTCCGTGTTCCATAAATTGGTCAGGAACACCCAAAATTTCAATCGTATTTTTGAAATTATGAGCTGCTGCAAACTCTAAAATGGCACTTCCAAAACCGCCGGTTTTAACGCCGTCTTCGATGGTAATAATCTTATCAAAAGTTGAAAAAATATAATTTAATGTATTGATGTCTAATGGTTTAATAAAACTAAAGTTGTAATGGGCGATGTCGATGGAATGAGTTGATTTTTCCAGTGCTTCAATAACATTATTTCCAATTGTTCCGGCCGACAGAACCGCAATTTTTGTACCATCTTTTAAGCATTTTGCGGCGCCTAAAATTATTTTTTCATAATGTCCGAAATTTTCTACTTCCCAATTTGGCAGGACTCCGCGACCTCTTGGATAACGAATTGCAATAGGATGATTTAAACCCAATTGAGCAGTATACAAAATATTTTGGAGCTCGATTTCGTTTAACGGGGCATAAATAATCATATTCGGAATAGAACGTAAATAAGCAATATCAAAAACGCCATGATGTGTTGCACCATCTTCACCAACCAGACCTGCGCGGTCCAGACAAAAAATAACAGGTAAATTTTGCAGCGCCACATCGTGAATAACCTGATCGTAAGCCCTCTGCAAAAATGTCGAATAAATATTGCAATACACCATCATGCCCTGCGTTGCCATTCCTGCTGCCAGTGTTACGGCGTGTTGTTCTGCAATTCCCACATCAAAAGCGCGATCCGGTAATTCGTCCATCATAAACTTTAACGAACTTCCGGAAGGCATGGCAGGTGTGATTCCGATTATTTTTTCATTTTTTCTGGCTAAATCTAAAATCGTTAGTCCAAAAACATCCTGATATTTCGGAGGAAGATTTTCTTCTGGTTTTAAATGGATTTCTCCCGTTAAGGCATCAAATTTTCCGGGAGCATGATATTTAACCTGATTTTCTTCGGCCTGCTGTAAGCCTTTTCCTTTTGTAGTAACAATATGAAGAAATTTTGGGCCTTTTATGTTTTTTAAACGATTCAGTTCCTGAATTAAAAGAGGAAGATCATGGCCGTCAATCGGACCCGAATAATCAAAATTCAGTGATTTGATCATGTTATTTTTTCGGGGATTTTTCCCTTCTTTTACAGCAGTGAGGTATTTTTTCAGTGCGCCAACACTGGGGTCAATCCCAATAGCGTTGTCATTTAAAATTACCAGTAAATTGGCATCGGTAACTCCGGCATGATTGAGGCCTTCAAAAGCCATTCCGCTTGCAATAGAAGCATCTCCGATTACGGCAATATGCTCTTTATCAAAATCACCTTTTAATTTAGAAGCAATCGCCATTCCTAGTGCGGCAGAGATAGAAGTTGAAGAATGCCCGACACCAAAAGTGTCATAAATACTTTCGCTTCTTTTTGGAAATCCTGAAAGACCTCCAATCTGTCTGTTGGTATGAAAATTTTCCCGTCTTTCGGTCAGGATTTTATGTCCGTATGCCTGATGGCCAACATCCCAAACCAATAAATCTTCGGGAGTATTAAAAACGTAATGTAAGGCTATTGTCAGCTCTATAACGCCGAGACTTGCGCCCAAATGACCTTCTTTTACAGAAACGACATCAATAATAAACTGACGCAATTCCTGAGCAACCTGAGTAAGCTGCCCTTCTTTTAAAAGACGTAAATCGGCTGGATTATATATGTTTGAAAGTAAATTGCTTTTCATTTATAAGGTAAAAAGCAAATTTACGGTTTTAAATTTAATTTTCCTGAAGTGTATTATTTCAATAAAATAGGTACAGAATATTGCATTTTAAGTTTTTTTCCGTTCGATTCGCCTGGCTGCCATTTGGGACATACACTCAAAACTCTGATGATTTCTTTTTGCAAAGGTTCTTCAATAGCAGGAGAACATTCGAGAAATGATACAGTACCATTTTTTTCTACTGCAAAGGCCAGCGTAAAATTAAGTTTCCAATAACTTACGCCTTCCGGTTTTTTATATTCTTTCATAAAAAAGCTGTGAAATTGATCAATGCCACCCGGGAATTCTGCATTTTTAGGAGCTTGCTCCTTTTTAAGAGAAACATCTTCAGTTTCTACAGTTTCATTTCGTGAAGAATTACTTTTTTTAATTTTTGATTCTTCAATTGGTTTTATAAATTTAACCTGATCAACTTTTGGTGGAGGCGGAGGCGGAATAACAACGTTCTTTGTGTCATTTTCGTCAATTGCCGGCTCTCCAACTATTATATCATTAGTCGGAGAGAGGTCTGTAACAACTTCAACTTTATCTATCTTTTTCTTTTTCCCATCTTTATTTGCACAACTAAACAAGGTTGTTCCCATTGCTACAAATAAAGCCAACAGAAACATTTTGGAATAATTGGTTTGAGAATATAAAACCCGATCGGGAATCTGAATGGTGATGCTTTCCAATTGCGTATTTTTAAATCTTCCGCAGATTTTTTTATTTTCATTTTGGATGAAATAATGCTGAACTTCGTTAGGAAGCATCGAGGTAAAATCAACAACCGTTTTAGCGCAGCTCAAACAAAAACGGCCGTTTTCATTTGGCTTCATTTTGTTCCAGTTTTCGTGGCACGGTTCGGGAATTGTGATTTTATGTTTATCATCCATAACTTTTATAATGGAATTTCGAATGTGAATGATGATCGAACAATACGTTTTTTTAATTTTCCCGGAATCCAATTGGGAGCAGTTTTTAAAATTTTTATAGCTTCTTTCCCTATTTCTATGGATGTGTTTTTCTCAATATTGAAATTACTAAGACTGCCGTCTTCTTCAACAACAAAAACTATAAAGGCTTTTCCATAAAACTTTTTCATGTTTTTTGGAGCTTTAAAATTTTTAGCAAAAAAAGCATAGAATTTTTCCATTCCGATTTCCGGAACTGGCAGAACATCCAAATCGGTTGAATTATATATTGTATGATAATTAAAGCTCCCTGTCTGAATGGAGTTGGAAATAATAATGTTCCCTGTTGTAAATCCAGGATTAAGAAGGTCTTTTTTCTTTTTCTCTTTTTTTGATTCAATCTGGTGTCCGTAGCAAGAAGAAACATCTTCATTCTCATCTTGTTCTATGTTGTTAACAATCTCAATTTTATCAATTTTGTTTTTATTTCCATTATTATCTGCGCAGCTAAATAAGGTAGTTCCCATAGACACAAATAAAGCCAACAGAAACATTTTGGAATAATTGGTTTGAGAATATAAAACCCGATCGGGAATCTGAATAGTGATGCTTTCCAATTGCGTATTTTTAAATCTTCCGCAGATTTTTATATTTTCATTTTGGATGAAATAATGCTGAACTTCGTTAGGAAGCATCGAAGTAAAATCAACAACCGTTTTAGCGCAGCTCAAACAAAAACGACCGTTTTCATTTGGCGTCATTTTGTTCCAGTTTTCGTGGCACGGTTTGGGAATGGTAATTTTATGAGTTTTATCCATAAAGAGCTTTCAGCAAATAAATGTAATAAAAAATAACTTCTAAATCTTATTTTTGCAATTATGGAAAATCCTTTCACCGACGAATATTTTATGAAAAAAGCCCTGCAGGAAGCTGAAATGGCTTTTGATAAGGGCGAAATTCCTGTTGGAGCTATTATTGTAGTCGCCGACAAAGTAATTGCAAGAACACATAATTTAACCGAATTATTAAATGATGTTACGGCGCATGCTGAAATGCAGGCGATTACCTCTGCCGCAAATTTCCTTGGCGGAAAATATCTGAAAGATTGCACGCTTTACGTCACCTTAGAGCCTTGCCAGATGTGTGCGGGTGCATTGTATTGGAGCCAGATTTCTAAAATTGTTTTTGGTGCACGCGATGAGCAAAGAGGGTTTTTAACGATGGGAACAAAATTACACCCTAAAACTACCGTGGTATCCGGCGTTATGGCAAATGAAGCGGCTGATTTAATGAAACGTTTTTTTCTTGAAAGACGAAAATAAATTATCTGAATTGAGGCTCTTCTGATTCAAAACTTCAACAAAAGTTAAATAATTATTATTAGAGAATTTTCTTCTTAAAGCAGTCAAAAAATACTTTACATTTATCGCAATTTAATTTGTATTTTGCTGTTATCGCATATAACAGTAAATCTGTTAAATAAGAAGTTTATTAATCCATATAACTCTGGTAAAAGTGAAAGTAAAAGGGCTGTCTCTCGTATTTTTTGTGTTTTTTATTTTTCAATCCTGCGGACGCAAATCAGCTGCAGATTTCAATTCCGATTTTTCATTATTTAAAGATTACATTACCAGTTTTACAGGTGGAATTGTTTCTTCAGATTCTGATATTCGCGTGGTTTTGGCTTTCGATAAAAACGATTGGAAACCCAATCAGGAATTAGACGACGATTTGTTTGACATTTCGCCAAGCGTTCATGGAAAAGTCGTAGCGCTTTCCACTAATACCCTTGCTTTTATTCCCGAGAAAAAATTGGAACCGGGTACAGAATATCAGGTTACTTTAAATCTCGATAAACTGACGGCAATTCCCAAAGAGAAAGAAAAGGAACTTTCAAAATTCAATTTTACCGTTAAAACTGTAAAACAGGATTTTACAATAAATACCGAAGATATTCAATCTTACAGCAAAGAATATCAATACCTAAACTGTGTGTTGAAAACAGCAGATAATATTGACATTGAAACTGCTAAAAAATTGGTTGAAGCCAAACATAACGGAAATAATCTGAAAATTAAATTTGAAAAAAATTCCGGAACCGGTAAAGAATTTCGTTTTATAATCGATAGTATTCAGCGTCAGTCTGAAGCTTCAAATCTCGAAATTATTTATGATGGAAATGATTTTGATATTGATCAGAAAGGACAAATTGATTTTCCGATTACAGGCATTAATGAATTTAAAGTCGTAAAGGTCGAAGTTCCGGATGGAAATAATCAATCGGTTTTGATTAATTTTTCGGAACCTTTAGAAAAGGGACAAGATTTTAAAGGTTTAGTTTCCATTCAAAACACCAATAATTTAAAATTTTCAACTCAGGGAAATTTACTGAAAGTATATTTTACAAATCAGAATGCACCTAAAAAAGAAGAATCTGTACCTGTTGTCGAAGAGCCTGTCGCTGTTGGGGTAGATTCTGCTTCCATTGCGGTAGATTCCGCTTCAGTTGTGGTTGATACAGTTGCAGTAGAAGACATTGTAGAAGTGGTTCCGGATGAAGAGCCTGAACAAGTCATCACGGGCGAATTATTGTTGGAAGTTTTTCAGGGAATAGAAAGTCAGTACGGTAAAAAACTGGCAGAAAATTATAGTGAAAAAATCTCTTTTGATCAAATTAAACCCAATGTTCGATTTGTCAAGAACGGAACTATTCTGCCAAGTTCAAACAATTTGAAATTGAATTTTGAAGCAGTAAATTTAAGCGCTGTTGATGTAAAAGTTTATAAAATCTATAAAAACAATATTCTGCAATTTCTTCAGTATAATGAATTCAATGGAGCGCAGAATCTCAAGAAAGTCGCACAGCCAATTGCCAAAACAACACTTAATTTAAAAGAAAGCACTCTGGTAAATCCGACGAAATGGAATACGTATGCTTTGGATTTATCTAAAATCATAAAACCGGAACCCGGAGCGATCTACAGAGTTGAATTTGAATACAAAAAGAAATATTCCCTATATAAATGTGAAACTTCAGAAGGTTCGGAAGATGAAAATGAAGAAGAAGAAGTAGACGAAAATGACGTAAACTACAGCGGAAACTCTTACGACGATTATTATTACGATGATTATGAGTGGAGAGAAAGTCAGGATCCTTGTACAGGCTCCTACTATTACAATGCAAAAATTGCGACCAATATCCTGGCCTCAGATTTAGGGGTTATTGCCAAAAGAGGGGAAAATAAATCGTATTTATTTGCTGTAAATAATATTGTTACCACAGAGCCGGTTTCGAACGCACGAGTAGATTTATATAATTTTCAACAGCAAAAAATTAGTTCTCAAGCTACAAGCAGTGAAGGTATAGCTTCTTTCCAGCTGGACAAATTCGCTTATTTTGCGATTGTAAGTTTAGGAGATCAGTCAACTTACGTAAAACTGGACGACGGACTTTCACTTTCTGTCAGTAATTTTGATGTAGCCGGGGAGACTTTACAAAAAGGTCTGAAAGGATTTATTTATGGAGAAAGAGGCGTTTGGCGTCCTGGAGATAATTTGTATTTATCTTTTATTCTGAATGATGCTGCGAATAAACTGCCGAAATCTCATCCAATCAAATTTCGATTAAATGATCCAAACGGCAAAACAGTTTATCAGACAGTTCAAAAAACAAATGAGTTAAATCATTATGCTTTTATAGTGCCGACCAATCAGGATGCGCCAACAGGAAATTGGGAAGCGATGGTAAGTGTCGGCGGAGCGAAATTCTACAAAAGCATTAAAATTGAGACGATTAAACCAAACCGTTTAAAAATTAAAAATGCCTTTAGCAGAAAAACACTTTCGTCCTCTTATCCAAACACAGATAATCTTGAAGTGACGTGGCTTCATGGTGCAATTGCAAAGAATCTGAATGTAGAAATGCAGGCTAAATTTTCTCAGCAAACCACTACTTTCAAAGGATATGAAAAATATACTTTTGATGATATAGTGCGTCAGTTTAGTACAGAAGAAATCAATGTTTTCTCCGGAAAACTGAATGAAAGTGGAAAAGCATCAGTAAATATTCAGCCGAAATTACAAGGTCAGGCCCCGGGAATGTTGCGCGCCTCTTTCATTACAAAAGTATATGAAGAAGGTGGAGATTTTAGTACAGATGTCATGTCTACAACTTATTCTCCGTATAAAACGTATGTCGGACTTAAAACGCCGGAACTCAATAAGTATAGCATGCTTGAAACCCGTGCAAATAATCGTTTTGATGTTGTAACGGTTGATGAAAACGGAAGGCCTAAAGCCGTTCGTAATCTCGAAGTGAGAATTTACAAAGTAGACTGGAGATGGTGGTGGGATTCCTCTAGCGATAATCTTTCCAATTACAACTCTTCAAATGCAACAACATCGTATAAAACGTTGGTCATCAATACAGATGCAAATGGTAAAGGGAGTTTTCAATTCTCACTTACAGATCAGGAATGGGGACGTTATTTAATTCGTGTTGAAGATACAAATGACGGTCATGCGACAGCTCTGACAGTAAATATTGACTGGCCAGTCTGGTCGGGAAAAACGAGAAACAGAGATGCTTCTACGGCAAATATGCTGGTTTTTTCTACCGATAAGAAAAATTATGCTGTTGGCGAAAAAGCACAAATCTCTTTCCCATCCAGTGAAGGTGGAAGAGCTTTAATCTCTATCGAAAACGGATCAAGAGTTGTACAGACCATCTGGGCAGAAACTAAAAACGGAGAAACAAAAGTTGAGGTTCCGATTACAGGAGCGATGGCGCCAAATGTTTATTTTAATATTACATTATTGCAGCCTCATGCTTCCACCAAAAATGATTCGCCTATTCGTATGTATGGTATAGTTCCGATTGAAGTGGTCGATAAAAATACTATTCTGGCACCGACTATCAATATGCCTGATATTTTAAAACCCGAACAACCCTTTACCGTAAAAGTAGGGGAGAAATCCGGTAAGGAAATGACCTATACAATTGCCGTTGTAGATGAAGGACTTTTGGATTTAACACGTTTTAAAACGCCAAATGCATGGGACAATTTTTATGTTCGTGAAGCTTTAGGAGTAAAAACATGGGATGTTTATGATGATGTAATTGGTGCTTATGGCGGAAAAATAAATCAGATTTTCAGTATTGGTGGAGATCAGGATTTAGGCGGTGGAAAAGCTAAAAAAGCCAATCGTTTTAAACCGGTGGTGCTGTATTACGGGCCATTTAAATTAGGAAAAGGAGAAACGAAATCGCACCAGTTAAAACTGCCAAAGTATATTGGTTCTGTCCGTACAATGGTCGTAGCTGGAGATGCAAATACCAGTGCCTACGGGAGTGTTGAAAAAGCAACTCCGGTAAAAAGTCCGTTGATGGTTTTGGCTTCACTGCCAAGAAAAATTTCGCCTTCTGAAAAAGTAACGCTTCCGGTAACCGTTTTTGCTACGGAAAATAAAATCAAAAATGTTTCCATTCAGGTAAAAACTAGTAACGGATTAAAAATTATGGGAAGTGCCGTACAAAGGCTGAATTTCACGCAGCCGGATGAAAAAATGGCGTATTTTAATTTGGTGGTAGGTGCAGCGACCGGAATTGCAAAAGTTCAGGTTATTGCTACTTCAGGAAGTGAGAAATCGGTTTATGATGTTGAAATCGATATGACAAACCCAAATCCGGTTACGAGTACTTTTACAGATGTTGTTTTGGCACCAAAGAGTTCAAAAACAATTTCATGGAAAACATTTGGAATTGCCGGAAGCAATAAAGCGCGACTGGAAGTTTCTTCGATGCCGTCGATGAATTTAAACGGAAGACTGCAATTTTTAATTCAGTATCCACATGGCTGTGTCGAACAGACTACTTCTTCTGTTTTTCCACAATTATATTTGGGTGATGTTGCTGATATTGATGCAAAACGTAAAGAACTGATTCAAAAAAATGTAACAGCGGGAATTGCAAGATTAGGAAATTTCCAACTATCAAACGGTGGATTGCCTTACTGGCAGGGAAATGCCATTGCAGACGATTGGGGAACTTCATATGCGGGACATTTCTTAATTGAAGCAGAGAAAAAAGGATATGTCCTGCCAATAAATTTTAAATCAAAATGGCTGTCGTATCAGCAAAAAGAAGCTAAACAATGGCGTTTTGAACCCAAATACGGAAATGATTTAGCTCAGGCGTATCGTTTATATACTTTAGCTTTGGCAGGAAATGCCGATTTATCTTCAATGAACAGATTAAGGGAAACTAAAGGAATTTCAAACGAAAGTATGCTTCGTCTGGCTGCAGCGTATGTTTTGGCCGGGCAAAAATCGGCTGGACAAAATTTATTTTTGCATACGCGTATCGATGGAAATTCAGACGAGTATAGCTATTACTATTACGGGTCGGATGAACGAAATCGTGCAATGGCTTTGGAAACGATGCTGCTTTTAGATCAGAAGCAAAAAGCATTTGCAACGGCTGCGAAACTAGCCAAGGAGATGTCGGCTAATCAATGGATGAGTACACAAACGACGGCTTATTGTTTGTATGCGATGTCTAAATTTGCCATAAGCAATGGTCCAAAAGGAATTAATATTCAGTTTAGTAAAAACGGAAAAGGAGAAATTATAAATACAAGTAAATCTATTGCCGATCGAAGTCTGTCAGTGGCTTCGGGTGCAAATAGTATCACCTTAAAAAACAATAAAGCTAATACGGTATATGTTCGGGTACTGAATACCGGAATTTTGCCAATCGGACAGGAAAATGTGGTTCAAAGTGATGTTACGGCTTCTATTGTGTTTAAAAACAGAAAAGGAAGTGTTATCAATGTTTCCAGAATAAGTCAGGGAACAGAATTTGTTGCCGAGGTAACGATTAAAAACCAAAGAGGAGAAAGCGTTCAAAATGTTGCATTGTCTCAAATTCTGCCATCTGGTTTTGAAATTGTAAATACTCGTTTTACCGATTATGGAGATGCAGTAAATAATATCGCTGATTATATTGATATTCGTGATGACCGCACTAATTTCTATTTTGGAATGAAAGGAAGAGAGACTAAAGTATTCCGTATTCTGCTAAATGCATCGTATTTAGGTAATTACTATCTGCCAGGATTGCAATGTGAGGCAATGTATGACAACACTTTCTTAGCCAGAACAAAAGGATTCTGGGTTGAGGTTGTGAAATAGTTTTGAATGGGACACAGATTTTACAGATTAAACAGATTTGAACTTATTTTAATTACTCTGTAAAGATCTGTTTACTTTATGTAATCTGTGGACAAAAACTTTAAGGTTAAACTTATTAGGATTGAAAAATAAAATAAAAGCATTTTTCCAACGCATTATAAACTGGATAAAAAAAAATAAAATTAAATCAGCAATTGCATTTCTGCTCTTGCTGATTTACTATTTTTCGATACCCCGGACTTTATTCAAAGAACCATATTCCACAGTTATAGAAAGTAAAGAGGGAGAATTGTTAGGTGCTAAAATTGCTAAAGACGGGCAATGGCGTTTTCCTGCGCAGGATAGCGTGCCTAATAAATTTAAGAAATGTATTGTTTATTTTGAAGATGAATACTTTTATAAACATCCCGGATTTAATCCCGGAGCGATGGTAAACGCTTTTAAACAGAATAAAAAAGCAGGAAAAGTAGTAAGAGGCGGAAGTACACTGACCCAACAGGTTATACGCTTATCGCGAAAAGGAAAAAAGAGGACTTACTTCGAAAAAATTATTGAAATTATACTGGCAACCCGACTGGAATTAGGTTATACTAAAAATGAAATTCTGGAAATGTATGCCGCTCACGCACCTTTTGGAGGAAATGTGGTGGGACTAGAAATGGCTTCCTGGAGGTATTTTGGTGTTCAGTCTAATCAGCTGTCATGGGCAGAGAATGCTGTTCTTGCCGTTTTGCCAAATGCTCCAAGTTTGATTTATCCGGGTAAGAACCAGATTAAATTATTAAATAAACGCAATCGTCTGTTGCTGAAACTGCACCAGGAAGGCATAATCGACAAGCAGACTTACGAACTTTCTGTCGAAGAACCGTTGCCTCAAAAACCTTATGATTTGCCCCAGACAGCGCCTCATTTGTTACAAAGAGCGGCAAAAAATGAAGAAGGTACACGGGTAAAAACAACGCTTGATTTTGCTCTACAGAACAGAGTCAATCAAATTGCGAGATATTATTACAACCAATATAAACAGAATGAAGTTCACAATCTGGCAATTTTAGTGATTGATGTAAAAACCAGAAATGTGATGAGTTATGTCGGAAATTCTCCTGCAGATGCCGATCATCAGAAAGATGTCGATATTATAGATGCACCAAGAAGTACAGGAAGTATTTTGAAACCGCTTTTATATGCTGCGATGCTTGATGATGGCGAATTACTTCCAAATACCTTGATTGCAGATATTCCGACGCAGATTTCAGGATATACGCCTCAAAATTTTAATTTAACTTTTGACGGAGCAGTTCCTGCGCATCGGGCTTTATCGAGATCATTAAATATTCCGGCAGTTTTAATGTTGCAGGATTTTGGAGTAAATAAATTTTATGAAGAATTGCAGCGATTTAACCTCAAAAACATCAATAAAACACCAGATCATTACGGTTTGTCGCTGATTTTAGGAGGTGCAGAAAGTAATTTGTGGGATTTGTGCCGAACCTATGCAAATCTTTCCTCGACAGTTAATTTTTACTCTGCAAGTCATGGTAAATACAGGACAAACGAATTTACGGAGTTAAATTATAAGAATAATTTTAAACCCGATTTTGGCTCAGAAAGTGATCAGAAAAATATTCTGGGTGCAGGTTCAATCTGGCTGACATACAATGCAATGGAAGAAGTCAACAGACCGGAAGGAGACGAAGCGTGGAAGTTTTATGACAGTTCACTTAAAATTGCCTGGAAAACAGGAACCAGTTTTGGAAATCGCGATGCCTGGGCAATAGGAACAAATTCCAGATATGTTGTGGGAGTTTGGGTCGGAAATGCAACAGGAGAAGGAAGACCAACTTTGACCGGCGTTACAAGTGCCGCACCAATTTTGTTTGATGTTTTTAATCTGATGCCGAGACAAAGGTGGTTTAATACTCCATATAAAGATTTAGCCGAAGTTGAGGTTTGCCGCTTAAGCGGATATCTTGCAAAAGATAATTGTCCGAAAATCAAACAATGGGTTCCTAAAAAAGGAAAATCGACTAATGTTTGTCCGTATCATAAAACCATTCATTTAGATAAAACAGAACAATTTCAGGTAAATAGCAGTTGTGAAAATATAGATAACATTATCACTAAAAACTGGTTTGTGTTGCCTCCGGTTATGGCGTGGTACTATAAAAGTCAGCATATAGAATATTTGCCACTGCCACCGTTTAAAGAAGGCTGTGAAGGAACGCAAATCGCAACGATGGATTTTATTTATCCAAAAGCGAATAGTAAAATCTATTTAACAAAAGATTTTAATAGTAATGTTCAGCCCGTAATTTTAAAAGTTGCTTATTCCCAAAGAGATAAAGAATTGTTTTGGTATGTAGATAATGTTTATAAAGCCACAACAAAAACATTCCATGAATTGCCCATTACTCCAACTACTGGAACGCATTATATTACAGTTGTTGATGCTTCCGGGAATGAAATCAGAAGAAAAATCGAAATTGTGAGGGAGTAAAATTCTTCGACTTTGATCAGGAGGACATTAATATATAAATAGCTTTATTTTTCGCAATAGCGCACAAAAAAACCGCCAGTCTTTCGAGAGGCGGTTTTTCTTTATTCTGAAATAACATTTCCTTTAATGTCGTAGAAATGATATTCTAAGTACGTGTAAGCGTCACGAGGTATGATTTTCACCCATTTCTTATGCTCAAAAAACCATTTTGAGCGTAATGATGGAAAACCTTGACTGAGGTATGCAGCCACAAACGGATGTACATTAAGCACAACTTTTTTGTGGATTTTAAGAAGTCGGTCTAAATCAGATGAAATCTTATCAATAATTAAAATTGGCGCTTCAATTTCGCCATTTTCATTGTTAGGATCTTCTTCTCTGGTTTTGATGTTGACTTCTGGTCTTACGCGCTGTCTTGTAATCTGGACTAAACCAAATTTACTCGGCGGTAATATTTTATGTTTTGCTTTATCGTCGCTCATTTCTTCTCGCAAGAAGTCGAACAAGACTTTCCTGTTTTCGGGATTAGACATATCGATAAAATCAACTACGATAATTCCGCCCATATCACGCAGACGAAGTTGTCTTGCGATTTCTGCAGCGGCAATCATATTTACTTCCATGGCTGTATCTTCCTGGTTGGTTGCTTTGTTAGAACGATTTCCACTATTTACGTCTATAACGTGAAGAGCTTCAGTATGTTCAATAATAAGATAAGCCCCTTTACTCATAGAAACAGTTCTTCCAAATGAAGTCTTAATTTGTCTCTCTATATTGTATTTCTCGAAAATTGGAGTATCATTTGATTGATAAAACTTTACAATTGATTGTTTTGAAGGTGCAATTTCCTGCAGATATTCCTTCGTTTGATGGTACAACTCTTCATCATCTATCTGGATACCACTAAAGGTATCGTTGAATACATCTCTTAATATAGAAGAAGCTCTGTTAAGTTCTCCTAATACTTTTGATGGATGATGAGCAGTTGGTAATTTTTTACACATTGCAGACCATCTGCCAAGCAGGTTCTGCAAATCTTTTTCTAATTCGGCTACGTTTTTGCCTTCGGCTACTGTACGAACAATAACACCAAATCCTTTAGGTTTGATCGATAGAACAAGTTTTTTTAGTCGGTCCTTTTCTTTTTTGTCTTCTATTTTTTGAGAAATAGAAACACGATCAGAAAAAGGAACCAGAACGATAAATCTTCCGGCCAGAGAAAGCTCAGCGCTTATCCTTGGACCTTTGGTCGATATAGGTTCTTTGACAACTTGAACTAAAACAGATTGATTGGCACTTAAAATATCAGTAATGATGCCATCTTTGTCAATCTCTTTTTCAAACTGAAAGGTTTTTAGGGAGAAATCTTTTATTTTACCTGCGCTTACAAGTTTTATGAATTTCAGTTGGGAAGCTAAGTTTGGACCTAAATCGTGATAATGTAAAAAAGCATCTTTTTCGAAGCCTACATTTACAAAAGCAGCATTAAGTCCCGCAACTGGTTTTCTAATCTTGGCAATAAAAATATCACCAACCTGAAAGTTGCTTTTCTCTTCTTCTTTGTGTAATTCAATTAGTTTTCCATCTTTTAATAAGGCAAAATCTACGGCTTCAGAACTAGATCTAATGATTAATTCTTTATTCACACTGTAAATTTTTATCTGTTTTTTCAGAAAATAGAATATAGAGAATAGAAAATAGATTAAAAAAAAACCTAAAATCTATCCCGATAGCTATCGGGACTAAAATCTAAAATCTTATCTACAGATGGATTAAACAATAATTTAAACAGGTATTGAACCCGGGGAAAAGAAGATTAGTGGAGGATAGAAGAAAGAGAATAGATTTTACGTCTATTTTCTGTTTTCTTGACTCTTTCATCTTTTTTTCAATTTCAATGAACGTTTAAAAAGAAAAAAAGTAGTTTAAAACTACTTTTTCTTTTTGTGGCGGTTAGCTCTCGCTCTTTTTTTACGTTTGTGAGTAGCTACCTTATGTCTCTTTCTTTTTTTACCACTTGGCATATCGTGTCAGATTTATGTTAATTAATATTATTTTGCTTCGTTGTTTGTTTTAACTCCCTCTACAAAAACTTTTGCAGGTTTAAACGCAGGAATGTTGTGTGCTGGAATTTTAATAGTTGTGTTTTTAGAAATGTTTCTTCCAGTCTTTTCAGCTCTGGTTTTAACGATAAAACTACCAAATCCTCTTAGGTAAACATTGTCTCCAGTTTCTAAAGAAGTTTTAACTTCTTCCATAAAAGTTTCTACTGTTGCTTGAACGTCTCCTTTTTCAAGACCTAGTTTCTCTGAAATCTTCGCTACGATATCTGCTTTCGTCATTTTCTTTCCTATTTTATTTTATAAATGGTGTACTATTTTTTTGAGGTTGCAAATATAGGAATTAAAAAAATAATTAATCAAGCTAATTCGTTAAATTTTAATTACATAAACATTTACTTTTGTATTCTAAGTATTTTGCAATGGATTTTCATAACATATTGATAAAATGGTATTTACAAAACAAGCGTGATTTGCCGTGGCGAAAAACGGTCGATCCATACCAGATTTGGCTCTCAGAAATTATGCTTCAGCAGACAAGAGTTGCTCAGGGAACGCCATATTTTTTTTCATTTACCAAGGAATTTCCTACTGTAAAAGATTTAGCAGAAGCCTCAGAAGAAAAAGTTTTAAAACTTTGGCAGGGTTTAGGATATTATTCGAGAGCCAGAAACCTTCATAAAACAGCACAATATATTAGTAATGATTTAAATGGGGTATTTCCAGGTGCTTATGCAGAACTTATAAAACTGAAAGGAGTAGGGGAATATACAGCTGCCGCAATTGCATCTTTTTCTTATAATGAATGCGTGCCGGTTGTAGACGGAAACGTGTTCCGTGTACTATCTCGCTATTTTGATATTGAATCTGATATTGCGCTGCCCGCCACAAAAAAAGAATTTGCTGCCCTGGCAAGTGAATTAATGCCAGAAGATAATCCGGCAATGTTCAATCAGGCCATAATGGAATTTGGTGCGCTGCAATGTGTTCCCAAAAGTCCAGATTGTTCTGTATGTGTTTTTAATGAGAGTTGTGCTGCATTGCAAAAAGGAAAAGTGAACCTGCTTCCTGTAAAATCTAAAAAAGTAAAAGTCACCAACCGTTATTTTAATTATTTGATTTTGGAAGATGAAGCCGGAAGTACTTTAATCCAAAAAAGAACTGCAAAAGGAATCTGGCATAATTTATATGAATTTCCGTTAATTGAATCAGAAACCATTATTGATTTCAAATCTGTTCTGGAAATTGCCAGAGATGTAACTTTTCCTCAATATACTATAATAGGTATGGAAGATTACAATAATTCTACTATTGTGCACAAACTTTCACATCAGCATTTGCACATACAATTCTGGAAAATAAAAGTAAAAGGAAAAATAGAAAACGGTATAGATCAGGAACAACTAAAAACGTTTCCTTTTCCGATTGTTATTTATAATTTTATAGAGAAATTATAAAAAATAAAGGTTTCTTATATTTAAGAAACCTTTATTTAGATTTTAAGATCCTGCCACAGCATACTGTATAATTCTGGCTACAATTCCGACAGCAAAACCAATTAGTGCCAGATTACAGGCAGATTTTGCGGCTACAGGTTGTTCTTCCTTCTTTATAAAGTAAATAATTGCACCTGCCAGCGGGATACAAAATGATAACACCTTTAAACCAGTGTTCAGATCTTCAGTAGATTTATTGTTTCTGTTTTCAAATTCATTGAATTCCGAGTTTTCAGACATGATTTTTATATTTAATAATTAGTTAAAAATGTATTTGAAAGAGAATACAATCCAAAATGCAATAAAATCAGAAATGCCTGCCAAGCCATAACCCGCTAGGATTCCCGAGGTAAAACGAAAGAAATTATTGCTTTCTCTATTGCCGTAAGCCTGGGTTAAGCCGTCAATCATTGTGGGTAATATTGCTAAAATGGCCCAGTAAATGTCAATTTTTATAAACCATAAAAGAGGAATAAAAATAAAATAGCCAACGTAAATCCCCGTGCATCTGGCGCAAAAAGGAAATTGCTTTCCTCTGTAGAAGAAAGATCTCGAAGGCAATCTGTGACAACTTACAAATTCTATTTTTTTCATATACTAAA
This sequence comes from Flavobacterium olei, assembly GCF_039749035.1. Classification (NCBI taxonomy): domain Bacteria; kingdom Pseudomonadati; phylum Bacteroidota; class Flavobacteriia; order Flavobacteriales; family Flavobacteriaceae; genus Flavobacterium; species Flavobacterium olei. Next base: position 347,077 of record NZ_JBDKWC010000002.1, read on the forward strand.
AATACATTTTTATTTAATTTAACACCACTTTTCATCCAAAAATTTCAAATACATTTTCCAACTACGCTTTTTTAACCTCAAATAAAAGACAAAAAGACACCATAACTTTTTAAAGATTAAAATATTTCTTTTACTCAATCGATTTATATTTTTAGGAAAAGCAGGAAATAATTTGCTAAAAAAATGTATCTTTGGTAGAAATACCACCAAAAACTATGAATGGAACATTAAATAAAGTGATGCTTATAGGCCATTTGGGCGACGATGTAAAAATGCATTATTTTGATGGAGGAAACTGTATAGGAAGGTTTCAGCTTGCAACAAATGAAGTTTACATTAATAAAACAACAAATGAAAAGATAACTTCTACAGAATGGCATAATTTGGTTGTTCGCAATAAAGCAGCAGAAATATGCGAAAAATATCTTTCTAAAGGAGATAAAATATATGTAGAAGGACGTATAAAGTCTCGCCAGTGGCAGGCTGAGGACGGAACTACAAAATATACTACAGAAATTCAGGTTACAGAATTTACTTTCCTGACCACCAAAAAAGAAACTACACATACTAAGCAAAATCAGGATACAGAATCAGCAAAAAACACTAACTTTGATGCTGCAAATGAAGGGCTTCCAATAAACGATCTGCCTTTCTAAAAGATGTTTAACTAATTTAATGCGATTTGGACCCGGAGCCCAGTTTACTTTTTCTTGCAAATCTTGACGCCAATTTAATTATTGGTTTCGTCGGAATATTTATTTTGCTATTTCTTTCTGCAATCGTCTCAGGTGCAGAAGTTGCTCTTTTTTCTTTATCACAGCAAGATATTGATGATACTATAAACCATAATATTTCAAAAGGGAAAATTATTTCAAACCTCTTGGATAAGCCCAAAAAGCTTTTGGCTACTTTGTTGGTTGCCAATAATTTTTTCAATATTGGAGTTGTAATTTTATTCGCTTATGTGGGACAGAATATTTTTGCCGGTATAAGTTCTCCTGGCTTCAAATTTACTCTTGAAGTCGTCCTTGTTACTTTTTTAATTTTACTCTTTGGCGAAGTACTTCCTAAAGTTTATGCCAGTAGAAACAGCGTTCGTTATGCGAAGCGTGTCGCATATCCGTTGGCCTTTTTAGACAAAATACTTTCGCCCATAAGCTTGCCCATGCGTGCGCTTACGCTATATTTGCAGAATAAATTAGGAAAACAGAAAAATAATTTCTCCATCAATCAGCTTTCTCAGGCATTAGAATTAACAGATTCTGAGGGAACTTCTACAGAAGAGCAGAAAATTCTGGAAGGAATTGTTTCTTTCGGAAATACAGATACCAAACAGGTAATGAGTCCGAGAATTGATATTTTTACATTAGAAATATCTGAAACGTTTGCTTGTATTTATCCTAAGATAATTGATAAAGGATTTTCGAGAATTCCGGTTTATCGTGATAATATTGATCAGATTGAAGGCGTGCTTTTTGTAAAAGATTTATTGCCTCATATAGACAAAGAAGAATTTGACTGGACTACCTTAATTCGGGAAGCTTTTTTTGTTCCTGAGAATAAAAAACTGGATAATTTGCTAAAGGATTTCCAGAGTTTAAAAAGCCATTTGGCTATTGTGGTAGATGAATACGGAGGGACGTCTGGATTGGTTTCTTTAGAAGATGTAATCGAAGAAATCGTAGGAGATATAAGTGATGAGTTTGATGATGAAAATCTGAACTTTTCGCAGATTGACGATAATAATTTTCTTTTTGAAGGAAAGATAAATCTGAAAGATTTCTACAGAATTGTAGATGTTGATGAAGATGTTTTTGAATCCCACAAAGGCGAAGCAGAAACGCTGGCCGGATTTATTCTGGAGATTTTAGGTAATTTCCCTAAAAAAGATCAAAAAGTGCCTTTTGAAAACTGTATTTTCACCATTGAAACAGTCGACAAAAAGCGTGTAAAACAAATAAAAGTAACCATAAATAAAAATGCTTAACAAAATACTTTCAATCACCCTAATTTTGCTTTCGCTAACGGTAATAAGCTGCAAAAATGATGTTTTGCCAAAACCGGCTAGTTACTTACGATTGGATTATCCCGAAGCTAAATATGTGAATTTTGAAAACAATTGTCCGTTTACTTTTGAAATGAATGAAGGGGCAATTATAAAAGGCGAAAAAGAATGCGGTTTTGCAATTACTTATCCCAAAATGAAAGCAACTATCTATCTGACTTACAAACCCGTAAACAATAATATAGATAAGTTGTTAAAAGACGCTCAAAAACTGACATATGAGCACGTTATTAAAGCCGACGATATTTTAGAACAGCCATATTTAAACCCTGAGAAAAAGGTTTACGGAATGTTCTATCAGGTTGACGGAAATGCGGCGACCAATTCTCAGTTTTACGTTACAGACAGTACAAAACACTTTTTGATTGGGTCTGTTTACTTTTATGCAAAACCCAATTTTGACTCAATTATGCCCGCGGCAAGTTATGTTAAAAATGATATGCAGAGGTTGATGGAAACGTTGAAGTGGAAATAAAAAAATAAAAAGGATTCAATTTGAATCCTTTTTTGTTATTGCAAGAGTTATATAGAAAATATTTGTCATAGTTTAATGTAGTTTGTAAATTATACGAGAAAAAATTAAGTAAAGTTGGAAAACAGTTACAAAAAAAGTAGAAATATTTTGAAATTGAATATTTAAAAATTAAGAATGGAATGTTAGTTCCAATGAAAGTTTTATTTTGGAGAAGCCATATTTAAATACGCAGAAAAAGTCTACGAAATGTTTTATCAAATAGACGAAAATGCAATAACTAATTCTCAATTTTGAATTTCGAATAGTAAAAAATGTACTTTTTTAATAGGTTAGATGTATTTATACTCAAAAACCAGATTTTAACTCGATATGTATATGCTGTAGTTATGTTGAGAATGATATGTAGCCTTGATGCAAAACTTTAAATTGGAAATAAAAGAGAGCAAAAAGGATCCGAATTTGGATCCTTTTTTTATTAATTAAATATTATAAAAAGAAAAATTACTCCTCCTAGAAAAATTACTCCTATCATATGATTTCTCTCGCTATTGGCACTCTTTTTATTTATATTTCCCTTAGGAGACCATATTTCTGAAAAGACAATAAAGTCATGATTTTTAAAAAGAATAATTGCATTTAAATATGTAAATCTAACACATGCCCCAAGAAGCTCAATTAAATACCGTCCAGATATTATTTCTATTAAATCCATTATTCTTCATTTATTTTTTTAGCCCCTTTTTTTGTATATCTAATAAACTTGCTTCTTGACGTATAAGAAGTTATGTATTTATTCATTTGTACCAATATTGGTCCTCTAGTTGCTGGTGATAATTTTGTTAAAAAAGTACCTTTAAATGTTGAGCTAAATGTTGCAACGTTATATTTACTAACCAAGCTTGGTGCTGAGGAAAATCTTCCTTTAATTGGTGAAGGAGTAAAAAGTTGTATGGTGTTCAAACCAGATTCTACTACTTCTTGTGGGCTAGCCCCAAAACCATTGAGATGTCTGGCTGAATTATCTTTATAGTAATTTCTTGTGCTATATACCCATATATCATCTAATAAGTTGTAAGGTACTTTTGCTAAACCTTTTAGCTTAGATGTGGCAAAGTTATCATTTTCATTGAATTTAAGTAATTAGTTTCAATATTTTCAAAAAAGTTTGCTTTATGAGCAGAAATTTGTGGTGTCCAACCATAATTATCAAGTCCTTTATTAGATGAAACAGATGTAATAGTTAATCCTGTCTCAAATCCATCAGGAGTAAGTTCAAGTTGTGTGGACGATAAATTAAAATAATAACCTTTGGTATCGCTATACATTATTGCTGAAGGATCTTTTCTATCTCTTATAACTTGATTTCTTTTATAATTTGCCCAAAATTTAAAAAACCAACCCCCATCAGAGTCAATTCCAGAAAGTGGGTTATTTCCCATTCCAAGATATGGTGAATTATATTGTCCATAAGGATCTGTAGATAGCCACCTTCCAATCCTTCCATCCCAAAGACGAAGCTGGAAAGCCTCCATACCCGTTTCCTGATCTATTTCTTGTCCTTGGAAGGCATAACGATAATTACTTAACGCATTACGAGATGGCAATTGTTCACCAATAGGATAATAGTCAGCAAAAGATTTAATTACAGGGCTGCCACTCTCTATAATAGCTCTTACGTTACCAAGATGTGATATTCAAAATTTTAAATTTTTAATTAGGATAACTTTAATTTCGGTATATTCAAGCAAATTTACATTAAAAAAGGCATTCTATATGAACGCCTTTTAGTAACTAGTAATCAATTAAGATTTCATATTCGAAACCTTATATGTTTTTCCGTCTCCAGTTTCCTGAACCACTTTTGTTAAAGATTCCGGATTTTGGATTGTTTTGTCAAAACTTACTGTTGCCGTTTTTTTATCAAAATCAACGGTTGCTTTGTCAACTCCGTCAAGATTTGCTAATTCTTCTTCTATAGTTTTTGCACATCCAACAGCGCAAGTCATTCCGTCTATTGTAAAACTCGCAGTTTGTAAATTTTCTGCAGCGATTGCTTTGTGTTCTTTCGGAGCACTTTTTTCTGTATTTACAACTTGAAGGCTTTTATCTTCTCTTTTTTGCATCCAACGAATACCAAACCAGCGATTGCTGCAACTACTAAAATTTTTGAAATCTTCATATATATAGATTTAAATGACTAAATATCTTTTCTGCAAAATTAATAAAAACCGAGAGGTCAGTCCATAAAATTATTACAAATTTGCAGTAAAGTGCAATTTATGGATACAAAACAATTAAAGTGGATTTACCTCACCATTCTTTCTCTAATCTGGGGCAGTTCTTTTATTTTGATAAAAAAAGGACTAATCGGTTTATCTGCACTTCAGGTCGGATCGTTCCGAATTATTTTCGCGTCGCTGTTTCTGTTGCTTATTGGATTTAAAAGTCTGAAAAAAATTTCCCGTCGTCAATGGAAATTTGTTGCAATAACTTCGGTTTTTGGGACATTTATTCCGGCTTATCTTTTTGCTATTGCCGAAACGGAGGTCAATAGTTCTGTAGTGGCAATTTTAAATTCGCTTACGCCTTTAAATACTTTAGTTTTAGGAATTATAGCATTTGGTATAACCTTTCAAAAAAGACAGGTTTTGGGTGTTGTTGTCGGACTTGTTGGATGTCTGCTTTTGGTTTTAAGCGGCGATTCCGCTGCGGGAGAGAATAATTATCTCTATCTTGTTTTGGTCGTGATTGCTACTTTGAGTTATGCAATTAATGTCAATTTAATTAAGAAATATTTACACGATTTAAATTCGCTGAGTATTACAACAGGAAACTTTGCCATTTTGCTTTTACCAGCGTTGCTTATTTTAAGCACAACCAATATCAGTCAAACAATACATGTTGCAGATACACAACATTCCATAATGTTTGTGCTGATTTTAGGAGTTTTGGGAACCGGAATCGCGAATGTTGTTTTCTTTAAATTAGTACAAATGTCATCTCCGGTATTCGCAACTTCTGTTACGTATTTAATTCCGATTGTTGCCTTTTTCTGGGGATTATTGGATAATGAAATGCTGACGACAATTCAGTTTTTTGGAGCATTTATTATTTTAATTGGAGTTTATTTGTCGGCGAAGAAATAAAGCAAAAGGGCTTCGACTTCGCTCAGCCTGACAAAAAAGAAAGTTACATAGTTTAGTGTCTCTGAGCGTCCCGAAGCTTCGGGAGAAGGGCGCTCCAATTGGAACGGAGCTTCTCCCGAAGCTTCGGGACGCTCAGCCTGACAAAACTTAGCGTAAAAAAAAGCTTTGTCAAAGTTTAAAACCTTGATAAAGCTTTTTTTAAGTTTCTAAGTTGCTAAGGCTCTAGGCTAATAAGAATCTTATAAACTTAGCAACTTAGGACCTCAGAATCTTCTAAAGAAAATCCGAATCAGAAACTCCTTCGTTAATCTTGATATCAGACATTTTAATATCCAGTTCGAAACCAACGTTTTGAACTAAATTAAAAGGAACTTTTACACCTTTTACTTCTTTATAATCGTTAAAATTGGTGATTTGTGTTACCGATTTTCCGCCCTGTTCACGAAGTTTAGATTCTGCTATTTTAAGGCCGGATTTGACATCATAGTAATAGGTGGTTTTTCCATCTTTTATAACATAAACTTCGGTTCCGTTCATAGGTTCAATTCCTTCAACTTTTAAGTCAGTTCTTTTTACAAGCTGTAATTCTTCAAAAGGAGCCGCATTCGCTTTCATTTCAGCCAGATCTTCGCCTTCCAGATTTTTTCTCTGACCTTGCTGTTCCACATAAGCACCTTTTTCATTCACAACCTGTTTCATTAAATTCATAGTTCCCATAGAAAGCGAAACCATCATTTTGCCTTTCGAATCCAATTTGGAAGTAAAGGTTAATGGAGTAGGAGCCTGCGGAATTGTTGTTGACCCATTCATATAAAGCGTTTTTACGGCAGAAACTGCTTTTTCTCCTCCGACTGCTTTGATATAATTCTCAAAAACTGTTTTTGCTGTAATATCTTTTGGAGCTTCTTTTTTAGATGCAGGTTTTTCGATCGGATTTCCGAATTTATCGTAATAAGAAATTGGAATTTGAAGTTTTTCTAAACTCGTAATGACATCAGAACCTTTTCCGACAATTACAATTCGCATATTATCCAATAAAAAATATTTGTTGGCAACGCGGTAAATGTCATCAGCCGTAACGTTATTTATGGTTTGGATGTATTTTTCATAGAAATCAGCCGGAAGTTTTTCTGTTTCAATATTTAAAGCGTAACGAGCAACTGCCTGTGGTTTTTCGACCTGCATAACAAATCTTCCGATATAACCGGCTTTTACATTTCTTAAAACTTCAGGATCAACTCTTTCTGTTCTGATTCTCTTAATTTCTTTTACAAACTGAACCACTGCACTGTCGGTAACTGTATTTCTAACCGCAGAAGAAGCTTTGAATTTGGTAACATATTTTCCGCTTCCAATACTTGAATTTGCGCCGTATGTCCACGCATGCTGCTCGCGTAAGTTCATATTTAGGTAACTGTTGAAATCGCCTCCTAAAATTTGGTTGGCAATTACGGCAGGAAAAAAATCCGGATCGCTCATTCTGAGATTAACCGTATTTACCAATGAAATCTCCGACTGAACTGCGTTTGGAACATCTACAAAATCAATTTGTAAATTAGAAACGTTTGCCGGATTGGGATATGTGTTTTTCGGTGCAGTCTGTTTTTTCCATCCGCTGAATAGTTTTTCTACAGCTGCTTTTACTTCTTTAAATTTAATGTCGCCAATAACCACTAAATAAGCATTTTCAGGAACAAAATAAGTATTGTAATTGTTCTGAACATCTGCAAGAGTGACATTTTTCACCGTTTCTTCAGAAAGGTATTCTCCGCTAGGATGATTTTTTCCGAAAGCCAGCACATCTACAACACGATTAGAAATTGCCGGAACGCTTTTTTCGTCTGCTTTCAATCCTTCAAGAAGCTTTGCTTTTTCTTTGTCAAATTCAGTTTGGGTAAAATTAGGCTGTAAAGCGCCTTCTGCCAAAAGCTCTAAAACACGTCCTGAATATTTGGACAAAGCACTTGCATAAGCACCTTGTGAGGTGAAATTAATATTGGCGCCGTAGAAATCAATTTCCTCGTTAAAAGCTTCTTTGGTTGTTTTTTTAGTCCCGTTACCGATAAGGCTGCTGGTTAGTTCGTCAACCCCTTTTTTGCTGCCTTCGGTAAATGGTGCATTATCCAGTGTCAGTGTAAAACTCACTCGTGGTAATTTATGGTTTTCAACAACCAACACCTTCATTCCGTTTGACAAAACAAAGGTCTGCGGTTTTTTGATGTTGACTACTGGGGCATTTCCTGGTTTAGGTTGTGGACGATCTTGTGCTTGCATAATTCCAGTTAGGAATAAAAGGATTAAAAAAGTATGTATTTTTTTCATGATTCGATATTCTTAGTTTTGAGATTTGGCTGTAGGAATATAATCTAAAATTAATCGCTGATTTGGATTCAGGTATTTCCTGGCAATTTCTCTAATTTCTTCTCTCGTAATAGAATGGTAAATGTCGATTTCGGTATTAATTAAATTGACATCTCCATAAAGTAAATAATAAGAAGCAAGATTTTCGGCAATTCCCTCTACGCTCGAATTAGCGTTAACATAATTATTATCGAATTTGTTTTGCAGTTTTTCATAATCTTTTTCAGAAATAAGGTCGGTTTGAATTTTGACAATTTCTTCGTCCATTTCTTTTAAAATATCGGCTGTTGTGTTGGGTGCCATTGGCAGACCGTATAAAATGTACATTCCGTAATCTTCCTGGCTAAATCCTACTGCGCCGATTTGCAACGCCATTTTTTTGTCGTCAACAATTTTTTTGTAAAGTTTAGAACTTTTTCCATCACTTAAATAAGAAGAGATCAGGTCTAAAACTCTGGCGTCTCTTGTTTTCATTGACGGAGTTCTGTACGAAGCCACAACCATTGGAATCTGAATGTTGGGATCCTCGTAAGTTGCTTTTATAGGCTCTGTGATAGGATCTTCTGTGAAAGTCTGTTTTTTAACTTCTTCGCCTCTCGGAATTGATCCGAAATATTTCTGAATCCATTCATTTGTTTTTGTTTTTTCAAAATCTCCGGCCACTACCAAAACGGCATTGTTTGGCGTATAGAATTTTTTATTGAAGGCCTGAAATTCTTCTAAAGTCGCGGCGTCTAAATCCTTCATAGAACCAATAGTAGTCCATCTGTATGGATGTTTTTTGAACATGTTTTTCTTAACCTCCGGCAGGATATTTCCATACGGCTGATTATCATAACGCATTCTTTTTTCTTCTTTTACCACTTCATTCTGCGTGTCAACTCCGATTTTATTAATTATAGGATGCATTAATCTTTCAGATTCCATCCATAAACCAAGTTCCAGACTATTAGAAGGAAAGACTTCATAATAATAAGTTCTGTCGTCAGATGTATTGGCATTGTTTACACCGCCATTCGCAGTGACGATTTTCATCCATTCTCCGCGTTTGATGTTTTGTGTGCCTTCAAATAATAAATGCTCAAAAAAGTGTGCAAATCCCGTTCTGTCAGGACGCTCATCTTTTGATCCTACATGATACATAACAGAAGTTATAACAACAGGTGCAGACGGATCATTGTGTAAAATGACATGCAGGCCATTGTCTAAATTGTATTCTTCAAAAACTACTTTTTGAGCATGAGCTACTCCGCCAAGCATTAATGCAGCACTTAACATCATTATTGATTTTTTCATAAAGATTAATAATTTTATATATCAAACAAGAGTAGGTAGACCAGAGTTGATTTTAGTTACATCAAAAATAGTTTTTTTTACTTATGAATTATGTTATTGGTTTTAAATAACTGCTATTTTAACAATCTTTTCCTTTAAATAAAAGTAATTTTGAATGTCAAACTGCTTGAAATACAGTGTTTTTTGAGATTAAAATAATTTTGCTTTGATAGATTGCACAATAAATTTTTAATTGTATATTTGCAACCTTAAAAATCAATAAATCAATTTGATATGTATGCAATCGTAGAGATAGCAGGGCAACAATTTAAAGTAAGCAAAGACTTAAAGGTTTATGTTCACCGTTTAGCTAATGAAGAAGGTTCAAATGTTACATTTGACAAAGTTCTTTTATTAGATGATAACGGAAGCGTAACTTTAGGCGCCCCAGCTATAGAAGGTGCTTCAGTAGAAGCTAAAGTGTTACAACACTTAAAAGGTGATAAAGTTATCGTTTTCAAAAAGAAAAGAAGAAAAGGATACAAAAAGAGAAATGGTCACAGACAATATCTTACACAAATTGTAATTGAAGGTATTACTGCAGCAGGAGGAACTAAAAAAGCAGCAGCTAAAAAAGCGGTTGTAGCAGAAGATGCAGCAACTGAAGAAGTTGAAGCTCCAAAAGCAAAAAAAGCAGCAGCTCCAAAAGCAAAAAAAGAAGCTACTAAAGAATAATAACAATATTTAAACTTATACGTCATGGCTCACAAGAAAGGTGTCGGTAGTTCGAAGAATGGTAGAGAATCAGAATCAAAACGTCTAGGCGTTAAGATTTATGGTGGTCAAGCTGCTATTGCTGGAAACATCATCGTTAGACAAAGAGGTTCAAAACACAATCCAGGTGAAAACGTTTACATCAGTAAAGATCACACACTACACGCAAGAGTAGCTGGAGTTGTTAAGTTCCAAAAGAAAAGAGATAACAAATCTTATGTATCTATTATTCCTTTCGAGGCTTAATATTATAAAGATTTACTTTTTACAAAACCCGTTCAGAAATGAACGGGTTTTTTGTTTTGGCATCACAGAGTGTTGTAAGAAATTCAAGTTTTAGATTTTGTTTGTACTTTTTGTCTTCCTGAGCGAAGTCAAGGAATATGCGTAACGGACGATATTTTTTCTAAGGAAATGCTTTGTGGAGTTTCTTGCGTTTTCTTCGACTTCGCTCAGGAGACGTAATTGGGTGAGGAAAAAACGAAAAAAAACCTTTGTCAAAGTTTTAAACTTTGACAAAGGTCTCTATATCTAAATCATTGGGATTTGGAATTTAAAAGAAATTTAATTTCTAAAATCTACTCCGTATCTTTTGTTTCTTCCAAATCTTCTGTTTTCCTTCCCACTTTTACTTTTGGATTGTCCTGCGTTCCTGTAACTGTAAGCGGTATTCCGAAAATACCAAAAGGAGGTAATCCTAAACGCATTTTTAAATTCATTTTCCCGTCCAGGCTTGTTGTTCCTTCAATTCGTGGTCTAAATCCTGCAAACTTAAATTTAAAGCGCTCCACAGTCATGATGTTATTTTTGATAGTGGTTTTAATATCTACTTTCGAAACGTCCGGATTTTTCATAGATTCCGAATTGGTTTGTTTGCTTACTGCATTAAACATTTTCAAGCCTCTTACTTTTACATCTTTTACAGAAAGAATTCCGCCACCTGTAAGCGACGGGTAGACAGGCTGCATATTGCCGTTTAACCGGCCTTTAAGCTTATAATCCAAAGAAACTATTCCTTGCGCTTTTTCAGCGGCACTGGCCATTTTTCTAAAAACTTCTATTTCATTATACGCTCTTTTAATGTCGAAATCGGCAGCTTTTATCGCGTAATCAAAATTGGCGTTTTGCGGTGTTACCGCCTGGTAATTGGCATTCATGGTAACATTACATCCAATTAGATTGAAACCCGTATGTTGCATGGTTAATTTGCCATTTTTCATAGTCAGATTTCCGGTGGCATTTTGCAGATTCAATTTGTCAAAATTTACTTTTTGAGCATTTGCCAGTAATTGCAAATTTAAATTGGAAGGAATAATGATTACTCCCGTCTGCGTGTTTTGTGCTGCTTTTGTTTCGGGTTGGTTCTCATTGCGGGTAACAGCTGCGTCAGGATTTGTTTCAGACATAAACTCATCAATATTAATGTATCTTGATGAAACTTTAAATGAGCCCTTTAAAACACCGTTTTTGGTCGTTACATAATTAAAAACGTTCTGCAGATATCCATTCATTTTAAAGTCAGATTGTCCGTAAGCGGCAAGGAAATTATTGAACGACATTTTATCCTGATTGATTTTAAAAACACCTTCTCTAATTATAAATTTCTTTGGAAGATATTCTGATGCAATTCCGATATTTCTTAATTCAAGAGTTCCTCTATTATGTAATTTGCTGTAATTTCCTTTCTCGGCGTCGCTTTGTTTTCCTTTCAGAACCAAATCGGCCTTGACAAATCCGTCGAGATCAAGTCCTTTTTGGGAGAAAACTTTATAAATTTTATTAACGTCCAATTCGCCTTTTGCTTTTACATCGTAATTTAAATCAGTAAAATCACTTAAATACGCCTCTACAAAAACCGGTTTTCCTTCAAAAGTAAATTGAGTTGGTTTTAAGCTGACTTTTAAATCCTGAAAAGTTCCTTTTTTATTTTCAATTTTCGATTTAATCGTAATGTTTGTAATTGGATTTGGATAATAAGGCGTTTTCAAATACCCGTTTTCCAGATTAATTAATCCGTTTGTCACGGGAAAACGTTTGTTTTTCTGGTCAAATATTCCATGTGCCGTTAAGTCTCCGGCCAAAGATCCTTTTAGTTGAATATCAGGAATTCCTAATGCTTTAGTGAGTTTTTCAAGATCAATCTTAGCCTTAAAATCGGCATTAATATCAGGTGTATTTATTCCTTTTATCAGGAATTTAGATTTCAGATAATCCTGCTTTATATTTAAAGATACATTTTGAGCATCAACAATTACCAAATCCGGATTTAAGGAAGGAACTTTTGTCTTAATATCTAAATTTAAGTTAGAAACCGGAAATGCACTTTTTTTATAATTAACAAATCCGTCTTTTAATTTGACATCCAGGTTAAGATCCGGCGCTATGTTTTGTGAGGTAATATATTTTCCTTTCAAAGTAAAAAGAAGATCTGTTTTTCCTTTTAATTCGGTTTCAGAAAGCCAGGTAATATATTTAGGAGGAAAAGCAGTAAAGACATCATACAAATCGCTGTTGTCAGATTTAATGACAAAATCCATATTGTAACCGTCTTTTAAAATGTCAAATTTGCCTTTAAAATCTACCAGCAACTGATTGATTTTAAGGTTATTTTGCTGGAAAAAGAAAGAAAGCGAGTTGATGTTTACTTTTGTAATCAAATCGGCATCAATTTTTTTGTTCATTAAATACGGTTCGTTTTCGTAAACGATATTTAGTTTTTCGATTTTTGCTTTCGAATACAAATCAAAAACAGCTTTGTTTAAATCTCCTTTTCCTAAATAATTAAATCCAAAAGCATCAAAATGAACTTTTGTAGATTTATCATCGTAAATAATTTTACTGTTTACAATTTCAATTCTCTCCAGTTTTAAAGCTGCTTCGCTTGTGTCTTTGGGTTGAGAAGTTTGTTCCTGCGATTTGTAAACGTTGTAATTTGCTTCTCCGTTAGAATTTACTTTTACATTGATAAAAGAATCGGATAAATAAATCTGATCGATTTTAACAGATTTGCTAAAAATTAAACTCGCTACGTTTATTCCGAACGAAACTTCTTTTGCAGTGATGAATTTTTCGTTTTTATAAGGTGATGACCCATTCAGACTTAAATTATCGAGTGTTAAAGTTAAAGAAGGAAAATGGCGGAAAAAGGAAACCGAAACATCAGAATAATTCAGTTCTGCGCTCAGTCTCTCGTTTGCGGTTTTTTTAATTTGCTCTTTAATCTGATCCTCAAAAACGATAGGCGTCAAAAATAATAAGGCTAAAATAACAGCGAAAGTTATTCCGAAATACTTCGCAATTTTAAATACGATAGATTTGGATTTACTTTTTTGCATAAAGAATTTGTGGTATTAAATAAAAAAAAGAATATAAAAAAGAGCGTAATTTAACCGTGAACGGTTTCATTTTTACCATAATTGGTAATAATAGAACCTTCATATTCAATCCATTCTTTCCAGCGTTTATCGATGTCAATATTGTCCTGGTATTTTCTGGCGAATCCTAAAAATGTCGTGTAGTGACCGGCTTCAGAAATCATTAGATCGCGATAAAACGTTGCTAATTCCTCGTCTTTGATATTTTCTGAAAGTACTTTAAAACGCTCACAGCTTCTGGCTTCAATCATTGCCGAAAATAATAATCTGTCGCAAAGAGCATCTCTGCGACTGCCGTCTTTTTTCATAAATTTAAAAAGCTCATTTACATAATGGTCTTTTCTTTCGCGACCCAACGTAAGTCCGCGTTTTTTTATCACATCATGAACCATTTGTAAATGTTCCAGTTCTTCTCTTGCAATAACCAGCATTTCGGTTACTAACTCCTCCAATTCAGAATTATAGGTGACAATACTAATAGCATTTGAAGCTGCTTTCTGTTCGCACCACGCATGATCTGTTAAAATTTCTTCGATATTTGACTCAACAATAGTGACCCAGCGAGGGTCTGTAGCTAATTTTAATCCCAACATAATTTCCCAGCATTTAGTTGCTGCAAAATTAGTGTTTTTTATTGCTAAAAATCAGAAATATCGAGGGATTAAGGTGAAAAAAGTACTATTTTGCAGGTTGAAAATTTTCACAATGAATCAGCAAAAAAAACTTCTCATTATTGGATTTGTATGGCCTGAGCCAAATTCTTCTGCTGCCGGTGGAAGAATGATGCAGTTGATCTCGATTTTTGCAGAAAACGGGTTCGAAATGACCTTTGCCAGTGCCGCGCAGGACAGTGATTTTATGGTTGATTTATCTGAATTTGGAGTCGCTAAAAAAAGCATAGAACTTAATTCTTCTGGGTTTGATGATTTTATAACTCAGTTAAATCCGGATGTTGTTCTCTTTGATCGTTTTATGATCGAGGAGCAATTTGGCTGGCGCGTTGCCGAAAATTGTCCAAAAGCTATCAGGATTTTAGATACAGAAGATTTACATTCTTTGAGAACCGCAAGACAAAAAGCATTTAAAGAAAAAAGAGATTTCAAATTAACTGATTTATTATCTGAAGAGGTTGCAAAAAGAGAAATCGCCAGTATTTTAAGATGTGATTTATCCCTTATTATTTCAGAATTTGAAATGAATATCTTAAAAAACATTTTCAAAATAAATCAGGAGCTGCTTTTTTATCTTCCATTTTTAGCTGATCAGATGAAAGAAGAAGAACTTTTAAATTTACCTTCATTTGAACACCGGAAAAATTTTGTTTTCATAGGAAATTTTCTTCATGAACCAAATTGGAATACCGTTCAGTATCTGAAAGAAGCGATTTGGCCTTTAATAAAAAAAGATTTTCCCGAAGCTGTTCTGGAAGTGTATGGCGCTTATCCTTCACAAAAAGTATTGCAATTACATCAGCCCAAAAGCGGTTTTTACATTATGGGACGGGCAAAAGATGCCGGTGCAATTGTAAAAAAGGCCAAAGTTGTTCTGGCGCCTATTCGCTTTGGTGCCGGTTTAAAAGGGAAATTACTCGAAGCCATGCAATGCGGAACACCCAGCGTGACAACCTCAATTGGTTCTGAAGCCATGCATGAAAATCTGGATTGGAATGGTTTTATAGAAAACGATCCCGAGGAGTTTGCCAAAAAAGCTGTTTTGCTTTATAAAGATGAAAATCTTTGGAAAACATCTCAAAAAAATGGAATCAAAATCATTAATAAATGTTACCAAAAAAGTGACTATTCAGAGGGTTTGATTTCTTCTGTACAATCGCTCTTAATGGATTCTTCAAATCATCGTCTTCATAATTTTATGGGTAATCTGCTGCAGCATCATAACTATAAAAGCACGATGTACATGTCTAAATGGATCGAAGCCAAGAATAAAAATTAAACATCCATTTTTCCAAATCCTACCGTTTCGCGATAAATTTGCGGAGAAACATCGGCGTTGGTTTTAAAGAAACGGCTAAAATAATGCTCGTCATCATAACCCAGTTCATAAGCAATTTCTTTAACTGTTTTATTTGTCAGGTACAATTCTCTTTTGGCTTCAATAATAATTCTTTCAGAAATTAAACCGGTTAAGGTTTTATTGAAATAATTCTTGGATAATTTTGCCAGTGCTTTTGGAGAAATATTTAATAAGTCGGCATAATTTCCGGCTGAATGTTTGGTTTTGAAATTCAGTTCAATAGCATCTTTTAAATTTTGAAGAATAAAAGGCTCTTTCGAATCCGGAACCGATTTCATTTCTTCCAGCTGTTCCGTTTTTAATCTTGAAGCGGTGATTAAAAAGATCTTTAAATAGGAAATTAATAATTCATACTGTGCTAATTCCGCATTCTGAATTTCCGCTTTCATCTGCTCAATTACCATTTTAAAAGTCATTTGTGCCTGTTCTGTAACTATCACATACGGCGGCTGATAAATATTATTAAAAAGTACGCCATTGCAGGAAACCTCTTTTTGGTGCATATGAATGCAGTAAAAATCGGGATGAAAATGAATAGCAATGCCTTCAATTGGCTCCTTTACACAAAGCATAAAAGGCTGGTATGGCGAGAAGGCGAGTAGTGAATTTTCCTGAAATTGATGTTCTGCAAAATCGGCTTTTACTTTGCCTATTCCTTTTGTAACCCAAATTAGAGAATAATAATTATTGCGTTGCAAGTGATCAAAATGGCTGTTGTCATCAAAAGTCAGAATTTTAAAAGCCAAATTACCATTCTGCGGATTTATTAAAGTAGAAACGTTTTGAGAACTCATAGTTTATTCATTTTGGAAATATAAAGATAGCTGTGAAATAATTTCGCAGCTATCTTTATACATTGTTTTTTATTATTGAGATATTGACTTATACTGTTGGAAAATCAATTTCAGTATTCGCTAAATTGTTAAAGTAGTTTGTCAAAACATTCAAAGCGGTATGAGCAACAGTTTCTGCAATTTCAGCATCAGAAATTCCGGCATTTTTTGCTTTATTTACATCTTCATCATTTACTAAACCATTTTTACTAATTAATGTTTTAGCCAATTGCAAAATAGCTTCTGTTTTTGCATCTGTAGAATTTCCAGTTCGTGCTGAGTTTAAAACTGCAGGATCTGCTTTTACCAATTTTTCGCCTATAAAAGAGTGAGCTGCTAAACAGTAATCACAAGAGTTGCTTTCTGAAACTGCCAAAGCGATCAATTCTCCCGTTTTTGCACTTAATTTTCCGTGGCTCAAAGCGCCGCTTAAATTTAAATACCCTTCCAATACTGCAGGAGAATTTCCCATTGTTCTCATCATGTTTGGTACAACGCCTAATTTTGCCTGTACAGCGTCGAATAAATCTTTAGTTTTTCCTGTTACTTCTTCCGGGTTTAATGCTGTTAATCGTGTCATTTTATTTAATTTTTAAAGTTATTATTTGTTATTGTCTTTTGACATTACAAAGTTGCAACTATAACAGATTTTAGAACATGGAGAATCTACGCTATGTAATGGACAATTTTCCCTGCTGTTTTTTTAGGAGCTGATCCAGCTTTCCGTCATCCCGATAGCTATCGGGACAAAAAACTATTTTCCCAGACCATAAAACGAGCTTCCGTTGGTCGCTGTTTTCTGGCAGGAAAAATTAGGCTTTTGAGCTCCGGGCTTTCCCCTTCAATCTCGGCTGAGGCATTAGTTTTCGTAAGAGCGCTTTGTCATTTCGACTGAAAGGAGAAATCGCACTCGTAACCACAAAGATTGGAGACTTGCTTTGCGGAGTTCCTAGTGTGATTTCTCCTTTCAGTCGAAATGACAAACAAGACGTAAAAAAATAGACTTTCTATAAAAGAAAGCCTATTTGTAAAATTATTTTTTAAAAATATTTATTTCAAAACCCCTTCAACAGCCTGAATTGTCGTTGCATGGTAACCCGATTTTGCTTTTTCAAAAACCTGTTTCGCCCAGACTTTTCCTTGCGGTGTTTTAACCATTTCTTTATACAGCATCATTACCGATCCGGTTCTGCTTATTCCGATTAAAAATTGTTCAATAGCAGGATAAGCAGGTTTATATTGGTGAATAATAGACTGAACAAACCACTGGCGTTTAATAATGAAATTTCCTCCTTTTGTAAAGTTGAATTCTTTGTCAATCGCTTCCATTTCTTTTACCGTAATATCAGCAGGAAGATGATCAATAAAATGTTGTTTTTCGGCAGTTGTTGTAATTTTTTTGCTTAAATCTGTAACGCCAGTTTCTCTCCAGCTTTTTTGAATGGCATCGATCGCATCAAAATCAGCAGCGCTTACTGGAAGTATATTTGATGGAATTCCTGGTTTGTAAATCCAGTCTTCCAGTTTGATTTTATCTGCTAAAGTTTTGTCGCCTTTAATAAGATTTTCGTTGATGTATTTAACGAAATCTTCCGTGGTGATCGATTTAAAAGCGTGCGAATCAAAATAGTTTTTAATAAAAAGATCAAATTTTTCACGGCCCACAGCGTTTTCAATTACGCGCAAGAAAGCATACCCTTTTACATACGGAATCATGCTGATACCATCGTCAGGATTTCTGTTTGTAAGGCTTACTTTTAATCTTGTATCCGGATTCGTATTTCCATATTCAGCAACATTATCAACTAATTCTTTGTTAGTGATAACGTTCTGCATTTCAAATTCTTTCTTTCCAAAAATGGCTTCTCCAATTCTGTGTTCAACATATGTTGTAAAGCCTTCATTAAGCCAAATGTCATCCCAGGTAGCATTTGTAACTAAATTTCCGCTCCAGCTGTGTCCTAGTTCGTGAGCAAGCAAACTTGTCAGTGAACGGTCTCCCGCAATTACGCCAGGAGTCAGGAAAGTTAAGTTCGGATTTTCCATTCCTCCGTAAGGAAAACTTGGCGGTAACACCAAAACATCGTAACGACCCCAACGGTAAGGACCATACAATTTTTCTGCTGCATTTACCATTTTCCCCAATTCAGCAAATTCATATGCAGCGTTTTTTAAAACAGAAGGTTCTGCATACACTCCGGTTCTCTTGTCAATAGCCTTAAATTGAATATCTCCAACTGCAATGGCCATCAAATAAGAAGGAATCTCTTTATCTTGTTTGAAAGTGTAAACGCCGGTATTATTTTTCTCTTGCGGATTTACAGCACTCATCACGGCCAGTAAATCTTTTGGAACTGTAACTTTTGCATTGTAAGTAAAGCGAATTCCGGGAGAATCCTGACAAGGAATCCAGGTTCTTGACCAGACACTTTCTCCCTGAGAAAATAAAAACGGTTTCTTTTTGTCTGCGGTTTGTTCCGGTGTTAACCATTGTAATGCAACCGCATCTTTTGTAGTGCTGTAATAGATATTTACTTTAGTAGTATTGGGCTCTATAGTAATATGAAGTGGTTTTCCGTGAAATTCGGTGTCTTTTCCAAGTTCAAATTTGGTTTCTTTTTCATCGTCTCCTAAAGTTATTTTCGTAATATTTAAAGTGTTTTCGTCGAAGATAATTTCGTTTCCTTTGCTTATATTATCAATTGACCAGGAGGCTTTTCCGGAAATGGTTTGCGTATCAAAATCAACTTTGATATCTAAATCCAGATGTTTGACCACCGCAAGTTCTGGTTTAGAGTAACTGTGTTCATCAACAACAGCTTTAGTTTTTTCGATTTGTTCTTTTTTCTGGCAGGCGATAGCTGTCAGAAATAAAGCGACAAGAATTAGTTTTTTCATTTTATGAAGTATTGAATTTGAGAATGAAAATTAAACAAAAAATCCCGTTTTGAATAAACAAAACGGGATTTTATTATGGTCTTCGACTAGGCTCAGACTGACAATGCAGGATTACGCCAACATTGTAACCGGGCTTTCGATGTATTGTTTTAATGTTTGTAAGAACTGAGCTCCAGTTGCACCGTCGATCGTTCTGTGGTCACATGCTAATGATAACATCATCGTGTTTCCAACTACAATCTGACCGTTTTTAACTACTGGTTTCTCAACAATTGCACCTACAGAAAGAATTGCAGAGTTTGGCTGGTTGATAATCGAATTAAATTCAGTAATACCAAACATTCCAAGGTTAGAAACTGTAAATGTGCTTCCTTCCATTTCCTGTGGTCCTAATTTTTTGTTTTTAGCTCTTCCTGCAAGATCTCTCACTGAAGAACCAATTTGAGATAAACTCATAGCATCTGTAAATTTCAATACAGGAACTACTAATCCGTCTTCAACCGCAACAGCAACTCCAATATTTACGTGGTGATTGATGATAATTGCATCTTCTTTCCATTGAGAGTTGATTTTTGGATGTTTTTTCAAGGCCAAAGCACAAGCTTTAATAACCATATCATTGAAAGAAACTTTAGTATCAGGAACAGAATTGATAGTTGTTCTTGCCTGCATCGCTTCGTCCATGCTTACTTCGATCACCAGATTGTAGTGAGGAGCTGTAAATAAAGATTCTGCTAAACGTTTAGCAATAATTTTACGCATTTGAGAATTTTTGATCTCTTCTGTGTAAACTTCTCCGGCAGGTACGAATACTTTTGGAGCTTCAGCTTTAGCTTCATCTGCTTTTGCAGCCGGAGCAGAAGTTGCAGCTTGTGCCTGAGCAGCTGGAGTAAAGTTTTCGATATCGCTTTTCACAATACGTCCGTTTTCTCCTGAACCTTTTACCTGAGATAATTGGATTCCTTTGTCAGAAGCGATTTTCTTCGCAAGTGGCGAAGCCAGCACTCTTCCGTTTGAAGTTTCAGCAGCAGCTTCCGGTGCTTTTTCAGCAGCTGGAGCAGCTTTTTCTTCAGCAGCAGGCGCCGAAGCTTCTGGTGCAGATGCAGCACCTCCCGCAGTATAATTTTCAGCAATTCCGGAAATGTCAGTTCCTGCAGGTCCGATAATCGCTAATAAGCTGTCAACCGGAGCAGTGTTTCCTTCTTCAATTCCGATATATAATAAAGTACCGGCATTGAAAGATTCAAACTCCATTGTAGCTTTATCTGTTTCAATTTCTGCTAATATATCTCCTTCGGCAACAGCATCACCTACTTTTTTCAACCAGGTTGCCACAGTTCCCTCAGTCATTGTATCGCTCAAACGAGGCATAGTTACAACTACAACACCTTTAGGTAGTTCAGTTGAAGCTTTCGCAGGAGCAGCAGTTTCAGTTTTTTCTGTAGCAGGAGCAGCTTCTTCTTTTGGAGAATCCGCTTTTGCTTCAGCGGCAGGAGCGTCACCACCAGAAAGAAGAGCAGAAATATCTTCTCCTTCTTTACCAATGATCGCTAATAAGGAATCAACGGGAGCAGTTTCTCCAGCCTGAATTCCGATATGTAAAAGAGTTCCTTCGTTAAAAGATTCGAACTCCATTGTTGCTTTGTCTGTTTCAATTTCAGCAAGGATATCGCCTTCGCTAATTTTGTCGCCTACTTTTTTTAACCAAGTCGCTACCGTTCCTTCCGTCATAGTATCGCTTAGACGAGGCATTGTTACTTTAATCGCCATGATGTTATAGTTTATGAGGTGTAAATGGATAGTCTTCTTGTGCGTATACTACATCGTATAATTGTTGTAAGTCCGGGTATGGAGATTCTTCAGCGAATTTTTGACATTCTTCTACTAAATCTTTTACTCTTTGGTCAATTACTTCAATTTCTTCTTCTGTAGCATATTTTTGATCCATAATTACATCTAAAACCTGAGTAATAGGGTCAATTTTTCTGTACTCTTCAACCTCTTCTTTAGAACGGTATAATTGCGCATCAGACATAGAGTGTCCTCTGTAACGGTACGTTTTCATTTCAAGGAAAGTTGGTCCGTCTCCGCGGCGTGCTCTTTCGATAGCTTCGTGCATTGCTTCGGCCACTTTAACAGGGTTCATTCCGTCTACAGGTCCGCAAGGCATTTCGTAACCTAAACCTAATTTCCAGATGTCAGTATGGTTTGCAGTTCTTTCTACAGAAGTTCCCATTGCATAACCGTTGTTTTCAACGATAAATACAACTGGTAATTTCCATAACATAGCCATATTGAAAGCTTCGTGAAGAGATCCTTGTCTTGCAGCTCCGTCACCAAAATAAGTCATGGTAACACCGCCGGTATTGAAATATTTATCAGCGAAAGCTAAACCAGCTCCCACAGGAATTTGTCCACCAACGATTCCGTGTCCTCCGTAAAAACGGTGTTCTTTAGAGAAAATGTGCATAGAACCTCCCATACCTTTAGAAGTTCCTGTTGCTTTTCCTAAAAGTTCTGCCATTACATTTCTGGGATCAACTCCCATACCAATTGGCTGAACGTGGTTTCTGTAAGCAGTAATCATTTTATCTTTGGTCAAATCCATAGCGTGCAGGGCACCTGCTAATACAGCTTCCTGACCATTATATAAGTGTAGAAAACCTCTAACTTTTTGTTGGATGTATAACGCTGCAAGTTTGTCTTCAAACTTTCTCCAAAGCAGCATGTCTTCATACCACTTTAAATATACCTCTTTTGTAACTTCTTTCATCTGAATTCTTTCTTTTGCTAAAGTTGTTTGTGTTATCGATTATTGTGCCTGTAACGCAAAATAGTTTCCTCCCACAAATTTGCGCCCGAAAGGTCGGGATGCAAAAATAAGACATTACATCTAAGAAGTAAAATTAAAACGCTACTTTTTGCTTTTTTTTACAAGAACTTTTTATCAAACATCAATGGAAGTAAATTTTTCAATGAGGACGATTTGTAAACTTCACCAATTTCTCCCATAAAATAGATTTCAATTGGAGTGTCTTGTTTTATCTCATATTCGGCAATTGATTGTCGGCATGAACCACAGGGCGGAATAGGAGCCTGCGTCGGATTAGTATCTGAAGCTGCTGTGATAGCCATTTTTAAGATTTTGGCTTCCGGATAAGCGCTTCCTGCATAAAATATGGCAGTTCGTTCTGCACATAATCCCGAAGGATAAGCCGCATTTTCCTGATTGGAACCCAAAATAATTTTTCCGTTATCTAAGAGTAAAGCGGCGCCAACCCTGAATTTTGAATATGGAGCATATGCTTTTTTTCTGACTTCGACTGCCTGATTCATTAATTCCTGAATTTCGCCGGGAAGTTCATTTAAACTGTCGAATATCGTAAATGAAGTTGTTATGTTGATTTCTCTCATTTGTTTTTTAGGGAAAAAAAATCCAAATTCCTAAAATGCCGGAATTTGGATTGAATTATTTTATTTGAATGTAATCTGTTAATAAGTCTCGTATTTGTCTCCAAAGTTAAATGTTAAAGAGAAACGAAGTGTGTTTTCAAGCGGATTTTTGATTTTTGATGCCGAGAATAAATAAGAAACATCAATTTTCATAATGTTGTATTTAAATCCTGCTCCTAAAGAGAAAAATTGTTTTGCTCCTTTTTCAGGGCTCTCATGATAATATCCTAAACGCATTGCAAAGGAATCCTGATACATATATTCTGCAGCCACACTGTAAGTCACTTCTTTTATTTCTTCGCTGAATCCTCCCGGAGCATCTCCGAAAGATTTAAAGATCCCCTGAAACCAGCCTATATCATTGTAATCTCTATATCCAATATTCGTAGCTTCCTGTTGGGATATGTCTTCAGGATCGTCGAAGTCACCATCTCCGTTACTATCTATTGCAGTTCCTGTACCCGGAGGTGTTGGCACTAAAAGTTTAGTGATTTCAGCACTTAAAGTTAATTTGTTATAATCATCAAAAATAAAATCAAATCCGCCACCTAATCTTAAGTTGGCCGGCAGGAAGTTGGAGCTTACATCATCATTATCATAACTTATTTTCGGACCCATATTCTGGAAATTAATTCCGGCTCTCCATCTACCGTTGAAATCCTGATAAGCGATTTCTTCTGATTGATAAAAAGCAGCAACATCAACAGCAAAAGAACTGGCCGATGAAGCATCTACTTCTTCTGAAGCCACTTTTAAATTTGAATTGATAAAGCGCCCGGCAACTGCCATAGAGAATTTTTCGCTTAATTTTAATGAGTAAGATCCGTCCAGAGCAAATTCATTTGGATTAACTTCTCTAACGGCTTCATTTGGATCTCCGGTATATCTTAATTCAATTCCTCCAAAACCGAAATAACGAAAACTTGCTGCAAAAGCACTTTTTTCGTTGATTTTGTTGTAGTAGGTTAACTGACCTAATGAAATGTCGTTTGCAAGGTCTGTTAAATAAGGGGTGTAACTAATAGAAAGCCCTTGCGCATCTTCTGAGAATGCATATTTTGCGGGATTCCATTGTTGAGAGAAGACGTCTGCTGAAGTAGCGACACCCTGATCGGCTAAACCTGCTGCTCTGGCATCTGCAGCTACTAATAAAAAGGGAACTCCTGTAACAATTGGTCTTGATTCCTGGGCTTTCGTGCTAAAAACAGCAAAAAAACAAATTAGTAAAAGTGATAGTTTTTTCATTTATGGGACTAATGTTTTGGTGGTGCAAATATAATTAATATTATAGGATGACAAGCTTTTCGTATTTTTCTGCTTTTTTATTTGTTAAATTAGACTTTACAGTCAGTTTGTAAATATACACTCCTTTTCCGATTCTGTCTCCAAAATCATCTCTTCCATCCCATGTAATGTCTCTGGATAAAAAACCTTCTGTTGTTATTGTCTGATTTTTGGTCCATACCACTTTTCCTGTAATGGTCATAACTTGCACCTGTACGTCCAATGCTTCGTACGGTTTATTATGTGAAAACCAAAATTGCGTATAAGTAGAAAAAGGGTTTGGATAATTAAGAACGTGAGACAATGATAATGAATCATCTCCTACAACTGTAAACTGAATCTCACTTGTAACGGGATTGTTGTAGACATCCCAGGCTGTAAAACTTATAGTATGCAATCCGGGAGCTAAGCTTCTAAGCGGAAAACGAAGATTTCCATTAGTGTAATCGTCTAATTTTGTCTGATAATAATCGTTCAAAATATAAGGATTACTTACATCGCCATCTAAAATCGCTACAATATCATGACCGATTCCGCTTGCTGTATTAATTCCGTTTTCGTCTTCTAAAAACGCCAAAAGAAACGGAGATTCATTTGTAATGCCCCCGGATACAAAAGTTTCGTCGTTCATATATAACTTCACTTTTGGACTTATATTGTCCTGAGGAGCATTTTCATTTATTCCGCCAATTTTAATCGTAGTATTATAACCGGTCTGGTTCTCTAATACTTCATTTTTTTTCGAATAAAAACTAATTCTTCCGTTGTCGACAGGAATTCTGATGTCTCTCGGAACAACAAAGCTAAATTCAAACTGCCCGTTGGTAACCGAAGCATTTCCTCTGAAAATAGTTTCTCCTAAAGTTTTAAATTGCATTGGAGGACTAAAGCCATCATTATTTAAAGTGGTATTCGTAATCATTTTGTCAAAAATAGCAGTAGCCAATTCTCCGTTATAATTACTTAAAATAGAATTGTTTTCATCTGTGATTTCTCCTGAAATTTTAATTTTTGATAACGATTTTAAATCCGGAATAGCCTGTGAGATCACAATGTCGTTCACTTTAGTTAAATTAATTCGGGGTTTCGGAATTGCCAGCATCAAAGCAGGATCTCCGATATAAAAAACGACATTACTTGCAGAGCTGGGATTTTCGTTTTTAGAAATTCTTAAGCATTCTGCTATCGTGTTATATTGGTTGGAGCCATACGATAAAAGGTTTTTATTTAAAGTTTTGTTGAAATCTTCTGCATTGGTCTGACCTATTTCGCGAATTGTAGTTAACATTGAAATAGCTCCTCCTTTTGGGTTCCAGTAAATATATTCTCCCGCAGTTGGTCTTGTTGGGTCATCAAAGCGGGAAAACTCACAAGTGATCGTTATAAATAAGGGATATTTATATTGATTGTTTAAATTCTGACTGTCTGATTTCTCCCAAATTCGCTCACTGGCCAATCCGTCCTCGCCGCCATGTCCTAAATAATTAAAGACTAAAGCGCCTTTTTCAAAAGCATTGAAAAAATCAGTTCTGGCTTTCGGATATCTTGCTCCTCCGGCAGAAGCTTCCTGGGTATACGAATCGAGAAATATTTTTTCGATATTAAAAAAAGGTTTTTCTGCTGAGATTTGATCAGCAAGTGCATTTTGATTCGATTGCAGCGTCTGATCGCCATTTTTATCAGAATCGTCACTAATCAGGACCACATTGTTTCTCCAGTTGCCATACGATTTTGCATCATAATAGTCCATTACTTTGTTGACCATTTCCTGTGCCTGCGCATTGTCAGCAACCAACATTCTTCCAACCGCAATGTCTATTCCGCCAGAGTAAGGTATAACAACTCCTTCATCAAGATCCATAAATCCGAAAAAGTCATCAGAAGCAAATCCAGCTTCTCCGACACTACTGCTAATGAGAGATTGATATATAGGTACAATATTACTGTTGTTGGTAACGCGGTCTTTATAATCGTAAGAAGCATCACCGAATAAATTTAAATAACGGATTTTTTTATCTGGCGAAGATGCATTGTCATAGATGTATTTAATACAATTTCTAATCGCGGCAATATCTTGTTTCCCCGATGAAAATTCCTGATAGATATTTTCTAATGAAATTACTTTTACATTTAAATTGGAAACTGTCCTGTGAAAAGTTGCTAATCTTTCTGCCTGAGAAGACAGCGATTTTGGTGTAACAATTACATAATCTATATCCTGAAAAGCATTTTGATTGTTTCTGAAAATGGTGCCTTTTAAATTTTGATTCGCAATTTTGGACTGATTTTCCTTTAAAGGAATATAATAATCGGCAGGATCTATTGCAATGTATTTTCTAATTTCACCGAGGTTTGCTTTAAAACTAAAAGAAGCCTGACTGGCATTTTCAACTTTTGATATATTATATAGGTCTGTAACATCCCAAATTTGATTTATAGCAGCTGCATTTGTAATAGTATAATTGACAATTCCTGCGGTCGAACCGGCATTATTATATTGAAATAAAAATTGCTTTCCGGTTCCGGTAAGTTTTCGCTTTGCCACTATATTAATGTAATCCAGATATCCTTTAGATCCGGGAACGCCATTATTATTATAGGTAAGTTTTATTTTAATATTATCTGATCCGGTAAAAGTTGTGTTTGCAGGCAGTTTTCCGGTGTAATATTTGGTTTCTGAATCTGTAGAAAGGGGAGGAAAGCTTATTGATCCGATATTTTGTCCATTCGATGAAATCGCAAATGATGTGTTTGTAAACGATGCCGATGCCGCGCTAACTTCGACTTTTACAGGAATGGTGGTGTCAAGATTTGGAAAGTTAAATGAAAATTCCTGTTCCTGATTAATATCAAATGATTCTCCCAGCCACTGCCGACCCAGATGAACAATGTTGGTTTGATCGATTTCATGAAATTGATAGTCATCAAACGTGTTCAGTTCTAAACCCGCAATTCCGATTGGTTGATTTAGGTTTGCAATACGTTTTCCTTCGTTTCCTGAAAAGGTTACATAATAATAGGACTTGTTGTCGAATAGATTTAAATTAGTCTGGCTTTCGGAGTTCCAGTTCTCTGTACCTTCTGCGTAAAAAAGTATATAGTCTTCGTTATTGAAAATGCCATCGTTTTCGCCAATAACCTGAATGGCATTCTCGGTTAAATCTTCAGGATAATAGGTGTTGTTGGCCAGAGGAAGCATTCTTCCGCCATTTCCATAGATTTTTATTCTTCGAGGATCAGCTTTAGAGGCATCTAAGCCTAAACTTTGTAGAAATGATTTATTTATTTTATATACACCAGACTTCTCAATGTAAAATCTATACCAATCTCCCGATGCTAAAACAGAATTTGCAATTGCAGCTGGTTTTTGATAAGTAGAAGGGTTTGAGCTTCTTGCAGAAGAATTACTAATATAGTAAGAAAATGATGTAAGACGTTTGTAGCCATTTCCATCCTTTACAATCGGGTTTAAAAACAGAAATGTGTGCTTTAAATCTCTCGAGTTGGTAATAATCAGCGATGCATTTAGATTTTGAGGTATGTTTTCAATAGCCAAATCTCCTAAATCTGTTCTCGAAACAGACTCGTAAATTGGGTTGGTAATTTGGACTGAGCTGCCGTTTGAAATGCCTTGCTGGTTTAAATTCTGGAGCAGTGTTATGCTTTTTTTTGTGCCGTCAAAGCGAAAACTGCTTCCTGTAAAGTGCGGAATTATCATTTTGTTTTCCCCGTAATTCATCTCTTTTTTATCTTGCCAATTTATTGTAATGCTCCCATTTATCTGGGAAAATGAGATAATTGGGAGTAAAAAAAGATAAAGAAATAAAGCTTGTTTCATCACTCAAAAATACGGGTTTTATTTAAAAAAAATATAGTAAGTAAAAATATAGTATTTCATGTTACAGTAAATAATAAAAAGTATATTTTTGCGTTCGTAACTAAAGGTTATTTTCTGGTAAAAAAACAGCTAAATAAAATTATTAGAACAGATGTTGCTAATTAAATGTTAATTATTATATTGCAGCACCTAAATTTATCACCTAAGAATGAGTATGAAAGTAAACAAAATTGTAGTCTTGCAGTTAATGATGTCAATGGTATTGATGTTGGGCACGGCTAGTTGTAGCAAAAAATCGAGTTCCTCTCACGCTTCCAGAGCCACTGGTTGGGATGTAGACAGTCAGAATGGAACTGCTGCCAGAAACGCAGGAAAAAAACAACAGGCTGGTCCTGGTTTGGTTTTTGTTGAAGGAGGTACGTTTACTATGGGTAAAGTACAGGATGATGTTATGCATGATTGGAATAACACACCAACTCAACAACACGTTCAATCATTCTATATGGATGAAACCGAAGTTACAAACGGTATGTACTTAGAATACCTGGAGTGGTTAAAGAAAGTTTTCCCTCCAACAGAAGAAAATTACAAAAATATTTACGAAGGTGCATCGCCTGATACATTAGTTTGGAGAAATCGTTTAGGATATAACGAAACGATGACTAACAACTATTTAAGACACCCGTCTTATGCTAACTACCCTGTGGTTGGTGTAAACTGGATTCAGGCAGTTGAATTTAGTAAATGGAGAACAGACCGTGTAAATGAAGCTGTTCTTGAGAAAAACGGTTACCTTCAAAAAGGAGCTAAAACCAATGATGTTAGTGCTGACAATGCATTTAATACAGAAGGATACTTAATGTCTCCTAGTACTGCACGTGGTGGTAGTGAAGAAATTGTATTAAAAAAGAATCCTGGAGGAAAAAGACCTAAAGCAGGTAAAGACGGTGTAGTACCGGAAGAGAAAAATGTGTATGCACAACGTTCTTCTGGAATTATTTTACCAGAATACAGACTTCCAACTGAAGCAGAATGGGAATATGCTGCTGCAGCAGATGTTGGACAAAGAGAATATAATATTTACAAAGGACAAAAGAAATACCCTTGGTCCGGAGATTATACGCGTTCTAGCAAACGTAAAAACAGAGGAGATCAATTGGCTAACTTTAAACAAGGAAACGGTGATTACGGTGGAATTGCAGGTTGGTCTGATGACGGTGCTGATATTACAAATGCTGTGAAAAGCTATGCTCCAAACGATTTCGGTCTATATGATATGGCAGGAAACGTTGCAGAATGGGTTGCCGACGTTTACAGACCTATAATTGATAACGAAGGAAATGATTTTAACTACTATAGAGGAAATCAATATCTTAAGAATAAAATTGGTAAAGACGGAAAAATTGTAATCGTTACTAAAGATAGTATTCAATACAAAACTTTAAGTAATGGTAAAAAAGTTGCTACAAATTTACCGGGAGAAATTGCTCAGGTTCCAGTTGATGAAAATGAAACTTATTTGAGAACAAATTTCAGTACAAGTAACAACATCAATTACAGAGATGGTGATAAACAATCTTCAAGATATTTTGATTTTGGTGATTCTGAGTCAGGCGAAAAAGCTGATCAGGAAATGTACAACTCTCCTAAACATAATGTTACGACTGACAGTTTAGGTAAAATGGTTAGAAAATTTGATAACTCTAGTAAGCGTACTACATTAATTGATGATAATGTAAGAGTTTACAAAGGAGGTTCATGGAGAGACAGAGCTTACTGGTTAGATCCTGCTCAAAGAAGATACTTCCCTCAGGATATGGCAACTGATTACATTGGTTTCAGATGTGCAATGTCCAGAGTAGGTTCAAAATCTGAAAAAAGAAAATCTCCTAGAAACTAATATTTAGGAATTCTAACAATAAAAAATTCCAAATTCCATAAGCTGAATATTCAGTTTGGAATTTGGAATTTTTTTATTGTTTTTTTTCTATTTTTATGACTTATTTAAAAAATTACAGATGAATATTCAGGACATTCATAACTTGTTTTTACAATGCAGTTCTCTTTCAATTGACACAAGAAAAATTGAAAAGAATTCTATGTTTTTTGCCATTAAAGGAGAAAATTTTGACGCGAATACCTTTGCCAGAGAAGCTCTGGATTTAGGTGCTTTATTTGTTGTTATCGACAATAAATCTTATTTTATTGATGACAGAACGATCCTGGTCGAAGACAGTTTGCAGACACTTCAGGAATTGGCAAAATTTCACCGAAACTATTTAGGACTTCCGATAGTTGCATTAACAGGCAGTAACGGAAAGACAACGACCAAAGAGCTGATTAACGTGGTATTGGCAAAAAAGTTTAAAACCAAAGCTACTATTGGTAATCTAAACAATCATATTGGTGTGCCTCTAACTTTGCTTTCCTTTTCAAAAGAAACTGAAATCGGAATTGTGGAAATGGGTGCAAACCATCAAAAAGAAATTGAATTTTTATGTGAAATCGCACAACCTGATTTTGGATATATCACCAATTTCGGAAAAGCACATTTAGAAGGTTTTGGTGGTGTTGAAGGTGTGATTGCCGGTAAAAGCGAGATGTATAAATATTTGGCTGCAAACCAGAAAATGGTCTTTGTAAATCTGCAGGACCCAATCCAGATTGAAAAATCTAACGGAATAAAAGCATATACATTTGGGGTTAATACAGAAAGTGCAGATTTAAATATTAAAGAAATTACAGCTAATCCGTTTGTAGCAATTCACTATAATAATTTTGAAGTTGAGTCTCATTTAATCGGACTTTACAACGCCAATAATATTAACGCGGCGGTAGCAATAGGAAAGTATTTTGAAGTAGACGAAAGCGATATAAAAAGTGCTATAGAAAATTATATTCCGGCCAACAACAGATCTCAAATGATGCAAAAAGGATCAAATGAGATTATATTAGATGCCTACAATGCTAATCCGAGTAGTATGGCAGTTGCAATTACCAATTTTCTCCAGTTGGACAAAGAGAATAAGATCATGATTCTGGGAGATATGTTCGAGCTGGGAGACGAAAGTTTAAACGAACATAAAGTTATTGTTGATAATCTAAATGATCAGGATAAAGCTTTGTGTTTTTTAATTGGAAAATCATTTTATACGAATCGTACAGCCAGCGAAAATGTAAAGTTCTTCGAAACATTTGATGCTTTTGCTGACTATCTGAAAACTTTTAAATTCAATGGAAGTACCATTTTAATTAAAGGTTCGAGGGGGATGGCTCTGGAACGTACTTTAGAATATATTTCATAAAAAAAAGCCATTCATTACGAATGGCTTTTTTTTAAATACTCATTAGAAATCCAATAAGATTCTCTTTTTTGTTTAATCCTAATTTTTTTCTCAGACGATAACGGGCAAGTTCAACTCCGCCAGTCGAAATATTCATAATTTCGGCAATTTCTTTTGTAGACATATTCATTAATAAATAGGTTGACAAATCTAATTCTCTGGGAGATATAGTAGGATATTGTCCTTTAAGACGTTTTAAAAATTCAAAGTGAACATTTTTAATGTGCTTTTCGAGGTCTTTCCAGCTTTTGTCTGTATTTACTTCTTTTACAATACTCTTATGTAATTTGCTAAACTCAGATTTTGAATTTTCATCTAATATGCTGGTGTCGATATCTTTAAGTTTATGAATAATTCCGTTTAAAACTTTGTTCTTTTTTACAACCTGTAACGAGTTATTAACTAATTCTTTATCTTTTGCTAAGATTTTAATTTGAAGTTTGTCATTTTTTAGTTTTTCGATTTCTTTCTCCAGATCATGTTGTTCATGTCTGATTTTCGATTCCTTTTCCAGGTATAATCTTCTTTGCTCTATAGTTTCGTAATACCTGTTTTTTCTGATTTTTAATTTAATTCTGACAGAGATCAAATAAGCGCCCAGTAAAATTAAAATCAAATAAAACAGATACGCTAAGAAATGTCTGTACCAGGGTGGTGATACCGTAAATGCAACTTCAGTAATGTTAGATTCGATGCCATAACTATTTCTGGCTTTTAGTTTCATTACATAATTTCCCTCTCTTAAATTGGTATATTCTTTTATCGCTGTCGAAGACCATCCCCGCCAGTTTTCTTCAAAAGGCTCAAGCTTATAGGAATACATTACATTTTCCTGATTTTCGTATGTAGGTGAGGCAAACGTAAATTTCACACGGTTATATTTATAAGGTATACTAAAGGATTGTTCTTTAGTAGTCAGATTTCCAGTTAAAATAGTATCTCCCGGAAAAGAAAAGCTTTCTACAAATGCCTTTGGTTTGGTCATAAAAGTATTTGGCGTAGTCGAATTGTAATGTGCAAGACGATCTGTTAATCCGATGAAAATGTTTTGAGGATCAATAGCGTTTACAGAAATATAATTGTTGACCAAATTCCCTGTGAGGTTTGAGAAAATAGCTTGTTTTTTGACAAAAGAGCCGTTTTTGTTTTTTACAAAAACGCCCAGCGATTCGTTAAAGGCATACCATAAATTTCCTGATGAATCTTCGATTAAGGTATTAATTGTTGGAATCCCTTTAAATAAATTTGTTATTTTCTTATCTTCGAAAAAGGCTTCCTGCTCTACAGAATATCTGAAAAAGTGATTTTTGACCTGAAAATAAACCTTATTATTGATATTCTGGATACTATTAATTCCTTTTAGTTTTTCGGATATATTGACGTGTTTCTTTATAAAATCGAATCGCTGTAAATCCTCGGATAATTTTACCTGATATAGAAAGGGATTTTTTTTCAGCCACAAATAATTTTCATCGATTTCTACAGAGAAGTTATTTGTAGTTTCATCAAACCCTTTTACCTGATGAAGGTAGTCGTATCCGGTGCCGGATTTTTTAAAAACGGAAAAGCCGTTATAGCTTTCGCCAATGATAAAGTTTTCATGACCGGGAATTTTTTTGAATCCAAAATATCCCTTTTGATCAAGTATCTTGGATACTTTGTTATTTTGTATAATTAAGGCTCCGCTATTACTTGCGCAAATCAAGACATCATTAATCACCTGAATGTTCCAAACTTGTGAAATTGTTCCTTCAACGCGTGTAAAGGGACTATCCTTAAACGATTGGCCCCAAGAGTGGTAAAATAAGCCCTGATTGGTAGCAACATACAAATTTCCCTTATAAGTTGTGGAAGCATACACTGTTCCTATATTATAACTATAATCGAAATAAGAGAAAGGAGAATTTTCATTTATAAAGGTAATTCCGTTATCCAGTCCCAGCCAGATATTATTTTTGTTATCCACAAATGAAGCCAGAATAGTATTGTTCTGAATTCCTTTTTGTCGATTTAAATGTTGTATTATTTTCCCGTTCAAATCGCAAATAATGGCCCCGTCTAGTACAGAATTTAAGATTATAAATTTATTTTTAATAATAGATCCTCCCAGAGAAGTGTTTTTTTTGATAAACTCATTCGCTTCTGTAGCCCATGGCTTGATAATTCCGTTTTCTGAAACAAATAGACCTTTTTCTAAAGTAGCGTATAAAAGTTTGTTTGCAGATAAAGGAAACAGCGACCATATTTCTTTGTCATTGAAGACTGTTGTTCCTTTTATTGCCGTAAGTTTTCTGTTTTTATACTCCAGAACACCTAAAGTTTTGTCCTGAAAATAAAGGCGGTTATTAACCAGAAATGAAAATTGAAATTTATGCGGTGCCGTTAAAGTAGTGACTTTCTTATTTTTAAGAAAAAATACTTTACTAAAAGACTGAAAAATCACCTCTCCATTAAAAATATGAATTCTCCAAATTAGATTAATATTTTCCTTGTCAATCGGACTTAGTAAGTTATATAACGAATGGTATTTTAGTATTCCTTTATCATTGATCTTAAAATATCCGAATTCATTATTACCTCCCACAAATATTCTTCCCTGCGCATCAATTTTTAGGCTTCTTATCTCAGATTTGTTTGGTAATGAATATTTGTGCCAGTTGGATCCGTCAAATTGTATTAGACCGCTATTGTTTGCAAAATATATATTTCCATTTTTGTCCTGATCGATACTCCAGTTTTGGGTTCCGCCTTTGTATTCTGATCTTTTATAATTTTTTATGTCCGGTATTCCAATATTTTTTACTTGTGAAAAACTGACTGTTTGTGTGAAAAATACTAAAAAAATAGTAAAAGATGTAACTATGGATTTCATAAAATTTTAAATGTATTTTTATTAGAAATGCGTAATAATGGCTTTACATTGTTGATTTATCAATTGTGATAGATATCATTTGTTCAATTATTTTTAATATATAACGTAATAGTTGTTGTTAAATTAATGTAATATACGTTTTTTTTAATTAACATTTTTATAACAAATTTTTACTAAAGCTAAAATATAGAAAATTAAATAATTATACTAAAAATGTTGTGTTTTTGTAGTGTAATAAAAAATAGTTTGAAGTGTTTTTGTAGGGAATTTTAAATTCAGCTTATTAAAATTTAACATTATAATTGCATTGAATTACTAATTAATTAACCAAAATTTTTAGAAAAATGAAATTGACAAAATTACTTATTTTTTGTGTTTCGTCTTTACTGTTTTCATTTGTCGCATTTGCTCAGGATGTAACGATCAATGGAATCATTAATGACGAAAGTGGATTACCCGTCCCAGGGGCTACGATTTTAGTTAAAGGAACAAATAAAGCGACCGCTTCTGATTTTGATGGCAAATTTCAGATTACCGCTCCTTCAAATGGTACTTTAACCGTTAGTTTCGTTGGTTTTGAAACAGCCAATGAAATGATAAACGGACGAACAAAATTAAATGTTTCCTTAAAAGCAGTATCTCAAAGCTTAAATGAGGTTGTTGTAATTGGATACGGTACTCAAAAGAAAGCTTTAATTACAGGTGCTTCTTCAAACTTCAAGGGAGAAACGTTACAGGAATTAAACACCGGATCTGCAATGGAAGCACTCCAGGGTATTGCACCAGGTATTAGTATTACAAGAAACAGTGGTGCGCCGGGTGCTGGTACAAAAGTTACAATTCGTGGATTAGGAACTGTTGGTAACTCTGACCCATTATACATTGTAGATGGGGTTACGGTGGGAAATATTGATTATTTAAACCCTTCAGACATTGAATCTATTGATGTTCTTAAAGATGCTGCTTCTGCTGCTATCTATGGTTCAAGAGCAGCAAATGGAGTTGTTTTAGTAACAACAGTTAAAGGGCGCAAAGGAAAACCTGCAAGAATTAGTTATGATTCTTACTATGGAATTCAAAATACGTATAAAAACCTGGACCCTTTAAACGCACAGGAATATATGTATATTATGGATGAAGGAAGAGTAAATGACGGACTTGCCCCAAATGACTGGCATGCAATTCTGACTAACAATACCTGGTTAGAAAATAATTATCCTGGTGCCGGAACGCAATTAGGTGATGAAATTTGGGACAAGCTGCAAAGTGGCTGGAAAGGAACTAACTGGGTGAATGAAATGTCTAAAAAAGATGCTCCGGTTGTAAGTCATGCGCTTAATATAACAGGAGGAAGTGAAGATATTACTTATTCGTTAGGACTTTCATATTTTGATCAGGATGGTATTATTGGTGGAAATATCGTTGATGCTGGATTTAAAAGATTAACTGCGAGAGTAAATACTACAATGGTTTTAAAAAAGAATGAAAGCCATAGTATAATAACTGTTGGCGAGAATATAACTTTTACAAGTACTCAAAACAGAGGCGTTTCGAATGGAAACATTTATGGTAATGATTTGCATAACGCGCTTACACAAAATCCATTACAACCTGCATACTGGCAGACTGCAATTGACAGAAACATAAACGAGTATGGTTTTACACCCACTTTGGATGGATTGTCTACCGGACATACAAATCCATTAGCGGTATTGTACTACAGAAGTAACTATAATTATCCAAAAGATTATAAAATTACAGGAAATGCTTTTGTAGAAATAGAACCACTATCAAGTCTTAAAATTAAATCTGTTTACGGTATAGATTCCTGGTTTGGATACAGCAGATCTATGAATCCTACGTATCATTTAGGTCTTTTGTATAATGATGCAATTGATGGTGCTACCCAATCTCAATATCTGGGAGCTAACTCAACATGGACAAATACTGTTTCATATTCGAAACAATTTGGCAATCATAATGTTAGTGCAGTTATAGGTACAGAATTACTTCAAAATGTTGTGAATACAAATGTATATGGTTCTAGAAATGGTTTAACATTTCCGAATGATCCAAAATATGCATATCTAAACAATACCAAAAGTCCTACTTCGATAGCAGACATTAATACCACTGGTTTTGACTGGGCAGCTGGCGGAGGAGGTTTAATGTCTTATTTCGCAAGAGCGCAATACGATTATAAAGAGAAATATCTTCTTTCTGCGGTAATACGTCGTGATGGATCTTCTAATTTTGGAAGCGGTAACAGATATGGTAATTTCCCTTCAGTATCTGCCGGTTGGGTTGTTACAAAAGAAGATTTTATGGCTGGTTCTTCAAAATGGCTTAATTTCTTGAAGCTGAGAGGAAGCTGGGGACAAAATGGAAATCAATCTATTAATAATTTCTACTATTCATCTAGTATAGCTTATGCTTTTCCAGGATACTTTTTTGGAGATACCAAACCTGTTTCAGGAACAACCTCTTATCCTGCAAGAGTTCCGAATCCGGGTGTTGGATGGGAAACTTCTGAGCAGTTAGACTTTGGATTGGATGCAAGTTTGTTTGATTCAAGATTAGGAATAACATTTGACTGGTACAACAAAACGACTAAAGACTGGCTGGTAGAAGCCGCACTTCCGGGAACTGCCGGTGCTGGAGCTCCATTTATCAATGGTGGAGATATTGAGAACAAAGGATTTGAAGTTTCTTTAAGCTGGAAAGATAAAATAGGAGATTTTAAATATGGTGTTACTTTAAGTGGTGCTGCCAACAAAAACAAAGTTACGAGAGTAGCAAATGCTGACGGTATTATTCATGGACCAAGTCACGTATTGTCTCAGGGAACCAGTGAGGTTTCTAGAGCAGTAGTGGGACAGCCAATTGGGGTATTCTTTGGTTTTAAAACTGCAGGGATTTTGCAAAATCAGCAGGAAGTTGATGCTTATGTTGGTCCTTCCGGACAGCCTTATTTTAATGATCAGCGTCCAGGAGATGTTCGTTTTGTGGATCAGAATAATGATGGTGTAATTGACGAAGCAGATAAAGTATATCTAGGAAATCCAAATCCTGACTTCCAATTAGGTATTCAATTAAATTTCGAATACAAAAATGTTTACCTGAATACCACAATGGCAGGAAAATATGGAATGCAAATTATGCAGTCATACAGATCTTTTGCCGATAACCCAAAACAAAATTATACATCTGATGTGTTTGACCGTTGGCATGGTGAAGGAACTTCAAACAAAATGCCGCGTTTGAGTAATGTATCAAACAGAAACTCAAATTACATTTCAGACATCTACATGCATAATGCTGATTATTTGAGAATTAACAATTTAACAGTAGGTTATAATTTTAATGAAATATTAAAAGATATTAAGTTTATTTCTAATCTGAAGTTTTACGTTGCGGTAAATAACCTATACACTTTTACTAAATATGATGGAATGGATCCGGAGGTTCGATTTGGACACGATGCAAGTTGGGCTTCAGGAATAGATCTTGGTTTGTATCCGCAAGCCAGAACAGTGATGTTTGGATTTAGTGCAGATTTTTAATATTAATAACACTCACAATGAAAAAAATACAATTTCTTATAGCAATTTCAGCAATTTTTGTCGCTTCAAGCTGCGATGAATACCTGGATACCGAGAATCTTTCAGAAAAAAGTTTAGATAGCTATT
The DNA here is from genome assembly GCF_039749035.1 of Flavobacterium olei. Classification (NCBI taxonomy): domain Bacteria; kingdom Pseudomonadati; phylum Bacteroidota; class Flavobacteriia; order Flavobacteriales; family Flavobacteriaceae; genus Flavobacterium; species Flavobacterium olei. The sequence continues at coordinate 384,789 of NZ_JBDKWC010000002.1, forward strand.
ATAAATCGCCTACGGATATAAACGAAGCCATGGCCGGGGTTTATAATGCCATATATACAACAAATGTTCACAGTGAAGAACAAGTAGCAGCCAATCTTATGGATAACATGATGTTTGGTGGCGGTGGGCCAGATGATAAATCTGCAAAATGGGTAGATAATTTTGAGGATCCGGCAGAAGATACTTACCGCGATATGTGGAGACAATCTTATAATGGGATTTCAAGAGCAAATGCTATTATCGAAAAAGGTTCCTTAGCAGATTTCTCAAAGTACTTCAATACTCCGGCAGAAGCTGAAGAATTTAAAAAACAAGCCGTTGGAGAAGCCTATTTTATGAGAGCTTTCTTCTATTTTAGATTGGCGAAGTTTTTTGGAGGCGTTCCGCTTATCATGACGTATGATGCCGACAGATATGTGGCCAGAGCTACTTATACTGAAACTTTTGCTCATATTGCTTCAGATTTAAAAATGGCGATTGAGACTATGCCAGCGACACCAATTACGAGTATTCCTACTTCGAGTTATGGACATGCAAATAAATGGGTGGCCGAGGCTTATTTAGGACGTGTGTTCTTATTTTACACTGGCTACATGACGAATATCGAAAAACAAGCAACTGCAGATTTACCGCTAGTTGATGGAGGTGCTTTAACTGCTACTCAAGTAGCTGCTTATTTAAATGATTGCGTTACTAATAGCGGACATAAATTAGTTTCAGATTTTAGAAATCTTTGGCCATATTCTTATGTGAATAAAAGTGCTGGAAATAACGTACTGCCATGGGCTGCAACTGAAGGTTTGTCTTGGGTAGGACAAGATGGTCTTGCGCCAACATTTGGGACTGGAAACTCAGAAAGTATGTTTGTACAAAGATTTTCTTTTGGAGACTGGGGATGGACTAATGGTAACATTTATACAAATAGACTTGCGTTGTTTAACTCAATGCGTGGTAACTCACAAGCTCCGTTTGGTGAAGGCTGGGGATGGTGTACGGTTAACCCGAAATTATATTCAGGTTGGTCAGATCTTGATCCTAGAAAAAGAGGTTCTATCATTGAAGTTGGAAGAGCAGATCAGGGAACTGCCGGTTATGTTAAAGATAAAGGAGATCACGAGACAGGCTTTTTCAATAAGAAATACACTTCACTTCAGCACGACAATGGTACAGGTTCAAATGTTGGTATGTTTGTTCAAATGTATGGCTGGGCTAACACAGATATGCAATTAATGCACGCTCAGGATTTTATCCTCATGCGTTTTGCTGATGTATTGCTAATGCATTCTGAAATTACTAAAACAGCAGACGGTTTAAATACGGTAAGAGCAAGAGCAAAACTTGCACCGGTTGGATACTCGCTGGAAGCTATAAAAGAGGAGCGTTTGCATGAACTTGCTTTTGAAGGACTACACTGGTTCGATCTTGTTCGTTGGGGCGATGTTGATACTGCATTTAACGATGTAATTCAGGTTAGGAATTCTGGTGTTGATGCCAATTACAGTGTTAAATACAGACCTGAAACTAAAGGATTAGTGCCAATTCCGGAAACAGAAATGAGACTATTAAATGGGGTGTATAATCAAAATCCGGGTTGGTAATATTTAATAACTTAATAATTAGAAAAGATGAAAATTCATAATATAAAATATTTATTAATTGCTGCATTTATGCTTGTCTTTTCGGCCTGCGACCCGATAGTAGACGAACAGCATTTAACTAACAGCACTGATGTTGCGGGAGTTGAATTAGTAGCAACACAAAGTCCTGCAGGAGGAAATAAGATTACTTTGAGCATGAAAAGTCCCGGAGTTACAGGTTATTGGGATTACAATTTGGGAAAAGCTTTAACCAATGAAGTGACCGTTGTTTATCCTATTCCGGGAAAATCAACTTTTACTTTCAACGGAACATTGGGTGGCGAGTTTTTTACTAAGACAATAGATGTACAGGTTGACAGACTTGACACAGCTTTAGATCAGGATTGGTATGATTTAGTTAGTACCAATACTAACACAGGTAAAACCTGGGTTTTTGATGGTTCGCAGGGTTCTGGAAGATTTTGGTGGTTTATGTCTCCGGACGGTAATCCTGATAGCGCTATGACAGCCTGGTGGAACGCCGGAGATTGTTGTGCTCCTAGTGATGCAACTGGTAAAATGCATTTTGATCTGAATGGTGCTGCCAACTTTACACACTACGAAACTCCTACTGCTGCTGGCGAAAAAGGAAGTTTTGTATTGGATATTGCAAACAAGAAACTTATTATTACAGGTTCTAAAATGTTAGGTTACGCTGCAGGTAATAAAGATGGAGTTTACACCATTGTTGAACTTACAGAAACAAGAATGGTGCTTTATTTAAGTAAAAATGAAGCAAACAGTACTGGTTGGACATTCGTATTCAAACCTGAATAAAATTTCATGTTAGTTATATCGAAAAAGGAAGCTTCAAAACTTTCTTTTTCGATTTCAAACATTCTGCTTCATTAAAAAGTGAAGTATTAGAAGATTTAAACTATGGTTAGTTTAAGTTAAGTTTATTGCCTGGGTAGCCCATAATTTCGATTATGGGCTATTTTTTTGTTATAAAGGAAATAATCTAATAAATAGATTGTTTCAGTTTAAGATCATTTTAAAGACTTCTATATTATAAATCTTTAGCTGCTATATATTTATATAATTGATTGTATAGTAAGCCAAGTCATTTTATACCATTAATAATGCAAAATCAATTGCTTCTTATAGAAGGGATTAAATGATTCCGATCAAATCCACAAATTCTCCATTATAATGTGCTGTTATTAAAATTGCACTAGCATGTGCTGATCAGGTAGTACATAATAATCTCCTTTTTTTGAAGACATTTTGATACAAGTGACAGAAACATTGCCAGAATCCTTCTTATTGGCTCAAATTTAAGATCTCCTAATTGTTTGCAGAGTACTTTTTTGAATAAACGTAGTGAATTAAATAGAATTCCACCTCCTAAATCTCTTTTAGTATTATGTTAGATTTTATATAAGTTCTATAATAACTTCTTGAAGAACTGTTCCAATCCAAAACATATTATTTGACATTAAAATTTTCATTTTACTTTAAATAGCATTCATAATTATTCTGAAAATAATAAAAAAAGTCAGATTATTATTACTATAAATATTTTTTTAAGAATTTTCTGCCGATAATATGAAATATTAATAATGTAAAAAAAGTATTGTAAAATTATCATTATAGCTATTATTGGATAAAATTCGATTTGTGACGGTAAGTAGCTGATAATGTTTGTAATAAGTAGTAATACTATCTTGAATTTCAACTATCACGTTGTAGTTCAGCCAACTTTTGTATAGTTGTGGTCACTTTAACAATATGTAGTGTTTATTTCCAAAATTAACTTTTCTTTAGTATTATAATTTATTTTATATATATCTTGTAAATCAATATATTAACTTTTTTTTGATGTGTTTTTATAATATTAAATTTTTTATTTTGATGTGTTTTTGTAATAATTTTTAAATGTGAAAAGTAAAATTTTAGTATTAGTATTGCATCAAATTACTAATTAATTAACCAAAATTTTTAGAAAAATGAAATTAACAAAATTACTTGTTTTTTGTATTTCATCTCTGTTATTCTCGGTTATTGCTATGGCGCAGGATGTCACAGTAAATGGAATAATAAACGATGAAAGTGGAATGCCTGTTCCAGGCGCAACTGTCTTATTAAAAGGTACAACTAAATCAACTGCATCAGATTTTGATGGTAATTTCCAGATTCAGGTACCTTCAAACGGAACATTAACAGTTACATTTATAGGTTACAGTACAGTAAATGAAGCTGTCAATGGTAGAACTAAGATCTCAATTCAGTTAAAACCTGAATCGCAATCGTTAAATGAGGTGGTTGTTGTAGGATACGGTACTCAAAAGAAATCTGTTGTAACTGGAGCTATTTCTAGTGTACGATCGGCTGACCTTGAAAAAGTTCCAAACGGACGCGTGGAGCAATCTTTACAAGGTAGAGTAGCAGGGGTTTCTGTTGCAGCTACTTCTGGACAGCCAGGTTCTAATTCTAAAGTGCGTATTAGAGGTATAACTACTTTTAGAGAAGGTGGAAATGATCCTTTATGGGTTGTAGATGGTATAGCTGTAGATGCAAATGCAATAGGCTTTATTAATCAAAGCGATATTGAATCTATCGAGGTTCTTAAAGATGCGGCTTCTGCAGCAATTTATGGAACACGTGCTGCCACGGGAGTTATTTTAGTTACAACTAAAAAAGGAAAATCTGGAAAACTTTCGGTTAATTATAATGGTTTTGCCGGAATTTCTGGTCCAGCTAAAAAATTAGATATGTTGAATGCGACTCAGTATGCAACTATTATGAACGAAAAATCTATTGCTGATGGTGGTGCAATAAAATATGCTAATCCGTCATCTTATGGTAAAGGAACAGATTGGCAGGATGCGATCTTTAATGACTCAGCTTTTAGATATACACACGAATTAAGCATTAGTGGCGGGGGGGAAAAATCTACTTTCTATGCTTCTTTTGGAATTCAGGATCAGGAAGGAATTGTTGCTACTGATATCTCCAAGTACGCGAAGAAAAACTTCCGTTTAAACTCAACACATAAAATTTCTGATTATTTCACTTTTGGACAGACTTTTGGCTACACGCATCAAAAATCTACAGGTATTGGAAATGTAAACAGTGAATTTGGTGGACCTTTAAGTTCTGCGATTAATTTGGATCCTCTTACACCACTTGTTGTTACAGATCCGACTGTAGCTAATAGTGGATATTATACCAATCCAAACGCCGTTAGAGATGCAAATGGAAACCCTTACGGAATTTCTTCTTTAGTACAACAAGAAATGACAAATCCCCTTGGTTATATTCAGACAAGATTAGGAGGTTTTAACTGGTCAGATGACTTCGTTGGAAATGCTTACTTAGAAGCTAATATCACAAGCCATTTAAAATTTAGAACTACACTTGGCGGAAAGCTGGCTTATTGGGGAGATCAGGGATTTACTCCTGTATTTTTCTTAAATCCAAATGCTAAAGTGGATAAAAATAACTATAGCCAAAATAATAATAAATCATTTGCATGGACTCTTGAGAACATTTTGACTTATTCTAATAAATTCGGAGATCATAGTGTAAACATTCTTGCGGGTCAAGGTGCATATGTTGAAAACATCGGAGGATCTATTGGAGTTTCTATGTTTGGATTGCCAATAACCAGTTATAAAGATGCTTCCTTTAATTTTGATATTCCTCAAACAGACAGAGTAAACAGAGCAAGTGATTTTACAGAACATAAATTATCATCTTTGTTCTTACGTGCTAACTATGACTACATGGAGAAATATCTTTTTACAGGTATAGTTCGTCGTGATGGATCAACGCGTTTTGGAGAAGATAAAAAATGGGGAGTTTTTCCATCATTCTCTTTAGGTTGGGTAATCTCAAAAGAGGGATTTTGGAAAGAAAACAATATAGTTAATACTTTGAAAATACGTGGAGGATACGGAGTTGTTGGTAATGATAATATTGATGATTTCAAATACAGAGCTTTAGTTGTTGGAGGATATAACTATTCTGTTGGAAATGATGGTACTATTACAACTGGTTATGGGAACTCAACTTTACCAAATTCAAATTTAGGATGGGAAGAAACTTCTCAGACTACCATAGGTCTTGATGCTAAACTTTTTAATGATTTTACTTTTGTTGCAGATTATTACAAAAAGAAAACTACTGGAATTTTAAGAAACATTGTTATTCCTGGCTACGTAGGAGTTGTTGATGCACCTTCTGCAAATATTGCAGATATGAATAATACTGGTTTTGAATTGGAACTTGGTTATAAAAAGAGACTTGGAGAATTTAATCTGGGAGTTAATGGAAACGTAGCTTACCTCAAAAATGAAATTACTTACGTAGGATCATCTACTAACTTTATTGTTGGAGACGCCAGCTTCCAATCTATGGGACCTGTAACAAGAACACAGGTTGGTCATTCATTTAATGAGTTTTATGGTTTCAAAACAGCGGGTATTTTTCAAAATGAAGCAGATGTTGCTGCATACAAAAATGCTGCAGGAGGTTTAATTCAGCCAAATGCTAAACCTGGAGATTTCCGTTGGACTGATACAAATGGAGATGGTGCAATAACAGATGATGATAAACAGTTTTTAGGAACAAACTTACCAAAATACACTTTTGGTTTGACATTAAACTTAGATTATAAAAACTTTGACTTTATGGCGTTTACTCAAGGATCTGCAGGAAGTAAAATATTCCAGGGTTTAAGAAGACTTGATATTTTAAATGCAAATTACCAGACAAAGGCACTTGACAGATGGGTTGGGGAAGGTACTTCAAATGACTATCCTAGATTGACAAATAATGATCCGAATAAGAATTTCAGTAACATGTCTGATTTTTATCTTGAAAACGGAAACTACTTACGATTAAAAGTAGTTACTCTTGGATATACAATGCCAAGTAATTTATCATCTAAAATAGGTGCAGATAAGGTTCGTTTCTACCTAACAGGAGAAAACTTAATCACATTTACAAAATATACAGGATATGATCCTGAAATTGGAGGTCAGGTTTACGGTGTAGATAAAGGAGTTTATCCACAAGCAAGATCTATTTTGTTCGGAGCAAACGTTCAATTTTAACATTAAAGAATTATGAAGACTATAAAATTTAAATATATATCTATCGCAATTGCATTTGCGGTTCTGGGATCGTGTTCAGAAGATTTCGTAAACATAAATCCAGAAGGGAAATTTGATACGGAAACGTATTTTGCTAACGAACAACAATGCTATGCTGCATTAGTTGGAACTTATGATCCGATAAGAAAAAACACTAGTGGTTTCGAAAATCTGGTAGCAATGTTAAACGCAGGTTCTGATGATTTTTATGCCGGTGGCGGTAGTGCGACAGATGGAAATGGAATTCAGAATTTCTCTACACATTCCTTAACTTCTATAAGTATTCCAGGTAGTTTTTGGAACGACCATTATCAAGGAATTTCAAGAGCGAATATCCTGTTATCGAAATTGCCGGCTGCGTCAATGAACGATGCTGTGAGAAGTAGATTTGCTGCAGAAACTAAAGCTTTACGTGCACTTTACTATTTCAATTTAGTAAGATTGTTCAAAAACATTCCTTTGGTTTTAACTCCATTGACGACAGAAACAATTTATACTCCTGAACAAGTAACTCCGGATGTTATTTATGCACAAATCGAAAAGGATTTGTTAGAAGCAATTCCATCTTTGCCTAATACAATTGATGCGAAAACTGAATCTGGAAGATTTAACAAAGGAACGGCTCAGGCAATCTTAGGCAAAGTATATTTATTTGAAGGTAAAAATGCTCAGGCTGCAGCAGTTTTAGCAGAAGTAAACGGTACTCCGGGAGCAACAAATCAATATGGAAATAAATTGCTGCCAAACTTTAGTGATTTATGGGTAACTACCAATAAATTTAATGCAGAGTCACTTTTAGAAGTATCTCACACAAGTGCAGGTAATTCTGATTGGAGTTTTTGGGGATCCGGAAGAGATGAAGGAAACTCATTAAATCAAATGGTTGGACCTAGAGGATATTCAAGACCGGCAAATTCTGATGCACCAAATCTTCCTGCAGGATGGGCATTTAACGTTGTAACTGAAAAATTATATGATGTAATGAAGAATGATCCAAGATTTGGAGCTACAATTCTTGACTTAAAAGCATTAAAAGCTGCTGGAAAAGCAGATTACATCCCTGCTTATCAGGATACAGGTTACTTTTTGAATAAATATTTACCAAGACAGTCAGATGTTAGTACAGGTGGAGGTAACGCTGAGTTAAACTACAGACAAAATTCCTACATCATTAGACTTGCTGATACTTACTTAATGGAAGCAGAAGCTTTAGGATCGGGAGCAAGAGCTCAAGCTTTACTTGATGCTGTTAGAGCAAGAGTTGGTTTGCCTTCGGTTCCTGTAACATTAGCAGCCATTAAAAATGAAAGAAGACTAGAATTAGCGGGAGAAGGGCACAGATTCTTTGACTTGGTAAGATGGGGCGATGCAAGTGCTGCATTATCTGATAGAGGTTTTGATGCCGGAACAGATGAAATTTTTCCAATTCCATATACAGAATTAAATGGTACTAAATTGAAACAAAATCCTAATTATCAATAAAGTAATTCCACTAAATAACCAAAAACCTAATATATGAACCTAAATATAAATTTCAGAAGAAGTGTATACCTAATGCTTGTTTTAGCATTAGGAACACTAAATAGTTGCGATGATGAAGTGAATGGTAATCCTCTAGTCGCCTCCAATGTTGATGCATCATTTACTATAACTCCTGTAGAAGGAGCTATGAATACTTATCTTTTATCGGCACAGCCAACAGGAGTTATCTTATCAAAATGGGATCTTGGAGATGGTGTTTTTACAGGAAAAATGCAACAGGTTATTTCATTACCTGATGCAGGTACTTACACAGTAACGCATACAGCATTTGGAGCAGGAGCCGCAACAGGAACAACATCTCAGCAAATTGTTGTAGCACAGACAGATCCGGCAAAGGGAAATCTTGTTCAGGGTGGAACTTTTGCAACTCCGGCTGATCAGGCAAAATGGACTGTTTTAAATTTAAGTCCAACTGGTGCCGCTTTTTGGTCTTTTGCTAACAACAGTGCTACAATTCATTCCCCGGGAGGTTGGGCACAAGAAGGAATTTATCAGGCCATTGATGTTGTAAAAGACAGAGAATATACAATTGATATGACAGTTTCCAGTCCGAGCGGTTCTGACGAATCATGGCTTGAAGTTTACGCTGGTAAATCATTTCCTCAGCCCGGAGTAGAATATAAGGACAATAAAGTAATGGGACTAAGTACTTGGGACGGTTGCGCAAAAGAAAAATTCTCAGGAAGATTATCTGGAGTTGGATGTGTAAAAAATGATGCAACCGGTTCAGTTTCAAACGTTGTTAAATTTTCTGAATCAGGAAAAATCTATTTACTAATTCGTTCAGGAGGTAATACATTTACTAAAGACGGAATTACAGTTTCCAAAATTGAATTAAGAGGTAAATAAAAATAAGTTTAAGTTTAAGTTTGGTTGTAAATAGCCCATAATCGTTATGAGTATGGGCTATTTTTTAAATTCTTTACAAGATGAAAATCAGTTTTAGATTCTCCAAAACTTCAATTTCTAAAAAGATAAAATGGGAAGCCAATGAAAAAAAATAGTCTAAAAATTTTATGCATTTTGTTTTCTGCTGCCGCATTTGCACAACAGCCAAAAGCAAAAAAAGAATTTACAACCAATGGTAAAAAGATAACTGTTTATACCACTGCAGAAAATTCTAAGTTGAGAATATCAACTACAGATCATTTAAGTTTTTCTGTTGCAAAACAACCTTTGGAAACAGAAACTTCGGTTTTTGTGCAGCCCGCAAAACAGTTCCAGACTTTTATGGGAATCGGAGGCGCCATTACAGATGCGAGTGCCGAGATATTTGCTAAACTTTCTAAAGAAAAGCAGGCAGAATTTTTAAATGCTTACTACGATCAACAAAAGGGTATTGGCTATTCTTTGCTAAGAACCACAATTCAAAGTTCTGATTTTAGCAGTGAAAGCTATTCTTATATCAAAGAAGGAGATAAAGAACTGAAAACCTTTTCTATAGAACATGACAAACAATATCGTATTCCTTTAATAAAACAAGCCATACAGAAAGCAGGTGGAAAATTGACAACTTATGTTGCTCCGTGGTCACCAAATGCTTTTATGAAAAGCAATAATAACATCCTCAAAGGGGGAACGCTCTTGCCGGAATACTATCAAACCTGGGCAAATTTTTATGTAAAATTTATTAAGGCTTATGAAAAAGAAGGAATTCCGATTTGGGGAACTTCTACGCAAAATGAGCCAATGGCGGTTCAAACCTGGGAATCCTGCATTTATACAGCTGAAGCTGAAAGAGATTTTATTAAAAATTATTTAGGACCAACATTCAAAAAAGAAAACTTAGGCGATAAAAAAATTATTGTCTGGGATCACAATCGGGATTTAATGAATTACCGCGCCAATGTAATTTACTCTGACCCTGAAGCGTCTAAATATGTTTGGGGAATGGGATTTCACTGGTATGAAACCTGGTCTGGCGGTGCGGCAATGTTTGATAACGTAGCAAAAGTAAATGAAGCATATCCGGATAAAAAATTAATGTTTACCGAGGGATGTGTTGAAAAATTTGATGCCTCAAAATTTCAATTATGGGCAAACGGAGAACGTTATGGGCTCAATATGATAAACGATTTTAACAACGGAACCGTGGCATGGACAGACTGGAATATTCTTTTAGATCAGAATGGAGGCCCAAATCATGTTGGAAATTTCTGTTTTGCACCCATTCATGCAGATACGAAAAGTGGAGAATTAATTTATACTCCATCTTATTATTACATAGGACATTTTTCAAAGTTCATTAGACTCAATGCCAAAAGAATCAGTACTGCTGTGAGCAGAAGCGCATTATTAAGCACATCATTTTTGAATACCGACGGAACAATGGCAACTATTGTAATGAACCAATCGGCAAATGAGTTGACTTATAATTTAATTATCGGAGCTGAAAAAGCAGAGGTTAAAATACCGCCTCATGCTATACAAACACTTGTTTATTAATATTTTGTAGTTAAGTAAGAGGACTAATATGAATCATCCGTATTAGTCTTTTCTTACTTGTAATTTAAAAATTGATTTTTAGCAATATGAAAGTCACAACCAAAATATATCTCTCAGCCTTAATTGTTGTCATGCAATTGAATTGTTTTTCTCAGCAGAAAAATAAGATAAAGGTTTTTACTACTGCCGAAAATACCAATTTGAAATTATCATTATCAAATAATTTTATATCAGGTACCTATACTTTAGAACAAAATAAAGCAACAGTATTTATAGTTGTTGATAAGGAAAAAACAGATCAGACTTTTTTAGGAATAGGAGGTGCTGTTACAGATGCAAGTGCGGAAGTTTTTTCAAAATTGTCTCCAAAAAAGCAAAAAGAATTTCTAAATGCTTATTACGATAAAAATAAAGGTATAGGATATTCTTTAGCGAGAACGAACATTCACAGCTGCGATTTTAGCAGTGAAAGTTATACTTATATTGAAGAAGGTGATAAAGATCTAAAAACATTTAATATCGATCACGACCGGAAATATAGAATTCCATTAATTAAAAAAGCAATTGAAACAGCCGGCGGAAAACTAACATTATTTGTTAGTCCGTGGAGTCCCCCAGCTTTCATGAAAAACAATAATGATATTTTACACGGCGGCGTTTTATTGCCTGAATTTGCACATTCCTGGGCATTGTATTACACTAAATTTATCAAAGCTTACGAGAAAGAAGGAATTCCGGTTTGGGGATTATCGATTCAGAATGAACCAATGGCCAGACAAAGTTGGGAATCTTGTATTTATACTCCGGAAGCCGAAAGGGATTTTCTTAAAAATCATTTGGGACCGACTTTACAAAAAGAAGGATTGAGTAATAAAAATGTTATTATCTGGGATCATAACAGAGGAGACATGTTGGAAAAACGAGCTAATCTTGTGTTTTCAGATCCTGAAGTTTCAAAATACGCCTGGGGAATTGGTTTTCACTGGTATGAAACCTGGAATGGAGGCCTGCCACAGTTTGAATCTGTTGCTAAAGTGCACGAAGCTTTTCCAAACAAGAATCTAATTTTTACCGAAGGTTGTATTGAAAAATTTGATGCTGCAAAGTATCAATTTTGGGGAAATGCAGAACGTTACGGTCTTAACATGATTAACGATTTTAATAACGGAACCGTTGCCTGGACAGACTGGAACATCCTTTTAGATCAAAACGGAGGCCCAAATCATGTTGGCAATTTCTGTTTTGCACCCATTCATGCCGATACTGAAAAAGATGAATTAATTTATACTCCGATGTATTATTATATTGGACATTTTTCAAAATTTATCAGACCAAACGCAAAAAGAGTATTAGAAAAAACAAATGATAAATCTTTACTAAGTACTTCTTTTAAAAATTCTGACGGACAATTGATTACGATTGTAATGAATCAATCTGACAAAGAGATTATCTACTCTTTAGAAAATCAAAACACAAAAACTGCTATAACTATTCCGGCGCATGCCATACAAACTATTGTATATTAATTGTGCTGCTAACTAAAAACCACAAAAAATGAAATTGACTTTAAATAATTCTGTAAAAGCATTTTTCTTTATGGCTGCTGTAATGGCACAAATTAAATGCTCTTCTTCAAATGATACTGTAGAAAATCCACCAGTTGTAAATCCGCCCGTCGTAAACCCTCCGGTAAACGTAACAAACGATGTAGATTTTTGGCTGACGAAAGGAGACCAGAGTGTTTTATTGACAAAACAATCCGGTACATTAGGATTTGGTACACTAACAAATGCTTTTACCAATATTGAAGTAAAAGAATCTCAAAAATATCAGACAATTGATGGTTTTGGATACACCCTCACAGGCGGAAGTGTAGAGGTTATCAATCAGTTAAATGCAACTAAAAGAACTGCTCTATTACAGGAATTATTTGGCACTGGCGAAAATTCAATTGGAGTAAGTTATATCAGAGTTAGTATTGGAGCTTCAGATTTAAATGCAACTCCATTTACTTATAATGACCTTACGGCCGGAGAAACAGATTTGGATTTAGCCAAATTTAGTTTGGAAAAAGACAAAGCTGTAGTTACGATGTTAAAAGAAATTGTAGCAATTAATCCCAAAATCCTGATTTTAGGTACTCCATGGTCTGCACCACTTTGGATGAAAGATGTAAACAGTTTTAAAGGAGGAAAACTGAAAACAGAATACTATAATGTTTACGCTAAATATTTTGTAAAATACATCCAGATGATGAAAGCAGAGGGAATTACAATTGATGCTGTAACTCCACAAAACGAGCCCTTACACGATGGAAACAATCCAAGTATGTATATGTCTGCTGCAGATCAGGCGGCTTTTATCAAAAATAGTCTGGGGCCAGCGTTCAAGGCAGCAAATCTTACCACTAAAATTATCGCTTACGATCACAATTGCGATAATCCAAATTATCCAAAAGCAGTTTTGGCCGATACAGATGCTTTTCCTTTTGTAGACGGATCTGCCTTTCATTTATATGCCGGAGATATTAGCGCGCTAACGAATGTTTATAACTCGTATCCGACAAAAAATGTGTATTTCACAGAACAATGGACTTCTTCTGATGGATCATTTGCCGGCGATTTAAAGTGGCATGTTCGAAATGTAATTATTGGTTCAACAAGAAATTACAGTAAAAATGCATTAGAATGGAATGTTGCCAATAATGCCAATTTCGGACCGCATACAGATGGTGGCTGTACAATGTGTAAAGGGGCAATTACCATAACTTCCAGCGACAGTTTTCAGCGTAATGTTGCGTATTATATTATTGCTCATGCTTCAAAATTTGTTCCGATGGGTTCTGTTAGAATCGAAAGTAATTCTGGAGGAAATCTTCAAAATGCGGCTTTTATTACACCTTCTGGTTCTAAAGTTTTGATTGTTGAAAATGACGGATCAGCAACAGAAACTTTTAATATAAAATTTAATGGAAAATGGGTTACAACTTCCCTTGAAGCGGGATCGGTTGGAACATATACATGGAAGTAACAATATTTTGATATAAATCAAATGGCGTTTCTTTCTTTGTTACTCCTGATAATGGGAAGATTATTTTATTAAAAAGCAAGTTTAAATCTTAATTATCATGACTTTACAATTGCTGAAAGTAAAAAATAATCTATCTTCAAACTTCAATTTAACCACTAACTTAAAATTATAAACCATGAAAATAATCAATCTCGTAAACAGGGCCGGTATTTTTACATTGCTATTATTATTTGTATTTCAGTCCTGCAGCAGCAGTAATGAAGGCGGAGACGATGTTACTCCTGTTGTTGCGGCGCCAACAAATCTGAATGTTCAGGTTGATGTTGTTGGGAAAACAACTGAAAATCCAAACGGTGACGGAAGCGGAAAAATCAACTTAAAAATTACCGCAACAAATGCGACTTCTTTTAAAATATTAATTGACGGGCAGTTAAAAGAAATCACATCCGGAGAAATGCCGTATGAGTTTAGTGGCGCCGGGACCAAAACCTATTCTATAATAATTTCTGCTTACAACGGAACCAAATTCGTAAGCACGACCATTTCTACAACTGTTTATATTGCAAGAAAACTAATGTGGTCAGATGAATTTAACGTTGACGGTGCTCCTGATTCTTCTAAATGGGGATATAATACCGGAACTGGAAACGGATGGGGAAATAATGAGTTGCAATATTATACAGACCGAAAAGAAAACGTTAGAATAGATAACGGGACGTTAAAAATTACAGCAATCAGAGAAGATTATATGGGAAGTAAATATACTTCGACAAGAATGCTGACAAAAGGTAAATTCTCATTCAAATACGGAAGAGCAGAAGTTCGTGCAAAATTACCAGCTGGTGGCGGTACCTGGCCGGCATTCTGGCTTTTGGGAGACAATATAGATACAGTGCCATGGCCAGGTTGTGGAGAAATCGATATTTTAGAATCGGTTGGAAATAACCCTAATGTGATACATTCTTCATTGCATTCTCCGGGACGTTCAGGAAATACTCCCGATACTAAAACAACAACAGCTGCAAATTCAACTACAGAATTTCATATTTATGCCGCCGAATGGAGTGCAGAAAGTATCAAGTTCTTTGTAGATGATAATTTGTTTTATACCTATAAAAATTCAGCTACAACCCCATTCAATGAAAAATTCTTCGTCATTTTAAACTTTGCCATGGGAGGAAATTTTGGAGGAGCCGTAGATCCAAATTTTAAAAGCGCAACGTATGAAGTTGATTACGTAAGAGTATATAATTAACCTATTTTTAAAGTTAAATTTTTTTTCTAAAGCCCCGGAAAACCTAGCTTTACGGGATTAAAATTTTTTAACATGAAAAACATACAGAAACTTATTTTAGTATTGGCAATCCTTTTGGCAGGAAATGCGTTTTATGGTCAGAGCCTTAAAATCATGACTTATAATATTCGTCTCGACGTTGCGTCAGACGGAGAAAATGCATGGCCAAAGCGAAAAGAGTATTTCAATTCTCAGATAAGATTTTACAGTCCGGATATTTTTGGAGTTCAGGAAGCAACACCAAATCAGGTGACCGATATCGCATCGGCTCAGCCAAATTACAATAGATTTGGAGTAGGAAGAGAAGAGGGCGGACTTGGAGAAGCTTGTACGATTTATTACAAAAAGGATCGTTTTAAACTCGAACAGTCGGATACTTTTTGGCTGTCTGAAACACCTAATGTAGTTTCCAGAGGCTGGGACGCCGCCTGCAACAGAGTTTGTACATACGGATTATTTAAAGATTTAAAATCAAAGAAAACTTTTTGGGTTTTTAACCTGCATCTGGATCACATGGGAGAAGTTGCCAGAGTAAAAGGCGTAGAACTTGTTTTGTCGAAAATTGCCGCTTTAAACACAAAAAAATATCCTGTTTTTTTAATGGGAGATTTTAATTCGGAACCCGAAACAAAACAAATTGCAGAAATAAAAAAGTTCATGAATGACACCAGAGAGGTTTCTAAAGAAAAACCTTTTGGACCTTCGGGAACTTTCAACGGTTTCAAACATAACGAACCCGTAACTTTATTAATAGACTATATTTTTATTTCTAAAAATAATGGTCTCAATATTCAAAAACATGCAGTTTTAAGTGATTCGAAAGATTTAAAATATCCTTCGGATCATTTACCTGTTTTAATAGAAATAGATTAAAATGAAAAACATTAAAAGAAAACTTCAAATTTTATTATTACTGCCTTTAGTCGCAGTACAGATAAAATGCGGCTCATCAAAAGGTGGTTTAAACAATTCTAACACAATAGAATCATGGATTACCACTTCAGATGAAACTTCAAAACTTAAAAAACAGCCGGATTTAGTTTTTAGTTCCGAAACAAATTCGAATCAAACCATTGAGATTAATACTGCCGAAAAATTTCAAACTATTGAAGGTTTTGGATTTTCATTAACAGGCGGCAGTGCACAGGCAATAAAAAAACTGGATAAGGCAAAAAGAGAAGCTTTACTGCGGGAATTATTTTCGAGCGAAAATGATGCAATTGGTTTGAGTTATTTAAGGATAAGTATTGGAGCATCTGATTTGAATGAAAAAGTTTTTTCTTATAATGATATGCCGGAAGGCCAAACCGATTTAGAATTGAAACATTTTAATTTAGGTCCGGATTTAGAAGATGTAATTCCGGTTTTAAAAGAAATTTTAGCTATAAATCCTAAAATTAAGATTATGGGTTCTCCATGGTCGCCGCCAGTCTGGATGAAGGACAACGGAAGCTCAAAGGGAGGAAGCTTACAGCCTAAATATTATCAGGTTTATGCCGAATATTTTGTCAAATACATACAGGCAATGGAATCGCACGGAATTGTCATAGATGCCATTACGCCTCAAAACGAACCGTTGCATCCCGGCAATAATCCAAGTTTATTAATGCTGGCAGAACAGCAGGCAGATTTTATCGGAAATCATTTAGGTCCCGCTTTCGCGAAAGCAAAAATCAAAACCAAAATCATAGTTTACGATCACAATTGCAACAAACCGGAATATCCTTTGACGATTTTAAAAGATGCGAAAGCGAATACGTTTGTAGCAGGATCGGCTTTTCATTTGTACGAAGGAGATATTAGTGCTTTATCAACGGTTCATAATGCATTTCCAGATAAAGATTTGTATTTTACCGAGCAATATACGGGAACAGGAACTAATTTTGAAACCGATTTAAAATGGAGCGTAAAAAATGTCGTGATAGGTTCTATGCGCAACTGGAGTAAAAATGCACTTTCCTGGGGACTGGCAAATGATGAATTTTACAAACCTTTTACTCCCGGCGGATGTTCGACTTGTAAAGGTGCTTTGATGATTGATCAGCATCAGAATGTTAAAAGAGAAGTAGGATATTATATAATCGCACACGCTTCTAAATTTGTTCCGGAAGGTTCTGTACGAATAGGAAGCAATATAGTAGGAAATTTACACAATGTTTCTTTTAAAACTCCGTTAGGACAAACAGTTCTAATTGTAGAAAATGACGGAGCAACGGCAGAGACTTTTAATATAAAATACAACCAAAAGCAAACCTCAACCACACTAAACGCTGGTGCAGTAGCAACTTACGTTTGGTAAAAACTTAAACAATGAAAAAAGTAACCACTATTACCCTGTTTATGCTTTCGCTCTTTGCGTCGGCACAACAGCAGACAACAGATCAGAAAGTAAATGATCTGTTGAAAAAAATGACAATTGAAGAAAAAATTGGTCAGTTAAACCAGTACACCGGAGACAATCAGGCAACGGGACCAATTACAATTAATCCGAACAAGCAAAACGAAATTAAGCAAGGCTTAATTGGGTCTATGCTAAATGTTATCGGCACAAAATATACCAGACAATATCAGGAACTGGCAATGCAGTCGAGACTTAAAATCCCGTTGTTATTTGGTCAGGATGTTATTCACGGTTACAAAACGACATTCCCTCTTCCGTTAGCAGAAGCTGCAAGTTGGGATTTGGAAGCAATTGAATTGGCAGCAAGAGTAGCAGCGACAGAAGCAGCGGCAAGCGGAATTCACTGGACATTTGCTCCAATGGTAGATATAGGTCGTGATCCCCGTTGGGGTCGTGTAATGGAAGGCGCCGGAGAAGATACTTATCTGGGTTCTAAAATTGCTTACGCAAGAGTAAAAGGTTTTCAGGGAAATAAATTAGGAGATTTAAATTCTGTTATGGCTTGTGTAAAACACTTTGCAGCGTATGGCGCCGGAGTTGGCGGCAGAGATTACAACTCAGTGGACATGAGCGAAAGAATGTTAATGGAAACTTATTTACCTCCGTTTAAAGCCGCTGTAGACGCAGGTGCAGCAACTTTTATGAATTCGTTTAATGATATTAACGGAATTCCGGCAACTGGAAATGCGCATTTGCAAAGAGATATTTTAAAAGGAAAATGGAACTTTCAGGGATTCGTGGTTTCAGACTGGGGATCTATTGGGGAAATGGTAGCGCATGGTTATTCTAAAGATTTAAAAGAAGCGGCTTACTCTGCCATTACGGCAGGAAGCGACATGGATATGGAAAGTAATGCTTACAGAGGAAACTTAGCTCAATTAGTAAAAGAAGGAAGAGTTTCTGTTGATCTGGTTGATGATGCCGTAAGAAGAATTCTTCGTAAGAAATTTGAAATGGGACTGTTTGACGATCCTTACCGATATTCTGATGAAAAACGTGCTGAAAAAGCGTTAAACAATCCGGACCACAGAAAGGCGGCACTTGAGGTAGCTCAAAAAAGTATTGTTTTATTGAAGAATGAAAACCAGACATTACCCATTTCTAAAAGTGTAAAAACGATTGCATTTATTGGTCCGATGGTTAAAGAATATAAAGAAAACATGGGATTCTGGTCTGTTGAACTTCCTGAAGTCGATTACAACAAATGGATCGTTTCTCAGTGGGATGGAATGCAAAATAAAGTCGGTAAAAACACGAAATTATTATACGCAAAAGGTTGTGAAATTGAAGGCACAAGCAAAGACGGATTTGCAGAAGCAGTTGCAACAGCAAAACAAGCAGATGTTGTTGTATTAAGTATTGGCGAGAGACGCGACATGAGCGGCGAGGCAAAAAGCAGAAGCGATCTGCATTTGCCGGGTGTTCAGGAAGATTTGGTAAAAGCAATTCAGGCAACAGGAAAACCGGTGGTGGTTTTAATAAATGCCGGAAGACCTTTGGTATTTAACTGGACTGCAGATAATGTTCCAGCCATTGTGTATACTTGGTGGTTAGGAACTGAAGCCGGAAATGCAATTGCAAATGTATTATTTGGAGATTACAATCCTTCCGGTAAATTGCCAATGACTTTCCCAAGAGAAGTAGGGCAGATTCCTATTTATTACAACCACTTTAGTACAGGAAGACCGGCAAAAACAGAAAGTGAGACTAATTATGTTTCGGCTTATATCGATTTAAAAAACTCGCCTAAATTTCCTTTTGGATATGGTTTGAGTTACACCACTTTTGATTACTCAGGTCTCAAATTATCTTCAGCTAAAATAAAGAGCAACGAAACGATTAAAATTTCTTTCCAGTTAAAAAACAGCGGAAAAGTGGCTGGAGAAGAAGTAGTACAGTTGTATTTAAAAGATAAATTTGGATCTGTTGTAAGACCGGTGTTAGAATTAAGAGATTTCCAGAAAGTAAAATTAAATGCAGGAGAATCTAAAACAATTGAATTTACAATCGACAAAGAAAAGCTTTCTTTTTACAATAATAAATTAGAATGGGTCGCTGAACCGGGAGATTTTGAAGTAATGATCGGGACTTCATCAGCAGACATTAAATTAAGATCTGATTTCGAATTAGTACCTTAACAAAATCAGATTGTCAATTTAAGTTGGCGCTATGGATTTTTTAAAGTGTTTTGAATTATCTCAAAACTGTATTTACAAAATCCATAGCGCCAATTCCTTTATACGAAGCATACAAAGCCTTTTCAAACGCTTCTTGTTTGGCTTTTTTATTTTTAGCATCGGTTTCAACAATCATTTCGTTGAAAATTCTTTCCTGTTCTTCACTATATTTTAAAGAAGCTTCGAGAAGGTAGGTTTTGGAAACAAATCCAAATGAAGTCCAGATTTTGGTTCTGATTTTTCGATTAATATCTTTCAACGAATTGGTAATCATAACTTTAAATTTAATATTGAAGAAAAAACAAAACTCGTCTCTGCTTTTTCTGATTAAGAATCTGGAATTTTAACAATTTCAATTCTTAATGTGTTATTGTGACGCAATGTAATTATTTTTTTTAAATTTGATTTTAAATTTTAGTTAAAATTGTGAGATGCAAACTTCTATATTCAAATTTATTAGAATTAGGAGGCGAACATTTTTTCAAAATATATGCTAAATTGCAGAGTTATTGATGCAAGAATAAAATTCAAATGTTAAAAGATATAATTGAGAATAGTGAAAATTACCAACCCGGACTTTCTATAGACTGCGTTATCTTTGGTTTTCATGATAATCAGCTCAAGGTTTTATTGTTAAAGGTAAATCAAAGTTTAAAATGGTCTTTACCCGGCGGATTTATTCCGGCAGATCAGGATATTGATACTGCAGCAATTACGATACTAAATAGCAGAACAGGTGTTGAAGGCGTTTTTTTAAGGCAGTTTGCTACTTTTGGAAAAGTAAAGCGTAATGATCAGCATTTTAGTCAGAAAGCATTAGAATATTTACAGATTGATGAGGAAAAAGGCAAATGGCTCACCCGCCGTTTTGTTACGATTGGTTATTATGCTTTGGTAGATTTTTTAAAGATTATTCCAAATGCAATGAATGATTTCGAAATTGCAGAATGGATTGACCATAAGGAAGTCCCAGAGCTGATTTTGGATCACAAAGAAATTCTGGACAAAGCTTTGGACACTCTAAGGATCGAATTGAATTTAATGCCAATTGGATATAATCTGTTGCCGGAGAAATTTACAATTCCCGAAATTCAGAAATTATATGAAACTATTCTGGACAGAAAATTAGACAGAAGAAATTTTCTAAGAAAGATTACCAACATCGGAATTCTGAAAAAATTAGAAGAAAAGAAAAGCAACGTGGCGCATAAAGCACCTAATCTTTATTCTTTCGACAAAGAAAAATACGATGAGGTTTTAAAAAATGGATTAAATCAGGGTTGGTAGAAATTAATTTAAAATTAAATATATGGTCTCCATTGAAATCTTTAGAAAATTAGCTTTATCGTTTCCGGATGCCACAGAAGAGCCTCATTTTGAGAAAATTTCTTTCCGGATCAAAAAAAAGATTTTTGCCACTTTTGACGAAAAAAATAACCACGCAGTTTTAAAGTTAAATGAAATTGATCAGTCTGTCTTTTGCTCTTCAGGAGAAATGATTTTTTATCCAATCCCGAATAAATGGGGAAAAACAAGGCTGGACAATTGTAGAACTTTCAAAAGCCAGACCAGAAATGTTTGAAGATGCTTTAATACGTTCGTACGAAAATGTCGCTACAAAAAAGAAATGAAAATTTATCTCACAATTGTTCTAAAAGTGAGATTTACTCTTGGTTTTTGCGTCATTTTTGTTGGAGGTAAACGATGCAGCCAATGTGTTTGTGTTTCATCTTTCATAACCAGTAAACTGCCATTTTCCAGAATAATAGAAACAGTTTCTTTGGTTTCTTTATGTTTAAAAGCAAACTTGCGTTCTGCGCCAAAACTTAGAGATCCGATAGCGCCATTTTTTTTTAAATCTTTTTCGGCATCGCTGTGCCAGGCCATTCCCTCCTCACCGGTATGATATAAGTTAAGCAGGCAGGAATTAAATGTTTCTCCCGTTTTCTTCTCGATTATACTTTTTAATTCTAATAATTCCTTTGTCCACGGCAGTGCTTTTTTTGTAGTTTTAGAATAGGTATATTCAAATTCCTGATCGCCGTACCAGGCTACTTTTCGTTTGGTTAAAATCAATTTACCGAAAATAATGGCTTCGTCATTTTTCCATTCGATGGTATTTAAAAGAGTGTCACGATAAAAATCGGCATCATTTCTGGAAAAAATGGTTCCGTAATAATTAACCGTTCCATCTTTTGGAAGCAGGTTTTCAGATTCGTTTATTTCGGGATTAAATAAGTCCATTTTTCCATTTTTGATATTCGGTTTTCATACAATGTCCGCAAGGTCTGAAACCCTTTTCTATGGCTTCATTTTCAGATAAAAAGAAAACCCGGTTTTCGCGTTTCATTCTTTTTCCGGAACTGCATTTTAGCGTTCCGTAGATTTTTAGTTTCTGGTTGCCTCCAAAGCAAATTTCGCCATTTTTAATTTTATTTCGAAGATCAGAATCTGAAATTTTGTTGTGTAAAATCATTTTTTTTTAAGTTTTAAACCTTCAAAGAGAAAGAAGAAAAACCTTTTGTAAAACTTTGAACCTTTGTTTCTTTGCACCTCTGGCCCTTATGACAATGCATCATGAAAAATAATACCCAGTGTATGTCTTTCGCCCGAATGAATTTCACTAACTCCATGTTTCATATTTACACGATAATAACCTTTGGTACCTTTTATGGGTCTGAAATTAGTTGTAAAAATCAACATATCACCTTTTTTAGGTTTCAACACAATCGCTTTAGACTGGGCGCGTGGCGTTTGCTGTGTAAGAACAAATTCGCCGCCGGTAAAATCTTCGTCAGGTTCATTTAAAAAAAGTACGGTTTGTATAGGGAAATAAACATCGCCGTATAAATCCTGATGAAGCGTATTGAAACCACTTTTGCCATATTTTAAAATTAAAACCGTTCCTTTTAATTGTTCATTTTGATGACATTGTTCTAAAAGTTCTGCGTGTGTTTTAGGAAAAACAGTATTTATATTCAAAACTTTCATCCACGCATTTGCAATTGGTGCCAATTTAGGATAAACCGAAGTTCGAAGGTTTTGAATTAAATCCGGAAGCGGATAATTGAAATATTTATATTCGCCGATACCAAATCGGTAGCGTTCCATCACCACGGTTTTTCGGTATAAATTCGCATTTGAATAATTCAGTTTAAGATTCTCGCATTCTTCGTTATCAAGAAGATTTGGAATAATGGCAAATCCATTTTCGTGCATAGATTCGGTGACTGCTTCCCAATTTTGGGAAGCAATTCTGGATTGTATATGTTGCATTGGAGTTATTTTGATAGTTATTTTTTGCCACGAATTGCACTTAATTTTCACCAATTAATTTTAAAAAATACGTTAGAGAATTTGTGTTAATTCGTATAGTTCGTAACAAAAAAACCTGCGATAGATATTATATGTTAGGATTTATATGTGCACCTTCCCAGCCAATAATAGCCGTTTTTCGGGTATTTCCCCACATATAACCGCCAAATATTCCCGAAGACTGGATGACGCGGTGACACGGAATTAAAAACGCGACAGGATTACTGCCAATTGCAGTTCCAACAGCTCGGGAAGCATTTGGTTTCTCAATTTGATAAGCAATAGAACCGTAAGTAGAAAGCTGTCCCATTGGGATTTTAAGTAAAGTTTCCCAAACCTTTAATTGAAAATCTGTTCCTTTTAAATGCAGTTTTATTTCAGATAATTTGCTCCAGTCGTTTTGAAAAATGAACAAGGCGTTTTGTTGTATCCAATCGAGTTTTCTGGAAAATGCCGCATTTGGGAATTTGTTTTTTAAATCTTCAAATCCATTTTCTTCATTTTCGGCGAAAGCCATAAAACAAACTCCTTTTTCAGTAGAAGCGACAATGATATTTCCAAACGGACTTTCGGCAAAACTAAAGTTGATAAAAAGATTTTTACCCCCATTTTTATATTCTGCCGGTGTCATTCCTTCTATGCTTACAAATAAATCGTGCAGGCGGCTGGTTCCCGAAAGTCCCGTTTCGTAAGCAGTTTCCGAGATTGTGGCGTGATTTTCTTTTAGCAGCTTTTTAGCATGTTCTAAACTCGTATACTGCAAAAATTTCTTCGGACTTGTTCCTGCCCATTCACTAAAAAGCCGCTGAAAATGAAACGGACTCAAATGTACTTTCTCTGCAACCTCATCAAGATTGGGCTGCTCTTTAAAATTAGCTTTGATATACTCTATAGCTTCGGCGATACGATTATAATTGATGTTTTCTTGTGTGTTCATTTTCATTCCATTTTATAATACAAATATCGGTCGGCTTTTACGGTTATAAAATCCGAAACTTGCGGAAGTTCAAAGTTCAAAGTTCAAAGTTTCAGGTTTCAAGTTTCAGGTTTTGGTAACTTGAAACCTGAAACTTGAAACCTGAAATAAAAAAACTATTTAAGTTCTTCTTTTTTAAGTGACACACTTATCAATTTGTAACCCTCTTCCGTTCGAAGGAATTCAAAATGATCCTGTCCGGAATCAGATTTATTTTTTGGATTGATTATGACATTTTTAACCGGATACATCCACTCTTTGGGTTCATTACAATTATTGAAATACACTTGATATTCTTCTGATTCAAAAATAAACTTATTTAAACCATCCGAGGAAACGAAATAATCTGTGTTTGCCGAATTTAATTGCTGTAATTTTAGTTTTAAAACATTGAAATTCTTTTCAATAAATTTTGATTTCGATTCACTTATCCATCCCTCTGGTTCTTTCCAATAAGTAATTTTGTCAAAAGAGTTTTTTTCCAGATTACTTTTGGATAAATCAGTTAACAAAATGTTTTTTAGCCAATTTTTAAATTCCTTATCATAATTAATGAAAGAATAATATTGTCCGTCGATTCCTAAAAAGCTCTCGCGTGATGGATCTTTAACCGGTTTCTGAGACTTTTGTACAGAATAGAAATTCAGTTCAGTATTGTATTTAAAGTCTTCAATTAATATTTTATTATTGCTGTCAATTAGATAATCTTTTCCGCCACTCCAGAAAAAATGCTCACCATCAATTTCTTTTTGAGCATCTTTCAAGGCGATAATCATACCATTTTGAACTTTTGATAAATTGCTGTATTGCGCCGGAATTATAATTTTTCCTTCCCGATTAAACATTCCCATTTTATCGGTTTTGTAATCTTTAAATCTAATGAAACCTTCATTTTCGCAATCTGGCCCGTTGTCAAAACTGTATAAACTATCTCGTCCGACTATTTTTCCTTGTTTGGTCAAGTAATAGCTTTTCCATTTGCCATTTTCATCTTCAGAAACAGCAATTATATTTTCGAATTTACCGGCGATTGTAAAACCTGTAAATTTAGGTGCTATTTTAATTGTTCCGTTTTTATCTTTAAAACCAATAAGTGTGGTGTCTTTATTAGGAAATGAAGTCCAGACATCACTACTTTGGGAATATGAAGACGAATTTAAAATAATTAATGTCAGAAGGAAAATAATCTTTTTCATGAAAATGTTTTTTATCTGAGGTGACTCTCTAATTCATTGTTTTTTGCTTCATCAAAACAGTCAGAACAAAGCATTTTAAAGTCGGCCACGGTTTGAAAAGCATCTGTCCATTCCTCACCATTATCCAGAAGATATTGTTCGCAGGAATTACACCAGGCAATCTGCGGTAAATCTTCTTCGGCTTCGGAATAATAGAAACCTACTTTTTCTTTTTGGTCTATTGCCATTGCAATATGAATGCAAGTAAAAGACATTTCTTTTGTTCCATGCAGATCACATATAATATTTTCGATCATATCTTAAGTTTAAAGCTTTAAGTTCAAATTTAAAGTTATAAAATAAAAAAGCTGTCAATGTCTTGTTAAAATTATATTGTTCTGGTATTACGTGAGCGTGAGGGATAGGAGCAGGCTACCGAAGTAGCTCGGATAGCCCGACATTATTTTAAGAAAGGCCCAATGTACGCAAAGTATATTTGGGCCATTTTTAAAATAGTGGCACGCCCGGTATATTTTAGATTTCTTAATTTCTGATTTTAGATTAAAAAAAAGAAACCTGACAGAATTTAAGATCTGTCGGTTTTGATTATGACATTTAGTTAAAATCATAATTATAACCTATTGTTTTTAATTCTTCTTCAAGCTTTTTCCATTTAGTGAATTTTTCGTCAAGTAATAAAACCATTTTTTTAGTTAATACTTTGCCCTGATAAATTTGGGTTACAGTTTTTAAAGGAATTCCTTTTAGATATTGCTTTTCATTTCCATAATAAAATAGGTAGCCTTCAAGAGCCCAATCTCTGTAAGTTCTTGGATTTCCATCAAAAATCGTTAAATATTCCTGTATAGAGTCATCATCGATTCCATTTATTCCCGCTTGCCAACTGCCATCTGGATTTGTCCACATACAAAAATTTGTTCCACATGATGAAACTGTTTTTCCAAAAATAAATTCCTCATAAATTTTAGGTATTCCTTTTGTAATATCTTTTTTTCTCAAATTTGGAATATAATATTTAACCAACCCATTTATAACGCAACCATCTTTCAGAAATAGAATCATTATCTGGCTGCCTTGGCCATCATTCATCTCAAAAAATTCTTCGTTAGCACCCCATTTAGAATCGTAAGAATAATATGGAGCGGTAAATTTATATTCTGCTTCAAAGATCGCAGTTAACACAGAAATTGCTTTACAAATTCTTTGTAAATCCTTCTTTCTAGGCATAGAAGCTAAATCTATTACCTTATGTGATTTTATTAAGTGGGTAACGTTTTCATTGTCGTATGAGTTCCTGGTTTCAGATTTAGAGATTGAATTTAAACTTTTATCTTCACATGAGAATATGCTTAGTAGAATTAGGAGGTAAGCTAAATTTTTTAATTTCATTATGATTTATTTAAAATCATAGTTGTAAGCAATGTCCATTAAGTCCTCTTCAAGTCTTTTCCAGTCATCAAAGTTTTTATCGAGTAATAAAACCATTTCTTTAGTTAGTTTTTTGCCCTCATATATTTCTGATACCGTTTTATTTATACGGGTTTTTACTAATCCTTCATCTTCTTCATTTTCTGAGCCAATTTCAAAATAATCAACAGCCCAATCTATATATGTTTGGGGATTTCCGTCAAAAATATAAGAATTCTTCTGATCCATCTTCATTTGCTCCAATTTTTCCTGTTTGCCACACTCCTTCGCCATTTGTCCATAAGCAAAAACTTGTGCCCATCGATGATACAGGTTCTCCAAAAATAAATTCATTGTAAATTTCAGGCATTCCTTTCGTTAAATTTTCTTTCGTTTTATCGCCATAGTAAAATTCATTTACAAACCCATTTATGACGCAGTTATCTTTAATAAAAAGAATCATGATATGATCCCCACATCCATTTCTAATCTCAAAAAACTCTTCGTTCTCAAACCATTTAGAATTGTATGAATAATATCTGCCATCCCACTCCGGATAGAAAATAGCATCTAATAAAGATATTGCCTTACAAATTCTTTGTAAATTAGTCTTTGAGGGCATTAAGGCTACGTTTTTTGTTGCAATCATCATTATTTTATTTGTGTAAATTTCCTACAAAAATAGAAATAATATTCAATTTATACTATGTGTTTTTCAAATAAAAAACCCGACAGGTTTTAAAAATCTGTCGGGTTTTGAATATGTAATTAAGAAATCCATCCCGAAACTTGGGGACTAATCTTAAATTTAAAATTTCTTAGTATCTGTAGTACTCTGGTTTGAATGGTCCCTGAACCTCAACACCAATGTAAGCAGCCTGGTCGTCACGTAGAACTTCTAGCTCAACGCCTAATTTTGCTAAGTGAAGAGCAGCAACTTTTTCATCTAAATGTTTTGGTAACATATAAACTTCGTTTTTGTAAGCTGCGCTGTTGTTCCATAATTCAATTTGAGCCAAAGTTTGGTTTGTAAATGAGTTACTCATAACAAAACTTGGGTGACCGGTAGCACAACCTAAGTTTACTAAACGTCCTTCTGCCAAAATGATAATATCATTTCCATTGATAGTATATTTATCAACTTGTGGTTTGATTTCGATTTTAGATGCACCGTGAGTTCTGTTTAACCATGCCATGTCGATTTCATTGTCAAAGTGTCCGATGTTACAAACAACCGTTTTGTCTTTCATTTGCTCGAAATGCTCTCCAAGAACGATATCTTTATTTCCTGTAGTGGTAATAATGATGTCAGCATTTGCAATTACTGTGTTTAATTTTTTAACTTCATACCCGTCCATTGCAGCTTGTAAAGCACAAATCGGATCGATTTCAGTAACTGTTACGATAGAACCAGCACCTCTGAATGAAGCTGCAGTTCCTTTTCCAACGTCACCGTATCCGCAAACAACCACTCTTTTTCCAGCTAACATTAAGTCAGTTGCACGACGTACAGCATCTACAGCAGATTCTTTACATCCGTATTTATTATCAAATTTAGATTTAGTAACAGAATCGTTAATGTTGATTGCAGGCATTGGAAGAGTTCCTGCTTTTACTCTTTCGTAAAGTCTGTGAACACCAGTTGTAGTTTCTTCAGAAAGACCTTTAATTCCAGGAACCAATTCCGGGTAACGATCGATAACCATATTTGTTAAATCCCCACCATCATCCAAAATCATGTTTAATGGTTTTCTGTCTTCACCAAAGAACAAAGTCTGCTCGATACACCAGTCAAAAGATTCTTCGTCAAGACCTTTCCATGCATATACAGAAATTCCGGCAGCAGCAATTGCAGCAGCAGCCTGATCCTGAGTAGAGAAAATGTTACAAGAAGACCATGTAACCTCTGCACCAAGAGCGATTAAAGTTTCGATTAGAACCGCAGTCTGAATTGTCATGTGAAGACATCCTGCAATACGCGCACCTTTAAGAGGCTGTTCGTCTTTGTATTCAGCACGAAGCGCCATTAAACCTGGCATTTCAGCTTCAGCCAATTCAATTTCTTTTCTTCCCCAAGCCGCTAGAGAAATATCTTTTACTTTGAAAGCCACATAAGGCGTAGTTGTAGTACTCATTTATATTATATTTGTATATGTATAATTTTTTGCAAATTTACATAATACCTTTTGAATTTTGTAACTTTCTCTAAGATTTATGAAATGTTTAATTTCTTAATCTTTAGAATGTTAGTTTAAGAATAAATTTTAACTATATAAGTGGTGGAAGTTCGTTTAAAAGACAGATTCTTAAAATAAGCCTAAATTTAAAGGGAAATATAATTCACAATTCACAACTTACCATTTATAATTAAAAAAAAAATGCCTTTATTTCAAACCATACAATTTAACGAAAATACCAAAATTTTAATTTGGAAGATTACCGAATCTTTTGATGAATTGTACAGTACGGTTGCCCTAAAAGAAAAAACGCAGCGAAGACTGGACGGAATGAAATCTGAAATGCACCAGCGGGCTTTTTTGAGCGTAAGAATGTTGATTCAGGAAATGGGGTTTACAGATAAAGATTTGCATTATGATGAATTTGGGAAACCGTATTTTGATTGTCATAATTATATTTCAATAACACATTCCTACAATTATGCCGCTATAATTATTAGTGAACAAACTGTTGGTATCGATATGGAATTGCAACGTGATAAAATCATCAGGATTGCTGATAAATTTACCGATTACGAATGCCTTTATTTAAAACCAGATTTAACAGAAGAGTACATTAAAAAACTAACGGTAATATGGGGTGCAAAAGAAGCCATCTTTAAAATAAGAAATGAAAAAGGTATTAGTTTTAAAGATCATATTCGGGTAGATGATTTTTCTTTAAACGAAAAAAAGACTTCGGCGAGTCTTTATTTTGATGATTTAATTAAGGATTTTGAAGTGCATTATCTCGAAATTGACAATTTTACTTTGGTGTATGCTTTTGAGAAATAATTTTCATCATCTTTTTGTTGTTTGAAATAACAAAACGTGGCATAATATTTCTGGTCAAAAAAAAAATATTACCAAAAACTTAAAACCTCAGCAACTTAGAATCTCAGTATCTCAGAAACTTTAAAAATTAAACTTCACTCTCTTTTTGTCGGTGCTGAAACATACTTATAAACAAAAAAGTGCTCATTTTTCTGGCACGTTTTTTTAGCGTATCGGCATTTTCGCCTTCAAAATATTCGTCAATCGTCTGAAACCAGTGATTGAGCCAGATCCCGAATTCATTTGTTGTTATTTTTTCATTAAAATGGGCGTCAACCTCATTATGAACTGCATGCGGATTCCCTTTGTATTTGCGAACACCGAAAAGATTCGTTTCCCAAAAATCAGTTAGTTTTTCGAGATGTAGATCCCAGTCGGTTATGATATCATTAAAATAAAAGCCGATTTCGCGATCGGCTCTTATTTTATTGTAAAACTGATGGACTAAAAAATTTATGTCTGTTCTGTTTTCTATTTGTTTTTTCACAGAAAAATAGTGTTTAAAAGAATAAAAAATACACTTAGGACTGCACTTAAAATCAAAAGGTTAAAAACCACCTTGTGTTTCATTTGTGCCAGAATTGAAGTGTTGACAAAGATACAGGCTAAAACTATAATGGCCAGCTGGATCATTTGAAAAATTGAAGTTCCGTTAGACAAAACATACATTGCTGCACCACCGCCTAAACAGCTTTGACCAATTACTGCCATTGCAGCAGAACCCATATAACTTTTGTTGAAATTTTCGAATGTTGTTTGATATAGTGTCATGATATTCAGATTTTTATATGGCAAAGATACGCTCACAACTCAACTGCATTTTATGATTAAAATCATAAAACGCGAACTTTTTTATCTGTATACTTTTCGATTAATTATCTTCAATTCGCCTTTTTTCTCCAGAGCTTTTATGGTTCTGATAACTGTTTCGACCCGTAATCCGGTTAAATCTCCGATTTGCTGCCGCGTAAAATTGATTAAAAAGCCATTTATATCTTTTTGAAAATTGAAATAGGCAATTCCGTGATCGATTAATTTTAAAACGCGATGTTCGGGTTCGTGTGTAGAAATTTCTGCAGCCATAACCGATTTGTAATACAAACGCTGTGACAGATTTTCAATTACCTTAATGCTTACCTTCGGATTTTCCTCAAGCAGCTTCATAAAGTTTTCTTTTGAAAGAATAAAAATTGAAGCATTTTCTACTGCTATGGCATTTGCAGGATATTTTTGATTGAGAAACAACGGAGGCTCGCCAAACGATTGTCCTTCGTAAAATATGCCCTGAATAAATTCTCTTCCGTCATCATTATAATTACTCATTTTGATTTCGCCCGAAATAATCTGAAAATAGTTTAACGGCAGATTTCCTTCTTCAAAAATAATATCATTTTTAGCAAACGATTTTATTATGGCACCATATTTTTGTAATAATTCAACTGTAATCATAATGTGTTGTTTCCGTTATCAAAGATGTTAGACAAATATAATTCATTCAAAATAGTTTCTTTGACATTAAAAAACTTTTACTTTTACACTCCGTATGCAAGAACAATTACTTACCATCCGACAACAGATTTTAGTCGCTAAAAGGAGCGGTCAGAAATTATTGGCCATACTTTTGGACCCGGATAAAATTGTTTTGAAAAATCTGGATCATTTAATTGATAAAATTAATGAATCGCCTGCTACTCACATTTTTGTAGGCGGCAGTATTGTTCGAAATAATATCTTAGAGGAAATCATTGCTTCATTGAAGGAAAAAACAAATTTACCAGTAATTCTATTTCCCGGTGATCCTTCACAGATTTCTCCTAAAGCTGATGGAATTTTGTTCCTGTCGCTATTGTCAGGCCGAAATCCGGATTATTTAATTGAATATCAGGTCCAGGCAGCGCCAATACTCAAAAAAACAAATCTTGAAGTAATTTCTACAGGTTATATTTTAATAGAAAGCGGCAACGAAACGGCTGTTGCGCGTGTGAGCAAAACAAAACCTTTAAGCCGTAAAAATCCCGATTTGGTTCTTGCAACTGCTCTCGCAGGAGAAATGCTGGGAAATCAACTGATCTATCTCGAAGCAGGAAGCGGTGCTAAACAGCCTGTTCCAACAGAAATGATTGAGTTAATTGCTCAAAATATTGAAATTCCTGTAATTGTTGGTGGAGGAATCGTAGATTTGCACGGAATTCAGAAAGCATATAAAGCTGGCGCTGATTTAGTTGTTATTGGAACAGCTTTTGAAAACGACAGTCGTTTTTTTGAATCATAATACCACTAATCCAAAACAATTTTGATGATAGATTTTTTTCTGGAAAGTTACAAAAATGCTCCGCTATGGCATATTGTCTTAGAATTTTTAGTCTTTGTATGTGGCATCCTGAGCGTCTGGTTTGCTAAGAAAGAAAATATCTGGGTTTATCCGACGGGATTAATTGCCACAGTTATTTCGGTGTATTTACTGTATGTTGCGGGTTATATTGGAGATATGATTATTAACGCATATTTTTCGGTTATGAGTATTTATGGGTGGTATGTCTGGGGAAAGGGCGGAACTACAGAAGACAATTTACCAATTACCCGTACAACGTTTAATGAAAAAATAATCGGAATCTTATTATTTATCTTCACCATTTTTGTAGTTTTCGGCATTTATACCTATTTTGATTATGAAATACATCCCGACAATTATGTCGATATGATTTCATCAGGAATATTTTTCGCCGGAATGTGGTACATGGCCAGAAAAAAAATAGAAAACTGGACACTTTGGATTATTGGTGATATTATTGTTGTACCTCTTTATGCTTATCGTGGCTTAGGGATGCTGTCACTTCAATACATAATTTTTACAATTTTGGCTATTTCAGCTTATTTAGAATGGAGAAAGATCTTAGACAGCAAAAAACAACTATCATAAAAATTGCTTTGTTCGGACCTGAAAGTACAGGTAAAACAACATTGGCAAAACAACTTGCAGATTATTACGAAACCAAATGGGTTCCGGAATTTGCGCGCGATTATCTGCAGGAAAAATGGGAAGAAAACCAGCATATTTGCGTAGCCGAGGATATGATGCCTATCGCGTACGGACAGACTGCGCTGGAGAATGAAAATTTAGCTCTGGCAAATAAATACTTATTTTGTGACACCAATCTGATGGTTACAAAAGTATTTTCGGAAATGTATTATGGTTTTTGTGATCCGCTATTAAATGAAGCGGCGCTTAAACACGAATACGATTTGTTTTTTCTGACCGATATTGATGTTCCCTGGGAAAAAGATGATATAAGAGATACTCCTAATGGAAGAGAAACGGTGTTTTCGGTATTTAAACAAACGCTGATTGATACAAAAAAACCTTTTATAACATTATCGGGCGACAAGAAAACACGCTTAGCAAAAGCGGTTGAAATTATTAATAATCTGACTATTGCAAAAGATGGGGGTTTTTCATCAAATGATTTTGTAGAAATCTACCATCACGGAACCGATTTTCATAATGTCTTCAAACAATTAGATGTTTTTAAAAGTGGTATTCCAAAAAGCAACTTGATAAGTCCTGCAACAATTGATAACGGAATTTTGAGTTTTTCTGAAAGTGAGTTTCGGGAAAAAGCATCTTTTTATGATAGTCAAAAATCAAATTTTAAACTGAAAAAGTTTGTCCCTGCATCTGGTGCTGCAAGTCGCATGTTTAAATTTTTGACGGTTTTTCTTAATGAATTTGACATTAATAAAGAAACTATAAACGCTTATATTAATAGAAAAAAAGATAATGAACTTCGGGTATTTATCGTGGCAATGGAAAAATTTCCATTCTTTAAGACTGTTGATAAAAAGATAAGAGAAATTTATCCTCACTTTGAATCTCTATCCCGGGACAATAAAAATTACTATTTTATAAAATTATTATTGTCCCCGGAATATTTTGACTTTGCAAATAAGCCAAAGGCAGTTTTGCCTTTCCATGAATACAAAACGCATATTGCGATTCCTATTGAAGAACATTTAAACGAATGCGTACATTACGCAACTTCCGGAGATGTTTCTAATCTTCATTTTACAGTTTCTGAAGCGCACCGTGAGTTATTTGAAAATGCTATATCTGTACTGAAAGAGAAAATTGAAGGCGAATCAGGAGTTGAGATAAATGTAAGTTATTCGTACCAAAGTAAAAAAACAGATTCTGTAACGGTTGATTTAAAAAACAATTTAGTCCGAGATAAAAATGATAAAATTGTTTTCAGGCCTGGTGGACACGGAGCTTTAATAGATAATTTGAATGCATTGGATGCCGATATTATTTTTGTGAAAAATATTGACAATGTAATTCAGAACCATATAGATGAAATTACACTTTACAAAAAAGCCCTTGCCGGGATATTAATTAAAATTCAACAAAAGGTTTTTGATTATCTAAAAGCAATTGACAATGATGCCATAAAGCAAGAAGAAATTGGCGAAATTGTATCGTTTCTTAAAGATCAATTAAATACGGATTTGTCAAGTGATTTTAAAAAGTTTACTTTAGAAAATCAAATTGAAAAGATAAAAGAACTTCTGGACAAGCCAATTCGTGTTTGTGGAATGGTAAAAAATGAGGGAGAGCCTGGCGGAGGCCCGTTTTGGGTTATGAATGATAAAGGGATTATCTCACTACAGGTGGTAGAAACTTCTCAGGTTGATTTGACAAATAAAAAACAGCAGGAGGTTTTAGCCGAGGCCACTCATTTTAATCCAGTCGATTTAGTATGTGGAATAAAAAATTATAAAGGAGAAATCTTTGATCTTCAAAAATTCATAGATAAGAAAGCCGGTTTTATTGTAGAAAAAAGTATGGAGGGTAAAATAGTTAAAAGTTACGAACTTCCGGGTTTATGGAACGGGTCTATGGCGAATTGGCTAACGGTTTTTGTTGCAGTTCCCCTGATTACTTTTAATCCGGTAAAAACGGTTAATGATTTATTAAAAGCGGCACATCAGCCACAATAGTATGGATGCAGAAAAAATCATATCAGAATTAGATTTTAAAGCGGTTCGAAGCAGTGGAGCAGGAGGACAGAATGTAAACAAGGTTTCTTCAAAAGTAGTTTTGTCATTTAACCTGCAAGCTTCTCAAGCGCTGTCTGATGATGAAAAATTTTTGCTGCAAAACAATTTGGCCCATCGACTGACTACAGAAAACATCCTGATTTTGAATTGTGATGAAGACAGAAGTCAGATTAAAAATAAGGAAATTGTAATAAAACGGTTTTTAGAAATAATCAAAAAGGGTTTATTTGTTCCTAAAGTGCGAAAGGCAACTAAAATTCCGAAAGCGGCAATTAAAAAGAGAATCAAGGATAAAAAGAATATTTCTGATATTAAACAATCACGCCGAAAACCTAACCTGGAGTAAATTTCGAATTTTTTGGAGTTTTAAATATTTTAACACTAAATTTGCACTGTCTCAAAGGGGTGCTCCAAATAACGAGCTGAGATCATACCCAAAGAACCTGAGCGAGTAATGTTGCTAAGGGAAAAAACGACAAAATTAAGAGTGCACACTTAGTTTTGTGGTAAGAAACACATTTATTAATTTAACAAAAGAATAATTCCCCCTTTTATTCGTATTTATTTACGAATGAAAACTATTTTTAAAGGTACTGAAGTACTAATTTACAAAGGTTTAAAGGTTGAAAGACCTCGTGTAATCAAATCTGCTTTCTACATTCTATTTTCTTTATTCTATTCTCTGTCTTCCAATGCACAGGAAAAAGATTCTGTAAAAGTCAATCAGCTTGATGATGTTCTGGTTTCGGCTGTTCGTGTTACTTCTAAAACTCCGGTTAGTTTCAGTAATATGGATAAAAAAGAAATCAAATACAGAAATCTTGGTCAGGATATTCCTGTTTTAATGAATTATCTTCCTTCTGTCGTAACTACTTCAGATGCCGGCAATGGTTTTGGTTATACCGGAATACGTGTCCGCGGAAGCGATGCAACACGTGTAAATGTGACGATCAACGGAATTCCGTACAACGATGCTGAAAGTCAGGGAACTTTTTGGGTTAATATGCCCGATTTTGCTTCTTCTGTAGAGAGTCTGCAATTACAACGCGGAGTTGGAACATCTACAAACGGTGCCGGAGCTTTCGGTGCAAGTTTAAATATGTTGACAGACAGTTATGCCAATAAAGCAACAGGCGAAATCTCAAGTTCTGCAGGATCATTTAACAGTTTAAAGAATACAGTAAAATTTAGCACAGGATTATTAAACGATCATTTTGAAATTGCCGGACGTTTGTCTGCAATGAAATCTGATGGTTATGTAGACCGGGCAAGTTCCGATTTAAAATCTTATTTTCTTCAGGGAACTTATGTTGGTAAAACCACCCTTATTAAAGCATTGGTCTTTGGCGGAACGCAGAAAACGTATCAATCCTGGAACGGAATTGATGCTGAAACATTAAATTCTAACCGAAGATATAATTCTGCCGGAGCATACACAGATGAATTCGGAAATACACGTTATTACGACAACGAAACAGATAATTATAATCAGGATCATTATCAGCTGCACTGGAGTGAATCGATTTCGGATAACTGGAGTACAAATGTTGCACTTCATTATACAAAAGGAAAAGGATATTATGAGAATTATAAAGAAGATGCCGAAATGTCTGACTATAATCTTAATCCAGTTGGAGCAGTTACAACAACAGATTTAGTTCGTCAGAAATGGTTAGATAATGATTTTTACGGAACCACTTTTTCTGCTAAATATAGAACAGAAAAGTTAGATGTCATTTTAGGAGGTGGATGGAATAAATATGAAGGCGATCATTTTGGAAAAGTAATCTGGGCCAGATATGCTTCTCTATCGGAACTGGGAGATCATTATTACGATGATTACTCTGCTAAAACGGATGGAAATCTTTTCGCGAAAGCAAATTATCAATTTACAGAAAAATTAAGCTTTTATGGAGATTTACAATACAGAAGAGTAACGTATAAAGCCAATAGTGCAGAAACAGGTCTGGTAGATGACGATTTTAATTTCTTTAATCCGAAAGCAGGTTTGAATTACGAAATTAATCAAAAAAGCACGTTATACTTTTCTTATGCACGCGCCAATCGTGAGCCCAACAGAACCGATTATGAAGGCGGAAATGTAAAGCCCGAAAAATTAAATGATTTTGAATTAGGCTGGAGATTAAATTCAGAGAAATTTCAATTAAATTCTAATCTTTATTATATGGGTTACAAAGACCAGTTAATTTTAACGGGAAGATTAGATGATGTTGGTTCTCCAATTCGCGCCAATACAGAAAAAAGTTATCGCTTAGGTTTAGAATTTGATGCCACAATTGCACTTTCTGAAAAATTTACATTAAGACCAAACTTCACCATAAGCAGTAATAAAAATGTTGATCTGGCAGTAGAAGGAGAGTATTACGGAACAACCAAAATTGCTTATTCGCCGGAGATTATTGCAGGGAACATTTTTGTATACAAACCAATTGAAGGTTTATATCTCTCGTTATTGCAAAAATACGTTGGAGAACAATTTATGAATAATATTGAACTACCTGCGGCTAAACTAGCAGATTATTTTGTAAATGATTTTAATGCTTCTTACGAAATAAAACCAAATACCATTTTTAAATCCATTACGATTACAGCTTTGATCAATAATATCTTCGATAAAAAATATGTATCAAACGGAGCGATGTATGATATTTATCCCTACTATTATCCACAAGCCGGAACTAACTTTTTGATAGGTTTGAATCTGAAATTCTAATTTGGATAATCCATATAAAAAAGCCTGAAAATTAAATTTCAGGCTTTTTTACTTTAGTTGTAAACGTGAACCACAGTTCCGGAAGCTTCGACGCGATATTGTTTCATTGGATATTCCTTTCCGCCAAGTCCTGTAAATAAATTATACTGCGTCTTATCGCAGGAACAAACCGCATTAATTCCGTCAATAGTCATTGGCGTACATGAAGTAATAGCCTGATTAGGACAAGCGGCATCAAAAGCGGTATAGGTTCCGGTACCAGTCATCATAACGATAATTCCTTTTGCTCCATAATTAGGAACATAAACCGGATTGGCTACATATTTTAAACCATTATATAAAGGCAGGTTACTGTCAAGGTATACATTTATAGAATAATTGGGGATATAAGGATTATTGTTGCTTCTGTTGTTGTCACTGCATGAAATTAAAATAGCAGACAATGCGATAAAGAACCAGATTTTTTTCATTATTTGAATAAGAATTAGTTAAAACAAAAATAATTTATTTAGATTTGAAATCTATATGATTAACATATAATTATGTACTATAAAAAATTATAGTATATTTGTGGTAAGAAAATCCCGTCGCGATGGGATTTTTTGTATTTATATAAACGATGAAGTTATGAGTAAAGTATCTTATTATACAGCAGAAGGATTAAAAAAATTAAAAGATGAATTGGAGCACTTAAAAAGTGTTATGCGTCCAAAGGCATCTCAGGATATAGCAGAAGCAAGAGACAAAGGTGATTTATCTGAAAATGCAGAATATGATGCAGCCAAAGAGGCTCAGGGATTACTGGAAATGAGAATTGCCAAACTAGAAGAAGTATATTCTAATGCAAGACTTATTGACGAATCTCAACTTGACGTTTCTAAAGCTTTGGTTTTATCGAATGTAAAAATCAAAAATCAGGCAAACGGGATGGAGATGAAATATACGCTTGTGGCTGAAAGTGAAGCTGATCTTAAAACAGGAAAAATCTCTGTAACTTCTCCTATTGGAAAAGGTTTGCTTGGGAAATCTGTTGGAGAAGTCGCTGAAATTACAGTTCCAAACGGAGTATTGAAATTTGAAATTCTTGAAATCTCAAGAGACTAATTCTTGTTTAAAAGTTTAGTCGTTATATCGATTAAACGATTAATCACATAAATGAATAAACGATGAGTTCTATATTCACAAAAATAGTAAACGGAGAAATTCCTGCTTATAAAATTGCTGAAGATGATAATTTCTTAGCTTTTTTAGATGTAAATCCAAATGCTAAAGGACACACACTTTGTATTCCGAAACAAGAAATCGATAAGATTTTTGAAATGGAAGATGAACTGTATTTAGGTTTAATGAGATTCTCTAAGAAAATCGCTGTTGCGTTAGAAAAAACCGTTCCCTGTAAAAGAGTGGGAATGGCTGTTGTCGGACTTGAAGTGCCTCATGCGCACGTTCATCTTATTCCATTAAATGAAATGGATGAGATGCGTTTTCATAATAAAGTATCACTTTCAAAAGAAGAATTTGAAGCTTTGGCAAAAGCTATTGAATCAAATTTATAATCAAATAGATAAAGTTTGTGAGCGAAGTCGAATCACATTAAATAAAAAAGTGCCGTAAAATAGTTTACGGCACTTTTTTATTTAATGAAATCTGAAATGTAGTTCCTTTTCCAATCTCAGATTGTAATACTTTTATTTTTCCATTATGGTACTCTTCTACGATTCTTTTGGTTAAGGAAAGTCCAAGTCCCCAACCTCGTTTTTTAGTGGTAAAACCAGGTTCAAAAATGGTTTTAAACTGCTTTTTAGAAATTCCTGTTCCGGAATCCTTCACATTTATTTTTATGAGATTTGCATCTTGTTCAATTAAAAGATCCAGCGTTCCTCTTCCTTTCATAGCGTCAATGGCGTTTTTGACTAGATTTTCGATCGTCCAGCTATGCAAAGTCGGATTGATCATCCCATAAATTGGACTCTCCGGCGCTTTAAATGAAAATGCAATTTGTTTGGAAAAACGGAATTGCAGGTATTCATAAGCATTTTGAGTTTCTTTGACAATATCATGAAGTTCTAAAACGGGTATGGAGCCAATTTTAGAAAAACGATCTGTAATTGTTTGCAGCCTGTCAATATCTTTTTCAATTTCAATACTAATCGACGGATCAATTTCTTCTGTTTTTAATATTTCGACCCAGCCAATTAAAGAAGACAGAGGCGTCCCAATCTGATGCGCTGTTTCTTTGGCCATTCCCGCCCAAAGCTTATTTTGAGTGGCCATTTTGGTGCTTTTGTAAAAGTTATAAATCAGGGCAATGCATAAAAATATAATAAGGACCAGCGCCACCGGATAATATTTCAGCTTATTTAGTAATTCAGAATTTCCATAATACAATGTCTGATATTTTCCCGGAGCGTACTCGAAAGTAATGGGCTCGTTTTCATTTTTTAATTTATTTAAGAGCGCTTTTCTTTTTTTGTTATTACTCAGAATATCGTCCGGAACATTTTTAGCACTTACAACATTGTCATACAGCATTATTACACCCGGAATAGACGTATTGTTGTTGATAATCTGAAGCGGTAAATCTAAATCGGTATACTCGTCGGCATTTACTAATGAAATTTGCGCTTTTACAAAAAGATTCATTTTTATGCGTTCCTCGTTTTTAAAAATTTGGAAGAAAGTATAGGTGTTCCAAAGTATCAGAGTAATGATTAAAAAGCAGATCGAAATAATAATCCAACGGGTTGTATTTGTTCTTTCAGAAAAAGACATATGGTTTTTTTTGAGGTATAAATATAACGAAATATAAACATTTTATATTTTGTAGAAGGTGAAAAGATTTTAGCATTATCTACAAAAACTATTTCTTTCAATTAAACGATTTCAATACTTTTGTAGTTACTAAAGAGAGATTCTTTCAAATCAAAAAGTATGATCAGCATTAATCCAAAAGAGATTCCGACAGCTAAATTGCAGGGCTATCTGCAGAGTTCAATTGGTCCGAGACCCATTGCTTTTGCCAGTACCATTAGCGACAAAGGAATTCCGAATTTATCTCCGTTTAGTTTCTTTAATGTTTTTAGTG
Source organism: Flavobacterium olei (assembly GCF_039749035.1). NCBI lineage: Bacteria > Pseudomonadati > Bacteroidota > Flavobacteriia > Flavobacteriales > Flavobacteriaceae > Flavobacterium > Flavobacterium olei. The sequence goes on from NZ_JBDKWC010000002.1 coordinate 425,232, forward strand.
CGAATCCGCCTGTTTTGGTTTTTTCGCCTTCGCGTCGTGTTCGGGACAATACAATAAAGCATACCTTAATAAATGCCGAAGCCACTCGCGAAGTAGTTATTAATGTGGTCAATTACGATCTGGTACAGCAAACCTCTCTGGCAAGTACAGAATATGGTGATGGTGTAAATGAATTTATAAAATCGGGATTAACCCAGATTCCGTCAGATTTGGTAAAACCATATCGGGTTAAAGAATCTCCGGTTCAGTTTGAGTGTAAAGTAACGCAGATTATTCCGCTGGGTGATGAAGGCGGAGCAGGAAATTTGATTTTATGTGAAGTAGTAAAAATTCACATTCATGAATCTATTTTAGACGAAAACGGAGCAATCGACCAACATAAAATTGATTTGGTTTCGAGACTTGGAAATAACTGGTATTCAAGATCCAATCAGGGACTTTTCGAAGTTGCGAAACCCTTGACAACACTGGGTGTGGGAGTAGATGCGATTCCGAATTTTGTTAAGGAAAGTGATGTTTTTGACGGAAATGATTTAGGCAAACTTGGTAATATTGAATCCTTGCCTACAAAAGAAGAAGTTAGTATATTTGTGAAAGAAAATTTTTCTGTCAAAGGAGTTTTAAGCTCAGATGACCAGCAAAAAGTACACTTAGAAGCCAAAAAATATCTGGATAAAGGCGATGTAGAATCGGCCTGGAAAGTGCTTTTAGCCAAAAAATAAAAAGAATAGAAACAATAATTAATATACACGAAGATGGAAGTTACAGGAAAAGTAAAAGTGGTAAACCCGGAGCAGCAGGTCAGTGCAGCATTCAAAAAAAGAGAATTAGTTGTTACAACTGAGGAGCAATATCCACAACATATTTTAATCGAATTTACACAAGATAAATGCGATTTGTTGAGTAGCTATAAACAAGGAGAGGCAGTAAAAGTTTCTATCAATTTAAGAGGAAGAGAATGGGTAAATCCACAAGGAGAAACTCGTTATTTCAATAGTATTCAAGGATGGAGAATCGAAAGACTGGCACCAGAAGGAACTTCTCAGGCAGCGCCAATGCCAGCAGCAGAAACTTTTGCTCCTGCAACAAATCTAAACGAAGACGAACCAGACGATTTACCTTTCTAAAAGGTTAAATTTCAATTTTAAAATTCCAAATTCCAAATCTTTACTGTGTTTGGAATTTGGAATTTTTTGTATTGAATGTTTTTTACCATTTAGACATAACAGAATCTAAAATAGTAGAATTTAGAATTTAATTTTTTGGAAATTTTAGAAAATGATTTATTTAACGAAAGAGTTATTTTTTCCGCCAGTTTCAGAAGCCGATGAAGAAGGTGTTTTGGCAATTGGAGGAGATTTAAGTTCAGAACGTCTAAAACTGGCTTATAAAAGCGGCATTTTCCCCTGGTTTAATGACGGAGAGCCAATTCTATGGTGGGCGCCGGACCCAAGAATGGTTTTGTTTTTTGATGAATTGATAATTTCCAAAAGCATGCGGAATATTCTCAATCGGAAAATGTTTAAAGTTACCTTTAATAAAAATTTTAAAGAAGTAATTTCAAATTGCCAACAGATCAAGCGCGACGGGCAAGACGGAACCTGGATATCTAACGAAATGATCAATGCTTACTGTAAATTAAACGAAGAAGGAATTGCTAAATCTGTTGAGGTGTGGCAGGATGATGTGTTAGTCGGCGGTTTATACGGAATAGATTTAGGAAATATCTTTTGTGGAGAAAGCATGTTTTCAAAAGTTTCTAATGCGTCAAAAACGGCTTTTATAGCTTTAGCTTTATATTTGCAAAGAGAAAATTATCAACTATTGGATTGTCAGGTTTATAACCCGCATTTAGAAAGTTTAGGCTGTCGCGAAATTGACCGTGAAGAATTTATGTCCATTTTAAAAAGTAAATAATGAGTGCAGTTTACCAGATAGAAGAAATTTATATTTATCCTGTAAAAAGTTTAGCAGGTATCAGTCTGAATAGTGCTAAAGCAGAAGAAATGGGTTTTGAAAATGACAGAAGATGGATGCTGATCAATGCAGAAAATGTTCACGTTACACAAAGAGAATATCCGGTTATGAGTCAGTTTTATCCTGAGATTTCCGGAGACAAAATCAGTATTACTTTTAAAAATGACAAACATGAATTTGCCATTAACGAACATTTGGATATTGCAATCGAATCTGCTGTCTGGGAAGACAAAAGTGAAGTGTTTGAGGTTAATAAAGCAACATCAGAGTGGTTTAGTAAACAATTAGGTTTTAATTGTAAATTGGTTAAAATCAATAAAATTGGCGACCGGAAACATGAAAGTTCCCGCACACTGGAAACGTATAACGTGAGTTTGGCAGACGGATATCCGTACTTATTAATTGGAACAGAAAGTCTGGATTATTTGAATTCAAAACTGGAAGAAAAAATTACCATTAAAAGATTTCGGCCAAATCTGGTTGTAAGTACTTCTAAAGCGCACGAAGAAGACGACTTTAAAACTTTTAAAGCGGGTGAAGTTGAATTTAAAAATATAAAACCCTGCGGAAGATGTATTATGGTAAATAATGATCCACAGAAGGCGATTGTTAAAAAAGAACCTCTAAAAACATTGAGTAAATACAGAAATGTCAATAATTCTGTTTTATTCGGAACTAATTTAATCAGTTTAAATAATGGAATAGTTAAAGTTGGAGATAAGGTTATTTTCTAAAAATTCAGCTTTGTAAAACTCCAGTTTAAGGTGTCAAATAATATAATCTCATTTTTTAAAGTGGGTAATCCAATGATTAGTTTTAAAGTTTCATGCGCCATCATATTTCCAATAATTCCGGGCAAAGTTCCTAAAACGCCATTCAAATTACAATTCGGTACCTCTTTTGGATCTGGCATTTCCGGAAATAAATCCCTTAGATTTTTACTTCCGTCAGAATTAAAAACAGCAACCTGACCTTCAAACTTTAAAATGCTGCCGTAAACTAAAGGCTTTTTTAATGCAACACAAACATCATTAACCAGATAACGGGTTGAAAAATTATCTGAACCGTCTACAATAATATCATATTGCTGAATGATATTAGAGGCATTTTCTTCAGTCAATTTTTCCTCAATGGCTACTGCTTTTATTAATGGATTTAGTTTGGAAACTACCTGTTCTGCGACAATTGCTTTTGGTTTTCCAATTTCGTCTTCAGTATATAAAATCTGTCGATGAAGATTGTGGATTTCTATGACATCAAAATCCATAATTCCGATATAACCTACTCCCGCGGTGGCAATATATTGCAAAACGGGACAGCCTAAACCGCCTGCTCCAATAACCAAAACCCGCGAATTTTTTAGTTTTTCCTGCCCTTCATCACCAATTTCAGGTAAAATGGTTTGTCTGTTATATCGAAGAAATTCTTGTATAATGCTCATCTTTTGAATTGTAAATTGTGATTTGTAAGTGGTAAGTTTGGAAATGTGAATGTGAATAATAAGTACGAATGTAAAGTACCTTTAAAGTCAAATATTTCTCAAATTGCCGGACTTTAAGACTTTCGGCTTTAAGACTTTAAGACTTTAAGACTTTAAGACTTTAAGACTTTAAGACTTTCCAACTTACTGACTAAATGATTTGTCCCAGTCTTTCCAAACAGGTTCATATCCTGATTTTTTTATAATTTTTGAAATTTCATCCGCAGAACGTTCATCGCTAATTTCAAATTGTTCCAAAGACTGCGGATCAACAACGTAACCTCCCGGATTAGTTTTAGATCCGGCACTCATACTTGTAACACCAATTGGAATTATATTATCTCTGAATTTTTCATTTTCTCTCGTGGAAATGGAAATTTCCAAATCTTCGTTCCACAGACGATAGGCACAAATTAACTGTGTTAGGTCTTTATCGTCCATAATGAAATTAGGTTCGATAATACCTTCAGCCGGGCGAAGACGCGGAAAAGAAACAGAATATTTAGTCTGCCAATATTTTTTTTGGAGATAATCTAAATGCAGAGCATTAAAAAAGCTGTCTGTACGCCAGTCTTCCAATCCTAGGAGAACGCCTAAACCAATTTTATGAATTCCGGCATTTCCAATTCGGTCAGGAGTTTCCAGACGATAATCAAAATTTGATTTTTTACCTTTAGTGTGGTATTTTTTATAGACTTCCTGATGATATGTTTCCTGATAAACCAAAACAGAATATACTCCAACTTGATGTAAACGCTGGTATTCTTCAGTAGAAAGTGGCTGTACTTCGACAGAAATAATCGAGAAATCTTCTTTAATTAAATTAATGGCGTTTAGAAAATAATTGATATTTACCGTATAATTTGCTTCGCCCGTAACCAGTAAAACATGATCAAATCCGCTCTTTTTTAAAGCTTCAGTTTCGAGTTTTATTTCAACATCGGAAAGTGTTTTTCGTTTGATTTTATTATCCAGACTAAAGCCACAATAGGTACAGATATTTTGACATTCGTTGCTCAAATAAAGCGGCGCGTACATTTGGATTGTTTTTCCAAAACGTTTTTTAGTGATTTCATGGCATTTTTGCGCCATTTCCTCTAAATAATTTTGCGCGGCAGGAGCAATTAAGGTCAAAAAATCGTCGAGATTTCGTTTGGTTTTTGCCAAAGATCGTTCTACATCTCTTGATGAGGTTTTATATATTTTAGATTGGATTTCATCCCAACTATATTGTTCAAAAATGGATTTGAAGGTAGTCATGGTAGTTTGATTTTTAACGCTAAGAGCGCTAAGATTTACGCAAAGTTCGCAAAGCTTTGAGTGCTTTATTTTGACAAAAAGTTCACAAAGCTTTGCGAACTTTGCGAAAAAACCTTGTGAACTTTGCGGTTAAAAAATCTCTATGGTTAAGTTTTATTCATACAAAAAAGAAGTCAAAGGGCTGGAAGCAGCAGCATAATTCTGTTGAGAACCAACCCGCGCTTCAAAAGCTTTTCTCCCTGCCAAGACCGCTACCTTAAAAGCCTCAGCCATCAATTTCGAATTTCCGGCAACCGCAATTGCTGTATTTACCAGAACGGCATCTGCCCCAATTTCCATTGCTTTTGCAGCATCAGAAGGTGCTCCGATTCCGGCGTCAACGATCACGGGAACATTGCTTTGTTCGATTATAATTTCCAGAAAATCAATTGTTTTAAGACCTTTATTGCTTCCAATTGGCGAGCCCAACGGCATCACTGCGGCAGTTCCGGCGCTTTCTAAATGTTTGCATAATACGGGATCAGCGTGGATATATGGAAGTACAATAAAACCCAATTTTGCTAATTCTTCTGTTGCTTTTAAAGTTTCAACAGGATCCGGCATTAAGTATTTTGGATCGGGATGAATCTCCAGTTTTACCCAGTTAGTCTCCAAGGCTTCACGTGCCAATTGCGCTGCAAAAACAGCTTCTTTGGCATTTCGTGCCCCCGATGTGTTAGGCAGTAAATTAATATTTGGATGTTTTAAATGAGATAAAATAACATCCGTATCGGTTTCAAGATCAATTCTTTTTAATGCAACAGTTACCAACTCACTTTCTGATGCTAAAATTGCCTTTTCCATTTCTGCATTCGAACCAAATTTTCCCGTACCCAGAAACAATCTCGATCGGAAGCTTTTGTCTCCTATATTAAACAATGATGTCTGCATATAATTTTTCATTTAATTGTTGAATCAGTTTTTGTTTTTCAAAGCTTTCTGTGATAATTCCGGAAACGGCAATTCCGAAAATTCCGGTTTCCATTAACGGACTTACATCACGTAATGTGATTCCGCCAATGGCATAAATGGGAACATTAATTGCATTTATTTTTAACTTTTGAAGAATCTCGTGATAACCCGCAAGACCTAAAATCGGACTCAGCTTCTGTTTTGTATTTGTAAAACAAAAAGGTCCTAAGCCAATATAATCACAACTACTTATAACGTGATTCTGGATGTCTTCGAAAGTGTTGGCTGTCCCTCCAATTATTTTTGAATTTCCCAGAAAGAATCTTGCTTCGTCAATTTTGGTATCGGTTAACCCTAAATGAACACCATCTGCATCTATTTCTCTGGCGAGATGTATGTCGTCATTTATAATAAATGTTGAAGCATATTTTTCGCATAATGGTTTTACAGCTTCCGCTAATGTAAAAGTGTCTTTGCCGTTTTGATTTTTAAATCGCATTTGTATCCAGTTACAGCCAGCGTCAAGCGCCTGATGTATATTGTCCAATTGTTTTTGGATAGAGTCGCCTTGTGAAATATATTGCAGTTTTTTATACATAATGATGTCCGATTAAAGTTTTTGTAGAACTCAGGTAATTTTCGATATAGATTTTAGCACTTTTGCAAGCTGTTGATATACTTTGGTTTAAAGCTAAATTGGCCGCTATTGCAGAGGAAAGTACACAGCCGGAACCGTGTTTCTCCGAACATATTTTTTCTAATGGAAGAAGTTTTAGAACTTCATTTTTTAGAAACAAGATATCTGTTCCGGGTTCTGTTGGGTTGTGACCGCCTTTTAAAAGAATATTTGTTTGAATTTCGCTTTGACTAAAGTTATCATTTAGGAAAAAATCAGGAAAAAGAACCTTAATTTCCTGATAATTAGGTGTGATCAAATCGATTTTAGAAAGTAATTTGCTTAAATCTGAATGATTTCCAATATTCATAAATTCAAACTTTGTTGTTGATTTGAGAACAGGATCCCAGACAATTTTTGTTGTGGGAGAAAGCATTTTTATGGTCGAAATAATACGGTTTAAATCATGTAGTGAAGAAACAATTCCGATTTTTACAACACTAATTTTGTAGTGCAAAAGCAACGTTTCAACCGATCTGATTACAAAACTCAGATCTGTCCATTGAATTTCGTAGAATTGATTTTCGGTCTGAATAGTATTAGCCGTAGAAACCGCAAAACCAGTAACTTTATGCTGTTCAAATGTTTTGATATCAGCCAAAATTCCAGCTCCGCCAGACGGATCTAAACCGGCGACTGTTAGTACGAAAGGGCGATCTTCTGACATAATTTAAATTGGTTTAATGGATTTTTATTCATCCAGATACTTCCTAAAAGAGCTGCGTCATCAAAACCATTTTCAAAAACCTGATGAAGGTTTTGGCAATCAATTCCGCCTAGAGCGACAACTTTTGTGTTACTGTTTGTCCGTGATTTTACTTCCTCAAAAAGATCTTTTTCGGGACAATAATTTTCTTTAGAAATACTTTTAAAAACCGGACTGAGAAAAGCATATTCAAAATTAGCGAGAGAATTAAAATCTTCAATTGAATGGGTAGATGTAGAATAGCTGTAAGGATTTGAAAATCTTGCAGAAGAATCTCCTGATATCCGATTTTTTTCTGAGAAATGAAACCGGTTAATCCCAAAATCTTCTGCCAAATCATGGTAATCGTGCAAAACCAATTTACATCGAAATTCTAATTTTATCTTATGAAGAAATTGAGCCATCTCAATTTTAGAAAATTCTGATTTTCTAATATGAAGTAAAAACAATCCTTCATCAAATAAAGAATGAATAATTTCTATTTCATCTTCAACCGCAAAAGGATTTGTAATTACAATCATATCTACTTTATTCTATTTCTATATTATCTTAAATGTAAATTTCTTTTCCTTGTTCGATAAATTCTTCTGATTTCTCCTGCATTCCTTTTTCCGCTGCAGCGACATCCCTGATTTCCTGGGATATTTTCATAGAACAGAATTTTGGTCCGCACATTGAGCAAAAGTGAGCCACTTTGGCACCATCGGCAGGAAGAGTTTCGTCATGAAATTCTCTGGCGGTATCAGGATCTAAAGCTAAATTAAACTGATCTTCCCAGCGGAATTCAAATCGTGCTTTACTCAATGCATTGTCTCTGTATTGCGCTCCCGGATGTCCTTTTGCCAAGTCTGCTGCATGCGCTGAAATCTTATAAGTAATCACGCCGTCTTTTACATCTTTTTTATTCGGCAGACCCAAATGTTCTTTTGGAGTTACATAACACAACATTGCACAGCCATACCAGCCTATCATCGCTGCGCCAATTGCCGATGTAATGTGATCGTAACCCGGTGCAATATCGGTAGTCAGCGGCCCTAAAGTGTAAAATGGAGCTTCATGACAATGCTCTAGTTGCTTGTCCATATTTTCCTTAATCATATGCATAGGAACATGCCCGGGACCTTCAATAAATACCTGAACGTCGTGTTTCCAGGCAATTTTAGTCAGTTCGCCTAAAGTTTCTAATTCCGCAAATTGCGCAGCATCATTGGCATCGGCAATAGAACCCGGACGTAAACCATCTCCAAGAGAAAAAGCAACATCATATTGTTTCATGATTTCGCAGATTTCTTCAAAATGTGTGTACAGGAAATTTTCCTTATGATGGAATAAACACCATTTTGCCATGATAGAACCACCTCGCGACACAATTCCGGTTACGCGGTTGGCAGTTAGATGAATATATCGGAGCAAAACTCCCGCATGAATCGTGAAATAGGAAACTCCTTGTTCGGCCTGTTCAATCAAAGTATCACGGAAAACTTCCCATGTTAAATCTTCGGCAATTCCTTTTAATTTTTCCAATGCCTGATAAATTGGTACGGTACCAATTGGAACCGGCGAATTTCGAATAATCCATTCTCTGGTTTCATGGATGTTTTTTCCTGTCGACAAATCCATAATCGTATCGGCGCCCCAACGACAGGCCCAGACAGCTTTTTCAACTTCTTCTTCAATACTGGATGTTACGGCACTGTTTCCGATATTTGCATTTATTTTGACCAGAAAGTTTCGGCCCACAATCATAGGTTCGCTCTCCGGATGATTTATGTTGTTGGGAATAATGGCTCTTCCACATGCTACTTCTGAGCGCACAAATTCAGGGGTTATTTTGCTTTTCGGAGTATTGGCACCAAAACTATGTCCGTTATGCTGACATTGCATTGCTTTGGTCTGTTCATTTAAAAGCTCGATTCGTTGATTTTCGCGAATGGCGATATATTCCATTTCCGGAGTAATAATGCCTTGTTTTGCATAATAAAGCTGCGTAACATTGGCCCCTTTTTTAGCACGCTTAGGCTGATGTAAATATTCAAACCGAAGATGGTTTAAGCTTTCATCCTTCAATCGGCTAAGACCGTAATCGGAGGTTATTTCATTTAAAATTTCGACATCGTTTCGATCCAGAATCCATTTTTCGCGTAAGCGTGGCAATCCTTTTCTAATGTCAATTTCAATATTTGGATCGGTGTAAGCGCCAGAAGTATCATAAACTGTTACAGGCGGATTTTTTTCTATTCCTCCATTTGAAAGTTTAGTATCACTCAAAACGATTTCGCGCATCGCTACTTTAATCGGATGAATTTCGCCGTCGATATATACTTTTTTAGAATTTGGAAAAGGGGTTCTGGATATTTGTTCTTCTGTTGTCATAGTGCTTTTGTTTCAGGTTTGAAGTTTCAGGTTGATGGTGATTGCGATTATTCACAATGAAAATTGGAATTTTTAAATTAAAATTTGAGAATATTTATCCTCCCTGCGTGGCAGAAATAATTAAAATTTCGTCAGTTTCTTGTATGAAGAACTCGTTCCATTTGGTTTTAGGAACAACAGTATTGTTGATAGCAACGGCGATTCCGTTTTGTTTGTGCGGAATTTCGAGATCGAGCAATGACTGAACGCTGAGCGATTCAACATTGAATTTTTTAATTTGTTGGTTGATTTTTAGTTCCATTCCTTTAAAGTTTAGTGTATAGTTACACAATAGGAATGGCTGCAAAAAACGCGTAGACGCGCAAAGAAGTCATCTTACTTTTCCCTACGCTAGTATGAACTAGATCAGGTTCAGAGGGTAAAATCTCAGCCTGCATGTTGCAGACACCCCTAAAGTGTGAAGCAAATATAAGGAATTTTTGTTTAAAGTTTCAAGTTTTGAAACTTTACGCAATAAATCACATTTTGTATGCAACCTGAAACCTGAAACTTGAAACTTTGAACATGAAACCTGAAACAAGAAAATTATCTTGTTCTCTTCCAGCAATCTTCGGCGTGATCGTTGACCATACCAGTTGCCTGCATGTGAGCGTAGACAACGGTTGAACCAACAAATTTGAATCCTCTTTTTTTTAGATCTTTGCTAATTTCATCTGAAAGTGGAGTAGTGGCAGGAACCTCTTTTGAAGTTTTAGGAGAATTTATAATAGGTTTACCATTTGTAAATTTCCAGATATAACTGGAGAAAGTTCCAAATTCCTGCTGAACTTTGAGAAAAGCCTGAGCATTGGATACTGCAGCTTTAATTTTTAATTTATTTCGAATAATTCCCGTGTTCTCGAGTAATTCTTCGATTTTATCTTCAGAATAATTGGCAATTTTTTTATAATCGAAATAATCAAAAGCCAATCTGAAATTCTCCCTTTTGTTTAGAATGGTAATCCAGCTTAGTCCAGCCTGAAAAGTTTCTAAAATTAGGAATTCAAATAAAATAGTATCGTCATACACAGGAACGCCCCATTCTTCGTCATGATACTTTTTGTACAAATCGCTGGAGGTGCACCAGCCACATCTTACTAAATCTGGTTTTTCCATTATTTCCCAATTTGCCAACTATAACCTTTTACGCTGGGAATATAAGCCGAACGGCCAATTATAATGAGATCATTGTAAATTTTCCTTTCGTATTTTATACCAATGGCTTTCCCTGAAAGATACATTTTATTGGCTTTAAATTTAACTTTCATTTTGCCATCTTCAAGTTTGGCATCAGACAGTTTTTCGACAAACCAGGTAGACTGCCATTTTACAGCCAGTTCGTTTTCTGCTGTTTTTGTTACCGTTTTAACCAGTTTTACCGCTTCTTTCGCAATATCAAAATTTTCGGTCAGCTGTTTTTGGGTTACAGTCTGTCCTATTTCGCAATTGTCTAATATTTTTTTAATATTAACAAAATTTATTAATTGCTTGCCTGCATCCTTATTTATCTCAGTTTCTGCAGATTTTGTATCCTGTGGAGATTGCACAATCGGAGTGAGTTCAATTGGATTTTTAACGGCAAATGCTGTCTTTTTATCTATTTTCTTTTTAAGTTGAATCACTCTTGGTGCACTGATATTTTGAGAAGAAATTTTTGTTTTAACACTGGCAGGTGTCAATTTATTGACAGACTCAATAATTTTTTTGGGCGGCTTCTTTTCTTCATTGCCGCAGCTCAAAACTAAACAGCAAAGAGAGGATAAAATAATTAATTTAATTTTTTTCATGGCCCAAATTTTTACTCATTTTTAGTAGAATCTCCTTCTAAATATTTTTTTATTAAATGATGACCTAAATAAATAGCCGGAGTTAATACAATCGCAATGGCTAATTTAAAAGTGTACCCCACTAAAGCAGATGATATAAAGGTATTAAAATTAATTTTTCCCGGAAGCCAAAATGCAATTCCTAAAACAATAAACGAATCAAATAATTGCGATATTACGGTTGATCCGGTTGTTCGTAACCATATTTTCTTATCTCCCGTTCTGTTTTTAAAAAACCAAAATATCCAGACGTCAATAAGCTGAGATGCTATAAAAGCAATCAAACTTCCTACTATAATCCACATACTCTGACCAAAAACGGCCTGAAATTGCTCGTCGTTTACAGGGCTAATTCCTTTTGCTGCCGGAATCACAATAGCCATAAATAAAATTAAGAAAGCATATGCAATTAAACAAGCTGTAATAAAAGAAAGCTTTTTTACGCCCTTCTCTCCAAAATATTCATTAATTAAATCGGTAGTTAAAAAAACGATGGGCCACGGAAGAATCCCAATACTCATTACAAATGGTCCAATCTGGATCAGTTTTCCTCCAATTAATTCAGCCACTACGGCATTGGTTATAAAAATTCCTGCCAGAATTACAAAAACAATTTCTCTTCGGGTTTTAAACATGGTATTGTATTTTGGAGATTCAAAAGTAGGCTATTTCTTTTAAATCCTGTAACCGGATTAATTTATAATTCGTTCCCATATGAAGTTTGCTTTTGATTGGTTAATTTTGATATTCTGCTGCATTCTATTTTAAGAATTGCTGGCATTAATAAAAGAATTCATTATGAAAACACAAACAAACTTTGATAATCCGTTACTTCATAAATGGTCGGGTCCCTACGGAGGTGTTCCGGATTTTACCAAATATAAAATTTCAGATTTTAAACCCGCAATTGAATTTGCTATCGAACAAAAGCTGGAGGAGATTGCTGCCATTGCCAATAATCCGGAAGCCGCAACATTTGACAATACGATTAAGGCACTTGAACTTTCGGGAGAAACACTGAACAGAATTCACGCAGTTTACGGGATTTACAGATCCAATCTAAGCAGCTCTGAATTTAATGAAGTAGATACAGAAATGTCTCCAAAATTAGCCGCTATTAATGATAAACTGTATCAGAATGAAAAACTGTTTTCGAGAATAAAATTTTTATACACGGCAGATCAGGAAAAATTAAATAATGAGCAGAAACGTTTGCTTTGGGTTTATTATTCTGATTTTGTAAAAGAAGGTGCAGAATTAAATGAAGAAGATAAAGCCAGAGTTGCGCAAATTAATCAGGAACTTGCCGGACTTTTTACATTGTTTAGTCAAAAATTACTGGCGGAAGAAAATGATCAGTATGTAGAATTAAAATCAGAATCAGATTTTGATGGGTTACCCGAAGCGTTTAAAAGTGCCGCAATTACTGAAGCAAAAGAAAGAAATCTGGATGTTTTGGGTTGTATTGTAAATACAAGATCTTCAATTGAACCTTTTTTAACTTTCTCTACGCAACGAAATTTAAGAGAAAAGGCTTTTGAAATTTTTATAAAAAGAGGCGACAATAAAAATCAAAATGATACAAATGCGACTCTGGTCTCTATTTTGGAATTGAGGGCTGAAAAGGCAAAAATTTTAGGTTTTAATAATTTTGCAGAGTGGAGTTTGTCAGACAAAATGGCTAAAGATCCTCAGAGAACTTTAGACTTAATGCACTCTGTCTGGAAACCGGCGGTTGATAAAGTAAAAAATGATGTTGCGGCTATGCAGCAAATCGTTAATCAGGAAAACGGGGGCTTTAAAATTCAACCATGGGATTATCGTTTTTATGCAGAAAAAGTACGAAAAGCAAAATACGATTTGGATCAAAACGAAATCAAACACTATCTTCAATTAGAAAATTTACGAGAATCAATGTTCTGGACTGCCGGAGAATTGTTTGATTTAGGTTTTAAACAATTACTTGATATTCCGGTCTATCATGAGGACGTGCGGGTTTGGGAAGTTCACAATAAAAATACTGGAGCACCAATTGGATTATGGTATTTTGATCCTTATGCGCGCGTAGGGAAGCGATCCGGTGCATGGATGAACTCACATAGAGATCAGCAGAAAATAAACGGGAATGTGCTCCCAATTGTATCCAACAATTGTAATTTTATAAAAGGAAGTGACGAAGAACCTACTTTGATTTCGTGGGATGACGCGACAACTTTATTTCACGAATTCGGACATGCCCTGCACGGATTATGTTCGAATGTTACTTATCCTACACTTTCCGGAACTTCAGTTGCACGCGATTATGTAGAATTCCCATCGCAGTTATTAGAACACTGGCTGGCAACACCTGAAGTTTTAAATAAGTTTGCACTTCATTATAAAACAAACCAGCCTCTGTCTCAGTCTTTGGTGGAAAGAATAGCATTGGCAGCAAATTTTAATGAAGGTTTTGCAACTGTAGAAACGATTTCGAGTTCTTTTGTTGATATGAAGCTGCACTTAACAACCGATAAAATAGATCCGCATGCTTTTGAAGACCAGGTTCTTAAGGAAATTAATATGCCTTCAGAAATTGTAATGCGACACAGGATTCCACAATTTGCACACATCTTTTCAAGTGACGGATATGCGGCGGGATATTACAGTTATTTGTGGGCCGATGTGATTAATGCAGATGCGTATGAAGCTTTTTTAGAAGGAAACGGACCATTTGACAAAACTATTTCAAGTCGTTTGTATGAAACCGTTCTGAGTGTTGGAAATACGATAGATAATGAGCAGATGTATGAGAATTTTAGAGGACATGCTCCAAAGTCTGATGCATTAATGCGTGCACGAAATTTCCCTGTTGAAAACTAAAGCTTATAAAAATAAAAAAAGCGCGAATAGGTAAATATTCGCGCTTTTTACTATTGAATAATAATATATTAACCTAAAGTAACTCTTTTGAAACCAGTGATTTCAACATTGAATCCTTTAACATAATCACTTACTTTCTTACTGTCATCTTTGATGAAGTTTTGATCAAGTAAAGCTTTTTCCTGATCTAAAGTAGTGTTATCAGAGATAAAACGCTGTACTTTTCCAGGAATAATTTTGTCCCAGATTTGCTCTGGTTTACCTTCAGCTTTTAATTCAGCTTTCGCATCTTCTTCAGCTTGTTTGATAACTTCCGGAGTTAATTGAGAGTAAGAAATGTATTTAGGAACATTTTTCAAAGTTTTTCCTAAACGTTTAGCTTCTTCATTATCTTTTTCGATTACAGCGATACGTGCAGCAAGTTCAGATTCAACGAAAGCAGGATCAAAATCTTTGTAAGATAATGTATCAGCTCCCATAGAAGCAACTTGCATAGAGATGTCTTTTGTTAAAGTCTCAGCGTTGTCAACTTTTGCAGAAATAGCTGTTAAAGCAGCAATTTTGTTAACGTGAACGTAAGATCCAACAAAAGCTCCTTCTAAAATTTCGAAACCACCGATTTCGATTTTTTCACCGATTACACCAGTTTGCTCGATTAATTTTTCAGCAACAGTAATTCCGTTGAAATCTGAAGCTAAAAATTCTTCTTTAGAAGAGAAATTGATTGCTTTTTCAACTAAAGCTTTAGCTAAAGCTACGAAAGCTTCATTTTTACCTACGAAATCTGTTTCGCAGTTTAAAGTAATGATAGCTCCTTTAGTATTATCTGCATTGATAAAAGAAACAGCAGCTCCTTCAGAAGACTCACGGTCAGAACGGTTAGCAGCAACTTTTTGCCCTTTTTCTCTAAGGACCTGGATCGCTTTATCGAAATCTCCATCAGCTTCAACTAAAGCTTTTTTACAGTCCATCATTCCGGCACCTGTAGATTGTCTTAATTTATTTACGTCTGCAGCAGTAATTGTTGCCATAATATTTTGAATTTTAATGTTAAAAGTAAAAATTCCATCTTTTAAATTCCAAACTCCAATTTTAATAAATTATCAACATAACGTTTTTAATTATTCTTGGATTTTGGAATTTAAAATTTGGAATTTAAAAGTTTATTTATTCTTCAGTTGCAGGAGCAGCAGCTTCAACAGCTGGTGCAGCCTCTACAGCAGGAGCAGCATCAGCAGCAGCTTCTTCAGTAAAAACTTCAGTTTCTTTGTCAGAACCTCTGTCAGAAAGACCGTCGATTACAGCAGCAGTTACTAAAGATAAAATTTTGTCAATTGATTTAGAAGCATCATCATTTGCAGGAATCACGTAATCAACCTCTCTTGGGTCAGAATTCGTATCAACCATTGCAAAAACTGGAATGTTTAATTTTTGAGCTTCTTTTATTGCGATGTGTTCAGCTTTGATATCTACTACGAACAATGCTGCAGGTAGTCTTGACATATCAGCGATTGAACCTAAGTTTTTCTCTAATTTAGCACGAAGACGATCAACTTGTAAACGCTCTTTTTTAGAAAGTGTCATGAAAGTACCATCTTTCTTCATTTTATCAATAGAAGACATTTTTTTAACTGCCTTTCTGATTGTTACGAAGTTAGTTAGCATTCCACCAGGCCATCTTTCAGTGATGTAAGGCATGTTTGCAGCTTTTGCTTTTTCAGCAACGATGTCTTTAGCTTGTTTTTTGGTAGCTACGAATAAAATTTTTCTACCTGATGCAGCGATTTTTTTCAAAGCTTCATTAGCTTCTTCAATTTTAGCTGCAGTTTTATATAGATTGATAATGTGAATACCATTACGTTCCATATAAATGTAAGGAGCCATGTTCGGATCCCATTTTCTAGTCATGTGTCCAAAGTGAACACCTGCTTCTAGTAAGTCTTTAACTTCTATTTTGTTTGCCATTTTTGTACTAGTTTACGTTCTGTTGATTAGCAATGTCCCGTTTGGATTAATGATTTAAAAATTTAAAGATTTAAAAATACAGTGTATGTAATCTTTTAATTAATCAATTTATTAATCTTTCAATCCCAGTTTCATTTAGATGCTAAACTATTTCCTACCTCGATAGGAGAGCAACAATAACTGTGTTTTTTAATTTCAATAAATAATTGAGCATGTCTTGTCCCATTTGAACAAGACAGGTAATATTAACGTTTAGAGAACTGGAATCTCTTACGAGCTTTCTTCTGACCGAATTTCTTACGTTCAACCATTCTTGGGTCTCTTGTTAATAAACCTTCTGGTTTAAGGATAGCTCTGTTTTCAGCGTTAACTTCACACATTACGCGTGCTAATGCCATTCTTACAGCTTCTGCCTGACCAGTTGTACCACCTCCGTAAACGTTCACTTTTACGTCAAAGTTACCAGCATTTTCTGTCATAGAAAGTGGTTGTAAAACTTTGTACTGTAAAGTTGCAGTTGGAAAGTAAGTTGCGAATTCTTTTTTGTTTACCGTGATATTTCCTGTTCCTTCAGAAACGTATACACGTGCAACAGCGGTTTTTCTTCTACCGATTTTGTGAATAACTCCCATTACTTAAGATCGTTAAGGTTAACAGTTCTAGGTTTTTGAGCTCCGTGAGTATGCTCAGCACCTACAACAACATTTAGATTTCTAAAAAGTTCAGCTCCTAATTTGTTTTTAGGTAACATTCCTTTTACCGCTTTTTCTACTAATAATGCAGGGTTTTTTGCTTGCAATACTTTAGCAGTTAAAGTTCTTTGTCCTCCTGGGTAACCTGTATGACGCATGTAAATTTTGTCATTCAATTTTGTACCTGTAAGGTTAATTTTTTCTGAGTTGATAACAATTACGTTATCTCCACAGTCAACGTGCGGTGTGTAACTTGGCTTGTACTTACCTCTTAAGATCATAGCGACCTTAGATGCAAGACGTCCTAAGTTATGACCATCAGCGTCAACAACAATCCACTCTTTAGTTACAGTGCCTTTGTTTGCTGAAACTGTTTTGTAGCTTAATGCGTCCATAATATTATTTTAATTAAACATTCCATCCCCAATAAAGGGGATGCAAAAGTACAATTAATTATTTTAAAACCAAATACCTGAAAGAATATTTTATTGGCTGAAAATCAGGCACTCAGTTTTTGAAATAATCGGTCATAAAAAAACCGTCTCTGTTTTATCGCAGAGACGGCAAATTTATTTTATAAAAAGGTATTATACAATAAATATATTAGCAATATCAACAACCTGTTGAGTTGTTAGTGGTTCATCATAAGCTTCTGATCCTGCGGCAGCTCCAAATGAAGCAGCAGTGTTAAAACCTGCCTGTACCGTTACGCCTTCGCCATCATAAACTGCCTGCGTGGCAGGAGGCATTCCTGCGCCTCTTTCTGCGTTAGAGATCCATCCTTTTAAACCTCGCAGACGACGCACTTCAGATGCATGACGCGCCTCTACCGAGTGTATCTGCAATGCAGCTGTTAATAAATCTGGGGTTGTTATTAAATTGGCAGCCTGTCCTTTATAAGCTCGTACGCCGGTATCTTCAAAAGCTTGCGCTAAAGCTAAAAAGGTAGGGTAATCATTAAAAGGATCAAAAGCACCTCCAACAGTAAAATCAAACGTAGGTTTAGGAACAAAGTTAGCACTTGCTGTTCCGCCCAGTCCTGCGATTAAGAATTTTACGTGGTCTGCTTCATGATCTGCTATTTGCTGGAATACTTTAAGATCGCGTCCGCCATTTTCAGAAGCCGGAATTACACCAGAATCCAGCGCCATGGCGTAAAATTCATTTTCGAGATATTCTAATGTCAATGCAAACTGCAATGCTCCAATTGGAGTTGCGGGTGTTGCTGTAATGTCTTTAGCAAAAGCTTTATTAGTTAAAGCCGATAATCCGAATGGGATCGATGCCATTGCTAAATTTTTTCCAAGGGTACCAAACTGAGAAAAACTGTCTCTTCTTGAGCCAGTACTATTCATTAAATTGTCATCAGTAAAGGATTCTATAAATTTTAAAATGTTCATAATTTCTAAGTTTTAACAGGTTAGATTAAGGTAAGTATTTGGCTGTAAATTTTGTAGTGATAAAATTGGCAGCAATTGGCAGGATTTTAGACGGGTCTTTTGCGTCGTCTAATCCTGTTGACATGTTTACGATATCATCTCCGGCAAAATCTTTAGAATTCGGATTAATCAAACTTCTGATTGCAGAAGCATGTCTGGCTTCTACTGAAACAATTTTTCCTGCTAATAAAAGGTAATCAGCAGATTTGATTAATTTTCCGGCTCCGTTATAAGCAGCAACTCCGGTATCTTCTAATGCTTTCGCAGTAGCAAGAACTTCGGTACGGTTGTTAAAATTTAAATTGCCATAATTAAAGGCAAGTGTAGGGAGTAATTGTGTGCTCGGATTTGGAAGTGCTCCGCTTAATGCAGCTTTGAAAAAATCTCTGTGAACAACTTCGTGATGGTACAAATCTGTTAAAACTTCTCTTTCCAAAGAACTAAAGGCAGTATTAAACATACTTCCGTTTACTACTTTTGTATAAAAGTCCGCTTCCAATTGCTCCAGCGCGTATGCATAGGTCAGAACACCAAAGTCTCCGGAACCTAAATCAAAAACGCCATTTCGCACTCCCGGCAGCGAGGTGTCTTCCATATTATCATCATTATCATTGTCGCTGCAGCCAGCTAAGACCAAACCTGTGGTCACTAATGTTAATCCACTGAGCTTAAGAAAGCTCCTTCTGCTATTCAGTGAAGGGTCAACTTCATGAATTTTAACTTCGTTTTTCATAATAATAGTTTTTTAATAAGGTTAATAACATTGGTCTTAACTTATTAACGAAATTTTTAGAGATACGGTTTTAAACTTTAACATTTTTTATTTTTCCTTTATAACAATTTCAGTGATTTCGAGATGAACTGCTTGTTTTTTGTTTTATTTTCGGTAATTCTACTATATTTGTATCAATTACGTTAAAAACTATTTTTAAATGAAAGCTAAAGCAACTCTAAAACAAATTGCGAAAGAACTTGGTGTTTCTGTTTCGACCGTTTCTAAGGCGTTAAACGACAGCCCTGAAATAAGTGAACAAACTAAAGTGAAGATTAAGGAGTATGCCAAACTCAAAAATTATAAGCCGAATGTTATTGGTCTGAATTTAAAAAACCGTAAAACCAAAACGATTGGTGTGATTATTCCTAATATTCTAAATTCTTTCTTTGCGAAAGTTTTTAGCGGTATCGAAAAAGTAGCCGATAAAAAAGGATATAATGTAATTACGTGTATTTCTAACGAATCTTTAGAAAAAGAAGTACACACACTTGAAATGCTGAGCAACGGTACAATTGATGGTTTTATATTGTCTGTTTCTGAAGAAGCTCAAAAACTTCAGGATTACAATCATTTCTCTGAAATTATAAATGACGGAACACCGATTGTAATGTTTGACCGAATTGCCGATGAAGTAGAATGTGATAAGGTGGTAGTAGATGATTTTGATTCTGCTTTAAATTCAACACAGCATTTAATTGATTTAGGATGTAAAAATATTGCTTTGATCTCTTCTGTTGATAATTTAAGTATCGGAAAATTAAGAGCAGATGGTTATCTGAAAGCTTTAAAAGACAATAATATTCCGGTAAACGAAAAAATTATTCTACGTACCGATTCTGAAGAAGATATGAAAAACAGGATTGACGGCATTCTGGATGAAAAGGTTGACGGAATTTTTGCTTTGGATGAAAATGATTCGGTTGCGGCTTTAAGGGTAAGCCTGAAAAAAGGATTCAGAGTTCCGGAAGATATTTCAATCATTGGTTTTGCTGATGGAATTTTAGCGTCAAGACGTTTGTCGCCTAGTTTGACAACAGTAAGTCAGCATGGTGTTGAAATTGGAGAAGTGGCTGCTAAAAGGTTAATCGAAAGATTGGAAGAACCGGAAGGAACAGTTTCTGAATACGAAACAATCGTGATTAAGACGAAATTAAAAGAAAGAGAATCTACAAGAAAAAAATAAGACAAAAAAATCCATTCATATCGAATGGATTTTTTTTTAGTTTAAATCGTAAGGGAATTTTGGATTCCGGTATTTTTTCAATTTTTCAAAAGGAACGAGAAAGGGCTCTTCACAAGATCTTGCTGCTCTATAAAATATCGGTGTAAATTGAATTCCTTTTTCTGTATAGTTCCAGGACGGGAAATCCCAATATTCTGTGTTAGTATAATCGCAGGGATCGTTTTCATCTGTAGGTTTAACAAAATGATGTATGGAAGTGAGAACTTCAACAAGTTTAGGAGAAAAATAATCATTTCTATATTTAGAAAAAGCAGAAAAGTTGTTTTTATTTTCTACAATAACACTTTTGTCAAATGCGAGTACTTCATCAATTTCATAATTTTTTCCATTATTTAAATCAATTAAATAACCGCTGCTGCCCTGATCAGGATGCGCGCCTCCACAATCCCAAAAACTTGCAATGGCAAACCCCAATAAGTTTTGATTTAGAAAATTAATAGATGTACTTTCTTCAATTCCATCACCATTACTATATTGAAAGTTGGAAGAACACCCAAGCTGGCTTAATGTATTTTGAACATGAATTTCCTCTAAAACCGGATTAACAAGATTTTTGTTTTTCTCTGAGAAATTATTTCCAAGTCTAAAGAAATCGGATTTACAGTGCTTTTCAGAATACCAAACAAATTCTTTATTTTTGTAAGTAGTTGTTTTTGTTTTCTTAAATTCAAGAAATTTATATTTTATAAGATTCAGTTTTTCATCATCAAACCTAATTTTAATATTGGATTTGTAATTGACAAAATTAACAGGTTCAAGATGAACGGGTAATTGTTTGTTTTTTGCATCGTACCAAAAACCATCGAAATTATTACCTGATTTTTTTAGGTAGAACTTTTCCAGAACAGTTTCATTAGGTTTAAAATAAAAACTAAAATTATCACTGTCTTTTGTTTTTCCTTCCAGCTTGATATCTTTTAATGAATTTTGATAAAAATAAACTGAATTTATGTGAGTTTCGTTATCCGACTTATAAAACTGAACGCTCATAAAAATTTTGCTTTTTCCAAGAGTTCCCTCCAGATAATATGTTTTTTCCTGACAAAATGTAATGACAGAATAAAAGAGCATTAGAAACAAAAAAACTTTTTTCATTGTTTAAAAATAAAATCAACAATCTGAAATCTAAAATTAATTAATGCGCAGCCAGCCAGTCATTCCCCATTCCTAATTCAACTTCCAAAGGAACCGACATTTTAAAAGCATTTTCCATTTCGTGTTTGATCATTGGCTGGATTTTTTCGAGTTCATCGTTGTGAACATCGAAAACAAGCTCATCATGTACTTGCAGTAACATTCTGGATTTCCAGTTTTCTTCTTTTAATTTTTTATGAATGTTGATCATTGCAATTTTAATCACGTCTGCAGCACTTCCCTGAATTGGTGCGTTTACGGCATTTCGTTCGGCAGCACTTCTTACAACTGCATTGGCCGAATTGATGTCTTTTAAATAACGGCGGCGACCTAAAATAGTTTGTACATAACCGTTTTCGCGCGCAAATTCAACCTGGTCATTGATATAAGAGCGCAATCTTGGATAGGTTTTGTAATATGCATCGATCAGAGCGGCACTTTCGCCACGGGATAAAGACGTCTGATTGCTCAATCCGAAAGCAGAAACACCATATATAATTCCGAAGTTTACGGTTTTGGCATTACTTCTTTGTTCACGGGAAACTTCTTCCAGCGCTACATCAAAAACTTTTGCAGCTGTTGCCCTGTGAATGTCTTCTCCGTTTTGGAAAGCGGCAATCATATTTTCTTCTCCGCTTAAAGCGGCAATAATTCTAAGTTCAATCTGCGAGTAATCGGCAGAAATTAAGGTATGATTTTCATCTCTTGCCACAAAAGCTTTACGAATCTGACGCCCTCTTTGTGTACGAATCGGAATGTTCTGCAAGTTCGGATTATTAGAACTCAAACGGCCGGTTGCGGCAACGGTCTGCATATAATCGGTATGTACGCGTAAAGTCTTTTTATCAACCTGTTCCGGCAAAGCCAGAATATAAGTACTTTGTAACTTTACCATTTGGCGCCAGTCCAGAATTTGTTTTACAATCGGATTGTCATTGGCCAAATAGGTCAAAACTTCTTCGCCGGTTGCATATTGTCCGGTTTTGGTTTTCTTTTGCTTGATACCTCCAATTTTCATTTTATCAAATAAAATATCTCCCAGTTGTTTTGGAGAAGCCAGATTAAAGGTCTCGCCGGCAGTTTCGTAAATTTGCTGCTCTAAAGATTTGATTTCTACTTCCATTTCTTTGGACATTATACTTAAGAAATCTACATCCAGACGAATTCCTTCTGTTTCCATATCGGCCAAAACACTTACCAAAGGAATTTCGATTTCATCAAATAACTTTTTAGTTTCGGTTTTGTCCAATTCGGCTGTAAATATTTCTTTTAACTGTAAAGTGATATCAGCGTCTTCTGCCGCATATTCTTTAATATCTTCTAAAGGAACATCGCGCATATTAAGCTGATTTTTTCCTTTTTTACCAATTAAAGTTTCAATAGATTTTGGAGAATATTTCAAATATGTTTCAGCCAGAATATCCATATTATGACGCATATCCGGATTAATCAGATAATGTGCAATCATGGTATCAAAAAGCTTTCCTTTTACGGTAACGCCATAATTGGAAAGGATTTTTAAATCATATTTTAAATTTTGTCCTATTTTTTCAATGTTTTCATTTTCAAAAAACGGAACAAATTTATTGATCAGAATTTGAGCTTCTTCCTGATTTTCCGGAAACGGTACATAAAATGCTTTTCCTTTTTCGTAAGCAAAAGACAAACCAACCAATTCTGCGTGCAGGGCGTCGATTCCTGTTGTTTCGGTATCAAAGCATACGGCAGGTTGTTTTTCTAAATTTTGCAGTAACAATTTTATTCCTAAATCGCCCTGAACCGTCTGGTAAGAATGTTCGGTAGTTTCTAAAGTGCTGTAAAATGAAGTTCTTGCGTCTGCATTTTCGTCAGAGGTATTTCCGCCTCCAAACAAATCAAACTGATCTTCATTTTTAGGCTGCGGTTTTTTATATAATTTAGCGTCTGAAGCTGTGTTGGCATTGTTTAGTTCGTTTCCACCGCCTACTTTAAACAAATTATCAAACTGCTCTGCCATTCTTCTAAATTCCAATTCCTGAAAAATAGCATCTGTTTTTTCAATATCAGGACGCGAAAGCGCATAATCATCTTCATTAAAAGTAACATCACAGTCGCAGATAATTGTAGCTAGTTTTTTAGATAAAATACCTTTGTCTTTATTGGCTTCGATATTTTCTTTCATTTTACCTTTTAGTAAATGCGTATTGTCCAAAAGGTTTTCCATCGTACCAAATTCTTTCAGGAATTTTTTGGCTGTAACTTCTCCAACTCCCGGTAATCCCGGAATATTATCAACAGCATCACCCATCATACCCAGAAAATCAATTACCTGTTCTGGTCTTTCCACTTCAAATTTTGCCAGAACTTCCGGAATTCCCCAAATTTCGATTCCGTTACCCATACGTGCAGGTTTGTACATAAAAATGTTATCAGAAACCAACTGGGCAAAGTCCTTGTCGGGAGTTACCATAAAGACCTTATAATTCTGTTTTTCGGCTTGCTTGGCAATTGTTCCAATCAAATCATCGGCTTCGCAGCCTGCGATTTCGATAATCGGAATATGCATAGCTCTAAGTAAATCCTGTATATAAGGTATAGCAATTTTAATAGCTTCGGGAGTCGCATCGCGGTTTGCTTTGTAATCTGCAAACATTTCGGTTCTTACCTGGCTTCCTTCTTTATCAAAAGCAACAGCCAGATGGTCTGGTTTTTCTCTTTTAATAACATCCAAAAGAGAATTCATAAATCCCATAATGGCAGAAGTATCCATTCCTTTAGAGTTAATTCTCGGGTTTTTTATAAAAGCATAATAACCACGAAATATTAAGGCGTAAGCATCTAAAAGAAAAAGGCGTTTTTGAGTCGACATATTAAAAAATTTAGTCTGTAAAAATAGTCAATTGGGTTTTAAAAAGCGAAGCA
Organism: Flavobacterium olei; assembly: GCF_039749035.1. Classification (NCBI taxonomy): domain Bacteria; kingdom Pseudomonadati; phylum Bacteroidota; class Flavobacteriia; order Flavobacteriales; family Flavobacteriaceae; genus Flavobacterium; species Flavobacterium olei. Next base: position 449,528 of record NZ_JBDKWC010000002.1, read on the forward strand.
GTTTTCGAAATTAATTTGTTGAATGGTATTTGAACCATATAAGTTATATCAGTTCATTTTTGTTGAAGCACATAGCAGTGCGTCTAAAAGATTTTGTTTGCTTTGAGAATTTTGAAAGACCTGCATTACTTAAATAATAGGAAAAACACATAATGTTAATATCAGGTTAAAATGTTTTTATGAAGGCAATTCTTCATTTTTTCTTCATTTTCAGAAGCTAATTTTGATCTGTAAAATAAAATATTATTAATTCAAATACTTAGAAATCATGAGAAATTTATTGATGGTACTGGTGGCAGTTTTAGGAACAAGTTCAATGGTTCAGGCATTTCCTGCGAAAAATGGAAAAGAAACTCCGGCTAAAGAAGTAAAAGCGACAAAACATCCTAAACACAAAACGGATAAAAAAACAAAAACAGAAAAAAGCGAAGCTTCTAAAACAGAAACTCCAAAAATGAAAAAATAATGTTGTTTTTGTTTTGTTTTCGAAGCATTGTAAGGAAACAAAACAGGAATAGTAATTATGATGAATGAAGATGGTAAAGCTGATAAAGGAATTTGTCAGCTTTTTTCGTTAATGTTTTAATAATGCTTTATTTGGTTTTTTATAAATGACTAATTTTAGTCGTGCTAAACAAATTTGTTTATGAATATTTTAATTGTAGAAGACAACCGGGAAATTGCCTCAGAAGTTTATGATTTTTTGTGTAATACCGGATATATTTGCAAGATTGCCCATACTTGCGCGGCTGCCTTAGAAGAGTTTAGCAGCAATGATTATGATGCAATGCTTTTAGATTTAGGTCTTCCTGACGGTGATGGTTTCGAGGTTTTGAAAACTGTAAGAAAAACTAAATCAAAAATGGCAGTTATTGTTTTAACGGCCAGGGGCGAACTGGATGACCGGATTAACGGACTTCATCTTGGTGCCGACGATTATCTGACTAAACCTTTTGCATTAACAGAATTGAGCGCCAGATTATTTGCTGTTATCCGCAGGATACACGGTTTTACTTTAAATAATCTTTCGATTCATAATTTTGTGCTTCAGCTTCAGGACTATAAAGTGAGTTGTAATGAGCAGCCCATAAGTTTAACCAAAAAGGAATTTGATATTTTTCAATATTTGGTTTTGAATAAAAATCGCGTAATTACACGTCTTCAGTTAACAGAACACATTTGGGGAGATATTTTAGAAGTAAACTCAGATTCTAATTTTATTGACGTTCATGTTCGGAATCTTAGAAAAAAATTAGACAAACATGCACCGATTGACTGGTTTGAAACTGTTCGAAATGTTGGATATCGTATAAACGAATAAATCAATCGTTGTGAAAATAAAACATCAATTGGCCATATTTAATGCACTGACAAGATTGTTGGTGATTTTAATTTTATGGCTGATGCTTCCTATTCTGGTAGAAAATGTGGTTTATAATCATATTAATAATACGCTGCTGGAGAAAAAGAAGAAATTTATAGAGCATCTTAATCAGGAAGAGATTAATGATTTTCTTGAAAACCAAGATGATTCTGCAGAGACTTTTTCAGAGTTTTCGACACTTCACAGCGAATTTTTAGTCTTGTCGAGAGTGCCTGTAAAACCTCGCCATAAAAAGACAACTTTTACTAATGAATTAAGAAATATCGAGGGAGAAGAAAATGAATACCGAATCCTGCAGCATCATTTTACTTATCAGGGAGAAGATTATCAGCTGGAAATAGGTAGTAGTCTGAGCGAAGTCAATGATCTCACTTTTGTAATTCGCTTTTTTATTATCATCGTTTTTGTTGTGATTCTCTTTATTACTTTTTTGGCTGATACTTTTTATATTGAATATCTTCTTAAACCTTTCTACAAAATTATCGATACTAAAATAAGACGTGTAAACGAACCGGACGCTTTTGATCATACGCCAATAAAAGCGGTTTCCAGAGATTTTAGAGAACTCGATTTTGTTCTGAATCAAATGATGGACAGGATTTCTGAGGTTTTTAAAAAAGAAAAACAGTTTATTTCTAATGTTTCGCACGAACTTTTAACTCCAATTGCACTTCTAAAAAACAAACTTGAAAATTTGCTGCAAAATGAATCTTTGAATGATAATGCAGTCGATAAAATTGCAGGCTCGTTAAAGACGCTGGATATGCTCAAAAAAATCATAAATAATTTATTGCTGATTTCCCGAATTGATAATAATCAATATGAAGCCAATGAAGAGATAAATCTCCGTGAGATAGTTTCAGATTTGCAGGAAGATCTGCAGGATCGTATGGAGGATAGAAAAATTAGTTTTATCAATAAGACCACAAATAATTTTGCTTTTAAAGGAAACAAAACCTTAATTCATATTCTTATTTATAATTTGGTGACCAATGCCATAAAGTACAATAAGCACGGAGGAAGTATTATGATAGAAGACGGTTTTACAGATGACTGTTATTTTATTACTGTAAAAGATTCTGGAATAGGAATGGAGGAGTCGCAGACCGAAAAAATATTCAGCAGATTTGCGAGAATTAGTTCCGACCAGGAAGGGCAGGGTTTAGGACTTGCGATTGCTCAGAGTATTGCGTCATTTCATCATATTGTCATTAAAGTGAAATCGGTTTTAAATGAAGGGACAACCTTTACTTTATTGTTTGAAAAGCCAATTTAAAGTTAAAATTTATTGTAAGACTTTATCTTCATTTTGTCTTCATTTCCCAGTTATATCTTTGACTTATAAAAATGAAATAACAACAATCAAAAAAATTAAAGTCATGAAAAAATTAGCAATTTTAGCGGTAGCAGTTTTAGGAACATTCTCAATGGTAAACGCGCAAACCACTCCGGCAGCAGCGACAACAACAAAAGAAGCTAAGGCAACTAAACACGAGAAAAAAGCCCATAAAAAAGCAAAAGCAGAGAAAAAAGCAGAAACTGCAAAAACAGAAACGCCAAAAGCAAAATAAAGGCAATTCTATTCTTGGAATAATAGTTTTAAAGGTTGGTAGATAAAGCTGAAAGAGTCATCTTTCAGCTTTTTACTTTTAGAGAGTTAAATTTTTTATAATAAAAACAGATAAAATTTGCAATCTTTGTTACTTTGCTTAAAACTATAACAAATGATCCTTCGTTTTGTAATTCTATGCGCTCTTTTCTTATTTATTGAGTTCTATTCTTATCAGGCTTTTCGAACCTTAATCAAAGTGAGATGGGTCTTAATTAGCTATCAGGTTCTAAGTGCACTGCTTTTAATTTTTATAATATATTCTTTTTCACAGGTAGATCGTTCTGTTGGTCAAACCAGACAATTCATGTTTACAACTGGATTAATGTTATTGGTTTATGTACCGAAAATTGTTCTGACGCTTGTAATGTTTGGTGAAGATATTTTTAGAATAGGGGCAAGTATCGTCAACTATTTTGTTTACAACACACCCAGAAAAGAAATGATGCCCGACAGGCGAAAATTTATTAGCCAGATTGCATTAGGTTTGGCTGCAGTTCCATTTCTGTCCTTGATTTACGGAATTTTTGAAGGGAAATATAATTTCAAGGTTTTCAAACAGACAATCTATTTTCCTGATCTTCCCGACGCTTTTGACGGATTTAAAATCACACAGATTTCAGATGTTCACAGTGGGAGTTTTGATAACCACGAAAAAATAAATTATGCCATTGATTTGATAAATGAGCAGGAATCTGATTTGATTTTGTTTACAGGAGATATTGTGAACACACACGCAAAAGAAATGCATCCATGGCTGGAAACTTTTAATCGCATTAAGGATTATAAATACGGAAAGTTTGCTGTTTTGGGAAATCACGATTATGGAGAATATGTAACCTGGCCTTCTGAGAAAGAAAAAAACGAAAACTTTCAGGAAATCAAGAAGCTGTATGGTCAGATTGGTTTTAAATTAATGCTGAATGAGAATACTTATATTAATAAAGGTGATGATAAAATCGCTTTAGTTGGTGTAGAAAACTGGGGTGTAAATTTTAAAAAAGCAGGAGATCTGAACAAGGCTTCAGAAAATCTTCATAAAGAGGATTTTAAAATTTTAATGAGCCACGATCCAAGCCATTGGGATGCCGAAATTAAATCGCATCCTAAAAATTTTCATCTGACATTTTCAGGACACACGCACGGTATGCAATTCGGAATTGAAATTCCCGGATATTTCAAATGGAGTCTGGCACAATACATTTATAAACAATGGGCAGGATTGTACGAAAACCTCGGAAGATACGTTTATGTAAACCGTGGCTTTGGTTTTCATGCCTATCCTGGAAGGGTTGGAATTATGCCTGAAATAACGGTTGTCCAACTAAAAAAAGGCACTAATGTCGCTTAATTCGTGAAAAGTGCTAAATTTGTATTATATTTATTTCTATTAATAGATTAAGAAACTTAAATTTTTGGTTTTATGTCAAAATTTGGAGAACTAATAAATGCTCAGGTTCCAGTGTTAATTGATTTTTACACAGATTGGAATGAATCGTCAGTTTCAATGCATCCTGTAATTAAGGATGTTGCTGCTGCGCTTGGTGATAAAGCCAAAGTAATCAAAATAGATGTAGATAAGAATCAGGAACTCGCAGAAGCACTTCGTATAAAAGGACTTCCAACATTAATGATTTATAAGGAAGGACAAATGATCTGGAGACAATCCGGAGAACTGGATGCCAATACTATTATCGGAATTGTGCAGGATCAATTCAGCGTCTAAAAAACTTCTTTTCTGATGTTATTTAATGGATAATATCAAACTTATACCCGTTTTCTTTTAAAAAATGCAGTGTTCGCGGTAAAGCAAATCTTAAATTTGGTGAAGCTTTTATACTGTCATGAAAAACAATTACGCTTCCGGATTTTACATTTTTTGTGACATTCTCAAGACATTTTTCAGGAGTAATACTCTGATCAAAATCTGCACTTAAAACATCCCACATTACAATTTTATAGCCCAGTTTTCTAAGAATTTTAGATTGTGCTTTTTTGATTTTCCCATAAGGAGGACGAAATAGTAAACGATTCTGATTTCTTTTCTGCTCTTCAAGAATTTCTGCGCAGTTTTTTACATTTTCGATATAATCGTTCGTGTGGATTTTCCAACCGTTTACATGATTCATAGTGTGGTTTCCGATCGAATGACCTTCGGTAATTAATTTTTCAAATAAAGTAAGGTTGGCTTTAATGTTTTTGCCGATGCAGAAAAAAGTAGCTTTTGCATCAAACTTTTTTAATTCAGATAAAACCCAGTCTGTAATTTCGGGAGTAGGACCATCATCAAAAGTCAGGTATATTTTCTTTTCATTGTTTGGGATGTCCCAACAATATTTAGAAAACACCTTTTTTATAAATGCATTCGTTTTTACCCAATAAAAGCTCATACTGAATCGATTTATATTATAAGTAAAATTAAAAAATGCAGCGCTATTTATCAAACAGCGCTGCATTTTTTTAATTGTTAAGATTTTCGTATATTATTCTTTTTCACGTCCAAAACGCTCAAACATATTTACATAAGTATTAAATGTTGTTTTGTGTTGGTTGTAAAAAGCATTGTCTTTATTTTTTAACATTACATGCAGCAAACTTCTGTATCGTTCAATATCAGTCACAATATCCATTGCAATATCAGTCTGATCAGATGGTGGTAATGTGCTGTAATAGTTTAGATTTTCTTTATATTTCTGCACTAATTTATTTAAAAGATCCTGAGCTTTCGCCTTTTCACCAACTCTGTAATATCCATCTCCAAAAGCTTCAACTAAAGAGTAGTAGCCAAATTTGTCTAAAGGTAATTTGGTTACAGCCAGATTAATCACGTTTTTGGCTTTGTCAATTTTACCTTCAGCGATAAGCTGATCCATTAATCTCGAAAGATTAGTGCGGTATGTAATACTGTTTCTTCTGGTTTCAGGGTCATGATAGATTTTTTCGCTGTCACTGTTACCCCAATCCCATTTCATAACAATGTCATACATTTTATCAGCATCGATCTGTCCCATGTCTAATGGTCCTCCGTCTTTGCTTGACGTTGTTTTTACAGGAACCAATTTGTACACCATTCCGTCCAGCTGCAAATAATCTTTCAGCCATAAATAATCTTCATCGTCAAAAGCTCCGCCACTAAAATAAATAGGTCTTTTCCAATTGTTATTAGCCAGAATGTCGAGCATCATTAAACGGTTTTTGTATAAAGCGCCTCCTTTTATATCGATGTCTAAATAAGGAACAATAGAATCATTGTATTTCGGATTGACAACTTTGTTTTTGATGATGGCATTTTTGTCAACATTCACCCTGATTTTATTTGTTGGATAAAAATGAATGGTTTGTCCGTTTTGTAAACCAACAGTTGATTTAGGGTTTTTAATGAAATCGATAAAATCGGTAATATTCCAACGCGTATCTATTTTTTGAATATACACTGTATAATCCAATTTATCTCCCACATACTGATCGTGTGTAAAAGAAATAGGAAGTGGGTTAGACTCATATGATTTCGCTTTCATTTGATCGATGTACCAGTCTGTCATAAATAAACTCGTGTTGACAATCTTGACATCGGTCCTGAAATGCTCAATTTCCTGCGCATACCAGAGAGGGAAGGTGTCATTATCTCCAATCGTAAACAAGATAGCGTCCTTGTCACAAGAACTTAAATAGGCTTTAGCCATTGCAACAGCTGTATATTTACCTGATCTGTCATGATCATCCCAGTTTTGAGAGGCCATTAAAATAGGAGCAGCCAATAAACTTCCGGCAATAATAACTGGCCCTGCAATTTTTGGTGCCACATATTTCTGAATACTCTCGTATAAAGAATACACTCCAAATCCTATCCAGATCGCAAAAACATAAAATGAACCTACCAGTGCATAATCTCTTTCGCGAGGCTCAAAAGGTCTTTCGTTCAAATATATTTTTAGTGCAATTCCTGTAAATAAGAATAAAGCCAAAAGAACATAAAAACTCTTTAAGTCTTTGTGGGCATGCCACATTAAACCAATTAAACCTAAGATAAAAGGAAGGAAAAAATATACATTTCGTCCTTTATTGTTTAAAACATCTGAAGGCAGATTATCCTGAGAACCCAAATGAACAGAATCTAAAGGTTTGATTCCACTGATCCAGTTTCCGTCCAGATTGTCGTATTTACCCTGTACATCGTTTTGACGTCCGACAAAGTTCCACATCAAATACCTCCAGTACATGTAACCGAATTGATATTCAAACATAAAACCAAAGTTATCCGCTGTAGATGGTTTTTCAATAATTAAATAATCACTGTAACTCTTTAAGAATTTTGTATAGCCTTCGTTGTCAATTTGTTTCTGTGCAAAAGCTTTTCTGAATTCAGAAACTGTTTTTTCAACTTCGTTACGTAATTGCGCTGTAGCTTTATTATATTCTTCTTCACTTAACTGACTTGCATCAATTCCGTATTTGGCCAAATCTTCATCATAATCATAATTTGGATTGATTCTGAATTTTGGAGGATTTGTAAAGTTGATATAATTCTGAATATGCGGTGTATCTGTACTCCACATTCTCGGCAGAATTGTTTTCTGATTGTCATCAGAATTTTGTTCAGCATTTTTATAGTTATTGGTAACAACGTATTTACCAGTTTTATAATCTCTTTCGTAGTTTGGATTTTTGTCCAGATAAGGTGTTTTAGCATCAAGTCCCGCAAATACTTCTGTATATTGAGGACCGTAAAATAAAGGGTTTACACCATATTGTTCACGATTATAATAGGCTAAAACCTCAGTAGCATCCGAAGGTTTATTTTCGTTAATAACTGTATTCGCATTTGCACGAACAGGAAGCATCATCCAGGTTGAGAAACCAATCAGGATGAACAGAATACATAATATAATAGTGTTGTAAAATATTAATCCTTTTTGTTTGGTATATTTTAATCCAAAGTAGAAGAAAGCAATAAATAGTAACGCCACAAAAATAGTTCCCGAGTTAAAAGGAAGTCCCATACTGTTTACCATGAAGATTTCGGTTTTTCCGAAAAATGCCATAGTTAATGGAAGAAGTAATTTAAAAATAAATAGTAAGATTCCGATAACCACTACGTTGGCAATAATAAAGTTCTTTATGGTAACTTTTTCGTAGTGTTTAAAATAATATAAAAACCCGATGGAAGGAATGGTCAAAAGTGCCATGAAGTGAACTCCAAACGAAAGACCAACTACCAAAGAAATAATTAAAAGCCATTTGTTTCCTTTAGGTTGGTCCATATCCTGTTCCCAACGCAGACCAAGCCAGAAAAGCAATGCAATTAATAAGGAAGCCATTGCATAAACTTCGGCTTCAACAGCATTAAACCAAAAACTGTCTGAAAAAGTGTAAGCCAGAGCTCCTACAAAAGAACCTCCTAAAATAACAATAGAATTGTTTTGGTCAATCTCTGCAAAACGGGCTACAATCTTTTTTAGGATCATAGACGATGACCAGAACATAAATAATATGGTAAATGCACTAGAGAAAACAGACATCATATTAACCATCAGCGCTACGTGTTGCGCATCTGTCGCAAACATAGCGAAGAAAGCACCCATCATTTGGTAAAGAGGAGCTCCCGGTGGGTGACCTACTTCCAGTTTTGCTGCGGTAGCAATATACTCTCCGCAATCCCAAAAGCTCATTGTAGGTTCAACAGTTAAAGTGTAAGTGATTAAAGCGATTGCAAATGCAAACCAACCAATAATTGTATTCCATTTATTGAAATTGAATTGTGCCATATTTAGGTGTTAAAAAATTGAATATTTACTATCCTACAAAGAAAATGTTTTTTTATTTAAAGAAACGAGCATTAACATAAAATTCTGCAAAACTATCTTTTCAAAGTAATATATTGTATATGAGACTCTTTGCTTATTAACGGGAGTTTTAAAATCAAAAAACCAAAAAAAAATCATTTTTTTTGATCAAAAAGTTTGTGTAAACTAAATAAAGCCTTAAATTTGCACTCGCTTAACAGCATTGCTGGTCTATGGTGTAATGGTAACACAACTGTTTTTGGTGCAGTCTTTCTAGGTTCGAGTCCTAGTAGACCAACATAAAGCCTCTCAGAAATGAGAGGCTTTTTTTATGCAAAAAAAATCTATTTAAAATTTGCATAAATTAAATAAAGTTTTAATTTTGCACCCGCTTAACAGCACTGCTGGTCTATGGTGTAATGGTAACACAACTGTTTTTGGTGCAGTCTTTCTAGGTTCGAGTCCTAGTAGACCAACAT